>JANQRI010000015.1 GCA_028284675.1 Gammaproteobacteria bacterium | reverse complement strand
GGCACCGTTAAAATTGTTAAACGGCGTATTGCTTGGCGTCATCCGCGTCGGATTCACAGGTTTGTCCAGCATCGACGGACGCGTCATTAATTGAGGGCCACCCTGGATGCCTTTCGGGCTCCCGGCTATCAGCACCGGATAGCGCAACTTTTGATTTAATTGGGCATTCTGCAGCTGCGATTCCTGAATAATCCGCTCATTCAGCAGCCGCGACGCAACATCATTGGCCTGTGGGCCGGATTGGCCTGGACCTATGCTGTTGGGAGTATTGATTATGATACCGCTGTTTTCGTTAATTGCCATCGTCTGCTGTGCCTATTGTTAGTGATAGGCAGACTATGCCAAATTCAAACAAGCCTGCATATTGAACGTAAGCGATAGTAAAGTGCTGTAAATTCAGTCTTTTTTATATGACTAAAGTTTAGGGCACCCTTAAAAAGGACCTTTTTGTCCGCTGGCGATGTTGCGGGCATACTCGAATGCTCATGCATTGTTTGTACATTACGCTTCTGCATGTGCCTGCGGTTACCCTGTAAACAAAACCCAGATTTTTAGAGGTACTTTTTATATTTCGAATCGTTTGCGGCTATAGATGCTAAAAAATGATGTCGGCCATATTACTCAAGTTATAAAACAGAAACCCTGGATTTTGATTTACTCATGTTCTGAGCTCTGTTAAGTTTAGCGCGCCTAAGCATTTGCCCGTAAATAATTGGTGATCAGGAGTGATTTAATGAGTCAGCGGCCCAATTTTTTTATTGTTGGCGCACCCAAGTGTGGAACAACAGCGTTGTATTGTTATTTGTGTGAACATCCTCAGGTGTTTATGCCATATATAAAAGAACCTAATTTTTTCTGCTACGACTTTCCGTCGATTCGGGAAATGCAGGCGATGGAAGATTATCTGGCGCTTTTCTCTGAAGCGTCAAATGAGCATACAGTGCTTGGCGAAGCATCGGTCTGGTATATGTATTCAAGCGAAGCAATTAAGCAGCTGAAAGAACATGCTCCGGATGCGAAAATTATTGCGCTGGTCAGGAACCCGGTTGAGCTGGTTCAGTCTATGCACACCCAGCATTTGTATAGTGGCTGGGACACGGAAACGGATTTTGTAACGGCCTGGCGTAATCAGTTTACAACTGATAATCCGTTAGTGCGTTACGGCGAAATAGCAAAGCTGGGATTGCAGACAGAACGGCTATTGGAACACTTCCCGGAATCACAGGTTAAAATTCTGGTTTATGAAGACTTCTTTAAAAATATCCAGCAGGAGTATTCCAAAATTCTTGAGTTCCTGGGTTTACCCGACGATCAGCGCACGGAGTTTCCCAGAGTGAACGCAAGCAAAACCGTCAGAAGCAAAGGATTGGAGAACTTTATCCGGCATTCGCCTAAGTTTGTAGAATCCATGGCGACAGGCATTAAAAAGGTACTCGGTATCGAGCGTTTGAATATTATGAAGCGGATCGGTGAGTTCAATCAAAAGCGCATTGAAAAAAAACCTGTATCGGAAGCGGTATTGCAGGAGTTAAAAGAGTATTTCGTTGAAGATGTTAATAAGTTATCCGCACTGTTGAAGCAGGATTTAACGACGCGTTATTTGGGGTAAGGGCCTGTGATATTTATAACGTAAGTTTTTTCTGTGGCTCGTGCTCTACGGCAGCGTTATTTGAATAAAAATTCATAAGTTATTGATTTACTGTTCATTTTCTGAGGATGCTCTAACGTTTTTTCCGGTTGCCATGAGTGCCTAAGGCGAGTGTCGTCAGACCAATACTATGAGATATAGAACCCAAATATCAATAAGTGCTATGCTTCGATCAATGAATTTAGGAGTACACTATGAGCACTGATGGACACGATATCAAGCAGGCTTTGCATTCTTTAGCCGATCAACTACCTAGCAATGCGACCTGGAAAGACGTTGCCTATGAGGCCTATGTGCGCCAGGAAGCGGAAATGGGGCTGGCAGAAGCACTTAGAAGTGACTTCGCTAATGACGAAGACGTAAAAGAAACGTTTGAGAGGTGGGGAGTCCAAATTGAAACTGAAATGGACCAGGCGCGCTCTTAATCAACTCAAACAAGCTCAAGAATACATTGCCCAAGACAATCCGCTTGCCGCTCAGCAAGTGGCGCAGCAGATAGCTGATTCAGCAAAACTATTACTAAGACAGCCACAAATGGGACGTATGGGCAGGGTATCCGGCACTCGCGAATGGGTGGTAAATCACACTCCATATTTGCTGATTTATCGGGTCGCAGATAATGAGTTGCAGGTGCTTAGCGTCATTCATAGTAAACAGCGCTGGCCTGGTTAGGTGCTATCAGTGCATGGTATGAAAATGAGTATTAAATTCCCAAGCCACCCCGGTGAAATCATTCGCGAAGAAGTGATTCAAGCACTTAACCTCGATGTGAAACAAGCAGCTGAAATATTACAAGTTGCACGGCCCACATTGTCCAAACTATTGAATGAAAAATCGGCGCTCTCGCCTGAAATGGCAATCCGGATTGAAAAAGCTTTCGGACCTAAAGCTGATCATTTGTTAAAAATACAAGCCAGCTATGATCTCGCTAAAGCACGGCAGCATGCTGATGCTATTCAGGTGAAACCTTATCGGCCTCCGGCGTAATTCAAAAGAAGGTAGCTTTTATAATTGAATCGTGCTGTCCGACTCGTGAGGCGTCTGTGGTTAAACATCCCTAGAACGGGAGTGCTTGTGTAACTCCTCTTAAGCTCAGTAAAGTCTGATAACTTTGGGTTCCGTGGTTCCCGTACCCGTGTAGCGGGAGTGCCAATAGTAATATCTATGGACGGTTTGGTGGAGGCGGCGGCTACCGAAAAACACCAATAAGCATATGATTTAAATTATATTTATTGTTTTTGGAGTGTGCGGTTGCCCCCAGAGTTGCCCCCAATTATCAGTTATTTAGCAGTAAGTTTTGTGATGTTTTGTCTCCCCAATTTCCAAAAAATGAGGGAGGGGGTATATGTCGTTAGCCACAAATTAAAAGGTGGGGGAGGCTACTTCTTGGCATTGATGGCAATATCTAACCCTTTCAGCATATTAATTGTTATATCTTCGACTTGCTGATTCACCCGCTGATATTTTCGATAGTGTCTCTCAAAGGTTTTCCAGTGCATGCCTTTCTTTTTTAGCCAACCATAGCCGTTATCGTAATTTTCAAATATTTTTGCGCCTAATTTATGCTTTTTGCTGAAAACCCTGTCGATTTTGCCCTCATTCTGGCTTGAATAAGGCAACTGATAACAGTGTCGGCATAGAAATAGCGGGCCGTCACTGCATAAAACCGCGACACGTCGGCCACAATTCGGACATGCGAACCATTTCCGGATACCTCCGTAGTTACAAGTGGTGGTAGTGAAGTAGATATTTTGGTTTACCGGTTGCCATTCATCGCCATATTCTCGATAGCGAAATTTCAGAGCCAGCTTATCTTCATAACAGGTGTAGTTGATAAAACCATTCGGCTCACCGCCTCGTGTCCAGGATAGGCTGCCCATAGTGTAGGGTTTGAGCAGACCATGTTTCCGCATATAACGAATATCCACTCGTTTACACTCATCAACAGTGGTTTGCTTGTTCCATCGGTACCACGAGCCACTACCAATACCACCCATACTGTTGCCTCATTCTTTTTAACCGAAATCATTAGGCAAATCGCTGTTTTAATCAATACTTATTCGAATTTGAAGGCTTGATTAATACACGTGTCCAATGGCAAATAATCTTAAAAACCTGAGGCTGGACACTCGGTTGCGCGATTTAAAAAATAGTCTAACGCATTTTTATCGGACCGGCATTTTTCGAGTATGTCAGCAACTACGGTTAAGTCATCTTCACCGGTACTTGTTAGCCAGGTTCTAATTTTCATCTCAGCATCTTCGCTCATTGCAACAGTTCCGTATATTTTGTTGCGATTATCTCTATGAGTGACTGTGACAGTCGCGACATTAGCGACAGTGTCAGACTTTTTCTTGGTGCCTGTCGCAATAGTCGCTTGCGTCACAGTCGTAACTTTATCAAGGCCGCCTTTCTGGATGAGAGTCAATAAGCTCACGTTAAGTTCTCTTTCAAAAGAGCTGGATTGACTAGTATTAACTTTTGTTTTCCAGTAGTGTGCAATCTGATCCGATCTGCTTCAATAAGTTCGTTTATAGCTAGTTCTAGCGAGTCACCATCACGCAAACAGCAGGGTGTGACATTGCGTTGAACATCTCTTCGTGATATTTGCGTTATGTTGTTGCGTTTGCAGTTTTGAATTAGCCAGTTTTCAAGTTTTATAACATTCAATTGCTTTTCCGGTAATGCGATTTCGTTGAAGAAACGCCTTGCCTCATGTAAATGCCAGGCGGCAACCCTTGAGGCAGACTCAAAAGACTCTAATGTGACTTCGCCATCTAATCCGTATTCCAGTACGTGGAATAATGTGGCCAAACGTGCAGCGTTATCGGCGATCTTGCTGGCGACATCGCGCACATCATGTAGTTCACCCGCTACTCCAAGTTCTTGTTCAATGAAATCGTGGAATTTTATCCAGGCTTTTTTGGCCTCCTGAGTAAACCTGAGCGTTGTAGGTTCTAATGCGCCATTTTCGTTGATCGGAGTCGCTCCATGCAGCAATAAACTGAGCTTTTGATTGAAACTTACCAAGGCTGGCCAGTCTTTAGGTGGGTCAGAATACAATCTTGTGCCCTGAGTGGAATCAGGCCATGCAATCAAACATCGTGCTAGAAATCCGGTTCCGCGAGGGAGACCATCTGAACGATCAAAGAAGCTGCGAAGTGTGGCTTCCTGTACCTGTAAAGCAATAGTGAGCCGTGCGCCATGCACGGTGAATGATTCAGTAGATCGTCTTTCCGTAGTGATAGTATCTCCATCCCAAAGCTGATTTAGTGTTGCGAGATTCCGCATTATGGATTCCCTATTCATTCCATGTGCGCCGAATACAATGCCAGCTTCACTGGATACAATTCCGCCAGAGGGCCAATTTTTTGCAAGGCTCCACTTCAAAGCTTCCGGGGTGGCATCTGCATATACATGCTTTGGAATTCTAGGTGCATTTGGTTTTTGATTTTGTAAGGTATTTAACTCAACCTCTAAATCCTTGACAGGCTTTCCATTTTTAGTTGATTGACGAATTTTATCTTTGATGCCCGAGTGTTTTGCTTCCCATGCTTGGAGTGCTGATTCATGGTCGACGAGCTGAGGCTTCATTTGCTCAGCAATGCCTAACTCATAATTTCTTATTTCTTGCATAAAGTAGTGGTCGCAGGTCGATTTACGTTCACCAGAATCCGCAATTGTCAGCATAAATAGACCAATTGGACCTTCTAGCTTCGAAGCTCTTTCAATATTCGCGTGCGCTTGGGCAGCGAGCGATAAAGTTGCAATCGCAGAGTTTGCAACCAAAGGAATAGGGGCTTTAGTAAATGACTGCACTTCTTCAACTGCATCACATAGAGTTTTCGGTAAAGCATCCAGTGGGTAGGGCACCGACTCAATAGTTACAGATAACGGCTGTGGATTGGGCCAGAAATCATCTGATTTCGCATCCACAATTTTTTCAGCAATAGCTTTTTCAACGACGTCAGCGACTGCATCCAATCCCGTAAGCAACGCCATGTCATTAAAATCAGTGGCGTCATTCGGTCGTTCTTTTGGGAAGCGTGGGATAGCGACGATTGCGTCATTGGCCAAGGCGGCGTCCCGGGCTTTGGCAATACCGGGATTCCCCTCTGTATTGAAGTCATCATCAGCGCAAATAACAAGTGTTAGCTCAGCAAAGCGCTTACGCATAGAACTTGTAACAGCCAACAGGTTGTTGGCTGTGAATGCTACGGCCACTGGATACTCTGTGGCTTTATGAATAGTTGCGCCGGTCGCGAATCCCTCGACGATACATAGCGTTGCGGAGTTTTTTAGGTTGCCAAGACTAAAATAGCATCCCGACGTTCGTCCACCAGCGAGAAATTTCTTTCTACCGTCTGAATCAATGAATTGTAATGAATGAAGCTCACTATCGATTCGCAATGGTAAAACCAAAGTCCCTTCATATAAGCGTGTTCCGCATGGGCTTATGTTTTTGTGTACTAGATATGGATATTCATTAGAAGCAGGAGTCGCCGCTTTCCATATCGCTGATGCTTTTATGGCGGCCTTAGCATGGTTCTCCTCGCGTTCTTTGGCAGCAACTCTTTTAGCATCTTCTACTTTACGCTTAAACGTAGCGTGTTCTGTACTAGAAAATGGATTGATTTGTTTTGCCTGCCAGCTTTCTGATAAGCCTGAAGACCAATCGCCAAAACAGCCGCCTAAACCGTCATCAAATAATATGCACCAAGCTGCAGTATTACCGTTTTTTTTGCCTATACCAGGAAAACGATGAAATTTACCTGCTTCAATAATTTCCGGAGGCTCCAGTCCGAACGCATAAATAGCGTTGCGGAATTGATGGCTGACATCATTCATTGCGATGCCCGGCGGCTCGCTTCAACTTGTTGTTTCAACCACTCATCTATTTCAGTTTCGATCCATCCAACGGCTCTATCACCGAGAGAAATGGGTTTCGGAAATCGGTTTTCCGAAATACGAAGATAGATTGTGCTGCGTGATAAGCCGGTCCGTGCTTTGACTGCTGGAAGCCGTAGAATTGTCGTAGTCATGTTAGTGCCTCCTAAGGCGGTGTTGAACATGACTGTATTACAAACTAGGTAGGGGGCTACCTATCAACCTGGCTAGTGAATATATTCGCTAAATGGCTACCTTGAAAATAAGTCATTTATAGATGATCTGTTTCAGGCGTGAGATGGATATGCGTTCCTCCTCGGCCACTTCCTTCAAAAAAGCACGAACGCCGCGATTTTTCTTCTCCTGCACACGCTTTCTGAGTCTTTCTCTTCGTTGAGTCGCCGATTCAACATCCCCAGCGCTAGCAATGGGATTATCGACCAGTTGAATTAAAGCGCTCTTATCAACTGCAAAACGCTTTTCCTCAAATTTCAGTACTTCCGCTAAGGGCAATGTATGGCCGGCTAAGCTCAGGATAAGTCTGTCATTGGCCCATAAAACTAAATGGCTCGTGTGCTTAAGGCCTTTTAATACGCCAATTTCCCAACGGCCGTTGTTTCCGTTATTGGGAGGCTGTGTGGGCAATTTAAGGAGCTTGGTTAACAAGCGAGCAACGGCGGTGCCCGTCGTTTGCCACTGTTCAAGCTGATCGGGCGACACAGCAACCCGGTTTATGTCGTCGCGTTTGTCACAAACGATAAATAACCCTGGATCACCTGAAATTACCGGGATGGTATGAACCGGCATCATACATTCTTGCTCGCAGCCGAGGCACACCGTGCTACGGGCTGGTTTTGCTTCGCTGATTAGTTTCTCTGCTTTCATCACATTCACTGCCGTGTGAGGCCACTCAGCGAGTTCTGCGGTGCTTAACAACGTGGGGGCGCCCAAGTTTGTGGCTATTCGGTCAAGCAACTCAATTAATGCCGTTTCAGGCGTCATGCGTCAGTTGGTTCCGGTGGTTTGGGTTCAATGCCGGATTGTTCCAGCATGTCGCGCAATATCAGATCGTGCTCGTCGTATTTCAATGAGCAGGAGTTCGGGTGACTAATGCGGATAGTGACAGCTTTTGCTGGTTTGTCAGCGTCGACTATTATCGAAGCAGAAATCTCAACGTAAGTTACGTTGTACAAGTGTAGGGGAATTGATTCGCCCACTTTTTCCATCAGTGTATAAATTGCATCCGGGTCTTCGCTGGTATCAGCCTCCAGGGTAATCCTGTCTCCTTTCTTAGACCGAGAGGAAAGACGCAGTTTTTTAACGGCAGTGTTCTGAATACCGCTTCCTATGTCAGACAGAAACTGGAACTCTTTCTGCCGGAGCGGGTTCAGATCATAAACTCGTTTATCTTTTGGATCTGGGGGAAGCTTATCGAGCTTCAAAATGGCGTTAGCAAATAGGTTTTGCAATGCATCAATAGTTTTGTTTAGCGCTTTAAAGTTCAAATCCAACGTGCCTTGCTCTTGTGAATAAACGAATACGATTTCAAAGGCTGGATTATGCGGACGGTTACCGAACTCACCGTTAACCCATTCAGCACTTTGCTGTGAATAATCCTCCGGATAGGCAAAAAAGTAGTCCAGATTACCGCGACGAAGCGGCTCTACCACGCAGTTATTGCCCCTGCCCTCAGTGCGGTGAAAGTACTCCCGAATCAGTCTTGCTAGTTGTTCAATACTTTCGTCATCCACCGCTGCAGCTTTATGGCCAAGATTTTTCCGCTTGCGCCAGTAAGACAGGGTATCTGCGTGGTGAAAGTAAGTTGCGCCACGCCAAAAATCTGCATGATCGAGATAGGTCACCATTGCACGGTGGTAGTGATTTGGCAGTTTTGATAGGTGTTCTATAAACGCAGTAATTTTCTCCGGCGTTTTTCGCAACTTCCAGCGTGCCTCATCGATAATCGCTTTAAATCCCTTTTGGCAACTCATCGCGTAGATCTCCCGAAATACCGCATCCATGGCATTCCGTTGGCTGTCATCAAGCTCCATCCAAGCAGCGAATAACACATCCGGCTTGGTTTCCTTCATTGCGCCAAAGTCCAGGTCTTTGAACAACTCCCGGTCGTGGAAATAACAGGCCAACAGGGTATTGGGCACCTGTCGGAAAAAAGATCGGGTGGTGTAATGCCGCTGCATACGTGGTTTCTCAGATGAATAATTCCGTGTAGTATATCCGCAGTACAAATGAAAGCTACTATACGAACGAGGTTACTTGATGGCAGAAACCAAATCGACGACTCTGACTGTACGTATTCATCCGCGTGTGAAGGAGGGGCTCCGGGCTGTTGCTGAGCAGGAGCGGCGCAGTCTGGCCAATATGATTGAGGTAATGATCCATAACTACTGTGAACGCAGTGGCGTCGCTGTTCCGGATTTAAACCCAGCAGATTCCGAGACCTAAGAAAACTTATCAAATGCAACAAGAAAAAATATCTCTATCGCAACTTGAAAAATTTCTATTCAAATCTGCCGACATCCTGCGCGGCAAGATGGATGCTTCCGAGTTCAAGGAATTCATCTTCGGCATGTTGTTTCTCAAGCGGCTGTCGGATGAATTTGACCGCAAGCGAGAGCAGCTTCGCAAGAGTGACTTCACCCATATTGACGATCCAAAACTGCTCAAGGAGTTAATGGAGGACAAGACCTCCTACGGCGAGACCTTTTTCGTACCGCCTCGTGCTCGCTGGCACGAGTCTTGGGTGGATGACGAGGGCAACACCGTGCCACCGCTCAAGCACCTCAAGCACGACATCGGCAATATGCTCAACAAGGCCATTGCCGCCTTGGAGGACGAAAACGACTCCCTGGCTGGGGTGCTGAAGAACAACATCGACTTCAACGCGGTCAAGGGCAAGACTAAGATCCCCGACCAGAAGTGGAAGGATCTGCTCGACCACTTCAACCAGCCCCAGTTCGTGCTGGTCAATGACAACTTCGAGTTTCCTGACCTGCTCGGCGCGGCCTATGAATACCTGATCAAATACTTCGCCGACAGTGCAGGCAAGAAGGGCGGCGAATTCTACACCCCTGCCGAGGTGGTGCGCCTGCTGGTGCAGATCACTAAGCCCGAGGCGGGCAATGAGATCTATGACCCCACCGCCGGTTCCGGCGGTTTTCTGATCCAGTCGCATCAGTACATCGACGAACAGGGGCAGGACGCCAACGACCTTGCTCTCTATGGCCAGGACTCCAACGGCACCGTCTGGTCGATTTGTAATATGAACATGATCCTCCACAACATCACCCGCTTCACTATCGAAAACGGTGATACCCTGGAAGACCCACAGATCCTGGAAAACGGCCAGATTAGAAAGTTCGACCGAGTGCTGGCCAATCCGCCTTTCTCGCAGAACTACAGTCGCGCCAACATGACCTTTGCCCACCGCTTCCGCGAGTGGTGCCCGGAGACCGGCAAAAAGGCCGACCTAATGTTCGTGCAGCACATGCTGGCCAGCCTCAAGCCCGATGGCCACATGGCCACGATCATGCCCCACGGAGTATTGTTTCGCGGCGGCAAGGAAAAACTGATCCGCGAGATTTTTATCAACGACGATGTGATCGAGGCCATCATCAGCCTGCCGCCCGGCCTGTTCTACGGCACCGGCATCCCCGCCTGCGTGCTGGTCTGCAACAAAAGCAAGCCGGACGAACTGCGCGATAAAGTGTTGTTTATCAATGCCGACCGAGAATATGCCGAGGGCAAGAACCAGAACAAGTTGCGGCCGGAAGACATTGAAAAAATCGACTTCGTCTTTACCCACAAGCGTGAGATCCACAAATACAGCCGTTTGGCGGAGAAGGCCGAGATCATGGAGACCCACGACTACAATCTCAACATCCGCCGCTATGTGGACAACACTCCCGAACCGGAACCGGAGGATGTGCAGGCCCACCTGATCGGCGGTGTGCCCGAACCTGAGGTGCAAGCTAAGAGTGCGGAGTTTGAACAATTTGGCGTCGATTCTCAAATACTGTTCAAGTCTGAACGTCCCGGCTACCTGGCCTTCAACTCCGCTATCGACGGCAAGACCGCCATCAAGGCGCACCTGGAGGCAGACCCGAGCCTGCAACAGACATTAGTCACCCATCATGAGGCGCTCGAAACCTGGTGGTCAGTTGCCCGTGACGATTTTGCCCAACTGCGCCTTATTAACTCGGGGGGCATGAAGATGCCTGAGGTCCGTCACGAACTGCTCACCACCCTCAAGACCAAACTGATACCCCTGAAGGTGCTCGACGAGTTTCAGTCCGCCGGAGTCTTCGTCAACTGGTGGCAGCAGATTCGCTATGACCTCAAGACCATCGTCGCCACTGGTTGGCACCACAGCCTGATCCCCGACGACTATTTGATTGCCGAGTTCTTTCAGGTCGAGGCCGGTGAGATCGAAGCGCTGGAGGCCGCTATCGGCGAAGCACAGAGCGAACTGGCCGAGGCGGTGGAAACCGCGCAGGAGGTGGCCGCCTATGAGCCGGACGAAGATGAAAAGGTCACTGCCGCAGTAATCAAAAAAGCGCTTAAGGAGTTGATCGAAGATCTCAAGGACAGCAGTGGCGAATCCGCCCGCAAGGAGTTGGCGGCGCTGCAATTACAGGACAACGCCATCAAAGCTCTGGAAAAACGCATCAAGGAGACCAAGGCGGAATTGAAAGCCAACACCGATGAGCTGGAGCACAAGCTGCAACTCAAGCGATTGGGGGGCGACGAATTCAAGGCCGAATCTCAAGAGTTGATCGAGCAGATTGATACGCAACTGACTGAGCTTGCTCTAGGTAACAAAACCGATAAGAAAAAGATTAACGCCCTTAACAAGGACATGGCTGCACTAGCGGCGCGACTTGCCAAAACCGATACCCTGCTGGATGCCATCGGTGGCCAGCTCACCGAGGAGGAAGCCAAGCACCTGATTCTGAAAAAGCTCTACGACATCGCCAACACTGAGCTGAACCGCTACCTCAATTCCGAAAAGCGGGCACTGATCGCGGTGGTGGAGAATCTTTGGGATAAATACGCAGTGTCGAGCCGGGAGCTTGAGCAGGCGCGGGGAGAGACCCTGAGGGTGCTGGATAGTTACTTGGCCGGGCTGGGGTATTTGGGATGAAATTATCAAAAGATAATTGCCCATGGGATAAAATAACAATTGCTCGGTCATCGTACTTAAAAGGGAGGATCGGGTGGCAAGGACTCAGAGCGTCCGAATTTATCGAAGAAGGGCCGTATCTAGTCACTGGTACGAACTTCTTAGGAGGAAAGATTCGATGGGATAGCTGCTATCATGTTTCTGAGGCACGGTTCGCGGAAGCAGAGTACATCCATCTAAAAGATGGAGATGTGTTGATAACAAAGGATGGGACTATAGGCAAAGTTGCATTAGTAGATAATTGCCCCGACAAGGCAGTATTAAACAGTGGTATTTTTCTACTTCGATGTAAAGATGGTTCTTATGAGCATCGGTTCATGTATCACGTGCTATGCTCTCATCTGTTTAGGAAATTCCTTGAAGACAACTTAGCTGGATCAACGATTCAGCATCTATATCAAAACGTATTCGAAAAGTTCTCATTTCCAATTCCGAGACAAGAAGAACAAACCAAAATCGCCGAAGTCCTCTCAACGGTGGATCGGGCTATTGAGCAGGCCGAGGCATTGATTGCCAAGCAGCAGCGCATCAAGACCGGCCTGATGCAAGACCTGCTCACCAAAGGTATAGACGAACACGGCAACCTCCGCTCCGAAGCTACCCACGAATTCAAAGACTCCCCGCTGGGCCGGATTCCGGTGGAGTGGGAAGTGAGTTTACTTGACGCACTGGCTGTCAGAGGCAGTGGGCACACTCCGAATAAGTTGCGACTTAGCTATTGGAACGGCGGGATCAAATGGGTGTCGCTTGCAGATTCTCGCAAGCTCGACGATCTGTACATTACTGATACAGAAAAAGAGATCAGCGAACTGGGTATCAAAAACTCATCTGCGGTTCTTCATCCAGCAGGCACGGTGATTCTCTCGCGCGATGCAGGCGTTGGAAAAAGCGCAATTCTAGCTAGTGAAATGGCAGTAAGTCAGCATTTTATGGCTTGGCGATGCAAGCTACAGAAGCTTGATAATGTATACCTCTACTACTGGTTGCAGCGAGAAAAACCAAGATTTGAAGGCATTGCTTCTGGCAGCACGATTGTGACCATCGGATTACAGTTTTTCCGCGAATATTTGATTGCAGCTCCACGCGAAGTTGACGAGCAGGAAACGATTTCCATGAAGCTCAAAGAGGCTGATGAAGCAATCACACGATCAACAAAATTCGCTGAAAAACTAGGCAAACTCAAAGTAGCACTAATGCAAGATCTCCTCACCGGCAAAAAACGCGTCACCCCTTACTCGAAACGGCTACAACGGAATAACCTATGCCCAATGAACACGAAATAAAAAGCGAAAAAATTCTGGTCAAGGAGATCTTCTCCAATCTCTGGTTTCGCATTCCCGAATACCAGCGCCCGTACATCTGGGGTCGTGATGAAATCGACGACCTGCTGGACGATCTGAGTTTTGCCCACGACAAAAAACCGGATCAGGAGTATTTTCTTGGTTCCTTCGTCTACCAGAGCAAAAAGGCAGGCAGTACCCCCGGCCAGGAGTTCGATGAGAACGACCTGCTGGATGGCCAGCAGCGTATGACAACGTTGCTGATGTTGTTCGCTTGTATCCGTGACTTGTCGGATAACCCCAAAGTCAAGACTAGTTGCCAACGATCAATCTTTCAGGAAGGCGACGACATTGACGAAATCCCCGAACGCACGCGCATCGCTTTTGCGATTCGCCACGAGGTGCAGAACTTTGTTGATGATTTTGTTAAGGCTGAGGGCGGCACCAACAGGAAAGCCGAGCTAGAGGAGCTTTCAGATAAGTCTAGTGACCCGTCGGTGAAGAACATGGCGCGTGCAATATTGAAAATGCGCGAGGACCTTGCAGACAAAAATGCTAGCACCGATAGACCACTGGATCTTGATAGCTTTATTCGGTTTATCCGCAATCGTCTTCTGATGATTTATGTGGCAACCGAGGACCTCGAAGATGCCTTCCGACTCTTCACCATTCTCAATGATCGCGGCGTACCGTTGCGCAACAGCGACATCCTCAAATCGCAAAACCTCGGCGCATTGACGAATGATAGAGAAAAAGAGAAATACGCTAAGTTGTGGGAAGAGGCCGAGGGAGAACTGGGTGACGACTTTGATCGTTTCCTCAACCACCTCCGAACCATATTGTTGAAAGACAAGGCACGGTTGAA
This sequence comes from Gammaproteobacteria bacterium, assembly GCA_028284675.1. GTDB lineage: Bacteria > Pseudomonadota > Gammaproteobacteria > HTCC5015 > HTCC5015 > JANQRI01. Next base: position 183,947 of record JANQRI010000015.1, on the reverse strand, counting down.
TCTGCTGGATGAGTTTGAACACAAAATCTACAACCCAAGAGAAAAGGAAAAGTCTACCGGCGAGCTGAAGCCATCACTGCTGTCAAAGGGCAAAGAGACTTTCGAGCTGGTTGAATGTTACTTGAAGCACTATAACCAACTGCTGGGTGGTAACAATTACGACCAGACCGGTGGTAGCTTCGAATTCGATAATCTGATTAAAGTAATGCTGACTGGCCTGCCGTCTACCGACTGGTTGCCTTCGCTGATGCGCTACTTTGACCGCTTCCGCTATAAGCGGCTACTGGATTTCCTGATTCAACTGGACAACCAGTTTTCTTCTGATTGGATTGCGCAGTACACGCCGACGGCACGAATCGAACGCATGAACAACATCATCCGAACCATCGAATCAGCGGGTTCGGCGGATGAGGTGTTTTCAGTTGACGACCCATTTAGGGCATTGCTTGGATTTAATTTCGACGAAGATGGTTTCAACCGTACAATAGAGACCGCAGTTTACAAACGTCGGTACACCCGCTACCTGCTGTTGAAGCTGGATTATCTCTATGCCGACCACAGTAACCGCATGTCGCTGGAGACGCTTTCTGTAGAGCATGTTTTGCCACAGAATCCAAAACCGGACAGCCACTGGTGCAAGGACTTTACGGAAGAACAACGTCAGCAGTGGACCGATCGGCTCGGCAACCTGGTGCTGATCACCACTCAAAAAAATACCTCGCAGGGCAATCTGGACTATGCCGACAAGAAGGCACGTTACTTCGAAAAACGAATCACGACCTGCCCCAATTCACTTCGGGTGTTGAAGAACGACCGATGGACGCCCGTAGAGCTTGACGCAAACCACAAGTCGGTATTGTCGAAACTGCGTGAGCACTACGGATTCTCTGGAGCATAGGGGTATGGAAAAGACACCGGCGCACATTAGACTTGATGAGCGCAATCACGTCGAAAAGCCATTGTTGGATCAACTGCAAGGCCTGAGCTGGGACGTGCTGGACCTGGACAAAAAGCAACACCCTGCCGACAGCTTTCGCGATAGCTTTACCGAGGTGGTAATGTTGCCGGTATTGCGCCAACAGTTGGCTCAGATCAATAACTGGATGGAACCGGATCAGGTGGAGGAGGTAGTCAAGCAACTGACCGCCAGTTTCCCCACCAATAACCTGATAGAGAACAATCGCAATCTGTTGGAGCTGTTGCTGGAAAATACCAGCGTTAGTGAGAATCGGCGAACCGGTGAGAAGAGTCCAACGGTGCGCTTTGTTGATTTCGAGAAAGACCCGCTCAACAACAATCGGTTTATTGCCGTCTGTCAATTTAAGGTCCGCATCCTTGGTACTGAGCACCACATCATTCCCGACATCGTGCTGTTCGTGAATGGTCTGCCATTGGTGGTGATTGAGTGTAAATCGCCCAAGGTCAAAGAGCCGATTGCCGAGGCCATTGACCAGATGTTGCGCTACAGCGAGCAACGCGGGGCCAAGGGGGAAGGTAGTGCGCCGCTATTTTTTTACAACCAGTTCGTGGTCGCAACTTGTCGGCAGCAGGCTAAGTTTGGCACCATTACCACCCACAACGAGAAACACCTCTATCGTTGGGCCGATCCTTTTCCACGAACCGTGGACGAATTGGATCATGGTGCGGGTACGGCCAATGACCAGCAGCGGCTCGTCGCCGGGATGTGCGATCCGAATAACCTGCTGGAGATAGTGCGCAACTTCACTTTGTTTTCGACCAACGATAAAGACGAAACCATCAAGATCGTTGGACGTTATCAGCAGTTTCGTGCTGTCAAGCTGGCGGTTCAACGACTCCTGGAGGGAAAGACTCCCCGAGAGCGCAGCGGCATTATCTGGCACACTCAGGGATCGGGAAAGTCACTGACTATGATGTTTATGGTGCGAGCTATGTATCGACACAGTACCTTACAGCAGTGGAAGGTAGTGTTTGTGACCGATCGGACCCAACTGGAGCAGCAACTGGCGGAAACCAGCCAGAATATCGGCTTCACGGTTAAGGTGGCCGGCAGCATCAGGACGCTGAAAGAGTTGCTGCGGTCGGATTCGTCGGATCTGGTGATGGCTATGATCCACAAATTTCGTGAAGTCGATCTGGCGGAAACCTTTCCGGAACTAAATGCCAGCCCTAACATTCTGGTGATGACCGACGAGGCCCACCGATCCCAGTACGCGATGTTGGGAGCCAATCTCGACAAGGGCATTCCCTACGCGTCTCGCATTGGGTACACCGGAACACCTATCGACAGGACTGAGCAGGTGTTTGGCGACTACATCGACAAGTACACCATGCGCCAAGCCATTGAGGACGGGGTGACACTGGAGATCGTTTACGAAGGGCGCACCCATAACGCCGAGGTAACCGATCAGAAGGCAATGGATACCGACTTTGCTGATGTCTTCAGCGAGTACAACCTGGAGGAGCGGCTGGAAATTCTAGGTTATGGCTCCCGTGAGGCATACCTGGAGGCTGAATCCACAATCGAAGCCAAAGCCAAAGATATGATTCAGCACTACCTGACCCATGTTTTTCCTAATGGCTTCAAGGCACAGGTAGTGGCGACTTCACGAGAAGCGGCGGTGCGTTATCGTACGCACCTGGGGTCAGCATTGGCTGATGAGATTAAGAAGCTGGAGCAAGCCAATCCGTTGGGCTTAGACCTTGAACAGTTGAAGAAGCTGGAGAGTGACGTGATCATTTCTTCCGGCCATAATGACCTGCCTCATCTTAAGCAATTCGGCGACAAATCACGACACGAAACCAGTATCAAGCGATTCAAAATGCGTTTCGGCAGCAAAGATGAAGAGTTGGATGGAAATCTCGGCATTGTCATTGTCAACAATATGCTATTGACCGGTTTTGATGCGCCGGTAGAACAGGTGATGTACCTCGATAAGGTGGTCGTTGCCCACAACCTGCTGCAGGCGATCGCCCGCGTCAATCGTGTGGTAGATGAAAATAAGGACAAGGGCTTTGTTGTTGATTATGTAGGCATAGGCCATCACCTCAAGAAGGCTATTGACAACTACGATGAACGTGAGCAGAAGGAGATCGGGGATGCGTTCAGCTTTCCGGAGGATGAGTTGCTAGAACTGGAGGCCAATCACAAGGACATTACGGAATTGCTGGGAAAGCAAGGCCTTGTTGATCTTACTGATCACGATGCGTTTTTTGATCTTTTCTACGATGAGGATCTGCGCTTCGAGTTTGTCAGTTTGTTCAAGCAGTTTACTCGTAGCCTAAATCTTGTTTTCCCGGCAAGGCAGGCGCTGAATTTTATGGACGATTACAACGCTTTAACCGAGATCAATGTACTGGCGGGCAAGCATTTCCGGGACGCCCGGCTAAGTATCAAAGGTATTCCGCCTAAGTTGCGGAAACTGACGGATGAATATCTGGCCTCTAAGGGTATCGATGTAAAGGTGAAGCCGATCTCGATCCTAGACGAAGATTTTGAGAGCCAGGTAAGAAGACGCAAGCGCACGAAAACCAAAGCAGCAGAGATCGAGCACGCTATTCGGCATCATTTGGATGTGGACCTGGACGATGACCCGGATCTTCAGGCCTCTTTTGCTGAGGCTTTGGCTAAGATCTTCGAGCAGTTTCGCGATAACTGGCAGAAGATCTACGAGGAATTAGAGAAGCTTCGAGAGCGTATTCGCACCGCCAGCCAGGAGCCAACGTATGGGCTGCATCGCAAAAAGCAGATGCCATTTTTCCGAATGTTTAGGCGAGAGCTGAGGGCAACATGGGAAGAACATCCGAAGTATGGTGATAAAGAAGATGAACGTATCAGCTTTTTGGTGAATCTGACGCAGCAAGTCTTCAACATAGTCGAGCGTGAATTGAAGCTGACCGGGTTTTGGGAAAGTATCCCAGCCAGAAATCGGCTCAAAGCAGAGCTGCAAAAAACGCTGTTGCAGCCAGAGTTTGTAAAACTGCCGGATGTAGTGAGCAACCGCGCACACATAATTTCTCGCATTATGGAAATTGCTGAGAAGAACAACGATACGATTCTATATGCGGAGTGATGCGAGTGGACCTGCAATACACTATAGTCCGTTCCCTTAAGCGAAGAAAACTAACTATTACCGTCGAGCGGGATCGAAGCGTCGTTGTACATGCTCCGGAAAAAACTTCGGAAGAGAAGATTCACCAAGTGGTTGAATCCAAGAGACAGTGGCTGCACGAAAAAATCCACCATGGTCAGAAATATACCGATGTACCCCATCCTCCAGGTAAGGAGTTGGTCAACGGTGAGTCAGCACTTTATCTAGGTAGAAATTACCGTATAGCGATAACTAATACTCAGTCAGGCAATATAGAGTTTTCCCGACAGTTTCTTATACCACCGGAACTAGCACAAAAAGGTGTGAAGGTGCTCATTGACTGGTATGTGCTTTGCGCTAAGCAGAAGATATTGCCTAGGGTCAGACATTACGCTAACCAACTGGGGGTTGAGTATGGAAAAGCCGACATCACCGATAGTAAATTCCGCTGGGGCTCTTGCTCCGTAAACAACAACCTCAGCTTCAACTGGCGGTTGGTGAAAGCGCCAATGTCGGTAGTCGATTATGTAATCATTCACGAGCTGGCTCATCTCATCGAAGCTAACCACACGGCACGTTTCTGGAATATTGTTAGGGCGCAGCACCCAACGACTAATAAAGCGAAGGATTGGCTAAAACAACATGGGGCACTGTTGGAGCAAAATCTGTAACCAACTCAGAGAGAAGGTGCATTGGATCGCCGTGCCAAATTTACCACTGCAGAATATGAAAGCGTTTTTTTAGTATCGTTTATGACATCATGAAGCATGGCGAGGCAAGAGATTTATTGGAGTAAGGTAACTGCACGTATCGAAAACGTGCCGAAGCAGGCCTGCAAGTTACCGTCCGGATTTTGGAATGATAACTGCAGGCCACAGAGTTAAATCCTTAATTATCGCCTGAATTCATAGTCCAACGCGCCTTTGATGCATTGCAAGATATTGTAAAGCCCCTCCTTGCCATATACGGTGAGTGTCATCTGTTCCAAGTTCGATGGGATGGCGTCTTGGATAAAGCAGAGCACATTTTTGCATGCAGATAGTGTGTCGCCCGTTTTATCGTGAATTAGGGGATTCGTGGAATTCGGTGCTGTGGGTTCATCGCCCACGGGTGTATCATTAGCGTCAGCCATGATTCAACTCCTCTGTAGTTGGGTTATGGTTAGCGCCTTAGTCGTGTGCCATCACGGCTAAGGTGCGTTCTCGTCACTAATTATTGTATTACAAAAAGTCTGCAATACAAAGGTATTTTTGTATTACAAAAACTTGGGTTATACTTGTTCCCCATGTCTAAGCGGGAAACCAAGCACCAGAGAATGGGGAGACCCCCGAAGGATAACCCTGCCAATGAGACAATTGGGCCTTTTCGTGTAACTTCTGAAAAATCAGCAGCTTATAAAGCTAAAGCTGAGCAGGAGGGTATGAAGTTTAGTGATTGGGTGAGATCAGCGCTTGATAAAGCCCTAAAGCGAAATACCTAAAGTTGTTATGATGGCACTGGTTTTTTTGAAGCTATAGCCTGATTTGTCACTTGAATTTTACGCAAAAATCCCCAAGGTAATTGTCATCGATAGTTTTTCTCAAAAGGTATTAGTTGTGACTGACATTAAATCAACTGAACAGCAGCGAGAAGGAGCAAAAATGATCGAGGATTTTTGCAGAGCGGAGGCCAGCAAGCGGGAAATTGAACTTGAAAATGCTGAGTGGTCTCCTGGTTTTCCTTCCAGTGCTAGTAACCAAAAATTAACATTCACTGCATCATCTGGGAGTAATATGTCGATCAATTTCAGCCGGGAAGATGTCGAAGATTATCCAGGGAGAGCTGGAACTACTGAAATTAATCAAAAAATAAAATTGGCGTTGGGAGAATTAATGGAGTCAACATCCCATAACTAAGCACGCCTTAATATTGTGACTTTATTTGAGTCCATCAGTTTCAACTGATCCAAATAATCAGCCCAGGCTTGCATCATTTTTTTGCGCTCAATTAAGTGCGCAGTGCGGTTGTAAGCACGCCCGTTAGGGTCACGAACTGAGTGAGCAAGCTGATGCTCGATGTAATCCGGACGAAAGCCTAGTGCTTCATCGAGTATAGTGCGCGCCATTGCACGGAAGCCGTGTCCGGTCATTTCTTCTTTGTTGATGCCCATACGCCGAAGGGCTGCAAGTATCGCGTTATCGCTCATTGGGCGTTGTGTGCTTCTGGCCCCGGGAAAAACGTATTGTCCGTTTCCGGTTAGTGGCCGCAGTTCATTCAAGATTGTTATCGCTTGTTTAGATAGCGGGACGATGTGTTGAGTATTTGTTTTACTGACGGTGTATCGCCACTCGGCTGTATCAAGGTCAATGTCTTCCCATTTTGCATGGCGTAGTTCACCGGGACGAACGAATACTAAGGGAGCCAAACGTAACGCACAGCGCACTGTTAATGTGCCTTCGTAGCTCTCGATTGCACGCAGTAGTTCGCCGATATGTTTTGGATCGGTTATTGATGCGAAGTGTTTGCCTTTAACCGGGGTTAATGCGCCACGTAAGTCATGACTAGGATCGCGTTCTGCGCGTTGAGTGGCGATAGCATACCGAAACACTTGTCCGCAGTTTTGTAGTGCGCGATGTGCGGTTTCAATTGCTCCACGTTGCTCGATCCGTTGAATAACTTCGAGTAGCACTGGAGCGGTGATATCGGCAATCGGTTTGTCGCCAAGCCAAGGAAATAGGTCGCGTTCAAAGCGTCGGATTATCCGGTTTGCATGATTGATTGCCCAACCAGGCGAATGCTTGGTAAACCATTCGCGCGTGACCGCTTCGAAGCTGTTCGCAGCACGTTCAGTTTTTTGGGCTTTGTGGGTTTTGCGGTGTTCGCTGGGGTCGATGTCTTTCGCTATCAGTTTGCGTGCTTCGTCTCTTTTTTCGCGGGCATCCGCCAATGATACGTCGGGATGTACGCCAAGCGATACGCGCTTTTCTTTACCATTAAATCGGTACTTGAATCGCCACCATTTGCCACCGCTTGGAGACACTTCCAGATACAGGCCGCCACCATCGAAATAGCGCTTGGTTTTTTCTTTCGGTTTGAGTTTCCGGACTGCGGTGACTGTCAGTGGCATGGGGGCAACTCCTGTTCGAGTTGTGCAAGTTGCCCCTAATCTTGCCCCCAGTTGCCCCCGGCTGTCAATGCATCCAGCCGGATTATTTTGGATGGGAAAATCGAGTAAATTATTGATATTTAGGAACAAAAAAGCCGTCTTAGGACGGCTTTAGATGTCATATTGGTGGAGGCGGCGGGAATCGAACCCGCGTCCGCAAGTACTCCGCCTTCGGCTCTACATGCTTATTTCGCCTTTAGTTTAACCGGCCGCTACCCGGCGAACGGGGAAGACGACAGGCGATCCCGGTTAAGGTTTAACGGGTCCGCCCCGGGAGAGCTTCACCGCGATCCTGTGTAGTCGACGCCTGGATCCGGGCGCACAAGCACACACCGGTCAGACGGCACTAGAACTGGTTATTAAGCAGCTAGTGCAAAGTTGTCGTCGTTGGCAACTATAAGTTTTGCAGCAGGTTTTACGAGGCAATCTGCACCTCGGCATGCACCTTAGGTTTCGCTACCCACGTCGAAGCCAGGTCGCCCCCAATCCGGTACGTATGCGATTATAACAGAATAAGATCGCGAAAATTGGACGGTATTTGTCTGATTGAGTTCAATATTGCACCGGTTTTGCCGGTATTTTGTGTTTACAATGTGTTCTCAAAATCCGGTATTTACATGACACATCGCGGACTTGTGCTCAACATGCCATATCTTGTATCGTACGGGCCCTTGCGATGAATGGTTTCTCAGCGATCGAGTGATTGGATGCTTAATATAAACGGTCCGGCGGCATTGTCCGGGTTTAGACAAAACAAGCTACTCAATAAGGCGAAGCGCCTTTTCCCGGAGCTGCAGGATATTGCAGCTTTTTATTTTTATCTGATAGATATTGATCAGAGCCTCAGTTCGAATGAAGAGCAGCGGTTGAAGCAGCTATTGAGTGCAACTGAAATCGCATCCGATCATAAATACCCACAAACGCTGTTTGTCGTACCCAGGCCCGGCACGATTTCCCCATGGTCGTCCAAAGCGACCGATATTGTGCACAATTGTGGGTTTACCAAGATCAAGCGGATCGAGCGTGGGATTCAATACCTGTTTTCCACAGCAGACAATAAAAGCCTGAATGACCTCCATGATATTGCAGTGTTAATTCATGACCGGATGACCGAATCGGTATTGGAGTCAGTGGAAGCTGCAGCTGCGTTATTCCAAACCGTTAAACCCCAGCCATTGCAGATGATTCCGTTGGCCGCCGAAGGCCGTGATGCGCTGGAGCGCTCAAATACGGAGCTGGGGCTGGCATTGGCGCCGGATGAAATCGACTATCTGCTTGAGCATTTTTCAGCGCTAAAACGTGACCCCAGTGATGCAGAGCTGATGATGTTTGCCCAAGCCAATTCAGAGCATTGTCGCCACAAAATATTTAATGCCAGTTGGACAATTGACGGTGATGTTAAGCACAAAAGCTTATTCGACATGATCAGGCGCAGTCATCAGGCAGCACCGGCCGGGGTATTGTCTGCTTATAAGGATAATTCAGCTGTTATAGAGGGTACTGATGCAAAGCGGTTTGCGATACACCCGGGTGCTTCTCATTATGAGTTCTCGGATGAACCGGTGCATATACTGATGAAAGTCGAAACCCATAACCACCCGACTGCGATCTCACCGTTCCCCGGAGCTGCGACCGGTTCCGGTGGGGAAATCCGGGATGAGGCTGCAACCGGGCGGGGTGCACGTGCAAAAGCCGGTTTATGCGGGTTCTCGGTATCCAATTTACGTATCCCGGGTTTCGAGCAACGCTGGGAAAAAGACTATGGCCGGCCCGAGCATGTGGCATCGGCATTGGATATTATGCTTGAGGGGCCGATCGGTGCGGCCGCGTTTAATAATGAGTTTGGCCGGCCGAATATTGCCGGTTATTTCCGCACTTTTGAAGATAAAGTGCCCGGTGCCAACGGTGATGTACTGCGCGGTTATCATAAACCGATCATGATCGCTGGCGGTCTCGGCAATATTCGGGCAATGCAGGTTGAAAAGCAGGCCATACCGGAAGGCGCCAATGTGATCGTACTGGGCGGCCCGGCAATGTTAATCGGGCTGGGCGGTGGCGCCGCTTCGTCGGTCGCGGCCGGCAGCAGCTCTGAGGCATTGGATTTTGCGTCCGTGCAACGCAGTAACCCTGAGATGCAACGACGCTGTCAGGAAGTGATCGATCGCTGTGTGACTTATGGTGATGCCAATCCGATTCTGTCGATCCATGATGTTGGAGCCGGTGGTCTGGCGAATGCAATTCCGGAGCTGTTGCATGACGGCGGCAAAGGCGGTTTGCTGGAGTTGCGGGCGATACCGAATGATGAACCCGGAATGTCGCCATTGGAACTGTGGTGTAATGAGTCGCAGGAACGTTTTGTACTGGCGGTACAGGATGCCGACCTGAAAAAGTTTACTGATATCTGTGAGCGTGAACGCTGTCCGTACGCGGTATTGGGTAAAGCCACCAGCGAATTAAGGTTACGCTTAACAGACAAACAATTCGGTAACGCACCGGTCGATATGCCGCTCGATGTACTATTGGGCAAACCACCGAAAATGCATCGCAATGTGCGCCATAGTTTACCCAAGCACAGCGAGTTTGAAACCGACTATATTGATTTGAATGAGGCGGTTAAACGTGTACTGCGTCTGCCTGCGGTTGCCAGCAAATCGTTTTTGATCACCATCGGTGATCGCTCAGTCGGCGGTTTGGTCGCACGTGATCAAATGGTCGGCCCATGGCAGGTTTCGGTTGCGGATGTTGGTGTAACTGCAACTGACTTTAGCGGTTACAGTGGTGAGGCGATGGCGATGGGTGAACGCACACCACTGGCGTTGATTGAACCGGCTGCATCCGGGCGTATGGCAATCGGTGAGGCCATCACTAATATTCTGGCCGCGGATATACAGGCACTGGGTGATATCAAATTATCGGCAAACTGGATGGCCGCTGCCGGTATGCCGGGAGAAGATGCCGCTTTGTTTGATACAGTCCGGGCTGTCGGTGAGCGTTTGTGTCCGGAATTGGGTATTGCGATTCCGGTCGGCAAGGATTCGATGTCAATGCGAATGGGCTGGCGGCAGGCCGGTTGCCGTCGTGAAATGGCGGCACCGTTATCGCTGATCGTATCAGCGTTTGCACCGGTTACGGATATCCGCAAAACCCTGACACCGTGCCTGCAGACCGATCAGGAATGGACAGATTTGTTTTTAATCGATCTGGGTGGCGGCAAAAACCGCATGGGTGGTTCGGCTTTGGCACAGGTATTTCGCCAGTTTGGTCATGAAACCCCGGATCTGGATGAAACTTACCGTTATAAAAGCTTTGTGAAAGCCATTCTATCCCTCAAACGACAGGATTTGTTATTGGCTTATCATGACCGTTCCGACGGTGGCTTGTTTACTACCCTGGTTGAAATGGCCTTTGCCGGGCATTGCGGCATCACAATTAACCTCGATAGCTTTCATACCGACCCGGTTGCGGTATTGTTTAATGAAGAACTGGGTGTTGTGATCCAGACCGCCACTGGTGATCGCAGCAAGGTGTTGGAAATTATCAAAAGCGCCGGTTTGGAGTCAGTCACACACTTAATTGGAGCACCTAATTATCATGACCAGATTCTGATTCGTGCCGGCAGTGAAAACCTGATTGCGGAAGACCGTGCAACTTTACAGCGTCTTTGGAGTGAAACCTCATACCATATGCAACGCTTACGCGATAATCCGCAATGCGCGGAACAGGAAATGGAGAGCGTTATCGATCCGGAAAACACCGGGTTACATGCCAAACTGAGTTTTGATATTCAGGAAGATATTGCATTGCCTTTTATTAAAGCAGGTGCAAAACCTGCGGTCGCAATTTTACGGGAGCAGGGTGTGAACGGCCATTTGGAGATGGCTGCAGCATTTGATCGCGCCGGTTTTACCGCGGTTGATGTGCATATGAGTGATTTGCAGCAGCGTCGCGTTACCCTGGATAATTTCCACGGCCTTGCGGTATGCGGCGGTTTTTCCTATGGTGATGTATTGGGTGCCGGTGGCGGCTGGGCCCGATCGATTTTGTTCAATAGTTATTTACGGGATCATTTTGCCGGGTTTTTTCAGCGGCAGAATACATTTACCCTCGGTGTCTGTAACGGCTGTCAGATGCTTGCACACTTAAAAGAATTGATTCCGGGCACTGAACACTGGCCATTGTTTTTACGCAATAGATCCGAGCAGTTCGAAGCACGACTCAGTATGGTTGAGGTTGTTGATTCACCGTCGGTTTTATTACAGGGGATGTCGGGTTCAAGGTTACCGGTCGTTGTTTCACATGGTGAGGGCAGGGCAGAGTTCAACAAACCTGTATTAAAAGAAAATGTCGCGTTACGCTATGTTGATAATCAAGGCAACGTAACCGAGCATTATCCTTATAATCCGAACGGTTCAGCTGATGGCGTGACGGGTTTGTGCAACCAGGATGGGCGGGTAACCATTATGATGCCGCATCCCGAGCGGGTTTTTCGCAGTGCGCAATTTTCCTGGTACCCACAAGAATGGGCCGAAAACAGCCCGTGGTTACGCTTATTCCAGAATGCGCGGGTTTGGGCCGGCTAAGCCATAATCTATCACTTTCGTTATAGGTCTGGGATAAAACCTTAGGAATTTACCGGGTTTTGATCATAATCATCAGTACAGCAATTTTTTTAAAATTTCCATAGTTATAACTTAAGCGCTATTTTTCCCGGGTGTATTTGCATTTAGGCTATCGGCAAATTAATCGCCGCTATGGACACATTGATGAGCCCTATTGTTCCAAACACCGTTGCTGCTGATATCGTCAGATTGAGCGGCGGACTTATGCCTGACTCTGCCGACAACGAGATGCAAAAAGCTTTGCAGGCACTACTAAGCGATCAAGTTGACAAAAGTTTTACGCGGGACAATCTGTCTTTTATCAGTCTGAAAAACGACGAACCTGTCAGCCGGTTATTTAAAGGCGGTGATATCAAATTTCCATCAGAGGCTCAAATCGATCAGGCTATTGCACAGAAGGTGCAAACCTGGAGCCCGCAAATCATTTCCATTTCACATGAAGACGGTCAGTTGCCCGCTGCGCATATTTATAATCTTGTTGAGTCATTACTGAAACAAGGTAAAACGGTCACTTATATGACCAATGAATGGCAGGAAGTGATGGACCCGTTGCTGGGGCCATTAAATAAAGGGTATTTTGATCAGGAACAACAATTTAAAACAGGCAAGGACAATGAAACCAAAATACTGAGTAAAGAAGAAGTCAGAGAATTGTTTGTATCTTTGGTTGCAGCCAAAAAACTCGGTATCCAGCTGGCAAAACCGGGCGTCGCTGCACCAAAAATTGAACAGCGCGATAATACACCGGAGCTGTATTTGGGTTTGCATGATCTGGGTATTAAATATAAAAAACCGGTTACAATTTCAGCTTACTCAACAAACTCACCTTATAAAATTACCAGCTCTTCATCCCGAACCCGGGATCATTTCAGTTCGAAAATCATTCTTCCAACGCATTTGTCATTGCAGGCGTCACCCGATAAAAACCATGTGTTGATTTTGAATACATCATTGATATCCGGGCAGGAGCGTCCAACAATAAAGCCTGGAGACTTGAATGGGTCACAGCTAAAGAAAATAAGAGAGACTCTCACAGATTTGGAGAGCCCTTTAATGACCAGAATATCAGATAGTTTAACCTTGTATCATGCATTAAGAAAAAATGGTGTTGATGTGAACGCTAACAATTTTTCGGCAACACAGCAAAATCTGGCAAGGTTTCCGGCACGACTAAATGCTTATCTAAATACACTGAATGCGCAAGAAACAACGCAAATCAATAGTAATATATTGACGATCAGTTTTATTCCTTCACAAGAAAATTCAGCACCCGAACCGGCTTATTACAATGCGCAGTTGCAAAGTTGGGATATGTTGATACCGGTAAAACGCAGCACCTCAGAGCGGTCTGTGCCGAAAGTTAATCCGGAGCTTCAGCTTCCGGAAAAATGGACAGAGGTTAATAATCGTCGTCAGTGAATTAGTGTGAACAGTCCCTAGGCAATTTTTTTGTATTTGATCCGTTGCGGCTGATCTGCATCCACACCTTTGCGGCGCTTATAGTCGGCTGCATAGTCCGCGTAATTTCCTTCAAACCAGACAGCTTCACTTTCACCTTCGAATGCCAGTATATGGGTTGCAATCCGGTCCAGAAACCAGCGGTCGTGCGAGGTAACCACCGCACAGCCGGGAAAATCAAGCAAAGCTTCCTCCAGCGCGCGCAGGGTTTCTACATCCAGATCGTTGGTCGGTTCATCGAGCAGCAGCAGGTTGCCACCGCTTCTTAATAATTTAGCCAGGTGTACACGGTTGCGTTCACCTCCGGATAAATCCCCGACCCGCTTCTGTTGGTCGCTGCCTTTAAAATTAAAGCGGCCCACATAAGCACGCGACGGTGTTTCATATTGGGCGACCTGAATAATATCCTGGCCGTCGGAAATTTCCTCCCAGACGGTTTTTTCCGGGGCTAATAAATCACGGCTCTGGTCTACATAAGCGACCTGTACTGATTCACCGACACTGATTGTGCCCTGATCGGCTTTTTCGGTACCGACGATCATTTTGAACAATGTGGTTTTACCGGCACCGTTCGGGCCAATTACACCGACGATACCGCCGGGCGGCAATATAAAGTTTAAATCCTCATACAACAATTTATCACCATAGGCTTTGCGTACGCCTTCGAATTCGACGACCTTATCGCCCAACCTTGGGCCTGGCGGGATATACAAATCTTTGGTTTCACTGCGTTTCTGGTAATCTTTTGAGGATAATTCAGCAAAGCGTTTCAGCCGGGCTTTGCTTTTTGCATGCCGGCCTTTCGGATTGCTGCGCACCCATTCAAGCTCGGCTTCCATTGCTTTGCGGCGGGCCGAAGCCTGTTTTTCTTCCTGCTGTAAACGTTTCTCTTTTTGTTCCAGCCAGGAAGAGTAGTTGCCCTGCCAGGGAATACCATGGCCACGATCCAGTTCCAGAATCCAACCCGCGACATTGTCCAGAAAATAACGATCGTGCGTGACCGCGACAACAGTGCCTTTATAGTCCTGTAAAAAATGTTCGAGCCAAGCGACCGATTCGGCATCCAGATGGTTGGTCGGCTCATCAAGAATCAGCATTTCAGGTGCGGACAGCAATAGTCTGCATAATGCAACCCGGCGGCGCTCACCGCCGGAGAGTTTTTCAACATCGGCATCCCAGGGCGGTAGGCGTAATGCATCTGCGGCGATTTCCAGCTTACGATCCAGCTCCCAGGCATTGGCGCTTTCGATTGCGTCCTGCAGCTCCGCCTGTTTCGCGAGCAGCTCGTTCATTTCATCATCGCTCATCGGCTCCGCAAATTTCATGCTGAGCTCGTTAAACTGCTCGACAAGCTCTTTTAGCTCACGCACACCGTCTTCAACATTGCCGCGGACATCTTTTTTCGGATCGAGTTGTGGCTCCTGCGCCAGATAGCCGATATTAAGTTTCGGTTGTGGCTGTGCTTCACCGATAAAATCACGATCAACACCGGCCATAATACGCAGCAGTGTTGATTTACCTGCGCCGTTATAGCCCAATACCCCGATTTTTGCGCCGGGGAAAAAATTCAGGGAAATATCTTTTAAAATTTCGCGTTGTGGCGGGACAACTTTGCCCACGCCCATCATGGTATAAACGTATTGTGCCATTGTGTTTTTTGCCACTGTGATTGAAAAACCGCGTTATTATGAAAGATTAGACCGACTTATTCCAGAAGGTGTTTTGGGTTTAACAGAAGCAGGCCCTATAATGCCGGTCAATATTTTAAAGTTATGTTCTAAATGCCTGATAGCGTTGAGAAGAATGTAAAAAACATTGGCTTAATTGCAGGCCCTGTCGCCGGTTTTATTACGGGGCTGCTTTTATATGCAAATGGACTTGGCTATCCGGCGGCATTGACTGCCGGTATTACGGTGTTATGCGCATGTTGGTGGGTGCTTGAATCAATCCCGATTCCGGCAACCTCATTGATTCCATTGGCTATATTGCCGTTATTTGGAGTACTGGATAAAACCCAGGTCGCTTCGGCTTACGGCAGTCCGCTGGTATTGTTGTTATTGGGCGGTTTTATCCTGTCCACTGCAATGGAACGCAGTGGGGCACACCGACGCATTGCGTTAAATCTGGTGAATCTGTTTGGTGCGCATAACAATGGTCGCCGTGCGGTTTTTGGCTTTATGTTCACTGCGGCGTTATTGAGTATGTGGATATCCAATACCGCGACGACACTGATGTTACTGCCGGTTGCTTTGGCGGTATTGCAAAGTACCCGTGATCAGGCGCTTTCAATGCCGCTGTTGCTGGGCATATGCTATGCCGCCAGCCTGGGGGGTGTGGGTACACCTATCGGCACCCCACCGAATCTGATTTTTATGGAAGTCTATGCCAACACGACCGGGCGCGAAGTCGGGTTTTTGGAGTGGATGCGCTGGGGAGTACCGGCAGTGATTTTGTTTTTACCGGTGATGGCATTGTGGTTGACCCGGAACGTATCCACCGGGCACCCCGTGCATATTCCGCCTGCAGGCAAATGGCAGTCTCATGAAATCAGGGTATTGCTGGTATTTGGCCTGACCGCACTGGCATGGGTAACACGTAAAGAACCTTTTGGAGGCTGGAGTGGTTATTTAAATCTTCCGGCAGCCAGTGATGCTGCCATCGCGCTGACTGCCGCGGTGTTTATGTTTATTGTGCCGGACGGCAAAGGCGGGCGTTTGCTGGACTGGGAAACTGCGAACCGCATTCCGTGGGGTATGCTGTTATTGTTTGGTGGAGGTATTGCAATTGCCAATGCTTTTCAGGTGTCCGGCTTAGCGGATTTTCTTGCCGCGCACTTAAGCCTGCTGGCCGGTATGCCGGTTATCTTGATGATTTTGTTAATTTGCCTGGGAGTCAGCTTTCTGACTGAAATCACCAGTAACACCGCAACCACCAGCTTGTTGATGCCGGTGTTGGCTATTGTTGCTACGGTAGCTAATATTGATCCGGCACTCTTGATGGTGCCCGCCGCAATGAGTGCCAGCTGTGCATTTATGCTACCGGTAGCTACTGCCCCCAATGCAATTATTTTTGGCAGTGGTCGTGTACCGATTCGGGTGATGGTTAGAAACGGGCTGGCTTTGAATCTGCTTGGTGCTGGAGTGATTACCGGCGTGTGTTACTTTGTAATTGCCTGACTGATAGCCAGGAGTTTATTAATTTGAATGCGTAATCGTAACCTGCCGGCCAGTGACTGGCTCTGGGGCCGGCGATGTTTAATATTCGCACAGTATATTTATCAATAAAGGTATCAATTTCACTGATGCTTTTTTCCAGAGTAGTTTTCTCAGCATCAAGCAGCAGCGCGGGTTTTTTATGCCTTTTACAAAACGCATAGGTTTTGGCCGTTCCTTTTGAAATTTTGCCGGAATGGATAATTAAGGTGCCGTCACTGTCGACCACGTTTTGCTCGGTTCTGTCGATATAAAACGGGCTGACATGTTCAGTGAGCCTGTATTTGGCGGGAATCAGACCATCTTCAGATTTGCGCCCCCGTGGACACCAGCCGGCATGCGGGATATTGTTCAGTATTGCCGCATCCAGTCCTGCACGGTCAACACCGGTTTGTCCGCCGGAGATGATTTTGTGTATTATCGCGGCTTTACTTCCTTCCAACTCTGAAGCCTGATTATCCAAGGGTGCAAATGATTGTATAGGGGCTGAACAGATATAAGCGCTGATTACTGTTCCAGAAATGCTCTGAAACCACCGATTATCGCTTTTTGGACTCAGTATGCAAGCTAACTTTAGTTATATATACCTTAGGGAATACGGTGTTCGTTGTATGGTTCTCTATGCCTGATTTGGTTACATTAGACCTCGAGCACACATCCAGCCAGCAGCCGGTGTAAAAAATTTTGGGTTTATGCATTTTTAGTGCATGAACCGTGGTGAGACGTTAATAATCTAGGTTGTATGCTGGAGGAGAAAATGGCTACAAACAGTAACTTGGGCATTGCAAAAGATGTCGCAGCGGTAGAAAACGTTATTATGACGTTATTATCGCAGGCTTTGCGACTCGATCTATTACCCGATCTCGACGAAAAAGAGACCGAAACCCGGAAAACGCCTATCTATCATGATGGTGCGGTGTCTGAAGAAGTCTTAATCGAAATCGAGGCACTCGAAAACGACGATACCGCATTTGACAATGCCGAGACAGTCGTCCAGATTGATTTGGAGGATTTACAGCCCGGCGCATATTTGGGCGGTATGGATCTTCATGGAATAGAAGTCAGTGGCAAAGATCTGAAAGGCATTATTCTGACCCGTTCAAATCTTTCAAATTCACGATTTGCCGAAGATGTCAGCCTGCGGCTGGCACGCTTCAACGATGCTGATTTAAGTGGCGCAAAATTGCATGGAGTGAATCTGTTTTCTGCAAACCTGTTTAACGCTAATTTAAGCGATGCGGATTTTGCAAATACCAATTTACGCAAAGCGGATTTAACCGGTGCAAATTTAAGCGGTGCCGATTTTCACGGAGCAGATTTACGAAAAGCTGATTTAAGCCATGCAGATCTGGGCGGTGCTGATTTTAGCGGTGCAAATCTGGAAGATGCGATTCTCGATGGCGCGATCCTGAAAGGCATCGTACTGGATGATGAAACCGTTCTTGAGGGCACACTGCTGGCTTAAGAGCCGGTTTACCCTTTGGTTGCAGCAACGTAAGCTTTATTTATATCAGCTTACAGCATCTTCGATGCGTTGCAGCGCATCCTGCAGCACCTGATCGCCAGTTGCAAAAGAAAGTCGCATATGGCCCGGCAAGCCGAAGGCTGAGCCGGGTACCAGCGCGACTTTGGCCCGGTCGATCAGGAATGAAGCCAGTTCAAGGTCGTCATTGACACCGTCCAACTTCTCAATCAGGCCCTGCATACTCGGGAACAGATAGAATGTACCGTCACCTGGTATGCACTCAATACCCTCGATTTTATTTAGCCCGCTTAAAAGCAGATCATGCCGGCGTTTAAATGCCTGCACCATATCCGAAATGCAGGCTTGATCACCGCTCAGCGCGGCCTCTGCCGCAGCCTGGGAAATTGACGCCGGGTTGGAGGTACTTTGCGACTGCACTTTTTTCATTGCTTTTATCAGCGCTGCCGGTCCTCCGGCATAACCAATACGCCAGCCGGTCATCGCATAGGCTTTGGAAACACCGTTTAAAACAATCGTTCTGTCGTATAAATCCGGGCAGGCCATCACAATATTGCAAAAAGGCTCTTCGGACCAGACGATATGCTCATACATATCATCGGTGGCGATCAGAATGTCCGGGTGCGCACGTAAAACCTCACCCAATCCTGCAAGTTCAGCACGGCTGTAAGCGGTACCTGCAGGGTTTGAGGGGCTGTTAATCACTACCAGCCGGGTTTTGGCCGTAATTGCAGCCGCCAGTTGCTCTGCGGTGATTTTAAAGCGCTGCTGCTGGTCTCCGGCAACGAACACCGGTTGGCCTTCAGCGAGTAAAACCATATCCGGATAAGAGACCCAATAAGGGCAGGGGATAATAACCTCATCACCGGGGTTCAAATAAGCCTGTGCCAGATTATAAAAGCTTTGTTTACCGCCGACCGAAACCAGTATCTGCTCCGGGGAGTAATCCAGATTATTGTCGCGCTTGAACTTGGCAATCACAGCCTGTTTGAGGGCGGGCGTGCCGTCAACTGCCGTATATTTCGTTAAACCGCTGTTGATTGCGTCGATCGCAGCGGCTTTAATATGTTCGGGTGTATCGAAATCGGGCTCTCCCGCACCAAGACCGATAATATCATTACCTTCCGCACGTAATTTGGCGACCATTGCGGTGATGGCCAGTGTCGGAGATGGTTTGACTTTTTGAACGCGTGTTGAAGTGTTAATGTTCAATGCTGCAAATCCCAAGTTAAGGCGATATTAAGAAGTAACGCGAATGATACTGTATTATTGACCTATGTCTAAACCTTTTACGCTAAAAACGGATTACTCACCTGCCGGTGACCAGCCCCGGGCAATCAAAAACCTGGTATCCGGGCTACAAAGCGGACTCGCGCATCAGACGTTATTGGGTGTGACCGGCTCGGGTAAAACCTTCACCATCGCAAACGTGATTCAGGAAGTGCAGCGCCCGACACTTATTCTGGCACATAACAAAACACTGGCTGCCCAGCTTTACGGTGAAATGAAGGAGTTTTTCCCAAACAACTCGGTAGAGTATTTTGTTTCATACTATGACTATTACCAACCTGAAGCCTATGTGCCTTCATCCGACACATACATTGAAAAAGACGCATCGATTAACGAGCATATTGAGCAGATGCGCCTGTCGGCGACTAAAGCGGTGATGGAGCGCAAAGATACCATTATCGTTGCAACAGTATCCGCCATTTACGGGCTTGGGGATCCGGAGACTTATTTCAGCATGATTCTGCATCTGGTCCGCGGTGACCTGATTGATCAGCGTAAGATATTGCGCCGCCTGGCAGAATTGCAGTACACCCGTAACGATATGGAGTTGCGTCGAGGCACTTATCGTGTGCGAGGGGAAATTATTGATATCCATCCGGCAGACTCTGAGCGCGAGGCGGTCAGATTAGAGCTGTTTGACGAGGAAATTGAAAGAATCAGTATTTTCGACCCTTTGACGGGTGAGATGCTGAAGCAAGTGCCGCGATTTACCGTATACCCAAAGACACACTATGTGACGCCGCGGGAAATCATGTTAAATGCGGTTGATGCGGTGAAGCATGAGCTTAGAGAACGGCTTGAACAACTTTACTCGGTTAATAAGCTGGTCGAAGCGCAAAGGCTGGAGCAACGCACAATATTTGATATCGAGATGATTAATGAGCTGGGCTATTGTAACGGTATTGAAAATTATTCCCGCTATCTCTCGGGGCGAGCTGCCGGAGAACCACCGCCATGCCTGTTTGACTATCTGCCGGCTGAGGCATTGCTCGTTATTGATGAAAGTCATGCGACTATTCCGCAGCTGGGAGCTATGTATCGCGGTGACCGGTCCCGCAAAGAAAACCTGGTTGAATATGGATTCCGTCTGCCATCGGCTTTGGATAACCGGCCATTGAAATTTGAGGAATTTGAAAAACTGGCGCCACAGATGATTTTTGTATCGGCAACGCCGGGGCCTTATGAGGATGAGCACAGCGGTGAGGTTATCGAGCAGGTTGTACGTCCAACCGGCTTGATCGATCCTGAAGTTGAAATTCGCCCGGTGGCGACACAGGTGGATGACCTGCTGTCGGAAATCAATAAACGCGTAGCAAAAGATGAACGTGTATTGGTTACCACGCTGACCAAACGCATGGCGGAAGACTTAACCGATTATCTGGCTGAGCATGATGTGCGCGTGCGATATTTGCATTCAGATATCGATACAGTTGAACGTGTTGAAATTATTCGCGATTTACGTTTGGGCCACTTTGATGTGTTGGTCGGAATTAATCTGCTTCGAGAAGGACTGGATATGCCGGAAGTTTCATTGGTATCCATCCTGGATGCAGATAAAGAAGGTTTTTTGCGCTCTGAACGATCACTGATTCAGACCATAGGCCGGGCTGCCAGAAATATCAATGGTAAAGCGATCCTGTATGCTGATCAGATAACCGGCTCAATGCAGCGTGCTATCGATGAGACCGAGCGCCGTCGCGAGAAACAGCTCGCTTTTAATAAAAAGCACAAGATTATTCCCAAAAGCATCCGCAAAAATATTGCTGATATTATGGAAACGGCCCGCGAATCAAATACCAATCGCGGTAAATTAGCCAAAGTTGCTGAAACTGCCGGAGTGTATGAAAAGCATTCTAACCTGACACCTGAAAAAGCGGTACAGCTCATTAAAAAGCTTGAGCAGCAAATGTACCAGCATGCAAAAGAACTGGAATTTGAGGATGCAGCCAGAGTAAGAGATGAGATTGAGTTGATCAGGGAACAGTCATTGGGTGTTCAAGAATCATCAGCCAAGCGGTGATATGAATACAATACACAATAAAACGATAAGATTCTTAATTTTCTTTTTTGGTACTTGCCCGTTGCTGCAAATATTAGTTGCCTGCAGTGGAATGAAGCCGGATTTGGCCAGCCTGTATGCCATTGAAGAGCAGGGCCTGTTTGACAATAGAATGCAGGCTTTTCAACCACCGGTTATTGTCATCCCCGGAATAGTCAGCTCTTCTTTAATCGATCAGCACGGCAAAGAAGTCTGGTTCGGTTCTCTGCGTAAATTACTATTCAGTGATTATGAAAACCTTGCTCTGGAAATTGATACACAGACACTGCTCCCAAAACCATCGCCCATAAGGGCTTCGGAAATACCGAAAAAAGCACTTATATTTGATTTTTTTGGTTCTTTATTTGAAATTTTGGAAAAATATGGAAACTATAAATTAACCGAGCCCGGCACACCGTATGAAAAGCACGAGCGACGTTACTACAAATTTCCGTATGACTGGCGTTACGATAATGTGGTTACTGCCGGTAAGCTTGATGCGTTGATCGAGCAAATCCGCAAAGACTATGGAATGCCGGATCTTAAAGTCGATTTCATTGCACATAGTATGGGAGGTTTGCTTGCGAGGTATTATATGCGTTATGGCACAGCCGATGTTCTTGATGATAACGATTTTCCGGTCACTCAGGCAGGTGCCAAAAAAGTTCGCAGACTCGTTCAATTGGGTGCCCCAAACTTAGGTACGATTTCAGCACTGCACCAGCTTATCAACGGTTATAAAGTATTGCTTAACAACTCGATCAATGTTGAAGTGGTTGCAACAATGCCCAGTGCGTATCAGTTATTGCCGCATCCGTTGAACCAGTGGTTAATCGATATAAATGGCCGCCCTATAAAAAAAGATTTATACGATATACAGACATGGCGAAATCTTCAGTGGGGTATTTTTAATCCAAAAACCATAAAGAGAATTAAGAAACGCTACGATACAGAAACAGAAGGGCAACGCAGAGTCGCGCTACTGCACCGTTATTTTGAAAAACATATTGAGCGGGCACGACGTTTTGTTTGGTCCTTAACCGTACCGGTTAAAGATCCTGAATACTCGATCATCGCTTTCGGTGGCAACTGCCAACCGACACCAGCTCGTGTATTGGCAGAAAAAATAGATGGTGAATCATTTATTCGTTTATCACCAAAAGAAATACAAAACCCGCTCTCGGGGGTTAACTACAAGAGATTAATGCTTGCGCCTGGTGATGGACGGGTTACAAAACCTTCGGTGTTAGCACGTGATTTTCTCGATCCGGCAATAGCGCGGCATCGTTACAGCTTTATTCCACTGAATTATGCATTCTTTCTATGCCATAACCATGGACAGTTGACCGGTAATATTAACTTTCAAGATAATCTTTTGAATATTCTGTTGGAAAAAAGCCATGCGGAAACACGCCGGGCCATGTCTGCACCTTAAAATTCTTGTGACAAAAGGCTGTTCAGGGTAACATCTGCGGCTCTGGGCAGGAGCTTCTTGTCCGGTGTCACACATAAAATGAAACAGTAGGCGCGTAGCTCAGCTGGTTAGAGCACCACCTTGACATGGTGGGGGTCGTTGGTTCGAGTCCAATCGTGCCTACCAAACGCTCCACAAATATAACTATAGGCACTCCCGTAACAGCGGTACGGGCAGATCATTGCTCGGCTTTGGCATCCTGCGTCGCTCTAACGATTACATCCTTGTAATCGTCCTGCATGATCTGCACTTCGTACGTCCCTGTACGTCGGAACCCCGGAGTCCAAAGTTTTCAGACTTTACTGAGCTTGAGCAGAGTTACACAAGCACTCCCGTAACAGCGATAGAAGCAGATCACCCGACTTGAATTTTTAACCTGCATAACCCACTACCTAGTAATTTTCCTGAAGAACAAAACTGTAAGTATTTGTGAATTTACATAAAAAATATAATTTAATTTATTGATTTTTATATTTTTTTATTATTTTTCAACTGCAGGTATGTTGAGTAAAACATTTAAGCTTCGATTTAAGCTCATATCATTTCACGGCAAACAACAGTGCTTGGGTTTCTTTGTTGGGGGCAGTACCAGCCATTTGCAATTTATAGAACTTGATTCTAATCCGTGCAATAATCCGGGCGTCTAAACTTGCAGACCTGCGAATCAGCTGGGGTCATGCATGACTATTTGCATTATCTAAAATAACTACAAAACATTTAATTGGGACTATAGAATGACAGACAAGGATGGCACCACTTCGGATGATAATGCCATTTCAGGCTTTCCAACAACTCCGACAGAAAGGAATGGCCGTCAGATGCCGGATAACCCTAATAAGCATTTGGAAGAAATGCCTGTTGTTAATGATAAACCGAAATTTTTGGTTGGTTTGGGGGCTTCTGCCGGCGGTCTTGAAGCAATAGAAGCGTTTTTTGAAAACGTTCCGCCAAAAAGTGGTTTAAGTTTTGTGCTTGTTCAGCATTTATCACCTGACTTCCGCAGCCTGATGGATGAAATTTTGGCACGCCATACCGATATGGAAATTTACCGCGTTGAAAATGAAATGCAGGTAAAAAAAAATGCCATATACCTGATTCCTCCGAAAAAAAATATGATTGTTGCCAGTGGCAAGTTGTTACTGACCGATCAGGAAAAAACCCAGGGTTTAAATTTACCCATTGATGCGTTTTTTCGCTCATTAGCGCAGGATTATCGAAACCGCTCGATCGCTATTATTCTGTCGGGTACCGGCAGTGACGGATCGCGGGGTATACGCGATATTCATGAAGTAGGCGGGTTTGTTATTTCTCAGGATGAAGAGTCTGCCGGTTTTGATGGCATGCCGCGTGCTGCGGTAAAAACCGGGATGGTCGATTTGGTTTTACCCCCGGGCGCAATGCCCGACGCGGTATTGCAGTATATCCGAAGTCCGGAAAAAAGAGCCGAGGGTATTTCATTACTGCCGGCATTGAGTTTTGACCAACCGGAGTTACACGATATTTTTGAGTTGTTACGACTGCGGTATGGTATAGAGTTTAAATACTACAAGCCGTCCACTGTAGATCGTCGTATAGAACGGCGCATGAGCATTACTCACTGCGAAAATCTTACCGACTATGTTAATTATCTGACGCAGATGCCGGTTGAGTTGGATAACCTTTATCATGATTTACTGATCGGTGTTACGCGGTTTTTTAGGGATGCCCCTGCATTTGAGTTATTGGAAAAAGAGATTATCCCTAAAGTGGCCGGCCATAAGCAGCCTGAAGATGAAATCAGAGTTTGGCTACCGGGGTGTGCAACGGGCGAGGAAGCTTATTCAGTGGCCATGCTACTGCATGAGTTTACGGAAAAACATAAAATTTCCGCCGAGATAAAGCTATTCGCAACCGATATCCATCAAGCTTCTCTGGATAAGGCAGCTGCCGGGGTTTTCAGTGATCGCATTCAGGATGATATTTCCATAAAGCGATTAAAGAAATTTTTTACCAAAAAAGATGATAAATATACGGTCAGCCGGGAATTGCGGAAACTGGTAATTTTTGCACCGCAAAATGTGATGAGTGACCCTCCGTTCACCAACCTTGACTTGGTTGTATGCCGTAATTTGTTAATTTATCTTGACCCATCCGTACAGAAAAAAGTGTATTCTCTGTTTCATTTTGCACTGCATGCGAACGGCTATTTATTTTTGGGGCCCAGCGAATCTCTCTCAGGGCTCGAAGATGAGTTTGATTTGATCAGCAATCAGTGGAAAGTTTATAAAAAACGCCGTGATGTTCGTTTGCCCGACTCCAGGCCTTTATCTGTAACTCGTCCGGCAATGTCAAGGGTTATTACCGGCAACCATTCCAGGTTTCGCAGACAAACGACCAATCCGATTGAATCAACGATCACCTGGGCTTATGAGTCGCTATTACAGGAGTTTGCACATACAGGTTTTTTAATCGATGAGCATTTCGAGTTATTTCATATTTTTGGTGATGCCAGTAGCTTTATAAAACCCCGGGAAGGTCGTGCCACCAATAACCTGATTAGTATTGTTGATCCGCATTTGAGTTCTGCTTTAAGTGCCGCATTACATCGTGCAAACAACGAAGGCCAGTCCGTTCTATTTAAAGATATAAAAATTGACGATGCTAAAGAGCAAAAGCTGCTTTCCATAATGGTTAAGCCTTTACGCAACCGGCGCAGTAACAAGTTGTTTTATTTTATAGGCATAGAAAATATTGGTACCAAACCGCTTGCCGAGAGTGACCCTATTACTGTTGAAGTTGACAGCCATGCAATACAGCAGATCAGAGACCTCGAATCCGAACTGCAGTATACAAAAGAGCATTTACAGGCCACAAACGAAGAGCTTGAGGCCAGCAATGAGGAATTGCAGGCTTCGAATGAAGAGCTGTTAGCCACAAATGAAGAGCTGCAGAGCACTAATGAGGAATTGCAAAGCACAAATGAAGAGCTGCAAAGCACCAACGAGGAACTGCACTCGGTAAACGAAGAGCTCCACACGGTCAATATTGAATATCAACACAAAATCGAAGAATTGGTACAGCTGAACAATGATGTTGAAAACTTATTGACCGGCACTGAAATTGGTACCGTGTTTTTAGACAAGTCACTGCGAATTCGAAAGTTCACCGCCGCAGCCACTTCAGTTGTTAATATTCTGGACCGTGATATTGGCCGGCCTTTTCAGGATATTTCTCATCGCTTAAAAATAGAAAAACATGAGCTGATTGAACTGATAGAAAATGTTATTGAAAATGATGCTGGTATTGAAAAAGAACTGGAAATACCTGCAGAGCAATGGTTACTGATGAGAGCCTTGCCTTATCATAACGAAAAAGCTACTGTCGATGGCGTAGTATTGACATTTATCGATATTACTTTAATTAAACAGACAACAACCGAGTTAGCACGCCTGGTTAAGAAACTGGAGTCCACTAATCAGGAGTTGCGTGATTTCGCTTATGTTGCATCACATGACTTGCAGGCGCCACTACGGCAAATAGCCGGATTTATTGATCTACTTGACAAAAAAGAAGCCACTACTCTTGATTCGGATGTGAAAGAGTATTTTGGTTATGTTAAGTCTGCTGCATTTAAAATGTCACGATTGGTCGACGGTTTGTTGCAATATTCGCGTATTAATACCCGGGGCGGGGAATTTGTCTCGACTGCATGTGACAAAATACTGAATGGTGCTCTGGAATTTTTAGCCGATGATATCAGTTCGCGAAGCGCGATAATATTGCATACAGCGATGCCTAAACTAAAAATTGACAGCACTCAATTGACGCGGGTGTTCGTAAACTTGATTGAAAATGCATTGAAATATAATAAGAGCAAGCCGCCTAAAATCGAGATTAGTGTTGAACATGAAAACGATGAGTGGATATTTTCAGTGAAGGATAACGGTATTGGAATAGACCCGGTTCATTTCGATAAAGTATTCGTAATTTTTAAACGCCTGCATTCTGACAGTGATTATCCAGGCACCGGGCTGGGGCTTGCAATCACGAAGCGTATTATTGAGCGGCATAACGGACGAATTTGGCTGGAATCCAAGCCAGGCAAAGGCAGTATATTTTATTTCGCTTTGCCTGTTTCAGAGACTCATCCATATACTGAGAAAGCACCTGTTGCTAAATCAGAAAAAAGTACTAGTGCTGCTGCTCTTTAAGTTTTAAACGCAAATCCATATGTGGTTTAGGCGCTTGTAAAGATACTTTTAAAACAACTGCCGTGCCGCCATGTGTTAATCGATGTATATCCAAGGTGCCGCCAATCGCGCTTGCACGTTCTCTCATTCCCAACAACCCGATAGAGTCAGCACTATCAATAAGAAATTCAGGTATTCCTATACCATTATCTTTAACCTGCAGTATCAATTCCTGTTCATGCTGCTGTAATGTTATTTCAACCAAGTCAGCTTTTGCATGACGCGCAACATTAGCCAGCGATTCCTGCAAAATTCTAAAAATCGCAATTTCTGACTCATTATCCATTTTTAAGTCATCTATTTGATTTTCAAGTACACAGCGACAGCAGCTCATATCCTGAAATTTTGATAACTGCCATTTGATGGCTTCCAACAACCCGACATCATCGATGATCGATGGGCGTAAAGCCATCGCGATTTCTTTGACTTTCTCCATCGTATTGGAAACCACTTCGGAGGTTTCTGTTACGCACTCCATTATATCTGCATTTTCATTGGTGACTTTTGATTTAAGCCACTCCAGGTTGTATTTTATGCCGGTTAATATCTGTGCGAATTCATCATGCAACTCTCTGGAGAGGTGTTTACGCTCTTCTTCACGAATCATCTGTGAGTGCAGTGCCAGACGCCGTAAACGGTCACGTGAAAGCTCAAGCTCAATTTCATTCTTTTTCACTTTCGTAATATCAAGCATGGAGCCAATCAGTCTTTTGGGTTCATTGTTAGTGTCATATGCCACATAAGCTCTATCCAGAATATGCATATACTGCCCACTTGCATGGCGAAAACGATACTCGGATGACCAAAAACCATTACCGGAACGATTTAAATTTATTAATTCATCAAGTACCCGTGATTTATCAGCCGGATGAATATGTTTTTGCCACCACTGTGCATTACCATTAATTTCGGTCATACGGTAACCGAATATCATTTCAGTATTAGGGCTGCGCCAGATGGTATCCGCCTGCATATCCCAGTCGTATACTGAATCATTTGTCGCGCGGGAAACTATTTGGAAACGGCTTTCAGTTTCCTTAAGCTGTTGAACCATCAAACCGCCTTCTATGGCTGAGGCAAATAAGGTGGCTACCATATTCATAGTTTCCAGGTTGCCTTCAGACCAGGGCCTGTCATGACGGCATTCTTCGAATAGCAAACTTCCCCACAGGGTTTGCCGAACCATTAACGGGCATGCAACCATACTTTGTACATGTATGGTGTCCAGATAAGCTTTTTCCAGTTTTTCGGTTGAGCTGATATTACGCTTTATAGTCTTTCCTTGATTTAATTCATGTATCCAGGCTTCATATACCTTTTCTTCCATAATAGTACGTGGCGCGATTTGCCCCAATACTTTTGTAACACCTTCATCAGCCCATTCATAAATGCAGCGCATGGCGAGTGGGTCATGGTTTGCTGTGGTGGTTTTTTTAAGTATGCTGATACGGCTGATATTGAAAACGCGGCCAATGGATGTAAGCACCTCATTCGCTGCATATTCCCACGAATCGGCTTTAAGAAACAGTTGAGCTGCCTCATTAATAGCTTGAACAACAGATAAAGTGGGTAGCGGACCTCTTGTGCTATGTTTGTTAATAAACGTTACAGGCGGTATGACGCTCTGGTTTCGTTCACTTTGTACACTCATCCATGTGGCTCCTGAGTTAATATTGATACTCATTCACTGTGCAATATACGTACCAAATAGTGGTGTGAGCTTTATTATGAATTGACCTCGTAAAACAGCCCAGTAGAGGAATATTTATGAGTTAGCTTCATATTAATTTGCCAAGCTATTGACGGCATGGATAAAATTCAGCGCCAATTTACTGGCAGCTACAACACTTGTATGAATAGTTTGGCGTACTGACCAAGCAGCCAGGCTTGTTGCCTGATGTGACTTTAAGCCTTTCGGTGAGCCCTAAATGCGGGTAATTCAATAATTCAAAAGTCCGTGCTATTGACTATATGTGAAGTAAATCTTACCCTGCGGGCCCTAGCCAGACCAAACTCAGGCATGGCGCTTTTCAAAGCAAGCACCAGCCTGTGTACTTGTAATTTAAGTTTTTGATTTTTATGGATTTTTTTTCAGCCTTGTCAGCATACAATCCAGATCCTGATTCAGGTTGGCTCCAATATGATTTTTTGACTTTAAAAACAGCGTAGGCTTATGGCATTTCGATTAAATGATAAGTGGATATGGGATTTTTGGTTCACAAAAGAAGCTGAAAATTACCATATGTTTTTTTTGCAGGCTGATCGAAGCATTGGGGACCCTGATTTGCGGCATTTTAAAACCTCCATCGGCCATGCTGTTTCCCGGGATTTGATTCACTGGAAAAATCTGGGTACATGCTTTGAAAAGTCTGCGGAGCCTGCATGGGATGACCATGCTATTTGGTCCGGCTCTGTATTTGCTGATGGGGATCGCTGGTATCTATTCTATACGGCTTTATCGAGTACCGATGGTGCAAAAACACAGCGTATAGGGGTGGCAACCTCAAATGATCTCCAGCATTGGGAGCGCTACAAAGAAAATCCGGTGCTTGAGCTGGATCAGCGTTGGTATGATTCAGAGTTGGTCGACCATCCACAGGACCAATTTCGGATGATAGCATGGCGGGATCCTTATGTTATAAAAAACCCTGACGGCGAGGGTTTTCGCATGTATTTCACTGCGCGGCATAAGGATGGCCCGGCTGACGGACGAGGCGCCATAGGAATTGCTCACTCAAAAGACTTATTCGAATGGCATGCCGCAGCGCCTGTAACACCCTCAGGCAGCTTTAATGAATGTGAAGTACCTCAGTATCTTAAAATTAAAAACCATCACTATTTGATATTCAGTGTATTCAATGAGCACTACGCGGAAGCTTTTAAGCAAAGTCTGGCAGATGCGGGTCAAGCTGAATTCAGCCGTTATTCCGGAGCACATTATTATATTGCGACGACTCCGAATGGTCCCTGGCGCTTAGGGGAATTACCTTTTTTTGCCGGAAACCCAACCGGAACACACTACTGTGGCAAAATAGTAAATGACCCGGCCGGTAAACCGGTGTTTATGGGGTTTAGAAATGTTAATCAGAGCGGTGAATTTCTTGGTGAGGTTTCCAACCCTGTTCCGGTGGAAGCTGACGATGAGGGGCGTTTGACATTGACGGTGAGTTTATCACAGGAAATTGATAGCGACTCACAAATACTCGGCTCCCGCCATGAAGCAATGTAGCCTAGCTGGCTAAATCTATATAAAACGAGGATATTTTCATGGCAATAGTGCTTGGCTTTGACGTCGGTACCCAGAGCGTTAAAGCAGTAGTATATAACAGTGACAAGCGAGAGATAATTTCCAACACCACGTCAGCGCTTGATTTGGCGACCAAGCCTGACGGCAGTGCTGAACAGCTGGCACATTGGTGGACTGACGCAATTGTAAACTGCCTTCAGCAAATAGATGCGACTGTCAGAAGTTCGATTTCGGCTATTGCGGTTTCCGGCCAGCAGCATGGCTTTGTTGCTGTTGACGAAAAAGGTGATGTGCTATGCCCGGTGAAGCTTTGGTGTGATACTTCCACAACCGCACAATGTGAACAAATTATCAATGCTTACGGCGGCGAAGAAAAATGTATTGCCGAAATGGGCAATACGATTGTCGCGGGTTACACAGCCTCTAAAGTTTTATGGCTAAAGCAAACTCATCCTGAGTTGTATCAAAAGCTGCACACGATAATGTTGCCACATGATTATATTAATTTTTGGCTGACAGGTGAACGCTGCATGGAGTACGGTGATGCATCAGGCACTGGTTTTTTGAATATATACGAGCGTGAATGGTCATCCAAAATGCTTCAAGCCATTGACGCTGACCGCGACCTGAAAGACTGTTTACCGCCATTGCTGAAACCTGATCAGCAAGTAGGGCGCCTGGACCCGGCACGTGCCGATGAACTAGGTTTAAAACCGGATGTGATAGTAGCTGTCGGTGGTGGTGATAATATGATGGGGGCAATCGGCACCGCTAATCTTCGTGAAGGTGATATTACAATCAGCCTTGGAACCTCGGGTACAGTATACGGTTATTCTGACAAGCCGATTGTCGACCCTGCCGGGCAAATTGCGGCATTTTGTTCTTCGACCGGCGGTTGGTTGCCGTTGCTGTGCACTATGAATTGCACGGTATCAACAGAGTTGATGCGAGGTTTGCTGAAAAAAGATTTAAATGACTTTGAAAAACATATAAGTGAATCTCCAGTTGGCTCTGAAGGCGTTTTGACTCTACCTTTTTTCAGTGGAGAGCGCACACCTAATTTACCAAATGGCAAGGCCTGCATATTAGGTTTG
Organism: Gammaproteobacteria bacterium; assembly: GCA_028284675.1. Taxonomy (GTDB): domain Bacteria; phylum Pseudomonadota; class Gammaproteobacteria; order HTCC5015; family HTCC5015; genus JANQRI01. The sequence continues at coordinate 152,588 of JANQRI010000015.1, read as the reverse complement.
GATAACAATAATGTTAATCCGGCAAACCTGCTTCGGTCCGCAGTGGAAGGCGTAAATTTTGGTTTGCGCACAGGACTTGAAGCATTGCGTAAACTGGATATGTCTATCACGTCCATTCGTCTTACCGGTGGCGGTGCACGCAGTGCCACTTGGCGACAAATGTTGGCAGACATTTGCCAGGCACCGGTGAGTACTCTGATTCAGGATGAAGGTGCGGCATTTGGTGCAGCTTTGCAGGCGCTTTGGTTGCTGGAAAACAGCTCAGGATCAGTAAGCCTGATTGACATTGCCAAAGAGCACCTGCAGGAAGATCCGGCAGGATACTGTGAGCCGGATAAAGAACGTGTCAGTAGTTACAACGAAATTTTCAGAAGCTATCAACAGGCGGTTGAAGCCGTTACAACTTTATACACTTAGCCAGAGGATAAAATATGAGTAAATCAGTATTTACCGGAAGCCGTGAATATTTTCCGGGAATTAATCAAATTCAATATGAAGGGCCAAAATCGGACAATCCGCTGGCATTTAAATATTATCAGGCCGACAAAAAGGTTGGAGATAAGACGATGGCCGAACACCTGCGCTTTGCAGTGTGTTATTGGCATACGTTCTGCGGAACCGGAGCCGATCCGTTTGGTCCGGGTACACGCCAGTATCCCTGGGATGATAAAGCTGACCCAATGGATCGGGCTTATCAGAAACTGGATGCTGCATTTGAATTTTTCACCAAACTGGGAGTGCCGTACTACTGTTTCCATGACAGAGATATAGCGCCTGCAGGTGAAGGTGTTGCCGGGTCGGAACAGAATCTGCAAAAACTGGTTGATATGGCCAAGGAGCGTCAGCAGGAAACCGGTATGAAGCTGCTTTGGGGCACTGCAAATCTGTTCAGCCATCCCCGCTATATGAATGGTGCTTCGACCAACCCTGATTTTCATGTTGTTGCACATGCAGGTGCACAGGTTAAAGCGGCACTGGATGCAACCGTTGCACTTGGCGGTGAAAACTATGTGTTTTGGGGAGGACGCGAAGGGTATGCCTGCCTGTTTAACACGGATACCCGCCGTGAACTGGAGCATTTTGCACGTTTCTTAACAATGGCCAGAGATTATGGTCGCAGCATTGGTTTTAAAGGCACGTTTTTAATAGAGCCTAAACCAATGGAGCCTATGAAACATCAATATGATTTCGACGCACAAACCGTAATCGGGTTTTTGCGCCATCATGGCCTTGATAAAGACTTTGCTTTGAATATTGAGGCTAACCATGCAACTCTGGCAGGGCATAGTTTTGCGCATGATCTGCAGATGTGTACTGATGCAGGCTTATTGGGTTCAATTGATGCCAATCGTGGAGATCCACAAAATGGTTGGGATACCGATCAGTTCCCAGTTGATCTATACGATTGTGTTCAAGGCATGATGGTCTTGCTAGCCGGTGGTGGTTTTAAAACGGGTGGTTTTAACTTCGATGCGAAAGTCCGGCGTGAGTCAACTGACCCTGAAGATTTGTTCATCGGTCACGTTGGGGGTATGGACGGTTTTGCACGCGGTTTGGAAGTCGCGCATAAAATCCTGACAGAATCTCCAATTGCCGGGATTAAGCAAAAACGCTATGCAAGCTTTGATAATAACGACGGCAAACGCTTCGAATCCGGTGAACTTTCTTTGGGCGATTTGCGGGATTATGCCCAAAACAATGGTGAACCCGCCGTCACAAGCGGCAAACAAGAGTGGGTCGAAAATGTTATCAATCAGTACATGATTGAAGCTTAATTCTTGTAGTCTACACATAGAGCAGTTCGGCTTTTATCGCCGAACTGCTTCTGATTTCATCTAAAGTACCCGGCAAAGAGGGAGCTGCAGTGTCCAAATACTCCATCAAAGAAGCATTCGCAAAAAATGCATTGATATCTGAGTCACAGTACGATGCTATGTATCGAAGCTCAATTGAGGACAACGAAACATTTTGGGCAGAGCAGGGCAAGCGTATCGATTGGATACAACCCTATACAAAAATAAAAGATGTTTCTTATGCAAAAGATGATTTGCATATTCGTTGGTTCTATGATGGCACGCTGAATGTTTCCTATAATTGCATTGACCGACATTTGCCGCAGCGTCGCGATCAGGCAGCAATCATTTGGGAAGGAGATGAGCCGGATACCGCTAAAACAATTACCTATGGCGAGCTTTATGAAGCTGTTTGCCGCTTTGCAAATGTACTGAAAGAGCTTGGTGTAAACAAAGGCGACCGCGTAACGATTTATATGCCGATGATTCCCGAGGCAGCTTATGCCATGCTTGCCTGTGCACGTATCGGTGCGGTTCACTCCGTGGTGTTTGGAGGCTTTTCACCTGACTCACTGGCTGATCGCATTAATGACTGTGATTCCAAGCTGGTTATCACCACTGATGAAGGTGTACGTGGTGGTAAAACCATCCCACTCAAAGCCAATGTTGATGATGCGGCCGCGAAACCTTCGGTAAAAACACTTGAAACAGTGCTGGTCATACGTAATACCGGAAACCAAGTGGCATGGAATGAAAATCATGATGTATGGTTCCATGATATTGCTGAAAAAGTTTCATCGGATTGCCCACCTGTTGAGATGGCAGCCGAAGACCCGCTGTTTATTTTGTATACTTCAGGTTCGACAGGAAAACCAAAAGGTGTATTGCATACCAGTGGCGGTTACCTGGTTTATGCATCATTAACTCATCAACATGTATTCGATTACCATGATGGTGATATATACTGGTGCACCGCGGATGTTGGCTGGATAACAGGGCATACCTATATTATTTACGGTCCATTAGCCAATGGTGCTGTGACACTAATGTTTGAAGGTGTGCCGACTTATCCGGGCCCGGACAGGTTCTGGCAAGTCTGTGACAAACATAAAGTCAATATTTTTTACACCGCACCCACTGCGATACGTGCATTAATGCGGCAGGGCGAAACACCGGTCAAACAAACTTCACGATCAACATTAAGGCTGCTGGGCACAGTTGGCGAACCGATCAATCCGGAAGCCTGGGAATGGTATTACAAAGTGGTCGGCGAGGAACGCTGTCCAATTGTGGATACCTGGTGGCAAACCGAAACGGGTGGTATTTTGATCAGCCCGTTGGCAGGTGCAACCGAACTAAAACCCGGCTCAGCAACAAAACCATTGTTCGGTATTAAACCGGCTATTGTTGATAACGAAGGCAATATTTTAGACGGCGAAGCCGAAGGCAGTCTGGTATTGCTGGACAGCTGGCCCGGGCAAATGCGCACAGTATACGGTGATCATCAACGCTTTATAGATACTTACTTTTCAACATACGAAAATCGTTACTTTACCGGTGATGGTGCACGACGTGATGCAGACGGCTATTACTGGATAACCGGCAGAGTCGATGATGTGCTGAATGTATCAGGGCACCGAATGGGAACGGCAGAGGTTGAAAGCGCACTGGTTGCGCATGCAAAAGTAGCCGAAGCTGCTGTAGTCGGTTATCCGCACGATATTAAAGGGCAGGGGATTTACGTTTATGTTACTTTGATTAGCGGTATTGAACCCAGTGATGAGTTGCAGGCTGAGTTGAAACAGTGGGTTCGGCAGCAAATCGGTCCAATTGCAACGCCCGATTTACTGCAGTGGGCCCCAGGTTTACCCAAAACCCGCTCGGGTAAAATCATGCGCAGGATTCTTCGCAAGATTGCCGCTAATGACTATGAAAATTTGGGTGACACCTCGACGCTGGCTGATCCCAGTGTGGTGGACGACCTTATCAATAATCGCCAGAATCGTTAATATATGAGCCAGCCGCTAGGCTGTCCCCAAGTAAAAAAGTCGCCCATTCCGGCAATATATCAACATACAAATTAATGTGACCGTCTATCGCACTTGCGATACGTTGGAAAGGTTGCTCAGAGCTTGAATTGTCCAGTAAGTGACACTCGTTTAGCAGTGGTACGGATTTTTTGATATTTGCCAGTGTTCGCGGTATACGCGAACGGATTTTATCCAATGGCACGTCATGCCCACCCTCTGAAACACGTTGCTGTACTCTGGCCTGATTCAACGCGGGTTGTTCCAGGTGAATAAAGATTAAAATCAGTTGATAGCCTGCTACTTTAGCCCGGCTCAAAAAATCAATTTTTGATGGGTGAGAAAATACGGTTTCATAACAAAAGCTGCGGCCTTCATTGATGAGTTGGTCACGAATTTGTGCAGCAATTTCGGCTGCCTGATATGCAATATTGATTTTGTTATCAGGGTCGAGATGTCGGGCAATATTATCTGCGTTGACAAAACTGATTTCGCGTTGATGCAGAAACTGATTATAAAAAGTTGTTTTACCGGCGCCATTACCGCCGGCTAAAACCCAAATTTGCGGGGTTGGCATTACCTAAGGGTTGAGTGGAATAAACTCGCCATTAATAAAACGGCCCGTGCAGCGGCTGCCATCAGGAAGTAACTGTTCAAGATAGCCAGGGTGGGTGGAGGAGATTTGATAGCGTATTACCGCATTAGAGACATTTGCAGCCAATGAGCCGTCACTTTGCTGCTGTTTGAGGTCCGCCATCACGTCCTTGCTGGATATTGGTGAAGAGGGTACCGGTTTGATTTCCAGGGTTGCTAGGCCTTCACGAATCGCAACCACACAGTCAGGGTCGATTAATGCTTCAACGTGGCGACCCAGCTCTGCCCAATACTCGATCTGGTTCGGTGGTGAGCGCTTGTAACGGGCGCCTACAGACTTAGCCACTTTGACCAGGTTGTCGCTTAAACGCATTGGTGAAGCCATACGATTACCTTGTGGATGTGATATTTTGATAATTGTAGCAAATTGCTACAAATGTAGTCAATAAAACCGTACTTATCCAAAGTAGAAAAGACAATGAAGCTAACCTAGTTATCAATAAATTACATTAGAAAATATTGATAAGTCATTAATTTTTAATAAATTAACTAAGATTTATCTTCCTTTTGCTCTTCGGCACTATCCTCAGAGTTCTCTTTGTCAGCTTTATCACCGGAGTTTTTCTTAATATCCTCAATTTCTTCCGGCGTAAGAATGATTGTGTCATCACTCATTTGGCATTCTCCATACATTCAAAATTTAGCAAACGTTCAAGCAGGTATTTTAAAGCGTATGCTCGTTTAATCTATCTGCCAATTCATAAAATTATTTATTCTTTAACGTGGTAATTAACATTAGCTTGATTTAATAAGTTATTGATAAATATAAAATTTAAAAATAAAATAACTTCGCATAAATTTTGTAAGAGTAAAGACTACAAAATCTTACGAAAAAATACCTGATGAATTAGATTTGTTTTAACTATGGTTATGCTACTAAACCATCTCCATGTAAAGAAATAAAAAATGACAGGGCTAAAAAATGAAACAAATTATGCTTTTCTCTTTAGAGAGAGTTGTTTACTGAGCCAGCAGATTCTGGCCTGCAGGGGATAATATTCAGGCAGCACAAAATGCACATACAATCGAGCAGATACATTCACTAGAATCAGCAAAATGAATGGGGGAATTCTATCAACAGAGCATATCCAACACACCTTGCCTATCAGCACGCAATAGCAAAAACATTAATGCTAAAGCTGAAAAATATGACTTTATAAAACCCACCAAATTTTGTAGTAATATTTGTAAGATAAATTTTGTTTAATTACCACAATGCGGCATAACAATAGTTTTTCTGTTTGTCTGGGTAGGCCATATGGAATCATATGGTTAGGGCTATACTAACTGACTAACCGGCAACATACCGAGTAACAGCGTGTTGGCAAGGGCGGGTCTGCTTAACAGCTATGTTGAGTATGTGGTGGGTTGTTGTGCTGTGATTTTTGTTCTCTGTTCACTCTGGGCCAACTTTTGAGTTGGCTATGTGAATGACCTAAACTAATATTTCCTTAAGCTGGCTTAAAAAATATACTGTATATAGAGCTGTAAATTGATATATATCAATTTCTGAAAAAGAAAAGATAATATCATTTAAAACTTAAGGATAAATATATGGAAGGTCATATGCCCGAGAAATTTAAAAGTGGATAAAACAAGTTCAACTTTAAAAAAGTATAAAAAAATTTTAGTTCCTGTCGCGTTTGGAGAAGACGCTGAATACATTGTGAAAATAGCTGCCAGCTTTGCCAGTATTTACAAGGCGCATATCATATTGTTACATGTAATTGAAGAAAGTTTTGTTTTTCCGGCATATGAGTTTGTTACTCCGCATCTATCTGGATTTGATACCACTAAATTAATAAAAGAGCGTGAAATATTCATTGATCAGCTGGCAAAAGACAGCGGGTTAAAAAAATATGAAAAGCTTGTGTGTTCAGGGTTTCCGCAAGCAGAGATTCTAGAAGCTGTTAAAAAACTACAGGCTGACTTAATTATACTGGGTGGTCATCGTCGAGATGCTTTAGATTTTTTGCTTGGATCAGTCTCGAATAAAGTATTACAAAAAACTGATCGTGATGTATATGTTGTTAAAACCACAAAAAAAATTTTCACCCCAAAAAAAATTCTGGTTTGCACTGATCTTACAAATGAAACCGGGCCTATTATTCAGCGGTCCGCTGAACTGGCATTTGGCTACAGTGCTCAGCTGCATATCATTCATGTTTTGCAAAAATTCCCAACGTACGATGCTTCGATCAATGCCTTTGAGCAGGAAATTGTTGATCAGGCGAAACAAAAAATTGAACAAATAATAAAAACAAATTTATTAGACAATGTTATATCAGGGCTTGTAATTGGTGTTCCCAAGTATGAAATTATAAATTATACACAAAGACAGGATATAGATTTAATTGTTATTGGCTCTCATGGGAGAAGTGGTATCAGTTCAATGCTGGGATCTGTAGCTAATAGCGTCTTAAATAGAGCCTCCTGTGATATTTTCACAATCAGGGTTGGCAAATAAACAGGCTGCTTTATCAAAACATACTAGTTAGTGTTTTTCCATTGCTGCATGATGATGGTGGTGATGGTCATGCGTCATTTGCAGCGGCACTAATGAAGTCCATAGGCCGATGATTAAAAATGTCACTCCAACCGCTCTGTGCATATGATTTCGACTTATTAGCGATCCAAGTCGAGCTAAAGTTACTCCGCTGAGCAGCAACGCAGGCAATGTTCCAAGTGCAAAACAGAGCATTACTATCGCGCCATTGAGCGTGCTTCCAGAACTTAGTGCAAGTAACAATGCGGAGTAAACCAAGCCGCATGGCAGCCAGCCCCACAGCAATCCGGCAATATAGGTATTTTTCAGGTTCTTTTCAGAAGAAAAATATTTTATCAAAGGGGAAATCACTTTTTGCCACAAGGGTTGACCAATATGTTTGTTAACCAAGGGTAGTTTTAATCTGAAAACCAGGCATAAGCCAATCACTAAAATGAAAGCGCCTGCAGTGACTCTAAGCACTTTAGACCATGCATGAATATCAATCAAATCACCGATCAAAAACCCTATAGTACCAGCCGCTGCGCCGGCTACAGCATAGCTGCTTGCTCTGCCAAAATTATACGTTATTAGTACCAAGGCGGAATTTAATAACGTCTTGTGGTGAATTTGCAGGCTGTATGCGCCAGAAATTCCTCCACACATGCCCGCACAATGCCCGCTGCCTAACAGGCCCATCAAAAATGCTGAGAGCCCGATAAACTCAGTTGTCATTATTTATGCTCCGTGTTGAGTCTTCTTCATCTAAAATGCGCAATGGCGGGGTGTCCAGGTCATCAAACTGACCACTATTTGCAGCCCAGAAAAATGCCCAAACTGCTATAACAACCAGAACCAGGCTTAATGGAATCAATACATACAGAATGCTCATGTTTTAATCTCCTGCGGCAATACTCTGTATGATTGCTGTTGCTTGCCTGTGCTGGCGATACGCAGCGCGTTCAACACCACCAGTAAAGAGCTGGCCGACATGCCAATTGCCGCGACCCAAGGTGCCAGCATGCCTGTGGCAGCTAAGGGTAGTGCAATTGCATTATATGAAATCGCCCAGAGGAAATTCTGCCGAATGATTTTCATGGTTCGGTTAGCTGTCTGAAGTGTAGCAGGCAAAGCGCTTAGGGAGTCCCGCATCAATACAATATCAGCACTGGTTTGTGCTAATGAAGTGCCGTCAGCCATAGCGATCGAAACATTGGCAGCTGCCAGTACTGGTGCATCGTTCACACCATCTCCCACCATAAGCACTTTGTTACCTTTTTCCTGTAATGTGCGAATATATCTGAGCTTGCCTTCAGGTGTGAGCCGAGATTTTGCGTTTACTTCCAATTCATCGGCTAGTTTTTCAACAGGCGCCTGGTGATCGCCACTGACTATTTCAACAGTGCCGACTTCAGTTCGCAATTTTTTAAGCACAGTTGATGTAAAAGGTCGCAGCCCGTCTTCAAGCTCAAACAATGCAAGTATTTCATTTTGACTGCCCAACACGATAGCCCCTGTATTTCCGGTGCGATGCATGCTGGCATACTTCTCAATGCAGTCATTGCTGGCAAAGTCAGGTGCTTGTACAAAGTCAGCGGTTCCAATACGGTAAACCTGGTCATCTATCCGTGCCTGTATTCCGGCACCGGCAAAATTTTCAATATCATAGGCTGGTAAAATACTATCATTATTTTTGAATGCCGTAGCGACCGGGTGTTCTGAATAGCGCTCAATAGAGGCTGCTATATTCAGGCATTTCCGGGCAGGTTGTGACCCTAATGTATGTACTTTTTTGATTTTAGGCCGCCCATAAGTCAATGTGCCTGTTTTATCAAATAAAATATGGTTTACCCCAGTTAAAAATTCCACTGCATTACTGCGAGATACGAGCACGCCTTGTTTGGCAAGATGGCCAATGGCAACCGTCATTGCTGCAGGGGTTGCTAAAGACAATGCGCATGGGCAGGTTACTACTAAAACGGCAAGCACGACTGGAAATGCCTGACTGGGATCAATGTTCCACCATATCAGGCCCACAGCCAGCGCAATCAATAATACAGCCGTAACAAAATGTACCGCCAGTTTATCGGTAAGCCTGCTGATATACGGTTTTTCCGACTGTGCGCGTTCTAAAAGCCTTGTTATATGGGATAAAACTGTATTGTTGCCCAGTTTCTCAACGGTGGCATGCAGTACACCGTCATGGTTGATGCTTCCTCCAATCAATTTATCCCCAACGGTTTTCGTTTGCGGCTCAAACTCTCCGGTTAAAAGCGATTCATCAACCCGACTGTTACCCAGTGTAACAATACAATCAGTTGGCACCGTTTCCCCAGGTTTAATCAGTATTGTATCGCCTATATGCAACTCATTGATCGTAACCACCTGTTCCTCGGCAACTGAAACACGAGTGGCTGTTAACGGAGTTAGCCTGCTCATAGTATCAGTTGCAGCTTCAGAACGATGCCGTGCTTTCATCTCTGCATAGCGGCCTAATGACAAAAAGAAAATAAACATTGTTACTGAGTCATAATAAACCGTTCCCTGTTGTATTAATGTTGCCCATACGCTGCAGCCGTATGCGAGTGCTATTGCAAGTGCTACAGGCACGTCCATACCCACACGCTTATGTGATAAATCATTTATTGCGGCTGTGAAAAACATTTTCCCGGAATAAAATACTACCGGTGTGGTTACTAACAAGCTCAATAACTGCAGGAAAAACTGCATATCGGCGCTGATTCCATAGAATGCCCCGGTGTATAATCCTACTGCATACATCATTACCTGCATCATGCCAATGCCGGCAACAATCAAGCGTTTTAACGCATCCCGGTTTTCCCGGTTAATGCCGTTCGCATGGGTTTGCACCGGTACCGCATCAAAACCTGACTCTGACAAAATTTGTAATATTGCGCTGAGTTTAAGCTGTGTTTCATCCCAAACAATACGAATAGTACGAGTATGCGGATTGATATGAGCTTCCTGAATACCGGTTTTGCCGGATAATATTTTTTCTATTTTAAGACCGCAGGCCGCGCAGCGAATGTTTTCTGCAACCAAAGTAATTTCCCGGTGTTTATCGTCTGACACCAACTTACTTGCTGCTTTGAGAAAAGCCGGTTCATTGTAGTGTAGCCACTGTGATTGGTGATTGGGGTTTTTGAGCATCTTTGTATTTTTTAAGGTGAAGTGTTTTGCTGTGAGTTAACAGGCAGTGGCTGTTCTTCAGTCGTAATCACTGGGCCGAGCTGTTTATAATCGCCTTTGATTACAATAACCGGGTTCGACACGGCCAAAAAAATAGTGATAAAACACGCTATTACTACTGTTCCAGGCAAAGCAATCAGGAACCAGGGCCAAAACTGCCGATACCATATAGTGCTCATTGTCATATTATCGGCATAGGGGGTTTTATCATGCATTGGTCGTTTTCCTTAAAGTTACTGGAAGTTCCGTGGATCTGGAGCAAGAAATCGTGTTGGCTCGGTAACAGTGTGTTTTTCGTCGACCGAGGAAATAGTGATCTGAATAGTATTTGCCGATTTTTCTATAACGTTCATATCTACTCGCACACGCAAAGGTAAATTGTAAACTTCTCCCGAGTCTACCGGGACTTCCAGACTGCCATTGCTGGTCCGAATTCCCGGTAAACCGGAAACATCAACTTTGTAATTATGCGGGCGAGTATCTTTATTCATAAGTTTTAGGTTGTAGACGTTTTCAATCAAATTGCCATCAACTACTTGATAGAGTGCATTACGATCACGCAGTATATCCAATGCCAGCGGTGTTCGATTTAAAATAGAAAACAGAAAACCGGTAACCAATATGAGCAGGATAAAAAAATAAATTATGATACGTGGGCGTAAAATTTTACTGCTTCCGTGTGCGCGACTGTCTGTGTTTTGTGTGGTATACCGAATAAGGTTTGGCGGGTAGTTCATTTTTTTCATAACCTGATTACATACATCAATACAGGCTGCACAGGCTATGCATTCGTATTGCAGGCCTTTGCGAATATCAATCCCGGTAGGGCATACCTGCACACATTGTGAACAATCCACGCAGTCGCCCAGTCCTTCATATATAGGGTTTACAGTTTTTTTTCGTTTGCCTCTTGGTTCGCCACGCTCTGCATCATAAGAAATAATCAATGTGTCTGCGTCAAACATCGCGCTTTGGAAACGGGCATAAGGGCACATATATTTGCAAACCTGCTCTCGCATAAACCCGGCATTGCCATATGTTGCAAATCCGTAAAAACAAATCCAAAAAACCTCCCAGGCACCTAATTTAAAAGTGAGTAACTTACTGCCCAATTCGGTAACGGGTGTGAAATATCCAACAAAAGTAAACCCTGTCCATATAGCCAGGCTTATCCATAAAAACTGTTTTAAGGATTTACGTCTGAATTTTTGCCAGGTCCAGGGTGATTTATCGAGTTTGATCTGTTGATTACGGCTACCTTCCGACCAGCGCTCCAGCCAGATAAACAACTCGGTCCATACGGTCTGTGGACAGGCATAACCACACCAGAGGCGACCGGCCACAGCAGTAGTAAAAAACAAAGTCATCGCTGCAATAATCAACAGCCAGCTTAAATATATGAAATCCTGGGGCCAGAATACCCACCAAAAGATATAAAATTTACGGGCAGGAAGGTCAAATAATACAGCCTGACGCCCATCCCAGTCGATCCACGGTAATAAATAATACAAACCAAGCAATACAATTACAGCCAAATTACGCAGGCGCTGATAACGACCGTCAACTTCACGGGGGTAAACTTTTTCATGCGCTGCATATAAAGAGACAGCAACATCATTTTCAGCCATTATTACGTCTCTTTAGAGAGGTGCTCAGTTTCACCCGGAAGCAATAGCACCAATGTGATGGAACTGGATAGTATGGTCAGCAACCAAAATAGAAAAAACCCCAGGCTATAAGCCCACTCTCTACTGAGAGAAAATTTCCATGTCATAATTTGCAACAGTTCTTGCGGATCAAACATGGCAAAAAAAACCATTGTCGCAACACATGCCGCCAAAAACGAAGGCCATAATACCGCGCTAATATAGTGTAAGCGGCGAGGGTATTCTGAGTTACTGTTGTTTTGAACCTGCATCAGCTGAAGATGGGTTGGATAAAGCGTAAATGTAAGCGGTTAACACATGAATTCTCTCGGCAGAAAGCAAGTCGCCATGAGCAGGCATACCGCCTTGCGCGCCATTGGCAATAATGGACTTTATAGACTCAAGATCATTTCGATAAAGCCAGATATCATCTGCTAAATTCGGTGCTCCGAGCATTTGGTTACCGGTACCGGTAGTGCCATGACAGGCTGCACAAAACTGCATATACTTTTTCTTGCCTTCGGGAGCTAAATCAAGCCGGTAAGGCAGGCCGCTTAAGCTTTTAACATAGGCAGCAACTTCTTCAACACCATCTTCGCCAAGTGCAGCACCCCAGCCAGGCATAATCCCGTTACGGCCCTGGATGATGCTGGTCTTTATTGCCTCCGGCGAATTACCATACAGCCAGTCATTATCCCTTAGGTTCGGAAACCCCGGAGCACCGCGCGCATCAGAACCATGACAGGTGGCACAATAATTAATAAATAACCGGTGTCCGGACTTCAGCGCATCCGGGTTTTCAGCCAATACTTCAACTGTTTCAGAAGCATAGGCTCTAAATATTTCACCATAGCGGGCTTCGGCTGTTTCCAGTTCAGTATTGTATTGTCCAGCTTGAGACCAGTTTAATATACCTTTGAAGTTTCCAAGCCCCGGATAAAGCATCAGGTAAACCAATGCAAAAACAATAGTGATATTGAACAGGCCCAGCCACCAACGGGGCAGCGGGTTATTATATTCCTTAAGGTCTTCATCCCAAACATGTCCTGTCGTTTCTGAGTCATTATCTTTTTTCTTGCTTTTTGCCCAATAAAGTAACCACCAGCAGGCCAGAACATTAGCCAGGGTTATTACAATAATAAAAATACTCCAGCCACTGTGCATTATGATTTACTCCCGGATTTTTCTGTGCTTTTAATACCATCATTGTCTTCCAGCGGTAACCGCGATGCCTGATCAAATGCCTCTTTGCGTTTACTACTGTAGGCCCAGAAAAAAATACCGATAAAAACTATCAATAAAATCAGAGTCAATATTCCGTTAAGCATATGAATATCCACCATTATTAATCACCTTTTGGTCCCCAAAACCTGCAAATAAGCTATCAGTGCATCCATTTCGGTTTTATTATTAACACTTTCAGCTGCTGCGTTAATTTCTGCGTCACTGTATGGGACCCCTAACATCCGCATGACTTTAAGTTTTTTTGTAACAAGTTCGCCATCCAGTGTTGCATCCAATAACCATGGAAACCCCGGCATATTTGATTCCGGCACAACGTCCTGGGGTTTAATCAGATGAATACGGTGCCACTCATCGCTGTAGCGGCCACCGACACGCGCCAGATCAGGCCCGGTGCGTTTTGACCCCCATTGAAATGGATAATCATAGACAAACTCACCGGCAACAGAATAAGCACCGTATCTTTCCGTCTCTGAATAAAATGGCCGAATCATTTGTGAATGACAAACATAGCACCCTTCGCGAACATAAATATCCCGGCCGCTGAGCTGTAAGGCGGTATATGGTTTTACACCATCAGCTGGCTCAGTAACTTGGGCTTGAAAGATAAGCGGCACAATTTCAGCCAGACCGCCAATGCTGATCACGACCGCAACCAGGATTGCCATTAAACCAATATTTTTCTCAATTTTATCGTGTTGCATTTATACGCCTCTTTATTTAAGCCGCTTGCGCTTGAGTTTCATACTTCATGGCTGCAGCACCGCGCCCTGGCATGATAGTCTTGGCAATATTGAATGCCATTAAGAACATGCCCAGTAAAAAGAGTAGTCCTCCAGCAAATCGGACAATGTAGTAGGGATAGGTTCTGGCTATCGATTCAATAAAACTATATGTTAACGTGCCGTCCTGGTTAACCTCACGCCACATTAAGCCCTGCATTACGCCAGCGATCCACATCGACGCGATGTATAAAACAACACCAATTGTTGAAATCCAAAAGTGCAAATCGATAAGTTTGCTGCTGTACATTGCCGGACGGTTGAAAACCTTGGGAATCAGGGCATAAATTGCTCCGATTGAAATAAACGCGACCCAGCCAAGCGCCCCTGAATGCACATGCCCGATTGTCCAGTCAGTATAATGTGAAAGTGCATTGACTGTCTTTATCGACATCATCGGTCCTTCAAAGGTCGACATGCCATAAAATGAAAGCGATACGATCAGGAACTTAAGAATAGGGTCTGAACGCAGTTTATGCCAGGCTCCTGATAATGTCATAATACCGTTGATCATTCCTCCCCAGGATGGTGCGAGTAGAACCAGAGAAAACACCATACCAAGTGACTGCGCCCAATCCGGCAATGCGGTGTAATGCAAATGATGCGGGCCTGCCCACATGTAAATTGAAATTAATGCCCAAAAGTGTACAACTGACAAGCGGTAGGAATATATTGGCCGGCCGGCTTGTTTGGGCACAAAATAATACATAATACCCAGGAACCCTGCAGTCAGGAAAAAGCCTACTGCATTGTGTCCATACCACCATTGCACCATCGCATCAACGGTGCCTGAATATATAACGTAAGATTTAGTAAGGCTGACAGGAATTGCGAGATTATTAACAATATGCAGTACCGCGACCGTGATGACATAAGCGGCAAAAAACCAGTTTGCAACATAAATATGCTTTACTTTACGTTGTGCAATCGTTCCAAAGAAAACAATCGCGTATACAACCCATACAATCGTAATTAAAATATCAATCGGCCACTCAAGTTCCGCATATTCTTTGCTCTGAGTGATCCCCAATGGCAATGTGATTGCGGCCAGTAAAATAACAGCCTGCCAGCCCCAAAATGTAAAAGCCGCCAATTTTGGAAAAGCCAGAGGCACTTGACAGGTGCGCTGTACGATATGATAAGAAGTTGCAAACAATGCGCAGCCACCAAAAGCAAAAATAACCGCATTCGTATGCAAAGGCCTGAGGCGACTGTACGTTAACCAGGGCAAATCAAAATTCAATGCCGGCCAGGCCAGTTGAGCTGCAATCAGTACGCCGACTGCCATACCAACAATACCCCATAAAACTGTAACTAAAGCAAATTGCCGAACAACTTTATCGTTATATGTGCTATGCGCCGTTTCAGGCATATTGAGTTTCCTTTTTCGCCGGGTGGTTTTTTATTAATAATGCAGGTTTTAGAGTAAAACCACGATACGGAAACGCCGTTGATGATTCTCGGTTATTACTTAGTGAGAAGATCTGCAATTTGCCGAACATTACTGCTATATTCAGGCAGAGGCTTAGTGGAGAGACACAATGAAAGTGGCTGTATACAGTACCAAACCACACGATGAAGCATTCCTTAGCAATGCAAATAGTAATTTTGGACATCAATTGCATTTTTTTAAAACGCGCCTGACGCCGGAAACCATGCAGGCCGCAACCGGGTACCCCTGTGTATGTGTATTTGTCAATGATGTGTTAGATGAGTCGGTGCTACGTACTCTGAAAGAGCAGGGCACTGAATTGATTGCACTGCGTTGCGCGGGATTCAATAATGTTGACCTTCACGCGGCTGCGGCGTTAGGTATTAAGATTGTGCGGGTACCGGCATACTCTCCTTATTCAGTTGCCGAACATACATTGGCATTGATTTTAAGTTTAAGCCGACATACACATAAAGCGTATAACAGAGTTAGAGATGGAAATTTTTCATTAAAAGGTTTGTTGGGTGTTGAATTGCACGGCTTGACCGTTGGCATTATCGGTACCGGCAATATCGGTGCGATTGTGTCGCGCATACTCGCAGGTTTTGGTTGCCGGATACTTGCATATGATATTAAGCCGAATCCGAAATGCCTGGAAGAAGGTGTTGCCTATGTAGATTTGCCGGATCTTTATTCGGAGTCAGATATTGTTACTCTGCACTGCCCATTGAATAAGGAAACGTATCACTTGATCGACAACGAAGCTTTCGCACAGATGAAGGATGGTGTAATGCTTATAAACACGGGCCGCGGTGCAATAATTGACACAAAAGCCGCAATTGTTGCAATAAAATCCGGAAAACTAGGTCATTTGGGGCTTGATGTGTATGAACAGGAAGGGGATCTGTTTTTTGAAGACCTGTCCGACAAAATTATCGATGATGATGTGTTCGTGCGTTTGTTAACTTTCCCAAATGTCATTGTAACCGGCCATCAGGGTTTTTTTACAAAAAATGCGTTACAGAATATCGCAGAAACAACATTGAGAAATATACAGGATTATGCAGACAGAAAGCCTTTAAAAAACCAGGTAAACCCGGACTTTATTATTGCTGCATAAGAGCTTGCTCTACACGGCTTAATAACACGCTCTCAATAAAAGGCTTTTCAATGAAATCGATTGCATTAGCCTGCATTGCACGAACAGCTGTTGGCACATCACTGAATGTGGCAAGCATAATTGTCGGAATATCGTAACCCTCTATACGCAGCCTCTCCAGCAACTCGATACCGCTCATATCCGGAAGGTTGGTTTCAATCAGCATGCAGGATGCACGCGTATCAATTGGTGCTGTCATAAATGCTTCAGCTGTTGCAAAACAGGCAATTTCAACATTTAAAGGGGCAAATAACCCGCACATCGCATCACATACTTCATAATCACAGTCGATTATGTATATTAACGGCTTAGCCGTCGGGCTGCTTGCTAATTCGCCTGAAATTGATGAACTCGTGCTTCTTATCGCCATACCACCAAGTATGGACAAGCAATGTGATTAGACCAATAAGGATTTTTACTTAAAGAAAAGTGGTTAACCCTAAAATTTAGACTGTTACTTAGCTGTTAACAATACCATTTTCACCAGGTCAGCCAGGGATTTTGCCTCCATTTTTTCCATCACATTCGCACGATGAATTTCAACTGTGCGCTGGCTAAGCCCTAAATCGTATGCAATCACTTTATTTGCCTTACCATCTATGACCATGCTCATAACTTCATGCTCACGTGGTGAAAGGGCAGTTATACGGGTCTGAATGGCTTTTATTTCCATGTCTTCACCGGCTTTTATTCTATTCTTTTTTAATGCATTGCTAATACGGTCGAGCAGATCCTGTTCTCTAAAAGGCTTTTGAATAAATTCTGCCGCGCCGTGTTTCATTGCCTCTACTGCCATCGGAATATCACCATGACCGGTTATGAAGATAACCGGTAGTTGACACCCCATATTATTGAGTTTGCTTTGCAGTTCCAGCCCGCTCATACCCGGCATGCGTATATCGAGCAGAATACAACCGGATAAATAATCAATGTCAGTATCTAAAAATGCCTGAGCATTCGGGTAGCTTTTACTCTCAATATTAACTGAGCTTAACAGCATTCTAAGAGAATCACGCACCGCATCATCATCATCAATAATGTGTACTATTTGTTTTTGGGTTGTCATCAGCTGGCATTGCCTTTTCTGAGGTTTGGGGACGCTCTAAGCGGTAAGGTAAAATGAAAATCGCTGCCGCCATGCCTGTTTACAGTGTGCCACAAACGGCCACCATGAGAATTAATAATGGATTGACTAATTGAAAGCCCTAACCCCATCCCTGAAGATTTGGTTGTAAAAAACGGCTCAAACAGTTTCTCCCGGGTTTGCTCGTCAAGCCCTTGCCCCTGATCTGAAACAATGATTTCAATAAACTCGTTGTCACTTTGTTCAGCATAAATCTTTATAGGCTGGCCAGGGTTATCTTCCATTGCATCTATTGCATTACGAATCAAATTTAAAATAACTTGCTGAATTTGCACGCTGTCAACAACAATATGGGGGAGTTTATTATTTAATTCAAGGGTTAAACCATAATTCAGTACTCGCGTATCAGTCTGCGCTATTTTTACTGACTCCTGCAGAATGTCCTCAATATCTGCTACATGGCGATGGCTTACACGTTTTTTTATAAAGTCCCGTAAGCGACGAATAACCTCTCCGGCACGCTGCGCTTGCATGCCGATTTTTTGCAGTGTCGAATCAAGTGTTTCCGGGTCAGCTTTTTTTTGTTCCAGTAATCTGCGGCAAGCTTGGGCATAGGTTGCGATTGCAGTTAAAGGCTGGTTTATTTCATGAGCGATGCCTGATGCCATTTCCCCCATGGTGCTGACTCGTGTGACATGGGCAAGTCGTTCCTGGTTATCACGAATTTCGGTTTCAACACGCACGCGCTCAGTGATATCCCGAATAATTCCAACAAACTGTTTTCTGTCGCCACCTTTAATCTCACCGACTGAGAGCTCAATCGGGAATAGGGCACCATCATTTTTTTGAGCCTTAACTTCACGGCCAATCCCTATAATTTTGGCTTCACCTGTTTCCAGATAATTCTGTAAATAACGATCATGTTGGCTGCTGTACGGTTCGGGCATTAGTATATTGACATTTTTACCAACCACTGCTGGCGCTGAATAACCAAACATTCGTTCAGCGGCAGTATTGAACATCCTGATTTTGCCATCATCATCAATGATAATAATTGCATCTACCGCTGCTTCGAGTAGTGCTTCCAGTGTGGCAGTGACTGACTGATAGTCTTGTTCTGCTAGCCGGCCAGCCTGCTTATCCAGAGGGTTGTTTGCCTTATTTTTAGCCATAAGAATTATTCGTCATAGTTATTAAATCAAAGTACTTTTAAGTACAAACCGAGAGCACCTAAGCAAAAACTCGACCTTGCATATAAGGTATGACAGGTTATATTTTTAAGTTATAGATAGTGTAATTTTGCACAACCGACAAGGTTTTTCATCATGCGTAATGTCAAAGCCTCAAGCAAGCAGCCTTTTGATTCATGTAAACTTTGCTCTGCATACAAACTTTGTCTGGGGTACACGCTTTGTGCAGACGTGCAAAAAGAATTTAGTTCAATCATAGCACGGCGCGTAAACCTCAAACAAAATCAAAAACTATACATGCCTGGAATGCGTTTTCAGTTTGTTTATATCATTCAATCCGGCTCAATTAAAACACAGGTTCTATCCTGTGATGGCTCAGAACAAATTACCGGATTCCATTTTGCCGGTGAACTGTTGGGTATCGACGGCCTGGCAAATGGTGCTCATGTTCATAGTGTTGAAGCACTCGAGCCTAGCCGCGTATGCAAAATACCCTTTAAGTCTTTGAAAAACGTGCTGACGAAACATGAACCGACATGCAATAGATTTCTCAGTATGATCAGCCAACAACTGATTGATGACCAAAGTATGTTGCTTACCCTGAACCAACTGACTGCAGAGCAACGTATCGCAAAATTTTTGCTCAAACTGTCAAACAAACTCGGTTCAGGTAACGGCTTATCAAAGGAGTTCCGGTTTAGCATGTCCCGCTATGATATCGCAAACTATCTGGGACTGGCAGTAGAAACCGTGTCCAGAACCATCAGCAGATTCCGGCGGGAAGGCAGTATTGCAATCCGGCAAAGGCGGGTGCGGATAGTCGATCGAAACAAACTGGCTGCCTGCATAAATGCGTCATAGATCTTTAATGCGTTTACGCTTGCCTGAAGCGTGCCTTTCACGTAAATCGCTTTCAATATAACGATCTGTAGTTGCCATACTCGCATGGCCGGCATCATCCCGGACATGTTCTCGCGGACGGAATTTAACATCTTCCGAAATACCAGTATGACGCAACCAATGCACCGTTGCAGCCTTAAGATCTGCCGCATCTTCTTCCAGACCGTCGGATTGCATACGCTTGTAAGCCCGGTCAAAGCAGTCCTGGACAATCCGGCGAACATGCCGGGTACTGGTTACAGCACCTTTACCAAGGCTTTTCGAAATTAACGGTGTTTGCTCACCAGGAACAGGTAATGCCGCCAGGCCAAGATGAAGGCGGTAACGCTTAAGCGCTTTTAGCATCGCATCACAAACCGTTATCGACCGGTTTTTATTGCCTTTTCCTGTTACATAAAACCACCAGTGACCATCATGGTCTTTACGAAAATCACCCATTATTGGAGCGGAGCGCTCGTCTGCAACCAGCTCTGAAATACGCAAATACATTGCGAACAGACAGTTCATGATAAAAAGCGTGCGTTCATGTTGCTGAGGGGCTTCATCTGCCATGATAACCGCGGTTTCTAACACGTAATCCCACTGTAGGTTGCTAATTCGGCGCACAACCGGACGTTGCTGGTCTTTACGAATAAACTTACTTTTCTGACGAATTAACGCTACCGGATTTGCAGTAACCAAATTTTCCTGTATCAGGTAATCGTAAAAAGAAGAAAGCGCTGTGAAAGTGGCTTTAACTGCGGTTTGTGAGGCTTCATATCGTTTCGGGTCCGGAGTTGGCAATTTTTTAGCTGAGCCAAGGGTGCTTTTTGGCACACTAACAGTAAAAGGCCGCCAGGCCTTATTTGGCATGCGTATACCGTCTTTTTCAATGAAGCGGGAAACATTTTTGGTGCCGATCCATGCCAATGGTGGTTTGATACAAAACCGAATAAAGTCCTCAATATCTTCACGTTTCAGAGACAGCACAGAAACATTCTCAATCCGCCAGGCCCATTGTAATAATCGCTCCAGCTCACGGCGATAAGCATTGAATGTTGCATGACTGCCATTGTAACTGTAGAGAAACTTAAGCACGTGTTCGATATCGGTATCAGCATCGGCAACTGATGTTATCGAAGGTTCTATAGAGAATTGCCGTTGCTTAAACGGATTGCCAATAAAATCGAGATTATCGATGATGGCTGTAGGCGTCTTTGGCTCAGACGTTTTGAGTTTGGTGGAAGACATTTGGCGTTATATTAAGCAGTATTTGACCAAATATCAATAGTCCGATATTCAAAAATATCGGACTATTTGGGGCGGCTTCGCAAAGTATTAAAGGCAGTCGTTCGGCGGATTCTGACACGACCTTCTCAGTTCAACCCATAGCAGGCCTGCAACACTAACGTCAGTGCCCTTGTGCCTGCTAGCGGACATTGCAAATGTCAACGCCCACGGAAGCGCTGGCGATAGTCAGTTGGAGCTACTTTCACGATACGTTGAAATGAGCGCCTCATCGAATCTGCACTGTGAAAACCGCAGTTTTTCGATATCTCAGTGATTGATTCGTCTGTCTCTTCGAGGCGCAGACGCGTAGCATCAACTCGCAGTTTTTCAATGAACGCAGCAGGCGTTTGCCCAATTTCATTACGGAATACGCGGGAGAAGTTGCGTAGACTCATGTGGGCGCGATCAGCCAGAGCCTGAACCGAAAGGTCACTTGACAGGTTATCCGAAGCCCAGCCAATCAGCTCGTTTATCACGTCCCGTTCCGCATGCTGCGCTTCTAAAGTAGCGCTAAATTGTGATTGTCCACCTTGCCGTCGCATAAAAACCACAAGGTCCCGAGCACACTCTAGTGCGATAGCCTGCCCCAAATCCTCTTCGACAAGTGCCAGCGCAAGATCAATACCTGCCGTGACACCCGCAGACGTATAAACAGGTCCATCCTTCACAAAGATCGAGTCGGGTTGCACGTTGACCTTGGGAAAACGATTAGCCAAATCTTCGACACCACGCCAATGCGTCGTAGCTTTTTTGTCATCAAGAAGCCCTGCCTCGGCTAGGAGAAATGCTCCGCCACAGATCGATACAAGCCGCCGCGAACGACCTGCCAGGCGTCTCAGGATGGTAATAGACTGACCTGATGGCTTTTTTGCGCCCCATGTTAGATCAGTGGCCGGAACGATCAGCGTATCGATGGCACTACGACAATTCTTAGCCAACCGGTGGCTGTCCATTGAAATCCCCGCGCTCGACAGAACCGTAGCCGAGTCATCGCCGCTCACTAATTTCAAGTCGTATGGTGGCGATATTCCACGAGTAAGATTGTTGGCAAGAGAAAACACTTCCCACGGGCCGATTAGGTCCAACAGGATCACCCGAGGAAAAGCTAGAAATACGACGCGACGAGAGCCGCTGTGTTTTGCGTTGCGTACGGGTTCTTTCATTTCTGTTGGGATACAGTTAAATGGCCGATATTGTCTGAATATTGTCATTTACGCCATCCTAAATGTCTAGGATTATTTTGTTTAGCGTTGGGCGCAATTGACCATTCCATTTGATGAACGAGAGAGAGCGCGATGAATACAGATGAAACAGAACCCAATTTGAGTCGGAGAAAATTCGTTTCGGTGACGGCCATAGCGTCGGGTGTCGCCCTGACGGGCGTAGCGGGTCAGGCAAGCGCTGGCAGCAAGATAAAACTCCAAGAATCAAAGACAAAGTTGCCACCTATGCACAAAAACAAAAAACCGGAAGTAGCTATGCTTCTCTATCCGGGCGTAACTCTGCTAGATCTGGCCGGCCCGCAAGCGGTACTGGCACCGTCGTGTAATGTCCATATCGTTTGGAAAAACACAGACCTTATGGAAACGGACAGCGGCATCGTGATGAAGGCTACATCAACACTTGATGAATGTCCGAAGGACCTCGATGTGTTGTTTGTACCCGGTGGGGAATTCAGCATCATGCGAGACGATGAGGTGCTTCGCTTTCTTGCTGATCGAGGATCACGCGCAAGGTATGTCACGAGCGTTTGTGGCGGCTCGATTGTGTTGGGCGCTGCGGGGCTGCTTCAAGGGTATGAAGCAACGTCACATTGGTCCGCGCGAGACAAACTGTCCCTTTTTGGCGCCAAGCCAGTAGAGGCGCGAGTTGTACGTGATCGTAATCGAATATCCGGCGGTGGCGTAACGGCTGGTATCGACTTCGGTCTCGTGTTGTTAGCAGAACTGCTCGGAGAGGATGTGGCGAAAATGTCGCAGTTGGCGTTGGAATATGACCCTGCCCCGCCGTTTAATGCAGGCACACCCGCCAAGGCAGGCCCCGCGATCATGGGCAAAATGCAGGAATGGCTCGGACCTATGGGTAATGTACTGACACCTATGTGCGTCGCAGCGGCACAAGACATGGGCAAATACACGCCGATCGTGAACTAAGTCGAATTGATATATGTCGCGAGCTGGTACTGGTTGCATCCCGAGGAATTCAACATGGTTGACCTTTTTATCTGGTGGAAAAGCACTTTGGAGGCAAGAGTAATCGAAGAACATCAAGTTGACCCAAGGCGTGCCACCACAGGGCTTCGTCGAGCAGCGTTAGTTGAAGCCGCTACGTTGTTGGCTCTGTTCTGTGTGGCGATGCCCCTCAAATACTTCGCGCAAGCTCCTTGGGCTGTTTCGATTATCGGACCTGTTCACGGGTTGATGTTCATGGTCTTTCTCTGGTTCGTCGTTCGGTCTTGGGCAGAGGGTTTGATTAACGGCGCGGGCGCGTTGCGACTTTTTGTCGGCGCTCTGATTCCGCTAGGCGGCGTGATCAACGAACGATGGTTACGCCGCCAAGTTGATGGGGTGATCACGCAGTGATCTATATGCTCACCAAAGCCGGACACTTAGTGGCCCTTTTTGTCTGGATCGGGGGAATGGTGGCCGTAGCATTAGCTTTGAGAAAGCCCGTTACGTCTTACCTAAAGCAGCTTAAGGCGTATGATCGTGTTGTTACTTCGCCCGCTATGGTGTTTGCGTGGACGTTTGGCATCTTGCTTGGTGTTCAGGGGGGGAGGTTCACGGAGCCTTGGCTAGGGATAAAAATCATTCTGGTATTGGTCTTATCTGGCTTGCATGGAGTTTTGGCGGGAAAATTGCGGCGCGCAACGACGACAGAAGACGATTCAGAGGCGAGCGCGCCGTTACTCTTACCAATTGGATTAGTACTTGTAATACTTATCGTTTTATTGGTCATATTTAAGCCATGAAATAGTAGTGGCTACACAGCGGGTAATGACGTTTTACTTCAATTTAGTTGGGCGTTCACAAATCAGGCTTCAGAATCAGGGTTGTTTAATACCGCTAATGCAAAGATTCCTCCCCAGCCGCCAGTGGTTTGGTTATAGCCATAATCCAGCATGTGAGCGAATTCAGATTTGTCATTCTGATCTATATTCAAAAGATGGGGCTGATTAAGCATGGTGAACTTCAGCTGTCGATACTCTTCCATACTCAACTTATTGTCAGCACCGGCAGCGTCATTGATATTATCAAACAGCTTTTCTCGTTCACCAGGTTCGAACTTAAACTGCTCATCAATTTTATTGGTGATTGCACTGGTCGCCGGACCAGTCTCAGAATCAGCTGAATTAGCTTGAGATGGCGTAGTTTTTTGAATATTGGCCATCCAGGCTTGAGCAGCAGGTGACGGTGTTGGTTCCGGCGCGGGCGTGGCCGCCGGCTTTTGTTGAAGCGCATTACTACTAAGCCCCATGTTGTTTATCCAGGCTTGAGCGGCAGCTGTTGGAACCGGTGCCGGTGTTGCCGGATTTGATGTTGCTGGGGTGCTGGTGCCACTGGCAAGAGCGGTGCTGATATCCATAGATTCATCCTCATTATTACTGTTTATAGGTTATAAAATGAATCTGCTGGCTGGCGCTATTCGCCTTATTGGTTTAATTACTATACATGCTTTTCCTGAATTTAGGTATTGGGCTAAAGTTTTATTAAACTAAAGTTATAGTATATGCAGCCCGGAAAGCACCATAATTAACAATGAAGCCGGATCCGATCTGGATTACTATTCCACACTCATTGAATAAGGGATTATTCTTATGCCCCAACATAAAGCGACTGTTCAGTATACCAATATGAAAACCGGTCAAAAAGAAACCACGGTTGCGTACTCCGGCAACCACAAGTGGGGTCGAACCCGGAATGCGAATGCGATAGCCTTTAAAAAATACCTTGAAAACCTGCCGAGGGCATCGGTTGTGGTATCGGGCCGAACGCCCCGTGAACGGGATTTGGAAAATAAAAACCCGTTTACCTGCGCCGAGCCTCAGGCAATTTATAATGCGCTTAAAAAAGGTGCAAACCCGGAAAGCATCCGCTTTATTTCGATCACCTGCAATGGCTCGCCAAGAACCCCCTGTGTGGAGTATTGCGCTCAGTACATAACACAACAATTAAGGCTGAACTGGAATGAGATTGTGCCTCCGGTTATCTCCATTACGCTGGACGAATATCAGGACAAACAGAAAAAGCTTAAACAAAAAGCCAAACAGAACTCGAAGAAAAACCTGTCCAGCAACCCGTTTGCTGCATTAATCGGGGATGAAGGTGTTTGACTCGACAGCCTACCCTAAAACCTGAATACTCTTTATCTGTTAAAATTTAAAATTCTTTATCGATTGCATTACCTGATTGCCTTTGTCCAATATAGTTTCAAGGAAATTTTTCGGTATCGGGCCATTCGAGCCTGCATTTAGGATCCTGGTGATATCGCCTTCCCAGATATTTCTTTCACCCTTGGCATTGGCAGTCGACATGATATTGCCCGCCCAGCCCTTATTGGCTAATCCCCGTTGCTGTCCATGTGTGTCTCGTACTATGGTATACCGGTCATCCAGCCCAAATAAATGCCCGGCTTCATGTATTAACATTTCTCTAAAACCTTTTTCACCACCCCAGTAATCTTTATGCATAAAAAAACTTCCGTCGTTATAATTTGACATGGACATTGTCTGGCCCGATTTTGTTTCTGAACCATCAGGGTTCATATAAGTCATGACTGCAGTCGTATCCGTTCTGATGACACTGGAGGTCACTTCATCTCTGTCTTCGATAAGTTCACTTGGGTTGTTATGGAGTTTGACGTAGTTTACCTTGAAACCGGCATCCCTATATTCATTAACCTCCTTATTGCTTTTGACAACAACAACGTCAGTTTCTACATTGTATTTGCCAAACTGCCCGCTCCACCCTTCTTCAATCACTTTTTTAACTTCACCTGCTCTATCTGCGGCAGGGCCATGAAACATAATAGGCAATACGATTCGAACATTGTGACCGTCCCTGGCGATATTGGCATCTGCCAAACGTGTGTTTTGATTAGCTTCTAGCGCCTCTGAAAAGGCATTCTGGCCGGATGAAGGTATAGACGCTTTGCTGTGCTCAATACTGATATTTTGCCCGGCTTCTGCAGGGTTGTTTACTTCCATAATCATAATATCAGGGCCTGAAAGTTAAGGTTTCTGGGTAACCTGATTGTGCAGCAGCTAATAATGGATTGGTATCCTCCAATGGCTATAGTGGATAGACATTAGTGATAGGAGTATACGTTTCGAAAGGCAAAAGCCTTTTGTTTTACTGGCTTTATGGTCGCAATATGCTTATTGGTTCGTTATTTCTTTGATGGTCGGCAGACGTTACCGCCGGATATAAAAAATCATGATAGCCGCTCACCGGCAAAGGCTTGCTATATAAATAGCCTTGAAAAAAATCACAGCCCATACTGCGTAAACTTTCTTGTTGATACTCTGTTTCCACGCCTTCGGCGACAACTTTGAAACCCAGCTCCCGGGCCAAAGTCACCATCATATTAACGATCGAGTGGTCTCGCGCTGAAGATTCCATCTGTCTAACAAAAACCTGATCAATTTTAAGGATATCTACCGGGAAAGATTTTAAATACGATAAAGATGAGTAACCCGTTCCAAAATCATCTATCGCCAGGCTGACACCAATTTTCTTTAAATCCTGTAGAGTGGCGACAACTTGTTGTGGATCACCGAAAGTCGCCTCTTCGGTAATCTCCAGTTCCAGCATATTTGCCGGCATTTCATATTGCGCCAAAATTGTAGATACTTGCTGTGCAAAACCAGGTTGTTGAAACTGCTGTACGGACACATTAACCGCAATAGGCAATGCTGCAATACCGCCGTCAATCCAGGCACGCCACTGCTGGCATGCTGCTTCGATGACCCAATGACCAATAGGTATGATAAGCCCGCTCTCCTCTGCGACCGGAATAAATTCAAACGGCGGCACTAATTTACCGTCGCGTCGCCAACGGATTAAAGCTTCAGCACCGATACAGTTTAAGTTAAGCGCGTTAATTTTCGGTTGGAAGAACAATTCAAACTCACCGTGCTTGTAGCCATTGCGCAGCGCACTTTCTATAGAGAGGAATTTTTCAGTTCTGCGCTGCATATCAGGGTGGTAAATGGTATAGCGGCCACCGCCGGCTGACTGTGCCTCTCGTAATGCGGAATCGGCATTACGCAATAAGCTATCCACATCTGTTCCATGTGCGGGGAAGTAAGTCACGCCGATACTGCAAGTGACACTGAGTTCGCGTTCATTCAGCTGCAGTGGTTCTAACGTAGAATCAACGATTAACTTTGTGAAAATAATTGAATCACTATAATCAGGCGGCTCATTAAATACGATCAGCCATGTCGCCGGAGCAAATTGGTAAAGTGTGGCCCGTTGATTATAAGGCAGAATCACATTACGCAAACGGTCTGACATCACAAGGACAGCCTGATCGCCTAACGCATGCCCAAAGGTGCCGGTCAACAATTGATACCGGTCTAAGTTAATTAGTAACAACGCTGTTTGATTTGCATTACCAACGGCACTGCTATTATCAAGCCAGTCCGCTTCCATACGGCGCCGATTCGGTAGACCGGTCAGCCGGTCAAAATAGGCGTGGTGATATAGATCGGCCTGATCTTTAACGCGCCCGCGCAGCATGGTAAGTACAAATAATGCAATAAACAAAATCACCACACTAAAACCAATTTGAATGCGGTTTAATCTGGAAATTTCCAGGGTTGTTTGACTTCCACCCTCACCGGCACTGCTACGAATAGTCTCAGCCCAAGTCACCAGCTTAGCCTCTAGTTTGGTTGCACTGACTTGCGAACTCGCTAAATGGTCGCGCAGCACATCCCAGTCGCGCTGGTTGTTTTTACGCATTTCCTGATGAAATTTTTGTGCGCTTTGATCAAAACTTTGAATAAGTTTTTGTAATCGCTCTGTTTGGGCGCGTGACGTATCAAGTTTTTCCAGTGTTGATAATCGCGCCGCAAACTCTCCATGTTTTTGCTCACTCTTGAGCCAGTGAGCCTGCTCGGTCGTTGCATAATATAGATAAAGGTTTAATACGCGTTGATGCACGGCCTCTTGCAAAGCACCAATTTCACGCAGCTGAGGAATATGTTTAGCAACTAAGGTGTTGGCACGGCTGGAAACCGACCGGGTCGCATCAAGATTTAACCAGCTGACGACTCCAGCTATCACTATCACAAGTAATGACAGAGCACTGAGTCGCCAGGCAAAAGGTATCTTGTTTATTTTTAGGGGCATATACCAACTGCAAATCAATCAATTTATTAGGCGATTTATCGGCTATTCATTGATTCGCTTCAGTCTCAGAGCTTTAAGTCGTGAGTGTATGAGCATCGGAAAATTGGGTATACCGGTTTAGACCTGGAAACGGTCTATGGGCTAGATAGAATCAATATTGATATAGACAGGTTAAATATTCTGAATGCTGGCTTCAATGCCGAATATTTTGGCAATAATAGCCGCACGCATCCACATGCCGTTACGTTCCTGGCGCCAGTACATCGCACGGGGATCTTTATCAACGTCTGGATGAATTTCATCGCGCCGCGGCAGAGGGTGCATCAGAATAGCGTCCTGCTTGAGTAATTTTAATTCTTCAATGCCAATTGAATAGCGGGAGAAATCCACTGCCTTAGACTCATTATGTGTATCATGCTCATCCTGCATGCGGGTTACATAAAGCGCATCCAGTTCCGGTAACACATCTTCCAGAGTTTCTGTTTCAAGGTATTCAACTTCGTGTGCATCCAACTCTTTTTTAATATCTTCACCAATCTGAAAAGCCGGTGGTGCAATAAAAACCAGCTTTACATTATGGTAATGCTTCATTAAGTAGCTTAATGAACGCACCGTGCGACCCCGTTTCAGGTCGCCCATCATACCTATAACCTTCTTATCGATGCCGCCGCGCTTCTCGAAACCGTGTTCGAGAGTATACACATCCAACAATGCCTGAGTTGGATGCTGATCTTTGCCGCTACCGGCATTGATGATCGGCACCGGCCGCTCGATGGAGTTCATCAGGTTGGCCGAGGTTGCGGCAATACCCTCCTCCAGCGTGCGCATCACAATCAGGTCCACATAGGAGGAAAATGTCCGGATGCTGTCGAGCAGGCTTTCACCTTTAATTTCGCTGGATGTGGATGGGTCCCGGATCTCGCTGGTCTGGATACCTAAAATCTGGCAGGCGGTGTTAAATGACAAAAACGTACGGGTCGAGGGCTGGGTAAAATACAGCATCGCCCTTTTATCCGCCAGTAAACTGCGAAGAGCCAAAAGCCCTTCCCGGCTCTTGGCTTTGGTCCTGATCACGGTTGTCAGATTGCAAAGATTATCGAGTATGCTGCGATTAAACTGTTTATGGTCAATAACGTGGAACAATGTATCAGTATTTTGCATCACGGATCGGGCTTATATGTCGTTTCGCGGTTAACAGCCGGACGAAGATATCCGAAGAGCCCGGGATTGTACAGTTTTTCCGCTTTCACGGGCGAACAGGTTTGGCAGGTACTCCGTGGCCGCCATTTTAGGCCTGGGGTCATATATATACCAAAAGTAATAAATTCGTTCATTTTATACCACGTTAATTGTGTTTTTTGACAGTGCCGCCAGTTATCCGAGTATGCAATAAACTCGCATTAACTGCGGTAGATAATTCAGGCTCGATCACCACCGGCTCTGCAGGCAAAGGCTTTTTTATCGCCGGATGTCACATAATTGTCATAAATTTGTCATGTTAAAACCGAGGAAAATTTGACCAAAACTATTACATCGGCTGTATAGAATTCAGAGGTGCCTCGCATAAAATGCATTCAAAACAATAAACACTAAAGGATCATTAACCCATGAGCCTGAACGGCGCATCAAATTCTTTTTTATCGTCAGGGATTGACTTCAACAACTCAAACCTCCAGAACACAAGCGAAAATTCCAGCTATCGCTATCTATTTGACCGGGCCCTGACCGGTGTCCCCGCGCTGAAAACCGGTAATACTGATTCACCCGCTGCCAGCCATCGCCCTGAATTACTCGCCAGCTTGTTTCCGGACCGGTTTATCGGCAGAGAGGTGTTGCATGCGCTCAAACATCAAGATAACCCGGTATTCTTCAGACAGCTACTCGAGTCTGCCTCTGATAAGGCCATCATTGCCGCATTAAATTTTTTAAACAAACGCGCCAGACAGGATGAAAGCAATATCATCCTTTCCGCATTACCGCCTGGACGTGTTCAGCGTTTGGGACTGTCCGCTTTAAGTAAGGCCGAGAAGGCTGAAATTCTTGCCGCGGAAATGGCAGATTTTGGCAATAAGGTGGAACAAGAATTTAAAAAAGCACCGGTCGAAACGGATACAGGCATTCGTGAAATCGAAGTTCTCCGTCCTTTCGGCAAGTTACTCGATCCGTTCCGGATTCGAATCCGCACCAGTCTGACATTGTTTAAACTCGGGCGTATCCGCGGTGAAATGTCCAGTGACAGCTGGGATTATTGGTATACCGGGCTGGTGAATGTTGCCGATGCGCTCAAAAATGGCGACGAAACCCGGTTGCAGCTCGGTATGAAACTGATTCAAAACGCACTGGGTATCAAAGTTTCGACGAAGTTACCACCACCCCGCTTCAGTGAATGGTTGCTCGGCACCGGGATGGGTTACAAGACCATCAAAATGAATCGTGCGAAGAATATTGAAAACGGTTCGGTTATCCCCGGTTCTCAAGGCATGTACCGTTTAAATATTTCAGCGATAGATGGTTTAAAAGTACAAGGAGTTAATTCACTTGAGCCTGTTTATGTTTTAAACGAGCCACTGGAAGGTCTTAAGCTGCGTGAAATTCCTTTCGGCACCCCGACCGGAGAGTTATTAAAATTTCTGCTGGTTCCACGGCTTAAAATAAGAGCCCGGAAAGAAAAAGAAGAACATACTCTGCCTGCCGGTACGCTGCTGCCCGCAAGCCTGGTGCAACTCCTGGAGAAAGGCCTGTCAAATCCAGTCGTTTCTCAGGCAGAAAGCAAACCGGGCAAGGCTAATACAGAGAGCCTTTTTCGAATACGTATCGCCAACCCAAAACTGCCGAAAGAATGGCGAAACCTGACTGATGCGGCTGTTCCGGCGCATGATCCTGAGCGTATTCATACCCTGATGCTGATCGCGAACTGGGGATTCGGCGATATTTTTGATATTCGTTTTGACGTGATGCTCCGACGCAATGAGCCTAACGATAAACCTGACCCGAAACAGGTATTGCAGCAACGACGTGACGGGCGGATCGGTATTTTAACACCGGGAACCGTATTGCTGGATGGTAAGCGCACCGAGCTTAGCATTATTCAGCCGCAGAAGAACGGATTACTCCGCTATATTCCGCTCGATATGCCCGGCTCCCAAAACGGTAACAAACCTGAGCAGCATGGCGTTATTGTGATGAAAGAGCCGCTGGAAGGTGTGCAGATACCCGGTGTTGCCGTGATACCCGAGGTGGCCAGCCGTTTACTACGTGGTGGCCCCGTGCGGGTTGGCAACGAACAGCAGGCTAGCGACCGACAGGTATTGTTTCAATGGCTGGAGAGGCGGCAGGCTATGCAGCCTACAGAATCTCTCCACCACTCAATAAATACTTTGCTGCGCCAGGATATTATTGACGGTGCCTGGCAAAAAGAAAAACCACTAAAAGGCTTACGAAAACAGGCTCTAATCAATATTATTGCCCGGACTGTGGAAGTTCATGCTGATGCAATCACCACAGTACAAACGGATACCCCTGAAAACCAAAGCAGAGCACATCACGACGGGGCCAATCACCCAAATAATGGGTCAAGCCCGATTACGGATAATCTAAGTTGGGGTATGCCGTTAGAAATTTCAGAGAACCAACGCTTTGTAACACAATGGGAAAAACTTAAAGAGACGGGTGAGAATGCGACAAACTTGACATCAGAACCGGATACACACCCGGGTTATACCCGAATCAATATCAACCCATTCGGTCATAACACACCACGCAACGATGGTTTTTTCCCCAAACCCTTATATATTCCTGACTTGAATTCCCGGGTCCCTGAAAAGCCGGCCGAAGTGGAACCGGGTATCACACCGCAGACTGTGCAAACAGTCCAGGAAGAAGCGGGTTCTGGTGAGCGACCACTACCGGGGAAAACACCTGTTGGTTTGCCCTTGCCACACACAGAAATAACACCTGATGCACCCGATCAGGATCATCAACCATTATCAACACCTACCGAAATCGGTGCAGGTTCAGATACGATAAAAGAGAAGCCCGAGTTACCGGCCGCCCCGTTGGAAGTTGTTCTGCCAAAAGATGCGGTGACTGATACATCAGAACCGGCGGGCAATAATGAATCATCCATCATTACACTGAAGATAAAACTTTACCGGGAACTGCCCGAAGCGATCCGCGCCAGAATAACACAGGAGGAATTTATCAGCCTGGATATCAATAAAATCGATTTGGCCGCCGGATATGAAGCGTATATGAATTTGCATCCCGATGTTCGCGATGAGAACGGTAATGCCAGATACAGTTTATTGGAATATCTAAGCTTTCCACATGAAATGCAGGCACAGATACACAGTTGGTCTGCACAGGCAAAGCTTACGGATAAGAAAGTGAAAACTTATAAAGTACAGGCTGAAGCCTACAAGCAACATGCGTTAGATTTGACAAAAGCGACCGCACAGATAAAGCGCATGACCGAACAGGTTCAACAACAAGTTATTAGCGAACCACAGAAAATTAAAATCAGTGTACAACCGGTATTGTTGGACTCTTATGCCAAACCGGCTGTTTATATAGGCGATGGATCAGCAACACAAATCAACCGTATAAAAAGTCACTCTATTGCAGGCAATGCCACTCGTGCCATCCGTAATTCAGCGAACGGGAGCTACAGTCAGAACGCAGTTGAAATTCAGCAAATATCGTTAAAAGGTAAAATTGGCTCCCTGCCCCGGCAGTATCCACACGCAGAAAGCGTACCGGCTTATCTTTATGCCGGTACGCCAAGCGGTCAAGTAGCATTGTATGTAGTGGTGAATAAGTTGGGTGTAGAACCAAAGCTGTTGCAGATCCCCGCATTTTTATTTCCGGTAAAAACCGGAGTGAATACCAGTTTTTACGATATCGACAGCAGGCAATGGAAAAACCTGCCGCAAATTAACTCCAGTCAACAGACTCAGATTGATGCTTATGCCGCCTCCCATATCGATAACCTGTCCTCTGGTGGTTTTTATCCTATCGGGTCCCCGACAGGAATCCCGGGAGGGGCACCGGTTAATGTACCTGTGCCGGTTCCCTAAATAACAGTAACCACTTAGTGAAGCGACCCACCGGGCCCGAAGCCATGTAAGCATCGGGACGGCGGATCAAGTCACTTGCTAAGGTCTCTTAAACCTTATTCCTGAGACTGAGAGATATCCTGACGCTCATTTTCGACAACGTCGATGTTCTTTTGCACACCCTCTGAGATCGAGCGCAGTGATTCGGAGCGAATTTGGTAATCCAGCATTATCTCCTGGAGTGCAACCTGTGTTGCGAATGACTCTTCAAACGAAGATGCCACATTTTCAATTAAGTTGGATGAACTGACACCAGTATCAGTATTGGCTGCGACCGGAGTCGGTTGATTGGGGCCTAGGGCATTCATAGTATTTACCTTATTTGAATATTGTAATTGATATCTTTTGCAGAACTCGATCGTCGTATTTAATGAGCGGGACGGCCGCCGGCAATATAATCGAGTGGACTTTTAGCCATTGCCTGCAGTCCGGCCATGCGCGTGGTATGTGCCTGCACCGATTCGAAAACACTCACCGTACCGTCTTGGTTAACATCATCACGATGATATTGCGGTGCCGGCTCATAATGGCCGTAGCCACTGGAGTGATTCATTTGTTGCATGGATTGAGCCATCGACTGCAGCATATACGTCACATCATTCAGCGCACCATACATACTATTACCATATTGCCCTGATGTATGGTGAGAGTGTTGTTGACCAGCATTCAATATGCCAAGCAGCATATTTATGATTTGCAGCAACTGGTTTATCATGTTGTCCATCGGATTTTCAACTTCCCGATGTAAACCGGCAATGGACTTACCCAGGTTATCGATATGCACTTCTGCGTCGTTGTCACGCCAGGTCGGCAGTGTATCCGGATTCTTTTTCAGATCGCCATAAAGCGCTTCAGCTTTGGCGAGGAAGTTCCGGATATCCGGGTGATTCGGGTCGATATTCCCATGTTGAACCTGATAGGTTATTTCATCGATACTTAGCGTTAATAGCAGCACCGACTGTTCCTCGGCTGTCGTCTCTGGGATAAATGCTATTTCGTCACGCAAACCTCCCAGGCCGATACTTGCAAGCATATCGTCAATCATGCCGTAGTCCGGATGCATAGGATTATTTGCATAACTGAAAACTTCCATTTGTACCTCATTTTCAGCGATACGCTGGAAGCTGCCGTCATAAGCGGTGGTACTGCCATCAGCATTCAGCAATGCAAAATGAGTATCGTTTGGATCAGCAGTCAGTGCCGAGTGTAACAATACCTGACCATCATTGTTTTCTGCATCGAACTGAAGTGCCGCTTTACCGGAGTATGCGGTAACTTTAAGATTATCCAGATTTTTACTGTCTATTCCTTCGATATCAATACCGTAAGACCGCTTTTTATCAGGGTTAACAGTAACATTTATTGAACTGGTAACCGTCATATCAGTATTACCTTCCCACGGCTTGGTTTCAAAATTAAATTTAATACCGCCTGGGGTTACAAAAGTGCTCTGATTCCAGAAATCACCGTAACGTGAAAAATCACCGTCACCTGATTTCATGTCAATATGGGGATCTCCCCAAATTTTTGCGGTTTCACGCTTACCGCTTTCCGGGTTGTCGTAGCTGATTTCCGCAGTAAAACGTCCGGTAATCTGCAGCTGTGTATTATATCGGTCATTAAAACGGATAGCGTGATTACGTGCTGCTTCATAAGTGAACGGAAGATTGTTTGCGGATAAATTCGCACTATTGGTAACACCGTTACTGAACAGCTCTGTAACCGCTGAAGCAGGATTATTATTTAGCAACGGTGGAGAGGTATAAACATACCCTGTGGTTTCGCCTGAGCTTATTTGCATTATTATCTACCTTTGTACACTTGATACACTAAAGAGATTTTGAAAAAACTTTTTTGAAGAGTCGAAGCGGTGTGTACCGGCCAGGGTATCGGTACTCGAATGGCATGCAAAGAGCACATGCATCCGTTACCCAAGCGGCTGGAAGATCATATATTGCGTCGGAGTTTAACAATGCCAATGCGGCATTCGTCAGAAAGGAGATATCGCTATCTCACTACACACACATTTACACTCTTACTGTGGAGATAGTATATAGCGCCGGTACCCTGAAAAATATACAGCCGCCGCTAGAGTAATATGACTAAACCAAAAGTTTAGGGTCGGAGCTTGAGTGCAGCAAAGAGCTTTTAAGTGATTGTTTTAGTATAACTTTTCTAAAAAAGCAAAAAAATAACGCGGGTTTTATGGGTCATACATACCGAAAGTTATATATGACTTCTAAATTGCTGAATGCGGTTCAATGTGCACAGTCGTATCCTGAATTCCAAATCTTAATTCCAGTAACGACTCAATCGAGTCAGCCACTGCGTGCGCCTGTTTGGTCGTAAGTGAGCCATCCACTGTCACCACAACATCCGCCGCTATATGCGGGCCGTAATGCCGCGAACGGACACGTTTTACCGTGATAACCTCGCGTATTTCCTTGATGGCATTAATTAACTGCTCCGGATCACTGGCAACACCGTCGACCAGTATTGGTATTGCACGGCGGAAAAGATCGAATGCCAGATACAACACCAAAATCGCGACGATAATCGCGAACACCGCATCAAGCCACTGATACCCTATTGCGGCAAGCTGCCATCCGGCAATAACCGCAACAGTGGTAAAGATATCACTGAAAGTATGCTGTGCATCAGCATGCAAAATATCTGATTTTAGCCGCTTGGCCCAATATCTTTCCCAGCTGGCTAAAGCAATATTAATCAGTAAGGTCACCAGCATCACACTTAAACCCAGAATACTTTGTTCAGGGCGGTGATCAAATTTTTGGATAGCTGTCATAAGCAGTTCGAATGCAACGACTGTTAATAAACCGGCCAGCGTAAATACCGCAAGTTGCTCGAATTTTTGATGTCCGTAGGGGTGATCGTGATCAGGGGGTTGAGAAGCGAATCTTAGCGTTATTAATGCGATACCATTATTGGCCAGATCGCTTAATGAGTGCAGTGCATCACCGAGTATTGCCGTAGACCCTGTGTGTATGCCTACAAGCAGTTTGACAACTGCCATTAAGGCATTAGCAGCACCCTCCCACAAAAGAACTGTACGAACCTGCATGATATCAACGAAGAAGAATTAAGATTCTGTCTTAAAATCATCACAAAGATAATACCCTAATTAGCGGCACAATAAACTTCCACTATAAGGTTACTGAGTCCAAAATATCAGTGAATCCCGGTCTTGGGCAGCCGGCCGTAGGTTCTAACCAAATCGCTTTAATTGATATCCCTGACCAGTACCGAATAAACCATTTCTGCCTCAGTCTCGCCACGGGTCATGAATTCTCCGCCGGTTTTAACGGCCAGATAGGTTCCGGTCCTGACTGTAAATGGGTTGCGCCGACCAATTTTCACCACTTTGGTCAGTGGGAATTTTACCGCCGGAAGCCCGCTGATGTCTGATTTGGTCGGTTTGCCACCTACCAGAATAACATTATCAGCTACGGTACCTTCCGGTAATGGATAAATACGCCAATAAGCATTTTGGAAAAAACCCATCCAACCCTCTTCTGCCTGCTCGATAACCGTATAGATTTTGATGCGCCGATATCCCTCGCTTTCCAGTTTATGAATACCTGACAGGCTATCGTTATAGTAAACGCGCTGGGGCTTGGGCCAATTATTATTACTTAAGTCGTATAATGACTTAAGTTCCGGTATTGGCATTTGGGTTTTGCTGCTTTTAAGCGTAAATTTCGAGAGCTTGTACGAAAGCTTCATTTGATTGTTTGAATAAGGATGTTGAGATTCAGAAAAACTGCCCATGTCTGCTGCACCTGGTTTTATCAATTGGTTTATAGATATTACCGAAAACAAAAGCACTCCGGTATTGACTAGAAGCTCTAGCCGGTAACCAAAGTAATATGGGTGAAATGAGTTGAGCTGGTTTGTACTTTAGTCTTGATTATGCTGTTGAGTGCTGGAGACGCAGTTCCCGCCACTGGCCTGTGCAACATGTAGATAAAGCAGCGCCTCATCTTCAAGATCCTGGTGTGATACGTCAGTTCCTAAAGCCGGCTCATAGCAGGCTAAACTGCCGCTTAAAGTCAGCAGATTATGCTGGCTGCGGGAGTTTGGGATATTTCTGGATACAAAGCTGTCTACGACTCTTTCAGCCATTACAACTGCACCCTCGGCAGGTGTTTCCGGTAAAATCAGCATTATTGATGAGTCTTTACTAAACCGGTAAATGCGATCAGTAGCACGGCAGGAGTGACGGATGTGCTCGGCCATCAGTTTATGCGCCAGCTTGGAGGCCTTGGTACCATAATGTGAGGAGTAGTCATTAAAGACATCGATTTCAAAAAGTGCGATTGAATAAACCCGTTGGTAACGCAACGCAATATTATGAGTAAATTCCAGTTCCAGGTGCATCGCATCCATGCTGCCAATACCCAGTTCCGGATCAAACATCGATGTAGAACGCAAATCATCGCTTGCTGTTATCAGATCCTTGGCTTCTTGCTCTAACAGCCTTTTATGAATCGCACTTGTTTTTTCAGAGACTGCTGAATGAATGGTCTCTATTAACTCTTCTTGAGAACAGGGTTTTACCAGATATCGGTAAATACGGCCTTCATCGAGTGCCTGCTTGGCAATACCTACATCGTTTTCACCGGTCAGCAATATGCTGACAGATGCCGGCGAGAGTTTTTTTATTTTTTCCAGTAAGGGATAATTATCATTATTATTACTTTTAGAGTTGGTGATCACCGCCTCATACGGCCCAAGCTCCATGATCATTTCCAGTGCCTTATCCTCACTTTCGGCGCCATGAAACTCAAAAGCATCATCAAGCTGTTTCTGTAAATCCGATAAAGAAGAGTGGTCCGACTCGATGCAAAGTATTTTCGATTGCTCCATGCGCTCCATATTGGCCTCTGTACTTAGCGTTTGCATCCGGAAACCGTAGGCATCTGGTTGCCACTGGTTCCTCCAAGCACCTGAAACGCAATATTTGCAGACCAGCTGCTGACTTTGTGATCGGCAAAATAACCTAAATCTTGAAATAGCCTGGTATTTTGCCTAATGAGCAACAAGTTTCCACGCGTTTACGAGCAGGCGAAATGTAGTCTATCTATTTGAATTTTATAGTTAAATAAAATTTGACGAAAAGTCATCCAATATATCGCAGCTCTTCTGTTTGGCTCGTATTGTTTCGCACCCGAGTAAGGAGAGCCTGCTAATATATGCAGCTATAACAGCGTGAGGCATAATCTGTGAACCGAATAAGCTGCCTGACTTTTCGGCAAGCACTATTGCATTCTTATTTAACGTCGATATCATTGGGCTTCAATTAAATACCTGGGGGAATTCATGCCAAAGAATGCTTTTTACGCCCAATCGGGTGGTGTTACGTCTGTAATAAATGCCTCTGCTGCAGGCGTTATTGAAACCGCACGAAAACATCCGGACAAGATCGGTAAACTCTATGCTGGGCGTAATGGAATCATTGGTGCTTTAACTGAAAACCTCATCGATACCAGCCAGGAATCTGAGGCCAATATTGCGGCACTGAAACATACCCCTTCCGGTGCCTTTGGCTCATGTCGCTATAAGCTAAAAGGGCTTGAAGAGAATAAAGCAGAATATGAGCGCCTGATTGAAGTATTCAAAGCACATGATATCGGCTATTTTTTCTATAACGGCGGTGGTGACTCACAGGACACCAGTCATAAAGTCTCTCAGATGGGAGAATCTTTAGGTTATCCAATCACCTGCATTGGCGTGCCAAAAACCATCGATAATGACCTGCCAATTACCGATAATTGCCCTGGATTCGGCTCCGTGGCTAAGTATGTTGCCGTATCAACACGCGAAGCCGCATTTGATGTTGCGTCAATGGCACTGACTTCCACCAAAGTATTTGTTCTTGAGGTTATGGGTCGGCATGCAGGCTGGATCGCTGCAGCCGCCGGTTTGGCCGCTGAATTCGACGGTGATGCTCCGCAAATCATTCTGTTTCCAGAGGTCACCTTCGACCAGGAAAAATTTCTCACCCGTGTAAAACAATCAGTGGATAATCAGGGATATTGTGTGATAGTGGTCTCTGAAGGCGTAAAAAATGCCGAAGGGCGCTTCCTTGCTGAATCCGGCCGCAAAGACGCTTTTGGTCATGCGCAACTGGGCGGAGTCGCACCGGTTATCGCTCAGTTAGTGAATACAGAGCTGGGCTATAAATATCACTATGCGGTCTCGGATTATCTGCAGCGTGCAGCCCGTCATATCGCTTCAAAAACTGATGTTGAGCAGGCTTATGCCGTTGGTAAGGCGGCTGTCGAACTCGCGCTTGAGGGGAAAAATGCGGTAATGCCGACTATTGTTCGCACTGCAGATGAGCCCTATCGCTGGGAAGTCGGATTTGCACAGCTTGCCGATGTTGCCAATGTCGAAAAAACCCTGCCCCCGGACTACCTCAGTGACGACGGTTTCGGCATAAGCGATAAATGCCGGCGCTACCTGAGTCCGCTGATAGAAGGTGAAGACTATCCCCCTTACACAAATGGATTACCGGCCTATGTAAGACTGAAAAATGCCCCGGTAGCCAAAAAAACCGGGTCTGATTTTAAAGTAAAATGATATTTATCCGCTATTGCTTGCTAGGGCCTGTTAATACTAACAGGCTCTGGATTATCGGCATATTAACCGACAGGACAGATACTCAAACATCTTACAAATTATAGAAACCACCAAGTTTTTATGGAACGGGAGATAAAGCAATGGAACGACTTATACCGATAAACAGGATCAGGGAAATAATTATAGGTTGTACGTTTGCACTCATCAGCTCGCTGTCTTTGGCGCAACAGGAAGAGGCGCCAATAGAGAATCCGGCCATAGGCCCTCTCGCGAGTAATGAAGAAAACGGTGTTGAGGAAGAGCTGTTCGTGACCGGCACTTATATTCGGGGCCTGACACAGGAGGATATGGCGTCTCCTTTATTATCAATAGGCAGAGACGCAATTCAGGATATTGGTGCGGTGCGGATTGCCGATATTACCAACTCGCTCACCATTAATACGGGCTCGCAAAACAACACGGATGCGTTTACACAGAATTTCACCACGGGCACCAGTAATGTGAATTTGCGCGGCTTAGGGGTTGCTTCGACCCTGGTTTTGCTAAATGGTCGCCGCCAGACTTACGCTGCTTTTGCAACCAATGATGGTGCAAACTTCGTTGATACCGGTGCTTTGGTGCCAATGATTGCGATTGACCGCCTGGAAATATTAAAGGATGGCGCAACATCACTCTACGGCTCGGATGCGGTTGCCGGCGTCGTGAATTTTATAACCCGGGATAATTTTGAAGGTATAGAAATAGAAGTCGAAGGCCTGTCTGCAGATGCAGGCGCCAATGATTTGAATCTGAGCGGCCTTTTCGGTTTTGGTAATGAAAGAACCCACTTTATCGGCGCTTTCAGTTACCTTGATCGTGACTCCCTGGGAACTGACGATCGTCGCCTTTCCTTGCCGGAAGACGACACCAGTCGCGCTGGATTTCCGGGTACATTCTTGGTTCCGACCACTCCGACCACTGCGGGACTCGGCCCAACCTGGACTGCGGTTTTCGATTCTGCCGGTACGGTGCCGGGTCTTTCAGATTTTTTTGAAGCGCTGTTGGGCGCACCGGCAGTACCGAATGCGTTACAACCGGCAATTGCTGACCTGGACTGTGCCGCATTGGCAGCCGGCGACAATACCACAATCCCACCGGATACTTTTCCAATCGGCCCCTGTGAATTCGATTTCGGTTCTTTCTTCAGCATCGTGCCTGAGGAAGAGCGCAATCAGGTTTATGCATCTATTACCCATGAGCTTTCCGACAGTCTGGAGTTTTTTGCAGAGCTGGGCTTTGCCTCAAACAGTGTTAAACGGCGCAACTCACCGTCTTTTCCAATTACAACTACCCCATTGATTTGTGGTGACGGTTCACTGGATGCCGCATTAGGCGGAAGCTGTGCTGCTCTGGGCGCACACCCGGATAACCCGTTCGGAGTCGATGTTTTGTTTATCGGTCGTGTGATGGGTTCAGGTGCAGATGCGCTAATCAGCCGGAATGAAAGAGATACTACGCGTCTGGCATTTGCGCTAAACGGTGAGCTCAGTAATTCCTGGAGTTGGACTGTTGACCTGACCAGCAGTGAAGATGACTCTTTCCTGTCGGTGGACGACACCCTGGCAACTGAATT
Organism: Gammaproteobacteria bacterium; assembly: GCA_028284675.1. Taxonomy (GTDB): domain Bacteria; phylum Pseudomonadota; class Gammaproteobacteria; order HTCC5015; family HTCC5015; genus JANQRI01. Next base: position 111,028 of record JANQRI010000015.1, on the reverse strand, counting down.
TCAAAATGCTCTCGTCGGTCTGGGCGGAAGCGAATGTGTCGGCACAATTGGCGTCGATATATTCCCGGGTGTTGGCCCCTGCTCCTTTTTTAACCCTTTTGGTTCCTCGTTAACCGGCACCGGCACCGCAAACAGCCAGGCAATATTCGATTATATTACCGGTCAATACACTATCGATGCGATCGCCGAGTTGACAACCTTATCAGGGGTAATCAGCGGAGAGCTGTTCGACTTGGCCGGAGGTAGTGCCAGCATAGCAGTCGGTGCACAGATCCGTGATGAAAAGCTGGATTACGATTACGATGAGAATTCAAATAATGAAAACTTTTTGTTCCTTGCCGGCAATCCGGATTTCAATGCAGACCGCGACATCAAGGCTGCCTTTGTTGAGTTCGCGTTACCTGCATCGGATACAGTAAATATTCAATTGTCAGCCCGCTACGAAGATTATGAGGATGCGGGTGATTCCACAGACCCGAAAGTTGCTGTCCTTTGGAGACCGTCGGATTCACTATCTGTACGCGGCTCATTTACAACCTCCTTCCGCGCACCTTCTTTATACCAACAAAACGGTATTCAGACTTCACTAGAGGAAATTACGGTTTCCGGAACTTCACAGTTTCGCCCGGCGCGCTCACTGGCGAACGCAAATGACCCGCTGGAACCGGAAGAAGCTGATATTATCAATCTTGGCTTCAGCTGGATGAACAGCTCCGAGACTTTTGATTTCAACCTCGACTATTGGTCATTTGACTATAGTGATGTAATTGTCAGAGAAAATTCTCAGGCAATCGTCGATGCATTTCTTGCGGGCGATCCAAGTGTGGCCACCCAGGTTGATACCAATGCCAGTGGAATTGCACTGATCCGGGTGTTCTATGACAATGCATCATCACTGGAAACCGACGGCATTGACTTAAAAGCGAATTACACTTGGCCGACGACTTCTACAGGTTTGTACCGTGTCGGTATCGAAATGACCCAGGTCATGAGTTACGATATTGTTGATCCGGTGCTCGGAAGTGTCGATGGCCTTGGACAGCGTAACTTTACAAACTCAGCAACTTCTGTACCGGAAACCAGAGCAAACCTGAGCTTTTTGTGGAGTTACAACGACAGGCATTCTGCGAATGCATTTGTTCGTTATATCGACTCCTATGCTGACGATCAAAATGCGAACACAGAAATAGACTCACATACAACATTAGATCTGCAATACAATTACCGCTTTGATCCGATCGGTACCGCGGATGACGGCATCTTACTGAGTGTCGGTGGTATCAATGTAACCGATGAAGATCCGCCCCGGGTCGCGACAAACGGTGGGTTCGACTCAAAAGTACATGACCCACGTGGAGCGGTTTACTATGTTAGGGCAACCATACCTTTTTGATTTTAAGTCGCCTGACCGCTAATATGGAAAAACGGCCTATACAGGCCGTTTTTTCTTTGTTGATAACCCATATTCAATAAGCTCAATACCACTGATGCATGATCAATTCCCTCACCCCGACAATTTGGTCTACCTTAACCATGCCGCAGTCGGCCCATGGCCAAAATGTACCCGGGATGCAGTAACACAGTTTGCAAATGAAAATACAGCACAGGGAGCCGCTGATTATCCTAAATGGACATTGCTTGAAAACACTTTAAGAGAGCGCCTGGCATGGCTGATCAATACAGATTCGACCGATTCGATAGCGTTGCTGAAAAGTACGTCCGAAGCACTATCCGTTATCGCATATGGGTTGGAGTGGGATACCGGCGACAATATTGTCCTATCCAGTCAGGAGTTCCCGTCCAATAGAATTGTTTGGGAATCATTGAAACACCTGGGTGTTGAAATCCGTATTGTTGATTTTACCGAATCCGATAATCCGGAAAATGCACTGATTGCCGCAACTGACCACCGCACCCGCCTGCTGACAAGCAGCTCTATACACTATGCAAGCGGCTTATGTATGCGCCTGGAGCAGCTTGGTGAACACTGCAGAGCACATAATATCCTGTTTTGTGTCGATGCGATTCAAAGCCTGGGTGCATTTGCATTCGATGTATCTGCGGTACATGCCGATTTTGTGGTTGCAGACGGACATAAATGGATGCTCGGCCCCGAAGGACTGGCCTTGTTTTACTGCCATGAACGTTTATTGGACAAACTTAAACTGCACCAATACGGCTGGCATATGGTTCAGCATGCCGGTGATTATGATCGCCAGGACTGGCAACCCGCTGCCAATGCAAAGCGCTTTGAGTGTGGCAGTCCGAATATGCTTGGGGCGCATGCATTACACGCCAGCCTGGGCTTGCTTCAGTCAGAAGGTTTTCCAAAAATATCTGATAATATTATTAAAAATACCTCATATCTTATTGAAAATATTAAAAATATTTCCGGCTCACAATTGCATTCCTGGAGTTCACCGGAGCGGCCCAGCGGCATTATCAACTTCAGTATAGAAAATATTAACAACGCTGCATTGCATCGCTATTTAGTCGAAAACCGGGTCATTTGCGCACTGCGTGGCAGTGGCATACGATTCTCACCACATTATTATCATTCCAATACGCAACTTGAACTTGCAATGGAGGTTCTAAAAAAAGGGGTCGGAAAACTTCGCTAATTGGCCGATAAAAACAAATGGACCACAGGAACTTATTGTTATGCTAAGAAATGTCAGTGAAAAAATCTGGAATACCATTACCCAATGGCTGACTGAGGAAGAGCCCCTCAGCGACGTGCCGCTTTCGGATTTTGACCGCTTGCGGTACGAAATTCGTTTCTGTGACGTTTTATTGGTTGAAGGCCGCAGCCGGGTCAGCAACATCATTCAGTCACTCACCTTAAGCCCGTGGACACATTCGGCAATTTACATTGGCCGTCTTCATGCTATTGATGATCCGGATTTAAGAGATTTAATACAAAGCCACTATCCGGCCGAACCGGATGAGCAACTTATAATCGAAGCATTATTAGGGCAAGGCACAATCGTTGCACCGCTGTCCAAATATCGTGAAGATCATTTGCGAATTTGCCGCCCCACCGGGATTTCCCGAAAAGATGCTCAGACAGTCATCGCGTATGCCGCAAGTAAATTAGGAACCGAATATAATGTCCGGCAACTGCTCGATCTCGCACGCTTCTTATTCCCATACCGACTCTTGCCCCGGCGCTGGCTATCATCGCTTTTTGGTGAAACCACTTCGGCTAAAACAGTCTGCTCAACAATGCTGGCAGAAGCTTTTACCCGTATACGTTACCCGGTCAGGCCGTTCTTACATAAAACTGAAGAAGGCGAGTTTAAAATCTATAATCGAAATCTGCAGCTGTATACACCCAGTGACTTTGATCACTCGCCTTATTTCGACATTATTAAATATCCTATCTACGGAATTGAAAGCCCGGAAGCATACCGAAATTTACCCTGGGATGAGTTTGGTGTTGCGCTAAGTGATTATAGGGAAATTTCCAAAAAACCGGTTAAACCACCTACCCCTGTTGCCGCTCCTCCCCAGGCTAAGAATGAAGATACAGCAAACAACGAGGAAGAAGACGAACTCGCTAAACAGGCTAAGGATGTATTGGAAGATATAGAGCCTGAAAAACAGTAACCTTGTTCAGGATTTTTTTTTCACATGCCGCATCAGGCGCTTGCGCTTGTATTCCTGTCGCGGCGTTAATTTATTACGGCGCCCCTGATAAGGGTTATCGCTGGTTTTAAATTGAATCTGCACCGGGCTGCCGCGTAATTTGAAACGCTTATAAAAAAAATGCGCCAGATAACGCTTATAATCCTCTGATAAACGTTCCAGTTGATTGCCATGGATCACAATAGTCGGCGGATTTTTTCCGCCCTGGTGAGCATAACGCAGTTTAATCCGCCGGCCGCGCACCAGTGGCGGCTGATGCCGGCTTACCGCTTCTTCAAGCAGCTTACTTAACCGTGGTGTCGCCATACTGTACATTGCTGAATCGTAAGCCTGCCGCGCAATATCCGGCAAATTACCAACGCCAGTTCCATGTAATGCTGAGATAAAATATGTTTCGGCAAAATACAGATATTGCAATTTACGATCCAGGCCTGCTCTGACGTGATCGCGCTGCTCTACCATCAAGCCGTCCCATTTATTGACCAGCACCGCCAGTGCACGCCCCCGCTCAAGTATTTCCCCAAGCAGGCTTAAATCCTGCTCGGTAACACCTTCCTGCGCATCAATTAAAAAAAACACAACATGAGCTTCTGAAATCGCCTGCAATGCTTTAATCACACTGAATTTTTCTACTGTCTGATCAATCTTTGCGCGTCGTCGAACACCGGCGGTATCGATTAGCGTGTAATGCGTGCCATCATGCTCGAACGGTACGAATACGCTGTCACGCGTAGTACCGGGTTGATCAAATGCAACAACCCGCTCTTCACCAAGCATCCGGTTTAACAAAGTGGACTTCCCGACATTAGGCCGGCCGATCAATGCAATGCGAATACTTTGCTCAGACGGTGTATCAGCATCAGTATCCTGTGGCAGTTCGGCCAGAATATGATTGACCATTTGTTTTACGCCACGACCATGACTGGCGGCTATTGCCAACGGTGCACCCATACCCAATGCATGAAAGTCATTGACCGCATCGGCTTCCGGTAAACCATCTATTTTATTGACAATTAAATAAACCTGCTTGCCGCTACGCCGTAGCTGTGCTGCAATTGTTTCATCACTTGCAGTGACTCCGGCACGTGCATCGGTCAGAAACAGCACCACATCAGATTCGTCAATTGCCTGCATTGCCTGATCCGCAGTAAGGCCGTCCAGTGACTGTTTTTCTCCGGTCAAACCGCCCGTATCAACAACCAGGTAATCACGATCCCCCAAACAGCCGTCGCCATAATTACGATCGCGTGTTAAACCGGGGAAGTCAGCAACCAGTGCATTACGGGTTTTCGTAAGGCAATTGAATAAGGTTGATTTACCGACATTTGGCCGGCCGACAAGTGCGATAACAGGTTTCATGAAATAATCCGGTTTCTATGAAAAGTAACTAGAACCTATTTCAAAATTACTGTACTTGCTGATACTTCGTTAAAAGCTCGTTCAAAATGCTCATTTATTCTATATAAACTCCGCTTTTTCACTCACTTTTGCCTCGTCTCATCTGCGCTCGTTTAATTTTAGAGATAGGTTCTAGAACCTATTTCTAAACCAGCTAGCGCGGCACTTGATATAGGTTCTAATCAGTACGGTTTGCCGATTGCAACTGCTCAATATCAAGCCGCTGCAGTGTCAGCGCAGTCAGACGCCCATCACGGCTAAGAGTATAAATTATATCTTCATCGACCTGCGGTACGACTTCTATGCCTGCCTTGCTTACTTGAGTGCGGGCTATGAAACGGCCGTCAGCATCATCCATCGCATGAAGATAGCCTTCAAAATCAGCAACCAGGATCGCATCACGGTATACCGCCGTACCTGAAGACGGCCGTGCATGCAGTTTATCCTGTCGCCATACCGTTTGCCCGACCAGGCGGTTAAACGCCCAGACATGGCTGTTTTCATCAGCAAGATAAATATTATCATCATCTATACTCATCTCACGAAACGTTGAAATATCACGCGCCCAGATTGTCTGACCACCCTTCATATTAATCGCGAGAATCCGGCCCTGATAGGTTGCAACATAAATGATTCCTTTGTTCACGATAACCGGTATATCGATATCCACCATTCTGGATAACTCTGATCTTCCTGAAGGTACCGAAATGGATGTTTCCCACAGTAAACGACCATCGGATGCAGCAACTGCCGCCAGGCGCCCATTATCTGTACCACTTAGCACACCGCCGGCAAATACAACCGGGCTGGCAGTGCCACGCAGGCTCAGTGACGGGACTTTATAGCGGTATGACCAGAGCTTTTCACCGTTAGTCAGCGATAAAGCCTGTAAATTACCGTCCGTGGTGCGCACTACCACAACACCGGAATCCACCGCCGGCGGTGCCAACATTTCGCTGTTTAACGGACTTTTCCAGGCTTGCCCGCCGTCTTTTTGCCAAAATGCAAATAATTCTCCTTCACGGGTCGCGACAAACAGCATGCCTGCACCACCGCCAATACCACCCAGCAGATTCAAACCGGTCTTAATCTGCCAGAGTACTTTACCTTCGCTTTTATCAAGCGCAGTAATACGCCCGGAATGATCGGCGATATATATTGTGTTACTGCCGATGTAAGGCTTAAGCTGTCCCTGATAATCTTCAGCATCGCTGCCGACCTCAATGCTCCAAAGCTGTTTAAAATTGGCTTCGGCATCAAATGTACGTAATGGCGATGGCGGCTCGGTATTATCAGTACCACCGCAGGCAGACAACAACAGTGCCATAAATACATAAAAAAGGGTTTTAAGCTTCAGCATTCGACTAAGATCCACTCGTTGCAGTTTCAGCCAGTGCATCCCGTTTTATTTCAATCACCTGCCGGTTCTCAGGAAGCACATCAGAAGCCAAAGCTTTATCATATGCATCGCGGGCGGCGGTAAATTCACCTGAGGCTGCATATAAATCACCTTTTAATTCCTGCAACAGGCCGGCGTAATCTGCCGGGTACGATTCATTCAATAACAGTTCCGCCTCATCCAGACGTTGATTCACGATATGCAATCTTGCAAGCCTTAATTTAGCAATTATGATCAGGTTCTGTTGTTTCGCATGTTCAATAATCCACTGAAGACGGGACATCGCCAAATCATATTCACCACCCTGCACTGCTGTTTTCGCCGATACCAGTGCGGCCAGAGCTGCATAAGGGGTGCCGGGAAATTCTCCCAGCAGATCATCCACCGCTCCTTCAGCATTGCTCAAGTCACCGGTATTCGCCGCAACCATGATTTGTGAATAGATAGTCGATGCCTGCTCAGCCTGAGCATCACGATGCTTTTCCCAACCCTGCCAACCAAACAGGGCTGCGAGACCAATGACCACGCCGCCGACCACAGCTGTGCCATTCTCCCGCCACCATTTTTTTACCGCATCAATCTGTTCTTCTTCTGTTGTATATACTTCCATCGGGTTTTACCTGTTAATAAAATATGTTTTGAGATAGTCCTCTAACGCTGCTTCAGCCACTTCAAGCTGGCTATCGGTGGTGTTTCGCAATGGTTTTGCCAGTACCGTCTGTTTGGCCAGCTCATCGTCACCAATAATCAGGGCCAGCTCCGCGCCACTGCGGTCTGCCCGTTTCAGGCGGTTTTTCAAACCACCGGGGCCGCAATGATACACTATACTTCGCCCCGGCAAGATATTCCTAACCGACTCTGCAAAGCTTAAACCGCCGGCTTCGGCAGCTTCACCGATTGTAATAATGTAAACATCCGGAGAACCGGCCGGCTGTGGTTCAGTATTTTTCTGCAGTAACGCCAACAGGCGTTCCAAACCCATCGCAAAACCGATTGCCGGAGTCGCTGACCCGCCTAACTGTGCAACCAAACCATCATAACGGCCACCTGCACAGACAGTGCCTTGTGCACCAAGTTCATTTGTTGTCCATTCAAAAACCGTTAAATTATAGTAATCCAGGCCTCGTACCAGACGTGGATTGAGCTGATAATCAATCCCGGCTTTGTTGAGGCGCTCCAGCAACCCCTGAAAATGTGAGGAGGATTCAGCACCTAAGTAGTCGCTGAGAACCGGTGCGATTCCAATTAATGGCTGCATTTCAGGATTTTTACTGTCCAGAATACGCAATGGGTTACGATCCAGTCTGGCACGGCTGTCAGCATCCAGCTCATTAAACCTTGATTTGAAATATTCGGTTAATGCCTCGCGATATGTAGCTCTTTCCTGATGAGTACCGAGCGAATTCAGCTCAAGACAAATATTATTTAAACCGAGCTCACGCCAAAGGCGTGCGCCCATAATAATCAGTTCTGCATCAATATCCGGTCCACCTAACCCGAAAGCTTCAACACCCAGCTGACTAAACTCACGGTAACGTCCCTTCTGCGGGCGCTCATGCCGGTACATAGTGCCCATATACCAAAGCTTCTGTATTTGATTATGCAGCAGACCGTGCTGAATACCTGCCCGTACACAGCTGGCAGTACCTTCCGGCCGAAGCGAAAGGCTCTCGCCACTTCGATCCTCAAAGGTATACATTTCCTTTTCGACGATATCGGTTACATCGCCAATAGAGCGTGCGAACAACTCGGTTTTTTCCAACAGCGGTAAACGAATTTCCTGATAACCATAAGCATGCATCAGACTGCGCAAGCTGTGCTCCAGCTGTTGCCATGGTTTCACATCAGCGGGCAAGACATCATGCATCCCGCGTACGGACTGTATGTTTTTAGACATAGTAAAGTGGGAAAGATCAGTAGTGTATTGAAAACCTTAAGGTCTGTTTACAGTCATTGCAGCTGGTAATTCAACCAAAAAGCGTGCGGTTTTATTTGAACGAATATACGGTTGAATATTAATATCAGCCTCGTTAACGGTGATATCCACATGTGTTGCATCACCTAAAGTAAGCTGAAATGGAGCCGTTCCCTGCAAAGACAATGGTCTTGCGGTTTCATCATATAAACCGAATACCAGCCGATACCCATTCGCATCAAACATCTCAACCCAGGACTCACCGGTAAATCGCAACACCACCCGGTCTTCACCGCTTGGAGCGATCGGAGTGATTTCCCGTGTACCAGTGTCATTATCTGTTGAAGCCACTTGTACTGCATCCGCCTCGGAAACCGCTTCTGTCGTCGGCACTTCTTCTTTTATTACCGCAACAAACTCAGGTTCATCGACAATAGTTTGCGCTTCACTCCCATCCGGTTGCGCAGTCGGCTCTGTTACAGTACTTACTGTATCAGTTACCAGCGCGACCGTTGGAGGCATATCGATGCCGGCTTCACTAGCATTCGGTTCTGAAATTTCAGCCGTTTCAGTTGTTATACTATTCGGGCTCACGGTCAACGGTGTTTTAGACGTGTTTATAAAATCACGACTCCACATAATCAGCAACGCCAGCAATACTGCAATCATTGCCACTGTGATCATCAAAAATATTGGGTGCCTGCTGTACTCACCTGATTTGGTCGGGGAAATATTCAACGAGCTTTGCTGTTCACCACATTGCTGATTGTATAATGTAATCAGCTCATCAGCGTCACAGCCCAATAACCTGGCATACGCGCGTATGTAACCACGTACGAATGTCGGCGCCGGTAATGCCTGATGGTTTTCCAACTCTAACGCGGCGATGTAACTTTTCTCCAGGTGCAGCGACTCAGCCACTGCATCCTGCGACAAGTGTGCGACTTCCCGTGCTGCCCGTAAACGGTTGCCAAAACCAATTTTTTCCTGAGTGCCGCTCATTAATTCAACCGTTTGCCCCCTTTACTGCGCAATAGCGCGGCTTTTTCCGAGTCGGGGAATTTATTTCTTAACAACAATTCATAACTGGCTTGCGCATTTTTATCACCATTGATTTTTGCAAGGCGTATCGCCAACCAGAGACTGTCCGGCGTGTGAGTCCCGTAATCATCGAATTTCTGGATATATGAGTTTGCAACACGGTAGTTACGGCGCTTATCGTTTAAAGCGGCAAGTTCGTACAATGCATCGGGAAACCGCGGGTTGCTTTGCAGCGCTTTCCCAAAATAAGCCTCCGCCCGGTCATAATTGGAAGACTTTAAACTGCATCGTCCGGCATTCGTGTATGCGAACTCCGGAGTTTTATAAAGTGGGTCTTTTAATGCAGACATAAATTGCTGCTCAGCCTCTTCAAAGCGTTTTTCTCCACACAAAAAAGTACCGTAATTGTTTAATGTTTCGGAGTTATACGGATCTTTGCGCAGCGCCCTTTTAAAGTGTTTTTCAGCATCCTCGATTTGCCCCAGGCGTGCTAATAACAAGCCATACCCGGCATGTGCTTCCGGTAGCCCCGGGTCCTGTTTTAATGCTTTTTCAAACTTTATTTTTGAGTACTCCAGTTTACCTTGCGCCAAATAACCGCTGCCGAGCTGGGCATTGACCTGAGCTGCGCGGGAAAGATTGGCCGATTTAGACTTCGGTGCCGGAGAACTGCAGGCAGCTAAAACAGCTACCAAAGGCATAATGAGTATGGCTTTCCTGTTTATCATTACCGACCTCGCTATTGAGTATGATCTCATCTTTTTTATCGTCGATTAGCTATTTATATTAAATTATGCATTGGCATAACGCCTTTCGAATCGAATTTGCCGACCGCTGCGATCCTGTACATTGCCAACCAATTGTCCGCAGGCTGCGTCAATATCATCACCACGGGTTTTCCTGACTGTAGCGACATAACCTTGCTTCTGCAGATACATGCTAAACCGCTCAATCACCTTGTCCGGAGAGCGTTTGTAAACTGTATTTGGAAATGGGTTGAAAGGGATCAGATTAATTTTACTGGGAATATCTTTCAGTAATGCAGCAAGTGCCCGGGCATGTTGCGGTTGATCATTAATATTGTCCAACATCACATACTCGAATGTAATGCGGCGCTTATTTTGTTTATCCAGATAACGACGACAGGCCGGCATAAGTTCTTCGAGTGGAAACTTTTTGTTAATTGGTACCAGCTTATCGCGCAACGCATTGTCCGGAGCATGCAGTGATACCGCCAGACTGACATCGGTTTCTGCGCGCAGCCGGTCAATCATCGGCACGACACCCGCAGTGCTTAGCGTAACCCGGCGCTTACTGAGCCCATAAGCCTGATCATCCATCATCAGTTTCAGTGCAGGCACTACATTGTTGAAATTTAACAATGGCTCACCCATACCCATCAGTACGACATTGGTAATTGCACCGGTAAGCCCATGCGCTGACAACAGTTTTCTGGCCAACCATAACTGACCGATGATTTCACCGGTCGTTAAATTGCGGTTAAAACCCTGCTGCGCAGTTGAGCAAAACGTGCAATCCAGACTACAGCCTACCTGTGAGGAAATGCATAAAGTCCCCCGCCCCGGTTCCGGAATAAACACCATTTCAATGCGGTTGCTTGGGCCGCTTTTACCCTCAGGTCGATCCAGTTCAAGCAGCCATTTGTAAGTGCCGTCCACCGATGTCTGCGTCATCACGACTTTAGGGGGGCGAATCTCAGCGATAGACTCCAGCCTGAGCCGTAAGGATTTGCTGACATTGGTCATCGCATTGAAATCATCAATGCCGCGCTGGTGAACCCAGTTGATTAACTGCTGGGCCCGAAACGACTTTTCCTCAAGCGATTCGAAAAAACCACGCAGGGCCTGCTGATCAAAGTCCAGTAGATTCAGCTTTTTGATCGTGCCTGGGTTCATTACCATTTTCTGCCGTGCCGGGTGTTATGCCGTCAACCCTATCACCGGGTTCGGGCGCAAACCTGAGCTTCTCCACTGAAAAAGAACTCGATTTCGAGTGCAGCGGTTTCAGGGCCATCCGAACCGTGTACGATATTTTCATCGACCGTTGTGGCAAAATCTGCTCTTATTGTTCCGGGGTCCGCATCTGCCGGGTTGGTTGCTCCCATCAGCTCGCGGTTCTTGGCAATCGCCGCTTCCCCTTCCAGGACCTGGGCCATAACCGGCCCGGAGGTCATAAAACTTACCAGATCTTTGAAAAACGGGCGCTCTTTGTGCACCGCATAAAAAGATTCTGCCTGGTCGCTACTAAGATGCAGCATTTTTGCACCGACGATCTGCAGGCCGGCTTTCTCAAAGCGTGTGTAAATTTCACCGATCAGGTTTTTTGCAACGCCATCGGGTTTAATAATTGATAATGTGCGTTCTATCGCCATAAATACTAAATCTCCAAATTATTTCTGTTAAATCAGTGACGAAATACCCCCGTTCTGGTTAATTTCGCCGAAACTACGGAAATGTAAATTGCTCATCCCCCGGTTTGACAGCAGCCTGCCGGCTGCGCTGAAACAACCATGCTTAGCTGTCAACACTATGCAACCACAACACGCATCCCTGTGTGAATCATGGCCCGGCCGGATTTTATCGCCGGAATAGATAAACCCGCGATTTTACGCGGGTTTGTGCACTTAAGAAAGTCAAACCGGGCTGACTGCCGGTATTATTGGAGCTGAAACGATTAGCCGCTGGCTGCCTGCTGATCAGTAGCCTGTAACTCCGGGTTTTTTTGCCGATAATCGGCAATCGCCGCTGCAATGGCATCCTCAGCAAGTACTGAGCAGTGAATTTTTATCGGTGGTAGCGCAAGCTCTTCCGCAATGGCGGTATTTTTGATCATCAGCGCCTCTTCCAGGGTTTTGCCCATCAGCCACTCGGTTGCCAAAGAGCTGGAAGCTATCGCAGATCCGCAACCGTATGTTTTAAAACGGGCATCTTCGATAATTCCATCTGCATTGACTTTGATTTGCAATTTCATCACATCACCGGCTGCGGGGGCACCGACCACGCCGGTCCCGACCGTTTTATCATTACGGTCAAATGCACCCGCGTTGCGCGGATTTTCATAATGATCAATGATTTTCTCGCTATACATAATCTGTGTACCTCCCGGTAACCCCTAGTGTGTCACCCACTGCACGGACTCCAGGTCCACGCCTTGTTTGTACATTTCCCATAATGGAGACATATCCCGTAATTTGCTGACCGCCGCATGAATTTTATCAATCGCATAATCGATTTCCGCTTCAGTTGTGTACTTGCCGATTGAAAACCGGACCGAGCTGTGTGCCAATTGATCGACACGGCCAATCGCGCGTAATACATAGCTCGGCTCCAGGCTTGCGCTGGTACATGCGGAACCGGACGATACGGCCAGATCACGCAATGCCATAATCAGGCTTTCCCCTTCAATATATTCAAAGCTTACGTTCAGATTACCGGCAATACGGTGCTCCATATCACCGTTCAGATAAACCGCTTCAATATCCTTGATACCGTCCCATAAACGGTCACGCAGGCGGCGAATCCGTGTATCGTCTTCAGCCATCTCTGCGGCGGCAATGCGGAAAGCCTCCCCCATACCGACAATCTGATGGGTCGCCAGTGTGCCTGATCTCAGACTGCGTTCATGGCCGCCACCGTGAATTTGTGCCTCAATTCGAATACGGGGCTTACGGCGAACATACAATGCACCGATACCTTTGGGCCCATAAACTTTATGGGCACAAAAAGACATTAAATCAACCGGTAGTTGCGCGAGGTCGATCGGTATTTTACCGGCGCTTTGGGCCGCATCGACATGAAATATCACACGGTTTTCGCGACAGATTGCGCCAATAGCCGCAATATCCTGAATCACACCGATCTCACTATTGACGTGCATAATTGAAGCCAGCAGGGTGTCTTCACGGATTGCCGCTTTAAACTTCTCCAGATCGAGTAACCCATCGGCTTCCGGCTCCAGATAGGTCACTTCATAACCTTCGCGTTCGAGCTGACGCATGCTGTCCAGCACCGCTTTATGCTCGGTTTTCAACGTAACTAAATGTTTACCCTTTTTCTTATAAAAATGGGCTGCGCCCTTAATCGCCAGATTATCCGATTCGGTTGCACCGCTGGTCCAGATAATTTCTCGCGGATCGGCGTTAATCAGCGCCGCAACCTGATCGCGTGCCTGTTCAATCATTTTCTCCGCATCCCAACCAAATAAATGCGAGCGTGATGCCGGGTTTCCGAAAACACCCTCGCCAGTCAGGCAGGCAAACATTTTATCCGCGACACGTTTGTCCACCGGAGTGGTTGCCGCATAGTCCATGTAGATAGGTAATTTCACAGTGCTCATCTTTAATTAATAAGACCTTATGACATAACTTCAACCGGCGTTTAAACCGGTGCCATATGGCTGTTCCGGACACGCACTGTACTGGTTCTAAAATTCTGCACAATCGTATTCAGGGAGCTGATAAAACAATCAATATCATCCGTGTTTGTATCTTTTCCAAGACTCACCCGAATGGCAGTCAGGGCCAATTCGGGTTCCACGCCCATGGCCAATAATACATGACTCGGCTCCTGAACATCACTGTGGCAAGCCGAACCACTGGAGACCGCAATGCCATCACGGTCCAGCTGCAACAACAAGGTTTCACCATGGCAGCCCCGCACACCAAATTGAACCGTTCCAGGCAGCCGCTCTGCCTGTTCAGCAAAAATGCAGATTTCCGGTATGTGATGAAGCTCCTTTTCAAGCTTGGCTTTTAGTTTGCTCATATGAGCGGCCCGGCTATCCATTTCCTGTCTGGCCAGCTCAGCAGCAGCACCAAACCCCACAATCGCAGGCAGATTTTCGGTACCGGCACGCATACCCTGCTCATGACCGCCGCCGATCAGTAGTGGCTTGATTTGAGCAGGCTGCTTCAATACCAATGCGCCGACTCCGGGCGGGCCATGGAATTTATGTGCTGAAACCGTCAGCATATCAATACCCAGTGCCTTAAAATCCACCGGTATTTTACCGGTTGTTTGTGAAGCATCGCTGTGCACCGCGGTACCTGTGCTACGGGCCATGGCGGCCACTGATTCCAGCGGTTGGATCGCTCCGGTTTCATTATTCGCATGCATCAGCGACACTAAGCTTGGTGTTTTTTGACGCATAAGCTCAGCTGCGGCATCAGTATCAACCACGCCCTGGTTTGAAACCGGGATCTCATCGACCGACCAGCCGCTATCGCGTAGCTCAAATGCCGGTTCGCGCAAGGACGGATGTTCAATCGCACTGATCAACAAACAGCCCGGCTTATGTGCCGCGGCATATCCTCTCAGTGCAAGATTATTCGCTTCGGTGCCACCACTGGTAAAGAATATCTGCTCAGGCTGCGCATTAAGCAGTCCGGCCAACTGCTCACGCGCATGCTCAACCGCGGTACGCATTGCCCGGCCGTAGCGATGCAGGCTGGATGGATTGCCATACAGACTCTGCATATACGGCAGCATGGCTTCGAGCACTCTCGGTTCCAGCGCAGTGGTTGCATTATGATCGAGGTAAACAGGCACGGCTGGAATTATCCGTGACTTAATGCTGTAGGGTCAGATCATCGCGCCGTTGCAATAAAATCGCATCCTGGCGGCTTGCCACTTCACGAATACTGTGACGGTTAATCAAATCAGCAAGACTGACATTGCTTAAAAAATCCCGGATCTGTGCACTTAAGTCTTCCCATAAATCATGGGTCAGACAACGGGCTTCACCCTGACAGTTTTTTGAACCACCGCAACGGGTTGCATCGACGGTTTCATCAACCGCAACAATCACATCCGCCACGACGATCTCGGCTGGATTTTTGTTGAGCTTATAACCTCCACCCGGACCGCGGGTGCTGGTCACAAGCTGCATTTTGCGCAGCTTCGCAAACAACTGTTCCAGGTAAGACAGCGAGATACCCTGGCGCTCTGAAATATCGGCTAATGAAGTCGGCCCATGGTCATTATGCAATGCCAGATCCAGCATCGCGGTAACGGCATATCGGCCTTTTGTGGTTAAACGCATCGCAGACTTGAACTCGTATCAGATGTTTATTCGGGATAGCAGAGAATTATATATTCCCGAGGAATATGGTCAAGTATTAGCCAGCTGAGAAAACACATGAAGTATCCAAAATATCTCTATAAAAATATTATATTAATCAATAATTTAAAATATAAAATTAAACTTGATTATCATTTAAGTTGATCAGGTTTCGGTAATTTTTTACCCTGAACTGCACTTAAAATACCGCGCAGTATATTCACTTCAGTCACACTCGGACGGGCCCGCTGAAACAGTCGCCGTAAGCGCCGGTGCAACATAAGCTTTGGTTTATCAGGCGACACCAGGTTTACCTGCTGCATAACGTCCGCCAGATGCCGGTGCAGCCCTTCCATTTCCATAGCGGTCGCAAAACGTTCTGCAGTATCCGGCTCGGGAGCAACCGGAATATCATCTCTGATAGACGCTTTACGCAGTTCATAGCACAACACCTGTATTGCTGCCGCCAGGTTTAATGAACTGTACTCAGGATTTGATGGAATATTGGTTAAATAATGGCAATGATCCAGTTCTTCGTTGGTTAGCCCTGTCCGCTCACGGCCGAATACCAGCGCAACCTCATTTCCGGATGCCTCTGATAACAGCTTTAACGCACACTCATCCGGTGATAATGACGGATACTCCAAACGCCGTTCCCGGGCGCTGGTTGCAACCACCAGACCGCATTCGGCAACGGCTTCCTCCAGCGTATCGCAAACCCGGGCAGCTGCAAGCACATCATCCGCACCCGAAGCTCTGGCTGTCGCCTCCGCACAGGGATACTGCTGCGGATCGACCAGGTATAAACGGGTTAAACCCATGGTTTTCATCGCTCTGGCGGCCGCGCCGATATTGCCCGGGTGTGAAGTATTCACCAGCACAATACGAATATTCGAAAATAATTGAGTCATATTTTTTTCATTAGAGGTTATTGATTTGCCAAATATCTGCAGACCTGACGCCTTATCTGCATTCTGTTATTCTACGCGCACTTTTATCACTCTACCTAAATAACTGTAATGCACCCGTTTATCACCATCGCCGTGCGTGCGGCACGCGCCGCCGGCAATATTATTACCCGTAATATGGACCGCCTTGATGCACTGCAGATCAGTGCGAAAGATAACCGCGACTTTGTATCCGAAGTCGATCGTCAGGCGGAAGAGGAAATTATTCGCGTGATACGACGCGCTTATCCGGATCATGCAATCCTTGCCGAAGAAAGCGGCCAGCAGGGTGATGCGGATTTTGAATGGATTATCGATCCACTGGACGGCACGACCAATTTTCTGCACGGCTTTCCACAGTTTGCGGTTTCAATCGCGGTTCGCCAGGGCAATAAACTGGAAGCCGGCGTGGTATACGACCCGGTGCTGCAGGAACTGTATACCGCGGTCAAAGGCAGCGGCGCGCAACTCAACGATCGTCGCATTCGTGTCAGCAATCGTAAAAGTCTCGAAAGTGCCCTGCTTGGCACCGGCCTGCCGTTTTTGGATCACCATGATTTTGACAATTACCTGAAATCACTGAAAGTGTTTATGCAACAAACCGCCGGCATCCGCCGCGCCGGTTCAGCCGCACTGGATCTGGCCTATGTCGCCGCAGGAAGATTGGACGGCTTCTGGGAAAACAACCTAAAACCCTGGGATATGGCGGCCGGAGTATTGCTGGTCCAGGAAGCCGGCGGCCTGGTAACCGACCCGACCGGTAGCGATGCTTTTATGCGCAGCGGCGATGTTGTCAGCGGTAATCCAAAAATCCAGCCGTTGATGCTGAAGATAATGCGGGAGGCGAAATAACCGTTCCCGCTTTACTCGTTCTGTAGACCCAAAGACTCTGGCGATAAAGCCGGGTCATCATAGCGGTTAACATGAGTACTGAACAAACGATCGCCATCAGAAAGCGTATTGTATATTTCTCTGGAAAACAGCTGTTCGATTCTCTCAGGATCGGTGGTAATAATGTTACGCTGATAATCAACCAGATAAATTTTATTATTCCGGTCAATCACGACATTCACCGTATGATCTCCAGTATTCCCGCCATAGTGACTGGTATTAATTGTGCCTACTCTGGGGCCGGGGCCGAGTATTTTATGTATCAGCGCTATTGTTGATGTCGTTTCTGTATCTTCTTGGCTACTGCTGCGATGAATCAGACTGACTTCACCCGGGGAAGTTGTATCTGGATCAATTGGCTCAAGTGGCTGAGTCAGCTTATCGATTGGTTGCGTTAGCATCCCGACCATTTTATTCGCAATACGTCCACAGTTTCCCGACGGACAATGATCGGGGTTCAACTGTAAGCTGATTTCTTCAACCCGGCTGGTATCAAAACTGCCGTCAGGCAATAACCAGCTGGAGTGCAAAATGCCCGGTGAGCTTGTTAAATCAAAATTAGGACGCGGATGTCCGCTGTTTTGCACAAGGTTTTCGGCTTGCGGTGTATATAAGCGGTGTAATTCAATAGCAACATCAGCAAGGGTTGCACCCGGGTCCTGCGCTTTGGCCCATGGGTGGAAATAAAACCAAACATCTACAAGTTTAATACCGGTCTTGCTGATCATTGATATCGCATAATCAACGCTCTCAGGATTATCGGGATATTTAAATTCAGTGGCCGGCGCCTGCGGATCATCAAACGGCATAGGTGGTCCGTCATATTGGAAAACATCTGTTTGCAAACTGTAAGTGCCTTCAATGCCGGTGATATCAGGTGGCCTACCATGCAGAGTGTCGGCAATAAATAAATACAGGCTGGAATCAGGAAAGTGTTCTTTTAAATAGGCCTGAACCGCATCAGCTGTTCTTTGTGCGATGATGGAATCATCAACCAAAATAATGGGGTCACCGTTTTTAATATTTCCCGAAAACAATAACTCAAAATCTGACGGCACAGACTTATCATCGCGCGCGGTCGGCAATAAATAACCATAGCCTCCATCAATATGTTGTCTGAGCCCGGTTCTTTCAAAAGTCTGCCCGACTATCGCCCCCAACGGCAAACCGGTCATACCTATCCCGAGTACATGTACGGTATTTTCCGGTAACTGCCGGGCGAATGACTGGAAAAAGTGCATAAAGTTATCGGCGTTTTCCCGTGCAAATATCCCGGTGCCTTTGGTCCATGCGGTATATTCTGTCGCAGCCGCAATATTCATGATTTGATCACGGGACTTCGGATTAGCGGCTCCCAAACTGATCTCCGCGGCAAATGTTTCCTGAATCGCAGCGAGCTGTTCCTGAATAGTCTGATACCACGTATTTTTAACTTGTATATCCTGCATGACCGGCAATTGTGCATATGCATTGAGCAAGTCCAGTAAAGCCGCTTTTAGTTGATCTTTGCGTTCATCTGCTAGCCCCGGCATCACAAAAGCCAGTGGGCGTATTATGTTATTAATAATCTCATGATAAAGCGCTTCCTGTTGCTCAGCTGATACATCCTGATCTTTGAACGCATCGTCAGCTTGCATATCGTCGGCACTGGCTTTGATCGGCTCACTACCATGGGTATTTTCAACCGGTGTAACCGTTATTTGGAATGGCGTGGACGAGCGCACGCTGATTACACCGCTGTTATTTTTACCTTCATCATCATTCGTACTGGTTTTTACAGTGATCGCTGAATCTTTTGGACCACCACCAGGCAACTCCGTGCTGATACTGTTCTCCGGATCATATATCTCTGACAAATCAGACGGTTCGGCTAATGGCTGTGCCAACCTGCCGCCGGCTTGATCTGCATTACGTTGTATATCTGGACTTGCATTAGCTTTAGCCGTTTCATATCGCTGTATCAAGCCTTTTAGTGTCAAACCGGTGCTCGTGTTGCTGGTTAGCCCACCGACCTTTAACCATCCATCTCCACTGGATTTGATAAACTGCCCCAACGCCTCCAATGGACCGACCAGGTTGATCGGCACTTGTTTGATGGTGTGACTGTTCAGCTGGACCGGCAGCTGATAACCCAGCACATAGAGCTGATGCAATCCCTGGCCATCCTGATCGGATTGTTGATTAACCGCCATCCCGTTCTTTAATGCACCGGAACGATCCGCCACTGTGCTTAGACTTAAACCCGGATACTGTTCTTTGAAGCGTTGACCCGCTGCACCTGCGGTTTCTAATGCCTTGATCTGCGCCCGCGCATGATTTAAGGCCCGTTGATTCGCTATGCTATTTTGAGCCTGTGCATGGCGTTGTTGTAAGCCTTTTAAGGTCACACTGGCGTTGGGGTTCAACATCGGTGCAAACTGTTCAACATTTTGGGGTTTTGAGAATAAACCCACCAGCTCATTTAAAAACCCCACTAATGCCAGAGCATGTCCGTCGGCCCGCGTTTGTAAACCCAATGCATATTCGGTATTCAAACTAATGCTTTGATCCGCTGCACGGTTAATCGTCAGTTGTGCGGCCGGGCTTAATAACTCAAGACGCAATGTATCAGAAACCTGTTTCAGGGACTGATTCCAGGCCGGGATATCAATGGGTGTTAGCGGGGTGACCGGGCCTGGCGGATGATCGGGTGCTTTACCTTTCACTGATGTATGGCCAGTACCCTGAACTACGCCGGATGGATTGGGTGATCTGGGTCTTGGCCTATACGTGGGTATTTTTATTTCGGGTGTAGTATATGGCGTTAATGCCGGTGGCTTGGGCGCCGAAATGCCGGGCGCAATCGATGGATTTAAAAAAACCGGTGCCGGCTGCACCGGTGTGATATTCACTGGTGCAACAGGCGGCGCGACCGGCGCCGTCACCTGCGCCAGCTGCAGGCGGTCGCTTTCCAGTTTATCCTGAAATAAACGGGTGACCACACCTGGTACGGACACATCTGGCACCGATGCACCGTCGGAACCTGTTTGATGATTATCCGAATAAACTGAAATATCCTGTATCGCCATGGTTTGTCAGCCTGTTGCTACTGCCCGACTATGCCAAAACAAGGCTATTTCAGGTATTGAACGTTGGTAATAGAAAAAATGCCGTTTTAACGAAAGTTATAAGCGTTACCAAAGCTTTGATACTCTGAGTGAGCGCTGATGCATTTTTTGAATCATAATATTGGAAATTTAGTTGGCAGCCTTAGTCGCCTCAATAAGTTCAACCAACCCTCCCGGGCCAAAAATATTTTCCGTATTCGCTCCTTTAGCGCCGCCATCATAAAACTCTATAACAATTTTTTCATCAACTTCCCGAAGCAATGCTCTTGCAGTTACCTTTATACCAACAGCATTTTCTTGAATAGATAAAATCTTTTCTAGCGTAAGATCTGATGCATCAACTTGAGTCACAAACAGTTCTCTACCTGTAAACTTTTTCCCGGATATTAATTCTTCTGCTGTAACTGCTGTAGTCTTTGAGGTTTTATCAATGTTTGCCAATGTTATTTGCTCTATCACATCAATAACAACTTCTCCTGTAGACAGCGTCACTGCACGAACGTACGGACCAGTTAAGCTACGGGCTAAAAATAAAACTTCAAAATCATTTTCTGGTAAGGCATCCCTTATATTTAAATCTCCAGAAAGAGGCCCTATATTTTCCTCTAAATCCTCAAAACCCTCTAATTGCTTTATCTTATTTAATAAAGATAACTTTGATTGGCCGGCATTTGCGTGTTCGCTCTGAATTTCTCCCTTAGAATTATTATCTACAGCACTCGCATCAGGTTCCGTTTGCCCATTTTCATTCGTTGCACTTGCATTTACCGGTACGGAATTGCTTGTTTCCACTGAGGGTTTTACTTCTGCTGCTGGTTTTGACTGATGAACCCGTATTATTCCCGGAGAATCATCTTCACCGGTCGAAGCTTGTTTAAATCCAGGTAGCCGGGTTACTTTAGCACCACCAGGCAACTCCGTGCTGATACTGGTCTCCGGATCGTATATCTCTGACAAATCAGACGGTTCGGCTAATGGCTGTGCCAACCTGCCGCCGGACTGTTGCGGATCGGTTTGATCAAGATTCACCTGTTCGGCATGGGCTTTTGCATAACGCTGTATAATACCCACCGGTGTCAGCCCGGTGCTTTGCGTATCCTGCAGACCATTCATCAATAACCAACTATGCCCGCCGTTTAACATAAACTGACCTAAAGCCTGCAATGGCCCGCCCAGACTCGCTGCGATGTTGCGCGTTGTGTTGTCCGGCATTTTTGCCACTAAGTTTAAGCCCAGCAGGTGTAACCGGCTCAAACCATTACCGGCCTCGCGATTAACCTGCACACCATTTTGTAATTCAGAGGCACGGTCTGTTTTTGCCATCAACGTTAATGTGGGATAATGGGTTTTTAATACCTGCTCAAGTTGTTTCAACCGGTTCCGGGCCGCATTTAATATCTGGTTATCGGTGTGTGCTTCCAGCGCCTGATGATATCGCTGCTCCAAGCCTTTTAAGGTCAGACCGTCAGCATGGTGATGAAATTGTTGAAAGTGCTGTGCATTTACTTGAAAAAACCGGGTTATTTCACTTAAGGAACCGGTTAAGGCCAGATTACCATCCATCGGGGTTCGTAAACCAACCGCATAGCGTTTATATAAACTCAGCTGCTGATCAGCCTGTTGATTCATATGCAGTTGTTCAGCTGAGCTTAGGGTTTGCAAACGCAGCGTTGATGAGATCTTCGCCAATGCGCTATTCCATGCAGCCAGATCGGTTTTACTGAATGGCGCAGTCAATGACTGCAATATTTTCGTTAACTGTTTAAACAATCGCTGCGCATGGACACCGGTGGATTCGAGTATCATATCCAAGCCGGGTTTCGGATCAGGTTGTATCGATGGTAGTGTATATGGCGTTAATGCCGGTGGCTTGGGCGCCGAAATGCCGGGCGCAATCGATGGATTTAAAAAAACCGGTGCCGGCTGCACCGGTGTGATATTCACCGGTGCAACAGGCGGCGCGACCGGCGCCGTCACCTGCGCCAGCCGCAGGCGGTCGCTTTCCAGTTTATCCTGGAACAAACGGGTTGCCAGGTAAGACCCACCCAGTACCTGCGCACCTGACACCGATGCGCGGTTAGCACCCGTTTGATAACCGTCCAAATAAACTGAAATATCCTGTATCGCCATGGTTTGCCAGCCTGTTGCTACTGGCCGACTATGCCAAAACAAGACTATTTCAGGTATTGAGCGTTGGTAATAGAAAAAATGCCGTTTTAACGAAAGTTATAGATTGCCCAGTTTAAGTCAGTGCTTTTATACTGATATTGATAGTATTTGTTTTACTGGTTAATACATACTGATGCTAACATTCATATTTGTGGGTTTTGGAATATATAACTATGCGGCACCCCATCAGTAGCCATTTGCTGGTAGTTTTTCAATTAGCTGGCGTAATCTTATGCTGCTACCCGGTTGGTTTGGTCAATCATGGCAGCTATTACGCACTGCTTATATGCGCTATTGGTACCGCAACCGGTATTTACACTTTGCTCTACAACCCCATCGGCAACTTCAGCATATACCCCGAACCCAAAGCCAAGGCAAAACTAATTACAGATGGACCTTACAGGCATATCAGACACCCGATGTATTTTAGCCTTTGGGTAATGATGGTTGGGGTAACACTTTTTAATTACCACTGGTCTAATTTACTGGGCCTGATACTGGTCAGCATCACTGTGAGTTTAAAAGCACTCAGAGAGGAGCAATTGTTGATCAATCGCTTTCCTGCATATCGCAACTATATCGCATCCACCGCACGCGTTATTCCAGGTATTTTTTGAAACAAACGGCCGATGTTCAGGCATCCATATCTACTCATCAA
Source organism: Gammaproteobacteria bacterium (assembly GCA_028284675.1). Taxonomy (GTDB): domain Bacteria; phylum Pseudomonadota; class Gammaproteobacteria; order HTCC5015; family HTCC5015; genus JANQRI01. The sequence goes on along the minus strand of JANQRI010000015.1, from coordinate 87,777 downwards.
ACTCTGCCTGCTCAGGGATACGATTAAACGCGATTTTGGTGCCAACATAACCGGACAACGTTGAAGGGCATGTACCGATTTGGATGGTTCCGGCACCGAAACGCCGGTTAATATGATCCATTGTCGTGGTCAACGACCTGTTCTTATTCGTTTCCTGTAAGTTTGTCTGATCGAATAAATCTGCCGTGATCTGTTCATGCTCACAAAGTTCGTAGATAGACACAGACACATTCAGAAGATTCGTATTTTGCAAATCGAACACCATTTGCTCCCAAAGAGCAGCCAATGCTTTTACAAACACAAAATTATCCTGAGTTGCTCTGAGGGGATATTCTGCAGACCAACCCATACCGTCAATGTTGCGCACAGACAAAGAAAATCGTTGCCCATACAGATGATAACGGCGCAGGCGGCTTGCTGCTTTGAGTGTTAGCTGACGGCTGATGCCATAGGCTTTAGCCGGAGTACGTAACGCCGGATCAAGCACACGACTGTGGCCAATCATACGTTTTTGTGTCTGCTCCTCAGGAACTTCATAACCGTGTAAGCGAAACCACAAACGCTCTCCCTCAACATTACCCCAAATCTTACGGGCCTGTTTGGGTGCAAGTTCCCAAAACTGCTCGACTGAATAAACGCCGGCATTTTGCAGGCGACGCTCCATACGTGTATTGATGCCCGGTAAATCCCTAAGTCCCAGCGTAAAAAGCTGCTCTTGGTACTGTCCGGGTTTAAGAATGACTAAGCCATTGGGTTTTTCGATTTCCGTACCGATTTTGGCCAAATATGCATTGGGTGCGATGCCTATTGAGCAAGTGACTGCCTCACCGACATTTTTTTTAAACCCCCTTTTGATCTGTAATGCAAGCTGATGTGCTTTATCCGGCAGCCTGTCGTTTTTAAATAGCAAACAGGCCGCTTCATCGATGGAACAAACTTTCGTTACATGCAGATGGCGCTCTAATTCAGCCAATATTCGGTGATGATAGTCAACATACAGATCATGCCTGGCCAATACGCATTTCAGGTTTGGACATTTTTTCTTTGCGTCATATATTTTTGTGCCGGCCTTAATACCATAGGCTTTGGCTTCATAGCTTGCAGCAATCGCGCAGGTACTGTCGGTCAGCATCGGCACCACCGCAACGGGTTGACCCCGCAATGCCGGGTTTTCCTGTTGCTCAACACTTGCGAAATAGCTGTTCAGATCAAAAAACAGCCATCTCAGTTCCGGGATGGGTACAAAGGCGCTTGAGTAAAAGTCGCTCGCCATACTGTCAGCAGTCGCCGCATCGGAGAAAAATACATGTATATTTATACATGTTTATATTTATAGCACGATAACCCACTGAGGAACAATGGTTTGCCTTTGCTCGTGTGATGGGGGTGTTTATGTAATCCTTGTTTATTTAAAGCACAAGATTGATCGCTTTAGTTTCGTTTCAGTGCCACCTGTACGCTGATGCGCCCGTGCCCCTAACCTTGGGCATCGGGAGCTTTTGGTTCAGTGCCACCTGTACCGCTGATACGTCCGTGCCCCTTAACCTACGGAGTGATTATGAAATACATCCTTGTATTTCATCCTCAACCTACGGTTTCGGACCCGCCTACGGCGGTTCAAAACTGTTCCTTACAGTTTTGTCGAACACCATTGTGATTCGGATCATCCGCCATTGTTTAGAACTAAAAAAGCCCCTTCAAAATCTGTGAAAGGGCCTTTTTTAGTTCTATAAAAATGGTCGGGACGGAGTGATTCGAACACTCGACCCCCACAACCCCATTGTGGTGCGCTACCAGGCTGCGCTACGCCCCGACATTCAAAACAACCAACATCTAAGTCAATATTGTTAAGAGACTTATCTGACGCGCACCGCTATTTTGATTGTGGTGCGCAGTTTCCGGGTTCCAACGTACAAGGACGTACGGAGTGCAGATCATGCAGGAGCAATGATCTGCCTGTACCCCTGGAGCGTTTGGCTGCGCTGCGCCCCGATGGCGTGGGAATGTACTCCATTGTGCGGGGAAAAGAAAGTCGGTACTGGAGGCTTATTGTTTAAGAATTTTTAAAACTTCCTCAAGCTCAACCCTGACTTGTTTGATTATCTGCTGGCTTTGCGAAGTATCTTCTTTTGCCGACTCACCGGAAAGTTGCTGACGGGCTCCGCCGATTGTATAGCCCTGATCGTACAGCAGACTTCGAATCTGACGAATCAGGATAACATCATGGCGTTGATAATAACGGCGATTTCCGCGCCGTTTAACGGGTTTCAGTTGTGGAAATTCCTGCTCCCAATAACGCAGTACATGGGGTTTAACTTTACATAGATCACTGACTTCACCAATTGTGAAGTAGCGCTTGTTCGGTATAGCCGCCAGTTCGTTATTGTTGCTGGGTTCCAGCATATGCTTCTACTCTTGCCTTCAACTTTTGACCAGGGCGAAAGGTAACAACCCGCCGCGCAGATATGGGGATTTCATCTCCTGTTTTAGGGTTGCGACCGGGCCGTTTGTTTTTATTACGCAATGTGAAATTGCCAAAACCGGACAGTTTGACATCATCACCTGTCACCAATGCGTTCCGAACTTCGTCAAAAAACATCTCCACTAGTTCTTTCGCTTCGCGTTTATTGAGCCCGAGTTCATCAAACAGCATTTCAGCCATTTCGGCTTTAGTCAATGCCATAAATCGTCATTCCCTCAGTGTTGCGCCTAGGTTTTTATTCAGTGCTTCTAGAATTCGGTCAACGGAGGACTTAATTTCTGCATCGGTAAGAGTGCGCGAAATTTCCTGTAAAATCAAGCCTATTGCCAAACTTTTTCGACCAGGAGTCACATTTTCACCGGCATAGACATCGAATAAGCGAATCTCGGTCAGGTATTCCGGCCCCACTGTACGTATACAGGCCCGCACCTCATCCCAGCTGTAGGTTTCGTCCACTAAAATCGCGATATCCCGCCGAATGCCCGGATACTTCGAAATCGGTTGAAGCGCAGAAACGGCACCCCCAAGCAATGCTGCCAGCGAGAGCTGGAAAACAAAGGTTTCGCCAGGCAGATCCAAGGCCTGCTCTATACGTGGGTGCACTCTGCCTAAATGGCCAATAATGCGCTTCTCGCATACCACATTTGCTGCCTGCCCAGGGTGTAAATACGGGTAAACAGCTTGTTGGAATTGACAATCGCTACTTCCAGTCATTGCTATCAATCTCTCCACAGCACCCTTCATGTCATAAAAATCCACATTATCGGGTGTATTATTCCAGCTTTCCGTATGCCTTAATCCATGGCATAAACCTGCGATCATTTTTTCTTCTTTATAATCAGTATCTTGTGGAATATATCTAGAACCGACTTCATATAAATATAGCGCTTTTTGTTGTCGATGTAAATTGTACTGTAACGTTTTCAGTAACCCGCCTACCAGGTTTGTACGCATCACCGCCAGTTCAGAGGATATCGGGTTTTGCAATGTGGCTGCCGGCTGCTCAGGTTCCAGTAATTGCTGCAACTCTGCATCGATGAAGCTGTAACTCACTATTTCATAGTAACCCGACTGCTGTAACGCAACTTTGATTTGATCCAGTTTTACTGAGGGGTTATAGGTCTGCAACTGCGTTGGTTTAACCGCCGGAACACTACGCGGTATATTGGCATAACCATAAACCCGGGCCAACTCCTCGATCAAATCGACCTCTATTTTCAAATCAAAGCGATAGCTCGGCGGCTTCACAGACCAGCCTTCGCCGTTCCAATCCACAGATGCGCCTAAGGCACTTAAAATCGTGCCGACCTCTTTATCATCCAGAGAGCACCCTAAAACGCGCTGAATAGCGTTCCTGCGCAGCTGAATTTCCGGTTGAACCGGCATCGCACTGTCCTGTATCGCATCAGTTATCGGGCCTGGTTCGCCACCGACAATTTCCAGCAGCAGCTCGGTAGCCCGCTCTATCGCATCACGCTGAAGGCCCGGATCTACACCGCGTTCAAAGCGATGCGATGAGTCGGTATGCAAACCATAGCGTCGTGGTTGGCCAAGGATAGCGGTTGGCTTGAAGAAAGCGCTCTCCAAAAATATATTGCGGGTAGCGTCTGATACTGCAGAGTCTGCACCACCCATAATACCTGCCAGCGCACAAGCAGCTTCATGATCGGCAATTACCACGGTATCTTCATGCAGCTTGACTTCACTACCATCCAGTAGCGCCAACTGTTCGTTTTTTGTGGCATAGCGTACCTGGATACCGCCTTGCAGTTTATCCAGATCAAACGCATGCATCGGCTGACCCAACTCAAGCATCACATAATTGCTGACATCAACAACCGGGCTGATACTGCGTATACCGCTGCGACGCAGCTTTTCCTGCATCCATACAGGCGTGCTTGCCGCAGTGTTAATATTTTTTATGATGCGTCCGGCATAATGCGGGCAAGCCTCTGGAATCTGTATATCTACTTTAAAAGTATCTTTTACAGTAGGTGATATTTCTGGAATGTCTTTCTGAGGGAGCGTTTGCCGGCTTGCAACAGCCAACTCTCTGGCAACTCCGGTCACACTAAGACAGTCCCCCCGGTTCGGCGTTAAATCAATTTCGATTAAGGTATCATCAAGCTCAAGATACTTATGGATATCAGTTCCGACAGGCGCGTCCGCAGGTAAAGCCATTAAGCCATCAGCTTTTTCAGCCAGCCCAAGCTCTGCCTCGGAACACAGCATGCCGAAAGATTCGACCCCGCGTAATTTGGTTTTTTTAATGCGGATATCACCAGGTAACTGCGCATTGATTTTTGCGAACGGTGCTTTCAGATTTTTTGTTGCATTCGCTGCACCACAGACAACCTGGTATGTTTCAGCCTCTCCCGCATCGACCTGACAGATGCGCAAACGATCTGCATCCGGATGCGGTTTGATCGCAACAATCTGACCGACAACGACATTGTTTAATTCGGGCGCAGCAGCTTCAACAGTGTCAACTTCCAGCCCTAATAAATTAAGCTGTTCCAATAACTCTGTTTTGCTGAATGGCAGTTCAATAAGCTGCCTTATCCACTTTTCACTGAATTTCATGACTTATTCTCAAGCTTTGGTCGGCATTGGCGTCCCAAAATTATTTTCACTGAGGCTATCTGAACTGTTTTAAGAACCGTAAATCATTTTCAAAAAACAAACGTATATCTTTTACGCCGTAACGCAGCATAGCCAAACGTTCCACACCCATACCAAATGCATACCCTGTATATTTTTCACTATCAATACCGCAATAACGAAACACCTCTGGATGCACCATGCCGCAACCCAAAATTTCCAGCCAACCGGTGTGACTGCATACTCGGCACCCCTTTCCACCGCAGGCAACACACTGCACATCAACTTCGGCTGAAGGCTCGGTAAATGGAAAATACGACGGCCTGTAACGGGTTTTCAGTCCACCGCGCTCAAAAAAAGCACGCAGGAATATATCCAGTGTTCCCATCAGCTGGGTGAATGTTACATTGTCACCAACTAACAAGCCTTCCACCTGATGAAACATCGGCGTGTGGGTGACATCGGAATCACAGCGATACACGCGCCCGGGCGCAATAATAGCCAATGGCGGTGATTGTTGTTTCATCACTCTAATCTGTACAGGCGAAGTATGTGTGCGTAATAACAACCCACCATCAAAATAAAAAGTGTCATGCATCGCACGCGCCGGGTGGTGCTCAGGAATATTAAGCGCTTCAAAATTATGAAACTCGTCTTCTATTTCCGGGCCTTCCTCAACAGTAAACCCAAGCTGGCCAAGCAACATTTCGATACGGTGTAATGTGCTCATTACCGGGTGCATACTGCCGGCCCCATCATGTCTGCCGGGCAAAGTAACATCCAGTTTTTCGGTTTTAAGCTTGGTTTCAAGCTCAGCACTTATCAGCTTTTGCTTGTGTGTCTCCAACAGCTTAGCAACAGCCTGTTTTGTTTGATTAATACGCTGACCGGCTTCTTTGCGTTGTTCTGCAGGCAGCGCTCCAAGCGTTTTAAGCTGTGCGGTAATCAGACCTTTCTTGCCTAAATACTGCACGCGTAACTGTTCCAGGTCAGCCAATGCTTGAGTCTGGCTGATAGCCTGGAAAGCCTGCTTTTGGAGTTGCTCGATATCGTCTGTCATGATGACCGGATATTAAATGACATAAAGGGAAAGCCGCGAGGCTTTCCCGGAAAAAGGCTGATTTTGTTATTACGCTGGTTTCGCTGCGGACCCCAATTTAATTGGGGCTTGAATCGTGCTAGTTCAGCGCAAGCTTGGCCCGTTCGGCAAGCTGACTAAATGCCGGTTTATCGAATACCGCGAGATCCGCAAGGATTTTACGGTCAATTTCGATACTGGCTTTATTCAGACCATCCATAAAACGGCTATAAGATAAACCATGCTCACGCGCAGCTGCATTGATACGCACTATCCATAATGCACGAAACTGTCGTTTTCGCTGCCTTCTGTCACGGTATGCATACTCACCGGCACGGGTTACCGCCTGTTTGGCGACCCGTAATACACGGCTTCGTGCTCCCCGGTAACCTTTGGCTTTGCTCAGAATTTTATTGTGGCGTGTTTTCGCAGTAACGCCTCTTTTTACTCTAGACATATTCTCCTCCTACCCTGCGTATGGCAGCATCTGCCGAATACTTGCGGTATCACTGGGGTGCACCGCAGATGCTTCTCGTAAATGACGTTTACGCTTGGCACTTTTTTTGGTCAGAATATGCCGTCGATGCGACTGCGCACGTTTGACTCTACCGGACGAAGTCGTCCGAAACCGCTTTGCCGCCCCGCGGTTGGTTTTCAGCTTGGGCATTTTAATCTCCTCATGAAAAAGTGTTTATTTTTGATAAAGCAGGCAATGCCCTGCCCGGCTTCATCTGTCTGTTTTTATGGGTAAAAGACGGAACGTCCCTGCTGCTCGTTACCTTTTAGCCTTGGGTGCCAGCACCATAACCATCTGCCGGCCTTCCATTTGCGGATATTGCTCCACAGCGCCAATTTCCTCGAGATCTTTCTCTATGCGTTGCAAGAACTTTAAGCCCAATTCCTGATGAGCAATTTCACGTCCTCGAAAACGCATGGTGACCTTGGCTTTGTCACCATCCGTCAAAAACCGGGTCAAATTACGAAGCTTCACCCGATAATCACCTTCTTCGGTGACAGGACGGAATTTCACTTCCTTAACATGAATCTGTTTTTGCTTCTTTTTCGCCTGATGAGCCTTTTTACTCAGCTCAAACTTGTACTTTCCGTAGTCCATAACCCGGCAAACCGGGGGATCACTGTTTGGGACGATTTCCACCAGATCCAATTCCGCCTGCTCTGCTTGTTGCAGCGCTTCCTCCAGCGGCACGATACCAGACTGCTGACCTTCGGCGTCGATTAACCGTACCTTGGTCGCACTAATTTCCTGGTTCAGACGATGCTGTTTCTTCTCTAGAATAAGAATTTACCTCCATCTCAAATCGGCCCGGGCCGGAATGCTATATTTAGCGACCAAACCCGATATTTTCTTCAGCGAAGCGGTCCAATACCGCATCCAGCGGCAAAGCGCCAAGATCCTCGCCTTCACGTGTGCGCACAGCCACCGAACCAGACTCCTGTTCACGGTCCCCGATAATCAACAGGTAGGGGATGCGCTGCAAAGTGTGATCGCGGATTTTAAAGCCGATTTTTTCGTTTCTCAAGTCCAATACAGCCCTGAACCCCTGTTCTTGAAGGGTTTTTTGTACTTCTGCGGCAAAAGTCTGCTGTTTATCGGTAATTGTCATCACCGCAGCCTGTACCGGAGCCAGCCACAGCGGAAATTTTCCAGCATGGTGCTCAATCAAAATACCGATAAATCGCTCCAACGAGCCCAGAATAGCCCGATGAATCATCACCGGTGTTTTGCGATTACCGTCTTCAGCAACATACTCAGCCCCTAAACGGCCCGGCATCGAAAAATCCAGCTGAATGGTGCCGCATTGCCAGACACGGCCAATACAGTCTTTGAGGGTAAACTCAATCTTGGGTCCGTAAAATGCCCCTTCCCCGGGCTGAAAAATATACTCCAGACCTTTGTCTTTCAGGCATTGCTCCAGGCCGGCTTCAGCTTTGTCCCAAAGCTCGTCACTGCCAACGCGTTGCTCCGGGCGGGTTGAAAAAGCCAGTACGACTTCATCGAAACCAAAATCCTTATAGACTTCAAACGTTAAATCTATCAGTTCACTGACTTCGGCACCTATCTGCTCTTCAGTACAAAACACATGTGCATCGTCCTGAGTAAACCGGCGGGCTCGCATCAAGCCATGTAAAGTGCCTGAAGGTTCATTGCGGTGCACAACACCAAACTCAGCTATTTTTAACGGTAAATCACGGTAGCTACGCAGGCCCTGATTAAATATTTCCACATGACCCGGGCAGTTCATGGGTTTCACCGCATAATCACGATTTTCAGAGTGAGTACTAAAAATCATGTCGCGAAATTTATCCCAATGGCCTGACTTTTCCCATAACGACCTGTCAAGCACCTGAGGTGTATGAACCTCCTGATACTGATAATCCTGCAGCTTTGAGCGTACATAGTCTTCTACCTGGCGGTAAAGCGTAAACCCTTTTTCATGCCAGAAAACCATACCCGGCGCTTCCGGCTGAAAATGGAATAACCCCAGCGCTTTGCCGATTTTCCGGTGGTCCCGCTTTTCGGCTTCTTCAATACGATTGAGATACGCTTTAAGCTGCTTTTTATCCGGCCAGGCTGTGCCATAGACGCGTTGCAGCATTTCATTGTTATGATCGCCGCGCCAATAAGCGCCTGCCAATTTCGTTAACTTAAACGCTCCCAGGTGACCGGTTGCCGGTACATGCGGGCCTCTGCATAAATCGATAAAATCACCCTGGCTGTACAAAGAAATTTCCTGTCCCTCCGGAATATCCTCGATAATTTTTGCTTTGTACTCCTCACCTTGGTTGCGGAAAAAGTCGACCGCCTCTGAACGAGACATAACGCTACGTTCTACTTTATGGTTGGCCTTAACCAGCTCCTGCATTTTTTTCTCGATCAGCAGCAGATCTTCAGGCGTAAACGGCCTTTTGTATGCAAAATCGTAATAAAAACCGTCATCAATAACCGGTCCTATTGTGACTTGTGCATCCGGGAACAGCTGCTTAACGGCCTGGGCAAGCAAATGAGCGGTTGAATGACGAAGCACTTCCAACCCTTCGGCATCCCGGGCAGTGATAATTCTGATTTCGGAATCGTTGCTTACACGGTATGAAGTGTCGACAAGTTCGCCGTTAACCTCACCGGCCAGTGCTGACTTAGCCAGCCCCGGGCCAATGTCGGCGGCGATTTCATAAATGCTGACATCATTTCCAAAAGTCCGACGCGAGCCGTCGGGCAACGTAACTGTAGGCATGTTTTTCTCCTGTCAGTGGCGATCCATACTAGAGATCGCTTGTTTTAGTAAGCGGAATTACAAAGTTTCCACTGGGGGTATATATTACAATAGCATTTTGAGTCTTGCCAGCCGATCACATGACAGCAATTGCAGTTTTTTAACGACCAAGCACTAATCTAACTTTTTGAGTAGACAAATTTCAGCCCCGGTCTTCCAATACCAATAATTCACGGCTATTACCAATCACATATACCTTGCCATCATGAATATAGGGTGAGGAGGACAGCCTGGTCCCTGCCTTGTACTGCCATAGGGGCTCACCTGAGCGTAGATTCAATGCCACTGCATGACCATTGCGTGTATTGGCATAGACAATATCCGGAGTCACTGCCACAGAACCGCTAATGGCACCTGAGGTGCGCCGCTGCCATAACGCGCGCCCGTCTTTGCGGCCCACTGCATATACAGTACCGTCGACACTGCCGGCAATGACTTTATCATCTGTAACTGCGGGTGAACCCTGAACTTTGTTTTTCATACGGTATTTCCAAAGCGGACGACCGGTCTCCGCATTGACAGCGTATAAATGCTTCTCATCACTGCCGATATAGACGGCACCTTTACCGACTGACGGTGAATAAGGCATGCCTTTTTTAGACCGAAACCTCCACAACTTACGACCGCTTTCACGGTCCAATGCAGTCAAAACACTGTCACCGATAACAACATAAACCTTATCTTTCTTCACTGCAGCCGTTGTGCTAATCGGTTTGGCATTTTTACTAACCCACAACCTGGCTCCGGTTTTGGCGTTTATCGCATGTAACTGGCCCTTTTTATTGCCGATATAGATATGGCCTTTGTAAAGCGTCGGAGATGCATGAATTGGTGCACCGGTTTTATACCGCCATAGTGTTCGTTTTTTCTTACCATTGAAGGCATAAACACTACCGTCCTGGCTTGCAAAGTAGACTATATTGCCTTCAATTGCCGGTGTTGAGCTGACTTTACCACGTGTTTTGTACCGCCAGTTTCGTTTACCGCTTTCAATGTCAACCGCGTGAACATAACCCTGATCATCTCCGAAGTAGGCAGTGTCTTTAACCACAACCGGAGAGGAATTGATCGCTTTCGTAACTTTATACCGCCACTTAACACCGCCAATTTTGACCAGATCAAACTCATCAAAAAAGCCGGTATTCGCGCTGTCAGCAAGGTAAGTACCATGTTCTTTAAGTACTTTAGTGACGCCACAACCGGATAACAATCCATAGCAGCAAACCGCACACAATAATGTCAATAAATATTTGGTATTCATAAAAGCCACTCCCTAGTTAATATATTTATAACGTACCCGCCCGAAAATACCACAAAGCAATTCATACGAAATAGTGCCCGCCTGTTGGGCAATCCGGTCTACGGGTAGCCCTGTGCCCCATAAAACCACCTCATCGCCAACAGCTGCATCAATACCGGATAAATCGACTGTCAGCAAGTCCATTGATACCCTGCCGACTATTTTCGCTGATTGACCGCGTATCAGCAATGTTGTGCCTGCCTGAATATGCCGGGGATAACCGTCACCGTAACCGATCGCGACAACACCAATAGGCATGTTTTCCGGGCATACCCAGGTACTGCCATAGCCAATCGGATCACCTTTGCTGCGCCGGTTAATCGCAATCAATCGACTGTTTAGTTGCATAACCGGCTGCAAATCCGGTGACTGAAAACCACTTGCTCCAGGCAAAAAAGGTGACGCGCCATAAAGCATAATACCCGGACGCACCCATTCCCGATGTGCCGCCGGCCAGCCAATTAAGGTTGCAGAGTTAGCCAGACTGCATTCCGCACGGATACCGGATGTAGAGGCTGTAAACAGCTGTATTTGTTTCTCGGTAAAATCCGCTTCACTTAATATGCCTTCATCGGCCCGGGCCATATGAGTCATCAGCCTGATATTGCGTACCCCGCTACAGCTATCAAGCTGTCGCCATACATCGTGTGCATCATCCGGATTAAACCCCAAGCGGTTCATGCCAGTGGATAATTTGAGCCATATATCGATCGGTTGTGCCAACTCCGCCTGATGCAGTAATTCCAATTGCTTCGTGTGATGCACAACAGGCCAAAGCTGATATTGGCTACAGGCTTGTAATTCAGCAATATCCTGAAAACCCTGGAATACAGTGATGGGTTGCGTGACGTTTTCTTTACGCAGTAACAATGCCTCATCAACACAGGCCACTGCGAACCCATCTGCATCCTGCAAAGCTTTTGCGACCTCCAGCATGCCGTGACCGTATGCATTGGCTTTGATGACACAAATGAGCTTGCTGTTGGGGGCGTACTGCTTGACCTGCAGAAAGTTATGGCGTAAAGCCTTTAGATCGATTGATGCATACGCGATGCGCTGCATACTGATTTCCTTTGGGGTGTGTAAGAAATTTGGCCGCTACATTTCGTTGCCGTACATCTCCGGCACATAGTTTTCAAACTTAGTATATTGTCCGAGGAAGGTCAAACGGCACATACCGGTAGGGCCATTACGCTGTTTGCGTATCAGAATCTCTGCCGTGCCTTTATCAGGGCTTTCTTCATTGTAAACTTCATCACGATAAATAAAAGCAATCACATCAGCATCTTGCTCAATCGCGCCCGACTCACGCAGATCCGACATTACCGGCCGTTTGTCCGGTCGTTGTTCCAGGCTCCTGTTTAACTGTGAAAGCGCAATCACTGGAATATTAAGCTCTTTAGCCAACCCTTTTAATGCGCGGGAGATTTCGGAAATTTCATTGGCACGATTATCTTTTGTTTGGGGAACGCTCATTAGCTGCAAATAATCGACAATAACCAAACCAAGGTCATGCTCACGTTTGATACGCCTCGCCCTGGCTCGCAGGTCTGTTGGTGACAATGCAGGGGTATCATCGACAAAAACCGGGGCTTCGGAAAGCATTGCAATGGCCGAAGTTATTCGGGGCCAATCTGCGTCTTCAAGTCTGCCGGTACGCAGGTTTTGCTGATTCAGGCGCCCCAATGACGATATCATACGCATCGCCAACTGCTCCCCTGACATTTCCATACTAAACACAGCTACCGGTAATTTATGTCGGATTGCCGCATTCTCCGCAATATTCATCACAAAACTGGTTTTACCCATTGACGGTCGACCGGCAACCACAACCAAATCAGAATTTTGTAAACCGGATGTCATTTCATCCAGTTTGTCAAAACCAGTCGGAATACCGGTAATCGGATCGTCTTTGTTAAACAAATCATCAATCCGGTCAACCGCCTGACTTAGCAGTTCTTTAATATTTTTAAAGGCTTTTGCACCTTTGATGCCTTGTTCTGCTATTCGGAATATTTTTGATTCGGCAGCATCCAGCAGGTCTTTTACGCTATGATCACCGCTTTCATAACCACTCGCAGCAATCTCCTCACCCGTCTGGATCATCTGGCGTATAACAGAACGTTCACGCACTATATCAGCATAAGCTTTAACATTTGCGGCACTCGGCGTGTCCTTTACCAGTGTGCCGAGAAATACCATGCCGCCAACCTGCTCCAACTCGTCACGCTGCTTCAGCCACTCGCTGAGTGTAACGACATCCCGTGGCTTGCCTGCATCAGCCAATGCACCAATTGCACGAAAAATCAAACGATGGTCTTTTATGTAAAAATCATCTTCTGAAACACGATCGGCGACCTGATCCCAGGCTTCGGTGCTTAACATTAGCCCACCAAGCACAGCCTGCTCGGCCTCGATTGAATGTGGAGGGGTTTTTAGTTCGCTATGTATTAAATCTTTTTGTTTGGGCGATTGAACCAGTTGCACTATAGTCAGCTCTATTAAATATTATCACTGTAGGGCTTACACTGAAAAACGGGGCTTCTGAGAAACAGCCTCAGTCACTTGCCGATTTAACACAAGACCGCAGGCATATTATATTTTTAGAAAGCCGTGTTTTTATTCTAGAACTTATCTCAAAATTACTCGACTTTGTCTCCTCGGCAACTGCTCCTGCGTTGCTCTAATACACCACATCCCTGTGGTTATGAGTCGTTCTAACTCCTCCTTCCCTGGAGTCGTGCGCTTGCTGATACTTCGTTAAAAGCTCGTTCAAAATGCTCATTTATACTTAACATAAACTCCGCTTTTTCACTCACTTTTGCCTCATCTGACCGCCACGGATGGTGGAAATGCAGGTTTTGCAGGAGCAAAAACCTGCGAGCCGCGCTCGTTTAATTTTGAGATAGGTTCTAGTAAAGCAGTCTATTTAAACACGTCAGGCACAGTAAGTCATGTGCATTGGCTGTGAATTATTTGTGGTAATTAATAAAAAGCTGAAACAAATTGCTATTCTTCGCCTTCAATTATTACTTTTAGTATAGTATCCACTTCGGTATGCAAGTGTATAAGCACTTCATATTCACCAACGGCACGAAAGTTGCCTTCCGGCAATCGGACTTCGCTTTTCTCTATTGTGACTCCGGCTGCTTCTGCGGCTTCAACGATATCAAACGTTCCAATCGAGCCGAACAGCTTACCTTCACCGCCTGTTTTCGCTTTTATGGTAATACTTCCCAGTGCATCAATCTGTTCTTTACGCTGGTTCGCTGCGGTTAACGCTGCCTGTGCTTTTTCTTCCAACTCCGCACGACGCTGTTCAAACTCTTTTAAGTTTTCAGGCGTGGCCGGCTTTGCTTTTCCGGTAGGGATCAGAAAGTTTCTTGCATATCCGTTTTTAACCCTGACTTTTTCACCCAATCCACCAAGATTATTTACTTTATCTAATAGAATAACTTCCATCTTTCACCTCTCTCTATAAATCTTTAAATTCAGGCGCCTGGCGCTCTGTCTAACCAGCGCCGCCGGCTGTCGACCCAAGCATCAATCATGCCGAATAATGAAACCACCAGTAAAAACGGTCTTATGAAAATAAGTAGTACGTAAAATACAGTTAAAAACACTCTGCTACGTGAGCTTTTTCCAAAAAAAGCATGTGCTACCGCCAGCCCTTGAAACAGATAAAGTGCAAACATCACCATCAGCAACGCCACTATCCACTCTGCTTGAACCACCATCGCAATCAGGGTCAGGCAAAATGCCGCAACCGTTAAGGCTTTTCCGATACGTAAGCCATGAAACTCCTGACCAAAACCACCTGGGTTATATAACAACGCCTGCCACCAACGTCCAATTAACAAGCATAGAATAACGTTAATCATAAAACCCGCAGCAAATGCGCCGGTCATATACTTTGATACACTGACAATAACATCCTGCAGTTGTTGCGGATCCGATGATACCGCGGAGCCAGTGAATATCTGTTCTAATACCCGTTGCCATGCAATTGCCGGATCAGGCACCGATATATAGACCCCTGCTATAATAAACGCAGCGATCAAGGCCACACTGAGCAGAGCCAATGCCAGATTAGTAGTATGCCGTAAAACCGTTGATGCCAACATAATCGGCAGCCATAGTATTAATAATGCCAACATCAATACCGGCTGGCCAATAACAATCCATAAAAAGCCGGCTGCCACCAGCCCCGATAACACAACGACTTTCAGAGCGGATGTACTGTCATTGCGCAAAGTGATCAGCGCAACAGCTGCACCGCTTAGTAACGCAAAAGGTGGAATAGCAATTGCCAAAAGGCCGGCTGCACTGATCACCAGTACAGCCTGCGACATTCCACGCAGTATAAATCCGGCAAGGCTTTTCATGGGTAGTTACAACAACTTATAAAGCGTTGATCTACTCGTGCTGATCAGAGTAAGGCAACAATGCAACATGGCGGGCACGTTTTATTGCAATTGCCAGTTGCCTTTGATACTTGGCACTGGTGCCGGTCACACGGCTGGGTACAATTTTTCCTGTTTCGGTAACATAGCTTTTCAGTATATCGAGATCTTTATAATCGATCTCTTCGATACCTTCAGCAGTAAAACGACAAAATTTTCGACGCTTAAAATAACTGTTCATAGCAAAATCCTGATAATCGGCTTGAGTGTTAAATTAGAATCAACCTGCTGCGGCAGCCGCTTCGGCTTCGGCAGAATCACTTTCCTGGGTTTTGTGTTCGGAACCCGCTGCTTCTTCTTTGGTTGAGTCGACCCGCTGTCTGTCTTTCTCTTTATCGCTCATCATCACAGAAGGCTCGGTAATGGCTTTTTTTCGGGTCAGCACAAGGTTGCGCAAAATTGCATCATTGAATCGAAATGCGCTTTTCAGCTCATCCAAAGTGGCTTGATCACACTCAATATTCATTAATACATAATGTGCTTTATGCACCTTATTGATCGGATACGCGAGTTGACGACGCCCCCAGTCTTCCAGACGGTGTATTCTGCCCTGCTGGGCAATAAGGGATTTATAGCGCTCGATCATCGCAGGGACCTGCTCGCTCTGATCAGGGTGCACTAAGAACAAGATCTCATAGTGTCTCATGATAGCTCCTCATGGTTTGCCAGCCTCCCGCGCTAATGCGGTGAGGCAAGGAGAATAAATGGACGCGCATTCTAACTGAACAGGGGCAAGCTCTGCAATCTGGAAAAGATATAATTCACAGGAATTTTGGCACAAATACTTAAATTTACTTGTATTCTCGAGCTTAACGACGATTTGCCGCGCTAGGCAGGATGCAGCCGACGTTGCCTGACTGCCTCAAAAACGCATATTCCGGCGGCTACTGAGACATTCAGGCTCTCTACCTGACCTGACATAGGAATACGTACCAGCTGATCACAGAGTTCACGCGTCAGGTGCCGAACCCCCGCCCCCTCCGACCCCAACACGATTGCGGTCGGGCCTGTGAAATCTGCTTCGTATAAAACTGTATCAGCCCGGTCACAAGTCCCGATTAGCCATATGCCGGATGCCTTCAGCTGTCGTAATGTACGGCTCAGATTGCTGACTGTTACAAATGGCACCATTTCAGCAGCACCACTGGCCACTTTGCGGGCCGCCGGGGTTAATCCGACTGACTGACGACGCGGTGCAATAATCATATGGCCACCGGCCGCATCCATCGTGCGCAAACATGCCCCTAAATTATGTGGGTCCTGAACACTATCAAGTATCAGCGCCAACAATCCTTTGCCGGCACCCGCAATCAACTCATCCAGTGCTGACTCCGATTGTGCTGTTACAGCTTTAATCTGTGCAGCCGCGCCTTGGTGTTTGATGCCTGAAACCAGTTTATCGAGTTGGGTGCGGCTCACGACATTGACAGGCAGACCGATGCTACGGGCTCGCTGCATAAGATCCTGAAGGCGCTTATTCGCTTTTTGCTCTTGCAGCCAAACACTCAAAACTGATTCCGGTTTATGCATGAGCAAGGACTCAACTGCATGAACCCCACAAGCCCAATTGGTATGTGCGTCGCTTTTCTGTTTAGCCAAAGCGCTTATTCCTGTTTAAAACTCAATTGAGTATCTTAGCGGCGCTTGCGACGTTTATTGCTACGATCAGCACCGGAAGATTCGTCAAGCTCAAAGTCAATCTGTCGATCATCCAAACTTACACGTGAAACCGTAACTTTTACCGAGTCGGCTAACTGAAAAGTACGCCCGGTACGCTCACCATTTAATTTATGAGCAACCGGATCAAGCCGGTAATAGTCTTTAGGCAATGAAGTAATATGCACAAGGCCTTCGACAAAAATATCCTGCAGTTCAACAAAAAAACCAAAGGATGTCACTCCACTGATAATTCCGGAATATGTTTCGTTCACTTTATCCAGCATATATTCGCATTTCAACCATTCCACTGCATCCCGGGATGCTTCATCTGCCCTACGTTCCGCCATAGACGAATGCTCACCTGCGTCCAGCATTTGTGTTTGGGTGTACGGGTAGTTATCAGCCGTGCCACCTCGCAATATATGCCTGATCGCACGGTGCACCAGCAGGTCGGGATAGCGCCGGATAGGAGATGTGAAATGTGCATACTCCTTTAAAGCCAGCCCAAAATGACCGCGATTATGTAAATGATATTCTGCCTGTGACAATGATCGCAGCATCACTGTCTGAATCAGATGTGAATCAGCCCGCCCTTTGATGGTTTTAAGCAGTGTTGCATAATGCTGCGCTTTAACCTGTTTGCTTTTTGGAAAACTAATGCCTAACTCACCCAGAAAGCTAATCAGATCCTCGATTTTATCCACCGGAGGAGATTCATGAACGCGAAACAAGCCGAGAATTTTATGTTTGTTTAAAAACCGGGCCGCCGCAATATTCGCTGCTATCATGCATTCTTCAATCAAACGATGTGCATCATTGCGTGTAACCGGTACGATACTGTCAATTTTCTTATTCTCGCCAAATATTATATTGGCTTCAGTCGTCTCAAGATCAATCGCGCCCCGCTTTTCACGTTGAGCGTGTAATGCCTTATATAGCTCATGCAGACACTTTAGATGCGGTATTAATGTTTCATAATACTTCTGTGTCTTATCGTCAGCTGAGCCCAATAATATTTCAGAGACTTCATCATAAGTCAGGCGTGCCTGCGAACACATCACTCCTTCCGCAAACTCAAACCCCTGCATACTTCCATCTGGCCCGAACTCAAGTATGCACACCATACAAAGCCGGTCCACCTGAGGCTTTAGAGAACAAAGGCCGTTCGATAAATGTTCCGGCAACATCGGTATTACCCGGCCCGGAAAATATACCGATGTCCCGCGGTTAAATGCTTCCTGATCCAACGCACTGTTTTGTTTTACGTAATGTGAAACATCGGCTATCGCAACATATAAACGCCAGCCACTGTTGATTCGCTCACAAAAAACGGCATCATCAAAATCTTTGGCATCCTCACCATCAATCGTAACTAATGGCTTTTCCCTTAAATCAAGCCGCTTCAGCTTATCTTTTTCCAGAACCTCGGCACCAAATGTACTCGCTTCACTCTGTACTTCCGAGCTCCATTCATGCGGCAATCCGAATGAATTAACCGCAATATCAATTTCCATTCCCGGCGCCATATGCTCGCCAAGCACCTGAACAATTCTGCCAATAGGCTGATGGTGTTGACTGGGGTCCTCTGTAATTTCAGTTAGTACAATTTGCCCCTCGCGAGCGACTCCCTGATGCTCCTTTGGAATCAAAATGTCCTGATGTATACGTTTGTTATCCGCCACTACAAAAGTGATTTGACCTTCATGAAATAATCTGCCAACCACCTGCTTATTGGCCCGCTCAACAACCTCTATTAGAGATGCCTCACGCCGTCCACGGCGATCAACACCGGTCACCCGCATCACTACACGATCACCATGCAGCAGTGAGCGCATTTGCTTCGGTGAAATAAAAAGGTCATCGCCGCCTTCCTCGGGGTGCAGAAAACCAAAGCCGTCCGGATTTGCGATGACTCTGCCGCGTATAAGATCACGCTCACTAACCGGAAGATAACCTTTATGGTGATTAAACTCGAGCTGCCCGTCACGAACCATTGCCGACAAACGTCTTTCCAATGCATTTTGCTCTGAAGGCTCATTCAATTCTAATAACTTTGCCAGCTTGTTAAATTTACAGGGCCCCTTTTGCATTTTTACAACCGAGGCAATATATTCCCTGCTTACAATAGGCTTTGCATAACGCCGCGCTTCACGCTTGGCATGGGGGTCTTTGGAAGATCTTTTCTTTTTAGGTGCCATGCGGCGGAGTCTAGCCAATTACGAGACCGTAAAGCAAATTTGAAACTGCTAAATACCCTTGCAAACCTTAAAAACCCGATTGACAACCAGTATTTGTCCCGGTACATTTCGGCCTCCCACCCGCATGCCCAGGTGGCGGAATTGGTAGACGACGGGCAGGACGCCCTAGTGCCGCGAAGAACAGGAAGTTCGGAAGCGGCCGCGCGTAGCGCGTCGGTAAAATAAAACCGAAATATATAATTACTGCAATCTTACTCGTATACAGAGATTGCCCAGGTGGCGGAATTGGTAGACGCGCTGGCTTCAGGTGCCAGTGGCCGCAAGGCCGTGGAGGTTCAAGTCCTCTCCTGGGCACCACATATTTCTAAAAACCCTAGTATTAAAGACTTTCTCACTTCTCGTTAAGCAACTTAAGAACACCTACAGATACCAGGAAATTCCATCCTGGTGATCATAAAAGAAAAAGGACCACAACGGATGGCAGATTTTGCGAAATTTTTCCTCGGACTGAACCACATCGAGGCAAAAAACGTTGTGATATTCATTTGCTATTAACAGATGGTGGAAACCCACACCTTCTCCTTGTCTGACGGTTGTCTTACTTTCGTAACCGAAATCTCATTCATCAAATTAGTTTCAATTTCCATTGTCTTACATTTCTTTTTTCAACAGAATTAAAAGATGAAATTTTGCGTGTAATTAACCCGGCATATTCAAATACCGGGTTAATAAAACTTTATTTCCAATTGCACTTTGAACTTATAGCCAGAAACATTTACTGAAGCCTTCACGTTTGGCTATTTATTGGCCTTTGATAATGTACTCGTAAAACCGGGGGCAAGTTCTATAATGCCCTCATTTTACAATTGGAACGAACCTATAATTAAATCCGTTAAAAACCATATACTTTAGAAATTTATCGGCGCATTTGACACCAAAGCCATATTGAACCCTGGGGATCCTGTGCTGATACTAGCAGTGTATGACGAGCTTCTAGGTTTGATCGAAACTGTCCATGTCCCTGATTGTGGGTTGGTGACAACCACTTGTTCGACGTTATCACGGCTGTTAGTACCGCGAGTTGCACTTTGTGCCGGATTGCTTGGGTTTAAAACCCAGGGGGAATAGACATTACCGTTAGGTGCAATCAGAGTTAAATTATAGTCTGCAATAGCGGCATTAGTCGAATTCAGGCTCATAGAAGGTGCGATCCATGCCGTAGTTACTTTAAGTTCATTAGTTGACCCAACCTGCATGGTGTAACTAACTGGCTTTAGTCGGCACAAAGTACCTATAAAAGAAGCACTAATGCATTGCACTCCAGTATTGAAGCTTCCGTTATATTGCTGGCCTCTATTCAATTGAGTTATTGCGGCCTCGGTATCCAACAGCCCCCACCCTGTTTCATAATCCGGGCCCGTCCGGCGTATATCTTCTGCGGTATGTATCAGCAATGCTTTTGCATAAGATGCATGCATATTACGGTTAAATAACTGTTTATGCCTTTGCTGAATTAACGCCAATGAGCCAGTCACTACGGGAGTAGACATGGAAGTGCCATTACAAGTGTCGTAGGTAGAACCGGGGTTTCTAATATCATCGTTATCACAGGTACTGACAGTAGCGACAGTAGAAAGCACTCCATAACCATCCGCAACTATATCGGGCTTA
Source organism: Gammaproteobacteria bacterium (assembly GCA_028284675.1). Lineage (GTDB taxonomy): Bacteria > Pseudomonadota > Gammaproteobacteria > HTCC5015 > HTCC5015 > JANQRI01. The sequence goes on along the minus strand of JANQRI010000015.1, from coordinate 67,032 downwards.
ATACGGCCATCATTCGTAGGGCCCCAGGATGAAAAAGCCGTCGTTGCTGTACCAGCATTATTGGCAGCACCCACGGTAATAATGTTTTTTGCATTACCCCGTTCTGAAATTGTATCAAAGCCATTCTTATATTGGCCGTCTCCATTGCCGTTCGCAGCTGCCGGATTATCATCACGGTCATTACCCGCACTTTTGACAATAATCAAATTATAGTTACCGAGTACCAGGCTATCCCATCCGCGCGCCAAAGACCCGTAATTTCCAAAACAACTTCTCCCAAAATCACTCCAATTACCATTGGATGACCGATTCCAACCGCATCTCACACCATAAGAGTGATTTGTCAGATTAAGACCGCTGTTACGAATCTCCGAAGATATATCACCACTAAAATTATACGAAAAGAGGTTGACCTCAGTCGCCATTCCACGTGCAGCCTGATTACCATTACCGCTACTCCCGACAGTACCCGCGACATGTGTAGAATGATCACTGTATTCACGGTAACTATAAGTTCCTACACCAAAGTTCACAGTAATTGGAGCCTCTCTTAAACTTACCCGGCTTTGATTGTTTCTAACAAAATCCGCATGAGGAGCAATATCGGCTATATCCCAAACCCCCACGTTAACTCCATTGCCAGTTAAGCCAAAATTATTAACAACATCATTAACATTTGACAGCCTGGCGGAATTTTCATTTGTGATAGCGTTAACCGGAATTCCGGACTCAACAAACTGTACATAATTAAGTTCCAATATTTTCAGAACTTCTGTGGGATCTGCAGTTAATTCGAATTCTCCAGATGAACGAATATTAAGAACATTTGCATTTGTTGAAGTTAAATATGTCGAAAAAGCATCCTGATATTCTTCGGAAAATAAGCTAACGACGATTTCTGCCGAACCTTCCGCAGTAAGCCTGAACCCTTCTTCAAAAACCTCAGTAGTCACTTTATCTCTGGCACTTACCTCTCCGGCCGCTTTAATCAGTTTATAACCAACCAGATCATCATAGGCCTGTTTGGTTACTGCAACAGCCCATACATTATCGGCAACTGCATCCAAAAATCTGAAGTTACTTTCATCTGTAACGCCTTCCGGAATGGATGAAACCAAAGCAGGGTCTGTATCGACTTCTACATAAATCACCTTTAAGTTAGCATCAAGATCAGGCACATAGCTTTTATCCAGAACAAAATCACCTGAGTGAAGCTTAATAACCCGTCTATCTGCATCCTGTTGCCCATAGTCGCCAATATGGATCCTACCTTTAGGTAAACGATTATTTAAATGAGATCCAATATTTAAAAAAGACTTATCTGAGGTATTCGTATTACGACTTGTCCACCCTGTCGAAGGCTCAGAAACATTTTCTTCAACCGTCACTTTGGAAGTGAAACTTTTTAAAGTATGCCCTGCTTCATTCAGCAATTCAGTATATTCAGATACAATTTTATTGTTATCTGAACCCAAATAAACCGCAACTATACTTACAGAAACGCAACATCCGAAAATAATTTTTTTTAACATGATTTAGCCCTTAATTATGAAAAAATAAGAAATCAACATATAAAAATAACCATATGGTATGGTATATGCTTGAAAAAATATTGCCCCGAATCAATTTATTCCATTTCAGCGCATGGAATATTATTATTTTATTTAGACAAGTAATTTGCCTATTAATAATTATTTATGCTAATTACCTTAATGAAAATTTTTTCGAATTACTATCCGTATAAACTACTAGAAAAAACTCATCTCATAATATTATGTGAAGGGTAAGTTTGAATGGCCTTTTTATAATTCAATTACTTAAATGGGACATTGACACCAATAAAAAAAGCGGCACTTATAAATTAATTTATTATCTGAACAAACCGCAGTTTTTTTACTTCAAAGAAGGCAGTTTATCGAAATTCATCTGAAAAGATTCAATGAAAGCGGTTAACTCATCAGCCGGTAGCGCCTGGCTGACTAAAAATCCTTGAATATAGTGACAACCGTGATCCAGTAAAAACTTTAACTGCTCTTCTTTTTCCACACCCTCACTAATAACTCTTAAGCCCAAGCGACTACCCATGTCAATAATAGCCTGGGTGATTGCCGCATCATTGGAATCATCAGGCAAACCCGATACAAATGCGCGATCAATTTTAATCGTATCAAGCTTTAGTTGTTTTAACTGACTTAATGAAGAATAGCCTTGTCCAAAATCATCAATTGCAACTCTGATTTTAAATGCGCTGAGTTTATCAAGCTGCTCCAGGGCTTGCTGGGGATTGCTTGTTATCGCACTTTCAGTTAATTCTAATTCGAGGCAAGCCGGATCAAATGAGTAGTGGTTAAGCAAGTCCAGTAAATCATCGGCAAAGTTCGGCTTATCGAATTGCTTGGCACTGATATTGACTGATATTGCCTGCAGCGCTTTACCTGACTTGCCCCATTCATTCATTTGTTTTATAACATTCTCCAAAACCCACACATCTATTTTTTGTACCAATCCGGTCTCTTCAGCCACTGGTATCAGTTGCCCTGGAGGGATAAACTCATTATCACCTGCATCCCAGCGTAACAATGCTTCAGCCTGTACAATTTCTTTTTTATACCAATCTACAACAGGCTGATAATAAATCATTAAATCATTGCTATGAATAGCGCTACGAAGATCAGATTCCATGCGCATGTTTTCCGTTGCTTTTTCATGCATCGAAGAAGTAAAGAATTTTAATTTTCCTTTACCACTTTTTTTCGCATCGTACATCGCAAGATCGGCATTTTTAAGCAACTCCTCGGCATTATCGGCATCCGTCGGATAGGTGGCTATGCCAATACTGGTTGTAATAGTGATTTCGGAGTTCTCTATTATAAACGGCGTATTAAGGCTTTCTATAATCCGCTGTGCTACAAGCGCTGCCCGCTCTTCATGCTTTAGCTCTTCAAGTATGATTACAAATTCATCCCCGCCCAAACGAGCGACTTCATTATTGGGAGAAATTGCAACCTGATCGCTTTTTCTAATACAATCTCTTATTCTTCGCGTAACTTGTATTAATAGCATATCTCCTGCAGAATGCCCAAGCGAATCATTAACACGCTTGAAATCATCCAGGTCAATGAATATAACACCGAGTTTACGCCTATAACGCTTTGCTGTTTCCAGTGCTTTTGTAAGATTATCCAAAAACATTACACGATTAGGAACCTGAGTCAAAACATCATAGTATGCTAAATTCCTTATACGCTCTTCTGCATAATGTTGCTCTGTAACATCCTGCACAGTGCCCGCGATTTTTTCTACTGAACCGTCTTTGCCTACAACAGATTCACACCTTACCCGAATAAACTTTTGGTGAGTGCTTCCAGTGATAATTTCAAACACATGGTCAGATATTCCTGGACCCGCTTTTAACTCTTCCAGCTTATCAATATAAGCCAGCTTTAAATCATTTTTTATTTTTTCAACAAGGCTGGCATGAGAGATTGGAAAGTCCTCCTCCTTAAAATCAAAAAGTTTTACGATTTCATCAGAATATGCAAACCAACCGTTATGAAAATCCCACTCCCAATCCCCCAGCATGGCTATATGTTGAGCATTTTCGAGACGGGATTCACTATGCTTTAATTTTATTAATGTATTTTGATATCGGAGCAAATACCGAATTCTATGCATTAATAACTTCCAATTGATCGGCTTTTGAAAAAAATCAGTAGCGCCCGCTTCATATGCTTTATCTATAGCCTTGTCGTCTTTTAAGCCTGTGAGTATTAATACCGGAAAATCTTCATAAGCCGGATGTTCACGAATTTTTTCACATGCCGTAAAACCGTCCATCTTAGGCATATGAACATCTAAAATAATCAAATCCGGCGTGATACTCTTTAACTTTAATAAAGCTTCCTCGCCGTCAACTGCAGTATGCACACGAAACCCTGAGTCTAAAAAATGTTCATTGGCTAACACATGTATTGTTGGATCATCATCCACCAACAATATCAGCTTGCTCGATTTGGTTTTACTTTCAGAAAAAACCGGCTCAGTTTCATTTAAATATATACCTTTGATTATTTTCAACTGTGTATGAATAGCTTCAGCTGCATTTTCATGATGGTTTTTTAATTCCTCAATTACCCCTCCCGTCACAGTTATAAAATCTTCACGAGAGCACTCTTCAATACTTATTATTTTCTTGGATAACTGAGTTGCCCCAATATTTGCCGAACTGGATTTCCAGGCATGTAAAACGCTATTGAACTTTTCAGCATCTTTATCAATAAAAGCCTTTTCCACATCAAGCATAGCCTCATGTGAGTACTTTAGATAAATAGGCGCTAATTTCTCAAAAACACTTTCTTTTTTACCCTGAGATGGCTGTTTTAAAGTGCTTATAATCATTTCATCCAAAACATCATCGGGACCATCCGCATCATTAGCCGGTAGTTGATTGTTTATAGTGGCCGCCGACTTAGAAAGCCATTTTTCTATCATGCTTCCAAGCTCCGCCAGAGTAAACGGTTTTGACATATAGTCATCCATACCCGCGTTCAGGCAGCGCTCTTTATCACCATCAATAGCATTGGCTGTAAGTGCCACTATAGGAATTGTTGCGCCCTGGCCCATTGATTTTATTGCTCTTGTAGCTTCAAAACCGTCCATTTGTGGCATTTGGCAATCCATTAAAACCAAATTGATCGGCTCATGTGCGACATAATCTACCGCTTCCAGGCCATTACCTGCAATCATGCAGGTATATCCAAGCTTATGAATCATCTCCTGTGAAAGAACCTGGTTAACGGGGTTATCTTCGGCAACAAGAATAGTTGCACTTGTAGGTGCGGCTTTTATAGCCTGCACAGATTCATGGTTATTTTCACTAACAACACATTCCAATTTAAATGCCTGCATCAATCCTTGTAGCAACAAACCTTTTCTAATCGGTTTCGTTAAATAAATTGCTATCCCTTTACCTTTCTCCTCATAGTCATCATCTTTTAATACGGAGCTCAACATCAACATCACGGGAGCATTGTCACCATATCGATCCTTAATATGCTGAGCGAGCTCAAATCCATCCATTCCAGGCATATGCATATCCAGAATAATTGCGTCATATTTTTCATCATTTTGAAACGCAACTTCCAGGGCCTTAAGTGCCATTTGCGGCACGAGAATTAGCTTAGGCTTTATAGACCAGTTTTCAAGATGGGTACCGAGTATTTCAAGATTAGTTTCATTGTCATCTACAACCATGATACGCTTGCCTGACAATTCACTGAACGCATCTTCAGTTGAAACCTTATTCTCTGCCAGAGGAAATCTAGCAGTAAATGAAAAGTTTGAACCTTTGCCCAGCTCGCTATCTACACGCGTTTCCCCTTGCATCAGCTCTGTAAGCTGCCGGCAAATAGCCAAACCCAAGCCGGTTCCTCCATACTTGCGCGTAGTCGTGTTGTCAGCCTGAGAAAACTCTTTAAATATATTTTTTCTGGCATCTTCACTTATGCCGATACCGGTATCTATTACTTCAAATTTTAGCTCGGCTTTTTCTGATATTTCGCCATTAAGTGATACTTTGACTAAAACCTCCCCTTCATGAGTAAACTTTATTGCATTGCTAATAAGGTTAATTAGTATCTGCGTGAGACGGGTTGGGTCTCCTATCAAATGCAATGGAACAGTATCTTCAATAATTTGCAATAACTCCAAACCTTTAACCTGAGCCCTTTCAGCCAACATAAATACACAATCTTCAATTAAATCCTGCAAATTAAATTCTATACTTTCAAGCTCCAGCTTACCGGCTTCAATTTTTGAAAAATCAAGAATATCATTGATTACTGAAAGCAAAGTATTGCCTGATCTGGCAATAATATTGACATAGTGATCCTGCTTGTCATTCAGATCTGTAAATGCCAGAAGCTCCGTCATTCCCAAAACTCCATTCAGGGGGGTACGAATTTCATGGCTCATCGTTGCTAAAAACTGCGACTTGGCTTTACTCGCAGATTCAGCTCGAAACTTTGCCTGCTGCAGCTGATCAAGTGTTTCACCTAACATTTTGTCCCGGGATTGCAGCTGGTCCAGCATATTATTGAATCCGTTAATTAATACATTCACTTCATCATTACTGATACTTGATAAACGGACAGAATAATCATTAGAGCGCGACACTTTGCCCATCACATTAGCCAAATTAAGAATTGGCTTGGTCACAAGTTGTTGCATAATCGTCGCAAACAAATAGCCCAGGGCAACAGCTATTATTAAGATCATAGAGCTTACTATTAACTGATCCTTAACATTTGAAATAAAGCGATTCAAATCGGCTGCGATATAAAGTATGCCGACTTTCGAGCCATTAAAAATAACCGGGTTTGTGACATGCATATGAGCCGGAGTCCATATAAACTCATATATTATTTCCTTTCCTTTATACTGTGCAGCTCTTTGGGACTCAACCGCAATTTGCTCTTCAAGTTTGTTACCACTACTACCAGGACCATTATATTCAGCCACCAAAACCCCGGATATATCAAAAAGCTTCGCTGTAATAATACTGGACTCTGTTTGCAGCGCTGAAAGAATCTCTTCAGCAGAGTCCTGATCCTGAAACAATAATGATGCAGAGCTGTTGATACCAATAACACGGGCTAAAGATGAAACGGTTTCTACCATGTTTTGTTTTGTGGAAAATAAACCCATCGCAACAAATGCACAGGTGGCTAAAAACAGAACCGTTACTGCCGTCAGCGTCGCCACTACCGCCACTTTTTGTTTTATATTTAATCTAGCCAGCATATTCTTGATTTCAAGTCTTATAGAATCGAGAAATACCCTGTTATATAAACGGCATTTACTCAAATAAGTCGCTGTATTTGGTGATTTATCATAGCCTTCCTGGAATACTTCAAACTTATCGGCAAAACCCAGAATATATACAGTCACCTCTAAAGGGTCAGTACTCTCTGCAATCCTAGAATAAAAGCGTATTACCCAAGCTCCGAACTATCGGACGGCTGCAGCCATTGGTAACGGAAACCCCCTTTAATTAGATGATATTGGCCCTTTAAAAATGCCATTGTTTTAAGACAGGGCCTAATAGAAGCTTTTGATCAAGTCAAAACTTAAAAATCAATGCCGATAAGAGCTCTGTCCAGAATTATGGTTTGAATATAGGTACAACAAAACCAATAGAATCGGTAATGATTAAATTTAGACATTGTCAAAAGGCCACTAAAATAGGTTCCCTCTATGGGAAACCTGTTAAGTCTGCGTGCAAGGACCCAATTAGGAGCCGACTGACCCTATTTCAGATATTTCAAAGGTCGACAGTATTTAAAAAATTATTCTGTATTCTATTACTTCAGTCCCTTATCAATGTTGGAATCGCACAAACACGTATAACAGAAGACCAGATTAAAGCGGTTTATATGTTCAACTTTGCCAATTTCATTGAATGGCCTGAAACCGCATTTAAAACGGCTAAGAGCCCAATTCTGTACTGCAGCATAGGTAATACCGCTGTCAGCAAAAATCTCGACGCCGCAGTTTCCGGGGAAAAAATATCCAACAGAAGCCTAAAACATATTTCTTTAGAACCGGATTCCGACCCATCTGCATGTCATATTCTTTACCTGCCGGACAGTTATTTGGATAAAAATCAATCACTGCTTCAAAAACAAATGCCTTCCACACTTACTGTGGGAGATTCATATGATTTTATTAAGGCTGGCGGAATGGTCGGACTGGTGCGCGAAAAAACTAAAATATCTCTGGTTATAAATATTAAAAGGACTGGAGAAACCAATTTTAAATTAAGCTCGAAAATACTTCGTTTGGCTAAGATATGGGATGAATAATGAAAGGTTATAGAATATGACAATTCTACTATCTTATACATTTTTAAAGACTCACAAAAAAACGCCGATACCGGAAAAACCTGGAATAGATTCAAGCATTGAAGCTATTTGAATCTTGAATTATGTGCCATGGAGGGCAACAAATGTGTATCAAAGAGCACACTAAAAAATCAGGCAATAATACGATCAAAAACCTGTTATTTTTAAAAAAAACCAAGATCAATAAGCTATTGAATCGCAGCGCACTCTTTCTGTTGGCTGCTCTGGCCACTCTAAGCCCGGCAACTCAGGCCAATCAGGGGCTGGAGCAACTCAAGCTGTTGAGCCTTGAAGATCTGGCCAATATTGAAATCACCATCGCTTCAAAGAGCCCACAAAAAATTTCAAATACTGCGGCTGCGACATTTGTAATCACCCAGGAAGATATACGTAGATCCAGTGCGACAACCTTACCTGAACTATTTGCAATGGTGCCGGGCATGCATGTTGCTCGAGTTGATAGAAACAAATGGGCTATTAATACCCGTGGATTTAATGACGGCCGGTTTTCAAACAAGCTGCTGGTACTGGTTGACGGCCGCTCCGTCTATTCGCCTACATTTTCCGGGGTCTTTTGGGATACCCAGCAAGTGATACTGGATGATATTGAACGCATTGAAATTATCCGCGGGTCAGGTGCTTCGGTATGGGGTGCCAATGCGGTAAGCGGTGTCATTAATATCATCACAAAAACCGCATCCGATACACAAGGAAATCTGTTGGTGGCAGCAGCCGGTAACGAAGAACAAGGATTAAATTTTCGCCATGGCGGACAAATCAGTGATAATACACACTATAGAATTTATGGTAAGGCATTTTCACAAGACAACTCCATTTCGCCAACCGGTACCGAAGCCATCGATGAATGGGAGCACACCCGGTTTGGATTTCGAATAGATTCGGGCAGTGATGATGCAAGTGTGTTTACATTACAAGCCGAGGTGTTTGATAACGAAGCTGATCAGCTAACGTTGATATCCGATCCTATTACTTTTACAAACCCCATTGTACCTGATACCAGCGAAAGAGAGGGCTGGTTTATTCTAGGCCGTTGGGAAAGGAACAATGCTGCATCAGACACTATTCTGCAGGTCTACCTCGATTTTCTTGATCAGCAGGAAGCTGTTTTGGGGCAGGATGAGCAGCTAACCGCTGATATAGATTTTCAACAAAGCTTTGAAATCGGCAAGCACATTATTACCTGGGGAGCTGGATATCGTAATATTGATGACGACACAACAGGTAGTGCACAAATTACATTTACACCCGAAGACGCTCAACTGGATTTATACAGCGCATTTATACAAGATGAAATCAGCCTGATGGATAATCGCCTGCTGATTACGGTGGGCTCAAAATTCGAAGAAAATGACTTCACCGGCACAGAAGTGCAACCCAGCGCCCGCCTGTTATGGCAATTTGATGACAGCAGTGCAATATGGACAAGCCTGTCACGTGCTTCCCGCACACCATCTATTTCGGAGAACAGTGTAAATTTTGACCAGTTGGTTTTTCCGCCAAACCCACCGCTGGTTCCATTGCCTTTGACAATTAGATTTACTGGCAATGAAAATCTTGATGCAGAAGTACTCAATGCTTTTGAATTCGGTTATCGCAATCGTTTAACGGATAGCTTTGGGGTGGATGTCGCGTTCTTTTACAATGAGTTTGACGGCTTATATACCGCAGTGGATACCGGTACCATTTTCGAGCCTCAACCTATTCCGACCAATCTTGTGAATGTAATTACACAGACAAATGATAATTCCGATATAAACTCCTATGGCATGGAAGTTGTAGTGGATTGGCGCCCTCGCGACTGGTGGCGAATACAAACAACCTATTCATTCCTTGATGGTGATGATGTCACTTCACCGACTGACCCGGCGCTTGGACCGAAAAATCAGCTGAGCGCCAGATCATTAATCAATATCCGCGATGATGTAGAGCTGGACATATGGGTTCGCTGGGTTGATGATCTGCCGGAAGTCAATGTGGGTGATTTTTGGAATATGGATGTTAGAGTTGCATGGTTGCCGAAACCGGATCTTAGCATTGAGCTGATCGGTCGCAACCTGGTTGACTCCGAACGTATAGAGTTCGGAACCCCTTCCGCCGTTGAAAGTTTTCCAAATCAAACCGAACAGGAAATATTGATTCAGGCAAGATGGAACTTTGATTAATAAGGTTGTGCGCCAAAACAATTCAGCTATTGATTCGGCTCGAAGATACTTTGTGGCTCAGCAGACCCTGTGCAGTCAAGCAATACCCTGTCCACGAAGCTCTTTAACAGCATATTGGATTGAGGTGTCTCTTTTGCATTCAATATAACACTATTCAAATGCGTATCGTTTTGTGTGTATTTTTTCTTAAATATTGTCAAACGCTCAATTAAAATACGCTTGTCAACTTCAGGGTGAAACTGAAATGCCCAAAAGGGTTTATCAACAACCTTAAATGCATGGCAGCACAGATCCGTATAAGCCAGCGCAGTACAGCCGGCAGGCGCTTCGAGTGCTTTCTCCTGATGCACAGAAACCGCGAGAAATTTGTCATTTACATCACGAAACAGTAAATCTGTCGCCGCATCCGCTGTCAAACTGACCGGTATACAACCCATTTCGAAATTATCCTGATCACGAATAACTTTTCCACCCAGTGCAAGCACAGCCATCTGAAAACCAAAACAGGATGCAAATACCGGAATAGCATTATCAATACAGTGCAATAACAACTTTTCACATTGCGGTAAAAAAGGGTATTGCGACCGTTCAAGCACAGAGGCCTCACTGGCACCTCCAACAAACAATGCGTCATACTCCTGAATAATGTCGAAACTGAAGTCCGGTGTATCGAACACATTCAATATATTAATTTGTGATTCTTCCAGGCCTGAATGGAACGCAAAACTTTGGTGCTCTTCCGAACGCACCCTGGGTTCATCACGTATCTGTAACAGCAGGACCCGAAGCTCTTTTCGTGTCTTTATCATTATCAAAAACCTGTATACGCTTAATTAACTGTATATGCCGATGGTAACGAGTATGGTCTGTATCCTCTGCTGACTCCACTGCATTTACCTGCATCAGATATTTATCAGGCAGATTATGGAATTTAGCGCCCAATATCACCAGTTCTTTATACCAGTGGTAAGGCCTTAAATTATTGTTAATGTAGCTGTCTACAGCCGCATAATAAAACACAGTATACTCAGCCTTATTCAGCACTACCGAGAAAGAGTCGGCCTGATAACCCTGGCCCTCGAAATCATCCAGAATGGGCTTATGGCCAGTATCCATTCGGTACACTGCCCCATATAATTCATCGCCAGTGCTGCCTGTATACAATGCATTGCATTTTGCTGAACCATCTTGCCCGCACTTATGAAAGCATAACCGATAACCTAAAACCCGTGCTATGCCTAAAAATCTGCTCGACGGAATTCGTTCAGCCAGGCGCAATGGGTGTAAATTTGAACCATAAGCAAAATAAAATAAATGATTTGACATCAAAACTTAACGCCTGCGACGCACACTGGCACGTGATGTCGGCATAAACCCGGCAGACTTAACAGATAACCATTGCACAAAACGATTTATTTGGGGTTCACTTAAAAGTTTGTCCCTGCTGCAATAATTTAAAGCCAGCTCCTGCTCACTGAGCACTTTATGGATAAAAGAGTGACATGACTTACAAAGCCATAATATCTCCGTCAACATATATTGCCGGGAATATAGCTTGCGAAATTTACGTTTATGATGCAATGCACGCGGAATAAGATGGTGCTTGGTTAATATCGCAACGGGCCGCTCACAAAGTTCGCAGCCTTTTTTATTGGGCGGTTGATTCACAGCCAGATGCGGTCCGGTACACATAAGCCGGCGTTTTCCGTAACTAGCTGGAGGATGTTGCCGCTTGCGTTAGTATTTTTACCTCATCACCCTGCACACTGAGATAAAAACAGCTTCGGCGCTCGGTATGACAGGCGGACCCATGCTGATCAACGCGCAATAATAGAGCATCACCGTCACAATCTATTCGCATCTCAACCAAGCGCTGAATGTTTCCGGAGGTTTCACCTTTACGCCAGTATGCCTGACGGGACCGCGACCAATAGCATACCCGGCCGGTTTCCAGGGTTTCGCTAATCGACTGCCGGTCCATCCATGCCAGCATCAATACTTCACGGGAATCATGCTGCTGCGCAACTGCAGGCACCAGCCCGTCCCGTCCAAATTGAATAGCACTCAATACCTCCGGCAAGGATACCGCGTTTCCCACAGCTTCCATTTCAAGGTGCTTAAACAGTTTTTCGCTCATACCTGCTTGTTTACCAAAAACAATATTAGTTTACTGTATCATATTGTCTAGCCGCTTTTCATTGGTTTACGCTATACTTGCTGCCTGTCCAACACAACATGCCACAGAAATAAATTATGAATAAACTATTAATCGTCAATGCCACTATTGTAAATGAAGGCATCCGCCATGAAGCAGATTTATTGATAGAAAATGGCCGGATAAGCCAGATTGCAAAAAATCTGTCACATATCAACGATGTAAAAACACTGGACGCCAGTGGCAAAACCCTGATGCCCGGCATGATTGATGATCAGGTGCATTTTCGTGAACCCGGCCTTACCCATAAAGGCGATTTCCAACATGAATCCCGGGCCGCATTGGCCGGCGGTATAACCAGTTTCATGGAGATGCCCAACAGCAACCCGCTTACCGTGACACACGAGCGCCTTGAGGAAAAATACCATTTGGCAGAGGAAAAATCAGCGGTCAATTATGCTTTTTATTTTGGAACGACTAATGACAATATAGAGCAGATAAAAACCCTGGATCCTAAAGCCGCTTGCGGAATTAAAGTATTTATGGGTGCCTCGACCGGAAATATGCTGGTTGATGACCCGGACGTACTTGACCAGATATTTAAGTATGCCCCAACACTCATTGCGACACATTGCGAAGATACACCCACCATTTTGGCCAATGAGGCCGAATTCAAAGCCCGCTACGGCGATGACGTGCCAATCGAATGCTATCCCCAAATCCGTTCTGCGGAGGCATGTTATAAATCGTCATCTTTTGCGGTTTCTCTGGCCAAAAAACATAATAGCCGGCTGCATGTGCTGCATTTAACAACCGCCAAAGAACTTGAATTATTTAATCAAGGCAACCTTAAAGACAAACGCATTACAGTAGAGGCTTGTGTGCACCACCTGTTTTTTAATGAGCAGGACTATGCTGAAAAAGGCAGTTTAATTAAATGCAATCCGGCTATCAAAGCTGCCTCCGATCAAGCTGCCCTGCAGCAGGCAGTTGTTGACGATGTCATCGATGTTATCGCGACCGATCATGCTCCCCATACCTGGGAAGAAAAACAGCGGCCTTTCATGCAGGCGCCGGCGGGTCTGCCCCTGGTTCAACATGCACTGTTGAGCCTGTTGGAACATTATCATAATGGCATCTTTACACTTGAGCTGCTGACACAAAAAACCGCACATGCTCCGGCAGAACTGTTTCAGATTGTAGACCGCGGATTTATACGGGAAGGTTACTGGGCGGATCTGGTATTAATCGATCTTAACAAACCCCACAGTGTCACTCGAGAGAGCGTTTTGTCAAAATGCGGATGGTCTCCGTTCGAAGGAACTGACTTTCGCTCCAGCATTGATACCACCATTGTTAATGGAAGAGTTGCTTATGAACGTGGTGTAATCAATGAACCGGCGCACGGCATGCGGCTGGAGTTCAACCGCTGATGCATCTATCGTTATTATCGCGGAGGCGCATAAATATAACGCGCCTCTGCGATGATGAAATATGTAGCTGAAAAAAACCGCGTTTATTATTGCGGGCTGGCTGCTGTCACTCCACTAGTCACTGCGGGTGATGCCGTAGCAGATGCCTGCTCTTCCTGTGGAGCAGCAACGGGAGCTTGTTGATATTCGAACGTTTCGGTGCTTATCACGCTGCCACTGCCATTTACAACAGAAACGGTCCAGGTACCGGTCCACTCCGGCATAAGGCTTTTACTTGACCAAACGCGCCAGCGGGAACCACCGACCGAAAAAGGCACTTCCGCTACGATTTTTCCGTCATACTCCCAGCGGTGAGTGACGGTCTGGCCTTGCAAATCACCCAGCTCGCTAAAAAAGAATATAGTACCCTGGTCATTGTTAAGGCTGGCTAATTGATCCGTCGGTTCACGCTGTTGAACCGCCGAGGTAAATGTCGAGCGCATTACATTACCTGCCGCAAGCGGCTCTGCAGGCTCCGGCGATGCTGCAACTTCCTCTTGTGCCGATGCCGGTGACTGGGCTGATACAGCCTCAGGTGTTGCTGCTGCTTCTGGTGTTGCCTCAGCTGTCATTTCGGCAGGTGCTTCCGCATGCGCTGATAGGCTAATGAACGTTAAAAAAAATGGCAGTCCCAAATATTTTGTTATTGATTTCATCCTGTCTGTCTCCCGGATTTTGTCAGAAAATTGACGGCGAATGACTATCCGCACAAGCGAATGTTAGACTTGCGAATAGTGAAAAAGCGTGATGTGAATCACAATATCCGGCAGCACCGGGATATCGAAGACATAAAGCTGTAACGAGTACTTTATGCAATCGCTACAGCATAGAAAAAATTAATGACGTATCAAACAGTCTCTTGAGATTTATCCAGGCCAATGCTGTCTCTTTGCTGTTCAGGCATCCATTGCAGGAGGTAGCCCCTTGCCTGTAAGTTTTGCAAAGCCTGTGGACTTAAATGCCCGTTCTCATCCAGCCCGGTACGCTGCTGACGCATTTGATCAACACTCTGCAGAAACTGCATTTCATTCAGTTGATCGACAAGACTTTGCTGTTGATTTAACCCATAGGAATAGGAAGACGCCAACGCCAATAAATCTTCAGGCGTGACGGAGGAATTTTCCACTGTCATGCTGTGCACCCCAAATCAAGTTGAACATTCACAGCGGCCTGCTGAAGCCGCTGGCATAGCCACATACACAGCAGTAGAGTGCTGGGCTCTAATGTTCTAACTTAACTTGGCACACATACATCCGGTCTTCCGCTGCGCAAAGGCAGAGGATGCCGGAATTAGTTATAGGAACAGATTACACGAGTCAGTCGTGTCTGACTATTGAACGAATAGTAGATGTGTTAACCAAAAGTAATAGATGGCGCCGGTCACGAAACCGAAGCCAATGGGTAGAAGCAGTGCTGACGAAATAAGCCCTAAACGTATTTATGCACAGATTCGTCGAGCTGCTCGGCAATTTGATTCGGCATCGCCTGACTCATATGGCCGCGAGCCCACAAATCCCGTAACGCCTTCGGAGAAAGTTTGCCCTCTTCATCGTAGCCGTTGCGTGAACTGCGAAAAACCTCATAGGACTTTCTAAAGGCCGACATTGCCTCGGATAGTTTAATTGAATAAAGCAGGTTAAAAGTACCGATCCCGGTGAGTTCGTTAAGCTGCTGTCGCTCTTTCGGGGTCAATGATTCGGCAGCCTGCGGTATTTGCGGTGCACTTCCGGAGTTTACCTCTGACATGGATTTATTCCTCTTCAGTACGCTTTATATTTTTAAAGATAAAGATACTGCCGCCCCTGCGCTCACCCGACAATCAAATCACCGGATTAGTCTGAACCCTTTTTGGGTTTATATATACAGTACAGGAAAATGCCATACCCGGGTATCCGGTAATTGGCCTAAGCAATTAGGCCAAAAGTAATAGAATTTGCGTGATTATGCCGGCTGACAGCATATCAACTGTGCCAAATCGCCATTTTAGGGCAAAAATTAACCTTCAAACGGATGCCGCAGTAGAATATTATCGTCCCGCTCCGGGCTGGTGGAGATAATATCGATCGGCGTTCCCACAACTTCTTCGATCTTGCTCAAGTAAGATTTCGCATTTTCAGGCAATTGCTCATAGTCGGAAATACCGACAGTAGAAGACTGCCAACCTGGCATATCAATATAAACAGGCTCGCAGGTTTCATACGCTTCGGCACCTACAGGAGGCAGCTGTAACTCGTGGTTATTTACTTTATAGCCAACACAGATTCGCAAGCTCTCAAGCCCATCCAATACATCCAGTTTTGTGACACATAAACCGGAAACGCTGTTGATCTGTATCGCTCTTCTCAACGCAACTGCATCAAACCAGCCGCAGCGTCTTGGGCGGCCTGTGGTCGCGCCGAACTCATGTCCACGGCGCGCCAGGTGCTCACCCATTTCATCGAACAACTCAGTCGGAAAAGGCCCTGCGCCCACTCGGGTCGTATAGGCTTTAGTGATACCCAGCACATGATCGAAATGCAAAGGTCCTGCGCCGCTCCCACAGGCAGCGCCGCCTGCAGTGGTGTTGGAAGAAGTCACAAAGGGATATGTGCCGTGATCAACATCCAGCAGAGTACCCTGAGCCCCTTCGAACAAAATATTTTTACCTGATTTACGTAATTGATCCAGGCGTGCCGGGATATCATCAATCAGCGGCTGTATGGTTTCGGCAAAACACATTGATTCATCCAACAACTGCTGAAAATCGAAGGTTTCACGCTTGAAATAATGCTTCAAACTAAAATTATGATAATCCAGCACTTCACCCAGCTTTGCAGCAAAGCGCTCTCTGTACAGTAAATCACCAACGCGCAGACCGCGACGCGCAACCTTATCTTCATAAGCAGGACCAATGCCTCTACCGGTGGTGCCGATTGCCGCTTTGCCACGTGCCTGCTCGCGCGCATGATCGATTGCGACATGGTAAGGCAAAATTAACGGGCAAGCTTCACTGATACGCAACCGTTCTGTTGCTGGCACTGCTTTTTGCTCCAGCATTTTAATTTCTTCCAGCAGTGCATGAGGCGATATAACCACGCCATTGCCAATCAGGCACTCAACTTTCGGGTGCAGGATTCCCGAAGGAATCAAGTGCAGAATGGTTTTCTCTCCATTGATTACCAGAGTATGCCCGGCATTATGCCCACCTTGAAAACGCACTACTGCAGCAGCACGCTCGGTCAGTAAATCAACAATTTTACCTTTGCCTTCATCACCCCACTGGGTGCCCAAAACAACAATACTTTTACTCATGTTAATAGGTCATTCCGATAATAGATCACTGAAACTTTATAACTCCGGTTTATTCATTTGGTTTAACAACCCACGACTGGCCATCCAACACCAATACCCGATCACAGTCAAAATCTGCGGCATTTCCTGTTTGCCCCGGCAATTCCTTGATTACACGCTCTCCCTGAGCACGTAATTCAGCTATCTTTTGCAGTAACGCCGGATCCTCTGCCGCAGGCGCAAAAATACCGCTAAGACTGCTTGCCTGCCAGTTTGAAAGCTTCAATATTGACCGTAAATCAGTGCTGAACCCTGTCGCTGGACGCGAACAGCCAAAAAAACGACCAATATCATCATAACGCCCACCACGCGCTATTTCCTGGCCCTGCCCCGGCACAAACGCTGCAAACACAATACCGGTTTGGTAATGATACCCTCTTAGTTCTGCCAAATCATAATGTAATGGCACATCCGGCACTCTTCGGTTCACAATACCGGCAACGGCTTCCAAATAATCAATCGCATCAATCACACCTGGGTGGCCACCACTTAGCTGACGGCGTGCAATCGACAATATATCGGCATCACCGTTTAAGCCAGCCAGCGAGGCCAGCATGTCTTTATAACGGCTTTTTATATCCAAATCACTCAGGTAATTTTGAATTTCAGGCAAAGCTTTTCGCTGCAACATATCAAATAACGCTGCTTCATCAGTTTTGCTTAAGCCGGCCGCATCGGCAAGCTGCCGATAAATACCAACATGCCCTAAGTCAATATAAATATCTTTGATGCCACTGTTTTTTAATGTTTCCAACAGTAAGCATAATACTTCTGCATCACTTTCAGGGCCGGCATGACCATATAACTCTGCACCCACTTGATACGGGCTGCGGGTTCCGGCAAAACCATCCGGCCGGGTGTGCAGGACACTACCCATATAGCAGAGTCTGGTAGGTACTGAACGTTTCAGGTGATGAGCGTCAATGCGCGCCACTTGAGGAGTCATATCAGCGCGAACGCCCATCAGGCGGCCATTCAATTGATCGGTCAACTTGAATGTTTGCAGATCAAGATCCGATCCGGCTCCGGTTAAAAGCGATTCCAAGTATTCAATCAATGGCGGCACAACCAGCTGATAACCCCAACATTCATATAAATCCAACAGGGAACGCCTTAGGCTCTCCAATCGACGCGCCTCTTGTGGCAATATTTCATCCACACCGGCAGGTAATAGCCATGGACTGTTTTTCATATCGTAATGTCTTCTATAAAAGCCTGTTTATCCGAGCACATATAACAAACCGAGCCCACACATCATGCTGATAAAACCGGCAACCCTGAATACGCGTTCAGGCATAACTTCCAGCTGCCGCAATATCAACTTCATCCGGCCTGGCGATAAAAAAGGTAATACACCTTCAATAACCAGTAATAGCGCGAACGCTCTTAAAATTTCATCGAGCATAAGCTCCTCGCGATCGGTCACTTATCACGCAAAACGGGCGGTATGTATACCGCCCGTCGGGTTTATTCCGTGTAATAGAGGTTATGGTTACTACTGTGCCCCTTTGGCATCCTTAAAGTAACGGAAAAAATCAGAATCCGGCTGCAAAATCAGAATATCATTACGTTCATCGAACATGGCCCTATAAGCATTCAGGCTTCGATAAAAACTGTAGAATTCAGCATTCTGGTTATAAGCCTTGGCATATATTTCAGCGGCTGTTGCATCCCCTTCACCGCGA
This sequence comes from Gammaproteobacteria bacterium, assembly GCA_028284675.1. GTDB lineage: Bacteria > Pseudomonadota > Gammaproteobacteria > HTCC5015 > HTCC5015 > JANQRI01. The sequence goes on along the minus strand of JANQRI010000015.1, from coordinate 48,306 downwards.
ATAGACTGCGACTCGCGGTATGCCTCGGCAAGAATCTCCCGGCTTTCACGCTCAGCTTCCGCACGCACTACTTTCGCCTCTTCATTACCTTCCGAACGCAACTTTTTCGCCACTGTGGCACGCTCTTTAATCATGCGCTCAAATACAGATGCGCTAATTGTTTCGGAGTAATCCAGCTTCTTGATGCGCACATCGACCACTTCAATACCGAAACGCTGCGCCTGAACATAAACGTTTTCGCGAACAGCATTCATCATTTCTGCGCGCTCACCGGAAATTACCTGCAGGATAGTGCGCTGGCTGATACCGTTTTTCAGCGCATTATTCACAATACGCGATAGTCTGTTGTTAGCCAGACGCAGATCACCCTGGGTTGAACGATAGTATTCAGCAACATCATTGATTCGCCACTTAACGAATGAATCAACAATGACATTTTTCTTCTCACTGGTCAGATATTTCTCCGGCAAAGAGTCCAGCGACTGTATGCGCCTGTCAAATTTCCTGACATTGTTAACAATTGGAGTCAGCCAATAAAGCCCCGGCTCAAAATCACTTCTTTTGATTTCTCCGAGCCTGAACTGGATAACCAGCTCACGTTCATCCACGACAAACGCAGACATATAGACAAGCACCGCCAATACGGCAGCACCAATTACAAAAAGCTGAGATTTAGTCATTACCTGGACTCCCTGGAGCGAAAGCTATTGCGACTGTCTCCGGATGAACGCCCATCCCGGCTTCGGTCCGGAAAACTTGTACCCTGCTGATTACCCACAGGGTCAACATAGACTCTGCCACTGCCGGACGTAATTATCTTATCCAGCGGCAAATACATCAGGTTGTTGCCGCCTTCAATATCAACCATTACTTTGCCTGAGTTGGCATACACTTCTTCCAAAGCTTCCAGATATAAGCGCTCTCGGGTAACCGCCGGTGCTTTGCGATATTCAGACAACAATTTCAAAAAACGGTCAGCATCACCTTCCGCTGACTTGATCGCGTTAAATTTGTATCCTTTGGCATCCTCAATACGCTTTCTCGCTTCACCCCGGGCACTGGGGATAATCTCGTTGCGGTAGGCTTGTGCTTCTTTTATAAAACGGTCCTTGTCTTCACGGGCCTTAATTGCATCATCAAAAGCGTTTTGCACTTCCTGCGGTGGCTGCGCATCGATCAGGTTTACCGTTATTACCTCGATTCCCGTTTCATATAAATCGAGATTTTCCTGCAATAAGGACTGTACTTTATCCGGCACTTCATCACGGCCGTCCTGAATCACGTAATCAAGTGTGTTCTTGCCGATCAGCTCACGAAACGCACTTTCCCCGGCCTGCCGCAAAGTTAAATCCGGCTCATTCACATTAAACAGATAGTCGCCGGCATCCTTGATGTTGTATTGAATGGTATAGTTTACCTGAACGATATTCTCATCACCGGTCAACACCTGAGCACTGCTCTCGGCAGAGCGGATTCCGGTCACATTAACCGTTTCCACCGACTGAATGATGCGTGGATACCAGCGCAGCCCCGGCTGCGTGGTATCAACATATTTACCAAAATGCAGCACGACACCTTTTTCGCCGGCATCAACAATATAGACTCCGGATAGCGCCCACACAATAAGCACAACCGTGAGCACCAGACCGACACCCAAATTAAAACCGGCCGGCCCGCCACCGCTATTATCCCCGCTGCGGCCACCACCGCCGAAGATACCGCCCAGCTTATCCTGCAATTTACGAAAAACTTCATCCAAATCCGGTGGTCCATCGTTACGACGGTTTCCCCATGGATCTTTATTACCACCCGGCTCATTCCAGGCCATATTCAGCTCCTGCGAGTTATTGTAAACACCTGTTGCTAAAAGCAGCTTATTCTATTGACCTTATGCTGCACCTGCAATAGCCTTTGTATTGTCGGAATTAAAACGTGACATCGGAATATTCATTCTTGATAAACGATCACGGTCGATACGCACATGCAAAGTGCTGCCCCCATCCTGATCATGCTGCTCGTGCAACACATGGCCGGACGCGAAAAGCATAGATCGATAACGCCCCTCATCCGGCGTCAATTTTATCCAGGCCTGAAGTATGTCATGTTGAAAAAACGACTCAATTGCAGCATGTAGATTTTCAATCCCTTCTCCAGTGACCGCCGACAATGAAACGCTTTCAACACTGCCCTCTGGGTTTTTCAATACTGATGGCGACTGCTCTTTTATATCAATTTTGTTATACACCACAATTTGCGGGATCTGCCGGGCACCGATATCATCTAATACACTGTCAACCTGGTGCATACGCGACGGGCGTTCTTCATCACTGACATCAACGACATGCAACAACAAATCCGACTCCACGGTTTCTTCCAGAGTTGACTTAAAGGCCGCGACAAGATCATGTGGTAAATGCCGGATAAACCCAACGGTATCAGCCAATACTACTTCCAGGCTATCCAGTTTAAGGCGTCTTAAAGTAGGATCCAGTGTCGCAAAAAGCTGGTTTTCCGCAAAGGTATCTGCGCCGGTAAGACGATTGAATAATGTTGATTTACCGGCATTAGTATACCCAACCAGTGAAACCGTTGGAATTTCAGCCCGGATTCGCGTACGCCGGCTCAAATTACGCTGCTTTGCAACTTTAGCGAGCCGTTTTTGTAATACGGTTATACGTTTACCAATCAGACGACGGTCGGTTTCCAGCTGAGTTTCACCCGGTCCCCGCAGACCGATACCGCCTTTTTGGCGTTCCAGGTGAGTCCAGCCACGTACCAAACGGGTAGATAAGTGTTTTAATTGCGCCAGCTCCACTTGCAGTTTTCCTTCAAAACTGCGGGCGCGCTGCGCAAAAATATCCAAAATCAAACCAGTTCGGTCTAACACCCGGCAACCGAGGAGCTTTTCCAGATTGCGCTCCTGGCCAGCACTCAGATTATGGTTTATCAACACCACATCAGCGTCAAACTCGCGAACAGTTTCCAAAACTTCTTCCGCTTTGCCGGCACCTAAGTAATACCGGGGATCTGGCGCACTTCGCTTCGCAGTAATAACGGCAACTGTTTGTGCGCCGGCAGAGCTGGCCAGCTCTTGAAACTCCCGTAGCAATTCCTGGTGATCCTGGCCAAAATCAATGCTTACCAGAATCGCGCGCTCACCGTGTTTGGGTCTTTCAAATAACTCCAAACTCATGCCCTGCCGCAAAATGGCCGGGGCGACCGGGATGTATTACTCTGATGATTCAAGCTCAAGTTTTACAGCTTTGGAGGGTACAATCGTTGATATCGCATGTTTGTACACCATTTGGCTAACACTATTTTTCAATAGAATGACGAATTGGTCAAAAGACTCAATTTGCCCTTGCAACTTGATTCCATTAACCAAAAATATAGACACCGGAATATGTTCTTTGCGTAAAGTGTTCAAAAAGGGTTCTTGTAAATGCTGCCCTTTAGCCATCGGAGGCCTCCATTTCTAATTATTGTCTTATGTAAAAAGTATATTAATTTTTTATTTCTAAGAAGCTCTGGTTTAATCGCGCTACCTGGCAAACCAATACGCCCAAAGACCATGGATGCTTTATTTCTGTGTTCTCAAGTATGTCTCAACAGTTAAACCTAAAACTAAACCAGAGCTCCCTTAGATGACAGACCTGGATTCTACCATATCAATAGCGATCGTAATGCGCCGTTTCATGCAAGCATGATAAGTATCTTCACTTATTCCAGGAATTGCTCGATTAAATTGGACACATGCTTATGATCGTAGTTCATCATATCAATCTTTTCTGTATTTAACTCTGTCCGCAACCAGGTCATTTGCCGCTTTGCGAGCTGCCGGGTCGCATAAATTGCACGTTGCTGCATTTCTTGATAATCCATCACACCATCCAGATATTGCCACACCTGCCGGTAGCCGACCGAACGGATTGAGGGCTTCTCCAAACTCAGATCACCACGCGCCTTTAGCGCTGCAACCTCATCAACCAGCCCCTTTTTCAACATTTCCTCAAATCGTGCCTCTATACGCTGATGTAATACTATTCGGTCGGCAGGATATAGCACCAGCTTTAGCAAGCGACTCTCAAGCAAAACCCCTTTGTCACGCTCTGTAATGGCACTCAACGGCTCTCCCGAGCTTTCGTAAACTTCCAGAGCTCGCAGAATACGCTGGGTGTCATTGGGGTGCAGCCGTTGCGCGGTGGCGGAATCTATTTCACTTAACCGTTTATACATCGCGGCTAAACTGTGTGTTTGCAACATCTGCTGCAAACCTTTGCGAACCTCAGGATCTGACTCCGGTAATGGTGATAGGCCATACTCCAATGTCCGGAAATAGAGCATCGTGCCTCCAACCAATAACGGAATGCGCTGACGAGCGCGAATCTGATCCATCACAGACAAAGCATCGCGCCGAAATCCGGCAGCCGAATAAGCTTGAACCGGATCTAAAATGTCAATTAAATGGTATGGCACAGTTTGCAATACTGATTTTGCCGGTTTTGCTGTGCCTATATTCAAACCACGGTAAACAAGCGCAGAATCTACACTGACTATCTCAACAGGAAATTGTTCAGCCAGTGCTTCGGCCAACTTCGATTTACCCGAAGCTGTGGGCCCCATAATGCATATCGCCGGCGGGAAATCTTTACTCACACTAATTACGGCTATCGGCCTCTTAAAAAAAGCCTGTCAAGCTCGTCAATGCTCAACTGAATCCAGGTGGGCCTGCCATGATTACACTGACCACTGCGCTCTGTTTCTTCCATTTGCCGCAGCAACGCATTCATTTCTGCTAATGTGAGGTGCCGGTTTGCCCGAACCGAGCCATGACACGCCATCGTGGATAAAACAGCGTTACTTGCGGTTTCTATACGATTACTGCTACCGAGTGCCTGCAAATCTGCGAGCACATCCCGTAAAAGTTGCTCCGCGTTCGACCTGTCCAGCAATACTGGAATTTGTATGATACGCAATTGCTCAGGTGCGGTGCGCTCCAACTCAATGCCATAACGCCGAAACTCCGCAATGGAGGTTTCAGCCAAATCGGCCTCAGCGGCTGAAACATTCACACTCACCGGCAACAATAATGGCTGTGTATGAATATTTTGTTCGGCAAGTTCCGCTTTTAGTTTTTCATAGGTAATACGTTCATGCGCTGCATGCATATCAACCAATACCAGACCGGCTGCATTTTCCGCGAGGATATAAATGCCCTTTAATTGCGCCAAAGCATAACCAAGCGGAGGAATTTCTGATGATTGCGAGCTTTCCGGGTCATCTTTTACGGGTGGTGAAGACAACGTGTCTGCGGCACTTACCTCAGTGGATGCATAAAGGCTCTGATAGGCAGGCATTGCATCACGTACCTTCAACCCCAAACCAGGTTGTCTCATTGAAATCGCAGTATAATCGGTCGCTGCTGTAGAGTGTTCCAACTCTTTTATTGCAGGTGTTACTGTTTCGCCGGCACGGGCAGTCGATAAAACCTGCGCTAACGATTTAAACAAAAAATCATGTACCAGGCGGGAGTCACGAAATCGGACCTCATGTTTTGTCGGATGCGCATTCACATCCACCAATGCGGGGTCCATACCCAAATGCAAAACAAATGCCGGATGGCGGCCATGATACAAAACATCGTCATATGCCCGTCGAATGGCATGATTCACCAGTTTGTCACGTATCATCCGGCCGTTCACAAAGAAAAACTGCATATCGGTCTGGCTGCGGGAAAATGTCGGTAACCCAATCCAGCCGGATAAGTGCAGACCGGCAGCCTCATTTTCCAGCTGCAAACTATGTGCGACAAACTCATCACCACAAACAGCTGCAACCCGTTGCACCATATCAGTTTGATTCTCAACCGCCCGAAAATGTGCAACAGAGCGCTGATTATGCTGCACGGTAAGCTGCACATACGGGCAGCTTAACGCGATACGTTTAATCACATTATCAATATGATTAAATTCGGTTTTTTCGGTCCGCATGAATTTGCGCCGGGCCGGCACATTGAAAAAAAGGTCTTTGACTTCAATTGTGGTACCCGGTGAATGACTCGCAGGCGTCGGGGCTGCGTTTGCTTTTTCTGATACGGCCCATGCATGCTCAGCGTTCTGCTCAAAGGAGATCAGGCGCAAGCGGGACACAGAGGCTATACTGGGCAAGGCTTCTCCCCGAAAGCCTAAAGTCTTAACTTTTTCCAGGTCCTGCAACGTATGTATTTTGCTTGTAGCATGGCGCTCAAGTGCATTCGCCAGATCATCCTTTGCAATACCATGCCCGTTATCACGAACCTTAATGAGTTTTAGCCCACCTTGCTCTATCTCGATATCTATACGCGTAGCACCGGCATCCAGGCTATTTTCCAGTAACTCTTTGACGACGGAAGCCGGCCGCTCGACGACCTCACCGGCGGCAATTTGATTTATCAGTAAAGAAGGGAGTTTTTGTATACGCATCTTCGCAGTCCGTCGCGCATTATCCGTCAAACGACATCATACAGCCAGCCCCATCTGTCTCAGACGGGGGTATTTACCGGAAATCAGGTTAAAGAACAGCTAACTGGCTGCTAGCTGGATCAACTACGGGATTCAGGTGAACCCTCAAGTTTACGGTGTTTAAACGCAAGCAGTGTGCCGGGAGGTGCCATACGTTGAAAATACCGCCTAATACCACGAAGTATTGCGCCGGCAATTTTGCTTTGATGATTGCGGTCGCCCAGTTTACGTTCTTCTTCCAAATTGGAGATGAACGCGGTTTCAATCAGCACAGATGGAATATCCGGTGATTTTAGCACCATAAAACCGGCCTGCTGCACATAGGACTTATGCAATTTATTATGCTGGCCAAGCTCGGCCAGTATCGCGCTTCCGACATTCAGACTGGACTGAATTGTCGCGGTCTGTGACAAATCAAGTAATACTGACGCAACCAGGTCATCTTTGTCATCCAGGCTCACACCACCGATCAACTCTGCAGCATTTTCACGATTTGCCAACCATTGAGCCGCTTCAGAACTCGCACCCCGTAATGACAGTGCATACACTGATGATCCACGGGCATGCCGGTTCTTAAAAGCATCCGCATGAATCGAAATAAATAAATCTGCTTTATTTTTGCGTGCTTTTTCGATCCGCTCCCGTAAGCCCATGTAATAGTCACCATCACGGGTTAGCATGGCCCGCATTCCCGTCTCACGATCGATTTGCCGGGCCAATTTACGCGCAATTGCAAGCACCACATCTTTCTCGCGAGTACCTTTATACCCTAAAGCACCCGGGTCCTTGCCCCCATGGCCTGCGTCTACCGCGATCAAAACATCCCGTAACTTTTTCGGCGGCGCCTTCGCAACTTTGCTGGGCTTATTGCTTTGGTGCTCAAACAAATCAATAACCAGCCGGTAGCCTGCATTATGTGATGGACGCAGCAAAAAACTTTTCGGTTGAGCCCTGCTTTTCAAATCAAGCACGATACGCAGGTCGCCGTTATTTCGGGGAGCATTGCGTATACTTCGCAACAAACGGGTTTTGGCCGCTGACTTTGGAAGCTTTGCCTGCAAGTTCACGTCTTTTACATCGATGACGACGCGCTCAGGGTCATTCAGGGAAAATAAAGAATAATTAACCGGCCCACTCAGATCGAATACCAGGCGCGTCTTGCCGCCGCCGTCTGAGAGGCGAAAATTTACAATATCAGAATCGGCAGCTGCGATGAATGTGGATGTGAGCAGTATGATAAAGGTAGCAGCAGCCAAAAGCATTGACCTTGAATGCACCTTTATTCCACCGCTTATGTCGCCTGATATCATGCTGCTTCCCAAACTTAATGAGCCTGATTGGACTTAGGGAGTAGTCTGGCAAAATATCAGAAAAAATCAAGTTTTTTTAATAAAAATAAGCAGATAGAAAATTTTTATGATTTTTTTTTGAAAAAATACGGGAAACTCCCAAAAAATATTCATTTTTTTAGTTTCTTGCTTTAAAGACCGGTCAACCTTGTACAAACCTTGATTTATTAAGTTGCCGGGCTTCTTCACGTAAATAGCGGGCAAGTGCCTCCGGTGTTTTTATCTCTTTTAAATTAAGCTGCCTGGCTGTCCGCACCAGCAAACTCTGCTTAACACCCATTTGCAAAAGTTCATTAACGGAAAACTGATATAACAACCACAAAGTATGCTGCTCCGCCATCGACAGGCCACCCAGTCGATCACGTACTTTTTGAGGGAGTAACGCAATCAGTGTCTCATGCACCGGAAAACCGTCTGCAAGCTGTGGATGCCCGGAAGTTTCCAGCGCAAATACAAGATTTAAAACCCCCAGCTGCTCAAAGTGCCCAAGCCCCAGTGCCGCCAACAGGTTGGCCTGATCCCGGGTACGGCGTTGCGGTTTGGCCAGCAGCTCTACCAACACCTGCTCAGCTTGTGCAAGCGGCCAGCCAGCAGGCCTGTGCCGCAGCAATGTCTGTATCTCAGGTTCAAGGATGATTTGCCAAAAATAAGCCTGGCTTCTGTAATGAGCTATGCTGTCAAAGCCGTTTTTTTCAAGCAGTATATTTAATGCTGTCCTGCTTATTTGTGCGGCTGCCAATACATCAGCTACGGGTTGATCGGGCTGCCTCCAAATCTGCTGTAGCACCCGCTTTTCCCCGGCTTCAAGTGCAACATAATTTTTAATCAACTGTTGTGGTCCTATATCAGCATGCTTTGCATCTGGCAGCTTTTGCTCGATGCTTGTTGGCGCTTCATGTTCAATCAGCTCTGTCTTTTCGATATCCACCGCTTTCTCAACAATAGAGGGACTGCTTTCCTGAGGCTGAGTTGCCCCGGACTCTTGAACCGGTGGCTGCTCATCAACTTTAGAAAGTACCGCATCACCTGATATCGGATCATCATGATTAAAAATATCCACCACCATGCGATAAGCTGTGCCACTTGTCTGCATGGAAACAGTATGCTGATATGACTTTTTATCCATATCGAGCACGATACGCAGATTATCAGAACGTCGCCGCGCATGTCGCATTTGACTAAAAAACGCGCTACCGGAAATTTTGCGGGGCAGCTCTGTCTGCAAATCCGTGTCGATTATGTCCAGTACAAAGCGCTCGGGTTGGGTAAGTCCAAAAACCCGGTATTTTACCGCGGCACTTAAATCAAAGATGAGTTGTGTATGGTTCGGACTGTGAACAGCCTCGAAATGAGTGATACGTGGGTTTGCAGCCAGGCTCGCCGTTATACCGACAAACCACAGAGCCGCACTCGCCGTAATATTTTTTACCAGCCTGTTTTTATATGCCATCGTATCAACTTCTGCTTTATGAAAGCCGTTTGTTTTTTACTTTGACAAGTCTGGCAAATTTTTGAAAAAAATCAAGTTTTATTATAAAAAATAAATAGATAGAAACTATTCATAAAATAAAATTTAAAAATATTCACACCTGAAGCTACTCTACGCCGTCCGAAAGAAGTTTTAATAAGGGCTCAGCATCAGGATCAACAGGCTGTAATTTAACCTGTCGCTGTCCGGAGTGAAGTTTGTGGTGTTTTATTTCAATGTACAGATTCGCCGCCGGCATAAAACCCTTACCACGCTCTGGCCACTCAATCATGCATACAGAATCAGGCTGCAGATAATCCCGAATACCGGCAGACTCCAGCTCTTCGGGATCTGACAGACGATATAGATCAAAGTGATAGCATTTTGGATAGAGCTGCTCATAAGGCTCCACCAGTGTATAGGTCGGACTTTTCACCGCGCCGACATGTCCCAGTGCGGTCAATAGCCCCCGGACCAAAGTTGTTTTTCCGGCTCCCAGTTGACCGCTTAAATGGATGACCAGTGGCGGTTTTAGCGACACTGCCAGTCTCGCACCCAGTTGCAGCATGGCTGCTTCATCATGAATATCAATATTGAACATCCGGATTCACCAGCACTCGTAAAAAAGGCAGCAAATCGCTCGCGAGCATACCGCGTTGCCCAGTTTTTGCCGCGAGATCCCCGGCATACGCATGCAGCCATACCCCGGCACGTGCGGCCTCGGACAGTGAGAGCCGTTGCGCCACCAACCCGGCTATCGTGCCGGTTAATACATCCCCCATACCGGCCGAAGCCATACCAGGGTTACCGAGATTACAGACTCCCGTCAAATATTTTCCGGAATCAGACATATCCGCAACCAATGAACCGGCCCCCTTCAGCACAGCCGTCGCATGGTACGAATGTACCAGCTCACTCACCGCAGCAAAACGATCCGCCTGGATTTCCGCGCTGCCATTCCGGGCTAACAGCTTTGCGGCTTCTCCCGGATGTGGGGTTAAAATCCAATTACCGCGCTGCGCAGGCTCTTCTGCCAGCAGGTTTAACCCATCCGCATCAACGACTAAGGGCAAGCGGCTTTCCAGCACCTTCGCCAGCATCTGTCGCCCCCAGTCAGACTTGCCTAGCCCCGGGCCAATCGCGATAACAGTCGCTTTTTGCAACAACTGCTCGAGCGCACCTGCGTCTTCAACTCCATGGCACATAAGCTCGGGCCTTGCGACATTAAGATAAGCGGCATGCGCATACCGGGTCGCGATACTAACCAGCCCGGCACCGACTCTTAGGGCCGCAGAACCGGCCATCTGCACCGCACCTGACATGCCGTAATCGCCTCCAATAATCAGAACATGCCCAAACTGCCCTTTATGTGCATTACTAGAACGTGCTTTCAGTACGCTTTTGACATATGGAGCAGTTATCAGATGAGCTGCCGGTACAGTGCGTTCAAACACATCAGCCGGAATAGCCAGATCATTGTATTCAATACTACCGCAGTAATCGCCGGCTTCAGCGGTAAACAGTCCTTGCTTTAAACCCACAAAACTGATGGTCTTGGAAGCTTTGACAGCGGCACCCAACACCTTGCCGGTATTGCCATTTAACCCGGAGGGAATATCCAGCGCCAACACCGGGCAGTTCTGTGCATTGATCCACGTTATGGCCTTCCGGAAATTGCCGGTAACCTCCCGCTGCAGGCCGGTGCCCAATATTGCATCGACAATAAGGTCAAACTGCCCTATTCTGATTTGATTAAATGCCTCCAGGCTTTTACCGCCTGCGTTGTGCCAATCCCGGCATGCAGTATAAGCATCGCCCTTCAGTCCGGATTCCGGCAATAAAGCCACCAAAGTCACCTGCATACCAGCCTCACGTGCAAGCCTGGCAAGCACATAACCATCTCCACCGTTATTGCCTCCGCCGCACACGATCAGTACTCGTTTGAGCAATGTCTCCTGCCCAGATTCCATCACCATCGCCTGCAGGCATTTGAATGCGGCGGCGGCAGCACGCTGCATCAATTCATAACCGGGAATTCCAGAATCAAATATCGCACGATGATCCAGCTCACGCACCTGATCTGTACGAAAAAGTCTGTCGGCTTTAGCCGCCATTACGAAAAGATTTCAGAGGTATAAAACTCAATGTAATGCAGGGCGGATACTTTCACTAAACAATTTAAAAAAGGTTGTGCCCAGCCCTTTTGCAAAGCGGCTGATAATATCTTCACGATGTGTAAAATCACGCAGATTTTCCTCACCGATCACTTCGCGCGCGACATAATTCACATCACCCAGTTCATCAACAAGCCCCAGTGCAACACTTTTCTCACCGGTCCAGATCAGGCCACTGAACATATCATCACTTTCCACCAGCCTGTCACCGCGCTGACTTTTTACCGCTTCAATAAATTGTCCGTGCACATCATCCAATAAGCTCTGCAGGTGCTTTTTACTTTCTTCATCTTCGGGTAAAAACGGATCCAGTAGCGCTTTGTTCGAGCCGGCGGTTAGCAACCGGCGCTCAACTCCCAGCTTTTCCATAGCCTCCACAAAACCAAAGCTGTCCATGCGCACCCCAATTGAGCCGACAATACTGGCTTTATCCGCATATATTTTTTCAGCGCCGGCAGCAAGATAATACCCTCCGGAAGCACCGACATCCTCAATAACGGAGTACAAAGGAATATTCGGGTTTTCATTTCGCAACCGAACCATTTCATTATAAATATAGCCGGCCTGTACCGGGCTGCCGCCCGGGCTGTTGATGCGCAGGATAACACCCACTGTATTTTCATTTTTAAATGCGGCTTTCAAACCTGCAATCACCCGTTCGGCATTGGCATCGGCCTCTGATGTGATAATGCCGTTCACATTGATAACCGCGCTGTGTGAGCCTTTTGTCGCAGATTCTTCCCAACGAGGCTGAGCAAGCAATACCAGCAAAAACGCAAAATATATGAAGCCTAGACAGGTGAAAAATATGCGCCAACGACGTGCCCTGCGCTGCTCGTTTAATGATGACATAGCCAGGCGGGTGAGTAATTCGCGTTCCCAAACCTGCTGTTCCTGTGCGCCATTACCTGAATGGCCGTTGGTATTTGACTGCTCCTGATGATCGCCTTGCATGGTTTGCCCCGTATCGATTGTATGTGTAATGAAATTAACTGTTAAAGCACTATCAGACCGCTATCCGCTACTTTAATTCTAGCTGTAAAACCGCACAAATATTTTTTAATCCAGCCAAACCGACAAATCTGTTATTTTATTCAGTATCGTCAACGGCTCAGCTTTCTGTAGTTGCTCCATTTCATGCGCCCCATGAGGGACCGCCACTGCATCCAGCTTTGCAGCATGAGCCATATGCATATCGAATTCCGTATCACCGATCATTAACGCCTCATCGGCACCGATATCCAAATCCGCCAGAATTTCAAACAACATCTGAGGGTTTGGCTTTGAGCTTGTCTCATCAGCACAGCGGGTTGTATGAAACATCGTGTTTAAACCAAGATTCTCAAGCACATGGTCCAAGCCAGAACGGCTTTTACCTGTTGCGATAGCCAGATAATACCCTCTACCCCGTAAATCTGCGAGCATCGCCGGCACACCGGCAAATAATGGAGCCTCAGTTCGATTAATATGCACAAATTGTTTTTTATATTCAGCGATCACGGTTTCACGTGCGGACACACTCATACCTTCAGGGTACAGATAATCAAATGCCTCCATAATTCCCAAACCAATGATATGCCGTAATTGTGCATCCTCTCTGGAAGGTAAGTCTGCGGCCATGATTGCAGCATGCAGGCATGCAACAATTTTCGCAGCCGAATCTATCAATGTGCCGTCCCAATCAAAAATCAGCAGGCGATATTTCCTATCCGGCATCGAGCGCACCAAGCACGCCTTCCAGTTCCGCCGGAATTGCGGCCTCCACATGGTAAACACGGGTTAACTTGAAGCGCAAACTGCGAGCATGTAAAAAAAGCCGGTTTAGCCCTATATTACGTAATTTTTTATTAACTGCTTTATCTCCGTATTTTTCATCACCTGCAATAGGGTGACCAATATCGCTGCAGTGTACACGAATTTGATGCGTTTTCCCTGTGCCAATATTTATGGAAGCAAGTGTTAAATCCTCGAACTGCTGCAAGCGCACAATTTCAGTCAAAGCCGGTCGACCCGTATCGGAAACCGTCATAATACGTTCTCCTCCAGCCAACGCTCTTTTAGTTAACGCACTGTTAACCGTCATTTTTTCCTGTGGTAAACAGCCTGCCAGCAATGCCAGATAGTTTTTTTGCATTTCTCCGGCATGCAACAGCCTATGGAGTTGCCTGAGCACACTCCGCTGTTTAGCCAATAACAGGCAACCGCTGGTTGGGCGGTCGAGGCGATGCACCAGTTCAATATTCGGATACCTGCCCGCTTTTAGAATCTCAATCATTCCATAACGTAGACCACTGCCACCATGCACTGCCAGGCCGGCGGGCTTATTTAGAACTAAAATACTGTCATCTTCATATATGATCGCTTGTTGTAAACGTTGCCCGATACGTGTGAGTGCCTCTGCAGAAGGGCTTTCCGTTGGCATTACTGATTTTACCGGCGGGAGCCTGATCGAGTCGCCAACCTGCACCCGATAATGCGGCTTGACCCGCTTTTTATTAACTCTAACCTGCCCGGTTCGCAAAATTCGGTACACATGGCTTTTGGGCACTTTTTTAAAGTGTCCAATTAAGAAGTTGTCCAGACGCTGCCCTGCACGATCAGCATCAATATTGACATACTTTGCACTTGGGATATCAGCCTGTGTCATTCGGAAATCATAACCAAATCAGCGATTTGATGCATTTTATATGGTCTGCTATAGTCTGTCGGATCGTAAAACACGGAATTCTTTTGCCGCCCAGTTGATTATTGGCATGAATTCTTGTACAACGTTTACGTGGTTGTATCAGAAAAGCACTGATTAAGCAGCAGACGCTTGAAGTGGCATGATTAAAAACACAGCATGTAATGAGCCGGAAAACATGACTGTTAAGCGCTATCAGGCACAGACTTAAATCGGGACTTCCCTGAAAAAATACAACCTTGCTAACTGTTCTTTGGTGGTTGAGCAATCAACCCCGGGTTTAAAGCGCCGTGCCGCCAAATGGGCACGGGTTTTTAGGTTTAACAATTGCTCCAAAAATAATTGATGATACTCCTTCTTAGAATCATTGCCTTATTTTTCGGTGGCGTTGCCAACAGGCAACATCACCCGTTAAGCGCATCTGACCAAAGCTCGCCAGCAGCGATAACTGGTCACTCCTGCGCCGGTAATATGTACTTGAGGCCGGTTCGATTATGTATGGAGCCCGTAATAAACAAGGTTAAGTATGAAAAGAATGCTAATCAACGCCACGCAGCCGGAAGAGTTGCGCGTGGCTCTGGTAGATGGCCAAAAACTCTACAATCTGGATATCGAGGTCCCATCCCGGGAACAGAAGAAAGCCAATATCTACAAAGGTAAGATCACCCGAATCGAACCCAGCCTGGAAGCTGCTTTTGTAGATTATGGCGCAGAGCGCCATGGCTTCCTTCCCTTCAAAGAAATCAGTTCAAATTACCTTAATCTGGATGCTTTGGACGATAAAAACCGTCCAATTGTCAAAGATGCCATTAAGGAAGACCAGGAACTTATTATCCAGGTCGAAAAAGAAGAGCGTGGCTCCAAAGGCGCCGCGCTAACCACAAAAGTCGGCCTTGCCGGGCGTTATTTGGTACTGATGCCGACAGACCCGCGCGCCGGGGGTGTCTCCCGCCGCATTGAAGGCGATGAACGCAGTGAAATCCGGGACGCTATCCAGCAACTGAATATCCCTGAAGGCATGGGTGTCATTGTGCGCACCGCGGGTGTTGGCCGCGGGATCAATGAACTGCAATGGGACCTGGACTACCTGCTAAATGTATGGAGCGCAATCACCCACGCAAGTGAGGAGCGCCAGGCTCCGTTTCTGATTTACCAGGAAAGCAACGTTATCATCCGCGCACTTCGTGATCACTACAGCTCTGATATCGGTGAAATAATCATCGATGAAGATTCAGTCTACCAGCAGGCACATAACTTCCTGCAACAAATAATGCCTAATGAAGTCCGGAAGCTAAAAAAATATAGCGAACCGGTGCCACTGTTTAACCGATTTCAAATTGAGTCACAGATTGAGTCGGCATATGAGCGTGAAGTCACTCTTCCATCCGGAGGCGCCGTTGTCATAGATTACACTGAAGCACTCACCGCAATCGATATTAACTCTGCACGCGCGACTAAAGGCAGCGATATCGAGGAAACCGCTTTACAAACCAACCTTGAAGCAGCTGACGAAATCGCCCGTCAACTGCGTTTACGTGATTCGGGTGGCTTGATCGTAATCGATTTTATCGACATGACATCAAACAAAAACCAGCGCGAGGTTGAGAACCGTTTACGGGATGCGCTGCGACTTGATCGTGCCAGGGTACGAATCAGCAGAATATCCCGGTTCGGGCTACTTGAAATGTCCCGTCAAAGACTGCGTCCTTCTTTGGGTGAGTCCAGCCTCAACACCTGCCCGAGGTGTAATGGCCATGGAACAATCCGCAGTATCGAATCACTTTCGCTGGTTGTAATGAGATTGATGGAAGAAGAGGCGATGAAAGAGAACACCGCAAAAGTCGTCGCCCAGTTACCACTGGAAGCAGCAACTTTTATCATTAATGAAAAGCGGGAAATGATTAACGAGATTGAAGCACGCAATACCGTTGATGTGCTAATCGTACCAAATCCCGATATGGAAACTCCCAACTACCAGGTCGGGCGTGTGCGTATGGCTGACCTTTCCGAGGTCGAAGGCAAAAGTAGTTATGAACTGGCAACTTTTGAAAAAGAAACGTTAATGCCGGAGCTGAAGGAAATAAAAGCATCTGCTGAAAGGCCTGCGGTCAATTCAGTTGAGCCGCCCGCTCCCGCTCCCCAGCAAAACAGTTTTTCATGGCTTGTATCTTTGCTTAAAAAAATCTTTGGCCGCAGTGAAGCCAAACCACAGAAAAAAAGCGTCCGCAAAAATACCGGACAACGTAAAAATACTCAGCGCACTAAAAGCACAAACCGGGACAAAGAGCGCAATAACAACCGACAACGTAACAACCGTAAGCAGTCCTCTCAATCAAACAAGCCCAAAACCGGGAGACAGCAAGACCCGAAAAATCGTGAGAGAAATAATAATCGACAACAACAGGAAGCTAAAAAACGCAACAGCGGCAAGCAGGAAAACAAAAACCGCAATAACAGAAATAACAATAGTAGAGGAAGCCAGAAACGAAAGTGGAATAATAATGACTCAAACCAAAACCCTCAAAATGCATCGGTAAATAATGAAGCCAGCAAAAAACCTTCCGATACAAAAGAGCAAGCCAAACCACAACGCATGACTAATCATGATGTCAGCAAGCCTGACAACGACGGTTTACCGAAAGCTCAAAATCTGCGGGCAACACCACCGCAGCCTGCTCCCTCTACTCCGAAAAATCAGGCACCAGAACCCAGTCAAACCACCAGCACAAAAAGCACACCTGAATCAGATATGGAGAAGCTTGTTGTGCCCAGCAAAACCACAGCAGGTGTATATACTATTGTTTCCTCTGAAACAACACCTGCACCTTTTAAGCAAAGTAGTGAAAAACCGACTGCTGACTCAAATCAGTCTGGTAACACGCCGACTGATAGCAAGCATATAGAAAAAACCGCGGGCAATTCACACTCTGAGGATAAGCCGACAGAAGAGTCAGAAAAAATCAAACTAGGCTAGCCTGTTACTAAAAACCGACACATAAAGCCGCACAACAGATCGAAAATACTTTTTCGATCTGTTGTGCTTTGAACATTAGAGATATTTTTTCAACGCGTATCCAACGCGCCTTCCACAGATACCCCATGTTTATCGATCAGCTCCTCAAGCAACCCTTGAGAGGCGGCACTGACAAGATCCAATACATGCTCAAAACCTTTCAAGCCACCGTAATATGGATCCGGGACCTCGGTTTCCTTTTTATCCTGAGCATATGATAGAAATAAGCTTATTTTATGCTGGTACTGTCCCGGCGCGGAATCAGCTAAATCGCGGTAATTGGCATTATCCATTGCCAAAATATAATCGAAAAACTCATAATCTTTATCGGTTACCCGCCTGGCACGCAAACGGCTGATATCGACTCCCCGCAGACCTGCAGCCTGCTGGGACCGCTTGTCAGGCCGGCTTCCAACGTGATAACTGTGTGTACCTGCAGAATCAATAAAAAACTGTTTTTCCAGATCTTTTTGCTGCACATGATGTCTAAAAACACCTTCCGCCGTTGGAGAACGACAGATATTGCCCATACATACAAACAGTACTTTAATCATGGACAATCGCCACAGAGTACATTAATAACCTCCAAAATCACTGCACACTCACTCACCATGAATACTTATTCACACCCAGAATATAATTTCAGCCTCTAAAATCAACCATCTCCATATTGCCGTGAGAATATCATAATCAATTTCCAAAATTTACTTATATAAGCAATTTAATCTGTCAACCATATTCGGCCAGGAAGCTTAAGTAATGAAATTATACAAAATTTAGTAGCACTAAACTTTATCATGTCGTTTTGATTCAATATGCTTATCAGCAAAAAATTTACCCGATATGTTGGATCAAATCAGTATCTTCCGATACAGTAATGATATGAAATTGCAGCTCAAAACTTTAGGATAAGTTCTAAAAACCTGAATATGGCCAAAATTCTAAGCAGCGAGTTTTTCTTTAACAAACGGTTCTTTGAGTCCGTTTTATATCTCTGCATGGGAATTATTATTATCCTGATTGTGCTCAATGCTGAAAAAACCAGCCTTGAAAAAATAAAGCAACGCGGTGAGATAACCGTATTAACACGCAATACGGCAACGACTTACTATGAGGGCCTTGATGGCAAAACAGGTTTTGAATACGACCTGGTCCGTCTGTTTGCAGAACAGCTGGGTGTAGAGCTAAAAATTCTATTACCCGGCAACTTTAATGAGATCATCCCCATGCTAAATGGTAATCAGGCTGACCTGATTGCCGCAGGCCTAACCGTTACTGAGGCCCGGAAAGGACTGGTCAGATTCGCACCTTCACATACAGAAATCACTCAGGAGTTGATATATAAAACCGGTAAAAAGAAAAAACGCCCTAGAAAAATTGAGGATATTATCGGAAAACACTTGGAGGTTGTCGCCGGCAGCAGCTTCGAGGAGCGGCTTGTGGAACTGCGAAAAACCCATCCGGAACTCACCTGGGTCGCGAATGAGGAAATGGATAGTGATGAACTGCTGCAGATGGTCGCCGAGGAGAAAATTGACTATACCGTTATTGATTCAAATGAGTTCGAACTAAACCGGCGTTTCTATCCGGAGCTAAGAGTGGCATTTGACCTGAGTGAACCACAGAAACTTGCATGGGCTTTACGTAAAGGTACAAACGACGAGGCCTTATATCAGGAGGCCGAAACATTTTTCAAAAACATCCGGGATGACGGTACCCTGACACGCTTACTGGAGAGACATTACGGATATGCACGGAAATTCAAACCTGTCGAAACAACCGTATTCCTGCGACATGTGCAAAACCGCCTGCCTTTGTATAAATCGATGTTTATCGAAGCCGGCAAACGTTATGATTTCGACTGGCGCCTGCTTGCAGCGATGGCTTACCAGGAATCCCAGTGGATCACAAATGCCGTCTCCCCAACCGGTGTCCGTGGCATTATGATGCTAACACAGAGAACCGCAGGACAACTTAATGTCAGAAACCGCCTGGATGCCCAGGAAAGCATCATGGGTGGAGCCCGCTACATGAGGCTGCTTATGGAGAAACTGCCGGAAAGCATAACCGGACAGGACCGTATATGGATGGCTATGGCTTCCTACAATGTCGGTCTTGGTCACCTGGAAGACGCCCGCAAAATCACAAAACAGCAAAAAGGAAATCCTGACAAATGGCTTGATGTGAAAGAACGCCTGCCACTGCTGAGTAAAGAACGCTGGCATCGCAAGACCAAATATGGATATGCGCGTGGCCGTGAACCGGTAGTCTATGTGCGCAATATACGCAGCTACTTTGATATATTGGTATGGTCAGATGAGCGTGAGCAAAAACAACCCGAAAAAACCGGCAGAGACCCAACCTCGATCATTCCGAAAAGTTTATAATTCAACTGTTATCGAATAAAAACCACCCTTCATACTTAATTAAAATTTTAATAAAAACTTGTAAATATATGAAAAATATTGAAAATATTCTTGAAGAAGCTTTCGAGCATCGTGCTGATATCAATCCGGTTTCTGCAGACCCAGCACTCAAACAGGCCATCCAGGAAGCACTAAGCATGCTGGATAATGGCAAGGCCAGAGTCGCAGAGCCTACCGGAAAGCACCAATGGCAGGTCAACGAGTGGTTAAAAAAAGCCGTCCTGCTGTCATTTAGAATACAGGAGAACCAACCGCAGGAAGGCGGCTTTACCCGTTACTTTGATAAAGTGCCAAGTAAATTTGGAAATTATTCTGATGCCCAATTAGCGGACTCCGGAGTTCGCGTAGTGCCTCCAGCCAGTGCCCGTCAGGGCTCGTATGTAGCGCCAGGTGTGGTACTTATGCCCAGTTATATCAATATTGGTGCTTACGTCGATTCAGGCACAATGGTGGACACCTGGGCAACGGTAGGCTCATGCGCCCAGATTGGTAAAAATGTCCACTTATCCGGCGGTGTCGGAATCGGTGGGGTTTTGGAGCCGCTACAGGCGGCACCGACAATTATAGAAGACAATGTGTTTATCGGTGCCCGTTCAGAAATCGTCGAAGGGGTCATTGTCGAAGAAGGCTCGGTCATCTCAATGGGTGTCTATATCGGGCAAAGCACGCGCATATACAATCGTGAAACCGGAGAAACACTCTATGGTCGCGTACCTGCCGGCTCAGTGGTTGTATCCGGCAACCTGCCATCCAAAGACGGTACATACAGCTTATATTGCGCGGTTATTGTAAAGCAGGTGGACCAAAAAACCCGTAGCAAAGTCGGCATCAATGAGCTGCTACGCAATATCTAATACTGCCTGATAATAATTGTTAGCTGCCAAATAATCGGTTTAGTACTCTCTCTTTAACAGCTTAGATGAAAAATAAAACTTTAATTTTGTATGGCATAAAGAACTGCGATTCAGTCCGCAAAGCCCGGAACTGGCTGCAGCAAAATAAAATTGATTATCAGTTTCATGATTTTAAAACAGACGGTTTATCTAATACGAAACTGAAAAACTGGGTAGAAAAAACAGGCTGGGAAACCTTACTTAACAAACGGGGAACCACTTTTCGACAATTATCCGATACTGAAAAACAATCTTTAAATAAAAATAATGCGATTAAGTTGATGCTAAAGCAACCAACGATGGTTAAAAGGCCTGTACTGGAAATGCCGAACGGTATTCTCGTTGGTTATGATATAAAAAACTATGCTCAACTGCTAAAACTTTCGGAATCGGCCTGATA
This sequence comes from Gammaproteobacteria bacterium, assembly GCA_028284675.1. Classification (GTDB taxonomy): domain Bacteria; phylum Pseudomonadota; class Gammaproteobacteria; order HTCC5015; family HTCC5015; genus JANQRI01. The sequence continues at coordinate 27,400 of JANQRI010000015.1, read as the reverse complement.
TGGACCCTGCCGATGTCTGTTGCATTGATGGGCACCTTGATCGAACTATTTACGGAGTAGAGTCACACTAAAAAATGGAACTACAAATTAACACACCGGCGTTATTATTCCCGGCAATTACTTTGTTGATGCTGGCTTATACTCACCGTTTTCTCAGTATTGCATCAATAATACGCACATTAAATGAAAAGCTTAGAGATACTGATAACGAAAGCCTGATACGGCAAATCGAAAATCTGCGCATGCGGATCAACCTCATTAAAATCATGCAAGCTTTCGGGGTAAGCAGTATTTTATGTTGTGTTATCACCATGCTTGCCCTGTTTATCGATCAGCAAAGCATGGGAAAAATAACATTTGTAATAAGTATTATATTGATGCTGCTCTCATTATTGTTTTCATTATGGGAAATTTTACTCAGCGGTAATGCCTTGAAAATCGAACTCGATGGTATTCGTAAGGCAAGAAACTGCTAATCGAAAGCAGCTGTGTTTAAAAGTTTTCCTTATAAAGCTTATAACGAATAGAGTCGACCAAAGCAGTATAAGATGCACCTAAAATATCACTGTCCACCCCCACAGTGGTCCAATGTGATTTACCATCGGATGAGTCAATCATTACCCGTGTTACCGCCTTAGTGCCTTTCTTAGCGCTCAGAATTCGCACTTTGTAATCTATCAGGTGTACTTCTTCCAGCACAGGATAAAAACTTGATAGAGCCCTGAGTAAAGCCCCATTTAATGCATCGACAGGCCCCTCTCCCAGGCTGACAGTATGAATAGTATCACCCGAAGGTAACTCAACCTGTACTGTCGCCTCACTTACCGGTTCACCTTCAGGTAAAGCCCGCTCATCTATGATACGGTAGCTGCGAGGACTAAAGTAATCACCCAACTGACCCCGTGTTTTTTGAATCAGTAATTCTAAACTGGCACTGGCAGCCTCATAATTATATCCCCGATACTCCATCCGTTTAATTTCTTTTACAATCTCAGTAACGGCCGGATCATCCGCGGCAAGCTCCAGACCCAGCTCCTGCAATTTGTGCTGCACATTCGAGCGACCGGACAAATCACTGATCAACACCCGGCGTATATTCCCGACGAGCTCGGGCTTAATATGTTCATAAGTTTCTGAATTTTTCATTACTGCCGACACATGCACTCCACCTTTATGTGCAAATGCACTTTTGCCGGTATAAGGCTGGTTTTTCCACTCATTCATATTTGCCAGCTCCTGCACTGAGCGGCTCAAATGCGTGAGCTTTTTAAGATTATCTTCGGAAACACACTGATGACCAAGTTTCAGCTGAATATTTGGGATGATACTTATTAAGTTTGCGTTACCACAACGCTCACCCACACCATTAACTGTGCCTTGTACCAGGGTCGCTCCGCTTTTAACTGCGGCCAGTGTATTTGCAACAGCCGTTTCACTGTCATTGTGCACATGAATACCCAATGCTCCCAAACCCATATCAGTCACTTTTGCCACAACATCAGAAACTTCCCATGGCAAGCTACCACCATTTGTATCACAAAGGGCGATATAAGAAGCCCCTCCCTGCGCAGCGGCTTGTATAGTCTGTAAAGCATAATCGGGGGTTGCTTTATATCCATCGAAAAAATGCTCTGCGTCAAAAATAACCTCATCAAAATAAGCACTTAGATACCGGATTGTGTCCTCTATTATTTCAAGATTTTGATCCAGCCCTATCCCCAGCGCATCCCGCACATGCAAATCCCAGGTTTTACCGAAAACACATGCAACCGGAACCTCGCTCTTAATTAGCGCCTGAATACTCGGATCCTGCTCACAGGAAGACTTTGCCCGCCGGGTTGCTCCAAATGCTGTTATTTTCGCATTTTTCATCGGCATACTTCTGGCTTTGTCGAAAAACTCCATATCCTTTGGATTAGAACCAGGCCAACCACCTTCAATATAGTGAATACCGAAGTCATCCAGCAAACGGGCCATGTGAATCTTGTCATCCACAGTAAAAGAAATATCTTCAGCCTGGGTACCGTCTCTTAAAGTTGTATCAAAAAGCTTTATGCGCATCGCAACAATTAAAATTTTTTATTTTTCGAATTAATTCAACAATATGCTTACAGTTTAACAGGCTTCAGCAGGCTATTGGAAGAGTCACAATAATGGATAACACATATAGGAAGATTGTTACACAGTGTGTATAAGCTCAATAATCTCAAGATATTTAAACTGTCAGCTCCTAAAATACGGCACCAATACTATTCGCACAAAAGTATGATTTGACTCTATAATGATCTATGTTATGTTTGCACTGGGCTAGATGATCAGTTTGAAAATTAATGAGAATATTAATCATAGATAACCATCCGGTATTTCTCGAAAAACTCGAAAACGCACTGCATAAATTTAATATATCCATTGAGCAAGCTGCCACTGTAGAGCAAGCGCTTAGCCTCATTAATGAAGGGAAACTTTACGATATTTTATTGATCGATATGGGGGTTGCCGGATTCGAAAATTACTCTTCAGTGGATAGTATTTTTACGCAAGAGAAGAAATGGGAAATATCAGGGTTGGCATCAGTACAACATAAAACCAAGCTCATACTGCAAGCATCTAAAATTCAAAACCCTGATTTCGAAACAGTACTGGAAGCATTAATTACAGTATTAAAAAAAGATATTTTTTCACCGCAAAAATACTCTTAGCGTCCAATACCCAACAGCTCCAGCAATGACGCCTCATTTAAAACCGTCACACCTAATTGTTGTGCTTTCTCTAGTTTTGAGCCTGGATTTTCACCCGCTATCACGGCTGTTGTTTTTCCCGAAACACTGCCTGCCACTTTAGCACCAAGCGCCTGGAGCTTTGCTTTGGCTTCTTCCCGTGTCATATTGTTCAAACCACCGGTTAGTACATACACTTTTCCTTCCAGCGTCTTTTCCAGCACTGATACCAATTGAACCTCAGGCCAGTGCACTCCTGCAGTAATCAATTTTTTCACAATATTCCGGTTGTGTGGCTGTTGAAAGAAAACGACTATATGTTTCGCAACAATCGGCCCAACATCAGCCACTTCCTGTAAAGCTACTTCATCTGTACCTATAATACTGTCTATATTACCGAAATGATTTGCAAGATTGGAGGCAGTGACTTCCCCTACCTCCCGAATACCCAAAGCGTATATAAAACGAGCAAACGTTGTCAGCTTGCTTTTTTCAAGTGCAGCAATCAGATTTTTCGCAGACTTTTCCCCCATACGCTCCAGTGTCGTTAGCTGCTCGCAACGAAGCTCATAGAGTTGATCGACATGTTCAACCAATCCTTGCTCTACCAATTGCTCAATCAGTTTATCACCCAAGCCTTCGATATCCATTGCTTTACGTGAGGCATAATGCTTTATGCTTTCTTTGCGCTGAGCAGCGCAGTAAAGACCTCCTGTGCAGCGCGCAACTGCCTCTTCCTCAGCGCGGACAACTTCGGAACCACATACAGGGCAATGTTGAGGTAACTTAATCCTGCGTGTCCTTTTAGGCCTGCGTTCTTTAAGTGCACGAACAACTTCCGGAATCACATCACCAGCACGCCGAACCACGACAGTATCTCCGACTCGTACATCCTTGCGGGCAACTTCATCCATATTATGTAAAGTCGCGTTACTGACGGTAACACCTGCCACATTAACAGGCTGTAATCTTGCAACAGGTGTTAATGCACCAGTACGTCCCACCTGGAATTCCACATTCAAAACAACTGTTAACTCTTCCTGCGCAGGATATTTACAGGCTATCGCCCAGCGCGGTGCCCGTGAAACAAAACCCAGTTTATTTTGTAATAAAATATCATTGACTTTGAAAACTACGCCGTCAATTTCGTATGGCAATTGCTGACGCTTCTTTCCTATTTTTTCATAATAAGCCCAGCACTCATTCGGCCCACTTACAATAGTAGTTTCCGGATTAACTCGTAACCCCCAACTTTTTAAGCTATTAAGTATTTCACTATGCGTTGAAGCCAAGCCATCGCCCTCAACCCAACCAACAGAGTAACAATAAATTTCCAATGGCCGTTTTGCCGTAATCCGTGGGTCCAACTGGCGTAAACTACCCGCTGCTGCATTACGCGGATTAGCAAATACTTTTTCACCATGTGCCTCTGCATTAGCATTCATATCATCAAATGCACTTTTGGAGATAAACACTTCTCCACGCACTTCGATAGTTTTCGGATAACCTGCACCCAAAAGCCGTAATGGCACAGAGTCAATCGTACGAATATTCTGGGTAATATCCTCCCCTGTATACCCGTCTCCGCGTGTCGCGGCCCGCGTCAACACCCCATCAGTATAAATAATACTGACCGCTAAACCGTCCAACTTGGGTTCAGCAGCATATTCAATGGCATCATCTATTTCCAAGCGCTCGCATAACCGGCGATGAAACGCGTGTAACTCTTTTTCATCAAATGCATTGGCCAGCGATAGCATCGGAATATGATGTTTGACTTCATCAAATGCGGAAAGCGGACTTGCACCGACACGCTGAGTCGGTGAATCCGGTGATATCAAATCGGGATGCTTTTCTTCCAAACGGAGCAGCCGCTGAAACAGCCGGTCATACTCGGCATCAGGAACTGCCGGCTCATCCAGCACATAATATCGATAATTATGTTGATTTATTTCTTTACGTAACTGCTCGATCTGAGTTGATGCGGTATCTTTAGATGCGCTCATACACAATGCTTATTCTGATACTGCTGGACATGCTCATGTAAATAAGTAATGGTTTGTTGAGTTAGTGAACTCCGCTGTGCATCATGCAGACGACCATTAAGACTTTTTGCAAGCTTGTCCGAGACGGCAATCATTTGTTCGAATGCCGACAGCGGCTGTTTGACATCATGCAACTGTAATACTATTCCAATACCTTTTGTTGAGAAGTTATCCGGTATATCCGGAAAGAAACCCGGCTTAAAAACATTTACAACACTGAACCTCGCATTATTATCAGTGTAGTAAAAAATATTACGATCCCCTTTGCTAAACCCATGACTTTCCAGTACACGATATAAATTTGATCCTTCAAAACAACTCGACTCCTGCGCAAATAAATTAATGATCACAAGCTCTTCATCATGCAACAAAGGGGTAAGCCTGCCTTCTACGCTGTCTTCGTTTTGTACCGCTTTGGACTTAATCGTGTCAAACTCAAATTTGACATCGTTATCATTGGGAAATGCATCAAACTCTGGTGATGACACGGTAAGTTCCGGGGATAATTTTTGTGTCGCAGGAGGCTCTTCAAAAGCCAGCGGTGTTGCCAAATCCGGCTCCCGAACAAAACCGGTGACCTGCTCATTTTTTTCCCCCAATGCCGGCTCCCGGCGTAATACTTTTTCAGACTCTTTACGCCTGCCAATAAAGTAAATCCCGGCAACCAGTAAAATACCGAAAATAAGTAATACGATGCGCAAAGTACTCACTCTTACCTCCGGACTTTTTACCAGCAGTATACCGCTATATATAACCCGTTATTAAGCGGTTGCCAGTTTAACAGCTTCATCCACATCAACAGCTACGATACGCGATACCCCGGCCTCACGCATTGTGACACCTGTGAGCTGATCAACCATCTCCATCGTGGTTTTGTTATGCGTTATAACTATAAACTGTACCTTTTCAGACATCTCCTTGACCATCTGACCAAAACGGCTCACATTGGCCTCATCAAGCGGTGCATCCACCTCATCAAGCAAGCAAAAAGGTGCCGGGTTTAGTTGAAAGATGGCAAATACCATCGCTACTGCTGTCAGCGCTTTTTCACCACCTGACAACAAATGGATATTCGTAATTCTTTTCCCCGGCGGGCGCGCCATAATCGCCACGCCGGTACTAAGCAAGTCATCACCCGTCATTTCCAAATGCGCCTGACCACCACCAAACAAGCGCGGAAACATTTCTCCCATATGTCCGTTTACTTTATCGAAAACCTCTTTAAAACGGGCACGTGTTTCACGGTCAATTTTATTAATTGCTCTTTCCAATGTCTCGAGTGCTTCAATAAGGTCCTGATGCTGGGCGTCCAAATATTCTTTTCGCTCTGACTGCTCTTTATGCTCATCAATCGCAGCAAGGTTAATCGCACCCATACGTTGCACACGCTGCTCAAGCTTTTCTACCCGGGTTGACCAGCTGTCCACGTCTGCTTCATCCGGCATTTCCTTAAATAAAATCTCCTGATTGAACTCAGTTTCCTCAAGCTGTTCTTTGATCGTCTGGCACCTTACCCGAATTTCCTGTGCCGCCAAGCGAAGCTGCTCCAAACCATTACGCATCGTTTGAACCTGTTCTTCGAATGCCTGACGCTTGGATTCCAACTCACGTATTTCCTTGTCAATCAGCTCTACTTTTGCTCTAGCCTCACCGAGTGACTTATCAACTATAATATTCTTTTCAAGCAGACCGGCCAGCTCTTCCTCTTTGGCCTTAATCGGTTCATCTCCCTGCGCTAATGCAGTTTCCAGTTCCTGCCGGCGTGACCCCAGGTGATCAAGCTGCTGCTGCATCCGGGCAAGGTTACGGTCGGTAGAGCTTTGCACTGAACGCATAGACTCCAGGCTTAAAGCCACCTCATGTAATGCATCCTTATCAGACTGCGCATGCTCGCGCGCTCCTTGCAACGCATTATTTAACCGCTCACGCTCTTCCTGTAAATGAAGACGGCTATCCGCATTCTCAGCTACCTGACTCTCCGCTACACGTAAATTTTCCAGAGACTGTTGCCGGGCCTGCCGATCCTGTTCACTTTGCCGTTCAATCTCTTTAATTTCATGTGTCAGCTCACTGCGCCTTTTTTCAAGCTGTTCAAGTTGCAGCTTGATACTATTAACTTCGGCACGGCTATCCGCATGCCTGCTACTCAGCGTCTGTAGCTTTTCCTGAAGTTGCTGCCGTCTCTCTTCTTGGGTGATCAGCAGCTGTTTGTTGTCGGCAAACTCCTGTTGCAATGACTCAATGGCTTGTTCCAAAGTGCCCAGTTGTGTGCGGGTCTGTTGTATTTCCTGTTCACGTGCCAATACACTCCCCTGTTCACGGGCTTTACCGGAAACCCGTATCCAGTTAGGTCCCAGCCAGATACCCTCGCGGGTGATAACTGACTCTTTAGATGCAAGCCGGCCACGCATTGCAAGTGCCTGATCCAAATGATCAACTGCATAAATACCTTCCAGGAAAGGCTGCACAGACATGCCTGAGTTAACTTTATCCGCAAGATATTCACTTTTAGTATCAGTACCGGCCACAGCGGCATCCGCTTGATCAACAAGCATTACAAAACCCTGTTCCAGCTGGGGTAATACGGCAGCAACCGCATCCAGACCATCGATACACACTGCCTCTAAACAGTCCTGCATGACTGTCTCCACCGCCAATTCCCAGCCCGGCTCAACCTTCATGCATTCTGCCAGTCGCGGCTGCTTCTCCAGTTGCTGTTTCTCAAGCCACTTAACAACACCTTCTTTATTTTTGTTTAGTGCAGCTTCCTGTAAAGCCTCCAATGATGCCAGCTTGCCCCGCAATTCCTGCGCTTCACTTTGACTGTCATTTAAGCGGCCACTAAAAGTTTCTATGCTTTCTCGCGCAGCAGTAATACTATCGTTAGACTGCTGTATTGCCTGTTGGTGTTGAGCCACTTCGTCGCCGAGGCGGGATTCATCCTGCAACAGGTCTTCCAATTGATTTTTGAGCGATGCATCAGACAACCCGTTGTGCTCTTCAGTATATTTGGCAAAACGCTGCTCAAGCCGTTCCAGGTGCTCCTTTAACTGCTCAAGCCGGGTCTGCTCTACCTGAACTTTCTGCGTTGCAGCCGACTCTTGCTGGTTAAATGTTTCCCAGCGTTGCTGCCAGCCAAGCATTGCCTCTTCAGCTTCACTCAGCCTCACAGATGAGTGATGTTGATTATCATGCAAAGAATCCAATACCGGTTGTTTATCTGCGATTGATTGGGATACATCTACAAGCTTGGCCTTATCTTCCTCAACATGTTGCTGTAATTCCTGCCATGCGCCATTAATTTTATCCAGATCCTGTTTTTGCCGCTCACGGGTATCTTTATGGTGCTGAATCGACTGCTCACTACGTGATATTTCAGATCCCAGCCGATAGTACTCGGCTTGAATGCCGCTAAGCGACTCGTTTGCTTCAGTATGCGCCTCACGTTGCTGCTCAATCGATAACTCCACAGAGCGCTGCTCAGCCAGTACGGCCTCAACTTGTGTCTGCTGCTCTTGGATAGCTGTTTGCTCGGTTTGCACCTGTTCATTCAGTGCCTGCCAGCGCAATGCCAACAACTCCGCCTTTAACCGACGCTCTTCAGCTTTAAGCTTTTTATACCGCTGGGCCGCATCTGCCTGGCGCTTCAGGTGATTGAGCTGCTTCTCAACCTCCTCGCGCAAATCATCAAGCCGATCCAGGTTTTCACGGGTATGACGAATTCGGTTTTCCGTTTCCCGCCGGCGTTCTTTGTATTTGGTAATTCCGGCTGCTTCCTCCAGGTATACTCTCAACTCCTCAGGCTTTGCCTCAATAATGCGTGAAATCATACCCTGCTCGATAATCGCATAACTGCGTGGCCCGAGGCCGGTGCCCAGAAAAATATCAGCAATATCACGCCGGCGGCAGCGGGTGCCGTTCAGAAAATACTGAGACTGGCCTTCACGGGTAACCTCCCGGCGAACCGAAATTTCATTATAATTGGCGTACTGACCGCCCAGAGAATGTTCGGAATTATCAAAAATAAGGTCCACTGAGGCCCGACTGACCGGCGGCCTTGCGGAAGAGCCGTTAAATATCACATCATCCATTGAGTCACCGCGCAGCTGTTTGGCTGAACTTTCACCCATAACCCAGCGTATCGCATCGATCACATTGGATTTTCCGCAACCGTTCGGGCCGATAATTCCGGTCCGATTACTCGGAAATGCAATTGACGTCGGCTCCACAAAAGATTTAAAGCCGGCTAATTTAATTTTATGTAGGCGCATTTGAAATATAGCCCTTAATCTAACAATAATATCGTATCTTCTAACACAAACGGAACGAAATATGCCCGATACTCCGAATCACGCACTAGAAACCTTTACAAACCCCAGCCCGGACCGCGATTATACCATCCGAATTGATATTCCGGAGTTTACCTGTCTTTGTCCAAAAACTGGCCAACCTGATTTTGCGGTACTACACCTGGAGTACATTCCTGACCAGTTGTGCATCGAGCTCAAATCACTAAAGCTCTATATTGCCGGATTTCGCGATATCGGCGCATTCCATGAGGCTGTCACGAATGCGATTCTGGATGATCTGGCCTTATGCTGTAAACCACGATTTATGCGGCTTAACGCAAAATTCAATGTCCGTGGCGGCATTTATACCTCGGTCATCGCAGAACATCAATTGGCAGACTGGGCACCGGCGCCAATGGTGCATCTACCAAACTAACGACAATACCCGTTTTGTTGAAACCACTCAATCGAAGCCCGTAAAGCCCCATCTACCGGCTGCGGAGAAAACCCAAGCTCTTGCCTGGCTTTATCGATTGAAAAAAACATATATTTTTTAGCCATTTTGACACTATCGATGCTGACAGCAGGCTCACCTTTTCCGATCAGGCCGACCCAGGTTTCAGCCAGATATGCAGCCACGAGCGGAATAGCATGCGGAATTTTCAAATAAGGCTCACGGCTGCCGGCTATATACGAAACCTTTTTAAGAATCTGCTTTAAGGTGAGGTTTTCATTGCCTAATATGTAGCGTTCCCCAACCTGGCCCAATCGGTAGGCAAGCCAATGCCCCTCCGCAACATCGTCAACATGTACCAGGTTAAGACCGGTATCCACATACGCCGGTATCCTGTTGCTGGCTGCATCGACAATCATTTTACCAGTTGGCGTAGGCTTAATATCCCGTGGGCCAACAGGGGTTGACGGGTTAACGATAACAGCCGGCAGGCCGTGCTGATCAACCATCTCCAAAACTTTCTGCTCAGCCAGATATTTGGAGCGCTTATAATGGCCAATCATATCCTGCAGCCCTACCGGCGTAGACTCATTGGCCGGTGAGCGGTCTTTGTTTAAACCCAAAGTTGCCACACTGCTGGTGTAGACGACCCGCTCTACACCGGCCTCCAGGGCTGCAAGCATCAAGCTGGTCGTCCCATCTACATTGGTTTTATATATTTCTGACGGGTCACGTGCCCATAAACGATAATCTGCGGCGACATGGAATAAACTTTTGCAACCACTTAAAGCCGTCCGCAGTGATGCATGATTCAATAAGTCGCCATTAATCGTTTCAACAGGTAATTCAGCGATATTGCGATGATCACTACCGGCGCGTAACAATACACGCACTGACTGGCCTTCAGCCAGCAAGCGCCTGGCAACCGCAGAACCCACAAAACCGGATGCTCCAGTTAGCAATACCGTCATTTTTTATTCCAGCCAAAGCCTGGATTCAAACTGTTGGCGGCACGTTGCAGGTTTTTAAGAGCGCATGAAGAGTAGCGGGCCAACCTGACAAAAGACCTTAGCTCATGAGGCCGATATATCAGCTCGGCACAAAACCTCAACTTGCGAAGTTTGCCGGATGCTGTGATCGACTTTTGTATAGCCACCGGTAAGCTCAAGTCCAGCGGATCGGCCAGTGCCCGTAACACCACAAATGGGATACCGGCTTGTAACGCGACCTCCCCAACAGCGGCACTCTCCATATCCACAGCAGCAGCCCCGGTATCGACATGCAACTGATGTTTTGCATTCTGACTGCTCAAAACTCTGTCACTTTGTACAAGTGGTTTGTCATCAATAGTAAATGTGTTTTGCAGCAACTCGATTAATTCACTGCGCCATGTTGAATCTGTATTTATACGTTTGTTTTGTGTAATCACCACTTTCGGCAACAACAACACACCCGGTTTTATGCTCGCATCCAAACCACCGGCCAAGCCCCAGCTTAATAACCTTTGTACACCTTGATTGGCTAATTGTTTTGCCGCATCAGCCGCATTCTCAGGGCCAATCCCGGATGCAATAACACATGCATTGTCGCCTAGAGAATATACTTTTCTGATCCTGACGCGCCGGGAAACCAGCGTCGCCGTCTCCGTCGGCAAAGCGGTAACGATACCGAGATTCATACCATGCAGAATTCAGCTCGTGCCGGCAAAGCGAAGATTACGGTAACGGGCCAATGCCCATAGCGGGAAAAATTTACTATAACCATGGTATTTAAGGTAAAACACCCGGGGAAAACCTGGCGCAGTGAATACATTATCGCACCAAAGCCCGCCTTCCTGCTGCTGCTCCAGCAAATATTCAATGCCGCGTTTCACTTCTATCGAGTCAACTTCTCCAGCAGCCATTAATGCCAGCAATGCCCATGCAGTCTGAAAGCTGGTACTGTGATCCGCCCTGCCGGCCATTTCCGCTTGCAGATACGTATTATTATCTTCACCCCAACCACCATCTTCACGTTGAACGCTCTTCAACCATTTAATCGCACGCTTAATCGGTAGCTGCTCAGGTGATTCACCGGCTTTTTCCATACCGGTTAAGACTGACCAGGTGCCATAAATATAATTTGTGCCCCAACGCCCATACCAGGCACCGGTTTTCTCCTGCTCATCAAGCAAATACTGTATGCAGCGCTGCAATGTCTTGGCATATGATTTTTTTTGCCGGTAATTGGGATCACCGAGCAAAGTCAGGCAACGTGCACTCACATCGCTGGTTGGCGGGTCCAGTAATGCGCCATGATCTGCAAACGGGATTTCATTAAGATAATAGTAGGTATTGTCTTTATCAAATGCCGCAAACCCACCGTTTTTGGACTGCATACCCATGACCCAGCCTGCCGCAGAATCCAAATTCTCGCGGTAACGATCCGCGTCAAGCTCCAACATTGCCCAAGCCACAGCAGCGGTATCATCAATGTCAGGATAATAGTCATTTCGGTATTGAAACGCCCATCCGCCTCCGGCCAGGCCCGGTGCGCGCACCCGCCAGTCTCCGTCCACATCGCGAATTTGGCGGTCTGCAAGCCAGTCAAGCGCTGAGTACAATGCGCTTTGTGGTTTAAAATCCGCTTCATTTAATGCCAGAGCGGTTAACGCAGTATCCCAGACCGGAGACAAGCACGGTTGACAATATGCACTATCGCCGTCAATAACCAGCATTTTTAGCAACGCCTGCTTGGCCATCACACGGTATTCATGATCTTCCGGGTAGTTCAAAAGCACCAATACTTCATAGATATTCACCATCGCCGGGAAAATACCGCCAAGACCATCTTCACCGTTTAAACGTGGCAACAACCAATCCATTGCTTTCTTTATCGCAAACCTACGGAGAAAATCCGGCACCAATGGTTCGAACAAACGTGCAAAACGTTCAAAACCCAAAATAAAGGTATTTAATTTCGAGCGAACCGGAAAATAATCGCGCTCTTCCTCCGGGTCTGTGGTGAACAGCTCACGAATACCGACATTGCCAGGGTTTTTTGCGGTTGCTTTCAGGCTATAGAGAATACTAAGCGGCACCAATACCGTACGTGACCAGTATGAAATCTTATAAATGTGGAATGGAAACCACCGGGGCAACAATAACATTTCAACAGGAATAAACGGTACTGCCCGCCAAGGAACCTGCTGGAACATTGCTAGAAGTATACGGGTAAACACATTGCTTCTGGCTGCTCCACCAGCGGCAAGTATCGCTTCCCGCGCTTTAACCATATGCTCATCTTCAGGGTTATCGCCGGCAATCTTCAATGCATAGTAGGCTTTTACTGAGCAGCTTATATCCAGATCACCACCTGTGAATAAAGGCCAACCACCGTGTGAAGCCTGATGGCCGCGAATATAATTTGCTATTTTGCCCTGTAATACCGAGTCCACATCATCCAGAAAATGCATCATCAGGATGTACTCGGACGGAATGGTGCAGTCGGCCTCCAGTTCAAAACACCAGTGACCATCAGCGTGCTGTAGACGAAATAGTGCCGCAGAAGCTGCCTCTATCGCTTCTGTTACAGACCCAACAAAACCCGCGGGCTCTTTTGTGAGCGCTTCTGAGGTGGCCTCAGCCTGCAATACATGCTCAGAGCTCTGATCTAGCATTAAACCATTCTCTTATGTGTTCATGTGAATTCGAGGTGGACGCATTAACTGGGGCAGGCAATGCGCTACCCGCCAGCTTAAACAGCCATTTCAGTGCTGTATCACTACGCTTTGCCATATTCGCTAACAAGACAACTCCGAGGACGCTGCGTTTCGAAATTTTAACCTGCTGGCCGGATGAAAAATCAGGCTTCCGGTAAATTTTGCGTAGCGTTAAAAGAGCCATCCCGATCGCCCATAAACAAAACTTCCTCAAGTCTTTATTTTGTTTTGGAATTATCAGGGTGTACTGCATTGCATTTTGCAGGTGTGCGTGCGCAATTGCAATCATTCTGGCCAAACCATCGCCAAATGATTTTTCGAAACGATGTTCCTGCAGATTGTCGAGGTCATAGCCAAAGTCAAAAAATACATCCCGTGGCAACCAGCAAATACCCCGCTCCAGATCTTCCCAGATATCTTTGAGTATATTGACCATTTGCAGTCCCTGGCCAAAAGATACCGCCAAAACCATGAGCTGATCTTTATTGTTGGCCATCTCCGGGCTGTAATCACAATACAGCTCGGTAAGCATTTCACCAACCACACCGGCAACATGGTAGCAATAACTGTTGAATCTGCCGAGATTAAGCATGCCCCGGGCACCGGCATTGGCCTGAAAATAGGCCATACCTTCACTCATCACCTGCACACAGCGCTCCAATGAGTCACGCTGTGTTGAATTAAACCGGTGAGTAATGGCAACCACTTTGGAAATCTGCCGAATCAGCTCTTTCTCGGCCGGTAGGCGCTGCTCTGACAGAAGCGGATGTAGAGCATCAACAAGCTTTTCTGCAGGATATTTATTTTTAACCACCAGAATAAAGCTTTCAGACAGTTCACGCTTACGCTCAGCAGCTATTCCTTGCTCATCCTCTATTGTATCGGCGATACGGCATAATAAATAGGCATTGGCCACTACCGGTGCCAATGTAGCAGGCAGCTGCGGAATCGTCAGCGCGAACGTTCTGGCGACTCCCTGCAATAGCTCATATTGGAACTGCTGCTCTGCTTCTGTAAGCTTCATTATTTTGTTACCCGAATCATTGGTTTTACAATACAAATTTCAGCCGGAAGTTGTTGCACTGTCTTTACCATTACTTAGAACGCTCTGCCAACAATGTCGAACTGCTGAGTCGCCGATCAAAAAAACGATATATATTCCTGCGCATTGAGTAAAAACCCAGCGGGGTCATGGATAAAAATGCTTTTTTATGCGAGTACAGGTAACTGACCCGCTCAGGATAACCCAGCGCTTTCCATAAAGAGTGGCGTGCTTTAGCGGGCATACATTCATCGTAATGCGCATCAATCATTAAAACACTTTCCGGATTCGCCAGGCCTGCATATATTTCCGGGTCCAATGGTCGAAACACTTCATACATTCGCTGCCGGTATTCTGCCGTGGTCCAATTAAAACGGTTCAAGATGCTGTCACGTGCACGCCCCGGACGCCCAGGGCAAACCGTTAATACTTCATATGGATGCCCTGCCCCCATAGTGATTATGGTGGCATTTAACCTCGGCTCCAACAGTGCCGCCAGGCTGGCAGTCAGTGCACTCATACTAAAACCGATCAGACCAATATGTTCAGCATCAATATCCGGTTGGAGCTCGGCCCAATCAATAAAACGCTGGATATCAATCACACTGGTAATAATGCGTTGCTGCATCTGGCGTGCTATGCGCATAAATTCAGCTTCACTCTTCGCTTCAGCCAAACCCTCAAAATCCAGCAAAAAGTTATCTGCTAAAAATACCGCGACATTAGTGCTTCCACCGCTTCGCTCACGGATGCCGGCAGCAATTTCTTCAGTAGGATAGGTATAGCTGCCATATATAGGCAGCACTATAACGAGACTTTTAACGCCAGGACGCTTACTTTGATAAAAACGTACCTTTACGTTATTCCCCAGCTGCCCATTATCACCGGCGGATGGAAACTCCAGCAAACGAATATGGTGAGGTCCGATATGCGTTTTAACACCCCAATGCCATTTACCACCCCGCAAGTACCGGTGTTTAATCCCATAAGGGCGCTGTTTAACCTCTGGTCGTTCTTTACGATTATACTGGAATAACTCAACATATGGAGTTTTCTCAGCATCACTGGCTACCGCAGCCAAATTGCTTTTACCCGGGTTAAAGTCCGTATGAATATTTCTGGTACACCCAAACACCAATAGTAACGGGACTATCGCAAACCAAGCCAGACCTGCTCGAATCAATCGCATATCGCCGCCTTATTGGCCGATTCACGCTGATAATTACGACCTTTCCATGCCGAACGCTGACCATTCCAATAACGATATGCGGAAGACCAGGTCATCACCAGAAACAATGTTGCAGCCAGTGGCAACGTTATACTCCACGCAAACCCAAGATTATAAAACCGCAAAACTGGCAGATAACTTATCAGCATCAATAACAAAGACAGCAGCGCTAAAAACCTGATACCTTGCATATTGACAAAAAGGCCGGTCAAAGGCAGGCAGTAAAGTAAAATCATCAATGCCGAGGCCAAACACAATAACAACCTGGAATAACGAAGTTGAGTAAAAGCGGTACGGGCAACCATTTCCCAAATATTGGACAATGCATTGTATTGCCGGTGGCTGGTCACCGTATGGGTCAGACCGATCCAGGTGCGGTGGTCATGAGACTTCACCAAGCGGGCCAACGTACAGTCATCAATCAGAGCATCCCGCAAACTTTCAAACGCATTGACCTGACGCAGCACTTTGGTCTCGGTCATTATGCAACCACCCGCCGCCGCAGCTATTTTTTTAAATTTCGGATTATTGGACAATGCAAAAGGATAAAGCAGCCTGAAAAAATACACGAACGCAGGCATCAGCAGTTTTTCCCAAAACGAAACCATGCGAAGCTTTGCAGTTAACGATACAAACTGCAGACCTTCCGAGCACATTTTTCTTTTTAATGCTGATAAAACTCCTGCCTGCAACTCAATATCTGCATCCAGCAACACGACATAGCGTGTATCAACCAATCGCAGCCCTTGTTGCAATGCCCATAATTTGCCGGTCCAGCCTTCAGGCAGCTTCTCACCGTGAACAATTGATAAATTAGTCAAAGAGGAGTGGCCTGCAATATCCGCAGTATCATCAGAAGACTGATCATCGATTAAAACAACTTTTAAATATGAAGCCTGTTTTTCCAAACCGGACAACGTGTCAAGAATATGTTCAGCTTCATCACGAGCCGGTATCAACACAGTAATATCATCTAATGAAGCATGGCTGTTTTTGGATTCGACATTGAAGATTTCGCGAACCCGCCAGGGTTGCCAGGGCAGCAGCAATATTAGCAGCCAGATAAAAGTCGAGGCTAAAAATGTCAATATGTATATCATGTGCTGCAATCAAGGCCCGCTAGGAACCGGTGAATACCAGTACAAATAATTATCTCTAGGAGACCTCACGATGACTTGAGGAATGTTCTTCCTTGCGCTTGATGAGTTTAACCTGAGGCAATGGGCTGACATTGTAATTTTCATCGTACTGAATCGGCAGTTCAGGTGCCATTGGTCCGCTTGTTTTGGGACCAAACAGAAACACTTTTAAAGCCTTCAGAGGGCTTGCAAAAGTATCGTTAACGGCAGTCGGCTCATAACCACAGTGCACCATACAGTCGGCACATTTCGGGTTTTTGCCGGTACCATAAGCATCCCAATCAACTTCTTCCATTAACGCATTAAAGGTACTTGCATAGCCCTCATCCACCAATAAATAACAGGGCTTTTGCCAGCCGAATACGTTGCGGGTCGGATTGCCCCACGGAGTACACTGATATGACTGATTCCCTGCCAGAAAATCAAGGAATAAACTGGACTGATTGAAACGCCATTTTCGCTTACCTTTGCGTTCACGCCCCAAAGAGAAAATTTCCCGGAACAGTTTTTTACTATTCTCACGCCGAAGAAAAATCTCCTGCTGGGGAGCACGTTGATAACTATAGCCAGGTGAGATAGTTACGCCCTCGACACCAAGCTCAACACAGTAATCCAAAAACTCGGCAACCTCCTGGGCGGTTTCCTGCTGAAACAAAGTGCAATTAACCGTTACCCTGAACCCCGCAGTGAGGGCAGCTTTTACTGCATCGACTGCAATATCAAATACGCCTTGCTGGCACACCGAAGCATCGTGTTTGTCTTGCAAACCATCGAGGTGAACTGAAAATGTCAGGTAAGGAGAAGGCTTGTATTTATGTATGTTTTTCTTTAGCAATAATGCGTTCGTGCATAAATAAACAAATTTTTTACGTGCGATAATACCTTCAACGATTTGCGGCATTTCCTTGTGAATCAAAGGTTCGCCACCGGGGATGGATACTACCGGAGCGCCGCACTCATCAACGGCTTCCAGGCACTCGCTTAGACTTAAGCGCTTATTTAAAATTTCATCCGGGTAATCAATTTTCCCACAGCCGGCACAAGCCAGATTGCAGCGAAATAAAGGTTCCAGCATCAAAACCAAGGGGTAACGTTTTTTGCCGAAAAGCTTTTGAGCCAATAAATATTTGCCGACCCGGTACTGCTGAATTAAAGGTACACCCATTTATTATTCCTTAACTGTTAACGTACTGCGAAATTTGAAGAGCGCCGCTCAACTTTAACTGACAGTAATGGCTTGGGTAATCGAAAAGTGACATCCTCATTGACCCCATCCAACTGCTCTACACCGGTCACACCAAACTCGCGCAACCTGTCAACAACTGCCTGCACCAACACCTCGGGGGTTGAAGCACCTGCTGTTACACCGATACGTTCAATGCTGTCAAACCAGTTTTTATCAAGTTCAGTGGCATCCTGTACCAGATAAGCCGGAACACCACACTGCTCGCCGACTTCACGCAGTCGCTTTGAATTTGAGCTGTTATGCGCACCGACCACCAAAATCAGATTAACCTGCTTGGCCAACTCACGTACTGCATTCTGCCGGTTTTGCGTTGCATAACAGATATCATCGAGTCCCGGCCCTTCAATCGCAGGAAAACGGCGGCTTAATGCACTGATCACCTCTTTGGTATCATCCAGGCTCAAAGTTGTTTGGGTCACATAAGCTGTCTTTTCCGGATTCGGCACTTCCAGAGTCAGCACTTCTTCAGGAGTCGATACGACATATACCGGCCCATCGACAGAGCCCATTGTACCTTCAACTTCCTCATGACCAATATGGCCGACGATGATTACACTATAGCCCTGTTTGCTGTATTTTTGTGCCTGCAGATGCACCTTGGTCACGAGTGGACAGGTTGCATCGATCACTTCTAGCTTACGCGCCTTAGCCAACGCAACGACCGCATTTGATACACCATGTGCACTGAAGATTGCGACTGAGCCTTCGGGCACTTCATGCAAATCATCAACAAATACTGCGCCCCGCTTACGAAGCTTATCCACGACATACCGATTATGAACGATCTCATGAAACACGTAGACCGGCGGCTCATAAACATCCAGTGCCAGTTCAACAATTTCGACCGCCCGCACAACGCCTGCACAAAATCCACGCGGCTGAGCGAGGACTGCCCGCATAGCTACCTCCTGTTAGTTTTTATTCGTATTATTGCCGCTCTCGGCCCATATTAGCCCCGGCGTTATCTGGTGTGCGACCAAAAATGATTCAAACTTATGCAAACCTGATAAAACCCAGACTTCCTTTACGTTCTGCTGCTCATATACATGCATCATCATAAATACAGTATAAACTTTGCGTTATACGTCGAACAAACTTAAGCAGATGTTTTGCCAACCGCGTAGCATAGCAATACTTACACTCTTCCGCGATAAGGTGTTGATACTTACCTGTTAACAAGCTATAAAGATCAGCCTGAAGCCACCTTATCGGACTTATCGTCAGAACCATAGCGGCCTTCGATATAGTTCTCAACAATTTCCTGAAACTCCTCAGCAATGCGATCGCCTTTCAGCGTGATATCTTTTTTACCATCAATGTATACAGGCGCAACCGGCCTTTCACCGGTGCCAGGTAAGCTGATACCAATATCAGCATATTTGCTTTCGCCAGGCCCATTCACCACGCAGCCCATCACCGCCACTTTCATATCCTCCACACCGGGATATTTTTCCCGCCAATGAGGCATCTGTGTGCGAATATACGACTGAATATCTTTAGCCAGCTGTTGAAAATAGGTACTGCTGGTGCGGCCGCAACCCGGACATGCGATGACCATTGGCACAAAGGAACGCAGCCCCATGGTTTGCAAAATTTCCTGGGCGACAATCACTTCCTGAGAGCGATCTCCATTTGGCTCCGGAGTCAGTGAAATACGAATGGTGTCCCCAATACCGTCCTGCAGCAACACAGATAATGCAGCGGTAGAGGCGACAATGCCCTTCGATCCCATACCCGCTTCAGTGAGCCCCAAATGTAACGGGTAACGACAGCGGCCGGACATTTCCCGGTACACCGCAATTAAATCCTGCACCGCACTGGTCTTACAGGACAGGATAATTTTGTCCTGACTCAAACCCAGCTCCTCAGCCCGTTGGGCACTTTGCAGTGCCGAGCTGATCACGGTCTCACGCATTACCTCGTTTAATTCCTTAGGTCTTGGCAAACGGGCATTTTCATCCAGCATTGCGGCCAAGAGCTCCTGATCCAGGCTGCCCCAGTTAACCCCAATTCTGACGGGCTTATCATATTTACACGCAATTTCGATCATTGTCGCAAACTGGCTGTCTTTCTTCTCTCCGCGTCCGACATTCCCCGGGTTGATACGATATTTCGCCAAAGCCTGTGCACACTCGGGAAACTGCGTCAAAAGCTTATGCCCATTGAAATGAAAATCACCGATCAATGGAACATCAAAGCCCATTTTATCGAGCTGCTCACGGATTTGCGGTACGGCAGCCGCCGCTTCAGGCGTATTTACCGTAATACGCACAAGTTCTGAGCCCGCTTTGGCCAGTTGTGCAACTTGTTTTGCGGTCTGTAAGGCGTCAGCCGTGTCGGTATTTGTCATTGACTGTACAACGACAGGCGCACCGCCCCCTACCGTTATCTGTCCGACCTTAACCGCTGACCTATCATTTCGATTTTTAGGATTACCCATAAGCACTCTGATTTCTTTGTGTACAATCGCCGCGCATTTTACAAGAAATCACCCGATAACTCATAGCCCGATTACATATTTATTGGCTGATCCGGGCTAACTCCCCGGTCCAGCGAGTCAGTAAACCGCTTCCATGGACACTCGCATAGTAGCCGACAGCCAAACACGCATGCGAGCAAGCGAGCGGCAGCAGTGCGCGAAAACGCAGGTAACAATAACTCCACAAAAAGCCTGCCGGCACCGTCAATAGAATCAGCCTGTAGTCCGGAAAATGCACCAGCCCATATGCGAGTCCGTTAACTCCACAAAGCAACCAGGCCGGCCAGTGCGAAAAAATCACCCGCAGGCGGCCCAGCAGATAAAACTGAAACAATGTCTGCTGAACCAACGCCCAGAGAAAATAGGCCGGCAATACGAATGCAATATCCACCGGTTTCACATCGCTTTTCTGAACAATTACCATAGCAACAAACCCCAACAACACAGGGGCTGTCCAGGCAGCGGTATACTTCCAGGCGGATAAGCTATCAGATACCCTGGAAGACCAGATCACCCGGTATGTAAACCGGGCCCCCAGGGCAATATAGATCAGAAAAAGAACCGCGAGAACGGTATAAAGAAGCGTATTTTTGGGCGCACACAACAAAAAAACCACTGTGGCCAGTGCCAATACGACCAGCTCCAGCTTAATTCGGCCCCTTAAACGTGCCGGAACTCCTGCAAGCGAATCAGTCATCCCCGGCATCAAAGCGTGCTTGCAGCCGATCCGCAACCTCCGCACCCAGCACAGGGTCCAGCCGCTCAATCTGCATCCCGGCTCTTTCAGCCGGGCGCTGTCCTCCCCCTAAAAACCCGGGCGCCGCCAGATAGTACTCAAATAAATCCAGCCATCCCGGTAAATACTGAGGATCCAACTCCACCGCGCGCTCAAAGTGCCGACGCGTCTTTTTCGCCAAACCAGGCGCCCTTAACCAATTCGCCCGCTGTGCCTCTCTTCCATATGCTTTACCCAGCCAGTGATGTAACTCTGCCGATTCAGGGAAATCCTTGACGGCCACCTTCAGAAGCTTGATGGCAGCCCGGTATTGTTGCTGTGTATAATGCGACTTGGCTGTCGTCAACACGGCCCCGGAATTGTCTGCAAAGATAATACTGGCCTCAGCGCCTAGCATAAGCAAAAACAGAATTTGTACATTGAGTTTGATATTTATTCGTTTTATAAAGCTATTCATTATTTAAACTCGAACACCGGGCATTTCAAATGAACCTTAAGGATAAAATCAGAACTGTACCGCATTGGCCGGCTGCCGGCATTATGTTTCGGGACATCACATCCTTACTCCAGGACCCTGATGCTTTCCAATCAGTATGCAACCTTCTCGCAGACCGGTATACCGAAAAAAGTATCGATAAAGTCGTCGGCATTGATGCGCGCGGATTTATTTTTGCCTCTGTTATTGCCGACCGGCTAAACATCGGCATGATCCCGGTCAGAAAACAAGGCAAGTTACCTGCTGCCACCATCAGTAAAGATTACTCACTTGAATATGGCAATAACACGCTGGAAATTCATAAAGACGCGATCACACCCGGGGACAAAATATTGATTATGGACGACCTCCTGGCCACCGGGGGAACCGCCGCAGCATCAATCTCTCTGGTCGAGCAGCTGGGCGGCGATGTCGTTGAGTGCGGTTTTGTTATTGAGCTACCAGACCTGAAAGGCCGGGAACTGCTCAACGGGCACAGCGTGTTCTCACTGATTGAGTTTGAAGGCGATTAGGCAAGAGCATTTGTAATCATGATTACAAATTTCATTAAAGGCGCAAAGTATGCGCTGGCCGGTTTTGGCCTCATGACACAAAAAGGTGTCCGGCGCTATGTTGCGATTCCCCTGATTGTTAACACCTTAACATTTGCAGCGGTTATCTGGTACACCTATAGCCGTGCAAATGAGGGTATCGAGCAATTGATCACCTGGTTGCCCAGCTGGCTGGAGTGGCTAAGCTGGCTGGTTTGGTTGCTGTTCGCAGTACTCATCATGATACTGGTATTTTATACATTCACTTTGATAGCCAACCTGATCGGCGCACCGTTTAACGGTCTACTCGCAGAAAAACTCGAAAAAAAACTGACCGGCAGTAGCCCGCCTTCATCCGGCCGCGTTTTGGAAACCCTCGTTGCAATTAAAAATGCACTGGTTTCAGAGGTTGTTAAATTTGCTTATCTATTAAGCCGCGTAATTCCATTATTTATTCTCAGTTTTGTTCCTGGAATTAACGTATTTGCGCCATTGCTATGGCTGAGTTTCGGCACCTGGATGTTGGCACTGGAGTATATGGATTACCCGATGGGCAACCACGGCATTATATTTGCCGAACAGCGCCGGCAATTAAAGCAGCACCGGGCATTGCTGCTTGGTTTTGGCAGCATCATTATGCTAATGACTATTGTGCCTGTGCTGAACTTTCTGGCTATGCCGGTCGCGGTCGCCGGTGCCACTAAATTATGGGTTGAGGAACTGCGTTAAAGCTGCCTGACGCCTGATTACTCAGGTATTTAACAACTTACCCGCAAGATCAGCTGAAGTTAGAGTATATCCGGTGTTAACCAACATAATAAAGCCGGGGGACATACCCAGAACATTTTGATTTGGAAGCTCAATATCCATCATTTCGACACGGTTTCCCGATAAGCTGCCAGATCCGGCCTCATAGTTGAATGCCTGATATTCGGCCCCTAACGGAATACCGCCAAAAAGGCTTTGCCCCGGTTTACTGTTTTCACTGACCGAGTCAGTCGGCTTCGCATCCGTTACCGGCGCAGGCAAATAAGCATTAAACGCTTCTTCCGTCGCCTGATCAGGCGGGGTTTCCAGCTGAGTCAGAGCCTCAGAGCTTTTCGCAAGCGCGGCCGTGCGCTCCTGGTTTGCAGCCGCAATACCATATAGCTTAGAAAAACGCTCCGCTTCCGCCGGAATAAAGCGAAATGAAACATAACCGTTTTGTGAAACCCACTCAGCCTGCTGAGTGACCGAATAGGTCATAAAAGGAAGCTGATGACTCGGAGATAACTCCACTGCAGAAGGTATCTGAGTTGGATCTTGTATAAGCATGGCCATGATCTGCTGCACCCCTTTTGGGAATCATTTAAAAAAAATTTAAGCCAAGCAGTTATTCTGGTGATTATATTAAATTAATTTCGCAATGTGTAGTACCCACTAAAAGTATTAGTTCGCTTTTTCAAAGATACGCCGCAAATATTTCATACCTACTAAAAGTATTAGTTCGCACTTTCAAAAATAAAATACACCGGTCAAAAAGCACTATTATTTCCGAGCATTTAAAAACACCCTGAACCAAAGTAATAGTAGATAAACAAAAGTAATAACTTAAAGTCATTTAACTCGGTTTATCCTGATCAACAAAAACAGACCTGCCACCATTAAACGAAAGTAATAGCAGGTAACCAAAAGTAATAAAAAGCTTGAGCTTTACTTAAGCAGAAAATTTTTGCTTGGAGGTTTGCTTTGAGATCGAGACAACATTGGATTCATGCATATCACTGGCCATTACTCTATTGCGTCCCGCATGTTTTGCAGCGTAAAGCGCCTTATCCGCTCTTTCCAACCACATATCAGCAGACTCATTATCTTTTAACTCTGCAACCCCCAAAGATAATGTGACACTATAATCAGGAAGTAATTGAGCCGAATCTATTATTTCACGCAATTGTTCAGCCAGATAGCAGGCATTTTCCAGCGGCGTATTCGATGCAAGCACCACAAACTCTTCACCACCGTAACGAAACAATTTATCAGTTTCCCGAATCCTGTTTTTTACCAACCGACTGATATCAATCAACACCTGATCACCAAAACGATGTCCCCAGGTGTCATTAATTTTTTTAAATGCATCAATATCGTAAATAATTATTGAAACCGGCGTTTTCCAACGCAGATATTGGGCAATCATCTCATGTAAATTATCCATCAAGTGACGGCGATTGCCGGCACCTGTTAGTGAATCCATTCTGGCAAGGCGTGCTAACTCACGACGCTGCTTGTATAAACTGGATGAAAAAACTAATGAGAAAAAATTAACAAGACCAAAGCTCACCAAAATTCTGGGCATTAACAAAGTATCGGGTAGTTTTGATAATACCGGCGAAATAATAATTAACATCAGAATATTAACTGCGATTGCAGGCCTCGGCTTCAACATATAAAAATTGACAAGCGCTACCGGGTATATCCAGTAAATGCCATAATAACCAGTCAAATGTATTGTAAAAATAGTCGCCGCCGTGCAAATAAAACTTATCGTATAAGCACAGGCTTTGAGCGCTATACCTTTGCGTGCCAAAACCAATACAGCCGTAGACACGCTAACAATTGTCATATTTACCGTTGAAAGGAATAAACTACCGGTTACACCATGATAAAGACCAAACGGCGCAATCCCAATAATGATAACTATGCATATTGTGATAATTGCATAGCTATTTTCACGGTAAAAATCTTCTTGCACTGAATTATCTCGCCTTACATTGACATGGACAGGATCATAGTCGACCGGATTATTTCGCAAGAAAACAGGCTAAATATATATTACGGCCTATAAAGATGTTTGGCGGCACCTTACAGCTTTTCTGAACCTGGAAATAGGCGCTGTATCGCAGAGCAATAGTGTCTGCAAAAGCTTGGAATGACTCCAAAAAGACAGAATTACATCGTGTGGGTGGGACGATCCGCCTGCAGTGCTCCAGCCAGATAACCTTCTATTTTATTACGCGTCTGACCATTATCCTGTTCGCTGAATTGCACCCCGATACCAGCCGTTTTATTGCCCTGAGAGCCGGCAGGTGTAACCCATACAATTTTTCCTGCGACAGGAATTTTCTCTTTCTCCTCCATCAACGTAAGCAACATAAAAACCTCATCGCCGATTTTATAAGGCTTGTTGGTGGGAATAAAAAGACCGCCATTTTTAATAAAAGGCATATAGGCGGCGTATAAAGCCCCTTTGTCTTTAATTGTTAAGGATAATATCCCTTGGCGACCGGATGCTGACATTTTTAGATACCTAATTGAATTATGTTTTCAATGACTGACTAATTCTGCACCATTTGATCAACACCGACTCCAGCAGCAACTGCACATTAATACTTTTATGCAATAACTGGCTTGCATGTAGTGCATAATCATAAAACTCATACAAGGCTTTCAAGTCTATGCTTTTGGAGACCGCATGCAAGTCTTTTTGTAAATCCCGGTTGATATTTGCATCGCTTTGACCAAAACGCAACTTCACCAGATCCTCTATCCAGCCTAAAAGCCAGGTAAATAACCATTCGGGCGAACTTTTACACCAAATGGCGGCAACCGCAACCGGATCTTGACCCCGGTTTGCGATCGCTATGAATGACTCAAAATACTTTTTACGGGTATCCAGCAAGCCTTCGTCTACGATGACTTGTGCTTTTTGCGGTACGCCATCTGCTGCCGCCAAAAGGCTTTCCGCGTCATGGTCCGCATAATGGCGGCGCAACCAGTCAAGCGCTTCAGCCGAAGTCTGAGCCGATAATTTGATATGCCGGCAACGACTTCGAATCGTTGCCGGTAACTTTGATGGCCGGCTACTAAGCAATAATATCAGCGTATTACCGGCCGGTTCTTCGAGAGTCTTCAACAAACTGTTGGCAGCATTGCGATTCATTCGGTCCGCCGGATCAATAATAGCGATTTTATAGCTCCCGAACTGGCTGGTATGAGACAGCCTGACACACAGGGAACGCACCTGGTCCACTTTTATTTCCGATGCGGTTTTCTGACTACTTTGTTGCTCCAGTCCGACCAACATTAAATCAGGGTGAGTCATCGCACTGACCATATGGCAATTTCGGCATTGCCCGCAGGCAATATTATCAGCGCCCGGCTGTAAGCACAGTAAAGCTTTTGCCAATTCGAAAGCGAGTTGCGCCTTACCCACCCCGGCAGGGCCGCTCAATAAAATTGCATGCGGTAGCTTTTCTTTATGCTTTAAAATCGCGCCAAGCACAGTCCGGTTATCAATTAAATTATTATAAATCATATATTTAAAATATTTATTTAAAGTTAAATATAAGATTTGAGCACTTCACCAATCTGAGCTTGAACTTCCGATAAACTGTGCTCTGCATTGATAATCTTATAGCGATCAGGGTCTGCAGCCGCCCTTTTGCGATAAGCCTCCCTAACCCTTTCAAAAAAAACCGTCTGCTCCTTTTCAAACCGGTCCATTGCACCTCTGCCTTTAGCTCTTCGCATACCAAGCTCTACCGGAGCATCAAATAAAAACACCAGATCAGGCCGCAGCTTACCCTGTACCCAGCTTTCCAGTGTTGCAATACGGGTGGGCGCAACACCTCGCCCTCCTCCCTGATAAGCATAAGAAGCATCCGTGAACCGGTCGCAGATTACCCAGCTACCCGACAATAACGCTGGCTGAATGATTTTTTGTATATGCTGGGCTCTGGCCGCAAACATCAAAAGTAACTCGGCATCAGGGGTAATCTCCTGATCCGGTTCATTCAACAAAATACTGCGAAGCTGCTCACCTAAAGGTGTACCACCGGGCTCACGCGTAGTACAGACTGAAATGCCGGCATCTTTCAAGTACGCTTGAATGAACCCCAGGTTTGTGGATTTACCAAGACCTTCACCACCTTCCAGCGCTATAAATTTACCAGGCTGCGTCATTCAAACCATTTCCAGAACTGCATCATAAAAAAATCCGCCTTATCTTAAGACGCCCCACCGGCACAATCGCTTCGAGAAGGGCCTAGGGCCTAGGGCCTATTCACACTAATTGCATACACCTGCCGGAAGCCGTTTTTGTGTCCGGCAAGGCAGAATGAGCGTGATGTGGTCATTCCACATAAGCGAATGATAACGCCACCGGGCGCAAAAATGGTCCCGGCCCTTCGGGTTGGGCCTGAAAAAGCACCACTCGGTGTTGCGCGTCGCTCATTTGGAATAACCAAACTTCTCTCCTCGCGCCTCGCTTAAAGCGCCTACTGTTGGTGATTGGCGCTTTTTCAGGCCCAACAGATGAATGCAA
>JANQRI010000005.1 GCA_028284675.1 Gammaproteobacteria bacterium | reverse complement strand
CTAACAAGCATTCCGATGGTGGGGTATCGGAACAATGCATCAACCGGGGTTGTGAGGACCTGGATTCTAACAAGCATTCCGATGGTGGGGTATCGGAACTATTCAAGGAGGCGGCCACGGCGGATCGCAATTCTAACAAGCATTCCGATGGTGGGGTATCGGAACGCTGCGGCATTAAGTGCTATCCGTAAGATTATTCTAACAAGCATTCCGATGGTGGGGTATCGGAACTAATTATCGATGGCTTATAACGATACTCCGATTCTAACAAGCATTCCGATGGTGGGGTATCGGAACTCAATGGATATTGTATAGATAGACGAGCTGATTCTAACAAGCATTCCGATGGTGGGGTATCGGAACATTGGTTGTGCGTGTGGCCAGCTAGTACTCATTTTAATAAGCACTTTGATAGTGGAGAATCTAATCACGGCCCTGATGCAAAAAATAAACGTCTCTGCACATCGTAGTCTTTAAATTCCCCCGCAGGGCAAATAAAAGTTTAACACGGCTTCCGTGTGCGTCAAAAAAACTGACCGCTTAACCTCCTCTGCCCTC
Organism: Gammaproteobacteria bacterium; assembly: GCA_028284675.1. Classification (GTDB taxonomy): domain Bacteria; phylum Pseudomonadota; class Gammaproteobacteria; order HTCC5015; family HTCC5015; genus JANQRI01. Next base: position 364,144 of record JANQRI010000005.1, on the reverse strand, counting down.
CTTAAATACCGCAATTCCGCAGTAACTTTTTTTGACTCCCTCTGAAGACCGTGTGGGCGCGCCTTCGGCGCTGATCTGGGGCTTCCAGCCCCTGCGGGGGATGTGTTGAAAAAATGGGAGAACAATATGTTTAAGAAAACGGTTATACAGTGCCGAAACCTAAGCCCTAGCCAAATTCTGGTCAATGCTTTTTTTTGGAATGTCGCACAGGCGATTGATGCTGTGCTGTCTGATATGGAGTTTGAGGGTCAACGGGTTGTGTTTCGTTACAACAAATGTAGTGGTAGGACCATTGCGTAAAGTATCCATGAATCGGTTTAAAATTCCGTTTATTGATCAAAGCTATGTGTTGCATTTTGATATAATGGTATTGGTTCATGAGTACTTTTTTAACAACTGTTTTTCGGCTTTGGGGCATTTAGTTTTTGTGTTAATTGGAATGCACTTTTATTCTTTAGCGGATGAAAACTTATCGATGGTATTTTTTCAGGGAGTTAATAGGATGACCAGTTATTTTCATTTTATTGAAGGTCATTATGATTGTATGAGTTCCGATATTGATATTGCCCACTATTGGGCTGCCCTAAAACCATCGTCTGAGTTACCGGCAGCCCTACCGAAATTTATGAAAGCCGAGCAGTATGCCGCGTTGTCTGGTTACAGTTACGAGGCAATCCGGCAAAAATGTTACCAGGGTATCTGGCCGCAAGGCATTATCTGGCAACGCGCTCCGGATCGTCATTTGATGATTAATTGGCGAGCAGCAGATATCTGGATTGAATCAGAGAATATATAGAGATTGAAGAGGCGTTATGAAAAAGCGACTGATTAAGTTACCTAAGGGTATGACTGAATTACCGTGCGGCGTGGATATCCACGGTCGAACAATTCGGATTGTGTTTTATTACAATAAACAGAAATGCCAGGAGTCATTAAAAGGCTTGCCGATTAATCGCACGAACATTAAGTATGCGGCTCAACGACGGGCGGCGATTCTGGAGAAAATCGCGACCAATACCTTTGATTATGCGAAAGAGTTTCCGAACAGTCCGCGGGCGAAACAGTTTCCGGCGCAAGTGCCGCAAAAGGTCGGTGATGCATTGGATCGTTGGTTGGCATTGAAAAAAGTGACTTGTGCGCCCAGTACCGTTCGAGGGTATGAAAAAGATATTCGGGTGCATTTGAAACCACGCTGGGAACAGTATGGGTTTAAGGATATTAAAAAAACGGATTTGGAAAACTGGTTGTTTAAGGGGTTGGCTGAGTTAGGTGCGAAAACGGTGAATAACCTGGCGATGCCGTTACGCGCGGTGATGAAGGATGCCTGCCTGGATGGGGTGATTGATCGAAACCCGTTTGACCATTTGAAATACCTGGAGACCGATGTCACCACCGCTGATCCGTTTTCCAGTCAGGAACTGCAACGATTACTGGCGACGCCGACAGAGAGGATTCAGGAATTGAATTACATTGAGTTTGCGTGTTTCTCCGGGGTGAGTGCAGCCGAAGGCATTGCGATTGCGTATGAGGATATTGATTGGCAGGCGCGGACGGTGTCGATTGAGCGGGCCTGTGTGATGGGCGTGTATAAACGACCGAAGAAGAAAAAACGCCAGCGCACGTTAAAGTTATTTGATCAGGCTTATGATGCATTACTCAGGCAAAAACCTTATACCTTTGCGCAACCGCCCGTAGAGATCGATGTATTGGAGTTTGATAATAAAACACGCACTAAAGAGTTGTTACGGTTTGTGTTTTTTAATTCCCAGACGAATCAACCGTACAGTGATGCCCGGCATATGGCGGCACGGTTTTGGACGCAACTGTTAAAACAAGCCGGTTTGCGACAACGTGGCATTAATCAGTGCCGGCATACGTTTGCGAGTCGCTTGTTATCCTGCGGGCGGTATCCGGAGAAATGGATTGCGGAGTATTTGGGGCATACGTCCACTGCGATGTTGCATAAGCATTATGGCCGTTGGATCGGGGAAGATCATCCGAATTTGGAAAAGCAGGCTTCGAAAGATTTGGCGATTGAGCGTTCGGTTGTATTGAGCGATCAGGCAATCATTGAAAAACCAAAACAGCCTAATGAACCTGGTGAACATGTTGAGGGAGTTTGTGTTGAAGGTCAGATCGCCATCAATATCACGGGGCCGTCAGAGGATATTCAGGCGTTAAACGCGCATTCGTTCAATGCCGAAAATTTTCAATTATCCCCACCACGTCCCCAAAATTTTGGAAATTCTGGAAAAACACAACAAAATCAAATAGTTAAATGGCGGAGAGAGAGGGATTCGAACCCTCGATACGCTTTTAACGTATACTCCCTTAGCAGGGGAGCGCCTTCAGCCACTCGGCCATCTCTCCGTTATTTGTAAACTCATTTTTGCATTTAACGTCGTGCTACTTTGTTCGACGGCGCTCCCTTGGGAGCGCGCTATTCGGGCTGTCCTGCCCTCACCCCTTCGGGGCCTGCCTCCAGCAGTTCAAAATCGTTCCCTACGATTTTGTCAGCCACTCGGCCATCTCTCCATTTTTACTCAATTACTCTTTATCGGTTAACTCTGTATATCACCTCGCCTCTTGAAGGCGCATTGTTTTGATCGGGGAGCGCCGCTTGTTTTTACGCAGGTCTCCGACCAGCGGGCACATCTCTCCAATGTTACTGAATCACTCTTTATCATTTAACGCTGTATGTCACCTCGCCTCTTGAAGGCGCATTCTTTTGATCGGGGAGCACGCTTGTTTTTCACAAGGGCTTTGCCTTGTGAAACCGGCTGGCATTTAAAAATAATAAGGAAAACGCAGCCCTACTCCGTGCGCGGCAAACTATTACACCCATTATGCGATGTATTCGCGCAGGCGCATATTCTAACCCAAGATTCGGGCTTTATCATTAAGGATTGCGTTTGAACCGGCGGGTCGCCGTTGACGGGCCGGAAAAACCGGCCCTGCCCTTTTTTTATTTCTATTTCGTGTCGTTATTGTCCGGGCTTCCTGCACCCGAACCGTCGTCTTTACCACCGGAGCGCTCGCGCTTGATTCGCTGGTAAATTTCTTCACGATGAACTGATACTTCTTTAGGCGCACTGACCCCTACACGCACCTGGTTACCCTTTACTCCGAGTACTGTCACCTTAACATCATCTCCAATAATCAGAGACTCACCTACACGCCTCGTGAGGATTAGCATACTTTATTACTCCTTATAGAACTCTCAACGTCATTTGTGCGCCTGCAGCCCTAATTCGGGTCTGAAACACACAAAGTTCCGCATTATATATGCATTTTTACCTTACTTATACGGCTTGCAGCACAGATTTCTTTAATATACCGCTACCAATGCCCAATAATAGTAAGTATCAAATTTTATTTAGAAAAATGTTTTAATGCAGAATATAGACCCATATATGACAAGAAAGTTCTTTTAATTCATGCGTTTAAGTCTAATTCCTAGAATATATATAATCTAATTTCAATAGGCATAATGATCAGGGCCGGAATAAACTAACACCGGCGGATGCTTGCAGGAGTGAATCGAGGCAGGTTGTAGTGTTAAGCCGGTAATCGGCTTTAGTTATCTTCTTCCAGCCCAAACGCACTGTGCAATGCACGTACGCCAAGCTCCAGATATTTTTCTTCGATAACGACGGAAATTTTGATTTCGGAAGTCGAAATCATCCGTATATTGATATTTTCATCCGCCAACGCTTTGAACATTTTGCTGGCAATACCGGCATGTGAACGCATACCAACACCCACCAGGGACAGTTTGACAATTTCGGGATCTCCCGACACTTCGCGGGCACCGAGTTTTTTCGCAGTGTCCGACAGGATTGCGAGGGCTTTGTCATAATCCCCGCGGTGTACTGTGCAGGTAAAGTCGGTGGTATCGTCACCGGCCACGTTCTGCACGATCATATCCACTTCTATATTGGCATCCGATATCGGTCCCAGTATGCCCGCCGCAATACCGGGGTGATCGGGCACACCGGTGATAGTCAGCTGAGCTTCATCTCGGTTAAAAGCGATTCCGGAAATTCTCGCCGCTTCCATATCTTCATCCTCTAATGTAATTAGGGTGCCCTCACCTTCTTCGAAGGTCGACAGCACGCGTAAAGGCACCTGGTATTTGCCGGCAAATTCAACCGCCCGGATCTGTAACACTTTCGAACCCAGGCTGGCCATCTCCAGCATTTCTTCAAATGTAATCTGGCTCAAACGCCGTGCTTTGGGCTCTACCCGCGGATCGGTGGTATACACACCATCAACATCGGTGTAAATCCGACACTCATCGGCATTCAGCGCTGCGGCCAATGCAACCGCAGTGGTATCCGAACCGCCACGCCCCAGTGTTGTGATATTGCCATTATCATCAACACCCTGAAAGCCGGCCACGACTACGATACTTCCTTCACCGAGATCGGTACAGATACGCGAATCATCAATCCGTTCAATTCGCGCTTTGTTATGCGCACTGTCGGTTAAAATATTAACCTGTGTACCGGTATAAGAGCGCGCTGAAAAACCCTGTTTCTCTAATGCCATGCTAAGCAACGCGATACTGACCTGTTCACCGGTGGACAGCAACACGTCCAGCTCACGCGGCACCGGGCTATCGCTGATTTGATTTGCCATTTCAAGCAAGCGGTTGGTTTCACCACTCATTGCTGAAACAACAACAACGATATCGTGCCCGTCGCGTTTGGCCTGAATCACTTTACCGGCAACATGCTCAATACGCTCAATTGAGCCCATTGAGGTTCCGCCAAATTTGAATACTAATAAAGACATCTCGGTTTAAAGCAATGAAAATGTTAGCTGGCCGACAACTGCTGCCTGACCCAATCGACTGCGGAGTTTAACGCACCATCCAATGCCGCGGGGTTATTCCCGCCGGCCTGCGCCATATCGGGCCGGCCACCGCCACGGCCACCGACCTGCCCGGCAACAAAATTAACCAACTCGCCGGCTTTAATATTTTTAGTCTGGTCTTTGGTCACACCAGCCACCAGGCTGACTTTATCACCTTCCGCCGCGCCCAGCACAACCGCACCGGAACCCAGCTTATCTTTCAGCTTGTCCAGTGTGTCACGTAATGTTTTGCTGTCCGCACCATCCAGACGTGCGGCCAGCACTTTCAGGCCGCCGACATCGACCGCGTTCGACATAATATCCCCGCCGGCTCGCGTCGCCAGTTGCCCTTTAAGTTGCTGCAGTTCTTTTTCAAGTGCGCGGTTACGCTCAGCGAGCTGCGCCACTTTTGCTTCAACCTGATCGGTCGCGGCTTTAACCGTATGTGCAATCCGATCCAGGCGTTCCTCATTCGCATAAAAATAGGCCAATGCATGTTGGCCGGTTACCGCTTCGATGCGACGCACACCGGCTGCGACTCCGGACTCTGAGGTAATTTTGAATAAACCTATATCACCGCTTCGATTAACATGGGTGCCGCCGCATAGCTCAATTGAAAAATCACCCATCGACAACACCCGAACTTCATCGCCATATTTTTCGCCGAACAATGCCATCGCGCCGGATTTTTTCGCCTGATCAATCGGCATAATACGCGCTTCGGCTGTATCATTATGCCGAATCCGACTATTCACAATCATTTCCACTTCGCGTAACTCTGATTCGCTCACCGGAGCAGAATGAGAAAAATCAAAACGCAGGCGGCTCTCATCAACCAATGACCCTTTCTGTTGCACATGCGTACCCAATACCTGGCGCAATGCCGCATGCATTAAATGCGTTGCTGAATGATTCAATACCGTCGCATGACGCAGGCTTTGATCCACCTTCGCCGTAACAGTCTGACCGGCTTTGAATACGCCTGTTTTAACTACACCAATATGCAAAACTGCGTCGGCCTGCTTTTGGGTATCCTTAACCTGAAAGACCGCGCCGTCAGCAATGATTTCGCCACGATCGCCAACCTGCCCGCCGGATTCGGCATAGAAAGGCGTTCTCTGCAGTACCAGAACACCTTCGTCACCGGCCTGCAGCTGTTCAAGCGGACCTTCCTGATTCAACACATGCACAACTTTAGCTGTGCTGTCCAAATCATCATAGCCGACAAACTCGGTTACATCCGAAAGCTCGATGCGTGTACTTAAGTCAACCTGAAACTGGCTGCTGGCCCTGGCACGTTCACGTTGCGCCTGCATCGCCTGCTCAAACCCAGGCATATCAAGATTCAGATCACGCTCTCTGGCAATATCCGCCGTCAGGTCGACCGGAAACCCGTAAGTATCATAGAGCTTAAATACCACGTCGCCGGGAATGGTATTGCTGCTGAGATTTTTCAATGTGCCTTCGAGTATTTGCATACCCTGATCCAGGGTTAACGCAAACCGCTCCTCTTCCTGCTGCAATACTTTTTCCACCCTGCTCTGTGCTTCTGTCAGCTCAGGGTAGGCAGTCCCCATCTGTTCAACCAGTGGTTTGACCAGTTTATAAAAAAACGGCTGCTCCTGACCGAGTTTATAACCGTGCCGGATGGCTCTGCGAATAATTCTTCGCAATACATAACCGCGACCTTCGTTTGACGGTATCACTCCGTCTACAATTAAAAACGCACAGGAACGAATATGATCGGCAATCACACGCAGTGAGTTGTTATCCGCCTCCCCGGCACGGGTTGCCTCGGCGGCAGCTTTGATCAGTGCTTTGAATAAATCGATTTCATAATTGCTGTGCACACCCTGCAGCACCGCAGCGAGGCGCTCCAGGCCCATACCGGTATCAACAGATGGTTTCGGCAATGGTGTTAATGTACCATCCGCAGCGCGGTTAAACTGCATAAACACCAAATTCCAAATTTCGATATAACGATCACCATCTTCATCGGGACTGCCTGGCGGCCCGCCCGGAATTGATGAACCATGATCATAAAAAATTTCCGAACAGGGCCCGCAGGGACCGGTTTCACCCATCTGCCAAAAATTATCATGCGCGCCAATGCGGCTGAACCGTTTTTCATCAACACCGATTTTCTTCAGCCAGATATCAGCCGCCTCATCATCCTCTTCATAAACCGTAACCCAAAGCTTTTCCGGCGGCAGTTGCAAAACTCCAGTCAAAAATTCCCAACCGTATTCAATTGCACCTTCTTTAAAGTAGTCGCCAAAACTGAAATTACCGAGCATTTCAAAAAAGGTATGATGCCTGGCGGTATAGCCAACATTTTCAAGATCATTATGTTTGCCACCGGCACGGACACAGCGCTGACTGCTGGCGGCACGCGAATACGACCGCTTATCCGATCCTAAAAAAACGTCTTTGAACTGCACCATGCCTGCATTGGTAAACAGCAATGTCGGATCATTGCCCGGAACCAATGATGAAGACGATACGACCTGGTGCTCGTGGCCGTTAAAATATTCCAGAAACTTTGTGCGTAACTCTGCGAGACTGGTCATGAAAAAAAATCTAACTAAGCGGTATTAATCGGTAACTGTGTACATCCCTGACAGTTTGTTTATTGACGCATGGAATTCTGCGTTAATACATAGCGAATCTGGTCCGCGGTAAACCCCCGGTTTTTCAAAAAATTTGCGCGCTTGGCCAGTTGTTCGTACTCCAATGGCGCCTCCTCTTTCTGATAGCGTTTTTGATATACCTCTAACGCCAGGTCGTTCCACCAGTCCTGATACTGTTCCAGTGCCTTGTCAATCAACTCCGCTGCAACCCCGCGGGCAATCAGCTCTGCCCTGACACGTATCGGGCCGGCACCCCGGTCAATCCGCGCACGTGTAAATGCATCCGCAAAACGACCATCACACAGCATCCCCTCTTCAACCAACACATCCAAAACCTTGTTGGTGTTTTTTTCTGAACAACCCCGCTTACGCAGCTTTAATACCAGCTCATGACGGGAGTGTTCGCGTCTGGCCAGCAAACCGAGTGCGACTTCCCGAACCGCATGTTCGGTTTTAAGCGGATTTTTCAGCCTCTTCCTCCACGGCGGCCTCTTCAGAGCCTGCCCGGGGTTTAACCAGCAGCTTATCACGCAATTCGCGCTCAATACGCTCAGCCAGCTCAGGATGTTCTTTTAAATATGTTTTCGCATTCTCTTTACCCTGACCGATACGCTCACCTTCACAGCTGTACCACGCGCCGGCTTTATCAACCAGACCATGCTGCACACCAAGGTCAATCAGCTCGCCTTCACGTGAGCAGCCTTCGCCATACAGAATTTCAAACTCGGCCTGTCTGAACGGCGGCGCCATTTTGTTCTTAACCACTTTGACCCGGGTGTCATTGCCGATCACTTCATCGGCTTTCTTAATCGCACCAATCCGGCGGATATCCAAACGAACCGAAGAGTAGAACTTCAACGCGTTACCCCCCGTGGTGGTTTCAGGGTTGCCGAACATCACGCCAATCTTCATCCTGATCTGGTTAATGAAAATCACCAGTGTGTTGGAGCGTTTAATGTTCGCGGTCAACTTGCGCAGGGCCTGAGACATCAGACGCGCCTGCAAACCGACATGAGTGTCGCCCATATCACCTTCAATTTCAGCTTTCGGCGTCAATGCGGCTACCGAATCCACAACCACAAGATCAACCGCATTGGAGCGCACCAGCATATCGGTAATCTCCAAAGCTTGTTCACCGGTATCCGGTTGCGAGATCAGCAGATCCGTCACATTCACACCGAGTTTCTCGGCATAGACCGGGTCCAACGCATGTTCCGCATCGATAAACGCGGCGGTGCCGCCGGTTTTCTGGCATTGGGCGATAGCCTGTAAGGTCAATGTCGTTTTACCGGAGGATTCCGGCCCGTATATTTCAACAACACGGCCCTTAGGCAGACCGCCGATACCCAGCGCGATATCCAGAGTCAGCGAGCCGGTGGAAATGGCCTCAATATCCGCCCTGGCGGCATTATCCCCCAGACGCATAACCGAACCTTTACCGAATTGTCGTTCAATCTGGGTGAGCGCTGCAGCCAGCGCTTTTTTACGATCATTGTCCATCAATAATAAACCTCTTTAATACGCTAAAAAGCATTCTTAATTCAGTCGAAGCCCCCAAAGAGCAGCCGCATTATCCCATATAAACACGCCGTTGCCAGCAGCAATTTGGACCGACCGGAAAAAACACCTACAACCCTTCCAGGCGCTCCAGTTCCCTGGCCTTTTCCTCAATGCCGGACTCGGTTTCCTCCAGCAACTCATCAATTATCTTGATTTCCTCATCCAGCTCCGCATATTTCTGCTCAACATCCTGCAAAGACTGTTGTAGTTCCATGATTTCCTGTTGCAGTCTGGCCTCGGCTTCCATCTCAGTCTCCATGGTATCAATGACACCATCTGGATTTTCTCCATCGAAGCCGGCCATGTCATCAACACCAGCCACCGGCTGGTCTTGCGTATTCCCCGGACCTGTCTCAGGATCGCTAACTTCCGATCCACAACCCGTCAGTACCAGTGCCAGCAATAACGCTGGACACACACTCAATAACCACCGTTTACACTTGCTCATGTTTTTCCAGTCGCTCCATTAATCCTTTCAATGCGGTAACCACCGCCAAATACCGAACACGCCGCCGGTCGCCGCTAAACCGGTACAACTGACTGCTGACACTGCCATCCGCCAACCCCCAGCCAAACCAGACTGTACCTACCGGTTTCCCGGTAGTTCCACCATCCGGACCGGCAATACCGGTAACCGACACACCGACACAATCCTGTCTGCCGGACAATGCCCCACTGACCATCGCCTCCGCGGTCTCGCGGCTAACTGCGCCAAAAGTATCCAGTGTCGCAGCCGGCACATTCAGCAAACGCTGTTTCGAAGCATTTGAATACACTACCACACCCTGCTCAAACCAGCCGGAACTTCCGGAAACATCGGTTATCACTTTGGCCAGCCAGCCACCGGTACAGGATTCAGCGGTCACCAGGTGCAATTGCCGGGATAGCAGCACTTTTCCGAGCTGCTCCGCCAAATGGTAAATTTCGTCATCCATCGCAAAATTGTCGCGCGCATGACCATTATAAACAAGCGCCGGGATTAATTTTTGTTACATTTACAAGACTGACCGGATTATCCAAAAAAACCGGTGTTAACCACCCATATTTTCATGCGGCTCTCTTCATCCGCGCTACAGCCTGTTCTGCCGCATCATAAAATGGGAATAAAATGAGCGTCGCACCTTTTTCTTTTAGGGTTTCCTGATCATGCAACTGCTGGGTGGAAATGGCAATACCGCCATCAAAGCGCTGCTGCTTAAGACCTTCGATAAGCAACAGGCGCGGATCTTCATGAGTCAAACCTATATCGTGCTGCGGCATGGCAGAAACCACCCATTGCACATTTTTCAACGGCAGGCTGCTGATAAAAGCCGGATCACTCGCATCACCATAAATCACCGTATGCCCTCGATCGCGCCATCGCCGCACTTCGTCGGGGTTAAAGTCAACGGCCAGTAAGCTGAAGCCTTCTTGCTGCAAATAATGAGCAATGGCTTTACCGTAACGTCCCAGCCCGAACAGGATGACATCATACCCTTGCGTCAATGGCTTTTGTTGCTCCAGTTTTTCTTCACGGTATGGCTTTTTGCGCTCAAACACACCTATCCACGGTTTCAGCCTGGCATACAAACTATGGGAATGGGTGATCATGTAGACAGAAAGCGAAATAGTAATCAGGCCGACCAGTGTTACCAGGCCAAGCGACTCAGCCGAAACATGACCCAGTGTCAGCCCCATCGCCATGAAAATGAGCGAAAACTCACTAATCTGCGCTACGGTGAGTCCGGCCAGGAACCCGGTACGTTTTCGGTATCCCATAATTCCCATAATCACCATCACGATCAATGGATTGCCGATCAGCACGAAGATGGAAAAAATCAGTGCCGGTACGATTTGTGTGCCAAGTAAACCTAGATCAAGCTGCGACCCCAAAGCGATGAAAAAAAACAGTAGTAGAAAATCACGAAGAGAGGAAAGCCGCGCGACAATGGCTTCCCGAAACGGAGTGGATGCCAGTGAAATACCTGCCAATAGCCCGCCAAGCTCTTTACTAAAACCCAACTGACTGCCAATAGCAGCCAGCAGCGCCGCCCAGCCAATCGCAAACGTAATCAGCAATTCCTGCGAATGAGCAATACGGCTGACCAGCGGCGTAGCCAGATAGCGAATAAAAAGCAGGACAAACCCGAGCATCATCAGGCCATACAGCAAAACTGTACCGATATGAGTCAGTGCAGAGCCTTCTGTCCCTTCTTGCGTACCGATGCCAAAGGCAGATAAAACCATCATCGCCAGCACGACCACCAAATCCTGCACAATCAGAAAACCTACGGCTATCCGGCCATGCAAAGAGTCAACCTCATGTTTGTCGGAAAGCAATTTAACAATAATAATAGTACTGGAGAAAGTGAGTGCCACAGCCACATAAAGCGCGGTAATCATATTCAGTCCGAGCACCAGGCCGATAAAAAAGCCGATAAGCGAGGTAAAAGCCACTTGCCCCAAGCCGGTAGCCAATGCAACCGAACCCAGTGTTCGTATCAGCTTTAAGTCTAATTTCAGCCCAACCAGAAACAGTAAAACGGCTATACCGAGTTCCGCCAGCAGTTCAATATGTTCGTGTGATTGCACAATGCCCAGTGCCGAAGGCCCGGCAAGCACGCCAACTGCGATAAAGCTGACAATCATAGGCTGACGTAACAGCAACCCCAAAAAACCAATCACTGCCGCCAGCACGACCAGCGCGGTAAGCTCATAAAAGGGAGAAGCATGTATGAAGTTTAAGTCCACCAATCAGGCGCCTTTCAACCGTTGAAATGTAAGGCGCATCTGCTTTTCTATTTCAATGATTGCAAACAGGACGATGCCGACCCCAACAATAAGCACGCCGTCACGGATTGGGATAGCTTGCGTGGCAAATACGGCTTGCAGTGACGGTAAATAGGTAATGGCGAATTGCGCGATGGTAATGACGATCACCACTGTCCACACTATTTTCGTCCCGCGCACCGCATTCCATGTCAGCGAAGTGCCATAAATATTGCGGATGAAAAACAGGTGAAAAATCTCCATCACAACCAGTGTATTGAGTGATATGGTGCGGGCAAGTTCCACCGAATAACCCCGGTCAATGGCATAATGATACATACCGAATACACCGCAAAGGAACAACAGCGAAACCAATATGATGTGCCATACAAATCCCCCGGTCAAAAGCGGCTCATGACGTGGACGCGGTGGCCGGCGCATAGTGTTTTCTTCGGTAGGCTCAAACGCGAGGGCAATACCCAATGTAACAGCGGTAATCAGGTTAACCCACAGAATCTGAATAGGGGTGATCGGTAAAGTCAGCCCCATCAGTAATGCTATAATAATCGTCATCGCTTCCCCCGCATTAGTGGGCAGCGTCCAGCTTATAACCTTCTTGATGTTATCATAGACGGTACGGCCTTCTCGTACGGCAGCGACAATGGAAGCAAAGTTATCATCGGCCAGCACCAATTCGGCAGCTTCCTTGGCGGCCTCACTGCCTTTCCTCCCCATAGCAATACCCGCATCGGCACGTTTTAAGGCAGGCGCATCATTTACCCCGTCACCCGTCATCGCAACAGTCATATCATGCGACTGTAAAGCCATCACCAACCGCAACTTATGCTCCGGGCTGGTGCGGGCAAAAATATCGCAACTCAACACCGCCTTATGCAGTGTCACATCATCCATGCCATCAAGATCAGCTCCCGTCAGTACTTTATCCGGGCTTCGCAGACCTATCTGTTTGCCAATGGCAATAGCCGTGCTGGCATGGTCACCGGTGATCATCTTCACACGGATACCTGCTTCGTGGCATTCCGCAACCGCTGCAACTGCTTCCGTACGTGGCGGATCGATCAAACCGACCATACCAAGAAGCGTCAGTGTGCCTTTCACATCAATATGCTCCAACACGGTATGTTCAGGTTTTACCGGTTTTAAGGCAAAAGCAAGCACCCTTTGTCCCAATCCGGCAATGGCTTCTGCTTTTTTATTCCAGTATTTATAATCAAGCGCCTCCGGTTTTCCGTCTACCCCCTGTTGATTAAGGCACATAGCAAGAATCTGCTCCGGGGCACCTTTGACAAAAATAAATGCTTTATTCTGATGATTATGATTCAGGGTTGCCATGAAACGATGCTCGGCATCAAACGGAATAGCATCGGTGCGCGCCCAAGCTGCCTGTTCCCTGTGAACATCAATATCCATCTTACCGGCAAAGGCAAGCAGCGCCCCCTCCATTGGATCACCCTCCACCTCCCAAACACCATCACATTCACGCAACGCCGCATCGTTGCACAATGCCGCCACGTGAGCGAACTCTTTCAACACCGGGTGTTCGGCAGGTGATACATATGTATCTTCCAGCTTTAAGGCACCTTTTGGTTTATATCCGGTTCCTTCCAGCGTAAACAGATGACGTTGCGTAAGCACTGACCCTACCATCATCTCATTACGCGTCAGCGTACCGGTTTTATCAGTGCAAATAACAGATACTGAGCCCAGTGTTTCAATAGCGGGCAGGCGCCGGACAATGGCATTACGTCGGGCCATCGCCTGCACACCGATTGCGAGCGTGATAGTGAGCACCGCGGGCAGGCCTTCCGGGATGGCAGCAACGGATAAACCGACCACTGCCATAAACATTTCCATGAAACCCTGGTGGCCGACATAATAGCCATAGGCCAGCAGCAACGTGGCAATCAGCAAAATAAGGATAGCCAGCCATTTGGCAAAAACACCCATCTGCGCCACCAGTGGGGTGGTAAGAGTTTCCAGCTCTGAAATCAGGCCGCTAATACGGCCTATCTCAGTATGGCTGCCTGTGCTCACCACCACACCCTTCCCTTGCCCTGATGTTACGAGCGTCCCGGAAAATGCCATACAGGAACGGTCGCCCAACGGCGCATTTTCAGCTACCGGCTCGGTATGTTTTTCGACAGGAACAGATTCTCCGGTCAAAATCGCTTCCTGAACTAACAGGCCATGCGTAACCAGTAAACGGGTATCAGCGGGAATTTTATCGCCCGCTTCCAGCAGTACGATATCGCCTGGCACCAAATATTCACTTTCAATACTGATACGCTCACCGTCACGCAAAACATTAGCGCGGGGGGCAAGCATATGACGGATGGCATCCATCGCTTTTTCAGCCTTGCCTTCCTGAATAAAGCCAATTAAGGCATTGACAATAACCACTGCAAGAATAACACCGGTATCAATCCAATGACCGAGCGCCGCGGTCATAACAGCCGAACCTAAAAGCACATAAATCAGTACATTGTGAAACTGCAATAGCAAACGCTTGAAAGCGCTCTGCTTGAGCGGTTTTGGTAAGCGGTTCAAACCAACTTTAGCCAGCCGCGCCTCTGCCTCTCCGGCGGCAAGACCGTCTGCGCAAGTCTTGAAATGATTTAAAGTGTGATCAGTTGGTAAGGTATGCCAAGATACTGATTGTTCCTGAGCCGTCACAGAGTCTTGCATCTTTTCTCCTCATATCAATATACCTTTACCGGAGAGATAAAGCCCTGCGGTTTTAATGCCATAAGAGAACAGGTTAACCTCTGCATAATATTCTCTGCCGTATTACCTATCATGAAGCCCGGTATACCAGTACGTGCAACCGTGCCCATTACAAGAATATTGATCTCTTTATTCTTTACAAAGGACGGTATTATATCGTCCGCTTTGCCGCGCAGATGATGCACCTGATATATCCCTGAAATATTCGACACCTCAATTAATTTTTCCAATAAAGCGCGGTGCTCCTGCTCTGCTTTCAATACAGTTCTGGCAACCTCTTCATCAGATATTTTTATCCAGACGCTGTCGCGAAGATAGGATTCAAACTGATAATCCCAACAGGAAAGAACATGCAATTCACCGCTGCAACTATCTGCAAGCGAACGTGACAACTCCAGCATTCTCTTGGAGAGGTTTTCCGCTGCAGGCTCCTGTGATTCCGGATCAATCGCGACCGCCACTTGGATCTGCTGGCGAGACTGCCTGATCGGGCGGCACAGCCAAACCGGAGACGGGCATTTGCTTAACAAATCCATATCGATCGCCTTGAACCCGTTCTTATCATCATACAGCTCCGCTTCCTTGATAACCAAGTCATGACCATGCTGCAACACGTACTGGACGATTTTAATGCTGGGGGTTTTATCGCTAAGCAGTTCCATGGAAATATCCACCGAGCCATCTTCCAGCTTGATAGCTTTTTTGGTAGATTGGATGGAAGCTTCTGCTTGAGTCAGCAGCGCTTCTTGATATTTTTTCTCATAATCAGGAAATTCTTTGGGAAATTCGGGGCTGATAACCAACACTTTGAGAGGTGCTTCATTGTTCCGCGCCAGACTTAATGCCTGCTTGAGACCTTCCGTTTCATCCGAAACTCCACGGCAGATATAAAGCAGGTTGTGGTAATGGCGCATGAAAAAACCTCTTTAATTAGCTGTTATGCACTGTCAGAGCTATCCTTACAAATGCTGTTAGTAAGCTTTCACTCTGTATATAACGAGTCCAGATCATAGAAAGAAATCTAGTCAAAGTAAACATAAACAAGTATAAATAAGAGCAAGCTATTATAAATGAGGCCTGTTAGACTATGTTGAGTGCACCTTTCATGACCATTCAGGAAGTCGCCGACTTGCTAAAAGTCAGCAATGCTACGGTTCGCAGCTGGATCAAAAGTGAAGAGTTACGCGCCATAAAGCTGGAACGTGAATTCCGTATCGCCAAAATCGATTTACAACGCTTTGTCGATGCGCGAGCTACCACCGCTTTGGCGGACATTGCTTGTGGCAGAAATAGCGAATAAAGGTTTGCTATTCTTCCGCTCTGTCATTGCCTTCTAGTTTTTCGAGTACAATTTACCTATTACCGGTGACAATTTGGGCATACTGAACTTAATGAAAGTTTAATTACTGGGAACACGAAGAAATACACCCAAAATTCCATATAAATATTACATTTTTTATTTAAACAGACGGTATCAATTAAAATTTTACCGGCTTGCCACACAGTTGAAAAATCAAAAATATTCAAAATAATCAGCAACTTAATGAATAGCATAGTAAAAAAAACGGATATAAAGCATCAAGCGCATACGCCGATGATGCAGCAATATCTGAAAATCAAGGCACAACACCCGGATATTCTCGTGTTTTACCGCATGGGAGATTTCTACGAGCTGTTTTATGATGATGCCAAAAAAGCCGCACAGCTGCTCGGCATCAGTCTGACTGCCCGCGGTCAGTCCGGCGGTCAACCGATCCCAATGGCCGGCGTGCCCTACCATGCGGCGGAAAACTATCTGGCCAAATTGCTGAAGCTCGGTGAGGCAGTCGCCATTTGCGAGCAGGTCGGCGACCCGGCAAACAGTAAAGGACCGGTCGAACGCAAAGTCACCCGGGTTGTAACTCCCGGCACACTCACCGATGAAGCATTGCTGGAGGACCGGCAAACCGCGCTGCTGGCAGCAGTCCATACCATAAAGTCCCGCTGGGGCCTGGCGTATCTGGATTTGAGCACCGGAGACTTTCGGGTCCTGCAAACCGATAATGAAGAACAATTACTCAGTGAACTTGAACGCCTGAAGCCGGCTGAAATTCTGTTCAGCGAGGACCAGGCTTTGCCCGGCGATTACCGGCACAATACCAGCCTGCGCGGGCGCCCGCCCTGGCACTTCAACCCGGAAACCGCGCAACAGTTGCTGACCGAACAGTTCGGAACCCGCGACCTTGATGGGTTTGGCTGTGAAAACGTACCGATTGCGGTGATCGCAGCCGGCTGCTTGTTGAATTATGTGCAGGAAACGCAGCAGGCGGCTTTACCTCACCTAAAACAGATCAAAGTGGAATCACAGGATGACGCGATCATATTGGATGCGGTATGCAGACGTAACCTGGAGCTGGAAAGTTCATTCAGCGGCGACGCAAGCAACAGCGTATTGGGCTTACTCGATACCTGTCGTACCGCAATGGGCAGCCGCCTGCTAAAACGCTGGCTCAACAGGCCCTTGCGTGACCAGGCGATCGTCGAACAACGGCACGCAGCGGTCGCAGCGATGCTGGATACCCGGCAAGCAGACCCGATCAGAGAAAAACTGCGGGAGATCAGTGATGTTGAGCGGATCTGCACACGCATCTCACTGAAATCCGCCCGCCCGCGTGACCTGATTGCATTGCGTGACAGTCTGAATATTCTGCCGGAACTGCAATCGCTGATCACACTGATTGATCAGGATTTGCTGCAGCAGCTGCAAAAACAACTGCAACCACAGCCGGCACTTCAGGAACTGCTGCAAAAAGCGGTAATCGACAATCCTCCGGTTTTAATCCGTGACGGCGGTGTGATCGCAGCCGGTTACGATGACGAGCTCGACGAATTGCGACGCCTGAGTCAGAACGCAGACAATTACCTGACCGAACTGGAAACGCGTGAACGTGAGCAAACCGGCATTGCGAACCTGAAAATCAACTACAATAAAGTACACGGTTATTACATCGAAATCAGCAAAACGCAGCTCGGCAAAGTACCCGAACACTACAGCCGCCGGCAAACCCTTAAAGGTGTTGAACGCTTTATTATGCCGGAGTTGAAAACCTTTGAAGATAAAGTGCTCAGTGCACGCGAACGGGCACTGGCCCGGGAAAAAGCATTGTATGCTGAACTGCTGGATAAATTATCAGGCGATACCGACACATTACAGAATATTGCCGAAGCACTGGCGACACTGGACACACTGGCCTGTTTTGCCGAACGTGCGGACACACTGAACTACTGCCGGCCGTCGTTGAGTCCGGACAGCGGCATCCTGATAGAACAGGGCCGTCATCCGGTGGTCGAACAAATGCTGCAGGAACCTTTTATCGCAAACGATATCGATTTAGGCGATGAACAACGCATGTTGTTGATTACCGGCCCAAATATGGGCGGCAAATCAACCTACATGCGGCAAACCGCGCTGATCACAATACTCACATACACCGGCAGTTTTGTTCCGGCAAAACGTGCGGTTATCGGTCCGGTAGATCGGATATTCACCCGCATCGGTGCGGCTGATGATCTGGCCGGTGGTCGCTCAACCTTTATGGTCGAAATGACCGAAGCGGCCAATATTCTGCATAATGCCACCACCGACAGCCTGATCCTGATGGACGAAATCGGCCGTGGCACCAGTACCTTCGACGGCATGTCACTGGCCTGGGCCTGCGCTGAACGGCTCGCGAAAAAAACCGGTGCATACACCTTGTTTGCAACACATTATTTCGAATTAACCGTACTGGCGGATATGCACCCGTCGGTATCCAATGTACATCTGGATGCGGTTGAGCATGGCGATAATATTGTTTTCCTGCATGCGGTCAAAGCCGGCCCGGCCAACCAGAGTTACGGTCTGCAGGTCGCGAAACTGGCCGGTGTCCCACCGGCGGTGATTGAAAGCGCAAAACGCAAACTGACACAGTTGGAAAACCAGGCCGCGCATCGGCTGGACCATTCAGCTGCACAACTGGGGCTGTTCGAGGTCGCCGAACCGGAACAGCACACAGAACCGGACCCGGTACACGAACTATTGGCCGAAACCGTACCCGACAGGCTCACTCCGTTGAGCGCATTGGAACTGGTATTCAAATTAAAAACCCTAAGCGACGGCAACTCTAAATGACGCAATTCAAAAAAATCGCGCTGATGCGCAATATAAAAGCAGACTATGCCGATTTGCTGGATCAACTGTATACATTCCTGCAGGATTCCGGCCGTGAGATTTTTCCGGAGATCAGCTGCCGAAATGCATTAAGTGACTCAAAGCTGAAGTTCTACAGCTATGAACAGCTGAAAGACTGCGATCTGGCGGTTGTAGTGGGTGGTGACGGCACACTGCTGAATGCAGCCCGGGCATTTGCGCCCTACCAGGTGCCGATTGTCGGGATAAATCTCGGCCGCCTTGGCTTTCTGGTCGACATTTCACCAAAGAATATGACCCAGTCTCTTGAAGAGATTTTTCAGGGCAAATACACCGCTGAAAAACGATTTTTATTGCAGGTGGAAGTTGT
The DNA here is from genome assembly GCA_028284675.1 of Gammaproteobacteria bacterium. Taxonomy (GTDB): domain Bacteria; phylum Pseudomonadota; class Gammaproteobacteria; order HTCC5015; family HTCC5015; genus JANQRI01. Next base: position 345,066 of record JANQRI010000005.1, on the reverse strand, counting down.
CAGAGACGGCAACACGATTGCCGAACAACTTGCGCTGAATGACGTTATTATCAATAACTACCTGCAAACGCGGATGATCGAATTCATCACACACGTGAATGACCGCTATATCAATCATGAACGCGCCGACGGCATCCTGGTCACCACACCCACCGGCTCCACTGCCTATGCACTGTCGGCCGGCGGCCCGATACTACACCCGTCACTGTCGGCACTTGCATTGGTGCCGATCTGCCCGCATACACTCAACCACAGGCCATTGGTGATTGATGCCAGCAGCACAATCACAATCGAAATCGATCCCGATTGCCAGACCGTTGCACAGGTCAGCTTTGACGGTCATGCGAATATCGAACTCGCCGCAGGCGATCGTGTAAACATTCGCCGCAGTGATGCCTATGTGAAACTGCTACATCCCGAGGGCCATGAGTTTTTTGATATTCTCCGGGCCAAATTGAACTGGGGTAAGCAACCGGATTCGGATATCCTCAGTTATAAAAAATAAACGGTGCAGAATGCTTAAAAGTCTCAGCATTTCAAACTTTGCGGTTATCGATCAGATCGACATCGACCTGGATAGCGGCATGACCGCACTGACCGGTGAAACCGGTGCCGGTAAATCCATTCTGCTGGATGCGCTGGGCCTGGTGCTGGGTGACCGGGCCGACTCAGGCAGCGTGCGCAATGGTGCAAAGCGTGCTGATATCAGCGCAACATTTGAAATTAACGGCCTTGTCGACGTGCAACACTGGCTGGAAACCCAGGAACTGGATACCGGACAAGACTGTATTCTACGCCGTACGGTAAATGCAGACGGCGGCTCCAAAGGCTATATCAACAACACCCCGGTCACCCTGCAGATGTTGCGCAGTGCCGGTGAGATGTTGGTGGATATACACGGACAGCATGAACATCAGTCGCTGTTAAAGCGCGATGCGCAACGGCAACGACTGGATGCTTACGGCAACCATGACAGCTTGCTAGCGGAACTCGCGACCTGCCATCAGCGCTGGCGCGAAGCGCATGAACAATTACAGCAACTGCAGGCCGCTGAACAGGATCGCAGTGAACGTCTGGACATGCTCCGCTATCAGGTTCAGGAATTCGATGCGTTGCAACTGACCGACAACGAATGGAGCGGCCTTGAGGAAGAACATAAACGGCTTGCCCATGCCGGCCGGCTGACAGAAGCGGTACACCTGGCGCAACATGCTTTATATGACGATGATAATGCATTGCATTCCATACTCAGCAGGCATTCTCAACAACTCAGCGAGCTGGCAGGCATCGATCATGCGCTATCCGCTGTCAGCGAATCCCTGAATACCTCGCTGATCCATCTGGACGAAGCCGCAGAGCAACTGCGGCATTATCTGGCTGAACTGAACCCGGACCCGGGCAGACTTGAATGGCTGGAACAGCGGATGGGCACATTGCATGAACTCGCACGCAAACACCGAACGGAACCGGAAAAACTCGCCGATATCGAACAGACTGTACGCCGCGACCTGGACAATCTGGAGCACGCCGACGAACGGCTGCAATCCCTGGAAAACAACTGCCGGCAATATCGTGACGAGTATCTGCAATGCGCAAAAAAACTCAGCAAACACAGGCAACAGGCCGCCACAAAGCTCTTCTCGGCTGTAACGGATGCGATGCAGACCCTGGGCATGGCCGGTGGACGACTGGATATTCCGGTCACCGAAAAATCCCATGACCCGGAAACCGGCAGCGGTTTTTCGGCCGCCGGGCTGGACAGTATCGAGTTTCAAGTCAGCACCAATCCGGGCCAGGCATTACGGCCACTCGGTAAAGTCGCCTCCGGCGGTGAGCTTGCCCGTATCAGCCTGGCAATCCAAATGATAACTTCCGATAATGAGCCGGTGCCGACCCTGATCTTTGATGAAGTGGATGCCGGTATCGGGGGCGGTATTGCCGAAATTGTCGGGATGCACCTGCGCCGCCTCGGCGAACAACCCGGCGGCAAAGCCAAGATGCAACGCCAGGTCATGTGTGTCACTCATTTACCGCAGGTCGCCGCACAGGCGCACCGCCATTTAAGGGTCAATAAACTCAGTGGCGATAAAGTGCATACGCAGATACAACTGCTGGATGAACATGAGCGTATCAGCGAAGTCGCACGCATGCTGGGCGGTGTGGAAATCACCGAAAAAACCCGTTCCCATGCCCAGGAAATGATCAGCCGCGCCGGAACACAGATTAAAGAATCCGCCTGACACAGCCCGCAAGCCAACGCCAACGCTGCTGGCTGTCTTTAGCATCTATTACTTTCGGCCAACAGCTAACCCTTCTGTTGTATTGTGAGTCTAAACTCCGGATGTTATCTTAAATTCCGAATCCACCGGATGAAGAGGCAAGCCAGCATGACGACACCGGAAGACGGCAAAAGTGCAACACGGCAAACCAGTATATTACTCGACGCTTATTTAACCAACTTAACAGCGCGCAACAGCCTTGAAGGCATCTTTTCCCAAAACAACGATATTACAGACTTAATTGCTTCCAACCGTTTTGAGGAAAACGAAGCGCTGGAAGACCTGCAAAAATATGCCGATCAGGCACGCATAGATAACATGGGATTAACACCCAGCCGGATCGCGATGCGGGATGCAACAATGCATACAAGCGCACTGTTGTCTGCAAACGAAGAATAAAAATCAACCGACCAATAATAATTACTCCATCGATAGATATGATGAAATTCGGCTCATTACAAAACATGCTTTCTTTACCCGGGCTTTTCCCCAAAAAGACCGGTATGCACAACACCCCGGATACCGATATGCCACCGGATTCAGTGTGGGCGATTTATACCGAACAGAAAAACCGGCAACGCGCCTGCAAGCGCGCAATCAGTACCGCACGCATTCGGATCAGTGACGCAAACAAAGCCTATGAATCGGTGCTGGAACGGTTGTATACCATCACCGCCGCAGAAGAAAGCAGCCTGAATCTGCAACCGGATACATACGATCTTATTGCCAAAAAAATCAAGCAGTGCCTGAACGATTATAATATCGTCGGCACCCCCTGTGAGCAGATCCCGGGTAACACGGCGATGCTTAGAAATGCAGCGCTGATGCTGGAAGCGATTCACAAGACACATATTAAAATCAAACAGGCCGCAAGCGCCTGTGAAATTAATGTATTGAGTGATGATATCGAGTGGCATCGCAGCCTAATGCTGGAAAACTACAACCACACAATCCAGCAACAGTTGCCGCTGGGCTGCTGATATAAACGCCTGTTAAGCTTTTTTACACTTAGGGTTATTGCAGTCGCCGTATAAGATCATGCTGTGATCGGTCAGGCTAAAACCATTCCGTTCGGCAATATCCGACTGGCGCTGCTCAATCACATCATCCATAAACTCAACGACCTTACCGCATTGCACGCATACCAGGTGATCGTGATGTTCACCGCGATTGATTTCAAATACCGCCTGTCCGCTCTCAAAATGATGCCGAACCACCAGCCCGGCCGCCTCAAACTGGGTTAATACCCGGTAAACCGTCGCCAAACCAATCTCATCACCGGCTTCCAGCAAAATTCTGTAAATATCCTCGGCACTCATATGACGCCGGTCACTGTGCTCCAGAATCTCCAGGATTTTCATCCTGGGCAACGTAACCTTCAGGCCGGCTTTTTTAATATCCTGTGATTCCAAGTCCTGGCTCCAGTACTATGATCAGCTGTGGTATGATACGGCGATTTTCGGGCCTTGTATATAAACCGGCTTTTATCGGTCATTAATTAGACCCGGCCAACACTGATTGAAAATTTTAAACCGCCTAGGGGTTATATGTATTTTTCATTATTTACGCTGTCTTTTCGCCGCTTTCGTAAACCAGCCTCCCTGCTGATATTATGTGCGCTATTGACCGGCGGGCTCAGTGCCTGTGGGCTGGCGCATAAAGTTGATATTAATCAGGGCAACCTTTTACATTTGGAGTCCCTGGAACAGCTGGAAGTCGGCATGACCAAAGAACAGGTGCGATTTTTAATTGGTGAGCCGATTCTGGCCGACCCTTTTCACAAACAACGCTGGGATTATATTTACCTCGCACAGCCGGGTCGCCGTGAACCGGTCAGACGATTACTGCGTCTGCACTTTGATAAAGATTTACTGGTTAAAATTGAAGGCGATTTGATGCCGCCGCAAAAAAGTTAACTATTTTGCTGTTGACGCATCGCCCGCTCACGACGGGCCTGCTTCGGGTCAGCCAGCAAACCGCGATAAATCTCAATACGGTCCCCTGCCTGCAGGCATTGATCCAGCGACACCAGCTTACCGAATATCCCAACCTTGTTTTTCTGCAAATCGATTTCCGGAAAATCGCCGGCAATACCCGAAAGCTCAATCGCCTGTGCGACGGTTGCACCCATATCAACATCAACCGTTATGATTCGCTGCACATCAGGCTTTGCATATGCCACTTCAACCTGAATCGTCGCCATCAATGCATAATGCCTATCCAACGGAAAAAACCGATCGCATGTAAAAATATAATACCGACTGCGAACGGTGAAATATTCCGCAACACAAAATACCAGATATTAAAATGCGGATTCGACAACGCCAGCTCGTCCTCGCACGACTCCCGCTCCATCAAATGGGCCGCAAACAGCGCAATCAGCAACCCGCCCAACGGCAACATCACATTGAATGTCAGAAAATCCACGATGTCGAAGAAAGTCTTATCTTCAAACAACAAATACTGCACCTTGCCCAAATCAAACTTTAAGGTCCATTGATAATCCGCCCATATATTAAACGAAAACACCGTACCTAAACCCAGCACCCAGGTCACCGCACCACAAATCCTCGCTGCCTGGGCACGATCCAGATTTTTATTTTCAACCAGCCAGGCAACCGGCGGTTCCAGCAATGAAATCGCCGAAGTGATCGCCGCAAATGCCAGCAATACAAAAAACAAGGTGCCGATCAGCGTACCGGCCGGCATCTGTTCAAATGCGAGCGGTAAGGTATTAAACACCAGGCCGGGACCACCATCCGGTTGTAATGCATTTGAAAACACGATCGGGAAAATCGCCAGACCGGCAACCAACGCAACCAGCGTATCAGCCATTGCGACCGAAAATGTGGTTCTGGCGATAGACGCATCTCTCGGCAAATAAGAGCCATACATCATAATCGCGCCCATACCGAGACTTAATGAGAAAAATGCCATGCCCATCGCACTCAATACACTCTCACCGTTGAGCTTGCTAAAATCCGGCACAAACATAAACTGCACAGCCTGCACAAACCCCGGCGTCGACGCCGCATAAATCAGCAATGAGATTAAAATCACAAACAGTGCCGGCATTAAATATCGCACCGCCCTCTCAAGGCCATGCTCAACCCCGCGGGCAACAATCGCAACCGTGATAACCATAAAAATAGTATGCCAGGCAATTAACCGCTCCGGATCAGCTGTCAGCGACAGGAACACGCTTTTTACCGCATCAGCCTCCAGCCCATCAAACACACCGGTTGCCATCCGGAATATATAGGCCAGAATCCAGCCGGCAATCACACTGTAATAAGACAAAATCAAAAACCCCGCGACAATGCCCATACGCCCGACCCAGGCCCAGTGCCGGGTCTGTTTCTCCTCCAGCGCCAGGGTTAACATCGTATCCACCGGATTGCGCCGCCCGCGACGACCCAGCATCACTTCAGCCATCATAATCGGGATTCCGATTAACAATACACAGGCCAGATAGATAAATACAAAGGCCCCACCGCCGTTTTCACCGGCCTCATAAGGAAACTTCCAGATATTACCCAAGCCGACCGCCGATCCGGTCGCGGCCAGAATAAAAGCCAGCCGGGATGTCCACATTCCATGAACCGAAGTACGTTCAGATGTTATAGTCGGCATTTATTTTTCTCACACAGATGGGTTATACAAAATTTGAGGAAAATCAGATAATAGCTTAATTATTCCGGTTATTGTTATTACAAGCTATGTAAAGTTTATTATGGGAAAGAAACAAAATAAAGCCAAAGCGCCCGATTCAACCATCGCACTGAACCGAAAAGCCAGACATGACTACCATATTGAGGACCGCCTGGAAGCCGGCCTGACGCTGGAAGGCTGGGAGGTCAAAAGCCTGCGCGCCGGCCCGATACAACTTCAGGAAAGTTATGTGATGATACAAAACGCCGAAGCCTGGCTGTTCGGCGCTCATATATCACCGTTAAAAACCGCCTCGACCCATATCAAGCCCGAGCCGATGCGCTCACGCAAACTGCTACTGCATCGCCAGGAGCTAAACCGCCTGATCGGCTCAATCGAACGCAAAGGCTACACATTGGTGCCATTGGCCCTTTATTGGAAAAAAAACAAGATCAAACTCGAAATCGGCCTGGCCAAAGGCAAAAAAGCCCATGACAAACGCGCCTCAGAAAAAGAACGCGACTGGCAACGTGATAAACAACGTATTCTTAAACAAAGTTAACAATAACTTGAGAGCCAAATTGACTTTTAGGAGAATATCAATTCAATTGATATAGCAGCGCAAGACCTATTATTTTCTTTATAAGATCAACACACTCATCAAAATCAGAATCATGAGCAAGTGCTTACTTAGTGTTGACTATTAAATAAAAAACGAAATTATCTATTAGCAACTTTATTCCATACCATGATAGCAATTTCCAAGTGTTCTTTTAAAAAATTTTCCGATTCTGGCATCAATTTAATTAAAAAGGAGCAAAAATCTGATACTACTTTTGCTTGCGGCGAGCTAAAAAGCTTAATTCGCTCCGCCCAATATTTATCATTAATTTCAACGCTTCCCAAACGAAAAATCAAATTCTGCATAAAGTCGGAGCTACAGTTAGAATAATCTAACGCATGTAATAAATAGTCTTTAAGAAAAAAAACAAATGCATCAGGCGTTAAAGCTGCTAGTGATTGTGCATGTTCTTCCAAAACCAAAACATCGACTGGTTTCTCCAAAAAATTTGAAAAATCATCATTTATCGACTCAGCATCCCAATCATTTTCAACAGCAATTTTATTTGCTTCAGGAACAGGCACAGAAGCAAATTCGCGCAAAATACTTAATTTCAAGTCTTCAACAACCTTACTATCAATCATTAACAATCCTCACAGGCTTGCTTTTTATATTTTTCGCATATTTTAATTCCATTTCTTTGATCTTGAATACGCTGCTTATGTGTTTGGTCATTAGGGAAGCAAGCCTTGCTCAATGCTTGCTGAGCAGCTATACATAGCTTCTTAGTTGCAATTTTAAATCTAATAACATTACAATTATCGCTTGGATTGCAGGCAGTTGGTGTCTTACATGTTGCAATCACCGCACCACGTAAAATTGCATAAACACGCTTAGAGCATTTACGTTTAGCTTTGCCTTCTGGATCATAGAAATTGAACGGATTGTTATCGACATAGACGTAGGTATTAATTCCTCCAGCCAACCCAATCGGGTCAGAGGTTATATATCTGCCGGCTTCAGGATCATAATACCTAAACCAATTGTAATGCAGCCCTGTCTCCTGATCAAAATACTGTCCCGGAAAGCGTATGTTTTGGGTAATGGGGTTGCCGTCGTTATCCAGATCTTCGTTCACTGTTGCCATTCCGAATGGGCTGTAGGTAGCTTCCCAAACGATGGCGCCCTGGCTGTTGGTAAGTTTTTGTGGTGTACCCAAATGATCGTTGTGATAGTAAAAGACTTCGGCGTTGGCCGCGTTGATTTGGGCCAGCGGTTGGCTGTTAAGGTACGCATACTCAACCTGTGTTTCGCCGGTGTTGCCAAGCTCCGCAATCAGTAACCCTTCGAGGTTATAAACATAGAGCGTTACTTGTGTATCACTGCCTTCGGTGATGTGTTTGAGAGTTCGCTGCCCTTGGGCGTTGTACAGATACTCAATGGTTTGGTTAGCAGTTTCGATGCGTGCTAGATGGAGGGTGAGCTCTTTTATTGCACCTTTACTTAAAATCATCTAAAAGCTTTAAAGCTTTTTTATTATCGCAAGATTTTGCAACATCAAATGCATCTTCAGGGTGAAGATCATGTGTTTTCTGATAAGGATCAGCCCCGTGCTCTAGAAGTATTTTTGCATGCTCAAGGCGATTATGATAGATCGCCCAATGCAAAGGCGGATTTCCTGAGGGCCCTACCACCGAAAGATCAGCACCGGCTTCTAAAAGTATTTTTAATTCGGGCAATGTCGTTAATCCGTGATTACTGCCACCCAAAATAGATGCTGTTATGGCTGTTTCACCAGTGTCATCAACTTGATTTATATCAGAACCTAGTGCAATTAGTTTTTTAAGTATTTGACCTGAGCCAGCAAAATGAGATAACTCTATTAACAATGTATTTGAAAATTCGTCTTTTATCTTTGCTATTGATGGAGCTTTATCAAGGAACGTTTCAATATCTCCCCAAAAACCTTTTTTTGCTAACTCCACAATTTCTAAATATGTTTTTTTAGAATTCATATCGTCTATCACATCAAAATTAATTACACAATTGTTTGCACTTTTCTATTTCTACACGCGCTTTTCGAATTTCATCATCATGTGTTTTATCAGGCTTATTACTAAAACAAATGCGTCTCACAGCAACTCTTAGTGCAAAACAACCCTCCGCTAGTGCTAGTTTTGTCTTTGCAGTTGCAGGTGAATCACTAAGGCGACACCCCATATTATTACACATTGACTTATAAAGTTTATTACCTGCTCGACAAAACTTACCTTTACATTGACTTGGATTACGTAAACAACTTAACACCTCTTTACAAATCCTCGGAAACTTCGCACAAAATAATGCAGGCAATTGCCAAATTTTTCCTGTCTCATCTGTGCGATTAATTGGGTTACCATCAACATAAGAATAAGTACTCAAGCCACCCTCAAGCCCAATCGGATCAGAAGTTATATATCTGCCAACTTCAGGGTCATAATACCTGAACCAGTTGTAATGCAGCCCTGTCTCCTGATCATAATACTGCCCTGGAAAGCGTATATTTTGGGTGACGGGATTGCCGTCGTTATCCGGATCTTCATTTACTGTCGCTTGACCGAATGGGCTGTAGGTTGCTTCCCAAACAATCGTGCCCTGGCTGTTGGTAAGTTTTTGTGGGGTACCCAAATGATCGTTGTGATAGTAAAAGATTTCGGCGTTGGTCGCGTTGATTTGGGCCAGCGGTTGGCTGTTAAGGTACGCATACTCAACCTGTGTTTCGCCGGTGTTATTCAGCTCCGCAATCAGTAACCCTTCGAGGTTATAAACATAGAGTGTCGCTTGCGTGTCACTGCCTTCGGTGATGTATTTGAGGGTTCGCTGTCCTTGAGCGTTATACTGATACTCGATGGTTTGGTCGGCGGTTTCGATGCGTGCGAGGCGGCCGGCCGGGTTGTAAGTGAATGTATCGTTGTTGCGTTGCGTGGGATTGCCAGCCGCATCGTATTGGTAGTTTTGTGGCTGCGTTCCACTGACGCTTTCGAGTTGATGGCTGCCTTGAATATAACTGTACGTGTTGGTTTGGCCGTTATCTGTTTTGCTCAGCCTGTTACCGGTGGGGCCGTAGCTGTAACTGTGGTTCGCTGCCGGGCTGTCGGCCTGGATCAGACGATCGAGTGTATCGTAGTTAAGGGTCTGGTTTTGCCCGGGATTGGTCGGCCGGGTGATTTGCTCGATGTTGCTGTTCAGATCGTATGCATACGTTTGTTCGTGTATCCCAACCGTGGTTTGCTGGTTTAAGCGTGCATCCATGTCGTAATGATAGTTCAGCATTAGGCCATTGCCCAGCGTCGCCTGCTGCAGGGGACCAAAGGGCCGGTAGGTGATTTGATCGGCCAATATCTGCGTTTGACCATTCTGTGTGGTGCTAACTTGATTAATTTGTCCGGCCGCATTGTGTTGGTAATTGATGGTTCGCCCGCTCGGATAGGTGATTTGAGTCAACCGGTCGGCTGAGTCATACGCATAATGGATTGTCAGACTGATGGTGGCGGTTCCGCCCGGATCGGTATGGATGATTTTATCTGCGGTGATGCGGTTGCCCCGGCGACCATAGTGATACTGGGTTTGCCCGCTCGCTTCCTGGATCCGGGTCAGTCGGCCAATGCCGTAATTGACCTGGCCGCTTGAATCGGGATCTGTCTGGTCATAGGTGTAATGAACATCTTCATCAATGCCACCGGGAGTGTCGGGATAGTCGATGCGTATCAGGCGGTTTAGTGCATCGTAACGGTAGTTGACAGTCACCCCGCGTGCATCGGTTTGTTCGATCAGGTTACCGGCTTGATCGTATTGGTAATGCATCTCTCCGGTATCAGGACTGTTCTGATAAATCAGTTCATCAAAGCCGTTGTAGTGATACTCGGTGTCTAAGGTGTTGGGGTCTTCCACCCGGATCAGTTGATCAGCCGCGTTATAGTCATATCGGGTGATCCCATCGGCCGGATCAAGTTGTTCGACCAGGCGGTTGAGTGGATCGTAGGTTTGGATCGTGGTCTGTTGTTTGGGGTCGGTGATCTGTGTCCGATTACCATTATGATCATATTGATAGGATGTGGTTTGGTTGTCCGCACCGAGCTGTTGACTCAGTCGGCTTAAGCTGGTGTAAATGGCGGTTTGTGTTTGGGTCAGTGTACCTTGTGGATCCCGGGTGTCGGTTTGGGTCCGGTTGCCGGCATTATCTAAGGTGTAGGTGATGCGGTTCCCGAGTGCATCTTCTATTGCCGTTAGGCGTTGTGCTGCGTCGTAATGGTAGTGCAGAGATACGCCTATTGGATCAGTCACGCGTTCGAGTAAACCATTGGGAGCATAATCAAACTGCGTAGTCGCCGCCTCCGTGGTGCCGGCCGCATGGGTGCGTTGTATTAAGCGCTGGCGCGCATCGTATTGTAATGCGGTGATCACACCATTCGGATCGATGATTCTCAGTGGATTACCATGGTTATCATGTTCAGTGATTTCGGTTTGATGGCCTAATGCATTAATCATCCGGATTTGATTACCCGCACTGTCGTATTCAAATGTGGTGATGTCATTCACATCGGTGCGTGGGCCATCAATCTGGTGTACGCGATGTTCATTCACATGACCCGGAGGATAATAGGTATATACAGTGATTCGTTCGCATTGTTCTAGTGTCGGCGGCGGGTTTGAACCGGGTGCACAGGCACCGCTGATATCGATCTCGCGCTTCTCCAATACATTTGCGGTGCCATTTGGGTCATCGTAAACAAATTCTGTGATACGTGTCGGCTCGGTGATCCGGATGGGTAATCGATACACCGGATGCCAATCGGTGTGAATGGTTCTGGCCTCAGGGGTGTTGAACGCTTCAGTGCGACTGGTCTCCAGACCCTGGTCATCGCGGGTGTACACGGTTTCAACCCCGTTCCAGTCCTGGGTCTGCACGACAAAGCCATTGGCATCGTAAACCTGAAACGCTACCTCGCCGCACTCCGGGCAACGCCCGCCGAGTATCCGGCTCAGCCGGGGACGGTTTTGGACTTCGGTGTATTCCCGGGTCCGTACCGCACCGGCCGCATCGGTCACGGTTGTCTCCGCTTCACCATAACTGAGCGTCACACGACCCACCCCGCCGGCGTGTTCGCTGGTAATTGCCCGGCCTTCGCTATCGTATTCCCAGCGTGTAAATCGCTGCCCGGTTTCATCGCTGATACCGGTCAACGCGCCCGGGTGATTCAGGTTTTCATAATGATACTGCTTGCGCGGATTATCTTCGGTGCCGGGGGTTTGATCCGGGTAGATCACCTGAACCAGCCGGTCTTCGCTATACGCGTAACGCGTCACCTGCCCGCTCGGATCGGTCAGCTCCCGCACCAGTGTAAATCCGTTGATGCTCTCAACCCGGATCTGTAATGTCCGGCTACCGGATCGCAGGGTGATCAGACCTTCTCCAGCTACATTGGTCTCGCGTGTAATCTCCAGCGCCTGCCCATCCGCGCGGACGATACGCTCCAGACCTCCGCCCACATTGTAGTATTCTGTATCCCCGGCCGGGGTCCGGTAGACCCACCCGATAAAGTCGCCTTCGGTGTTATAACGGCTGTCCAGCACGGCAGTAATGTCTGCATCCGGCACCCAGCGGAATGATCCGGTCGGCACCGGCAGTTCATTACCCTGTGGATCAAACAACCGGGTGTTCGGAAAGAATAATTGGTACGGATCATCCCCGGCATATAACCGGTATCGCAGCTGACGTCCGTCGGGCCGACGCAGGTACGCAATATTGTGGGTGAAATCGTAAATCAAGCCTTGATCCAGCACCGACGACCAGCCCCGGCCGAATACGCTGCGCACCCGGTACATATCCGCGCTGTTATAACGGCGCACCAATGTAAGTTCGCCGAAACGATCTGAATAATCGGTTTCCACCTGAAATTTATTTCCGGTCGCCGGATCGACCGGATTGCCTTCACCCTCGCAGCTGTGGCATTTCTGTTGTATCGGGCAGGTTTGATACGGGCGGCGACTGATCGTGGAGATTGTGCCGACATCACCGTTGTTAAACAGTACACGCACTCCGATCACAATATCTTCATTGACCACCACCAACCCTAAAAATGTATCAGCCGGGTTCCAATAATTCACCGCCGCCTGACCGGCATGCGCCGGATTCACTGATTCTGAACCGGGCACGATATTACGCGGCGTGGTCGCCGCATACACCCAGCAGTTGTTCTGCGGGGTTTCCTCCACCGCCAGCGCAGCCACCGACAGAAAACAACACAACCAAAATAACAATGATTGCTGTATTAACAAACACACCGAACGCTGAACAGGCATAATGCAACGGGTACGCATGGCTCTCTCCCTGCAGGAAAATAATCATTTATTAATTTTGTGTTTAGCGGTATCGCCCTTTGTTTTTTTATTTTCGATACCTGCGAAAAAATCTATCGTATTCGCAAAAAGATGTCAAGCCTTAATGCAAAAATTTAAATCCTTATTCAGGATACAGCCAATGTTGTGATTATTTTGACGGTTCGTCACAAAACCATCGCAGTGTATTTTTTAAAACAATCAAAAACTTAATGAACACGAATGAAGTCAGGCCTTACAATAGACCCTACTTCATACAACAAAAAACCCGGCCAGGATAAAGTTATTGTTTTTGATCCCAAACACACTCGCCGCTACTCTCACGAATGTGTTGTAACAACTCCGTATGCGCTTCCAGTTCCTCGGGCGCCGCTTTTAATACAGCCAACTTATATTCTTTCTGACTGCCGACGATCGCCGGTCCGGTTTGTGAATCCGATGATGCCTGGGCTTCATCAAGCGCCAGTGCCGTTTGCCCACCGGTCATTGCCAGATAGACATCGGCCAGAATTTCAGCATCGAGCAATGCACCGTGCAAAGTACGTTGTGCGTTATCGATCTCGTAGCGCTTACACAGCGCATCCAGATTATTCTTTTGCCCCGGGTGCAGCTTACGCGCCAGGGTCAGCGTATCCAGCACCGTGCAATATGATTCGGTTGAACGGTACTCGGCACCGAGCATGCGTAATTCATGGTCAATAAACCCGACATCGAACGGTGCATTATGGATAACAAGTTCGGCGTCTTTCACAAACGCCAGAAAATCTTCGGCTATATCTTTAAATCGCGGTTTGCCTTCCAGAGACTCAAGCGTAATACCGTGCACCGCAACCGCGCCTTCATCAATTTCACGATCGGGTTGTAGATATTGGTGATAATGGTTACCGGTAAGCCGGCGGTTGATAATCTCAACACAGCCGATTTCAATAATGCGATGACCCTGCTCAGGTTCCAGGCCTGTGGTTTCGGTGTCTAATACTATTTGCCGCATAAGAGTGCTCTTTAATATTTATAGATAATAGTTAAATCAGGATTTCGCGAGCATTTCATCAATCGCAACATTAGCCAGCTGATCCACCCGTTCATTTTCCAGATGGCCGCTATGCCCTTTCACCCATTTCCATTCGATTCGATGATCATGCTCTGTGACCGCTTTTTCCAGCCGCCGCCAAAGATCGGCATTTTGCACCGGCTTGTTACTGGCGGTTTTCCAGTTACGCCGCTTCCAGTTTGGCAGCCATTCTGTAATTCCTTTTTTGACATAATTGGAATCGGTCGTCAGCACCACACTGGATGTTTTTTTCAATGCCTCCAGCCCGGCAATCGCCGCCATCAACTCCATGCGGTTATTCGTGGTGTGGGCCTCGGCACCATAAAGCTCTTTTTCATTGGTGCCATAACGCAGCAACGCCGCCCAGCCACCGGGACCGGGATTACCACGGCAGGCGCCGTCAGTGTAGATTTCAACCTGTGCGCTCAATTCGCTGCAACTCTGAGGCAAGCCTCGATCGTGCTCGGTTTAAGCAAACCGTTTCTGACACGGGGCTGCAGAGGAACCGGCGCCAGGCGAATTTGAGTCAGGGGCACGGTGCGTTTTTGTGACACCATCAGATAGACATTGCCAAAATGCTGTAAGGTAAAATTGCCTATCGAATCGACAAAGGCAAGCTTTTGCAGCCATGCATCCCGGTATACCAGCGGTTGGTAGCTTATCGTATTCAGCTCTTTTGTTTCGAAGCTCAGCAATTTAAGCCAATCACGCAGCCGGCTCAGCCGGTAAAAAGGCAGCCGCCACGGCATTTGCTGACTGCGGCGCACCAGATTACGCAACGGACGGTAGGCACCCCATAGACTGACCGGGTTAAACCCAACGATAATCAAATGCCCGTCCATCGCCAGAATCCGGTCAACCTCGCGCAGCAAACCGTGGGGGTTTTCCGCCAAATCCAGCCCATGCAGCAATACAACACACTCAATACTACCGGCTGTAATCGGCAGACTGTTCTCATGTTCGGTCAGCAAATGCTCGCAGGCAATATCAGTAAAAAACCGCACCTGCCCATGCTGTTTGGAGGACAATACCTCCTCGAAACCGCCGACACCCAGATGCATCAGCTCATTTAGGTGGTTTTCACCAAGAATTTGGGTCAGTTTATCCGCAATCTGACGCTTCAGGCGGCAGCCGAAAGGCTGCTCGTACCAGGTGCTCAATCGGGCCAAATCTGTCTCATTGTCCTCTTGCACGCTCACGGATACTATGAAACCCTTAATTTACATGACAATACCGCGATTCTACGGCAATTAAACGCGCAATTGTATGCACAGCGATGCGATAAAGGTAATTTAAGATTATCGGCAGTCCACTCACTGGAAATTATTTGCTAGAATCCGGCAGCAACGGAATTTCAGGCCCCGGCCGTTAAACCACGGATATTTGAATATTTTTCATAATTCGTAGCAAAACCGGCGTTGGAATCAATATATCAGGGACGGTTGTTTTCCCTACCAGCGGCAACCCAATATTTATAATAGTGGCCGGTTAAAACTAATTTAGGTGCATAGCGCAATCTTATGAGTACTCTGATCGATCAAAGCGAGCTGAAGGCATTTGTTCCGATATACAGCCTGAGCCCCGATAATATCCAGGAAATCGCAAATAAGACCCATGTCGAAACCATCGGCGCAGGAAAGTTTGTATTCAAAAAAGGCGAATCAGATAAAAAGCATATCTATCTTCTGAGCGGCAATATTGAGCTGCAGAATGACAAGCAGGTATTCAAAACCATTGCCGGCGGCAGTGAAGATGCCAAACAACCGCTGGCCCACTCACAACCCCGCCATGTCTCGGCCCGCGCTAAAGACGAATGCAATATCATCAGGGTCGACAGTGACCTGCTCGATATTATGATGACCTGGGACCAAACCGGCACTTATCATGTCGAAGAACTGGGCAATGAACACGAAAGCCAGCAGGACGAAGACTGGATGATGCAGCTGCTGCAAACCAAGGCATTCTTAAAAGTGCCTCCGGCGAACATCCAGGCAATATTCATGCGCATGAAGCAGGTTCAATACAAGCCGGGCGATGTCATTATCAAGCAGGGAGAAGAAGGCGACTATTTTTATATTATAAAAAACGGCCGCGCACTGGTAACACGCTCCACGGCGTCGAACCCCAAAGGCATCAAGCTTGCTGAGCTGTCTTCCGGTGACAGTTTTGGTGAAGAGGCGCTGATTTCCGAAGACAAGCGCAACGCGACAATCACTATGCTGACCCCCGGTACGCTGGTGCGGCTGTCCAAACAGGATTTTATCTCACTGCTAAACGAACCCAATCTTTACTGGCTGGATTACAATAAAGCAAAAGAGAAAGCCCAAAGCGAGGGCCTGGAGTGGCTGGACATCAGACTCCCGGGCGAATTTCAGCTGAACCATATCAAAAATGCGGTCAATATCCCTTTGATCTCAATGCGGTTAAAGCTGAAAAATCTGGATACTTCCAAAAAATATATACTTTACTGCGATACCGGCAGGCGCAGTTCCGCAGCGGCGTATATTCTCAGCGAGAACGGTATTAGCTGTTTTGTGCTTAAAGACGGGCTGAACGCGGTCCCGGACGAAGACAAAGCCAGCGGCTGAGAATTACACTGTTCAGGCAGAATGCCTTGATTCAGTCACAGAACCTGCCCGTTTTCGGTAAAAGGATAGCTGACTGATATCAACCTCATCCACCTGATCCGGATGCATATTTTCCTTTGCATATTCCAGATAAACCTGCTGTTTGATAAAAATATCGAATAGATCAGGATCAAGGTGATTGTCCAGCGTCATCTCACTCATAATACGCAAACACTCGGTCAATTTTTTGCCTCTTTTATAAGGTCTGTCACGTGCACTCAACGCTTCGAACACATCGGCAATCGCCATAACACGTGCCGGCACCGACATTTCCTCACGTTTCAGGCCCTTGGGGTAACCTTTACCGTCCATTCGCTCATGATGTCCACCGGCATATTCAGGCACATTGGCCAGATGTTTCGGGAACGGCAGGGATTCCAACATTTTGATTGTTGCAACCATATGGTTATTTATCACGGTGCGCTCTTCATTATTCAGCGTCCCTTTACTGATTGTCAGGTTATAACGCTCCTCGGGGTTTAATAACTCAACAATCTGGTCATCCGGATTTTTCCAGCGACGTTGCGCAATATCAGCAACCCGCTGCCGGTCCTGTTCCGACATAAACTCGCGGCCAATATTTGCCTTACGTAAAAAGTTACGCTCCGCATCCAGTTCCGCGACTTCCTGCCGGTATTCATCCTGAACCTGTTGAGCAAGGGATTGATCAGGCGACTCGAGTTGCTTTTTCAAATACCGAATTTCTGCATCTCTTTTTAATACCTCAAAACGAGTATCAATCAGCTCAATGCGGTCAAATATTGTTTCAAGCTTGGTGGACTTATCGATCACGTATTCAGGAGAGGTAATTTTGCCGCAGTCATGCAACCATGCCGCTGTTTCAAGCTCATAACGGTCCTCTTCTGTCATGCGAAAGTCCACCAGAGGACCGGAATCAGTGCGGTGCGCTGCCTCCGCCAGCATCATCGTTAGTGCCGGAATTCTTTTACAATGTGACGCGGTATAGGGCGATTTCTGGTCAATTGCGGTCGCAATCAGCTGGATAAATGACTCAAACAATTTTTTCAGATCAGATATCAAACGTTGATTGGTCAACGCTACCGCAGCCTGTGACGCCAATGACTCGGCAAGCTGCTGATCAGTCGTCGAGAAAGGCACAACTTCGCCATTATCCAGATCTTTGGCATTAATCAGCTGCAAAACCCCGATAATTTCATCCTGGTGATTTTTCATCGGCACGGTCAGCAGTGACCGGGTGCGATAAGCAGTCTGCCT
This sequence comes from Gammaproteobacteria bacterium, assembly GCA_028284675.1. Lineage (GTDB taxonomy): Bacteria > Pseudomonadota > Gammaproteobacteria > HTCC5015 > HTCC5015 > JANQRI01. The sequence goes on along the minus strand of JANQRI010000005.1, from coordinate 327,282 downwards.
GTCAAACTCACGGGTGCCGCTAAAATCATAGCCTTCGGCATCATAGGCATCGGGAATATTAATCGTCCTGCCCTGATGAACCGCTGATGTAACCACCATATTACTGATTGGCCTGCCCTGATTATCCAGCAACGGAATAGGCGCAAATTTAATCGCTTCACCGGTCGTACCCCCCATCGCAATGCCCAGCGAGTCGGTCGCGATGATATCGAATGCGAGGGTATTCTCGGGGGTCACCGTATACAAAGTTCCGCCATCTGCACCGGTCAACTCCTTCGCCCCATGCAAAATCATTTCCAGCAACTTTTCAAACTGTTTTTCGGCCGATAATGCGATGCCGATCCGGTTTAACTGTTCAACGCGTTTAAGCAAACGATCCATGATATTTTTATACCTCAGCTTTTATCATTTTCGCCTTCCGTGAACACAAAAAACACCGCAGCCCGCAAATCTCCATATCGAATCAGCACGATTAGGGCCTGCCACTATGCTGGATTATAGCGCTTTCATATTTGGTCGATAAACCAAGCACTAAAACCCTACAAAAACCTGAACCTTTTTACAAAAAGTACGTTAAAGCTATTGTTTTTACTGAAATTTTGGGTATTATGCCGAATTTATAGCTAGGCGGATACGGATAAAATATGAAAACCGCTCTATGGAAAAGCAACTGGTTAACCGGGCTGGTGGCCATCATTCTGGTGCTCACGGTACACAGCTGCTCCAATCTGATCGAGAACCTTGAACGTGAAGCTTATGACTTCGGCGTAAGAGGCTCATCGAAAACCCCTGGTGACAATATCGCGATCATCGCAATTGATGAGCAAAGCATCGAAAATCTCGGGCGTTGGCCCTGGTCGCGTGAGATTCATGCTGAAATGATCAAACGGCTCGCGGCCGCAGACGCAAAAGTCATTGCCTACACCCCCATATTTGCGGAACCCCAGATAGACCCGGGTTTGGCTCATATTGACGACATGTTGAATTTTTATCAAGAAACCCGCCTTACTCAGCTTAGCCGCAGGTCTGATCGCAGGGCGGAGGCAGCACCGGATAACACGCCACCTGCCCCGCTTGAGATTCACGAACAATTGATTTCTGAGCTTGAATCACCTGCCCAGGAGCAACTGCAAAGTTCATTCATTAATATCAGGCATCGTATCGCTCAGGCCGAAAAACTTTTGCTCAGAGCCCATCGCTCTTTGAATGTTGATAGAAAGCTGGTTAACAGCATCAGGCAGGCCGGTAATGTCATTACGCCAATGTGGCTTTTATTCGATGAACCGCTCGGCAAACCGGACAAAGCATTACCGCAGTTTGTACAAAAGATGGCCATTGAAAATATCGAAGACAATACCACCACCGATTATGGCTACCTGCCCTGGGAAACTTCTCAGGCCATCACCCCCATCCCGGCCATCGGCAGTGCCGCACAGGCAGTCGGAAATATTAATAATCAGCCCGATGTTGACGGCGGCATACGCTTCGATCCGCTGGTCGTCGACTATTATGGCGCTCTGTTTCCTTCGTACGAATTAATGGTTGCCGCCAAAAGCCTTAATCTGGGCGTAGAGGATATTACGGTTAAGCTCGAAGAAGGCGTTAAATTGGGCCGGCTGGAGATCAGTACTGACATGCACCTCAGTATGTACAATTTTTTTTATAAAAGGTCTGACGGTAACCGAACATTTCCGGTTGATTCTTTCTATGACGTAATAAGCAATAAAGTCCCAGCTGAAAAATACCGGGGCAAAATAGTCATCGTCGGCGCATCCGCATCCGGTATCAGTAAGCCTCAGCTCACCCCAATCAGCACAAGAATGTCCGAAGCAGAAACAACTGCACATACGGTCGCCAGTATTTTAAACGAAGATTTTTTTCTTATTCCCACCTGGGCTCCGTATCTTAAACATGGATGCGTAGCACTGATAGCCATATTTATTATGTTTCTGCTACCGCGCCTGAACGGTACAGCAGCTGCCATCAGCAGTATTGTGTTATTAATTGCTTTGTTGGTTACTCATTTTCTGATGATGACAATGCAATCAACCTGGGTTGAGCTGATGCTGCCCGCTACTATGCTGGTTTTCGGTTATTTGATTTTGACTACCAAACGCTTCCTGGTTACCGAGCGCGGTAAATTGCATGCTGATATCGAGTCCGCTGAAAGCAATAAAATGCTCGGCCTGGCTTTTCAAGGTCAGGGACAACTGGATATGGCCTTTGAAAAATTCCGTAAATGTCCGAAAAATGATGCCACCGCCGAAGTGCTTTACAATCTTGCACTGGACTTTGAGCGTAAACGACAGTTCAGTAAATCCGGCAATGTATATCAGTACATCGCCGAATTCAGCCCGCAGTTCCGGGATGTGAAACAGCGTATCGAACGCAGCAAAAAAATGGAAGAAACCGTGGTGCTTGGCGGTAATGCAAGCACCGCCTCAGGCACTTTGATTCTGGAAGGCGGTAATGTTGAAAAACCCATGCTCGGCCGCTATCAGGTGGAAAAAGAGCTGGGCAAAGGCGCCATGGGCATTGTGTATCTGGGACGGGATCCTAAAATCAGCCGCGTAGTGGCAATTAAAACCATGGCACTGTCACAGGAATTCGACGAAGACGAAATTGATGAAGTTAAAGAGCGCTTCTTCCGGGAGGCTGAAACAGCCGGGCGTTTGAATCATCCCAATATAGTCACCATTTATGACGCCGGTGAAGAGCATGATCTGGCGTATATTGCGATGGAATTTTTAAAAGGCCATGACCTGGCCCGCTACACCAAAAAGAACCATCTGCTGGCACTGCCGGCCGCACTGGATATTATAAAAAAATCAGCCGAAGCACTGGATTACGCACATAAACAAAATGTTGTTCATCGGGACATTAAACCTGCAAACGTTATGTATGAGCCGGAAAGCCGACAAACCAAAATTACCGATTTTGGTATTGCCCGAATAACCGACTCAAGCAAGACCAAAACCGGTATGGTGCTGGGAACACCCTCATATATGTCGCCGGAGCAACTGGCAGGCAAAAAAGTAGATGGGCGCTCGGATTTATTCTCGCTGGGTGTAATGCTGTTTCAGCTGACCAGCGGGCAACTGCCTTTCAAAGCCGAGTCGATGGCATCCTTAATGTTCAAAATCACCAACGATCCTCACCCCAGTATTATGGAGATTAATCCGCAACTACCGGGGCTGCTGGAAGTGATTATCGCTAAGGCTCTGGAAAAACGTGCCGATGATCGATATCAGACGGGAGCGGAAATAGCTGCCGATCTGGAAAAATGCATCAACGGCCTGTAACTTATCCTGCTTGCCGGATATAAAATTCAGCCCATGGGTCCGAATAATAAAATCGAAGTCTTTGGTGAGACCAATACCGGAGTCAAGCGCTCGCATAATGAAGACTGTATCGGTACTGAAGCCCGATTGGGTCTGGCTGTAGTCGCAGACGGCATGGGCGGCTATAAAGGAGGGGAAGTGGCAAGCGCGTTAGCCATTAATACCATTCTAACTGACCTGGAAAGCACGATCTCCTCACGTAAACAACAGGATGCAGGCACGGACGAAGCGTCCGGCTATTCACTGGAAAGCCTTGCGGTACGTGACACCCTAAAAAAATGCAATCAGGTTATCTACAATGCAGCTCAAAGCCAACCCCAATACCGGGGCATGGGGACAACCATTGTTCTTGCGCTGTTTTATGATAACCGCCTGACTATTGCCCATGTCGGCGACTCCAGACTTTACCGCTTACGTAATGATGAGCTGGAGTTGATAACCGTCGATCACACCCTGCTCCAGGAGCTGATCGCCAAAGGTTTCTACACCTCTGAAGAAGCCAAAGAATCCCAAAATAAAAACCTGGTCACCCGGGCCTTGGGTATTGACCCCGATATAGAGGTCGATCTGCAGGAAGATATCGCACTGCCGGGCGACACATATCTGTTATGTTCCGACGGACTGAACGACATGGTCGACGACCGGGATATATACTTAACTTTAAACAAGTATAATGATAACCTGGAATCCGCCGTTACAGAGCTTGTAAAATTGGCAAATGAGAACGGCGGAAAAGATAATATTTCGGTCATTCTTGCGCGGCCCAACCAGGAGGCTTTTACCCAAAAAAGCTGGGTGGATAAAGTTGTGGACTGGTTCTTCTAGGGTTACCCCGAACCGGTAAAAAGACGGATTAGGAGCAATAAAATGACTCAAATAACGCAGTTACTGACAGACGATCAACGCGTATCTTTTAACCTTGGAGTCACTGCTGCGAACAACAGGTTACACACAAGAAATGGATTTTCAGTGAGAAATATTCATTATATTTAGCAATTTTAAGATCAGTTTCAATAACAATACGAGTTAAGGATCGAATATGCCGGCTAAACTCATATTAACGCTAAACAGCGAACCCGTGTCCGAGCATGAGCTCGCGAAAGAAACCGTGACTATCGGGCGTCGACCCGATAACGATATACAGGTCGACAATCTTGCTGTGAGCGGCAGACACGCCCAAATCATCACCATATTGAATGATTCTTTTTTAGAGGATCTCAACAGCACCAATGGTACTTATGTTAATGGCTCCCTTATCAAAAAACATGCACTCAGGCATGGAGATGTCATCGGTGTCGGCAAACACCAATTGAAATACGTCAACGAACAGGCCTCCAGTGACCAGGAGGAAGCATTCGAGAAAACCATGGTTATCCGGCCTGATGCAGCCGGCATGCCGGAAGCCACCGGCTCACTGGAAATTGGTGAATCGGTAGAGCGAATCGTCGCGGAAGAGGCCAAAAAAGCCGCTGAAGTATCTGAGCAAGCAGTCCAGGACACTCTGCGTCCGGCAGCTGCGGCAGCGGCAACCAACGGTCCTTCAAAACTGCAGATTCTGAACGGTGCAAATGCCGGTAAAGAACTTGAGTTAACCAAAGCACTCACCACCATCGGTAAGCCCGGTACTCAAGTGGCCGCAATTACACGCCGACCCCAGGGTTATTTCATTATTCATGTTGAAGGCGGTATGGGTAATCAGACACCCATCATCAATGGCGAAAGCATTGGTACTCAGGCAACCGCGTTAAAAGATCACGATATCATCGAAGTTGCCGGCGTGAAAATGGAGTTTTTCCTGCCTTAAAACCCGCTTTTGATTCCGGTTGCCAAACCGGACTATTTTCGAAACACGGCCATCGCCTCAACATGTGCCGTGTGTGGAAACATATCCATCACTCCGGCATGGCATAGCGTATAACCTCCCTGCTCAACCAAAATACCCGCATCTCTGGCCAAGGTCGCAGGGTTGCACGAAACATACAGAATGGTTTGTAAGTTTTGCGTTCCAGCCAGCCAACTAACAACCGCCTCCGCACCGGAACGCGGCGGGTCCAATAAAACTTTATGGTATGACTCCATTCGCCAAGGTTCTTTCTGAGGCTCCTCAAATAAATCTGCCTGATAAAACCTGACATTTGTGACCCCATTGGCATCAGCATTCCCGGCAGCCCGCCTGACCATCTCAGCATCACCTTCCACTCCGACGACAGCTTCGACCTGCCGCGCAATTGGCAGCGTGAAATTACCCAAACCACAAAATAAATCGAGCACCCGATCATCAGACTGTAAATCAAGTAAATCCAGCGCCTGACTGATCATGCGACGGTTAATCGAGCTGTTGACCTGAGTAAAATCCTGCGGCTTGAAGCTTAACCTTAAATCCTGCTCAGGCAGATCATAATAAAGGTTACTACTATCGTTAACCACTGGATATACTGTGTCGGGCCCACCCGGCTGCAGCATCACCATAAAACCATGCTGCTCACCAAATATTTTGAATTTACTCAAATCGTCCTGGCTTACAGGTTCCAAAACACGAAAGATCAAACAGGTTTGCATCTCACCGGCAGCGACTTCTATCTGGGGTATTGAAGCCTTAATCGAAAGCGAATCTATCAAGTCCGAGAGTGCTTCTATGTTTTCACCTACGCTCTCACACAGTATTTCACAGCGCTGTGTTTCAGTGATAAAAGACGATCGCTTCTCGCGGAACCCAATCAATACTTTGGCTTTTTTCGGGACAAAGCGAACACCAAGACGGGCTTTTTGCCGGTATTGCCAGATATCCGCCTGCAGCGGATCCAATAAATGCTGGGGATTGACTTTACCTATCCGCTGCAGGTTATCCAGCAAAACACTTTGTTTTGCCTGAATTTGCGCTCCGGCTTCCAGGTGCTGAAGGCTGCAACCACCACAACGCTCAAAGTGCGCACATCTAGGTATCACACGATTCGGCGAAGCTTCGATAACCGCCTCAACTTTACCCTCGTCATAATGCCTGCGACGACCGGTATAGATAAACCTGACCCGTTCGCCTGGCAAAGCCCCCTCAACAAATACCGCTTTCCCGTCCAGGCGCCCTGCTCCGCGTCCGTCATGACTCAATGATTCAATCGTGATTTCCACCGGCTCAACCGGCAGTCTTTTTTTACGGCCCATAGACAATCGCAGTGCAGTCAGGCAGGAAAAATATTCGTTGAAATATAGCGATCACCCCGATCACAGATAATTACGACCACCACGGCATTATCGAGGCCTTCACAAAGTTGCAGTGCTGCGGTTACCGCACCACCGGACGAAACCCCGCAGAAAACACCTTCTTTAGCTGCAAGCTGGCGGGCCATATCCTCGGCCTGCGTCTGGCTGACATCAATAAGCTGATCCACTTTTGATGAATCAAAAATTCGCGGAACATATTCCGGCGGCCAGCGGCGAATCCCCGGAATTGCAGACCCTTCGGTTGGCTGCACACCAACAATCTGAATATCAGTTTTTTTTTCCTTTAAATATTTAGAGGTTCCCATAATCGTGCCGGTTGTCCCCATAGAGCTGACAAAGTGGCTGATAGTGCCTTCCGTATCCCGCCATATTTCCGGCCCGGTACCCTCATAATGCGCACGCGGGTTATCCGGGTTTGAAAATTGATCCAGCACAAAGCCTTTGCCTTCGTCATGTAACTTTTGTGCTAAATCCCGGGCGCCCTCCATACTCTCTTCTTTGGAAACCAAAATAATATTCGCGCCGAAGCTTTTCATCAGAGCCCGCCGTTCCAGACTTGCATTTTCCGGCATAATCAAAGTAATAGGATATCCGCGTATCGCTGCCGCCATCGCCAGTGCAATACCGGTGTTGCCACTGGTCGCTTCAATCAGCATATCACCAGGCTTAATATCACCACGTTGCTCAGCGTGCTTAATCATCGACATCGCCGGCCTGTCCTTTACAGATCCCGCAGGATTATTGCCCTCCAGTTTCATTAGCAACGTATTGCTTCCAATATCAGCAAGCCGCTGCATTTTCACCAATGGGGTATTTCCTATAAAATTTTCAATAGTTGGAAAATGCATTTTATTTTTATCCACTGCGTAATAAGGCGGTCACATTCGACTCATATCAATGTGTAACAGGCTTGCCCCAATAATACTCTGTGAGGCACCATCAAACGGTATTATAAGATAGGTTCTAATCAAATCCGCAAGAAAACATAGCCGAATCTGAATGTTACGTTACTGCACACAGTGCGGGAATAATATGCTCAAGCCGATAGCGATAAACCAATTTATGGTAGACTTAGCCTAATATCCCGGGATATTCTCAAGGATGCAATGAACAAGGACTATGACTGATAACACCGCAGAACAACGGGAACATACCATACTGGCTGTAGATGACAATGAAATCAGCCAGAAACTTCTGGATGTTTATATAACCTCGATGGGCCATAAAACGGTTCTTGCAGAAGGCGGCCCGCAAGCGATTGAGCTCCTGAAAAGCCATGATATAGACCTCATATTCCTTGATCTGCATATGCCCGTTATGGATGGTTTCGAAACAACTAAAACGATACGTAAACTCGGCCCCCCATCCAACTCAGTACCTATTATTGGGCTTTCTGCAGACAGCAACCCGGATTCATTAAACAAAGCCCTGCAGGCCGGCATGAATCAGTACCTAGTAAAACCAATCAAGCAGGACGATCTGCAGCAGATATTGGATAAATGGCTGCAGAACAGTGACGCATCCAACCCCGAAACACTCCCTGACGATGCGTCATTAACGCAATTGCAGACCATGCTGCTAAAAGAATTACCGGAACACAGAGCAAACCTGGAAAATGCGTTGAAATTACAAAATCTCGATGCAGCCTATAATATCGCGCATAAAATTGCCGGAGGCAGTACTTATTGTAATCTTCCGGAGCTCGAAGAGGCCGCCAAGAAACTGCAAATCAGCGCCAAGAATAACTCCGCGCAACAAACACTGGATAACATGCAGCTGCTGATTCAAGCTATTGATAAAACCATTACCCGGCTCTCACACCCCTAAAACCGTTAGCGCCCGTATTCAGCGGACACTAACCTGCCTGGCTTCAGTTAAAATTCTTTTCATATCATGCACCGCTTTTTCAATTCCAACATATAACGCTCTCGAAATAATCGAATGCCCGATATTGAATTCGCTGACAGCTGAAGACGCGGCAATAGGGTGCACATTCTCGTAATTCAGACCATGTCCCGCGTTGACAATTAAGCCCAGGTCTTTTGCATATTGAAAAGCACTCAATAATTTATTGGCCTCTGAGTTTTTATCAGCTGCGGCGGCATTTGCATAATGGCCAGTGTGTATCTCCACAGTGCGGGCACCGATCTCTTTGGCCGCATCAATCTGCTCAGGATCAGCGTCAATAAACAATGATACCCGAATACCGGCATCTTCAAGTTCTTTACAGGCATCACCTATGCGCTGCTTCTGCTCACATACATTTAGCCCGCCCTCTGTTGTTAGTTCCTGACGTTTTTCCGGTACAAAGCACACATCTCGGGGTTTGACGCGAGCGGCAATATCGAGCATTTCCCGGGTGACCGCAATTTCCAGGTTCATATACGTCGTCAACCGGCGATGCATATGCGCAACATCAAAATCCTGAATATGACGACGATCCTCACGCAGGTGCAATGTAATGTAGTCTGCGCCCGCCTTTTCCGCTAACAGGGCAATATCTGTTGGATCCGGAAAATCAATACCCCGCGCCTGACGCAATGTCGCAACATGATCGATATTCACCCCCAGTAACGGGCTTTCTGTGGAGCCGTGTGTGCTCATAATACCCTCATTTAAACAATTACCGGTCATGTAGACCGCCTTTGCATAGCCAGGCCCAAGAATTTCTGATATTTTCCGATACAATCAAAGAGAGCTGAGAGCAACTCAAAACTGCCCGCAAATAATAGCTCAGGTACAGGCTACACCGTGTATAAAAAGGGAAAATACCACAACTTCTGGGATCATACATCAGCGTGAAACCGCACCGAATCATCAGGCTTGCCATCTGCCTCGCCGTGACAGTCCTGTTTCTAAGCTACAGCCTTGGCGCAGAGGCACCGGGCCATGCACTGGTGAAGAGACTTGAAAATATTGCTTACGACCTCAGGCTTAACTGGAATATGCCGAAAGACAAAGACGATCGTATTGTGATCGTCGATATTGATGAGAAAAGCCTGAATCAAATCGGCCAATGGCCATGGCCACGCAATATTCTGGCAAAAATTGTCGACACGCTGTTTGAACAATATCATATTAAAGTTGCCGGCTTTGATATAGTTTTTGCCGAACCAGACAACAGCTCCGGTTTAAACGTGCTTGAGCGCCTGGCCAGACGGCAAATGAAAGATATTCCCGAGTTTAAGCAGGTTTTGACACAAATACGGCCACAACTGGAAAACGACCATATTTTCGCCGACAGTCTGGCGAATAGAAATGTTGTGCTCGGTTTTGTGTTTTCTCAAAACCCCGGTATATCGAAAGGGTTGCTTCCGATCTCAGGCTCTACCCAGGGAAGCAACTGGCATCACAAACTGCATCAAAAGCTGCCTCTATTTTATCCCCAAGGCTATTTGGCCAATCTGCCAATATTACAAAACAGCGCAATTCACGGAGGTTTTTTTGATAATCCATCAGTCGATGCGGATGGCATTTTCAGGCGGGTACCCCTTATTCAGATACACGAAAACAACTCATACCAATCACTCTCGCTCGCGGTTGCCAGTGCCGCGCTTGGTTATCCGGATGTAAGTATAGTCGTTACATCAATGGGCCTCTACAATGCAATTGAACACATTGAGTTGGGTGAACGTCATATACGCGTTGATGAAAGAATCAACGCACTTATACCCTACAGGGGTAAACAATATAGTTTTCCATATGTCTCCGCTGTTGATGTTCTACAGAAAAAAACTGAACCTGTGATACTAAAAGACAAAATCATACTGTTCGGATCTTCAGCCGCCGGCCTTAAGGATCTGCGTGCAACCCCGGTACAAAAAGTATATTCGGGGGTGGAAGTACATGCCAATCTGGTCGCCGGCATTCTCGACGAAACATTCAAACATGAGCCGTTGTATATAAAAGCCTCCGAGTTGGCAGGCCTGCTGATCATCGGGCTGATTATGGCAATTGTCATACCTTTACTGTCTCCGTTACGCTCCCTGATCGTCAGCACTACCCTGATCGCTGCAATAATTCTGATGAGCATACTTGCATGGGAAGCCCATATCGTACTGCCGATCATGAATTATCTATTGCTGATCACCGGGCTTTTTTTCTTTCAAATGTCATACGGTTTCTTTATCGAGTCACGTGACAAACGCGCGCTATCAAAAGTATTCGGACAATATATTCCGCCTGAACTGGTCGAAGAGCTAAACATAGACGCACAATCATTAAGCCTGGAAGGTGAAAGCCGGGAAATGACAGTGCTTTTTTCAGACGTTCGAAGCTTTACAACCATCTCAGAAAACCTCGACCCAAAAGCGCTCAGTGAACTGATGAACGAATTTTTGACACCTATGACCCGGATTATCCACAAACACAGAGGCACTATAGACAAGTATATGGGTGATGCAATTATGGCATTTTGGGGAGCACCGCTTGAAGACCCATATCATCAGAAAAATGCACTACTGGCCGCGATGGAAATGATCGACACACTAAACACTTTACAACCAAAATTTCAGGAACGGGGCTGGCCGGAAATCAAAATCGGTGTCGGTTTGAACTCAGGCGTCATGAATGTCGGTAATATGGGCTCCGAATTTCGCATGGCTTACACTGTATTAGGTGACGCAGTTAATTTGGGTTCGCGACTTGAAGGGCTTACCAAGCAATATGGTGTTGATATTATCATCAGTGAAAGCACTCAAAAAGCTGTACCGGAATTTGAATACATTGAACTGGATAGAGTCAGAGTAAAAGGCAAAGATAAGCCTGTCACTATTTATGAGCCTCTGGGTTTTTCCATTGAGCTGGAAAAAAATCTGCGCCTGGAGGCCAAACGCTTTAAAAAAGCACTGCAACTTTATCGTGAACGAAACTGGGATTCAGCTGAACGCGAGATATTCAGTCTCACACAAAGTAACCCGGACAAAACCGTCTACCGTATATATCTCGATCGGATTGCGAAACTGCGTAATGCCCCCCCGGACGAAAACTGGGACGGGGTCTTCGACCATAAAACCAAATAACACCTTTGCTAATGGGTTATGCAGAAGATAAACGTAATCTCACCTGCAGCCCTCTAAATGCCTCCTGAGAAATCATATCCCGGCAAATCGGAACCTTCCATACCTCTTTTCCATTAACACGAAAAATCAGCAATAAAACAAACCCCCATCGAGCACTTTCACCCAGCAGCTCAGCAGCCGGCAACGCTCGACCATTACGACAAATAAGCCGCCATTCCTCTTGACCGGCTTGCAATGTGACAACGGACTCTTCGGATAGCAGCAAAGCATAGCGCAGTAATTGATAGCCGGCACATACACCCGTTAAGGTCATACACATTATGCATAACCAAACAGGTAAAGGCGATAAACAAACAGCAGTCCACGCGCCCAAATGGCCAAACACTATAAAACAGGTAAAATAACGGGAAGGTTTTAGGTTAAAAACGACGTGCATTGCGCAGTGCTTCAATCACATCTATGATTGCCGGGTCATCTATTTCAGATTTACCCAATATTAGAAAATACAACTCTGGATCCTGCATATCCAGAATTTTCTCGAAAGCCTGCTTGGCTTCTTCATCGGCACCTGGATAGTCATGCTCCAAATAATATAGCAGCATTAAATCCAGCTCTCTCATTCCACGTCGACATTTCCAACGCAGCTCATTGGTCTCATTCATCGCCCGCACCGTACTAATCATTTCTGCAGCACACCTGGTCCGTTAAACCATGAGCAGGCTTTCAGTTCCACCCGCCCCCAATGCATTTTTTAATCGGCACAACCTGTATTACTTCACTGTAAAACAGACCCTAGAACCTATCTCAAAATTAATTTTTTGCCCTTATGCATCGTTCTCGCTTTTCTCAAATGCTCATTGACTACGTGTCAACTGCACTTTTCGGAAAGCTCGGGCCTCACCTAAAACCAAAATATTTAATTTTGAGATAGATTCTAATATTGCACAGCATTAAAAATTAATATGTGAGGTTTCCCTACCAGAAGATTTTTTTGATTTGACTACAATGGAGTCTACAAGCCCCTAATCAATAAATTGCACGTCAACAGTAAAATCACTTTTGGTCAAACATCAACACAAATCAAAACTCTTCTTATGAACTTCTCCTTTTCCAAATACACACTGTCTACAAATATATACACTCAAACAAATCCGTTGATCACCAGCAAGCTAACTAACGCCTTGCCAATAATAATTTTTTCGTTTCAGCAATTGCTTTAGCCGGATTTAAGTTTTTTGGGCAGGTATGTGCGCAATTCATAATCGTATGACAACGATATAACTTAAAAGGATCTTCAAGAGCATCCAAGCGCTCTGCTGTCTCCTCATCACGGCTATCAATTATCCAACGATACGCCTGCATTAATACCGCCGGCCCCAAATACCGTTCTCCATTCCACCAATAACTCGGGCAGGAAGTTGAGCAGCACGCACATAAAATACACTCGTATAAACCATCAAGCTTCTCGCGGTCCTCTTTGGACTGCAGCCTCTCGCTGTCCGCCGGTGGCGTAGGAGAAGATGATTTTAACCACGGTTCAACCGATGCATACTGTGCATAAAAATTAGTCATATCCGGCACCAGATCTTTAATGACCGGCATATGAGGCAACGGGTAAATCTTCACATCACCCTTTATCTCTGCGATGGACTTCGTGCATGCCAAAGTGTTACGACCATCGATATTCATCGCACATGACCCGCAAATACCCTCTCTGCAGGAGCGTCTGAAAGTTAACGTTGAGTCAATCTCATTTTTAATTTTGATGATGGCATCCAATACCATCGGCCCACAACGGTCCAGGTCAACTTCATAGACATCAGTGCGCGGATTCTCTTTTGCATCCGGGTCATACCGATATACTTTGAAGCGCTTGACATTACCGGCATTTTTTTCAGCTTCATAGTACTTGCCTTTTTTCACGGTGGAATTTGCCGGCAAACGAAACTCAGCCATAATTGTTGCTCTCCAGAAAACGATGTTTCACTATCTAGTACACCCGTGACTTAGGTGGAATAGCTTCCACTTCATCAGTCAGAGTGAACATATGAACAGGCCTGTAATCAAAATTGACGCTACCGTCATCCTGCAAATAAGCCAACGAGTGCTTCAACCATTCTTCATCATTACGGTCGGGAAAATCTTCGCGGGCATGCCCGCCCCTGCTTTCGGTGCGGTTGCTTGCTGATGCCATTGTGACCACCGCCTGACGCAATAAATTATCCAGCTCCAGAGCCTCAACCAGATCACTGTTCCAGATCATGGAAGTATCGTTAACTTTCAGGTCACTGAGCTGTGCAAACACTTCACCAATCAGCTTAACGCCTTCACTCAAAACTTCTCCAGTCCGAAATACTGCAGCATTGTTTTGCATGACTTTTTGCATTTCAAGCCTTAATTCAGCAGTCAACGTTGAACCTTTGGCATGGCGTACACGATCCAAGCGGTCAACCGCCTTGCTTAAAGTCTCTTTGGGCAACGGCAAGTGTGCATCGCCGGGCTTTATAATTTCCGCGCAACGATTCGCGACCGCACGCCCGAACACAACCAGATCCAGTAATGAATTTGACCCCAAGCGGTTTGCGCCATGCACAGATACACAAGCCGCCTCACCAATTGCCATCAGGCCCGGTACGACACTGTCCGGATCGCCATCTTTTATCGTTACGACCTCACCATGGTAATTCGTTGCGATACCTCCCATGTTGTAGTGCACGGTAGGCAATACCGGAATCGGCTCTCTCGTTACATCCACACCGGCAAATATTTTTGCGGTCTCTGAAATACCCGGCAAGCGCTCATTAATCACTTCAGGTCCAAGATGCTCCAAATGCAAATAAATATGATCCTTATTTTGACCGACACCACGCCCCTCACGAATTTCCACTGTCATTGCACGACTGACAACATCCCGGGAGGCCAGATCTTTTGCATTTGGTGCATAACGCTCCATAAAGCGTTCACCGGCATTGTTTGTCAGATATCCGCCTTCACCGCGCACGCCTTCAGTAATCAGGCAACCTGCTCCATATATACCGGTAGGGTGGAACTGCACAAACTCCATATCCTGTAGCGGCAAGCCTGCACGCAATACCATACCACCACCGTCACCGGTACAAGTATGCGCCGAGGTTGCCGAAAAATATGCACGACCATAACCGCCTGTCGCCAATACAACTGTTTGCGCACGAAAGACATGCAGTTCACCGGTACTTAGATCCCAGCAGAGAACCCCGCAGCAAACACCTTCATCATTGATCAGTAAATCGATTGCGAAGTACTCAATAAAAAATTCGGCCCGGTATTTTAGCGCTTGCGTATATAAGGTATGCAAAATAGCATGGCCGGTTCGATCTGCAGCCGCACACGTACGTTGTGCAGTGCCTTCACCATAGTGCGTGGTCATACCGCCAAACGGTCGCTGATACACCCGCCCGTCTTCAGTGCGGGAAAACGGAACTCCATAGTGCTCCAATTCGACTATTGCCGGAATTGCTTCCCGGCACATATATTCGATTGCATCCTGGTCACCCAACCAGTCCGAGCCTTTCACAGTATCATACATATGCCAGCGCCAATCGTCTTCCCCCATGTTACCGAGCGCTGCACTGATACCGCCCTGTGCGGCAACAGTATGGCTGCGCGTCGGAAAAACTTTGGAAATACAGGCAACCGATAAGCCTTTTTCGGCCATACCCATGGCCGCTCGCAACCCGGCGCCACCGGCACCGACGACCACCACGTCATATTTATGTTCTACTGGTTTATATGCCTCGTTCATTGAGCAATACCAAAAGTAATTTTTAACACGGCAAATATCGACACAATTGCCAACAAGATATTCATAAAATTAACCAACATAATGGCGCATAAACGAAGCCACTTAGTGCTGATGTAATCTTCCAACACAACCTGAATACCCAAAGAGCTGTGATAAAACAGCGCAATGGCAAGCGCTATTAATAGTATGGATACTAATGGGGAAGATACCCAGGCAACCATTGTTTGATAGTCCGCCTTCCCCAACAGTGCCAGTGCTACCACCAAAAACACTACCAAAGGCACCAGCGCAATAGCCGTCAGCCGCTGCAACCACCAGTGGCCAACCCCTTCCCGGGCAGGCCCCAGGCCACGCGCTCGTGCCAGCGGGCTGCGGTAACTCATAGTGTTTCTCCATAGTACTGCGTACAAACCAACACCCATAAAAGGGTTGTCAACAGTAGTGCACCTATAACGACCAGGTAACCGGAGAATTCAGCAGATTTCACTTCCAGGTTAAACCCTAAATCCCAAATCAAATGTCGTATACCATTCAATAAATGGTAGATAAGGCTTGCACTCAATAAAAACAAAAAAATCTGGCCATACCAGGATGCCAGACAGGATTGAACGCAATTATATGCCTCTGGCCCTAATGCCAGAGCCATCAATAAAACCGGTATCAACAAAGCACCCGCTGAGATGAACAAACCGGTGCCACGGTGCGTAATTGATAACAGTGCCAGCATCGGCAGACGATACACCTGCAAATGCGGAGATAGTGGATTATGACGCGTAGTCACGATAAACCCCTTAAGTATTTCCTTATTATTGCCAGGCTGCTCGAACCAAACAAAATTTTTTTAAGTCACTCCAAGTGGAAGTTGATCAAAAATCGATGCAGCGCCCGCTTTTTTCCCAATCTCCGTAACGTGTTGGCTCCAGGCCTTTAGGGCCGCCAACCTCTTGCGAAGCCTCTTCAGTTTCTGCAGCTTCACCCGGGGGCAATCGCCGACCGGAATTTGTTAAATCTTTATACAAAACTGCCTGAGAAGAACGATGCTTTTTCATTTCGTACGCAGACTCCTCAAATACGCTAAAATACCGTCATTCTACGCTAGCCACCCGGTTTTTCAAAGCTAGTGTGGTATTCCAATAGCTTTCAGGGCAAAACAGATATGAATACAGAGTGGCAAACCTATCTGGTTTCACAAGGTGCGCGTTTCAACGACGGCATCATCAGCGACTTTGGAGCCCCAGATACAGAAACCCAGGCAATCATTATGGAGCGCTGCATACTGACCGACCTCAGTCACCTGGGATTGATCGAAGTGGCCGGTGAAGATGCAACAAACTTTCTACAAAACCAGTTCAGCAACGATATCCGCCAGGTTAATACAGAACATCACCAACTCAGCAGTTACTGTACACCGAAAGGCCGGATGTTAAGTATTTTTCGGGTCTTTCAGATAGACAGCGACTATTATTTGCGTATGCCTGCCTCATTAATTGAAACTGTACTCACACGACTGCAGAAATTCATACTGATGTCAAAGGTGTCATTACATAATGCCGGCGATAAATTACTGCGTATTGGCCTGGCCGGTACCGGCGCGGAAAAGCTTCTGAGCGAGTATTTAGGTGGTTTGCCTGCTGAACCAAGCCAAAGTTTATTGGCTGATGATCACTGGATACTCAAAGTTCCAGGCAAAAGCCGGTTTGAAATTTACGCGGAGCCAGCCAAAATACAATCACTTTGGGCATCTTTAAAGCCGCATGTGACGACAGCCGGAGCCAATGCATGGCCATTACTGGATATTTTGAACGGATTGCCCAATATTCACCCTGAAACCATTGAACATTTCGTACCACAAATGACCAATCTGCAGCTACTCGATGGGGTCAGCTTCAAAAAAGGTTGCTACCCTGGGCAGGAAGTCGTGGCTCGGATGCGGTATTTGGGCAAACTCAAGCGGCGTATGTACCTGGTATCAATAGACTCACCGGAGCCACCGCCACCAGGAGCAACCATCGTATCAAGCAATAATGATAAAGCTGCAGAAACAGGTGAAATCGTTGATGCCAGACCCATGGGACCGGATAACTGCATCGCACTTGCGGTGCTGCAAACCGCAAACATCGATGAAAAACTTCATCTGTTTGATGTATCCGGGCCGGCAGTGACACTGCGCGAGCTACCCTACCCACTTACCGATGAAATACAGGCAGGCTCAAAATAGCAAGTGAAGACAGTCAGCTTACAGCGAGTTAATAGCCTCTGAGCTCTAGAGCTTTACATCACGAGACTGAACCACTGCTATAGCAAATCACTGATTGCAGCTTTTTCCTGCAGCAACTCTTCTTCAGTCAGGCGCATACGTTCACGACTGAAATCATCTATTTTCAAACCCTGCACAACCTCATAATCGCCATTCCGGCACGTCATTGGAAATGAGTAAACGATGCCTTCAGCTATTCCGTAACTGCCATCACTCAGCACCGCCATACTGACCCAGTCACCATCCGGCGTACCCAGTGCCCAATCACGCATATGGTCTATCGCCGCCGACGCCGCCGACGCCGCACTGGATGCACCACGGGCTTTGATAATCGCCGCACCACGCTGTTGCACCGTCGGAATAAACTGATCAACATACCAACCCTGATCAACTTTAGTCACAACTGCTTCACCATTGGCAGTGACATGATTGATATCCGGATATTGTGTCGCAGAGTGATTACCCCAAACCACCATCTGCCGGAATGCGCCGGTATGTGTATCGGTTTTTTCCGCAAGTTGTGATAAAGCGCGATTATGGTCAAGACGCATCATTGCGGTAAAATTACGCGGATTCAAATCCGGCGCATTCTTCAGTGCGATCAATGCATTTGTATTGGCCGGATTCCCAACCACCAGAACCTTTACATCGCGGCTTGCGTGATCATTAAGCGCCTTGCCCTGTACTGAAAAAATAGCCGCATTGCCTTTTAGTAAGTCAGAGCGTTCCATACCCGGCCCCCGGGGTTTAGCTCCGACCAGTAATGCATAATCAGTATCTTTAAAAACCTGATTCGGATCATCGCCGGCCACAATGCCGTGCACCAATGGAAACGCACAATCATTCAACTCCATCACAACACCCTGCAATGCGTCCATCGCCGGCGGTATTTCCAGTAACTGCAAAATCACAGGCTGATCCTTGCCCAACATATCACCTGCTGCAATTCTGAATATCAATGAATAGCTAATCTGGCCGGCCGCGCCGGTAACCGCAACTCTTACAGGGGTCTTCATCGGTCCTATCTCCGCATAGATTTACAAGAACCCGACACGTTTACCATCGGTCGAGCCATAAAAACCGGTATTGTACTTCAGCACCTGCTAAAAAACAGGTTTTTGCAATATCATTAAATAATTTTTTTCAGCCCCATTTTGTTTTTATATCCGGATAATTAAGCGCCAGCCACTGCAAGCCTATAATCGCCAGGGCGTTGCTAATTTTACCGTCTGCAAGCATCTGCAATGCATCTGTGCGTTTTATTACATGCACTTTGATATCTTCATGCTCATGATCCAGGCCGTATATGCCGCCCAGTTTTTCGGTATCTGCTTTTGCTATATAACACTTCACCTGCTCGGTGGTTCCGCCCGGGCTGACCAGATAATCATAAATCAGGGTAATATTTTCAAGTTCACAACCGGCCTCTTCGCGGGCTTCGCGACGAATTGAATCTTCCGGCGTTTCCCCCGGATCGACCATGCCCGCGACCAACTCCAGTAACCAGGGGCTGCCGCCGGACTTTACCGCACCAGGCCGAAACTGCTCAACCATTAAAACCTCATCACGATAAGGGTCATAGGGTAATACTCCCGCAGCATTACCCCGCTCAAACACTTCCCGCACGACCTCATGACTGCCGCCCTCAAACCTGTCATAACGAATCCGGTACTCATCCAAGGAAAAAAACCGTTTAAACAATGCTCTATGTTCGAGTATTTCCCACTTCATTCCCATAAGAACCCATGCTCCTGATAACAAACTGCTATTTAGCTCCACCCAACCGGCGCCGAAATCGCTTTATACGTTTATATAAGTACTTAATCTCATGAGCGACAGTTTCAATCCATGTGCGCTGAAGATACACGCGATCCTCTGCGCTCACACTGCGATAATCTTTGCGGTACTTATGCTTGACCCAGGCATTTAAATCAAACTTTCTGCCAAGCCTGAACATATAGTGATTTAATGGATTCCAGCGCTCGCTTCGTATAACCGCAGCACCAAAATCCACCAGACACGGCTGATCGCCGTTAACAATTAAAATATTGTCTTTTTTCTTTAAGTCAAAATGCGCTACATCGCATGCATGCAAGCGCTGCAACAAAGTGAGCATTGTGTTGAAAAATCGCGTACGGTTATCCGGCTGTACTTCGCGTAATGCAATGCCATCAATACACTCAAGCAATAAGTAACAATCGTTGAGCAGTCCATAACACTTGGGTATACCTTCAAACTCACCCAGATGCCGATACACTTTATACTCATGACGCAGCATCGCCACATAAAAACGGCGCAAAATTCCTTTGCGCGGCGGAACCTTTACAATAACTTTGTGTTGCTCATGTTGATAAAGCAGCACCTTTCCCTGATAACCACCTGCAAGCTCACCTTCACCACTGATTAACGCTGACTCAATCCATTCATGCAGTGCCTCTGGATTCAGCCAGGATAAGCCCTGGATCATTGCACCTGCTTGAGTCAAAATTATTGTAAATACATAAACAGCCGGAACAAGCAATAAAGCAGCAGTGCAACAATAACCGGCTCACCGTTTTTCATCACGCTTTGCTTAATCGACCAACCGCTGCTCGCAGATGCTGTTACCGGCTTTGTTGGAATCAACGCTTTGGTTGTGCCACGCCATTGTTCCCAATCACTACCAAACAACCTGTGCAGTTTGGTATCCTCATAATCAATCGCCGGAGGATAATAAAACCATAAAAACAGCAGCATCAACGGAAACGCCCACCACAACTGAGAAGCCAGCGCAAAACCGGCCAACAATAAAATATTACCCACATAAAGCGGGTGCCGAACAAACGCATAAGGTCCGTCAGTTGCCAGTACTTTATTTTTTTTAACATGTCCCGAAGCCCAGAGCCGGATAATAATGCCTAGAAATATCAAAAACGCGCCAGCATAAAAAAGCCATAAGAACTCCGGCTTCCCTAATAGAGACACTAAAATAATAAAGGCAATGGCAAGTAATTGACGTGATGCCTCATGATAACGCAACTCCCGGATAACCGCCGGCAAACCCTGCAGCTCAGGCAAATGTTTTGTTCGATGCGACATACCAACCCTTTCTATTGTAATGGATAAAATTTCGTGAATTTTATATCAGATGCATATAAAAACCTATCTGCAATATAAAATCGATAACAAAACATTCTCTAAGATAGCTCTGATAATAGCTTTTCAAGATCTTCCGGAGTATCCACACTTGGACCGGGTGCGGCTTTGGCAAGCCCTACATGCAGAGGTTCACCATGCCAGAGTGCACGCAACTGTTCAAGCTTCTCGGCCAACTCCAATGGCGCCTGCTCCAGTGAGGCGAAATATTTTAAATAATGCACGCGATAGGCATATATTCCAATATGGCGATAATATTCGGGTTGAACATCATCAGCATCGCGTTGCAACGGAATAACCGAGCGACTGAAATACAATGCCATCTCTTGTTTATTCCTGACAAGCTTCACAGTATTTGGGTCGTCCAATGACAATGAAGATTCAAACTTTACACAAAGTGTCGCAATATTAACGTTATGCAGAGCAATATTCTGTGCAAGCTGGGCTATATTTTCAGGCGGTATCACCGGCTCATCCGCCTGTACATTCACAACTATTTCCTGGTCTGCCCAACCCAGTTTATCGGCCGCCTCAGCCAGACGGTCACTGCCACTTTGGTGGCAGGTATCGGTCATGCAAATCGGCGCACCGAAAGCACGTGCAACACTGGCAACCTGAAAATCATCCGTTGCTATCAGCACTTCATCAGCACCACTGCGTAATGCCCGTTCGTAAACATGCTGGATCATCGGCTTGCCCTGAATATCAACCAGTACTTTGCCGGGGAAACGGCTCGATGCAAACCGGGCCGGGATCATAACTTTAAACGGGGCTGTCATTTACAAATCACTAAAAATAAATTTTAGACATTATTGTTTTCGATGCTTTTGCAGCTCATCCTCAGAGAGCTTACGGGCCTGATCAACCAGTAATACCGGGATACCGTCACGCACAGGGTAAGCAAGACCACTTTGAACACAAACCAGTTCCTGTACTTTTTTGTCATACAGCAGAGGCATTTTGCTTTCAGGGCAGAGCAGAATATCAAGCAGCTTTTTGTTCATTTAACAATATCTCTATATGTCGGTTTAATGCCTCTATAAACTGCTCCGGCAACTCCGCATCGACGGGCACATACCAAAGCTCATCGACATTGAATTGTTCAGCATATTTATAACACTTGACCGCATCTTTTTCAGTCATCACTACCGGCAGGCGATCTTCAAACATCAGGTCTTCAGGGGCAAAAGCATGGTGATCCGCATATCGATGCTCTGTAATATACAGACCTGCCCGTCTGAGCAACCCGAAAAAACGTTCAGGGTTACCAATAGCTGCAACCGCATGAACACGCTGCCCTGCAAATGCGCTCAGCTTCTGCTTTTTATCCGGATCGGTAAGATTAACCAGCGTACTGCCACTCACATACATTGCATATGCGTTGGGTAGATTTGCGCCATTGGTTACAACATACTGAATTTCCTGTAAACGCGACTTGGGCTCACGCATTGGCCCTGCCGGCAACATCATGCCGTTTCCAAATCCCCGTGCGCCGTCGGCAACCACAATTTCAATATCCCGCGCCAATGCATAATGCTGCAAACCATCATCCGCAATCACAATATTGCAATCATATTTTTCCAACAGACAACTTACATCATCGCCCCGATTTGGCCCAATTACCATAGGGCAACGGGTCCGGCGCACGATCATAATTGCCTCATCGCCCACTGTAACCGGGTCAGACTCTTCCGAGACGATCAATGGCCAGTTATCGGATTTGCCTTTATAGCCACGGCTGACGATGCCCGGGCGATACCCCATGTTACGAAAATGGTTTGCCAACCAGATAACCAAAGGCGTTTTACCGGTGCCACCCACAGTAATATTGCCAATGACCACTACCGGAACCGGAAAGCGCCGGCTTTTTAACACACCCTGGCGATACAGCAAGCGCCTGAACAATACCAACATGCCAAACAAATAACCTAAAGGCGCGAGCAATTGTGCAAATGGATGATGGCCATACCACATTTTTTCCCAAATGGTTGCGCCCGGTTCATCCGAAAGAAAATTATGATCATAGCGCGGATATATAGAAGCCTGTATCTCATCAGATTTCTGGGGCGGCTCATCAACCAACAAGTCGCTATTGAATTGCAACTTATATAAAGAGGCATATTGTTCGCCGCGCGCAAGCAACTCTTCATGCGTGCCGCTTTCAACAATAGAGCCGTTTTCCAATACAATAATTTTATTTGCCTTTTCAACGGTTGATAACCGGTGTGCAATCACGATCGTTGTTCTGTTTTTTAATAAATTATCCAATGCCGCCTGAATATGTTTTTCCGATTCAGAATCCAATGCAGAAGTGGCTTCATCCAGAATCAAAACCGGTGCATCCTTCAGTAATGCACGCGCGATTGCGAGGCGTTGCCGCTGACCGCCGGACAACAGCACACCGTCTTCACCAACCATCGTATCCAGCCCTTCGGGAAGCTGATTGATAAACTCCATTGCATAAGCGGCTTCAGCTGCACTGACTATCTGCTCGCGATCCGCGCCGGCAAGACAACCATAAGCAATGTTATTCGCAATAGTATCGTTGAATAAAGTGACATGCTGACCGACGAAAGCAATTTGATCACGCAGATCACTCAGTCGGTAATCTTTAATATCAACACCATCAAGTAATATCGTGCCATGCTCGATGTCATAAAAACGCGGCAATAATTTTGCAATAGTTGATTTACCGCTACCCGAACGCCCAACCAGCGCAATCGTTTCACCGGGCTCAGCAACAAAACCAAAACCGCTCAACACACTGCTTCCGTCACTGCGGTATGCGAAATCAACACCCCGGTACTCCAATGCGCCACGGGCTCTTTGCAATATGCGGCCGCCTTCATCCTGCTCCCGCTGACTGTCCAGCATCGCAAAAATCGACTGCGCAGCGGCTATCCCCTTTTGCAGCTGCACATTGATATTGGTTAAATGCTTAAGTGGCGGCGCCATCCGGGCCATCGCGACAATAAACGCCGAAAAAATTCCAGGTGTGATTTCACCAACCAGGCCGGAAGTCGCCAGATAAATAACACCAATCAACGCAAGCCCGGCAATAAATTGAATAAATGCACCACTACACGCCTTGGTCAGTGCCAACTTTAAATTTTGCCTGAAATTATGCGTATTGGCTTTTGCAAAATTTTGTCTTTCGCTTTCCTCTCCGCCATATAACTTAACAATCTGATGACCATCAACGGCTTCACTGACTACATGTGTGACTTTACCGATGGATTGCTGAATGCGGCGACTGACTTTACGAAAGCGAAAACTGACACCATAGACGATGATCGACGCCAGCGGCACCGCAATAAACAAAACCAATGACAGCTTGGCACTGGTATTGAACATAAACCACAGAAAGAAAACGATCAGGCAGACATCCTGAATCAACGTGGTAATCACACTGGCAGTCGATTCGGCAACCTGCTCAACATCAAAAGAAAATCTGGCAATCAATTCACCTGAAGAAGCCTGATCATAATAACCCGTGGGCAAGCGCATTAACTGCAAAAACATATCGTTGCGCAACCCTCTGATAACACCGCGACTGACCCAGGCCATAAAATAGCCGGCAAGTAATGAGCCTCCGCTGCGACCCAATATAATCAGCCCGAGCATCAATGGCATTGCTTCAATGACCCCGGCATTTTTTTCTATCAGCGCATCATCAACCAAAATGCGCATAAACCCGGCCATCTTCATTTCTGCAAAGGCATAAACAACCATGCCGATTACTGCAAACACAAAATAACGGCGATAGCCTTTGGTGTAGCCGAGCAAACGACGGTATGTTGCAGTACCCGAGTACTGAGTATCGAGTGTCGCGGACATTAGTCCTGTGCTTGTGTGGTGGCGATTGACAGGCGCACCAGTCCCAACTGCGCCGCGGCATCCATTGCACTGACAACAAACTGATGCGGCGTTTTCGCATCCGCACGCACAACCAGCGGCTTGTCTTTCTGCCCGCGCGCCAGTTGTTTTAAGGCCTGCTTTAATGTTTCAACACGATTGTTAACAAGCTCCTGGCCGCCGACATAATATTGCCCCTGCGCACTGATCACAATCTCCAGCGGTATTTCCTGTTGCGGTTGCGGCTCTTTTGAGGCTTGCGGCAAACTAATCGCCAGATCCGCCTCACGTTGAAAAGTAGTGGTCACCATAAAAAAAATCAGCAGAATAAAAACCACATCAATCAACGGTGTAATATTGATCTCCTGTGGTTCGGTTTTGCGCGGACCAAAATTCACCGCTGCCTGCCTCTTGACAACGCCGCATCCTGTTCACGCTCACCGTGAATAACCTCAACCAGCTTAAGCGCCTCTTCTTCCATATTGACTACCAGACTTTGAACCTTAGCCAGAAAATAGCGGTTAAAAATCATGCTGGGTATCGCCACAGATAAGCCGGCTGCGGTCGTGATCAGGGCTTGTGAAATACCACCGGCCAACTCACCGGGGTTGCCAACCCCGGATGTGGTGATCACGGTAAACACGGTAATCATGCCCAATACTGTACCCAGCAAACCCAGTAGCGGTGAAATCGATGCAATCGTGCCCAAAGTACCGACAAAACGCTCCAGTTCATGCGCAACATGGCGCCCGATATCCTGGATGCTTTCTTTCATAATCTCGCGGGAATGATTACGGTTAATCAGACCGGAAGCCAGAATACGCCCCAATGGAGAACTCTCATGCACCGCCTGAATCCGGGTATCATCCAGCTCATTCTTTTTGACCCACTCCCAGATTTGCACAATCAACGTCGGCGGCGCCACACGACTGCTCCTTAATGTCCAGAACCGCTCGATAACAATCGCCGAAGCAATCACTGAACAGGCAAGTATCGGGACCATTAACCAGCCCCCCGCTTTAATCAGCTCAAACACAGCTATTCCTTATAAATTGGGTTGAATTCGCTCAAAACCGGCATCGAATGATACTGGATTCGCCTGAAAATTTCCTCACTCTTCCCGCCATGGGCGATTATGCCAAAACCTGGCCTGTTCGCGGCGAAAAGCCGACGGCTGTGACACATTCTGCTGCTTGATTACAAAGTGTAATGCACCTTCAATACCGGTCACCGCTAAAGATGCACCCTGATCGCGATAACGTGCCAGAACATCCGCTTTCGGAAAACCGTAACGATTGCGGTAGCCGGCACTGATAATCGCATATTCAGGACGCACTGTTTCCACAAAACGCGGCATCGAAGAAGTCCGGCTGCCATGATGCGGAACCAATAATATCGCCAGCGGCTCCAGCTTTCCGGACACAAGCAAACCAATTTCAGCGGTTCGTTCAATATCCCCGGCCAGCAATACCGCCTGATCACCTACCGTAATTCGCAGTACACAGGAACTGTTATTGCCCAAATAAGGCTCCGGTTTCACTGGGTAGAGCATATCAAAGTGCACACCGTCCCATTCCCAGCTCTGCCCTGCGCGGCAAGCACTCGCATGCTGCAGGCGCTCCGGCACACTGCTCAGCACTTGATTTACCGGTAGAGCCGCCTGTATCGCCGACGCGCCTCCAATATGATCATTATCGCCATGCGACACAATGA
This sequence comes from Gammaproteobacteria bacterium, assembly GCA_028284675.1. Taxonomy (GTDB): domain Bacteria; phylum Pseudomonadota; class Gammaproteobacteria; order HTCC5015; family HTCC5015; genus JANQRI01. The sequence goes on along the minus strand of JANQRI010000005.1, from coordinate 300,960 downwards.
GGGTATCGACTTTATCCGCACCCAGGCTACGCAAATAGGGTAATAACACCACCTGCCCCATATCAAAACGCTCACTGTACCTGGGCCCGGTATCATATATCAGCAGATGCCTGCGGGTTTGCGCAACCACCGCGGTTCCCTGGCCAACATCCAGGAATGTCAGTCGCAATACACCGTGCTCCGGCGGAACCGGTTTGTTCATCAACAACGGGAATAACCAAAAAACACCGATCCATCGGCCCGGCAAACCACGTGGCGCCAATAACCATATCATTCCGACAATTGCCAGCAATACCGCCCATAACGGCGGCGAAGGCCCCAACCATTGTGCAAACGGCCAGTCCCGGGCATATTCCAGCACCCACCAGAGCCCGTTCAGCAGGATATCAGCAAATCGAAATATCAGCACCGCCGCCGCAGGCCAGATCAGACTGCACAATACGGCGGCCAGTACCGCAGGTACAACCAGAAAAGCCACCAATGGAATCGCAATAAAATTTGCAAACCCCGCACTGATCGCAGCCCGCCCGAACCAATACAGCGTGATCGGAGCCAGCGCCAATATCAGAGCCCATTGCAGCCGCCCCCACCGTAATAAACGCAAGCCCTTACGCATATCCGGCTTCAACCGCCCGACTACAATGTAAGTCAATATCGCCACTGCCCCAAAAGACAGCCAAAATCCGGGTTGACTGACCGCAAACGGATCAAACAGCAACACCGCGAGCAGCGCCAGCAATAAGCTTCGTCCCGGCCTTAAAGGCCGGTAACTCAATAAACTCAGCAAACCAACCGCCAGCATAATCAGCGCCCGCTGCGTCGGTAACGCAAATCCCGCGAGCAACGCATACATAAATGCACTCACAAAAGCCGCCAGTGCGGCAATTCGCTGCAATGGCCAGCAAGGGTAACGTACCGCATGAAACGCAAGCAGCCAGCCGCCGATACGCAATACCAGCCAATACGACAGCGCCGCGATCAGACCGATATGCAAACCTGAAATGGCCATCAAATGATTAGTGCCGGTGCTCAGCAGCAGCTCCCAGTCTTCGGCCTGGATGGATGCGCGATGCCCAAGTGCCAGCGCAGTTATAATGCCGTTATTTCTTCCGGATGGCAGCACTGTTTCCAGGTGCATTAACAACGACTGCCGCAAACGCTGAACCCCATGACGATATCGACCGGCATCAAGCACCATATTCTGTGTCCCCGGGCGCACATATCCGGTTGCGCGTATGCCCCGCCCAAATAGCCAGCCCTCATAATCAAACCCGCCCGGGTTCATCAACCCGTGCGGGCGCTTCAGGCGTAGTTTGAGCTGCCAGTAATCGCCTGCCTGCAATACCGGCAAAGACTGATGATCACGGCCATACCAGCTCAAACGCACTTTGAGCGGCAGCCGCAGGCGTGCATTCGAAGACTTATCCAGTTGCTCATGAATCTCGAACTCAAAGCGGCGCTTTTGCTCATCAACAACCGGTATCGATGCAATATAACCGGCGACCAGCACATCCTGACCAATCAGCGGCTGCGGTAATTCCTGGCCCAGGCGGTATTGTGCAAACCCCAATGCCCACAGAAAACCCAATACAAACGCGTAAATAAACCGTAACCTGGGTGTGATAAACCAAACTGCGCATAAAGGCACAGCAAGCCACAACCAAAGCACTGAAGGCAGTTCCTGCAGCTGCGATACCGTTAAAACGCCTAGAAAAAATGCTATCCCGGCCGATATCATTGTTTATGCTCTTAATTTATTTATGCCCAATAGCCGTACCGACATCGCTTTGCTATTAAGCCGCAGCTCCCTTAAAATCTGCAGCGATTTGTGGCAGGCTATCCAGCATCATAGTACATAAACCGATTTATAACAAAACGTGCCTAAAAAATTATTCAAAAAATATCTTCCAACACCGGAACAAATTCGTCAGAACAAGTCGTTTGAGTACCTCGGCAGCCTGCTTCATGATCCGAACCTCTGGCATCTTAACCGCCGTTCGGTGTCCGGAGCATTTGCAATCGGGCTGTTTGTTTGTTACATCCCAATCCCACTGCAAATGGTACAAGCAGCGTTGTTAGCGATTCTGTTCAGGGTTAACCTGCCGATCGCCGTGTCTTTGGTATTCATTACCAATCCGGTCACCATTCCACCGATGTTCTTTATCGCCTACAGGGTAGGCGCGATGGTAATGGGCATTGAGATTCAACCGTTTCACTTTGAGTTCAGCCTGGACTGGTTGTTTCTGGAACTGGGTCCCCGCTGGCGACCATTTTTGCTGGGTTGCTTCCTGATGGCATGCCTTAGCGGGCTGACCGGCTTTATATCAGTCCGCCTGTTGTGGCGCCTGCATTTGCTGCAACGCCTGAAAGAGCGAAAATTATTGCGGCAACCTAAAAACAGCGAGCCGAATAATCCATGACATTGCCCGATGCGCTTTGGCACCCGAACACTTTGATCGCAATGATCGCTTATTTTGTATCGGCGATCCTGCTGCTTGCACTGACTGCCGCAATCGCCCAACGGGTCGAGAATATCCCGGCCAGCCACTGGTGGTATAAAGCATTTTCACACTGGTATGTAGAACATATCTGGATTCCGCTGGCGCGGGTATTGTCACTGGCGATTTTTATTGCGCTTGCCTATCCGGCGATGTTCGGATTGAATGACCCGCCATCAATCATCAGCCTGCTGGCATCCGATAACCGTGTCAGCACATTGGTGAACACTTTATTTCTGACCGGCCTGCTGCTGCCACTGGCGCCGGTCATCGGCAGTTTGCATGTGTTGGTACTACCGGTGCAGGGAATCGCTGCCACTTTGTTGGTATTCAGCTGGCTGTTACCGGTTTTCGGTACGCCTCCGGTCGATTACTGGCCGGACGGTAAAACACTTATCCTGTTAATCCTGTTTACCATGATAAGCCACTGGCCGGCGGTGAAAGTAGCGGACACTCTGGGAGAAAAACTTGATGACTGGTTTAATCGTGACGGCTTCCCCGCAGTGCTTTATCAGCTGGGGCTGTTGGTTTTTCAGGCGCCGATTATTTTAAGTTACTCATTATATTTGGGCAGGCAACTCTAAAATACTAGAACCTATCTCATTGTGATCTTTCACTTCCATGCGTCGTTGCGTTCCTCCTCAAATGCGGGGTGCTGCGGCGCAAACTGCGTGTAAACTCGGCTTTGGCTTCCTCGGTCTCCGTTCCAGACTCGACTCTAACACCTACATCCTTGTAGGCGTGCGTCGCTCTAACTCCTCCATCCATAGAGTCGTCCGCTTTTCGTCGTCGCGCGTCTAGCCTGAAAGCAAAATCTCGTGTTTGAGATAGATTCTATTAACAACGATTTTAACCCTGCAAAGACCCGTCTTTTAATTCCATAACTCGACCCGCCCGTTCAGCCATCTGATAGTCATGGGTCACAATCACAAAAGCCAGGCCCATTTCGAGATTCAACTCCAGCAACAGCTCATAGACCTGCGCCGCATTGCGGCTGTCGAGATTGCCGGTCGGCTCATCGGCCAGTACACATGCCGGCCGGGTAACCAACGCTCTGGCAATTGCCGCGCGTTGCCGCTCACCGCCGGATAGTTCCGCCGGTTTATGCTCAAGCCGCTCCGCCAGACCGGCTTTAGTTAAAATTTCCCGTGCGGATTGACTGGCGTGCGCGACAGGCTCACCGCGAACCAACAACGGTAATGCAACATTCTCAAGCGCAGTAAATTCCGGCAACAAATGATGAAACTGATAGACAAAGCCCAGTGTTTTATTGCGCAAGCGCCCGCAACCGGCCGCAGACATAGTTTGCAATGACTGCCCGGCCATAAACACCTCACCGCTGCTCGGCCGATCCAAACCACCGAGTAAATGCAATAAAGTGCTTTTACCCGAACCCGAGGAACCGACAATCGCCAATTGTTCACCGCGCGATACCGAAAAATTTACATCTTTTAAAACCTCTACCGGCTGACTGAGTTCATCATAGGTTTTACTCAGCCCCTTACACTGCAGGATGGCCTGCTGCTCAACATTACTCATAACGCAAAGCCTCAGCCGGTTGCACTTTTGACGCACGCCAGGCCGGATAAATAGTGGCCAATATTGATAATGCAAATGACATACAACCGATCTTTAACACATCCGGCCATTGTAAATCAGACGGCAGATTACTGATGTAGTACACATCCGGCGCCAAAAACTTTATGCCGAACAACGATTCAAAAAACGCCACTATAGTCTCAACATTTAATGCCAACAAAACCCCGCAAACAACACCAAAACCGGCCCCGACCATACCGATCACTGTTCCCTGCACAACAAAAATTTTCGTAATCGTAAACGGTGATGCGCCCAACGTGCGCAATATTGCAATATCACTCTGTTTGTCCGTTACAACCATGACTAAGGCTGATACGATGTTGAATGCCGCCACCGCGAGAATCAATGCAAGAATGACAAACATCACCCGCCTCTCGGTTTGCACCGCTTTAAAAAAGTTTACATGCCTGCGTGTCCAATCCCCAACCCAATAACCTTCACCCAGTTCCCGGGTAAGCTCGGTTGCAACACCGCGCGCACGAAACATGTCTTCCAGCTTCAGACGCACGCCACTGACACCCTGAGGCATACGCAGCAGTTTGCCCGCATCCTGAATATGCATAAATGCAAACGTGCGGTCATACTCAAACATGCCGACCTCGAATATCCCCACGACGGTAAAACTTCTGAGTCGCGGCAAAATACCGACCGGTGTTGCACTGGTTTGCGGTGTAATCACCGTAAACTTATCACCCAGAGTCAACCCAAGCACCAATGCCAGTTCACTACCGAGCACAATGCCATATTCGCCCGGCCTCAACGCATCAAAGCTGCCGGCCACCATTTTTTCCATCACATCCGTGACATTCTTTTCATATTCGGTCAACACACCGCGGATCAACGCACCACTGACCCGGCCGCGATTACTCAGCATTACCTCGCCTTCAGTATATGGCGCGGCAGCCAATACTTCGGGATGTTGCTCGGCCCGCTCAATCAAAGACGCCCAATCACGCATCTCCCCGGTCAACGGGCTGATTGTCGCATGTGAAGCCATCCCCAAAATACGCTCACGCAACTCTTTCTCAAAGCCATTCATCACCGAAATAACCGTGATCAAAGTCGCCACGCCCAGCGCAACACCCAATACCGAAATCAGTGATATAAAGGAAATAAAATGATTACGCCGTTTGGCGCGGGTATAGCGTAGGCCGATATATAGCTCAAGTGGGTAAAACATGGCGCGCCATTACACCATACTCCAGCAGAAATGTCTGTTTATTTATCTAAGCGGAATATTTGCCGGAATATTTGAGTGCCGGGTTAATATGAATCACGACACAGTCCAGACTTCAGGCAATGCGCAATGCTTTCTTGATGGGGCCGGTGCTGGTATAGTGTTTTCCGATGATCTGAGGTTCGGAGTTATATAATGAATATAAAACACCACATACTATGGTTAAGCCTGCTTACCGGCAGTACTGTTACCGGCTGGGCCAGCGCCGATGCGGACAGCGCGCTTCGCGGCGCCAGCAAAGGCAAAGTCGAAACCATGCACGGCAGCCCGGAATTTATCGAGGGCCCGGTGGGGGAGCCCCCGATCACCAAATGGGTCTATGGCTCTTTTGTCGTGGTTTTCGAATACGATCATGTGGTCCACAGCTACAATCGTGACCACGAACTGGAACGCCGCCCTTCTTCCAGCGTTGCCCCCAGGCCGGAATTGCGAGCCGGCGGCGATGTACTGAATATGCCCCAATAAAAAGCGGGGCCAGCCGACGCGGCCGGTATACCTTCATACCGCTTCTTATGCATGCCGCAAACCGGATACGGCTCCCCGCCGAATGGGAACACCAGGATGCTATTTTATTAGCCTGGCCGCACAAACAGAGCGACTGGGCTGCTCTGCTGGGCACAGTAGAAATCCAATTTGTAGAGCTTACATCCGCAATTGCCCAGCAGCAGCAATTGATTATCATTGCCCGGGACCCAGAGCACCGGCAGCGAATACAATCACTGCTATCAGGCTCCGATGCAGTCACTGATCAGATCCATTACTGCACCATACCGACCAATGACAGCTGGGCCCGGGACTTCGGGCCAATCAGCATTATTCATGGCGAAAGCGCTGAGCCACTCGACTTTCAATTTAACGGCTGGGGTAAACGTTACCCGCACACACTGGATAATGCCGTAAACCGACAGCTTGCATCAGCCGACCTGTTTGTCGGCACACTTAAAACGCAATCTTTGATTCTGGAAGGCGGCAGTATTGAATCCGACGGCCAAGGCACTCTGCTCACAACACCCAAATGCCTGCTAAACCCAAACCGCAATGGCATGGATAAAACGGCAATCGAACATGAACTAAAATCCAGATTAGGCGTAAATCGGGTCTTGTGGTTGAATAATGGCTATCTGGCCGGCGACGATACCGACAGCCATATCGACAACCTCGCCCGCTTTGTAAATCCGCACACTATTATATATCTGCGATGTGATGATCCAGAAGACGAACATTATCAGGCATTACAAAAAATGGAGATGGAGCTCAAAGCGTTCCGAACCGCTGAAGGAAATCCATTCACATTAATTCCATTGCCATTACCGCAAGCGGTGTTCAGCCAAACCAATGGTCATCGGCTACCGGCCAGTTATTTGAATTTCTTAATCACCAATCATGCGGTGCTGGTTCCACAGTTTAATGACCCGGCTGATCAAACGGCGATCGACACACTTTCCCAATGTTTCCCTGAACGAACCATTACTGGCATTAATAGTCTTGCTTTTATTGAACAACACGGCGGCATACACTGCCTAACAATGCAATTATCAAAAGGTTTATTGAATCAATAAAACTTTAGGGCAGCACCGGCACATTCACCGGAGTAGTAACCGGTGCAGGAGCAGAACTGTTAACCGGCGCTGGAATCACCGGACTGAGGGGAGCCGGCTGTGACGATGAGCCGGTTTTATTGTTTAACGGATTAATGCTATCGAGTTGCGGCTGCGGGATTTTATACAATGCACTTAAGGTCTGGTGTTGACTGTAGCTTAACTTCGGCACATTGTGCCATTGGTTTTGTTGATGTGTGGTTGCCTGTGCATTTGCCGGCGCTTTAATCAAATCCGGTGAGACTTTTTGCAGGCTTAAGCCCTGGCCCGTTGTGTTCACCACCACATGTAATGCCATATGCCCCTGACTGTCTTTTTGGTAGACATACGGCGGCATGTTGTAGGCATTCGGATACAAACTCATCACTGGGCCGCTTCGGCCATTCAGACTAATGTAACCGGCCGGAGTGGGTTCGCTACTGACCCGGGTGCCGGCGTTGATGCTGTAGGTGTTTGGTGAGCTGGATTGTATGTTATTTTTAACCGCAGTGACTGTGCCGGTTACATCACCCGGAATCTGTGCCGGACGACGGTTTTGCTGTAAATTAATCCATTCTGCAGTAACACTGTTTTGTTGTTGGATCGCTCGTGTTGATTGTGCTAACTGAGCCGTCTGTTTTTGTATCTGCGCCGTGATTTTGGTTATCTCTGCTGCCTGTTGCTGATAGATTTTCGCCTGCGCATTATAAGCAGCTACTTTTGCATCGGTGTGCTTTGCGCTTGCTGAATTGACCAGCAGCGTATCGCGCATCGCTTTGGGGTAAGCAATATAGTCGATCAACTTAAACTGGGGGGATTGGTCAGTGCCGCGCACATCGGCATGCAGGTTCATGTACTCGATATAGATGTGCGGCAGATCGACTGCTGATATATCCAAGCCCTGAAACTCATCCAGCGAAATATGCTGTTGTACGGCTGCCGGTAGTTTTTGATACAAATCGGCTTTTAGCGCAGCCTGTTCGGCACCCGGTGTATTTTTTTGCTGAAAGCTCTCTGCCAAATTGGCAGGCAATGGGGCAACAGACGGCTTCGCGCTAAAACCACCGGGTTGATTTTCATCTTGTTGTAAACGGTTGATATTGAAGCGGGTATAAGCAGGCTGATTATTCGGCCCGGATGATCCACCCGGCAATTGCGTGCTGATGGTGCTGTCTTCGTTATTTGTGCCAAACTGTTTAACGACCGGGTTATCACTGGATTGATTTGCTTGCTCTGCCTTTTCAGTTGCTGGCGGTGCCAGGCTGTCGGTGGTTTGACCTGAGTTATCTGCTGCTCTTGATGCATCTGAGCCGCTTGAACTCTGTTGGCCGGCTTCCTCGTTAAACACTTCTGCTAATCCCAAATGCTCAAACACTCCGGGCTGCAAACCACTTCTTAAGTCTTCTGCAGTCAAGCCACTGGCTTTCACACCTATCTGCACCAGGGTTTTAAGCATCTCGGCTAACGACTCAGGAAAACTGTTAATACTCAAATAAATGAAATTCAGCACAGCAATCTTTTGGCTCACCTGCACTTTACTGCTCTCTAAACCCAAATTTTTTACCAGATTATTAACAGTTTCAATAAAATTCGCTTTTGTAAAATTACGTTGCTCTTTAAGATATTGCCATTCCTGCGCATTCAAATCTGAAAAATATTCTCCAACCTCTATTTCTGCAAGCGTATTTATCGCAGCTGCGGCCTTTTCTTTCCCTGATAAACTCAGATCAGTGATACTAGGGTTACTTAACTTGACTTCTGAAACACGGCCCTGCTGATCACGCGCTATTATAAGCCGGGCATTTTCAGTGTAATTTCGGGGTGAAACTCCCAGGCCTGCATTCAAAAACCCTGTAACTAAATCCTGGATTCTGCCTCTAATAAATTTAACATCCTCAGCAGTAAAATTAGCATCGGCACGAATTTCTTCCGGCAAATTCCGAAAAGCAGAATCGGCATTGCGGTTCAGTGCAACGATATACACCGGCAGGGAATCGTGCAAACCAAGATATTTTAGCGCCAAAATTTCTGTGCCAAAATCTTCGGGTTTAAAGCCCTTATCTGTTAGAGCTGTATTTCCGGACATCTTCATATTTAGTTTAGCAGCTGACATCATACTCAATGTATAACCAGCATCCGGCTCAGGTGGCCCCAAAAACCATTCATAGCCGCCGGCATCTTCAATAGCGCCGTGACCGGTCCACATTTCCGGCCCATAACCGTGCATCGCAAGCGGCAAATGGCCGAGCGTATATTCGGTTATCGCATGCCGCAAGCCCGGATATTGGGTATCTGCTCTATCAGAAGGCGTTTCAGCCGCAGCACTCTGCAGGTTTCGCAGCTTCCATAGGTCCATCAAACCGTTGGAAGTGGTTGCAGCAGCCGGCTGTGTCGGCAGCGGTGTATCCGAGCCGGATGTTTGCAGAGTATCTCCCCAGACCACCTGGTTTAACGGCCCATAAGGCGTCAACAATCTTTCTGCATCCAAACCCAATGCCTGCCTTTGCGCATCGGTCAGCAATGCGCCATCCCAACTGGTTTTGTCATCGTATTGCACACCCGTCAAAACCGTTTCACGCAAATCCAGATATTCTAAATTCGCGCCGGATAAGTCCGCACCTGTCATGTCGGCACCGTTTAAACGGCTGCCTTTAAGGTCTGCGCGAATCAGCTTGGCATTGCGCAGATCTGTCCGGGTAAAATCAACATCCAATAATATTGAGTCTGTCAACAATGTATCTTGCAGCTTTGCACCCGCAAAAATACTATTTATCGCACTCAGTCCCTGCAAACGCATGCCTGATAAATCCAGATCACTCAAATCCGCCATTGCCAGTCTGGCACCTTCCAGCACAGCACCGTTTGTGACCAATTGTCGCAGACGATCATTGTATGCCTGCTGTTTTAACTCGGCCAAACCCTGCTTCTGGGTTGCCGGGTTGATTTGCGACAATACTTTATTCACTTTCTGTTTTTGCTTATTTAGTTCATCAACCGTAGATGCACTCTGGAACCTATCGTTATATAATGACCATATGCGGATTGCGACCGGCTCAGCTCGCATCATTGCCGCAGTTGCACGCTTACCGGCTTCATCGCCGGTCAGAAACATATATAGTTTGTCTACAGTCTGGATATTTGCAGCATCCAGTGCCTGCACCAGTTCTGAGATCTGAACTTCGGTCGGAAGATTATATAAAGTACTTTCTCTGCCCTTCGAGTCCTCCATAAGCATGCCACCGCGATTTCGAATCACAGTTTCCGCGTTCGATACAATCAGTCGTGCAACTAATGGCCGCCCATTCTCCTGCTTGAGCTGTAAAAATTCATTTAATGACATACCACCCTGATTGGTCTGTAATACCGGCACCACACGCTCATATGAGGATGCCTGCATTTGCAGTATGCCGCCTGCAGAAGTGAAATACTGGGTACCTAAATCCGGGTCATCACCATGCCAATACACCTGAAACGTCGCAGATTTTTTGCTGTTGTTCTCATTGACAGGATTTACAGCATCACGGCCGTCAGCGGTTTCCAGGCGTATATGAAAAGCCGGTGAATTTCCGGAAATCTGCATCGAGAGTAATAGCTGATTAACTGTGTTTACCGGATCAGTATTAACAATTGCATACTGCTCGCCCGGAACCAGCTTTACAGGCTGATCGATTTGCAAAGGTTTCACTGCCGGCAATGGGCCAATGGCTTTGCCAACCGCATTAAGAGTCAGCTCCCGGCCCCGTTGAATATGGTTAACCAGAAAAGTCATTGATTCTGTATTATTCACTGCAAGCACTTGCTGCCAGCGGTCTTTGATTTCAGCAGGGACATCATCGCTGTGCAAAAACTTTTGCACCTGTTTACTGATTTCTTCCTGCTTATCCTGATACGCCTTCACTTCAACCGCAACTGCTTTATCAACGGCATCGACGGACAGCGACTCAACAGTCTGTAGAATAGAATTTAATGTCAAACCGGTCGGTTTAAGCTGAGCTTCCCATTGCACAACCTGCTCAAGATGAGTATTGGTAAATGCTGCGATCATCGCAACCCGGCTTGATTGCTTACCGGCTGCAGCTTGTTCATTTTTTTTGAGAGCAGGTTGCTCCTTTGCCAAATTAATCAACTCGGCTGCCGGATAGTTTGTATCTGCAAGCAATGCTGCCATATATTGCTGTATGGAATAGACCTGCGTTTCAGCTTCAGCGCCGGCCTGCTGTGTGATCGTAACTTCACCCTGACTGGCATTAACCAATTCCTGCACCGTCATTCCCAGTTGCTGCAGTAAGCCCTGCAACTCCTGCAAACGAGCCAATTGCCGGCTGTATGGCTGACTAACCGCCAAAACCCTGTCCAGTTCGATCGTGGAGCGCTGCTCACCTGTATATTGATTATGGTATTCAACATATGCAGCTGTTGCCGCAAACCGCAACGGCAGTTCAAATTCCGGGAACTGGATTTTTAATTTGGCTGCCTGCAATGCGATCGCCTGCCGGCCCTTTTCGTTGAGCTTATTACCCGTAAGATATGGAGTACCCTCTAACTCGCCGGTAACACTTAGCCACTGCTCAGCACCGGTTTGTTGATATATCTGCTGTTGCAGATTTTGCAATCTCTGCTCTGCCTCAGGCGGTGCCTGTTGTTGCGATGATACCGAGTTTATTGCAACGTTGTTTGCGAGCTGCCCGGCTGCAGCTCGCTGTGAATTTTTAAGCTGATCCAGCATGACACTTTGAAGCATACCGATAAACTGTGGATTAGTGAACGCTCCATCGCCATAAGCAGCATATATATATTCTGGCTGCAAAAAGTATAGATGCTGACTGGTTTTAGCCAACTGCTGATACACACCCTCAATAAAACCGGCAGCATCAATATCACCGCGTAAATACGCAAAACTCAGGTTTGCAGCTTCAGCAGCATTTTCAAACAGACTTTCCGGGTATTGTGATTCGAGCTGATCATACATTGCTTTAACAGCTTTATAAGCCGGCATCGGTGTACGATCAGCCCAATCCCATAATTTACGCGCAATGGTTTTAAGTGTCGCAAATGTCCCGGATTGCTGAAATGCTGTGACCGCTTCACGATGCTGCTCATTGGTGCCGGTCAAGTGTCGAATTGCCTGACCGGTCAGATACTGTTGTTTAAGTTCAACTGCGGTAATATCCGGAAAGTTACGCTCGTAAATCGCCTGCAACACATCACGCATTTCTTCAATCAGTTGAGATGCCTGTGCCTCCTGCAGTATATTGCCGCTCTGCAGCGTGACTGCCTGCTGATATAATATTTCCAGGCTCTCCATATCAGCCTGCCCTGAGGCCGAGTGCGTCAGTCCTTGCTGCTTAAAATTATTTAACCACTTTGCAAATACTTCTGGCGTCGGCAATTCCTCACCCCGTATAAACTGGTTAATAACAGCCAATCCATCATCCGAAATATGCTTAATCCCTCTGCGCAACAACTCATAGGTATATAGGTTGCCGGCCTGCGATACATTACCCAGATCGGAGATCAATTGAGGATACATATTCACGGTCGTCACTGAGCGGATATTCGTCAAATCCGTGCTGCTATCAGCATTACCTTCCAGCAAATGAGGTTCATGAAAAAAATCGAAAAACACACTCATGACCAGCCATGTAAGATTATTACCTGAGGCGCCCGATCCAAGATCCCTGATAAATGCATTGGCACTGATCGGAAATAGTTTTTCTCTTAGTTCTTTATGTCCTGCAACAGCATCCAGCACACTCAATGTGTTATCTTCACCTAAGCCATAACGTTCCTGAATTTTCTGATAGCGCTGCAGTGAATGCAATTGATCAAAACCATCCCGGCGGGAAAATGTATCAAGGTCCTGAAACAAAGTGAGCCGTATCGCTTTTTTATACATAACGCCGGACTGCTTTATCCTTAAAGCTGAAATTGACTCGTTCGGGCTTTGTTCCGCCAGGATGCCATAAGCCACTTCGTCCGGCGATAAAGCAATATGCCTTTCACCTAAACCCGTTATTCGTGCATTGACCGTATCTTCACCGGCCTTATTGAGTTTGCCCCCAGCATCCACATAAGCGGTGCCCTGCAATATTCTGGTGACTTTTTTGTGTTGTTCTGCGGTCCAGCTGTGGTCATCGCCACTGGCCTGAGCATACAGCTGCAGGTTGCGACCAAATACATTCACCGCCTGGCCGGATGGCTCGGGTGAATTCAATGGGCTGTTATAGGGGCCTAGGCCGCTGATTTCGCTCATGCCTGATTTTGCTTATGCTGGATTTGCTGGTTTTTGACCCCTGCATTGTCGGAAATTGCCCCGTAAGCGGCAATATAACCAACGGTCAACGGCTTAACGAAAGTGATAGATGGGTGTACGCTAGCGCTTACACAGAGCAAAATATCCAGATGAGATTATTAGGCAGATTTGGGTATAAATTTAATTTTGACATTGCGAGGTCTCGGCCAACATCGTGCCACGATGGTGGAACTTCAGTTGCAATAGTAAGTTCTTCAGACCGTTTGCCGAGTGACTTTCTTTTAAAAGAACCACTCGCCGCTCTTGCGCATCCCTGCGCACGCGGCATTCGAACATCCATGTTCATCAAAACTTGTCCTGAATGATGCGCGCTTACACAGCGCAAAGTGCTGTGTGCGTAACCTCGGTCTGGCGAACTTGTAACGTGTCGCGCCCACAGGCCGTCCTGACCTGGCGGCGCTAAAACCGACATCCTGTCGGTTTTACTCGACAAGTTCGGCAGATCTTTGCGCATCATACGGACGAGATTCCCCCTGTTAAACTTATGCGGTTAATTGAAATGATGTTATATCCCAAGCTTTTTAAGGCAACACCGGCACTTTTGCTGGTGCACTCAGCGATGGTGCAGGCACAGCGGGTGCCGGTACCGGCATCACCGGCGCGATGTTGGTTTGTTGTATGCGGATATGTGCATCGACTGCGGTCTTCTGCAATTCACTTAACTGCGGCACACCAGTCCAGCCCTGGTTTGTGTATGCCGTGGCCGACGCATTGATGGGTGCTTTATGAATATGCACCGGTATCGCAACAGCATCCAGCTGCGTACCTTTTTCAACCACCGCATGTAGCTGTAACTGTCCAGCGGTGTTCATATAAAGGTAACGGGGAATGCTGTTGGTTTGGTTCTGATATTGTTTTACCAGGCTGCCGGTTTTACCAGACAGGGTCACCATCGGCACGGCTGATTTGATTGTGTGTTGCGGTATGGAATCACCGGTTTTGCGAAGATTAGTGCTCACAATATTGTTTTGCGCATTAGCGGGAAAAATCTGTGTTTGATCACCAACCCAGTGTGCCGGAGGTGCAGCGGATTGAATTGGTTCGGCAACAAAACCCGGCGGTTGCGGCTTTGATATCTGAGCGGCTGCTATCGCTTCGGCTTGCTGTCGCTGAGCCTGCGCAAGTTGGTTTTGGCTATCGGCCAGTTGCTGCGCGGTTAGGGTTTGTTGCTGGTGATAGTTTATTTCCACATCATGACGGGTTTCGTGTGCTGAATTACGCTCCAGTTGGCGTATGATTTGATCATCCCAACCGGCAAAATCATTGAATTCAATACCGGCTCTGATTTTCGGATGCAGGTTTTGAAAACGATTAAAACGTGTTTGAATGTCATCCGCACTTAAATCAAGTTGCGCATAGCGTTCGGCGGTTAACACTGAGCGTATTGCAGTGGGTAAAGCTTTATAAGCATTATCGGTTTGTGGTCGATTGTTTTGCTGAAAGCTCTCAACTGGGTTTTGTGGCAAGGTCACGGTCGGCTTCGCACTAAAACCACCGTGCTGATTTTCATCCTGCTCAAAACCGTTGATGTTGAAGCGTGTATAACCAGGCTGATTATCCGGCCCGGATGATCCACCCGGTAGTTGAGTGCTGACGGTGCTGTCTTCGTTATTTGTGCCAAACTGTTTAACAATCGGATTATCGTTAGACTGCGTTGTTTGATCGGATGCAGGTGACGTCAGACTATCGGTGGTTTGATTAGCGTCTGTACCAACCTCAGGTGAACCAGAGGCAACTTCACCTTGATCCTGATTCACTTCCGCTTGCTCTTCAACAATAATACCGCCCTGCTCACGGATGATAGTTTCCAAACCAGGGTGAGTATTCAAAGCTGCCTGGTTGATTCTAATAGTCCCCACTCGGAGATTACTAAAATCAGTACCAGATAAATTAGCATCTGTAAAATCAACATTTTCCAATACTGCTCTCGAAAGATCTGCACCCGCCAGATTTGCACCTTTGAAACTAACGTTTTTCAGTATCGACTCACCTAAATCCACACCTCTTAAATCAGCACCCTGCAAATTCGCGTCGGTCATTTTGGCAAAATGCAAATCGGCCAGTAACAAAGTCGCATTCGTTAGGTTTGCTTCCTTTATAGCAGCACTATACATAACTGCACCGGTAAAATCGGCAGCCGTCAGATCCGTACGAATAAAATCCGCGCCGGCCAAACCAGCACTATGAAAAACAGCATCAACCGCACTGGCATCTGTCCAGTTCACATTATTTAAAAACGCCCGGCTAAAATTCGCCTGGTCAACTGTGCGTTCACTTAAATCCAGCCCTGCCAAATCGGCTTCAACAAAATTTGCACCAATAAGGCTGTTATGCACATCAAGCGCTGCCTGAAGCTCTGATGCTTCATCAAATATTTGCCCTGAGAAATCCGGCCGGTCAGCAGCACTGTTTTGCTGTGCGGCGGTTTCCAGTACCGGTGCTTCCGCACTGATGCCGGTTACCGATGCAAGCATATGCATCAATGTACGGTAATGCGGTTCTATCAACTCCCACTGATGTTGTAATGCATCGAGCTTTAATACCAACGCATCCCGGACCTGGCGTGTTTCAACGGGATCAGCTGTAGAGCCGATCAGATTATTAACCATATCCGCAACACGACCGGCAAACCACGGCGCTCTCATTAATGCCGGCGGAAACGGATCAGTCGTTAATGTTGCACTCAGAAACCGGGCAATATCATTAACATTATTAAAAACACCCGGTTCCGGTCGCTCCCTGGGGCCCTCCTGCCCCTCGGCTTTGCCCGGAAGCCAACCATGGTCAAAACCCCAGTCATCATAATTGCTGGGTAACTGATAAAACGCCTCACCGTTTTTTGATATCAATATCCGGGGCACCCATAGTTCACCCTGATCACGATGTTTTAGTATATCACCCAGCGAAAACTTTAAACCGTCTTCCAACTCCAAAGCCGTTATATTGGCTATGTCCTCAGTCGTATTGATCACATTGTCCGGAGTTACCTTAAAATCACTGACGGTGTTACCGTTCTGGTCCAGCAATTTCACATAATAGGCCGCGTTTTTATCCTCGTTAAAAGAGCCCAATAAAGCCTCCAACAAATTGCCGTTGTTGAGAATTTCATACTGCTCATTTTCCAGCAGCGCTGTGGGCTGATCAATTCGCAACGGCTGCACCGCAGGCAACTTCCCGATCCGTTCCAGAACCTGGTCAAAAATCAACACTTTGCCAGGCACCACCATATCGAACAGCACTTCATCCAACTCCAAACCATGCACCGCCAACCCGCGCTGCCACTTATTAAGCTGTAACGGTGTCGGTGTTCCCGGCAATGCACGCGGCAACCAGTATAATTTCAAAATAAACTGATCAACTGCTGCGGTATTGGGGTCACTGCCCAAGTGGCTTTCGATCAGTGGCATAAAGTGCTGACGAAATGCGGGCGTACGCAACATTGCCGGTGTTATTCCTTCTTTATGCTCGGCAATAAAATCTGCGGCTTCACCAATGGTTTTAAAAGGCTCTACCGGTAAAAGTACACTTAATTCACGGCTCTTTGCAGCAACCGGTAACGAAGTTGGCAATGCATCTCCACTTGAAACCAATAAACGTGCAACCTGCGGTTGCCCCGACGCATTCAACTGTCGTAAAAGTTCCATGAGCGCTGGCTGTGTTCCATCTTTTAGCGGGATATGAGTTGGTAGAAAACCGTAATAATCAGCATTTTCTGGTCCACCGTCAAAAAGCTGAGACTCCGCAGGTAATGCCTGCAGTGAATCAAGCTTATAGTAGTTCGTCCCACCTATACCATTACCTCCCCAGGCTACTCGAAATCCGCCGATTGTTTTATGATTTTGATTCTGAATCTCAACATGAATCATAGGTGTACCGTATGTCATGCCAAAAGCTTCTATCAGGGTTTTTATTAGGTGCTCTTGATTTAAGATCGCATACTTTTCGCCTGGCAGTATTGTCTGAGGCTCAGTTAAACTGACGGGCTCCACCACCGGTATGTTAGCGGATGCATTCTGCACTATTGTATCAACCGATATTGAATGTAATGTCTGCCCATCCAGAGCAGCTTCATATATAAGCTCGGTGAAGGTCTTCTGACTACCCTGCAGGTCTTCTCGCCACTTGTCCAACTGGCCTGAATTAACATAATCTCTTCCCAAAAATTCCGCAACATGCAGCACGGCCTCGATGATGGGAAGCTTACTCGATGCATACTGTATCATTCCCTCTAGCCGCGCTTCTGCGTTTGCAGCTTGGTTATACAGTTGAAAAACGGACATCCGCGAATCAGCCACATCCAGCTGACTAAACCCAAACTGCGTTTCATCAGTACCCAACAACTGTAATAGCAACGTCAAATTTTGCTGCAAGCTATCCTCAGTTGACTGTATCAACCGGCTTGCGAACTCAGTGTGCAAATTATTTTCTGAAACACCATTAGCTTGTAATGATTTTACGCTCGATTGATAGGCATTGATTTCAGTTGCAATTTCAGGCGTCAGTGTGACTCTGTCATTGACAAAATCCCAAACAAGAACAGCCTGGGCTGCTAACTCCGGGGTAACTATTGAAGCAGAAAATTGTTGCTGTAGAGCTTGCCGCCGGTCACCCACCGCGATCCTGCCAGCCTCAGTCAGCACCCCATTTTCAACATAATAAGTACCCGACAATACTCTCGTCACCGCGGTCTGCTGGGCCGGTGTCCAGTCACCAGATGGCGTTTGATCCGGTGCCTCACCCGGTGAGGTTTGCGCAACCAGCTGCACCTGACGGCCAAACGTATTCACCGCCGGACCGGATGGCTCGGGTATATGGATTGGGCTGCTATAAGGGCCTGGGCCGCTGATTTCAGTCATGCCTGATTTTACTTGTGCCGGATCTACTGGTTTTTGACCCCTGCATTGTCGGAAATTGCCCTGCAAGCGGCAATACAACCAACGGCAAACTGTTTAACGAAAGTGATAGATGAAAATTACACCAAGTAGGACTGCTGCCAATATTTAACGAAGGGCCCCCGTCCGTTTGGTGTGCATAGGTCTGTCGAACTTGTAGAGTAAAACCGACAGGACGTCGGTTTTAGCGCCATCAGGCCAGGACGGCCTGTTGGCGCGACTCGTTACAAGTCCGCCAGACCGAGGAACGCACATATCGCGTAGCGATATGTAAGCGCGCACCAGTCGGACAAGTTTCTTTGGTGACTTTCTTTTAAAAGAAAGTCACTCGCCTGCCGGGGCGAGTCCCGGCAAATACAGCTAGGACTAACTATTATGATAATGTATCAAATGAAGTGTAAGACCACATAATAATATCTATAAAACCTCAAGCATCATACGGACGATACCCCTTCTTTAAACGCATTATGCCAATTGGGATTACAGTTATCTCTCAAGCTCTTTAAGGCAACACCGGCACTTTTGCTGGTGCACTCAGCGATGGTGCAGGTACAGCGGGTGCCGGTACCGGCATCACTGGCACAATTCCAGTTTGTTGTATGCGGATATGTGCATCGACTGCGGTCTTCTGCAATTCACTTAGCTGCGGTAGATCGGTCCAGCCCTGGTTTGTGTATGTTGTGGCCGTCGCATTGATGGGTGCTTTATGAATATGCATTGGTATCGCGACGGTATCCAGCTGCGTACCTTTTTCAACCACCGCATGTAACTGTAATTGCCCGGCAGTATTTAAATATAAGTAACGTGGGATACTGCTCGTTTGATCCTGATATTGTTTTACTAGGCTACCGGTTTTACCGGACAGGGTCACCATCGGCACGGCCGGTTTGATTGTATGCTGCGGTATGGAATGGTTAGTTTTGCGAAGATTCGCGCTCACAATATTGTTTTGTGCATTACCGGGAAGAATCTGTGTTTGATCACTGATCCAGTATGCCGGAGGTGCGGTGGACTGAATCGGCTCGGCGGTAAAACCCGGTCGCTGCGGTTTCGCTGCGCGGGCCGCTTCTATCACCGTGGTGTGTTTTTGTTGTGCCTGTGCAAGTTGGTTTTGACTATCGGCCAGTTGCTGTGCGGTTAGGGTTTGTTGCTGATGATAGTTTATTTCCGCATCATGACGCGCTTCATGTGCTGAATTACGCTCCAGTTGGCCGATGATTTGTTCATCCCAACCGACAAAGTCGTTGAATTGAATATCAGCTTTAATTTTCGGATGCAGGTTTTTGAAACGATTAAAACGTGTTTGAATGTCATCCGCACTTAAATCAAGTTGCGCATAACGTTCGGCGGTTAACACTGAACGTATTGCAACGGATAAAGCCTCATAAGCATTATCAGGTTGTGGTTGGTTGTTTTGTTGAAAGCTTTCAACCAAATTTTGTGGCAACACCACTGTCGGCTTCGCACTGAAACCTCCGGGTTGATTTTTATCTTGCTGTAAGCCGTTGACGTTCAGGCGCGTATAGCCAGGTTGATTGCCCGGCTCTGATGATCCACCCGGCAGTTGAGTGCTGACGGTGCTGTCGTCATCAGTGACTAACTGTTTAACGATCGGGTTATCGTCAGGTTGCGCTGTTTGATTTGGTGCAGGTGTTGTCAGACTGTCGGTAGTTTGGTTAAGTGAATCACTACCAGGATCTGATGCATTGGAGTCACTATTACTATCGGAAATCTCCAAGCCCGCAAGCACTTGCTTCAATAACTCAATATCATCACTACCAAGCAATAATTGATTGATGGGTTTTAGCTGTTGGTAATCAGCATATTTTTTTACGTTTAAACCATTCTCTAAATATCCAGTCAAAAACTCCAGTTGCGTTTCACTTAATTGCATCGCATTTTCAAGCGTAAGTATCGCGGCTCCGAATGGCCTTAATAACGGAGGCAAACCGTCCACTTTATCTTTTTTTGCACTTTCCAGACCTTTGGGTGTCGCAACATCCCCTGAATCAGGTTGCAAATGCTGATTTAAAAACTGCTCTAATGCATATACATCTTCTTTACCAGTCAAAACTTGGGCAGCTGGGGCATTTATTGCTCTGGTTGCCACCCTCCCTTTTAACCAAGCATCAGCAAGTGGCTCAAGCTGATACAGAGATAAATGCTCCGCCCCTGGTATTTTTGCAATCCTGATGGCAGCCTCTCGCAGATCTTGCGGTAGTGCTTTTACAACTACCGATAAAACCTGACTCTCATATAGCGCCTCATTATTTAAATGATGGCGGATAACCGGCAACAAATGAACCAATGTACGGCCACGTAAATTCACTCGTCCATCACGCAAAGGTTTGATAACCAAGTTCCAAAAATCCTGCTCAGTTAAATGCTCGCTCATATACATTAGCAAATCAAGATAACTTCTCCCTCCTGTCACTTGCTCTATTGCATCTAAAATATCGCCCCCTGCACTCTTATAAGCATGATTCACAACCGCCAATGCCAGATCCACCCATTGCTTGGAATGCAGATTTTCCATGCCCGGCATCCTGCCCAGTGTTAACGCAATCGCCTTTTGAGACGAGGTCAATCGTTTCTCCCCAGACTTTAAAGCGGCCACAGCAGTTTTTAGAATATCTTCATAGGTTTCGGGGGTAACTTTCGACCGCATACCACGCAGAAAATATGACAATTGATTATGATCAGCCGCAATATCTCCATCCAAAAACGGCTCTACAACCAATTTCTGATAATCAGCCCGGCTCAAATGCTCAGCAATATAATCCAACAGAGCTCTAAGGTTATTCTGGTCTGTGGCTTTATGTTGATAATGAGTTATTTCTTCAAACTTAGTAGAACCTGATATTTGAAACCCGTCTGCAGCGTACTGGGCCATTTTTGTCAGTTGCTGCGTGTTCAGCCTTTCAAAACCAGGTAACAAGCTTAACAATTTGGCTCTTTGCCGTAATACCTCAGGCATATCCGCCACCACCACCGGAATAATCTGCTGACGATACTCTGCCGGAGAAAGCCATTCACGTATCGGTTCCAGAAAACCGGGTAAATCGTTTCGTTGAATATTAATCCAGGCACCGGACGCAAATGGCGTAACCAACAGTTGTTGACGCTGTAACCCTGTTAAGTTATCACCTAAATACCGGAATAGTGCTGCCAGATCTCTATGACCGGTTAAAATATCAATACTCCGGCGCTGGCGGCCTTCTATATGTTTGTTGTCTGAGAAATTAAAACGGAAATCTGTTAATAACTCATTAATCTCAGCCCGCTTATTTTCGTTTAAACCGCTCATCAAGCCTGTACTTCGCGCTGCCAAAAGCCTGGTCGGCTGCATCAGACGATAGTACTCTGCCGCACTGAATTTGCTACGTGTACTCTCCAACACATCAGTACGCACCTCAGAAGTGACATTCTCCGGTTTAAAATTTGCGACAACCAGCGCAATATATTTTTCCTTGGAGAGATGCTGTTCCAACAGATTTAATAACGCCGATAGTTTTTTTTCACCGGCCAGCTTTTCAATTGCACTCAGCTGAGCCGGTTTATTATCATATTGAAAACCATCGTATATCAACGATGTAACTCTTTGTAACTCGGTTGCATTTAATCGATTGATTCTGGGTATGTCCGCAAGCACCCGTGCAACCGGTATAAGCCTTTTAAAAAGCTGACTGATGTTTTTATCTACCGGGCGCCTCTTTTTCTGTTTGCTCGCAATCAGAAACTCGCCCGCACTTTGCTGCTGCAAAGGCTGTCCGGCAACCTGCCCTTGCTCTAAATAAGGTAATTCCAATGCCTGCTGAAACCCGGCCCTTCCGGGGACATCCGGCCCGATTGCCTGCGAATCAGATCCGGCCACAGCACCGATATGCACCGGAAAAGCAGCATCTACATTTGTCATCTGGCCTGTTTATACGCTATTGTTGCGAGCCTTTACCTTATTCAATATCATTGCGCACTGATATAGAGCAGGGGTCATAGGGTATTAACTTTAGTTATAGACCAAAGACATATTTCGAATGAGCAACCCTCTGAAAGTCGCGGTTGTGCAGCATGCCTGCACTGCCGATAAAGAAATCAACCTGGAACGCAGTAAAGACGGCATCGAAAATGCGGTATCCAATGGTGCGCGCATTATTGTGCTGCCGGAACTGCATGCAAGTGAATATTTTTGCGTGACCCAGGATACCGCATCGTTTGATCTGGCCGAGCCGGTGCTCGGCCCAACCACGAAAACACTGGCAAAACTGGCAGCGCAGCATAAAATTGTGATTGTCGGCTCGATTTTCGAGCGGCGTGCGGCCGGGGTTTACCACAATACCGCGGTGGTGCTGGATACCGACGGCCGGCTCGCCGGTAAATACCGGAAAATGCATATTCCGCATGACCCCGGCTATAACGAAAAATTCTATTTCACCCCGGGCGACCAGGGTTTTGCACCGATAAAAACCACCATCGCAAAACTCGGCGTACTGGTTTGCTGGGATCAGTGGTTTCCGGAAGCCGCGCGGCTGATGGCGCTGGCCGGCGCTGAACTGCTGATTTACCCAACCGCAATCGGCTGGGACCCGAATGATATGGTCGATGAACAACTGCGACAACTGGATGCCTGGCGGGTGATTCAGCGCAGCCATGCGATTGCGAACGGATTACCGGTGATGACCTGCAACCGAGTCGGCAAAGAAAATGACCCTTCGGGCAAAACCGCCGGCAATCATTTCTGGGGTCATAGCTTTATCTGCGGTCCTCAGGGAGAGCTGTTTGCAACCGGCGACACTGAGCCGATGACGCTCACCGCGGAAATCGATTTGGCCGCAAGCGAACGGGTACGCCAAATCTGGCCGTATCTGCGCGACCGCCGCATCGACGCGTATCAGGAGCTGTTATCACTGGATGCGTCCGAATCGGAACAGTGATCTCACGTATCCATACTTTACATCCGCTTGCCTAACGCTAAAACAGATACTCTGTGTCAACAAGAAATTTATTAAACCTGCCCGCAAATTTTAATTCCTCTGCGGAGTACCGCTGGGGACAGCTTTACGGCAGCGCGTATAGCCTTGCTCTGATAGAAGCCTGCGAGCAACATACCGGCCCGGTATTATTAATTGCCGAATCGGTACAAAGCGCAATGCGCCTGGAAGCAGAACTGAATTTTTTCCGGCGGTCCGCTTATCCGGTTTTTGCCTTTCCCGATTGGGAAACCCTGCCCTATGACCGCTTCTCACCGCATCAGGACATTGTGTCGCAACGTATGTCGGTGTTATATGAGATGCCGGATTTAAAACGCGGTATCTTGATTATACCGGCGATCACATTAATGCAACGACTGCCACCGCAGAGTTATATCCATCAAAACGTATTAATATTAAAAACACACCAACGACTGGACCTGCAAACATTCCGTGAACGCCTGACTGACAGCGGCTATCAGCATGTTTCCCAGGTTATGGAGCATGGTGAATTCACGATACGCGGTTCGATTATCGATGTGTATCCGATGGGCGGACAGTCGCCGTTTAGAATCGACCTGTTTGACGATGAGATAGAAAGCATTCGCAGTTTTGATCCGACCAACCAACGCTCGGTAGAGCAACTCGAATCTATTCGCCTGTTGCCGGCGCGCGAGTTTTCGCTAACCGTAGACAGTATCAGTGAATTTCGCAGCCGATATCGCAATCGCTTTGAAGGCAATCCACAAACCAACCCCGTTTATAAAGATATCAGTAACGGCAATGTGGCCGCCGGCAGTGAATATTACCTGCCGCTATTTTTCGAAGGCATGCAAACACTGTTCGATTATTTACCTAAAAACACATTGATTATTCGTGAAGCTGCGGTGGAAAACGCCGTCACACTGTTTTGGGATGAGATTGGGGAACGCTATGAGCAACGGCGTTATGATGTCGAACGGCCAATTCTGCAACCGGCGGAACTCTATTTATCGCCGGCAGAAATACGTCAGCAACTTGAACCTCTAGCAAAACTCACACTGCAACGGCATGAATGGCCGGTTGAAACCGACAGCCATATCACCACTTATAATTTTGGCAGCAAACACCCGGCAAACTTAAAGCTCGATACACACGCAGAACAGCCCAGCGCAAAACTGCAGTCTTTTGTGCAGTCCGCGACTGATAAACGCCTGTTGTTTGTCTGCGAATCCGCCGGTCGCCGCGAAGTTTTATTGGAATTACTGCGGGATATTCATATTTTCCCGCACATTTTCGATAACTGGCCGGCATTCCTGCTGAGTGATCACAGCATCGGCATTGCCGTCGGGCCGCTCGATCAGGGTTTGTTGTTTGATTCAGGTGCTGCAGAAAAACTGATTATTATCAGCGAATCACAAATTTTCGGTGAACGCGCACAGCAAAGCCGCCGCCGCAAAACACGGCCGGGCCGAGATGCCGAAGCCATTATCAGCTCACTGACGGATTTAAATATCGGCGCACCGGTAGTGCATGAAGAACATGGTGCTGGGCGTTATCGTGGTTTGCAAACCCTGAAAACCGGTGATATCACAACCGAGTTTTTGGTCCTGGAGTATGCTGACGGCGATAAGCTGTTTGTGCCGGTTGCATCACTGGATTTAATCAGCCGCTTTACCGGCGCATCTCCGGAACATGCGCCATTGCATAAACTCGGTGGTGAACAATGGCAACGTATCCGGCGCAAAGCCGCGAAACAAATCCGTGATGTCGCCGCTGAACTGCTGGATGTTTATGCCCGCCGCGCAGCCCGTAAAGGTTACGCATTTAAACCGGAAAATCATGAGCTGCTTGCATTTGCATCGGCATTTCCATTTGAAGAAACCGCCGACCAGCAAACCGCAATTGATGCAGTGCTTGAGGACATGCGTGCTGAAATGCCGATGGACCGGGTGATTTGCGGCGATGTCGGCTTTGGCAAAACCGAAGTTGCAATGCGCGCTACATTCACCGCACTACAGGATAATAAACAGGTTGGAATCCTGGTGCCGACCACTCTGCTTGCGCAACAGCATTTCCAGAATTTTTCTGATCGTTTTGCAGACTGGCCGTTTCGCGTTGAAACCCTGTCACGTTTTGTCCCGGCTAAAAAACAGCAAAGCATTATCCAGGATCTGGCCGCGGGTAAGGTCGATGTCATTATTGGCACACATAAACTGTTACAAAAAGATATTCGCTTCAAAGATCTGGGACTGATTATTGTCGATGAAGAGCATCGTTTCGGAGTACGCCATAAAGAACGCCTGAAAGCCATGCGCTCGGAGGTTGATATACTGACCCTGACCGCAACCCCGATTCCGCGTACATTGAATATGGCAATGTCCGGCTTGCGCGACCTGTCAATCATTGCGACACCGCCGGCCCGCCGCAATGCGATTAAAACATTTGTGAATGAATGGAATGCACAGGCAATTCATGAAGCCTGTCAACGTGAGTTAAAACGCGGCGGCCAGGTGTATTTTGTACATAACGAAGTTAAAAGTATTGAAAAAATTCTGGCCGAAGTTGAAAAAATTGTACCGGAAGCACGTATCGCGGTCGCGCATGGCCAGTTACCGGAGCGCGAGCTTGAACAAATCATGCTGGATTTCTATCATCAGCGTTACAACCTGCTGGTTTGCACCACCATTATCGAAAGCGGCATCGATATTCCGACTGCCAACACAATTATTATCAATCGCGCCGACCGTTTCGGGCTCGCACAGCTGCACCAAATGCGTGGACGGGTCGGACGTTCACATCACCGCGCTTATGCGTATCTGATCACACCACCGCTCGCCGCAATCACCGCTGATGCAAGAAAACGCCTGGAAGCGATCGAATCGCTTGAAGATCTGGGTGCGGGCTTTACGCTGGCCTCACATGATTTGGAAATCCGTGGTGCCGGCGAACTGCTGGGTGAAGAGCAAAGCGGCCAGATTCAGGAAATCGGCTATACCTTATATACCGAGATGCTGGAACGGGCGGTAAACGCGCTTAAACGTGGTGAAGAACCGCTATTGGATGTGCCCATGCACAGCGGCCTTGAAATAGATATGGGAGTTGCCGCATTACTGCCACCGGACTATGTGCACGACGTGCACACCCGTTTGGTCTTATATAAGCGTATCGCAAATACCGGCACTCCAGAAACACTTCGGGATCTGCAGGTGGAAATGATCGACCGGTTCGGCCTGCTGCCTGAACCCGGCAAAAACCTGTTTACGATCGCAGAGTTGAAACTTAAAATCGCCGGAATCGGTATAAACAAAATCAAAGCCAACCTGGAATCCGGCTACATTGAGTTTACCGACGAACCTGATATTTCAACAGAGCGCCTGATTATGTTGATACAAACACAACCCGGCATTTTTAGTTTTGACGGTAAACATAAACTCAGCTTCAAACATACTGCCAAAGATCTGCAACAGCAGATTGCGTTTATCGAAAAGCTGCTGTTAAAGGAACTCAATAAATCATTGGCGGCATAGTAGACATTTTTCAGGTACACTGCGAAACCCGGAACAGGGAATAACCAATATGCAAAAAACCGCTCTGCAAACTTTTCTGCTGTTAATCACCTGCGGGATATCCCTGTCGGCATTCAGCGACACCAGGGAGCGCCGCTATGCGGTTGAAATGGTAATTTATAAACACACGAAAGCCGAATACTTTAGGACCGAACACTGGCCGGAAATCTGGAATATCCCGGACTTGACCGACAGCGTGTCACTAATCCGGCCCGATAAAAAACATCAGGACCTTTTCCAATTACAAAAAAAACCAAGTGCGGCGTTTGAAGGTATTTTAAAATCACTCGATGAATCCAGCCGCTACGAAATCCTGCTGCACCGGCATTGGCAACAGGCCGGCCTGAATAAGAATGAAGCACTGGGTGTCAGACTCGGTGGCGGCACGCGCTATATCAGTGAAACCCAGTTAACAGAGGCATTACCACCCACAACCGGCTCACTGTTCCTAACAGATACTGCTGAAAACAACTATACAGATCTCACCGATACCGATTACCGATTTAGCCGAAACAATCAAAGCAACTATTCGGGCCAAACCGGCACACACCGGGTTATCCAATATCGCAAAGCCGGCAAAGCAGACCGTGATGCGGTTTATGAACTGGACGGCACGGTAAAAGTCGTGCTCAGCCGTTTCCTGCATATTTACACCGATTTATTATTACTTAAGCCGGTGCATATCGACTACCCTCCTCCGGCGACGAAAGCAGTATCGCTGACAGAGAATGAAAGCGATAACAGCAAACAGCAAGCGACCACAGAAGAAAAATCAGCTGAAACTTATCGGATCGCACTCGCAGACCCGGACGAGACTTTCACCACACTGCATGGTTTCAATATCAAAGAACACAGACGCATGCGCAGTGGCGAACTGCATCATATCGATCACCCATTGCTAGGCATTATTATTAAGATCTCACCGATTGAAAACCCAAGTGAATAAATCACAAGCAGGCTATAAAAGCTCAAAACCCTGCGCAGATAGCCTCTAACAAGCTCATTAGCGAATCATTTGCTTCGGATATAACCGTTTTAATTTCATCGATCGAAATCGCTTGCTGTGACAAGCCTGCTGCCCAATTGACAACAGTCGCACAGCAGGCATAGTTTAAACCCAGTTCACGCGCCAGTGCCGCTTCCGGCATGCCGGTCATACCGACAATATCGCAACCATCCTGCTGTAGACGACGAATTTCAGCTGCAGTCTCCAATCGCGGCCCCTGGGTTGCGCCGTAAGTTGCCCCATCAATCACTTTTATGCCGCTGCGCCCCGCAGCCTGTAATAAGCATCCGCGCAGATCTTTACTATAAGGCTCAGTAAAATCGATATGTTGCTCGATGTTAAACTCGCTTTCAAAATAAGTGTGATCCCGTGCATAGGTGTAATCGATAATCTGATCGGGCACTACCAGCGCACCAGGTCGCATATCTTTATTAATACCACCGGCTGTTGCAAACGCCAGAATATCTGTAACACCCAGCATCTTAAACGCCCACAGGTTTGCACGGTAATTGATCTGATGCGGTGGAATCGTATGGTTTTCCCCATGCCTGGCGAGTGAATATAGCTTAACACCCTGCAAGCTTCCGGAGATCAACACAGACGAGGGATCACCGTAAGACGTGCTAATCACATGCTCTTCACATTGCTGTAAAGAGCCGATATTTTTTAGAGTGGTACCACCGATAATACCGAGTTTTTTTGCAGTCATATTAATCGTCAATCATATCACTTAACGCATAGACTGCATTCAGGTTTCGAAAACAACCCTTGTAATCCATTCCACAACCAAAAACATAACGATCCGGCAGTTCCAGCCCAATATACTTTGCATCGACTTCAGCCAACACACGATCGTGGCGCTTGCGGGTCAGCACTGCAACCTCAACACTGGCAGCCTTCCCGGCTTTACAATAGCGTATTATTTCAGCCATCGTGACACCTTCATCAAGAATATCATCAACGATTAATACATGCCGGTCTGTCAACACAGTGGCCGGTTCAACCTGCCATTGCAATTTGCCGCCGACCGTGCTGTCCCGGTAGCGGCTTATATGCAAATAATCAAACTCCAGCGGAAACTGCAGCCGCGACAATAACGCGGCGGTTAAAAACAGGCCGCCGTTCATCACTGACAGTATTAACGGATACCGGCCCCGATAATCCGGCTCGATGGACTGCGCCATTGTATCAACTGCAACATGAACCTGTTCTTCTGTGTATATGCAGTCTGATGCGGCTAATATTTGATCAGCCCTTTCTGTACTGAGCAAAGTATTAACTCCTATCGGCAACTAACAACTCATTCGCAACATGGAGGGTAGTCGTTGGAAATGCAATTTCGGCATGGTGTGATTCAACTATTTCCGACACTTTTAATAATACATCCTGCTTCACTTCATGGTATTTTACCCAGTCAGTGGTTTTGGTATATGCGTAAATAAAAAAATCGAGTGACGATGCGCCGAAGTTATCAAAATTTACGATAATCACCTGATCATGATCAATATCTTGATGTGTATTTAGCATATCTTTCACTGCCTGTACGATGTTCGGCAAACCGGAAATATCATCATAGCGGATACCGATCGTCTCTTTTATTCGTCTGTGACTCATACGCGATGGGTTTTCAACGACGATATTGGCAAACACTGCGTTCGGTACATACAACGGGCGCCTTTGGAAAGTGCGTATGCGTGTTAAGCGCCAGCCAATGTCTTCAACAACGCCTTCTATATCCTTGTCCGGCGAACGTATCCAGTTACCGACTTCAAACGGACGGTCCAGATAAATCATCAGGCCGCCAAAAAAATTGGCAAGCAGGTCCTTGGCAGCAAAACCGACAGCAATGCCACCGATGCCCCCGAATGCGAGCACGCCGGATACACTGATGCCTAATGTCTGCAGCATAATTAAACCGCCTGTTATGATCAGCGCCAGGCGGATTAGCTTTCCGATTGCATGAATCGATGTCAGATCAGTGGACTCGGATACTTTTTTAATTTCGATATAACTGTTTTCAACGCCATATACCAGGCGAATCGCAAACCAGATCAGACAAAAAATGATACCAATACGGCGTAATGGGTCGACATAATCAAATATTGCCGCCTGGGTCTCGGCAGAAATAATATCCATCGCCATGGAAATACCGATTACCCATAAAAGCGCGGTCAACGGACGTTTTAACGCTTCGACTATTGCATCATCCCAAGGCCTGGCTGTTTTAATGAATTGCGTATGCAGTTTTTGCAGTGCGCGCTTTTGAATAAAATTCGCGGTTGCAAAAAACAAGATGATTAAAAACACCTGTATCATCCAGGCATCGATAAACCCTATATATTTTTCCAGCTCGATGTTCATAAATATAATTTAAATACCCAACTCCAGAGATTGTTGTTCAACAAAACCGGCCGCCAGTTTATTTGCCTGTTGCCACTCCGGACGCTTTTGCAATGCTTCCAATTCCAGTTGTTTTTTCCCATGCATCCGGATCAGGCGCAATTGCGCCGCCGGATTATTATATTCCCCCAGCCCTTCGACCACTTCACATGCAGCCTCAGGATCATTGCAGACCAGCACCATATCACAACCGGCCTGCAAAGCCAGCCGGGCCCGCTCTGTAAACGTATTGCCGATATTAGCCGCATCCATACTTAAGTCATCACTGAAAATCACACCCTGAAAACCCAGCTCTCCACGCAGTATATCGGTTAACCAGCGATGTGAATAACCCGCCGGTTTATCATCAACATCAGGATACACTACATGCGCAGGCATAATGCCCGCCAGGCCATTTGCTATTAAACGACGAAACGGCTCAATATCTGCCATCATTAAGTCTGCCAAAACCCGTTTTTCAACAGGCTTTGCAATATGTGAATCTTCTTTTACACCGCCATGCCCGGGAAAATGTTTTCCGGTAGCCGCCATGCCTGCCTGGCGCATACCCCGCATCAGTGCCTGCGCAAGCAACGCAACAATTTCCGGATCGCGATGAAATGCGCGGTCACCGATCACGCCACTGACGCCATGCGCAATATCCAGCACCGGTGCAAAGCTGATATCAACCCCGCAACTTAACAATTCTGCCGACAACAGCCAGCCCATTTGCTCTGCAACCTGCAAAGCATATTTTGCATCCTCACGATACAGTTTACCGATAGCCGCCATCGGCGGCAGCCGGGTAAAACCACGTTGAAAACGCTGCACCCGACCCCCTTCATGATCGACCGCTATAATCAAATGCGGATTGCGTAATGCATGAATTTCAGAGGTCAACTCAATCAGCTGTGCGGGCGACTCATAATTGCGTGAAAACAAAATCACTCCGCCCACCAGCGGGTGCTGCAGAATTTCTTTTTCCTGTTCTGTCGGCATCAAACCTGTCAGATCAAGCATCAGCGGACCAAGCGACATCAGATTCGAACCTCTTATGTATCTGTCAATAATACAACTGCATGTGCGGCAATACCCTGTTCCTGACCGATAAAACCCAGTTTCTCGGAGGTGGTTGCTTTTACACTGATATTGGCCGGCGGAGTATTCAGGTCGGCTGCAATATTGGCCCGCATTGCATCTACATGTGCAGCCAGCTTCGGGCGCTCTGCCAATACGGTGATATCTGTATTCTGCAGCTGATACCTCTGTTTGGTAATCAAGCTGTAGACATGCTTTAATAATTCACGGCTGTCGGCTCCGGCAAATTCCGCCTCTGTATCCGGAAAGTGCCGGCCGATATCGCCTAACGCCAACGCCCCTAATAATGCATCACAGAGCGCATGCAATACGACATCACCGTCAGAGTGTGCCTTTAACCCTTTGCTGTGTGCAATTCGAACGCCGCCCAACACAACATGATCACCGGGTTCGAATGCATGAACATCATAGCCATGCCCGATACGTATACCGGTATTCATCGAAACAACTCCGAAACAGTCTGCCCGATTCGATAGATGAACTGATTACTGTATCTCACTGGTTTTAGTATCGCTTTGGTTTTGCAAATACAATGCGGCAATCAATAAATCCTGTTGCGTGGTAATCTTGATGTTATCCGAGTTGCCCTCGACCAGTAACGCTTGGTAACCCGCCGACTCCAGCGCCTGCGCTTCATCGGTCACCAGCCGCTTCTGTTCTATCGCCGCATGCAGCGCAGCATGCAATATCCGGTAACGAAACACTTGCGGTGTTAACGCCCGCCATAAACGACTGCGATCAACCGTTTCCGATACCTGCCCGTCGCTATTCGCTAACTTCACTGTATCGGTCATTTTTAATGCCAGCAATCCACCGGCCGGATGGTCGTTTATTTTTTTCAGTAAACGGTTAATATCGGCCAGTCTTACACAAGGCCTGGCAGCATCGTGTACCAACACCCAATCATCAGGTCCCGCATCCGGCTTTAATGCCTCCAATGCATTAAACACCGAGTGGCAGCGCTCTTCACCGCCGGTCACAGTCAACAGGTCCGGCTGCGCGGGTTTTGCAATGGTTTCCCACTCCCGATCATCTTTGTGCAATGCGACAACAATCGCCGACAAACCGTCCAGGCCGGCAAGCCTTGAGAGCGTATGGCTTAATACCGGCTGTCCGGACAATTTTATATATTGCTTTGGACAGTCACCGCCCATACGCCGACCAATTCCGGCAGCCGGCACAACCGCCCATAATTTCGCGGCGTTACCGCTTGTTGTCATTCGCTGCAGCCTGGCCCGACGTTGTGCTTTTTTCAATAACCTGAAAAAACGTTTCCCCGTCTTTGATCATGCCCAGCTCCTCTCTGGCACGCTCCTCGATCACTGCAAGCCCGCGCTTCAGATCTTCAACTTCAGCCTGAAGTTCGCGATTACGTTGTTCGAGGCGCTCGTTTTCAGTTTGCTGCGCCTGCAATTTTTCTTCCAACCCGTGCAAATCCGGCATTCCGCTTTTATCCACCCATAACTTGTACTGCAATACTATGAGCAAGACTATCAGTAAACTGATCAGAAACTTCAATTTAAAGCCTGCTTGCACTCATGGCATACGGTTTATGCTGTCAAGCGAAATGCACTACGGCCGGCATACTTGCCACTTGTACCCAAACGATCCTCTATCCTTAATAACTGATTGTATTTCGCGATTCGGTCCGAACGGGACATTGAGCCGGTCTTTATTTGGCCGGCATTAGTCGCCACCGCCAGGTCGGCAATCGTCGTATCCTCTGTTTCACCGGAACGATGCGAAATTACTGACGTGTATCCGGCCTGATGCGCCATATCAATCGCCGCCAGTGTTTCAGTCAAAGTACCGATCTGGTTCACTTTGATTAAAATTGAATTGGCGATGCCGTTATCAATACCACGTTTAAGAATTTTGGTATTGGTTACAAATAAATCATCACCGACCAGCTGCACTTTGTTACCGACTTTTTCTGTCAAATATTTCCAGCCGTCCCAGTCGTTCTGATCGAGCCCATCCTCAATACTGATAATCGGGTACTGATCCACCCAGGATGCCAGGTAATCACTGAACTGCTCAGAGCTGAACTTCTTACCTTCCGAAGCCAGATTATAGGCACCGTCTTCATAAAACTCGGAACTGGCTACATCCAAACCCAACGCAATATCTTCACCCGGCCGGTAACCGGCTTTTTCGATAGCTTCCAGTATGGTATCGACCGCTTCAACATTCGAACTCAGGTTCGGCGCAAATCCGCCCTCATCACCAACACTGGTCGCCATACCTTTGGCTTTTAATACAGATTTTAGTGTATGAAATACTTCCGCTCCGTAACGCAGCGATTCACTGAAACTCGGCGCACCAACAGGCAGTATCATAAACTCCTGCATATCAACACTGTTATCGGCATGCGCGCCTCCGTTGATGATATTCATCATCGGCACCGGCAGTGTATTGCTCTCGGCACTTCCCAGATATTCATACAGTGGAATTTTTTGTTCTGCAGCCGATGCGCGCGCCAGCGCAATTGATACCGCAAGAATTGCATTAGCGCCCAAACGACCTTTATTTTCAGTGCCATCAAGGTCAATCATCGCCTGATCCAGCTGCTGCTGTGCACTGGCATCTTTACCGGTTAATGCCTTGCTGATTTCGGTATTTACATTTTCAACCGCTTTGCCGACACCTTTGCCGAGATAGCGGCTTTTATCACCATCACGCAGCTCAACCGCCTCACGTTCACCGGTTGACGCTCCGGACGGAACCATTCCGATCGCAGTAACACCGCCGGCCAAAGCGACTTCCGCTTCAACAGTCGGGTTGCCGCGGGAATCGATAATCTGGCGGCCCTTGATACTTATAATTTCAGACATATGTACTCCAGGTTATTTTCTTTTTCATTTACAAACTATTATTAAAAAAATATACAGCGGATACACCGCCAATGAACTCAGGTGGACGATACCGCGGCAACCTTTTCCCTGACCTGCCGGTATGCCAAAGCCGCATTGACAAAACCCGCAAAGAGCGGGTGCCCATCCCTAGGTGTGGAAGTAAACTCAGGATGAAACTGACAACCGATAAACCATGGGTGACCGGGAATCTCGACAACCTCAACCAGATTGTTGTCCTGTGACATACCCGAGACCTGCATCCCCGCCTGCTCAATCGTTTTACGATAATTATTATTAAACTCGTAGCGGTGTCGGTGTCTTTCAGCAATAACATCTTTGCCATATAACTGATGCACCAGGGACTCCGCCTTTAACGAGCAGCTTTGCGCACCCAGGCGCATGGTACCGCCTAACGCCGAACTCTCATCCCGTGTTTCAGTGCGGCCGTCTTCATTCGACCATTCGGTTATCAACGCAATCACCGGATCTTTGGTGCTACGATTAAACTCGGTGCTGTTGGCCTGTTGCAAACCGGCAACATGGCGTGCAAATTCGATTACCGCAACCTGCATACCCAGGCAGATACCAAGATACGGGACACTGTTTTCACGCGCGTATTTAACCGCAGCAATCTTGCCTTCAATGCCCCGGGTACCAAAACCACCGGGAACAAGCACTGCATCCACACCTTGCAGTACATCAGTGCCGTCGCTTTCGAGTTTCTCAGAATCGATATAGCGAATCTCCACCGAGCTGCGTGTATGGATACCGGCATGAATCAACGCTTCGTTGAGTGACTTGTATGAGTCAACCAGATCCATGTATTTACCCACCATTGCCACAGTGATACTGTGTTGCGGATTCTCAATGGCTTCGACCACTGAATCCCACTCACTCAAATCCGCGGTTGGGACTTCAAGCGCGAGTTTTTCGACGACAATGTCATCCAGTCCCTGTGCATGCAGGCGCCTTGGAATCTGATAGATGTGTTTGGAGTCCTCACAGGAAATGACCGCACGCTTTTCAACATTCGTAAATAAGGCGATTTTTTTCCGCTCATCCTCGGGCAGGGTTTTCTCGGAGCGACACAGTAGAACATCCGGTTGAATACCGATTGAACGCAGTTCTTTTACCGAATGCTGGGTGGGTTTGGTTTTTATTTCACCTGCAGAGCGAATATGCGGCACCAGTGTCAGGTGGATAAACAAAGTCCGGCTTCTGCCAAGCTCAATGGCCAATTGCCGGATCGCCTCAAGAAACGGTAAAGACTCAATATCACCCACGGTACCGCCGATTTCAACCAGCGCAACATCCGCATCACCGGCACCTTCAATCAACAGGCGCTTGATCTCATCGGTAATATGCGGGATGACCTGAACGGTACCGCCCAAATAATCGCCACGGCGCTCTTTCTGCAAAACATTGGCATATACGCGGCCCGTGGTGAAATTATTCTTCTGGCTGGTTTTGCGCCTGACAAAGCGCTCATAATGCCCCAAATCCAGGTCCGTTTCGGCGCCATCTTCGGTAACAAATACTTCACCGTGCTGAAATGGGCTCATTGTGCCGGGATCCACATTAATATAGGGATCCAGCTTCAGCATCGAAATCTTGAGTTTGCGTGCTTCCAGAATCGCAGCGAGAGAAGCGGAGGCAATACCCTTCCCCAACGAGGAAACCACGCCACCTGTTATGAAAATGTACCGCGTCATAGAGAAAAAAAAAACGCGGAGCCGAACCGACCGGCCCCGAGACCCGAAGAATATACATGAATACGGCGGCCCGCTCAATCGGGAAACCTGCACAGAGCGATATTTTTAACCAGGCAGGGATTCACCTGGAACCACGGCATGCTAGAATTTATGCTGTCATATAACGCTACGGGTTAACCATGCACCATAAAATTCTCTTTCTTGCCGGCCTGATGCTTATTTCCAGCCATTCTTTTGCCGAAGACTGCGTGATACCGGCCTCACCATCGATCCCTGACGGGCGCTCTGCACAAATGGATGAAATGGTTGAAACAATGAAGGCGGTCAAAGGCTTTGTCAGTAAAAGTCAGTCTTTCAGAGCCTGCGTCAATGCAAAAATAACCGCCGCAGGTGAAAATATTGATCCTGACTATAAAATCGCACTCGGCACAACCCTGCAGGAATCTCTGGAAACGGAGCAGCTGGTTGCCGATACGTTTAATGCTCAGCTGAGAATCTTTAAAGCAACGCATTAACCATCCGCAGACGGCAAACTTCTATCGGCACAGTAACCCTCTGCAATTATCATCGGGTCCAAACCGGCCACTGCAATCAGCCTGTCATTATGAAACAGCAGGGGTAAGCGGTCCCGTAGCCATGGTGGCACCGCTTTTTCCTGAAGTATTTTTTTCAGGCTGTGCGTATGTTGTCGCCCGGGTAGCTGAATACGCTCGCCGCCGCGGCGAAATCGAATATTGAGGCAGTCTATATCCGGCCCCAGTTGCAAACCCGAACTCAACAAGTCGGCCGGTACCAGCGTGATGCCGAGTTCTGAAATATACAGCGGCCCGTCCAGCAACCATTTTTTGAAGCTGCTCCGCGTGGATTCGGACGGACTTTGCAAAAAATATAAATCGTCCCGATAACGGCAAACCTGCACATTATGCCAGCGGCATTCAGGGTTTCGATCCGCCGCCGCAGCCGGCATTCGCATAACCTGCTCAAGCACCGCCTCGGAAGGTAGCGGCAGATTCTGGCGCCGAAGCCAGTATCGCACGACATTACGACGCCGTGGTAAGGACAAACTCATCAAACCCTGTATTGATAGCGTATTTTGGTATTGCCCCTGTAACAGCCTGGCATCCTGTTCAGCCAGCTCCATCAGCAACGCATCCGCATCGGCCTGATGGCGAGCCGATCTTGAAAGCGTTTTGGAAAACCCCGGCCAGCGCTCTTCCAGCACCGGAACCAGGCGGTGACGAATATAATTCCGGTCAATATTCAGCCCGGTATTGCTGGGGTCTTCCACCCAGCTTAAACCGGCCCCGGCAGCATACTCCTGTAGTGATTTACGGGACACATTCAGCAAAGGCCGCAGATGACGGCCCGGCCCAAAGTCACGACAGTTGGGCATTGATGCCAACCCCGCCGGCCCGCTGCCGCGTAGCAGTTGCAATAACAGCGTTTCAGCCTGATCATCCTGATGGTGCGCGGTTAACAGGCAATCATTTTCCGACATAATTGCCCGAAATGCGCTATAGCGCGCATCGCGCGCCGCGGCTTCGGGGCTTTCGCCAGGTCCGGGATGCGCATTAACGTGGTTTACTTCTAAGCTGACACCATAGCTCTCACAAATCTCACGACAGTGCTGCTCCCAAAGTCCGGCTTCAGCCTGAAGGCCATGGTTGACATGCACTGCCAATATTTGTGCCCGGGATACGGTATCCAACAGCGCATGCAATAACACTGTCGAATCCAAACCACCGCTGAGTCCGACGATATAACGTCTGACACCGGTTAATTCAGATAAGATTTCGCTGAGTTGTTCGATGACCGCTTGCAACTTAAGCCCGGCCATCCGGAGCAAAAGCACCGTGTCGCATTTCGAATTTAGCTTTCCTTGAACTGCCCATAGCTCATCAGACGCTCATAGCGTTGCGCGACCAGACGGCTTTTATCAACATAATTCAAACGATCAAGGTTTTGGATCAAGGATGCTTTTACTGCAGCCGCGACCGTATCGATATCCCTGTGCGCACCACCCGGCGGCTCCTGTATAACCTCATCAATTAAGCCAAGGCTCAGCAATCGCTCAGAGGTGATACCCATCGCTTCAGCAGCATCCGAAGCACGGTCGGCGCTTTTCCATAAAATAGATGCACAGCCTTCAGGTGAAATAACCGAATAGGTGCTGTATTGTAAAAGCGCAAGGTGATCACAAACACCAATAGCCAACGCACCACCGGAACCACCTTCACCAATCACCAAAGAAATAATCGGTGTTTTCAGCTGCGCCATAACAAACAGGTTACGGGCAATCGCTTCGCTCTGACCACGTTCTTCGGCATCAATGCCGGGATAAGCCCCCGGTGTATCGATGAGTGTAATGACCGGTAATCCAAACCGTTCGGCCGTTTGCATCAGCCGAATTGCCTTGCGATAACCTTCGGGTTTGGGCATACCAAAATTTCGTTTCAGTTTCTGTTTGGTATCCCGGCCTTTTTGCTGGCCGATAATCATGACCGGGCGCCCTTCCAGGCGGCCAACCCCGCCGACAATCGCCGCATCGTCAGAAAACATCCTGTCGCCGTGCATTTCAAAAAAATCAGTGACCAGTTTTTCAATATAATCCAGTGAATACGGCCGTAACGGGTGTCTCGCAAGCTGTGAGACCTGGTAAGGTCCGAGCTTGGAAAAAATGGATTCAGTCAGCGCTTTACACTTATTTTCCAGGTGCGCAACTTCATTTTGGATATTGATCTCGACATCCGTATCCATACGGCGCAGCTCCTCGATTTTAGCCTCAAGCTCGGCAATCGGTTGTTCAAAATCAAGATAATTCGGATTCATTGAATATAGTGTCTGGACCAAACGGCTAATGATAGCGTGCCACGACGATATTGTCAGTGTTTGCCTGCCTTAGATTGGGGCATTTTCAGAAGCTTATCAGTAAATTACGCGGACATTTTCCCTGTCAACCAGAGTCTGCAGGCGCTCCAGTAACTGCTCGCTGGGCTGCACCTTCCAGGCATCATCGAAACGCATACAGGCCGACAGACGGCTGTTTTTGTAGCGTAACCTCACCGGACACGCACCTGAGCGGTGTGCGGTCAGAATATCCCCCAATTTCTCTGCAAAACCATTCATAGGCTCCTGTAACGTAACACCGATTTCCAGTGCCCTGGCATACATCTGCCTCGCCTGGTCCAGGTTATAGATTTTTTTGGCGCGTATCCGGTATCCGCCGCTGAAATCATCTGCGCCCAGAGAACCTTCAACAACCAACACTTTATCGCGCTCAACATTCGCGATGCTCTGTTGATAGTCATCAGGACGAATTACGACATCCACCCGGGCGCTGCAGTCATCCAGCACTAAAAAAGCCATCGTGCCATTACGGGTATTTTTGCTGCGGATATTAATGACCAAACCTGCCAGCAGCACATCAATATCTCTCATATATCGTGATTCAGGAGTGCTCGGACCTTTTTTAGCTTCGTACGTTTCAATATGTTCAATGATTTTTTTTCTAGTTATCTGCAAAAGCTCTTGCTGGTAACGCTGTATCGGATGACCGGTCAAATATAGACCCAGTGTTTCTTTCTCAGCAGCAAGCTTTTCCAGCTCATCCCATTCCGGCTTTTCTAAAACAGCCAGTTCGACCGGCGTATTGCTCGCGACGCTGGCAAAAATATCTTCCTGACCCGAGCTTTGATTACGTTGATATTGATCAGCGGCTTTCAGTGCAGCCGGCAGATTTGCAGCCAGGGTGGCACGGTTAAGTTTCAGGCTGTCCATTGCACCGGAGCGAATCAACGCTTCATGAGCACGTTTGTTGAGTTTTTGGCTGTTAATGCGCCGGCAAAAATCGAATAAATCAGTATAGTGTCCGTCGCTTTCACGCTCCGCCGCAATCGCATCGATCGCTGATGCGCCCAGACCCTTGATTGCCCCCATACCGTATACAATTTGCGAGCGGGCATCGGCCGTGAATGTAT
Organism: Gammaproteobacteria bacterium; assembly: GCA_028284675.1. Classification (GTDB taxonomy): domain Bacteria; phylum Pseudomonadota; class Gammaproteobacteria; order HTCC5015; family HTCC5015; genus JANQRI01. The sequence continues at coordinate 261,302 of JANQRI010000005.1, read as the reverse complement.
AGGAGGAAACATTGATATCCGGCGGAATGACTTCCAGGCCAAGCTTTTTACATTCATCAATCAGACGCACAACTTTGTCGGTATTATCCATATCCGCTGACAGTACCGAAGCCATAAACTCGGCAGGATAATGCGCTTTTAGCCAGGCGGTCTGATAAGAAAGCAGTGCATATGCGGCTGAATGCGATTTATTGAAACCATAGCCTGCAAATTTTTCCATTAAATCAAAAATATAAGTCGCAACGCCCTCATCAATATTGTTGCCGGTCGCACCTTCAATAAAAATCGAACGTTGTTTAGCCATTTCCTCGGGCTTCTTCTTACCCATGGCCCGACGCAACAAGTCCGCACCACCCAATGTGTATCCAGCCAACACCTGAGCAATCTGCATCACCTGCTCCTGATACAAAATTACCCCGTAAGTCGAACTTAAAATAGGCTCCAAAGCCGGATGCGCATAATCGATCGATGCGCCATGTTTACGGTCGATAAAATCATCTACCATTCCGGACTGCAGCGGACCGGGCCGAAACAACGCCACCAGGGCCACGATATCATCAAATTTATCGGGCTGAAGACGCTTGATCAGGTCTTTCATTCCCTGCGACTCCAACTGAAACACGGCGGTCGTGGCCTGATCTCTCAACAGCTTAAACGTCAGCTCATCCTGCAATGAAATATTTTCAATCTTTATTGTGGCCTGCCCCTGAGCCTGCAACCGTTCATTGATACGCTTTAGGGCCTGATCGATAATCGTCAGGGTTCGCAGCCCAAGAAAATCAAATTTGACCAGACCGATCGCCTCGACATCATCCTTGTCCAGCTGGGTTACCAAACCCTGACCATCCTGTTCGCAATACAGCGGAGTAAAATCAGTCAGTTTTGAGGGCGCAATAACCACCCCACCGGCGTGTTTGCCTGCATTACGTGACAAGCCCTCGAGGGAACGCGCCATATCCAGTAACGCGGTGACTTCCTCCTCGGTCTCATAAGCTTTGCGTAACTCTTCGGACTCCTCGATCGCCTTATCCAGCGTCATACCGATCTCAAACGGAATCTGCTTGGCTATACTGTCCACGAAACCGTAAGGATGCCCAAGCACCCTGCCAACATCACGCACTACCGCTTTGGCAGCCAGGCTGCCATAGGTAATAATCTGTGAGACTTTCTCGCGGCCATACTTCTCCGCGACATACTCGATAACCCGATCACGCCCTTCCATGCAAAAATCCACATCAAAGTCCGGCAGTGACACCCGTTCAGGATTTAAAAAACGCTCAAACAGCAAATCATATGCAATCGGGTCAAGATCGGTTATTTCCAAGGCATATGCAACCAACGAACCCGCGCCTGAACCCCTTCCCGGGCCAACCGGAACGCCATTGGCTTTTGCCCAGCGAATAAAATCGGCCACAATCAAAAAGTAGCCGCCAAAACCCATTTTGGTGATGACTTCAAGCTCGGTATCCAAACGGGCTTTGTATTGTGCGACCTGCTCTGCCGGCAATGCATTACCGTCATTTGCATTACGGATAGCATCCAGGCGTTGCTCAAGGCCCAGATTGGACTGCTCTATAAAATAAGACTCCAGGCTCTGCTCCGGCGGCACCGGAAAATCAGGCAAAAAAGACTCACCGATGCGTAACTTAAGGTTGCACCGCTTGGCAATTTCCACGGTATTCTCAAGCGCTTCTGGAATATCTGCAAACAGCGCATGCATTTCGGAAGGGTCACGTAAATATTGCTGATCGGAGTAACGTCGTGGCCGGCGCGGATCATCCAGCGTACGGCCGTCATGAATACAAACCCTGATCTCATGCGCATTATAGTCTTCCCGACGTATAAAACGGACATCGTTGCTTGCAACCACCGGGACAGAGTATTTCTCTGCCAGCTCCAGCGCCGATGCAATATAGCGCTCCTCATGCTCACGACCGGTTCTATGCAACTCCAGATAAAAGCGCTCCGGAAATATCGCGAGCCATTGCTCAAGCAGTGCTTCCGCCTCGGGTTGGCGCTGGTTGACCAATGCACGGCCAATGTCTCCGTGCAAACCGCCAGACAACGCAATCAGACCCTGGCCGGAAGCTTCCAGCCATTTCATATCAATCATGGGCCGGCCGCTATGTTGCCCGTGCTGATAGGCATTTGATATAAGCTCGGTTAAATGCCGGTAACCTGTCTCATTCTGGCATAGCAGTAACAAGCGCCCTGGCTCGGGTTGACCCTCCTGCCTGACCGCAACATCCACACCGATAATGGGTTTAATTCCCGCACTCAGTGCCGCCCCGTAAAACTTTACCAGTGCAAATAAATTGCTGCTGTCAGTCATAGCCACAGCCGGCATGGCGGCAGCCTTGACTGCCTGCATCAAGGGCTTGATGCGTACCACACCGTCTACCAGGGAATACTCGGTATGCAGATTTAAATGGACAAAACCGGGATTATTCATACCAAAATCATGTTAATTAGGGCACTCCAAGTGTTTTTACACACCGTTACTGTTGCAGGGCTGGAGATCTTACAAGTTCTGCCACCGGAGCGAAACTACGACGATGCAAAGGGCATGGACCATATTGTTTCAGCAATTCGCGATGCCGGGCAGTTGGATACCCTTTATGCCGGTCAAACTCATATTGTGGATATTGAAAATGCATTTCCTGCATTTCCCGGTCGCGTGCGACTTTTGCCAGAATTGACGCCGCACTGATTGCCGCGACGCTTGTATCCCCCTTGACTATAGCTTCCACTGAACACTCCAGCCTGGGACAGCGATTACCGTCGACCTGCACATGATCGGGCTGCACTGCCAAACCGGTTACCGCCCGCCGCATTGCCAACAAACTGGCCTGCAGTATATTGATTTCATCGATCTCCTCAGTCTCTGCCCTACCCAGCGCCCAGCTCTGTGCCTTTGCCTTGATCAGCTCAGACAGAGCCTCCCGCCGTGCCGCACTGAGCTTTTTTGAATCCGCCAGCCCGGTTATCGGTTGGGCGGGATCCAATACCACCGCAGCCGCAACCACCGGCCCGGCCAAAGGCCCGCGGCCGGCCTCATCTACACCGGCAATTATCATTTTGGTCGTGTCTCCAACTATACGGTATCCGGCAAAAAGGCTTATACTAAGCGCCGCAATTACGGCCGCTGCGGGCATATATGAGCCGATGATTATCATCATTCCGCCATAAACTGCCTGACCAGGAGCTAAAATATTGGGTCAATAGCATAATACATCTGACGGGGCCTGTTCACACTATTTGATCTCCGCTGTTGGGCCTGAAAAAGTGCCGGACACGGCTTGTAAGGAATGAGGGTTAAAGTATTCATGAATAATAAGCAAGATCGTATAGCCACTGTTTCAGACCCGGCCCACCGACGTAGAACCATAGCTGCCGTTAAAGCCGCCAGAAAACCTTAACCAAGCTCAGGACTTAAATACCTTAATGCCCATCAAAACTGCGGTTATCGGCGCCGGCTACCTCGGCAAATTTCATGTTGAAAAATATGCACAGCTGCCGGACAGCCAGCTGGTCGCAGTGGTGGACAGTGACCCTGAGACCGCAGCCGGTCTGGCCAATCGCTTTGGCGTTGAAGCACTAACAGATTACCGTGCATTGCTTGGTAAAATCGATGCCGCAAGCATTTCCGTACCCACCAGCCTGCATCACTCTATTGCACGCGAGCTGCTACAACACGGGATACATGTGCTGGTAGAAAAACCGGTTACTGTGACACTTAAGGAAGCAGAAGAACTGATTCAGTTGGCCAAAGAACAAAAGTGTGTACTACAGGTCGGCCACCTGGAGCGCTTTAATGCGGCGCTACTGGCACTGGGGGAAATGTTGAACCAGCCGAAATTTATCGAAACCCATCGTCTTGCACCCTATAAAGCACGTGCAACAGATGTCAATGTAATACTCGACCTGATGATACACGATATTGATATCATTATGAGTTTGCTAAAATCGGATATTGTCGATATCGCCGCCAGTGGCGCCAAAGTATTGTCCGAGTCTATTGATATCGCAAATGCCCGCATACAATTTGCCAACGGCTGTATCGCAAATGTTACGGCCAGCCGGGTCAGCCTGAAGGCGGAGCGTAAAATGCGTATTTTTCAGGAAGAGAACTATATTTCAGTAGACTTTCAAAACCGCATACTCAGTCGCCACTGCAAAGGCGAAGGGGAAAGCGCTCCCGGAATACCAAAAATTGAAAGTAACGAAACAGTTTATGAAAACGATGACCCGTTAAAAACTGAAATTGCCGCATTTCTAAATGCAGTTAAAACCGGAACACCACCCCTGGTTTCCGGAGAGGACGGCCATCGTGCGTTAAAAACGGCTATTCAGATAGGCGATATACTCGGGCCTATTAATATCGCATAACACCTTTGATAAAACGCAGCCAGGAAACACAACCATGATCCCTATGGTCGATTTAAAAACCCAGTATAAATTATTACAAACGGAGATTGACGCTGCACTGGCATCAGTTTTAACAAAGTGTCGCTTCATTCTCGGGCCCAATGTCGAAAGCTTTGAATCTGAAGCTGCTGCCCACCTGGGAGCTGAATACGCTATCAGTTGTGCATCCGGAACCGATGCACTGCATATTGCACTACGCGCACTGGATATTAAGCCGGGGGATGAAATTATCACCACAGCTTTTACTTTTGCCGCCACTGCCGAAGCAATAAGTTATGTCGGCGCAAAACCCGTGTTTGTTGATATCGACCCGAAAACATTTAATATTGACCCGGCATTGATCCCCGCAGCCGTTACCGCAAAAACCAAAGCACTTTTACCGGTGCACTTATTTGGCCAGCCGGCAAACATGCCTGCGTTACAGGAACTTGCGGAAAAGCATTCTCTTCACATTATTGAAGACTGCGCACAATCGTTTGGCGCCTCGATACAAAATCGCATGACCGGCACTTTTGGCGATCTGGGTTGTTTCAGCTTTTTTCCAAGCAAGAATCTGGGGTGTTTCGGCGACGGCGGCATGCTTAGCACTAACTCCGAACAATTGGCACAACGAATAAAATTATACCGTAACCACGGCAGTGAAGAACAATATCACCATACTGTTGTGGGTTATAACAGCCGGCTTGATGAAATTCAGGCCGCCGTTCTTAGGATAAAATTGAAACACATCGAGCGGTTTAACGAGCAACGCCGACACATTGCAGAAAAATACACCGAACTGCTTGCTGAAACACCGGTTAAAACACCGCACACAGACAATATAGGCAAACACGTTTATCATCAATATACTGTTTTACTACCGAAAGAACTGCAACGCGCCAAGGTTATCGAATACTTACAAACCGATGGCATCGCCAGCGCAATATACTACCCAATACCTTTACATCAACAACAAGCATTTGCAACTACAGATGCTGAACAACAACTGCCCGTTTCTGAAGAAACCGCTCAACGTTGCCTGTCACTTCCAATCTTCCCCGAAATGACAGACGCCCAGATAAACCAGGTTTGTGAACGATTAACACAGGCATTAACGCGCTAATGCCAAAAACCGTTATGTTAGTGGCCGGTGAAGCCTCTGGGGATTTGCATGGCGCTGAAATTGCAGAGCGCTTATACGCACAGCAACCGGGTATACAATGTGTTGGAATGGGCAGCCGCCATATGCGTGATGCCGGAGTCAAACTGCTAACCGACTCTGCAAACATTGCAGTTGTCGGCCTGATTGAGGTACTGGCACACTGGAACGACATTCAGGCGGCATTAAACTGTTTAAAAAAATACCTTGTCGACTCACCGCCCGACCTGCTGGTGTTGATTGACTACCCGGAGTTTAACCTTAAGCTGGCCGCAAGCGCTAAAAAATTAGGTATTAAAGTACTGTTTTACGTCAGCCCACAGGTATGGGCCTGGCGGCCGGGACGTATAAAAAAAATCGGCCGTTTAATTGACATGATGGCGGTCATTTTCCCGTTTGAAAAAAAAGTCTATGAGGAAGCCGGCATACCTGTACGTTATGTTGGTCACCCTTTAACCCAAAAAGTCAAAACATCAACCTCGCGTGAACAGGCTTATAAAGAATTTGAACTGAATCCTGAATATAAAACCGTTGCGCTGTTACCGGGTAGCCGCCGAAGTGAAATCAAACGCATATTACCGATTATCATAAAAAGCGCTGAATTAATTCAAAAGCACGGACAAAATATTCAATTTATTATGCCGATCGCATCGGCATTGCCGTTCGATGAAATTCAAAAACAAGTCCATGAAAACTCCATAACGGATATCAAACTTGTCCAGGGGCGTGCCTATGATGTAATACAATGCAGTGATACAGTGGTCGTCGCCTCCGGAACTGCAACACTCGAAGTCGCTCTATTGAACAAGCCCATGGTAATAATTTATCGGGTTTCCACATTGTCATACGCCATCATTAAGCGGCTTATTAAAGTTAAAAATGTCGGCCTGGCTAATATTGTGGCTGGAAAACAAGTTGTGCCGGAACTTATACAAAATCTTGCAACCCCTGAAAATATCAGCGCAGAGGTTTTACGACAATTAAATGATACGGATTATTATAACCAACTGCTTGCCGGGCTAAATCTAACCATCAACAACCTTGGTAAAGAGGACGGCATACAAGGCATCACCGGACTGATTATAGAGATACTAAACACAACTCAAGCCTAGCCGCCAGACATTGATGCTTTACAATGGCATCAAACTTGCTCATTCTTTCCGATATGACAGAAACAGCAATACACGATGAGTTTCTTGCCCGGGTTGCAGCCCACCTGGAACAATTATATCCGGATGAAAATATTGCACTGCTCACGCAACAGTGCCTGAGCACTTTAGGCAAAAGTGCCAGCAAAACCGTTGTTGATCAAAGCACTTTATGGTCAGAGCAGGACACAGTGCTGATTACTTATGGGGACTCATTGCGCGAAGCCGGTGAAAAACCTTTACACACCCTGAAAAAATTTCTACACGACTACCTGACAAACACCGTTAGCGTGGTCCATATATTGCCCTTTTTCCCGTATAGCTCTGATGACGGATTTGCGGTCATTGATTACACCGAAGTTGACCCGGTGCTGGGCGACTGGAACGATATCAGTCATATCGCACAAGAATTTAAGCTAATGGTTGACCTGGTTATCAATCATACTTCCAGCCAGTCCCGCTGGTTCAAAAACTTTCAATATGGCAAAGATCCCGGAAAAGACTATTTTTATCAGGCCAGCCCGGAGTATGACCTGTCCATGGTGGTGCGACCACGCACCAATCCGTTGCTTAGGCCGATAGAAACCGCCGAAGGCATCAAATATGTCTGGTGCACATTCAGCCATGATCAGATCGATGTGGATTTTTCCAACCCCAAAGTGCTGCTGGAATTTATCAGTATTATTGCCAGATATTTTGATCAGGGTGCATGCTGGGTCCGTCTGGATGCAGTGGCATTTTTATGGAAACAAATCGGAACCCCCTGCATCCATTTACCGGAAACTCATGAAGCCATTAAATTATTGCGGTTGCTGGTGGAATACAAAAACTCCGAAGCAGTGCTGATTACCGAAACAAATGTCCCGAATCATGAAAATCTGACTTATTTCGGCAACTGCAATGAAGCGCATCTGATTTATAACTTCAGCCTTCCACCGCTGATATTGCACGCTCTGATGTCCGGCAACTCCGAACACCTGAAAAGCTGGCTGATGAGCATGCCGCCGGCGCCGATGGGATGTACTTATTTAAATTTCACCGCATCGCATGACGGTATCGGGCTGCGCCCGGCCGAAGGCCTTTTGTCTGATGAAGAACTGTCAACCCTGGTTAATACCATGCAAAACTTCGGCGGCAAAATCAGCCGCCGCACCGGGAATGACGGCACTGAAAAACCCTATGAGATCAACATCAGCCTGTTTGAGGCAATGAAAGGCACCAACTCCGGCACAGACCAATGGCAGATAGAACGCTTTCTTTGCTCTCAAATCATCATGATGTCTCTCGAGGGAATTCCCGGTTTCTATATTCACAGCCTGTTCGCAACGCCCAATGACTTGAATAAGCTGCTGGCAATGCAACAAAACCGCTCGATTAATAGAAAAAACTGGGATTATTCAGAACTGCTGACACTACTAAAAAATCCTGAATCAGCATCTGCAAAAATTTTTAATGAACTGACCCGCTTAATAAAAATTCGCAAAAAACAGCCGGCATTTCATCCGAATGCGACACAATTTACACTGCATTTAAAATCGGAGCTATTCGGTTACTGGCGGCAAAGTGCCAGACGCGACCAAAGTATATTCTGCATTAATAATTTAAGTGACCTGCCGCAGGAGCTTCACCTTGCCGATATTAATCTTATCAATACTGAGCAGTGGACAGACCTGATCGGCACACAACCTATAGACGACCTTTACGGAATGCTGACTTTAAAGCCTTACCAGTGCATCTGGCTCACCAACAAACCTTTCTAATGATTATCCTCTGTTACCGCCTTCATTATGCGGGTAAATATATCGGGTATTGCACTTTCCACTCTTGACCAACTGGCCATAAAAGGGCGCTCCATATTTTCCATTGGATCCGTTAAAAATTGTTCGCCTGCACGCCTTATGCATTGAGTAAACAGTTCAATGATATTTTCCTCTTCATGGCGATCCACGCTTAATCCGTTCATAACCGCATCATTATGGTAGCGGTCCACCAAATCCAGAGCTATTCGATAGTAACTGGCTTTGATCGTCCTGAATACTTCCGGTGTAAATACAATTCCGTTGATTGCAAGTTTACGAAATAGAGCTTTTGAAATATCAGTGCTCATTTTATTCAAACCCCCTTCGGGGTCATCCCCTGATACTTTCTGGTGTTTGTGGTCATATGCATCGGCTATATCCACCTGACACACGCGTTCATCTGAGTAACGTCGTTGCACCTCGGACAGCACCCCTATCTCCAAGCCCCAGTCACTGGGTATTTTTATCGAGCTGACTACATCCATAATCATCGAAAACTCACCGGCAAGTGGATAACGAAAACTGTCGATAAAATCAATATAGTCCATCGTACCGAAAGTCTTGCTCAAGGCACGTAAAAGCGGCGTCACCAAGAGCCGGCTGACCCTGCCTTTAAACGCACCTTCAGCAGCCCGAAAATAATAGCCTTTGCAAAAAACATAATTGAACGTCGGATGAACCACCGGATAAAACAACTTTGCCACAATCTCACGCTTATAAGTCAGAATGTCACAATCATGTAGCGCCACTGCACGTGCTTTACCAGATGCCAGTGCATATCCAAGGCAATACCATACATTTCTGCCTTTACCCAGCTCCTGAGGTGCAAGTCCATATTTATCAAGCAGCTTATCAATATCTTTTAAACGTTCACCATCATTCCAGAGAATTCGATAGTGCTGCGGCAACCTGGAAAAATAGCTCTTCGCATGCTCGAACTGCTCTGCATTGGCTCGATCCAGCCCGATAATAATTTCGTCCAAAAATGTTACTTTTGACAATTCATCGATAATATTACTAAGTGCAGGCCCCTCAAGTTCGGAATATAAACAGGGCAATATTAATGACATGGGCTTTTTAGCCCGCCAGCCGCGCAGGTCTGCTTCCAATTCATCTACGGACCGATTGGTCAGGTTATGCAATGTGGCTATCCGGCCATTCTGAAAAAAATCTGCCATAATATTGTTCTCAATTATTAAGTAGTCGTTGATCGAGCGCCTGTTTTAGGGCAGCTCCCCACCCTTTTGCACCGGGAAAGGGCGCATATATTGTATCGCGATCATCATAAAGTTGCATATGCACACCACTAATAGCCGGAATAACAATGGGCAAATCCACCGCCAGCAACATATCCATATCATTCGGGCTATCACCAAGTCCTATGCTGTATATTTCAGCATCATAGTATTTTTCATACTCGCCTATCAGCTGCTTCGCAGCGACACTTTTATCCGTTTGCCCCATAACATGATAAAAACGGCCCCCTTTAACCACTTTTAAGCCGCAAACAGACAGCGCATTTTCAAACTCACTTATTTTTTCTGCTTGATCCTGCCAAATTATCGGCTCCGAAAATTGTCTGTTAGCCGCCTTGGTTGATGATGCAACACTCAGGCCAGTATGCGCTGCAATTTCCTCAACCGACATATCGGAAAAACCGGTAAACCTGAATTTTAGCTTGAATGCCGCCAGTTGGCTCAATATGTCCAAACGATCCGATCCCAGGCATGAGCAAGTATAATCTCCGGATATATCACTACGATGCTCTCCAGTACCTGCCGGACTTTCCAACCCTTCGGGATATACAATCAAACTGCCGTTTTCGCATACAAAAGGAAATTTCAGATCCAGCTCATTATGCAGTATCTGCATTTCTTCAGCTGTCTTGCTTGAAATCAAAATTAAAGGAATTTCATCTTGACGCAAAACTGCCAGCGTCGGCAATGCATCCTGATAGGAATAATCATCATGGTTTAACAAGGTGCCATCCAAGTCAGTAAATACAATTACTTTCTTTTGTTTATCACTTGTCATTGACAGAATTAACCTGAACCGTTTCCACACTGTGATCGGAGCTCAGTTTAAATACCAAATCCGCACGCCCCGGCATTTCCTCCAACATCCATCGGGTCAGGCGCTCATAATGCATTAAAAACCGGCCTAGCTTTTTCTTATCCAGCAAACCGGGATAAGCCCCGGTATTTCCGGCCAGTGTTTTTTTCAGTTTTTCTTCCTGTAAATACCGCCACTCATATACACATTCAAATGAAGGTGCCTGCAGCATCAGTAGAAAATTTATTTTTTCATACAAAGACTGATATACAGCCAACTCCTGATTCACATACCGGCGCCATATTCCCTCTTTGTCTTCGGAGCTCTCCAGTGTATTTATGGGTTTTTCCAACTCCTGCTCTGCCTGCGGCACGGCTGCCACACACCAGCCTTCAAATAAAATATAGTCAGCTGCCCCATGATGATTGCTACAATTTTCAGGAGCATGACGGTCATCTTTTGCCTTATCAAATCGTGGTATAGCTGTATTGGTATTTTTATCTGCGGCCCGAAGCTGATCTAAAAGCTGCATGCCCAGCTGCAGATCATGGGTACCCGGTACTCCACGTGTGCTTAACAGCGGGTGTACGCGATTTGCCAGAGACTCGCGCTCAGAACGCCTTAAGTAAATATCATCAATGGAAATAGTGCAAACCGACTTTCCAAACAATGCAAGAATATCTGCCAAAACAGCCGCCGCGGTTGATTTTCCGGTACCCTGAGCACCGTTAATACCGACTATTGCCGTACCACAATCCGGTATGCGCTGCCGTAGCAACCAGCCCGCAGCCGGCAGATAGAGCGCAAACAACTCTCTTGCAACGGCAAGATCCAAGTCAAGCCTGTCAGCCAGGCTGTTAATTTCGTAACGATTCAATTGATCGAGCTCAGACTGGCTGATATCCAGTTGCTCTATAAAGTCCTGAGGCCAGGCGGAATGAATATACCCTGAAAGCATCACTTTATTTCCGGGCTCAGTTGTATTTCATATAAACGCGGCCATAGTTTACCGGTCACCAGCATCGTCTGTCGTTCATGATCAAAAGCCACTCCGTTAAGCACTCCTTCAGAGGAACGCTTGTTTTGCCTGGACAGCTCACCCAGATCAATTTCACCTACAACCAAACCGGTCACCGGATCTATCTGAACGATTATTTCAGACTTCCAGATGTTCGCAAAAACATACCCGTTAATATATTCCAGTTCATTTAGTTTATTAAGCGGCGTGCCGTTTTTTTTAACCGTTATAACATTTACCGGCTTATAATCTATAGGGTTGAAATAATAAAGGTTGGATGTTCCGTCGCTTATTATCAGATGTTCTCCATCATAAGTCAGACCCCAACCTTCCATTGGATAGCTGAATGTATTGATTATTTCCAGATTTTTTTTATTGTAAACAAACCCGGTACCGCTGCGATATGTGAGCTGCACCAAAGTATCGCCGACTACGGTAAGCCCTTCCCCGAAAAACTTCGCAGATAAATCTCGGCGAGCAATAGGGCGCCCGGTTTTGATGTTCAACTTAAGCAGTTTTGAGCGGCCATAAAGCCCAGTGCTTTCGTATAAAATTCCGTGCTGATATACCAAACCCTGAGTAAAAGATTCTGTAGAGTGCGGATAGATATTTTTTACTTTATATTTATACTGCTTGACTTTTTCGGGCGCAGCCCCTGCCTCGACTCTATATGTGAAATCAAAACAGAGTAGCAATAAAAATATGAAACCTGACGCTTTTTTTATATTAGCTCGAATGAATCACCTATTGGCTCTTACAATTCCACGCTCGCTGCTTTTTACAAACTCCACAAACCCTTCTACTTCCTGATACTGCTTAATCAACGGTGACAATTGCCGTATTGCATCATCACGTTTTTGATGCGACTTAACCAACTGCATAAAAGTTTTGTGTAATGCGCGGATCACTTCCGACTCAAAACCGCGTCGCTTCAAACCCTCTTTGTTTATGCCATATGCGGCAGCATGATTACCTGCAACGGTCACATAAGGCGGAACATCACGATTAATGACAGTCCCCAAGCCGGAAAAACTATGTGCGCCGATGTGGACAAACTGATGAACGGATGTGAATGCCCCTAAAATCGCATGATCCCCAACTTTGACATGACCGGCAATGGATGCGGCATTGGAAAAAATAATATGATTACCCAACACACAGTCATGTGCTACATGAGTATATGCCATCAGCAGGCAGTCGTTACCAATACGGGTTACCCCGCCTTCAGGCGCCGACCCTCTGTTAACCGTAGTAAACTCACGAAAAACATTCCGATCGCCGATTTCCAGCGTTCCCGCATCAGCGGCCTGCCCCAGCGCCTGTGTCTGTTCACCAATTGATGCAAATTGATAAATTTTGTTTTCCCGCCCCACCTTAAGAGGCCCTTTAATAACCGTGTGGGGACCAACCCAGCTCCCTGGCCCAATTTCAACATCAGCACCGATAATAGAGTAAGGACCTATTTCAACACCATCTGCTATCCGGGCATCCGGGTCTACAATAGCTGTTTCATGAATCATTTTTTCAGCGCTTCCTGAAAATATCGTTGCCTAGAACCTATCTCAAAATTAGCGAGCGCTGATAAGACGAGGCAAAAATGATCGAAAAAGCGCAGTTTACACGGAGTCTGCACCGATGGCGCCCCGCATTTTGAGAGCATTTTTAACGACGTATTAGCAAGCACAGCAATTTTGAGATAGGTTCTAATTAGCTTCTGGTAGTTAACGCACCAACTATAGTCGCAGTACATACCGTTTCACCATCAACTGATGCCTGCGAGGAAAATTTCCATACATTTCTCGCCTTGCGCGCAATCTCAGCACGTATCGTCAGAACATCTCCGGGAGTCACTTGTTTTTTGAACCTGGCATTATCCACACCGACCAGCATAAAGATCGAGTCATCATGTGGGTACCCACCCATCGTCTCAAACGTCAGTATACCGGTCGACTGCGCCATAGCCTCAATAATCAATACTCCGGGAACTACCGGAAAACCAGGAAAATGCCCTTGAAAAAAAGGTTCACCGGCAGTTATATTTTTTACCGTGATGATATATTTATCCGGCTCACAAGCCTCCACCTTATCTATCATCAGAAAAGGATAACGATGAGGGATACGCTCCATCACCTCGTAAATATTCATTTTAGTCAAGGGGCTCTCCGTTTTTAGATTGAGCTTTATTTTTCTTCGGAAAACTTTTTCTCCAGGGCTCTTATGCGCTTGGCCATTTCATCCAACTGCTTCATTCTGACCCTGTTACGCCGCCAACTGGCAGATGATTCCAGTGGCGCCCCGGATGCATAGCTCCCGGGCTGTTCAATAGAACAGCTCACCTGGGAAAATGCATTCAAATAGGTACCCGCTGTAATTTCCAAATGCCCCAGTATGCCGACCGAACCGCCTATCGAACAGTTTTCACCGATTTTAGTACTGCCGGCAACCCCTGATTGGGCAGCCATCGCAGTGTTTGAACCGACAGTGACATTGTGGGCAATATGGATCTGGTTATCAAGCTTCACACCGTTCCCAATAACCGTATTGTTAATGGCACCCCGGTCAATCGCTACACCCGCTCCGACTTCAACATCGTTACCGACCGTGACTATACCTAACTGCGGTATTTTAACCCAATTGTCGCCATCCTTTGCAAACCCGAACCCATCAGAGCCGATAACAGCAGCAGGATGAATCAATACCCGATCGCCTATTTTACAATACGCACAAACGGTAACATTCGCAGCCAACTTGCAGTCACTACCGATAACCACTCCACGCTTTAACACTGACCCGGGACCAATATATGACCTCGGGCCAATAGTGACCCGCTCTTCAACTACTACATTTGGAGCAATAATAGCACTGGCATCCACTTTAGCCGCTGGGTCAACAACTGCTGTTGCATGTATTCCCGGTGTTAATGCCAGGTCCTCATCCGGGTGCAAAAATGTTGCGATTTTTGCGTACAGCAAATAAGGATTCTCCGTCACCAATGCCGGTTTAGGGCATATCTCCAAATCCTGTTTGGAAAGTATCACCGCCGATGCATGGGTTTTTTCCAGTAAGGACTTAAAGCGCCGGTCTGACAAAAAACTGATACTTCGATCGGTAGCCGACGCCAAATCGGCGACACGATCTACGATACAATCTGGATCACCAGACAATTCAACGGAAAATCTTTCCGCCAGAGCCGCCAAAGTATACCCGGTAGCCATAATATAAAACCGGTTTATTTACCGCTCGCGCTTTTCTTTAGCTCGTTCAATATGGTCTCAGTCAAGTTGACCCGGGAACTGCTGAAAATAACTCCATCAGTTAATATCAGATCAAATTTCTCCTGCTGACCAATCCGGTAGATTGCTTTGACAATATCATTTTGTAATTGGCTCATAACTTCATTACGGCGAATCTTAAAATCTTCATCAATAATTCCCTGGTTCCAGCGAAACTCCCGGTCTTTACGCAATAACTCAGTTTCAGTTTTTTTACGATCTTCGTCGCTCATCGTCAAACCTTCACGAGTCAGTTTTTCGCGCAACGACTTTATTTCTGTTTGAATACCCTTAAGCTCTTCCTGCCGTGTTGAAAACTCTTTTTCCACACGTTTTTTAGCTGCAGCCGCCTGTGGTGCATTACTCAATAACGCCTGCACATTCACAAAACCCACTTTTAAACCACCTTCCTGCGCAAAAGCACCGAACGATAAAGTGGTCAATAAGGAAAAAACACTGAAAATCGCTATTTTTTTAAAATATTGCATTATCATCACCTTCAGTAAACAAAAGAATCAAAAAGAACCACCAATAGTGAACTGGAAGCGCTCAATCTCATCACCTGGTTGCTCATCAATCGGTGCAGCATAACTGAAAATCATTGCGCCGACAGGTGCCAACCACCTTAAAGTAATTCCGGCAGAAGAGCGAAATCCATTGGTATCAAAATCATCGATTTCATCATAAACATTGCCAAAATCATAAAACAAACTCATTCTGGAAGATTTCGATTCCCCTAATAATGGGAAGATGTACTCCAGTGAACCGATGGTAAGCAAGTCGCCACCAAAAGGGTCACCTGGAACTTCCACTATATCGCCATTCTCATCAGTTACAAGCCGGGTATCCCGTGGCCCTATACTACGGGCTTCAAAGCCACGCAGACTGCGAATACCGCCGGCGATAAACTTTTCAAAAAACGGCAACTCATCAAGATCACCGATACCTTTACCAAAAGCAATATTATATTTAAACAGAAACGTTGATCTGTCGGTTACACTCCAGTAATGCTCAGCCCGGTAATTGGTTTTATAATACTCCAGGTCACTGCCCGGAACCGCCAGCTCTAAAGAAATCACATGACGTGAGCCTTTGTCCGGAAATATGCTGCGATTACGGGTATCATGGATATATGCAGCTGTACCGATCACATTATTGTACTCATCACCGTTATTATCCAGAAACTCATCGACCTCAATAGGCACCGAGCCGAAGTTTGGCAAACCTATATCTGTATTGTTAGCACCGATCCCAAGCCGCAATACGCTAAATTCCGATACAGGAATACCATAGCGCAGGTTTGCACCGTAAGAGTTGATCACATACTGGGTCAACAATGTTTCATCGGTATCGATTTCACGCAAAAACAACTCTATCGAGCGACTTACCCCATCAGGCGTATAAAAAGGGTTGGTATAATTTAAACTGAGGTTACGAATTACATCACTGGTATTTAAGGACAAGGAAACACTGTTACCGCTACCAAACAGGTTATTCTGAGTTACCCCTAAACTGAATGCAACACCATCATCCCCCGAAAAACCCGCGCCGACATTAAAACTGCCGGACAATCTTTCCTCAACAGTGTAAATCACATCAACCTGGTCATCAGTACCCGGAACCGCCGGAGTTTCAACGGATACATCCTGAACATAACTCAGACGCTGCAACCTGACTCTTGATCTTTCAATCAAATCTCCTGCATACCATGCCCCTTCCATTTGTCGCATTTCACGGCGGTACACTGAATCCAGAGTTTTCTCATTTCCGCTAAAACCAATACGCCTAACATATACACGCTTGCCCGAATCCACAAAAAAAGTTAAATCGACCGTCTTTTTCTCATCATCGACAGTGGGCCGCATACGGGTATCGGCAAAAGCATAACCCTCATTACCCAACAGCTGATTTATTTTATCAGAAGCCTTTACACTCTTTGAGTTAGAAAAATACTCTCCCTTGGGGTTGTATTGCTCAATAATATTAAGCAATTCTGACTTGGGCACTACAAGGCTGCCGGCAACATCGACTAAATTTATTTTATATTGATCCCCTTCAGTAATACTGATAGTGATATAAATATCTTTTTTGTTTGGAGATATTGTTACCTGAGTGGATTCGAATTTGAAATTTATAAAGCCCCGGTCCAGATAAAAAGATCGTAACGATTCCAAATCTCCGGCCAGCTTGCTTTTTGCATATTCATCCTTGCTACTAAAAAAAGCGTACCACTTGGGAATACCCAGCTCTAATTCTGACAACAACTTGCTATCGGAAAACCTGTTATTACCAATTATATTAATATTTCTTATTTTAGCGGTCAGACCCTCTTTAATTTTGATATCAATTTTTACCCGGTTTCTAGGCAGCGGTACAACACTGGCATTTATTTTTACGTTATAACGGCCGATACTGTAATACAAACGCTCCAATTCTTTTTGCATTGTATCGAGCACCTGGTCGTTATAGGTACGGCCACGCGTTAAATCCACTTCTGTAAACGCTTCTTCGATATCATCCGTTTTAACTTTTTTATTTCCGTCAATATTGATTTCCGCAATAGCGGGCCGTTCTTTAACCCGAATCACCAATACATTATCCCGCCTGGAAAGGCTCACGTCTTTAAAAAAGCCTGTTTGATACAAAGCCCGCATGATGTCCTGCGTTAACTCAGGCGTAAGCCTGTCACCCACCTCAAAGGGGATATAGCTTAAAACTGTACCGAGTGTAATCCGGCGCGCACCGATTAATTCTATATTTTCTATTTGGGTGGCGCCGACAACTTGCGGTATCAAGCCACAAGAGCACAACAACACAGACAATATAAACGCTTTTTTTGCAACTGCCCTTATCATAAGCAAGTTCTTATTATTTATTGAAACAACCGGGTTATATCGTTATAAAAAGCCAGTGACATCAGACATACCAAAATAAAAATACCGATATTCTGACCGACAAGTTGAACCTTTTCCGACACCGGACTGCCTTTTATGATTTCTATCAGGTAATACAATAAGTGACCGCCATCCAATAGCGGGATCGGCAATATATTTAGCACCGCAAGGCTAATGCTAATGATCGCAACAAAATCGATAAAATAACTCAAATCTATACTTGCCGATTTGCCGGCATACTCGGCAATCGTAATCGGGCCGCTAATATTTCGCGGCGATGCATTCCCAACGATCAACTCACCAATCATGCGAAACGTAAGCAATGTCATATCAATAGATTTGGTCAGGCCGCGCCACATGGAATCCAGCATAGAATACTGCACCAACACCCTCATATCTTTGGGTTCATCAACCGGCGGCTTTACTGATACACCCACAAAACCGATAGCTTTTCCGTTTTCTTCTTTAGAGTCCGGAACAATAACCGTCGTCAGGAGCCGGTCGTCACGTTGCAATTGCAGCTCAATTTTTTCCAGTGGGTGTTCGCGAGCCAAAGCCACCCACTCACTCCAGGCGCTTATCTGTTGCCCGTTTGCTGTCAAGATTCGATCGCCAGGCTGAAGACCGTATTTTTCAGCAGCGCTCCCGGCTACCACTTTATCAATAACAGGCTCAAGCACCGGACGCCACATCTGTAGCCCCAGCTTCTGAATAATATCACCTTGTTCTTTCAATAACTGGATACCAGCCAACTGAATTAGCCGACGCTGCTCACTACCGCCCGGGGTCAGCACTTCAAATGAAATCGTATTGTCTTCTATCGCAGCATCCAGCACGCCAAGCCTGACTTCCTGCCAAGTACGCACTGGTTTGTTCTGAACCATTGTAATGGTCTCTTCGCTCTTAAAACCGGCCTGCTCGGCGGGTGATCCGGCAGCAACTTCACCAACGACCGGCTTAATGCCGGTAATGCCAAGAGCAAATACTAAAGAATACAGCACAATCGCAAGTAAAAAATTAAATACCGGTCCCGCCAATACAATTGCAATGCGTGACCCAACCGGCTGCGTATTAAATGCCATATGGCGCTCCTCCGGCTTAACTTCACCTTCGCGCTCATCCAACATCTTCACATAACCGCCCAAAGGAATCGCAGCTACTGCATATTCCGTGGAATCGTCACTATGACGATAACTCCAGATAGGCTTTCCAAAACCGACAGAAAACCGCAAAACCTTCACCCCCAGTTTACGCGCAACCCAGAAGTGCCCAAACTCATGAACTGCAACCAAAATGCCCAGGGCAACTATAAATGCGATCAAGCTTATAAGAATTTGACTCATTGACTTTATTTTGAGTGAACGTCACGAATACACTTCATTGCATATTCGCGCGCCCAGACATCGTCCTGTATCACTACTTCCAAAGAATCGGCTTCATGTATTGTTGCATTTTCCAATACTGAGGATACAACACCTGCAATATCGGTAAACTGGATATCCCCCGCAAGAAATTTCGCAACCGCCACCTCATTTGCAGCATTCAAAACAGCTGCCGCCGTTCCACCACGCTGCGCTGCATCATAAGACAGGCGCAAACATGGAAATCGATCAAAATCCGGCTTTTCAAAACTAAGATGTGCGACAACAAAAAAATCCAGAGGTTCCACACCTGCATCAACCCTATCCGGCCAGGCCAGTGCATGTGCTATCGGAGTACGCATATCGGGGTTACCCATTTGGGCCAATACAGAACCATCCGAATAAGCCACCATTGAATGCACAATACTTTGCGGATGCATAATTACCTGGATATTTTCCGCATTAGTATGAAACAGCCAGCAAGCTTCTATTACTTCCAGCCCTTTATTCATCATCGTCGCCGAATCAACCGAAATTTTTCGACCCATTTTCCAATTAGGGTGAGCACATGCCTGTTCAGGCGTAACCTGCGACAGGCGCTCAACCGGAATTTCTCTGAACGGCCCACCGGAGGCTGTCAACAGGATTTTAGTGACTCCCTGTGTAGCGAGAGCGCTTTTTCGGGTGCTTTCTGTTTGCGGCATACATTGCCAGATCGCATTATGTTCACTATCGATCGGTAACAGTGTGGCATTATTGTCAGATACTGCATCCATTAGCAGCTTGCCTGACATTACCAGAGACTCTTTATTTGCCAACAATACACGCTTGCCGGATTTAGCAGCTGCCAGCGTCGGTAACAATCCGGCGGCACCGACAATCGCCGCCATCACATAGTCAACTTCTGTATCGCTGGCTACCTGCTCCAGCCCCGAAACTCCGGTAAGCACCTCTGTATCAACAACTTCAGCATCATGTAGACGCTTTAGCAGCTGCTCAGCAGAAGCATCATTTACCATAACCACATACTTTGGCCTGTATTCACAACATTGCTCAAACAATTTATCGACATTCGTATTCGCAGTTAATGCAAAAACTTTATATCGATCCGGATGCCTGGATATAACATCAAGTGTATTTACACCGATGGTCCCGGTTGACCCTAAAATAGTAATTGCAGCTGAAGTTGCCATAATATGCCAGCGCCTTACGAGAAAAACCTAAAAATAGCAGCCAGACAATAAGACCTTAGGTAAAACGCACCAAAAACAACAAATACATTTTCTAAACATTGACCGGCGCTCATTACTTTCCACCTATATCGGAAGACTTCCGCACTAAGCCAGCCAGCACAGATATGCAAACACAAATACCGGCATGCTCGCAGTCAAACTATCTATTCTATCAAGCATACCGCCATGGCCAGGTAATATACTGCCGCTATCTTTCACTCCAGCATAACGCTTGAGAAGGCTTTCATACAAATCACCGACTATCGAAACCAATGCAGCCACAAGTGTAATCACAACAAACACAGCCAACGCCAACCCTTGCATATCAAAATAGTAAAACCCACCCAAAGCCAGCAACATAACCGCAACCATCGCCCCCAAAACACCTTCGAGGGTTTTACCCGGGCTGACCCTGGAGGCCAATTTTCGCTGACCAAACTGTCTACCGATCAGGTATGCCCCTATATCCGCACACCAGACAATTGCAAAAGCGTATAAAACCAACTGTGGCCCCTGATGTGTTAAGGCATGCAACTCGGTGACCGCATACCATGGAGGCAACAGCACCAATACCCCCACCAACAGTTTCATTGCACCGCTGATATTACCAACATACAAACCCTGCTGATAAAGCACGATCCAAAAAAATGCCAGGGCCCACCACACCAATGCAAACCAATATAGCCAGGAGCCAAGACTTAACTGTATTTCATAGCGCCATAGAATCAGACCCAACACCACCAGGCACACTGGGTACAAAAACTTGAGCACACTATTACCAAAACCCGAGAGCCTTGCCCACTCATAGCCGGCCACAGCCACACAAACCATAATAAAAAAAGAAAATATATTTGTTGGCAAAAATAGAATGGCGCTTACGGCAATTGGCAATAGCGCAATTATCGTAATAATACGGTTTTTAAGCATAATTAAGCTTTCACGTTGCTGCTTTAGCCTGTTCAGGGGTTTGCCCGAAACGCCGCTGTCGCCCGGCATACCAGGTTACTGCTTCCTCAAGTGCCGCAACATCAAAATCCGGCCATAAACAATTTGTAAAGTAAAGCTCTGTGTACGCCAGCTGCCAATTCAAAAAATTACTGATCCTTGATTCACCGCCGGTACGTATCAACAAATCAGGCTCAGGAAGCTCACTCAAGCAGACAGAAGCACCAAATTTTTCTATATCAATATCTTCAGGCTCAAGCACGCCTTCACGCACCTGCTGCGCAAGCTTTATCGCAGCCTGCACAATATCCCAGCGCCCGCCATAATTAACTGCAATATTTAAACTAACACCGGAATTACCTTCAGTCTGATACTCGGCCTGATTTATTCTGTGTTGCAAATGCGTATCAAAAGCAGATATATCCCCAACAAACCGCAGGCGAACATTTTTTTCGATAAGTATATTTAATTCTTTCTTAAGGGTAGCCAAAAAAAGATCCATTAAAACCCTGACTTCGTTTCTTGGCCGCCGCCAGTTTTCGCTACTGAATGCAAACAATGTAAGATTGGCAATTTTATGCTCATCGCAACCACGCAGCACTTTATGCACAGCGTTTATTCCGGCTTTATGGCCGGCGCTTCGAGGCAAGCCCCGCGCCTGCGCCCAACGACCGTTACCATCCATAATGATAGCCAGATGTCTGATACTATGCATAATAAGCTGCCTGTTATCCCCAGATGCCCGGCATTACACCGTTACACCTCCATCAGGTCCTTTTCTTTTTTAGCCAAGACGTCATCTACCTGATGAACATATTTGTCTGTCAGCTTTTGAATGGATTCCTCAGCACGCTTTTCCTCATCCTCGGAGATCTCTTTGTCTTTGAGTAACTGTTTTAAGCTTGAATTTGCATCACGCCGGATATTGCGCACAGCCACACGGCCCCCTTCTGCTTCCTGCTTAACCAGCTTAACGATCTCTTTTCGTCGTTCTTCAGTAAGTGGCGGCATAGGGACACGCACCACCGCACCTGCAGTGACAGGGTTAAGGCCAAGCTCGGAATTCAAGATAGCTTTCTCTACCGCAGGCACCATTGCCTTGTCCCAGGGTGTAATTGTCAGTGTTCTGGCATCTTCAACTGCAACATTTGCAACCTGTTTTAGCGGCTGCGTCGTGCCGTAATAATCAATATTAATCTGGTCCAACAAGCTTGCATTAGCCCGCCCGGTACGCATCCGCGACAATTCGGTTCTTAAAGACTCCACCGACAAAGTCATTCGTTTTTCAGCATCCCGAATGATGTCTTCAATCATTTTCTTTACCCCGCTCCACCATAGTGCCAATTTTATCACCACATACCACACGAACCAGAGTATCGGGCTGGTTCATATTGAACACTTTAATCGGCATATCATAATCACGACACATAACCATTGCCGTGGCATCCATCACACCCAGCTTTGAGGCGATTGCCTCATCATAAGTTAATAAGTCATATAATTTTGCATCCGGGTTTTTCATCGGGTCGCAATCATATACACCATCAACCTTTGTCGCCTTAAGCATGATATCCGCACCAATTTCAATGGCGCGCAGACTCGCAGCCGAATCAGTTGTAAAAAACGGGTTGCCGGTTCCGGCGGCAAAAATAACAACACGGCCTTTTTCCAGGTGCCTGATTGCACGCCGCTTTATATAGTCTTCACACACTTCATTGATCTTAATTGCAGACATGACCCGGCAAAACAAGCCAACCCTCTCCATTGCATCCTGCAACGCCAAAGCATTAATTACGGTAGCCAGCATTCCCATATGATCACCCGTAACACGATCCATGCCGGCCTCAGCAAGGCCCGCACCACGGAATATATTGCCGCCACCAATAACGATCGCCACCTCAACACCCAAATCAACCAAAACATTGACTTCTTCGGCAATCCTTTTAATTACACGAGGATCAATACCATATGTATACTCACCCATCAGCGCCTCACCGCTGAGTTTAAGTAAAATCCGCTTGTATATGGCTTTGTCTGTCATTCTTTGTGTGTGTTTCAAATATCAAAAACGCCGTTCGGAACGGCGTTTTTAATGAATCGCGTTAATTAATTTCCCGTTACCTGTTGCATAACTTCATCGGCGAAGTTCTCTTCTTTCTTTTCTATTCCCTCGCCAACCTCAAACCGCCAGAAAGCTTTCACTTCAGCAGAGGCAGACTTCAATAATTTACCGACACTTTGATCCGGGTCTTTCACAAAAGGCTGACCGACCAACGTGACTTCAGCCAGATATTTCTTCAAGCGCCCAGCGACCATCTTCTCAACAATATCATCGGGTTTGTCACTCTGCTTCGCCTGCGCAATCAAAATTTCTTTTTCGCGTGCAATATGCTCCTCCGGCATATCCTGCTCGGAAACACAGACAGGTTTGCTTGCCGCAACATGCATCGCAATATCTTTGACCAGGTCTTCATCACCACCCTGCATTTCTACCAGCACACCGATACGTCCGTTATGAGAATACACACCGACCAGATGATCAGTGCTCAATACAACAAAACGACGCAGTTGGATATTTTCACCGATCTTCGAAACCAGCTCTTTGCGAAACGCCTCAATAGAACCCTCTTCGCCCTGCTGATAAGAGGTATTCAATAGCGCTTCAAGGTCATCAGGCTTTTCAGCCAGGGTTCGCGCCAACACCTGGTCCACGAAACTCTGGAAATCCTCACCCCGGGCGACAAAATCAGTTTCACTGTTTACTTCGATCATGCATGCGCTTTTACGATCATCAGCCACCAGAATACCAATCACGCCCTCTGCTGCAACACGCCCGGCTTTCTTATCCGCTTTGGACAAACCATTTTTGCGCATCCATTCAATCGCCGCCTGGATATCGCCTTCAACTTCAGTCAGCGCTTTTTTACACTCCATCATACCTGCGCCGGTCAATTCGCGCAGTTCTTTAACCATTGCTGCGGTAATTTGCATTGCTTTTACCTCAATTCAAATTTCATGTTCAAATTATGGCCATTATAAAAACCTGCAGACCACTTAAATCTTATGCTGCCAGTTAACCTGAGTCTTTTTTCTTTTTGGTGGTTACTTTCTTCTTCGCAGTGGCCTTTTTGGTCACCGTTTTTTTGGTAGTGGCTTTTTTAGCCGGCGCTTTTTTGGTTACAGCTTTCTTGACTGTTTTTTTCTTAGCTGCTTTTTTCGTGACTTTTTTCTTGGCTGCGCCACCTGCTTCGGCTTTATCCGTCTCCGCTACAGCCGCTTCTTCTGCCTCAGCGGTATCAGTATCGGCGCTCAACGGTTCTGCAGAGACCTCATCTGCCACAACATCCTCGGCAACAACTGCAGGTTTAGCCGGCTTCTCCTCTTTGGCAGCTTTTTCACTGGCCGGACTTTTCTGATCAGCAGCCTCTACATCAGGTTTATCCTCAGCAGACTTAGCTGCCTTGGGTGCGGCTTTCTTCGCCGCAGTTTTTGCTTTTGCCGGAGATTTTGTGCGACCACCGGAGTTCACCTCCACATATTCCTCGGTGGAACCACCATCCTTAAGCATCGCACTCTGTTTGCCGTCAAGCACAGCCTCTGCCGCGGCGTTTAAATACAATTGGATCGCACGAATCGCATCGTCGTTGCCTGGTATGATGTAATCCACACCCTCTACCGAGTTATTACTGTCAACCACAGCAACAACAGGTATACCCAGTTTTACGGCTTCTTTAACCGCTATTTTTTCATAGCCAACATCGATGATAAACAAAACATCAGGCAGCCTCTCCATATTCTTAATGCCGCCCAAACTTCGCTCCAGCTTCTCTGCCTCCCGCCGCAGGCCAAGGGCCTCTTTTTTACTGAGCCGTTCCATGGAGCCGTCGGCTACCATTTCCTCCAACTCTTTGAGCCGCTTAATCGACTGGCGCACCGTATTGAAATTGGTCAGCATGCCCCCCAACCACCGGTGATTCACATAAGGCATACCGCAACGATCAGCCTCTTTTCGTACAACTTCGCGGGCAGCTCTTTTGGTACCGACAAAAAGGACTTTTCCGTTACGTGCCGCCATACGCGACAGAAAGTTCATTGAGTCATTGAACAGCGGAACGGTTTTTTCCAGATTGATGATATGGATTTTATTACGTTCACCGAAGATATAGGCTTTCATCTTCGGATTCCAATAGCGGGTCTGGTGGCCAAAATGAACGCCGGCCTCCAGCATTTGGCGCATTGTTACGCTTGCCATGGTGCAAGTCTCCTGTCACTAACGAGGATTTGGCGGTTAGGGCGCACAAATCCCTCTGGGTTAAGCCTCCACATACCCCAGACAACAACCTGATTACGCAGGCACCCTGCTGAATGTGTCGGTATGTGTGCGAATTAATGATCGGTTATTACCAATCATTTCTTGCATGGAATGCGCGCGCTTTATACCATAATCAAGGCTTGGCAACAATCCTTGGCGGCCAATCTGACGATATTCAAGGGCTTTTGCGCGTCGCCACCGAACCCGCCGGCTTGAGTGATGTCGAACATTAGGCCGTCAATCTGAAGCATTGAATGGCTCCACTCTTGGAGTTTTCGGTGCCCGAAAAACTATATTTGGAGCGGATTTTAACAACAACATGCCCGTAACACTGAAAACCCCGGAAGAAATCGAAAAAATGCGGATTGCCGGCCGGCTGGCCGCTGAAGTGCTTGAAATGATTGAGTCCTATGTAGAACCAGGCATTACCACCGGTGAGCTGGACAGAATATGTCATGATTATATAGTTAATGTACAACATGCGATTCCCGCACCACTAAACTACAAAGGCTTCCCAAAATCTATCTGCACTTCAGTCAACCATCAGGTATGTCACGGCATACCCGGGGATAAGGTATTGAAACACGGTGATATGCTGAATATAGACATTACCGTCATAAAGGATGGCTATCACGGAGACACCAGTAAAATGTTCTTTGCCGGCAAGCCGTCTGTACAGGCTGAAAGGCTGTGCAGAATTACCCGCGAATGCCTGGTAAAAGCCATTGAACTGGTCCGTCCCGGCGCTCAGCTGGGGGACATCGGCCATACCATCCAGCAACATGCGGAAAAACATAATTACTCCGTGGTCAGAGAGTACTGCGGTCATGGAATAGGCGCTATATTCCACGAGGAGCCTCAGGTGTTGCATTACGGCACCCGCGGTACCGGCCTGAGCCTGGAAGCCGGCATGGTATTTACGATCGAACCGATGATTAATGCCGGCAAGCGGCATGTTAAATTATTGTCCGACAACTGGACAGTCGTGACCAAGGACCACACGTTATCGGCACAATGGGAACACACCATCGCAGTTCACGAAAACGGGCCGGAAGTACTGACTAAACGTAATGAAGAGGTTTTCTCTTTTTGAGCTGTTAAGAGATTACTCCAGCTTCAGCTGCATAGCCTTATAGCCCTTCATAAACCGGCCTCGACAACGCTGTATTGAACCAATTTTGAGACTTCTTTAGCAATATACCGACAAATCAGGACATCATGCGCACATACCAGCAGATTTTGAACGAAAACCTGGAATCTTTAACTCAGGCTTTTCACTCAGGCACCCCCATCACGGAAGTCGTGCATGCACGCGCCGAGGTAATGGATTTAATGCTGACTGATATGTGGAGCAGGCATTTCACCAATAACCAGAACGATCTGGCCTTAATCGCCGTTGGAGGCTATGGCCGGGGTGAGCTGCACCCACACTCTGATGTGGATATCATGATTCTGCTGGCTGACGATGCAATGGACCGGCTTAAAGACACTATTGAAACCTTTGTCACCGCATTATGGGATTTAAAGCTCGAAATCGGTCATAGCGTGCGGACCTGCCAGGACTGTGCGAAAGAAGCCTCAAAAGATGTCACCGTCGTTACCAATCTGATGGAGTCCAGAATACTGGCCGGATCGGAAAAACTGTTTGATCGTATGCGCGCAATTACCGCCGAAAGCCAGATCTGGTCAAAAGAGGATTTTTTTAAAGCCAAGCTTGCGGAACAGGAAAAACGCCACAGCAAAATCGGGGACACCGCATATCGCCTGGAGCCGAATATCAAAGAAGGCCCGGGAGGCTTGCGGGACATCCAAACAATTTTCTGGGTCGCCAAACGGTACTTTAATGCCGAGAGCCTTGAAGATTTGACCAAACTGGGGTTTCTCTCACAATCGGAACTTGACGCCCTGCTTGGAGGACGCGAGCTGCTTTGGAAGATCCGTTTTGCACTGCATATTGTCGCAAAACGACGGGAAGACCGCCTGCTGTTTGACCACCAGCGTGAGTTGGCCAATATTTTCGGTTATCACGATAAAAACCATAATCTGGCGGTCGAGCAGCTGATGCAACATTACTACCGCACGGTAACCGAGCTGGAAAGACTGAATGAAATGCTGTTGCAATTGCTGCATGAAGCGATTGAATATCCAAGCAACAATAAAAGCCCGGTAGAAATTAACAGTCGCTTCCATGCCATTCACGGTTATCTGGAAGCCAAGCACGAGCGTGTATTTATTGAATACCCGCCCGTGCTACTGGAAGTCTTTTTAATTATGCAGCGACATCCGGAACTAAAAGGGGTCGGCGCAAGCACCATTCGGCTGATTCGCAACAACCGGCACCTGATAGACCAAAAGTTCCGTAATGATATTATCAACCGCAACCTGTTTATGGCTATTTTAAAAGAGCCGCATGGCGTCAGTCACGAACTGAGGCGCATGAACCGTTACGGTGTTTTGGCCGCTTACCTGCCGGAATTTGAAAACATTGTCGGACGTATGCAATACGATTTGTTTCATATCTACACTGTCGATGTTCATACGCTGTTTGTATTGCGTAATGTTCGGCGGTTCTCCGTGCCAGAACATTCAAACTGGCAGCCGACCTGCTCCAACATATTTGCCACACTGAAATACCCTGAAATCCTTTATATTGCTGCGCTCTACCATGATATAGGCAAAGGTCGTGGCGGCGATCATTCTGAATTAGGCGCCCAGGATGCCGAGCGTTTCTGCATCAATCACAACCTGGGCGGCAATATTGCAAATATTGTGAAATGGCTGGTTTTAAACCATCTGCTGATGTCAATGACCGCACAACGTAAGGATATCAGTGACCCGGCCGTGATTCGGGAATTCGCATTGAAAGTGGGCGATCAGGAAATGCTTGATTACTTATACCTGCTAACAGTCGCAGACATTAGTGGAACCAACCCAATTTTGCTCTCTTCCTGGCGATCACGCCTGCTATTGGAGCTTTATTTACGGACCCGTTACATTTTCCGACATGGTCTGGCCAAGCCGATGAATGCCGATCAGCGCATTCAGGAACGCCGCGACACAGCCGTAGATCTGTTAATTGAGGAGGGCATTGCGCACGAAGCCTGTGAGCAAATATGGGAAGATTTTAGCGATGAGTATTTTCTGCGTCATACACCGGAAGAAATTGCCTGGCATACACAGGCAATCGCCAAATCAGGTTCAGCCGATCTGCCATTGATTTTGATCAATGAAAAAGTCACGCGGGGTACAACACCCATTTTCATTTACGCTGACGATAATGATCGTTATTTTGTGATTACCACATCGGTAATGGCCCGCCTCGGCCTGAACATTGTTGATGCACGTATCATCGCTTCGAAAAGCGAATTTACTCTGGACACTTATCTGGTTTTGGATGACAACAATAACCCGATAAGCGATGCGAACAGAATCCGGGAAATTCACAAAATACTCAGTGATTGCATCAAAAACCCTGAGCATATACCGGATGTACCGCAACGGCCGGTCCCACGACAATTAAAACACTTTGATACACCTACACGTATTATCGCTGAAGATGACCCGGACGCACGTTACACGATCCTCGAAATTATTGCCGGCGACCGCCCGGGCCTGCTCGCAACGATCGGCAAAGCATTGCTTGAATGCGATATAAAAGTACACAATGCAAAAATCAGTACTGTCGGAGAAAATGCCGATAATATTTTCTGGGTGACGGATATGACTGATAAGCCTTTAAAAAATGCAGATAAATTAAAAAACGTGATTGACACGTTAAAACAGGAAATTGAAAGCAGCCCATCCGAAAGGCCGGCAAGCTTAACCTTTTAGTAGGTTCTAATTACAAAAGCGCCATAAAACATTAATATTCCACTATGAGTGACACCCTTAAATTAACCCGGGAACTGATTGCCTGCCCTTCCGTAACGCCTAAAGATGAAGGCTGCCAGGAAATTTTGATAAAGCGGCTGACCGCCATCGGCTTCGAAATCCATAAACTGCGCTTTGGCGACGTTGACAATTTTTGGGCTCGTCGCGGCACCGGCTCACCGCTTCTCGCGTTTGCCGGCCATACCGATGTTGTTCCCCCGGGGCCGCGAGAACAATGGGACTCCGATCCGTTTATCCCGGACATACGTAACGGTCTGCTCTATGGGCGTGGCGCCGCTGATATGAAAAGCAGCCTGGCAGCCATGGTGACCGCCACAGAAGCTTTTACTGCTGCACACCCAAACCATAAGGGAAGTATTGGGTTTCTGATAACCAGCGATGAAGAGGGGCCGGCAGCTGACGGCACGACAAAAGTCGTGGACTGGCTGGAAAGCCGTAGTGAAAAAATAGACTGGTGCATCGTTGGCGAACCATCAAGCTCTGATACTTTGGGTGATACGATTAAAAACGGCCGCCGGGGATCTCTCTCGGGAGAACTCACGATACTCGGCAAGCAGGGGCATGTTGCTTACCCACAACTGGCGGACAACCCGATTCATAAAGCCGCTGCGGCCTTCGATGAACTGGCTAAAACCTGCTGGGATCAAGGCAATAACGACTTCCCGCCAACCTCATTCCAGATTTCCAATATTCATTCCGGCACCGGCGCATCCAATGTGATCCCGGGAGAACTGCAGGCATCATTTAATTTTCGTTACTCAACCGAAACCGATGACACACAGTTACGATCACAGGTGGAAGCACTGCTCAAGCGCCATGGCCTGGAGTACCGGCTGGAGTGGCACCTGTCCGGGAAACCATTTTTAACACCTGCCGGTGAGCTGGTCGATGCCACCCAACAGGCGATTCAGGAAATAACGGGCTCTCCGACACAGCTATCAACGGCGGGCGGCACATCCGACGGCCGTTTTATCGCACCAACCGGTGCTCAGGTTGTGGAACTGGGCCCGGTAAACGCATCGATCCATAAAATCAATGAGCATGTATCGGTCGCCGCACTGGAACCGCTCTCTCAACTATACCAACGTATCCTGGAAAAGCTATTAGGCAACCGGTAACGCCGATACCGCTTTTGGTCACTCAAACACCACATCCAACAAAAGTTATATAGTGCGCACAAACCTATAACGAAAGTTCAATTGCGCGCCTAAAACCCCATTGTTAAGCTGCGAACAAGATTCAAAACTTGCACACATATACAGGCAGCAGACTATGATAGCACCCGTTGATTCTTCAGGCTTAGCCCATAATGTCCCTGTTGATAATAGCTCCACCACACACATCAACCATTCTCAAGGTATGCAAATTGCACAGCTGACTGAAAAGCAAGAAGCGATAGCTGATGCAAAACGCTACATATACATGGGAATCAGCGGATATCAACAAAACGTTGAGAGTGGAGCTTATAGTCTGTATAGCACAATTTTTAATGATCAAAGCAAAACATCGATACTAAACAACGGGCTTCCGTCCCCGGAACAACCTAATAATCAATATATTGCTGAAGTCTTGAAACGGTTAAAATCGGCAACCCAACTTGAATCTGTCGCTAATCAAATCAGAAATGCACAACCGACCCAATCAGACAACAAGGGGTTTCTAGCTGAAATCGCAATTTTACTCGATCAAATAGCAACCACCCAAAAAGCATTGTCGAATTATCACCAAAACGACAGCCATCAAAATCGTCTAACATTAGAGTCAGCAACTAAAGAATTGGATCGTATCCGGCAAAGCACGCCGTTGATTGATTTCTGATTATATTTAAATTCAAACTATACAGCAGAGGAAACACGCGGCACTGCATCCAGCAGCTTCCGGGTGTATTCATGTTCAGCCTCCCGGCAAACTTTTTCGGTCTCCCCCATCTCGACCAGTTTGCCCCGATACATCACCGCGGTCCGGTCGCTGATATATTCGATCACACTGATATTATGACTGATGAATAGCAACGTCAGCTGCCGCTCCTCCCGCAGCTGCAATAACAGTTGCAAGATTTCGGCCTGTACCGATACATCCAGCGCACTGGTTACCTCATCGCATACGATAAACTGTGGATTCAATGCCAACGCA
Source organism: Gammaproteobacteria bacterium (assembly GCA_028284675.1). GTDB lineage: Bacteria > Pseudomonadota > Gammaproteobacteria > HTCC5015 > HTCC5015 > JANQRI01. The sequence goes on along the minus strand of JANQRI010000005.1, from coordinate 229,679 downwards.
CGGGCAATACCGATACGTTGACGCTGTCCGCCGGAAAACTCATGCGGATAGCGTGACAAATGATCCGCTTGCAGGCCCACCGCGGACAGCAGTTCGGCTGCCATTTCAATCCGCTGCTCCCTGGATGCGCCAATCGCATGCACTGCCATCGGCTCAGTCAGCATCGTTGCTATCGTCAGGCGTGGATTTAATGAAGAAACCGGGTCCTGAAAAACAATCTGCATCTGTCGGCGAAACTGCTGCAACCTGGCACGCGACAGGTGTGTTATATCACGCCCGTCAAAATGAATACGCCCGGCAGTCGCCTCGATCAAACGTAAAATCGCATTACCCAATGTGGATTTACCGCAGCCGGACTCACCGACCAATGCCACGATTTCACCCCGGTAAATCTCCAGGTTCACACCATCAACCGCTTTGATATGATCCACGGTCTTTTTTAATAGACCGCGTTTAACCGGAAAATAAACCTGCACATTATCCAGTTTTAACAACGGCGCTTTAAACTGCTTGTCGTTAACCGCCACTTTATCGGCACCTGTATTTATCACATTGACTACAGGCGGCAAATTCTCCGGTAACGATGCGATCAGACGGCGCGTATAAGGCTCTTGTGGGTTGTTGATAATTTGCCTTGTTTCACCAGCCTCAATAATTTCACCTTTGTACATCACTGCAATGCGGTCTGCCATTTTCGCGGCGACACCAAAGTCATGCGTTATAAATAAAATACTGGTGCCATGCGTCGCCTGCAATGATTTCATTAGCTTTAGAATTTCTGCCTGCACGGTGACATCCAGTGCGGTTGTCGGCTCATCGGCAATTAATAAATCCGGTTTGCATATCAAAGCCATCGCGATCATCACACGCTGACGCTGTCCACCGGACAAACGATGTGGATACTCATGCATTCGCTGCGCGGCATTCGGCATTTGCACCTGCTCCAGCACATCGACAGCATACGCCTCTGCCTGTGCGTATGTGATATCAGGCTGATGCAACAACAATGCTTCTATGATTTGTTCACCGACTGTGAACACCGGATTCAGCGAAGTCATCGGCTCCTGAAAAATCATCGCGATACGCGCACCGCGAATTTCCAGCATTTTCTCTTCAGTTAAACTCAACAGATCAACCGACTCGGTATTGCCGTCATGATGCCATTGAAACTGTATGCGGCCCGATGGATGTGAGCAAATATCGCGCGGTAACAGGCGAATCACCGATAATGCCAGCATGGACTTACCGCTGCCCGACTCGCCAACCAAACAAACGGTTTCCCCTTTACGAAGAGACAAATCAGCACCATTCACCGCTTTGACTGTACCGTCCTGAGCATGTATATGCGTTTTTAAATCACTGATCTCCAGTAACATGCAGACAGGCCTTATATTTTTAATTCAGAAACGGATCGACTGCATCTCTGACCGCTTCACCGATCAAGTTGTATGCAAGTACAGTTAAGAAAATTGCGCCGCCGGGAAATACCGCCATCCACCAGTTAAATGTTGAGGAATGAACCGCCTGATTCAGCATCTGCCCCCAGGAAGGGTCATCAACCAAACCAAGGCCGAGAAAACTCAATGTCGCTTCAGCCAATATGGCCGAAGCGACACCAAAGCTGGCAGCCACCAGTATCGGCGCGATGCCATTCGGAAGAATATGCCGAAACAGCACCGAATATAACGGTAAACCGCAAGCCACAGCTGCCTTTACGAAATCCTGTTGCCGTAATTTTAAAAATTCAGCACGTATGTATCTGGCATAACCGGACCAACCGGTAATACCGATAATGATCATCATGATATACAGGCTGCGCCCAAAGAATGCGACAAATGTCAGCAATAAAAACAATGTTGGAATTGCCTCAAACACTTCGACCAAACGCATGCCGACCATATCGACTACGCCGGAAAAATAGCCCATCAACCCGCCGACGATCACCCCGATGATCATCGCGATTCCGGTTGCCACAAAGCCGATACCCAGTGCGATTCGGGATGCATGAATCATGCGGCTCAACACATCGGCACCATTTACATCAGTGCCTAACCAATGGGTACCCTGCACAGCAGCCAACGGTGCGACCAGACCGGTATCACCCCGGTCACGCTGATAATCTTTTGGTGAATAGGGAATAGGTGCAAGCACAACCCATTGATATGCATTCGCGGCTGTTTTTTCACGATACTGCTCATATACAGTGAGCTGTGGCGGTGATATAAAAACATAACTGCCGACAAGAATCAGCACAGTGGCGGCAATAAAGATCAGGAATTTGCTGCGTATTCTGATGTGTAAAAAAAACAGCGGCACTGTTACAAAAAAAATCAATACCAGAGAAACGTCCAATGGTGTCAAAAAACGCAACAACGGACTGTACACACGCCCCTCTTCGCTGATCAGCAAGGGATGACTGTTCGCAATAAACGGTGCAAAAACAGCTGCCAACAGCACTATACCGATTAACACCAGACCGGTTTGAGCCCCTTTGCGCCTGAACGCCCGATAAAGGACCCCGAGAAAGTAGTTTTGCTCTCCCTGCACCGGCCTATTCATAGTTTACCCTTGGATCAGCGACCGCATAGCAAATATCAGCCAGCAGATATCCCAATAATGTTAGCATCCCGCTAATAAAAGTAATTGACAGGACCAGTTCACGATCCCGGTTTTTCACCGCTTCGACTGCCAGTTTACCCATACCATCAATACTAAAAATGGCTTCGACAATTACCGAACCCGCAAGCAGCCCCGGCAACAATCCGGCCAACACTGTAATCAACGGCAACAGACTGTTTCTGAAAACATGATGCCATAACACCCGGGAATCCGTAACACCTTTTGCTCTGGCCGTGCGGGCATAATCGGCATTCAGATTTTCTAACACTGAAGTCCGGGTCAATTTCGATAAAAACGCCAACCCTCCATACGATAAACATAAAACCGGCAACACCAGGTGCCACACACGGTCCAATAAAAAGCCACGGACAAATTCACCCTGCATAAAATGTACTGCCAACATAACACCCAGCATCGCGCCGCCTATACCCATTAATATTGAGCGGAAACTGCGAAAGGACATTAGTGCACAGACCCCAAACAACAGACCCAGCACAAGCGCCAAAACAATGCATAAAAAAACAGAGCTGGAAGCACTTTGCAGCCCCATGTATGCTCCTGATGCCAAACCCAATAAAACCATTACCGCAACACGCCACTGCCGGGAAACCCGCAGACTTAAATACAACATCAATAACATAAAAATAACCGACAGCAGTAATAACAACCCCAAATCCACAACAGAACTCCAGTGCGGCATAAACACCATATCAAGAGCTTCACGCTGATTAAGGCCACCGGTCGGAAACCAGCGCCAATACTGTTCATTCGCAAAAAAACCGATCAATAACACACCGGCAAGCATCGTCGGCAAAGACCAGAGCGTTAACATGGTCAGGCCGGAGCCCATATCAAAAGTCCCGCCCCGCTCCGTTGCAGCACGCACACCAATCGTGATTGCAATAACATATATTAGTGGGATGCTCAGTATATTTAGCAAAACAGTAATAGGGACACGTTCAAATATAATATCCGATACCGGCCGGCCATAACGAAAACTTATCCCCAGATCAGAGCCTTTCCAAAGTGAAAAACCGGCAATTTTATTCTCATCATTTAATACAAACCCGGCAGGCGAGATATTATTCAACCAACGCAGGTACTGCATTGGCACCGGCAAATCAAGGCCATATCGTTTATTGTAATATTCCTGCAATGCCTGCCGCGCCTGCGGCTCAAGGTTCATGTCTTCGATCAAACCTTGCGCAGTAATACCACCCGGCGATGCCGCCATTACGGCAAACACCACCAATGTTATCCCCAGCAAGGTCGGCACCATTAAGAACAAACGGCGGAAAATATAATTATGCATACACTAAAACCCGTTCACACCATTCGAATCTTTATTATCGGAAATTGCTTTTTTTCACCAAGCAAAATAAACAGGGTTGTTTATGGTTAATCAATATACCGTTGCTGATCGGCCGCCACATACCATTCCACCGGTGTTTCGATATTCAGGCCCAGCGCGGTTACTTCCAAATTACGCATGCGTTCATCAACAAATACCAGAGCTTTTCTTCGCATTAAAAATGTATAAGGCTGATCTTCATATAAAACGCGTTCTGCAGCCTGCCATAGAGGCATACGCTTATCTTCATCAACGGTTGACCTGGCTTTATCGATCAGACGATCAAGCTCATTACTTTTATAACTTATATAATTATCTCCGCCGGCTACTGACTGACTGCTGTGAAACATTTGAAATATATCGGTCTCAACACCGCTGGTCCATGCCAGCGTGATTGCATCAAAATCCTTTCTATCAAGTGAATCCAACATTACCGCCCACTCAGTGGGCTTGGGTTTTAATATAATTCCGGCACGCGCGTACAGGTCTTTTAAAAATAAAACAATACGCTTGGTATCTTCACTATCCTGAAAGTAAACCAACTCAAACTCAAATGGGTTGCCATCGACATCTTCAAGCACACTGTCACCATCCCTGTCTTCGTAACCCGCCTCTTTCAACAATAACCCTGCTTTCTCCAGGTCGAACACACGGGGCTTTAAATCCGGGTCATGTTGGCGGCTATCCGGCTTGAAGGGGCTGATCGCAACCTCCGCATAACCGAGTAAAATATCATTGATCAACCTGCCCCGGTCAGTCAGATAGGTCATTGCCTGGCGGACTTTTTTATCCGCAAAGCGCGTCGGTTGATCCGCTCTGCGCTGATTCCACGCAATATAGCTATAACCAACGACCGGACTCATATATTCAAGATGCCTGCTGCGCTCAGCCAGACTTTCATCCGCAAGCAGTTTTTTGTATTCCACAGGGCGCGCACTATACAAATCAATATCACCATTACGATATGTCGTTAAACGTGCCGCATCGTTTTCAATAATTTTCCAGATAAGCCGATCAAAGGAAGGCTGCACCGGTGCCCAATAACGGGGGTTTCTATGCAATTCAATAACACCACTATCCGGCGTCCAGCTTTTAGGGTTCAGCAGGCGGTATGGGCCTGACCCCAATAACAAACCTTTGGATTGATTGAAAGTCTCCGGGTTTTGCAAATAGGGCTTATAAAAATGCTCCGGTAAAATCTCCAAACCTCCGGCAATCGCCATACTGTTGAAGTAAGGCTCTTTAAACTTAAACACGACTTCGTTGGAGGACTTTGCAATAACACTGTCAAGCTTTTCATAATAGGCACGCAACCTGGGTGCGGCTATTTTTTCATTCATGATAAATTGATAACTGAATACAACATCACCGGCATCAAGATCATGACCATCGGAAAACTTCAGACCATCCCGTAAATAAAATGTGAATGTCAGGCCATCTTTGCTGACCCGCCAGTCTTTGGCCAGCAGGCCGCGCCACTCCAAAGTCTCGGGGTCCCGGGTCAGCAGAGTCTCCAGCACATAGGCTTGAACACGTGATGCATATGCGTCTGAAGAAATTAGCGGTGTAATCGTTTTCAGGCCTGACCCAAATGCCCTGACCAGCCAATCGCCTTCAGAGTAATCCGGGCGCAAGCTCGCCTGATAACTGCGTTCAAATGCTTTCGGTATATTTTCCTCTCCGCCATCGCCCACCGAGAACGCACCTCTCTGTAAACGACGGTTCATTGCATTCATCATATTGCGCAGCTTGCGGGTGTCATTTGCCTGCTCGGACAATGTCTTTTGCATTTCCGACATCTTTGCCCACTGCCGGTCCACCATATACATCCCTGTCAATACCAATACAATGATGAGCCCAAGCACACTGTAGAGCGTGAAGTCCTTTATTCCGAAACGATTATTCATTAAATGAAACCTTTTTATTGATTTTCCGCTATCAGGCTTTATGCTTTGGCAAATATTTCAACCAGGCAATCTTGCGAGCAACCGTTTATGCATCAGCGAGTCTACCATCTAAAGCCATGCAAAACACTAACGCTGCTGTTATCGCTGCTTATGGCTTTGAGCGGCTGCACAAACGACCATAACACCAATGTTATCACAGGCGCGCTAACACAGACCCTGCATATCGGTAATGGCGCAGAACCACAGGATCTTGATCCGCATATTGTCACCGGTGTTACCGAGCATCGTATTATATCAGCACTGCTTGAAGGACTGGTCGGCAAAGACCCGAAAACGCTCAAACCAATACCTGCTGTAGCGGAATCCTGGCATATCTCCGATGACCGGACCCATTACCGGTTCCGGTTACGCAAGAATGCACGCTGGTCCAACGGCGACCCGGTAACCGCGCAGGACTTTGTATACAGCTGGAAACGAATTCTCTCACCGGGGCTGGGGGCTGAATATGCGTATCAGCTCTATAGTGTTCTGAATGCCGAGGCATACCACAAAGGCAGGTTACAGGACTTCACGCAAGTCGGCGTTACCGCCGTTGATGACCATACTCTGGATGTCACACTGACAAACCCTACCCCATACTTCCTCGCCATACTGGACCATTACAGCACCTATCCGGTGCACCGCAAGACAATAGAAAAATTTGGCAGCATGGATAAACGCGGCAATAGATGGACCAAACCCGAAAATTATACAGGTAACGGCCCGTTTACACTTAAAAGCTGGGCGCTCAACCGAATTATTAAAGTAGAAAAAAATCCAACATACTGGGATGCAGGCAATGTAAAACTGAATGCGATTCACTTTTACCCGGTTGAAAATGCTTCAACAGAAGAACGGATGTTCCGAACCGGGCAACTGCATATAACCAGCACGCTACCGGCTGAAAAAATTGCCGTGTACCGGCAAAAAAATCCGGATCAGTTATACATAAATCCGTATTTTGGAACTTATTATTATTTGTTTAACACCCGACGGCCACCACTCGATGACAAACGCGTCAGACAAGCGCTTGCGATGTCAATCGACCGCAACAGTATCGTGACCAATATCACCAAAGGCGGACAAAGACCCGCCGGCGCATTCACTCCCCCTAACACGCTGGGCTACACCGCTCCCACGCAAATACCTTTTGATCCGGTTCGTGCAAAAGCACTGTTTGAAGAGGCAGGGTTTCCAGCCGGGAAAAACTTTCCCACTCTGGAGTTAGTATATAACACCAGTGAAAGCCATCGTAAAATCGCGGTCGCGATTCAGCAAATGTGGAAGAAACATTTAAATATTAACATTAACCTGACTAACCAGGACTGGAAAGTTTATCTGGCACGCCGGAAAAGCGGCGATTACGATATTGCACGGGCTGGCTGGATCGGTGATTATTTAAGCCCAAACGCTTTTTTGGAAATATTTACCCGCGATAGTGGTAACAACCATACCGGCTGGAGCGACCCTGAGTACGATGCGCGTATGCAAAAATCACAAAGGGCAAGCAACACAAACAAACGCATGGAATGGTTTGGCCAGGCGGAGCAACTCTTACTCGAAGCAGCACCGATTGCACCGATTTATACTTACACCAATGTTTACCTGCGCTCTGCCGATGTCCAAGGCTGGCACCCTAACATTCTTGATCACCACCCTTATAAATACGTATATCTGTCCGGGAGCCATGATTAAAAAGAACAACAGGAAAATCATACGACGATCTAATACACGATGACTCTTTTTTTATTAAAGCGCATATTACAAGCCATACCGGTAATACTGATTGTAACCACAGTCACTTTTTTTTTGGTACGTGCTGCACCGGGCGGCCCTTTTGATACAGAACGCACGGTTTCCGAGGAGGTTCTGAACAATTTACAAAGTTTTTACAAACTTGACCAACCGGTGCATATACAGTATCAGGATTACTTAAAAAATCTTTTCCAAGGTGACCTGGGCCCATCATTCCGATATCCAAACCGCACTGTCAACGAAATCATCGCCGATGGTTTACCGGTTACATTTGAGCTCGGACTTTATGCAATCATCTTCGCGGTAATACTCGGCGTGGTTGCCGGTATTATCGCATCATTACGCCCGAATACTTTGCAGGATCACCTGCCAATGTCATTGACCATGATCGGCATCTGCCTGCCATCATTTTTACTAGGGCCATTGTTGGTACTTGCATTCGGCATACAGCTGGAATGGCTTCCGGTTTCAGGGTGGGGCTATTCACCCGGCGATAAAATCCTGCCGGTAGTAACCCTCGGTTCTGCATATGCAGCGTATATTGCCAGATTGAGCCGCGCCGGAATGCTGGAGGTATTGGGTCAGGACTTTATTTTAACCGCCAGGGCAAAAGGTTTACCGCAGTGGCGAATCGTAACGGTACATGCATTACGCGGTGGTTTATTGCCTGTTGTCTCTTTTTTGGGTCCGGCAACCGCAGGCCTGCTCGCCGGCTCATTTGTCGTGGAAACAATATTTCAAATTCCCGGACTTGGCCGTTTTTATGTTCAGGCCGCGTTTAATCGTGATTACACCATGATTCTCGGCACAACGATATTGTTCGCAGGCTTAATTATTACGTTGAACCTCCTATCGGATTTTGTAACCGCCTGGCTCGACCCCAAACAAGGCTTTGTTAAAAAATGATACGCACGTACAAAAGCACCCTGTCAGGGGATACATGGGTGCAACTCAAAAAAAACAAAGCGGCAATGTTGGGGCTTATCATACTCATATTGATGATTGTTATTGCGGTTTTCACCCCCTGGTTAACGCCTTATTCATACGAAACACAGAACCTGGCACTGGGTGCATCCCCGCCCAGCATGGCTCACTGGATGGGCACAGATGTACTGGGCCGGGACCTTATGACAAGAATAATGTACGGCAGCCGGGTTTCATTGATGGTAGGTTTTGTCGCGACCATTGTTGCTCTATGTATCGGTGTGCTCTGGGGCGCACTTGCCGGTTACTTGGGCGGGCGGGCCGATATGATTATGATGAGGATAGTTGATATTTTATATGCCTTGCCATTTACCATTTTTATTATCCTGCTAATGGTTATATTTGGCCGCAGTATGCTTTTAATGTTTGCTGCGATCGGAGCCGTCGAGTGGCTGACAATGGCTCGAATTGTACGGGCACAGGTACAATCAATAAAACAACAGGCCTTTATAGAAGCTGCTCGCACAATAGGCCTTTCTGATCTCGAAATCATAAGGCGACATGTAATTCCAAACACACTCGGTCCGGTCATTATCTATACCACACTCACCATCCCCAATGTGATCCTGCTGGAATCTTTTTTGAGTTTCCTCGGCCTTGGAATACAGCCGCCCAACAGCTCATGGGGCCTGCTGATTTCATATGGTGTCGAAACCATGGAAGAGTACCCCTGGTTATTAATATTCCCGGGCATTACTTTATCACTGGCTTTATTTTCATTAAATTTTTTAGGTGATGGTTTGCGAGACGCAATGGACCCACGCATTTCAAAAAACTAATGGATAAAATACTCAACGTACAAAATCTGCGCACTTACTTTCACACCCGGGCTGGAATTATCAAAGCGGTTGATGACATCAGTTTCTGCATTCACGATGGTGAAATACTGGGTATCGTCGGTGAATCAGGTTCCGGAAAAACCGTAGCCTGCCATAGTTTGATGGGACTGATTCCACAACCATCTGCCAAAATCGAGAGCGGCAGCGCAATATTTGATCAGACTGATTTATTGAAGTGTACCGAAAAGCAACTGCGCCGGATTCGCGGAAAACGCATCAGCATGATATTTCAGGATCCTATGACATCACTCAATCCGTATATGCGTATCGGCACTCAACTGACAGAAGCATTAAAGCAGCATACCGATTTGAGAGGCAAGGCCGCGACAGACCAGGTTATCACCACCTTAGAAGAAGTTGGCATAACTGAACCCGAAAAACGGATTCGGGACTATCCTCATCAATTCTCAGGCGGCATGCAACAACGCGTGATGATTGCAATGGCACTGATTACCGGACCGGAGCTACTGATTGCGGATGAACCAACTACTGCACTTGATGCAACACTTCAAAAACAAATACTCGAGCTAATAAAAAAGCTGCAGCAGACACGCAAACTCTCAATTATATTTATCAGCCACGACCTGAATGTTATTGCCAACATTACAGATCGTGTATTGATTATGCAGAAAGGCAAAATTGTCGAAAGCGGCGATACTGCCGAAATATTTCAAAAAAGCAAACACCGCTACACCAAAAAGTTGTTGGATGCGATTCCCACAGGTGCCAAACAGCACCCGATAAGCACAAAAGAAAACCAACAAACTCTTTTAGAATTATCCAATATTTCAACTTACTTTCCGGTTTACTCCGAAGGCATGCTGTTACGAAAAAAATCTTTCCTCAAAGCCGTTGATAATATTAGTTTGTCAGTCAAATCCGGTGAAACCCTAGGCATCGTTGGCGAATCGGGCTCCGGCAAATCAACTCTGGCACGCAGCATCATGCAGCTGCTTCGCCCCCGTACAGGCACGGTACTATTTAATGGTATGGAGTTACAAGCACTATCCGAAAAATCACTTCGATCTGCCCGGCGTGACTTTCAGATGATTTTTCAAAACCCCTATGCATCACTGAATCCTCGTATGACAGTATTCAAAATACTGGCTGAACCCTTACTCAAATACAAAACAGCTAATAACAACCCGGTTTCGGAAGAAGTGAGTCAATTGCTGGATAAGGTGGGACTCGAACATTACCAAAGCCGCAAATACCCGCATGAGCTTTCCGGCGGACAGCGCCAGCGGGTTGCCATTGCACGGGCAATCGCGGTCCGGCCCAAACTAATTATTGCCGATGAGCCGGTTTCAGCTCTGGACGTAACAATACAGGCACAAATACTGGAGCTACTATTAAAATTAAGCCAGGAATACAAACTCGCAATGATTTTTATCTCACATGATCTGTCAGTAGTACGTTATATGTCAGATCAGGTTGCAGTCATGCACCAGGGCAAAATAGTTGAAACCGGAGAGACGGAAAAAATTTTCGCACACCCTCAGCACTCATATACCCAGTCACTGCTCTCAGCAGCACACACACCGATCTGGCAGACAAACACCGCTTAGACTTTAAAGTCGCTGGACAAATTCATTACGAAATTGCTTGTACAAGCCAACCAGCAAAGCCGCTGCAAATCCTGCAAAAACAGCCACACAAACCATCGACAACAAAATATGAGCATTACTTAGTTTTTGCGATTTATAGGGCGTAAATGCCGGCTCATCAAGCAACATCACCCGAACAGCTTCAGAGTTTATTTCGATAGCGCTTAGTATCGCCAGCCTTTCCTCCATATCCCGCAGACCCTCAATGAAAGGTTCATTTGTTTTACGGCTTTTGAGCACTTCCAGTTCCGCATTCAGCGCCTCCACTCCTCTCGCATACAATGGAAGACCGGCAGCATATATCGAGATCGCTTCCTTTTCCGAAACCGAAAACCGGTTAAAGTCCTCCGGTTTTTTGACACCAAGTTTTTCTGCGACAACAACCGCCTCCTCCAGTCTGGCAACGGTGTCGTCTACACGCTGTTTTATAGTCTCGCGCTTACTTGCTATTTGGGCATTTAACTGCCCGATAGCTGATGCAATATCCCGATGTACATTACCAACCAGCTTTTCTATGGTTCTTTCACTCGCAAACCGCACGAAATCATTTAAAAGCAAAGCTGATTTTTCCGCATTATAGAATTCAAATGATACCGTTAATGAGCCTATTCCATCACCTACAGCGAGCCGACCAACCCTTAACTGTTTATTAAAACTGTTTTCAAATACATGATCGGCAGTTGCATATTGGCCTGCTTTAAAATAGTGTTGATACAAACCCTTACTATCAAAAAATTTACGTCGTGATGCACGGGAATTAAGATTTCTGATAAATTCCTCATATACCTGCGGAATCGTATAGCCTAACAAGCCGAATGCCTGTGCACGATTGAGCTCTTTAATATTTTGATCCAATGGCGGCAATAGATATACAACCGACTCAAAGGAAGGTTGCCTGACCGTAATATATATGGCCGAAAACAGTATAATTACTGATGTAACAATCAGCGCAACGAGTTTTTCCCGCCACATCATCACCAGCAAATCTATAAAATCAGCCTCTTTAGGGCACTCAGAATCTGGAAGAGCATCCGCAGCAATATCAACTATATTGTACTTATTCGTGCTCATAAAAATATACCCGCTGCAAATTCACTGAGAAGCTTTAAGCTAAAAACCATCCTTGTATCATCAAATCCTGAATCTTAGCGGATATCTACGAACCAACAAGGAATAAGCTCACAAGCTGCACATTAAAAAATTTACTGCACGAATATTTTTAAACTATGAAGTTAATTCTATATATAACACAACCGTGTTAAGCCATGCGCTGAATCAATGAGCGGAGAACTTCGTATATCGGTATGAGCCCGATGGTGAAAAACCTGAACAGATATAGAGATAAAAAATGTGGAGTGGGGAGCGCCAAGAACGGCACTCCCCCAAGAGTAAACACACTACATACAATAAACTTATATCAGAGCCCTTTATTCTTGAGACTGACTGATATCCTGCCGCTCGTTCTCAACAACATCTATATTTTTTTGCACTCCCTCAGAAATTGAGCGTAATGCTTCAGAACGAATTTGATAGTCCAGCATTATTTCCTGTAATGCAACCTGAGTGGCAAATGCCTCCTCAAAAGAAGATGCCACATCACCGATTAAATTACTTGCCGATGTGCTAGGGGCCGGCGTGGCTGCTGGGTTTGTACTTACGTCGCTCATTAGTATTTTTCCTTCTTATTGTTAGATTTTCCTCCAGAGCAATACAAATTTAGTATTTCATACTACTCTAATGGCCGATTCGCGCCGAATAATCAATTCCAGGCTTGTATTAATAGTGAAAACCTGAAAAGTCACCGTTATGCCTTCATCACACGCGGCAGATGTTCTTACTCAGCACGGATGAAATATTAACAAACCCGGTACACTCATTCCTATAGCACCGAAGCCTTATGAAATACGATGTATTGTTTGAACCTATGTTAGTGAACTTTTAAGAACAAAGTAATAGACCCTCTCTATCGTTAGTGCCATCAGCAAATACCCTGATTTTTTTATGTTGATAGCGAAGTATTTTCATTTTATAAAGACCTCGTCAGCTTATTTATTCGATAAAAACCGGGTATTCATAAAACACATAACATATCAGAAGCGAACCCTGCTGACTGAACGCAAGGTCTTATCAAGGTATGTCGAAAGTTATATAACCATGACTATATACATTGATCTATTTATGATAGCCCATAGAAGCACTTGACTGTATTTCAGTTCAAAAAAACCGCCAACATTAATTGCCGTCGTATCATTTTTCGCGAAACAATTATGAGCAAATAATGCAAAACACCATGACGCATCAGCCTGGCCATATTTGGACTTTCGTGCCTGTCATAGTATTATCCCCAACCTAATCCAAACCAGATTTGAATCACGGGGGTTAATATGAGCTTATTGGAAGGTAAGCGTGCTTTAATCGTAGGTGTCGCGAGCAATAAATCCATTGCCTGGGGTATCGCTCAGGCTCTGCACCGGGAAGGAGCCAAATTGGCGTTTACATACCAGGGAGAAAGGCTGAAAGAGCGGGTTCTTAAATTTGCGGCAGAACTGGATTCCGACATCACCGCCCCTTGTAATGTTGAAGATGATAACGAAATTGAAGCTGTCTTCACTGAAATCAGCAAACACTGGGATGGACTTGATATTTTAGTTCACTCGGTCGGCTACGCACCTGCTGACCAAATCCGTGGTGACTACCTTGATAACGTGACCCGCGAAGGCTTTAAAATAGCCCACGATATCAGCGCGTACAGCTTTGCAGCGCTGGCAAAGGCCGCCAAACCACTGCTTGAGAAGGGCAATAATCCGGCATTGTTAACACTAACCTACCTTGGCGCGGAACGCGCCATCCCCAACTACAATACCATGGGGCTGGCTAAAGCAAGCCTGGAAGCAAATGTTCGTTATTTGGCGCGCTCACTGGGGCCGATCGGTGGACGTGTAAATGCAATTTCTGCCGGGCCGATAAAAACCCTGGCTGCCGCCGGGATCGGTAACTTCCGTAAAATCCTCGACCATGTCGCACAAACAGCGCCTATTGGCCGCAATGTGACTCAAGAGGACGTTGGCAATACAGCAGCTTTTCTATGCTCGGATCTAGCCGGGGGAATAACCGGGGAAATTGTTTATGTTGACGGTGGATACAGCATAACCGGTATGGCATTACCGGACGCAGATAGTTAACAATACCTGGAATCTATACACCAAAAGCAGGATTAGTTTGCCGCTGCGGACTCAGAGCTATCAATTTCGGGGTTTATCTTTATGTCGGCTTGCTCTTTAAGGCTAGCCACCATCATAGAGTAGCCCGCTCGCCCTCGAGACTCAGCAATACGCTTTGCGTACTCGGAGCGCTCATCCTCGCTCAATGAATCTATATCGCCGTCTTTTACATTGTTGAGACGCACAACTACGATATCCCCGTTAGAAAGTACCACTTCTTCGATTGGCTTGTCTTTTATCCTGTCGGCAGGTATGCGAAAAACCGCCTGTACAACGGCTTGCTGCACTTCCTGACTATCACGCGTCACAGCTGCAGCTGCTTTGTATTCACCTTTATGCTGCTTTGCCAGCTTGCTTAAGTCCTGAGCCTGACCGCCGGCTGCCAGTTCTTCCTGTACCGAATCAGCTGCTTTACCAATGACTTCTCCGGCTTTTTGCTGCTTTAATTTAGCTTGAATTGCTGCTGAAGCCTCTTCAAGTGTTTGTGTACGACTGGGCTTATTCTCTTCTAACCTTAATACGACCACATGATTATCGGCTACTTCGATCAAATCAGAGTTACGTTCTTCCAATAACACATTATCTGAAAACGCGACTTCACGTACCTCCGGGTAATTCGCGACACCGCTGCCGGACACACGCGTAAACAACCCACTTTCTTTGACTTCGAGGCCCGTAGCCTCTGCAATCACTTTAATATCATCCGGATGCTCAAAGCTCATGGTCGCCAACACGTCGACTTTATCGTAAAAAGCCGTCTCCGCTTCTTTGCTTTGATACTCCCGCTGCAACGCATCTTTCACTTCAGCGAAAGGCTTAAGCTCAGAAGGCTTCACGCTGTTTAACTTTATGATATGAAAACCAAACCGGGTTTTTACCGGCTCGCTGAGATCACCCGCTTTTTCAAGTGCAAATAAAGTTTCCTCAAAAGGCTTCACCATAACACCGCGCCGCACTTCACCTAATGCCCCGCCCTGAGAAGCCGAGCCGGGATCATCCGACTCAGATTTGGCAAGCTCATTAAAATCTTCCCCTTGACGAATGCGGGCCAGTAACCCCTCTATTTCAATACGTTTTTTCAATAACGCCGCATCATCAGCATCATCTGGAACGCGGATCAATATGTGGCTGGCGTCCCTGATTTCTTCGGTTTGATAACGCCCGGATTTAATAGCCTGCTCATATTCTTCAAGCAGCACCTCCTCGCTTACCGGAATTTGCCGGGCAAGCTCAGCGAGACTGAGCTCCAAATACCGGACACTTATCTGTTGTTCGGTTTTTAGCTCATCCTTATTATCATCGTAGTAAGCCTGAATTTCGTTTTCACTGACACTAATAGTGTCTTTATACGCCGCAATCGGCAGACTAATATGGTCAAAATCACGCACTTGATAACGCAATTTAGCCAAGTCGCGCAATTCCTGCTCGGAAACGAATGCAGTTGTCTGAACACCCTGCTGAATCTGGGTCATTAGTACCTGGTCAGCAAGTGATTGTTCATAAAACTGTTTGCTAAGACCACGGGACTCAAGCTCAGCGGCATAAATATCGGGATTAAACTCCCCATCGGATAAAAACCTTGAGTCTTTCATAATCACGCCAGCGAGCTCGCCGGCAGATACCCGGTAGTTATATTTAGCAATAACGCTTTTTAGGAGTTCACGATTAATCAGCTGATCGAGGGTCTGTTTACGTAAAAAAGCTTCTGCATCAAAATACTCCGGAACCCGGCCACCGAAAGACCTCAACAACATTTGCCGGTTACCCGATAATATTTGATCAAACTCGGCCAGTGAAACTTTACTGTCATTAACTTCCAAAGCATAACTATCCTGCCCCAACCCCAGATATTCCTGTATACCCCATAATACAAAAGGAACACTGATCAGAATAACTATAAACCAAGCGATATAACCACTGATGCGTTCTCGAAGCGCGAGCAACATAACTTCTACTCAATCTCTAAAAAGTTGACTGGAATACCGAAACCTGTGAATGATATCAACAGCTATAAACCGGTAAAAAGCGAAAGGGGCGACGTCCTAATGAGTGCCCCTAAATTATATTGGCGGAGTGGACGGGACTCGAACCCGCGACCCCCGGCGTGACAGGCCGGTATTCTAACCAACTGAACTACCACTCCCGCACTGGTGGGTGCTGCAGGGCTCGAACCTGCGACCCTCGCCTTGTAAGGGCGATGCTCTCCCAGCTGAGCTAAGCACCCTCAAGCCCTCTCTTGGTAATGCTTAAAGGGGGCGCTAGTTTAAGGCATCCTTAAGCCCTTTTCCAGCCTTAAATACCGGGGCATTTGAGGCAGAAATCTGAATAACCTCTCCGGTACGCGGATTTCTTCCGCTACGAGCCTCGCGCGAGCGCACCTGAAAAGACCCAAAACCTGTCAGAGCAACTTGATCACCACTTTTGAGCGTATCGGTAATCACATTGATCATAGCTTCTACAGCATCAGTAGCCTGACTCTTAGAAAGGTCTGTAGCGCCCGCAATTGCCTCGATGAATTCTGCTTTATTCATTATGGATGATTCCTAATTGAGTTGAACAACATTCCCGAAACTTCGGGAACACCCAAATGTACCAGTCTTTGAACCCTTTACCAGCACACTCAATGCTCATGTAAAAAATATAAATTTTTATGGTATGTATCGAAAGACCGAAGAAAGCCCATTCCGTTATGCGATCTGATAAAAAGGCCCAACCAGAATATTGGTAGTTTATACCAACTGATTTAAATATCTGTCAACAAGGATTATAGACGAGCCCTTACTGGCTTCACAATAATTACTTCACTTTATATATAAGCTTAGCCCAAGAGACGAATGCTTATGAAGTTAAGTTAAAGTAGTTTTTCAACAGTAAATTTTTAATGAGGAAGACGCCGGTCTTCGGTTTTTTCCCCTTCTTCAGACTCAGCACTGACTTTTTTAACTTCCTCTTGACCTTCCTCTAAAGGAGCAGGCTTATGTCTTAACGCCAGCTCAAAAACCTCATCCATCCATCTAACCGGATGTATTTCAAGATTGTCAATAATGTTTTCCGGCATCTCTACAAGATCTTTGCGATTCTCTTCAGGAATCAACACCGTCGAAATACCACCACGCAATGCAGCCAGGAGTTTTTCTTTTAAGCCACCGATCGGTAATACTTCGCCACGCAGGGTTATTTCACCGGTCATTGCCACATCTGAGCGAACCGGCGCATCTGTAAGCGCAGAAACAATAGCAGTGCACATGCCAATACCTGCACTGGGCCCGTCTTTGGGTGTCGCACCTTCAGGAACATGCAAATGAATATCGTTTTTTTCATAAAAATCCATTGAAATACCCAGCGCATCGGCACGGCTCCTGACAACTGTCATTGCTGCCTGAATGGACTCCTGCATGATGTCACCTAAGCGGCCGGTATAAGTGGCTTTACCTTTACCGGGAACAACAGCTGCTTCTATGGTCAACAACTCACCGCCCACTTCAGTCCATGCCAAACCGGTTACTTGACCGACTTGATCACGCTTCTCGGCAATGCCATAACGATAACGACGGACACCCAAATATTTTTCAAGCTCTTCAGGTGTAACTTCGATTTTAGGTTCATCATCTTTAAGCAGGATATTCTTTACAACTTTACGACAAATTTTAGATATTTCACGCTCTAAGCTACGCACGCCTGCTTCACGGGTGTAATAGCGAACAATATCCCGCATCGCATCTGTTGCAACATCCAGTTCCTCAGGCTTGATGCCATTATTTTTCATTTGCTTCTCGACCAAATAACGGGAAGCAATATTAATTTTTTCAT
Organism: Gammaproteobacteria bacterium; assembly: GCA_028284675.1. Lineage (GTDB taxonomy): Bacteria > Pseudomonadota > Gammaproteobacteria > HTCC5015 > HTCC5015 > JANQRI01. The sequence continues at coordinate 211,547 of JANQRI010000005.1, read as the reverse complement.
CTTCAGTGTAGCTGGGCACCTGGATAACTTCCATTCGATCCAATAGTGGGCCGGGGATATCCATTGTATTTGCAGTTGCAACAAACATTACATCAGATAGATCAAAATCCACTTCCATGTAATGATCGTTAAAAGAACTATTTTGCTCCGGATCAAGCACTTCCAATAATGCAGCAGAGGGGTCTCCACGAAAATCCATCGCCATCTTGTCAATTTCATCAAGCAAAAATAACGGATTACGAACCCCAACTTTGGAAAGGTTTTGAATAATTTTGCCGGGCATTGAACCGATATAGGTACGCCGGTGACCACGGATTTCGGCTTCATCCCGAACCCCGCCCAGAGACATTCGGACAAAATTACGATTTGTCGCACGCGCTATCGAGCGACCGAGTGATGTTTTACCCACACCCGGAGGACCAACCAGGCACAGAATCGGACCTTTTAATTTACGAACCCGCTGTGTAACCGCCAGATATTCCAATATCCGCTCTTTAACTTTTTCCAATCCATAATGGTCTTCTTCAAGAACCTTTTCTGCGTCTGTCAGGCTGTTACGTATTTTCGTGCGTTTTTTCCAGGGAACATTTAACAGCCAATCAATATAATTACGCACAACAGTCGCCTCAGCCGACATCGGCGACATCATTCTCATCTTTTTAAGCTCGGATTCGGCTTTTTCTTTAGCCTCTGCGGGCATACCGGCTTTTTCAATTCGCCGTGCAAGCTCCTCTATCTCATTTCCTTCCTCGCTGATATCACCCAGTTCTTTTTGAATAGCTTTCATCTGCTCATTCAAATAGTACTCACGCTGACTCTTTTCCATTTGCTGCTTAACACGGCCACGTATACGCTTTTCGATCTGCAGCAAATCAAGCTCAGCGTCAATCAAACCCATGATATGCTCGAGTCGCTCTCTGGGGTTTGCGATTTCCAAAATCTTTTGCTTTTCCTCGATCTTCAACGACATATGCGCCGCTATAGTGTCAGCAAGACGGGATGGCTCATCGATACCCGTCAACGAGGTTAAAATTTCAGGAGGGACTTTTTTATTAAGTTTTACATATTGATCAAACAGGCCCAGAATTGAACGAGTCAACACTTCAACTTCCCGTTCATCAAGCGGTTGATCAGAGCTTAGAATATCAATTTTAGCTGAAAAAAAGTGCTCCCCGGACTGAAGATCAACCACTTCAGCACGCTGAGTACCTTCAACCAGAACCTTAATTGTACCATCCGGCAATTTTAACAACTGCAGTATTGTTGCCAGTGTTCCAATCCGATGAATATCATCAACCCCCGGATCATCGACATCCGCACTTTTCTGGGCAACAAGGAGAATGTGCTTATTGTCCGCCATAGCGGTCTCTAGCGCGCGTACCGACTTCTCGCGCCCGACAAAAAGCGGGATCACCATATGCGGATATACAACCACATCACGCAATGGCAACAAAGGAATATGTTGAACCTGCATTGCTTCAGGAAAATCGTTATCTAGCACGTTATAAGCCCCGTATCAGATCCATTGGCTATTAAAGAAATGAAGAAAACCGGTCTTGACCCTAACGGGCTTGCCATCAAGCTCAGAGCAAACCCTTAACGGCCTCAATCCGGCGCCGCCTTTTTGTATTCATTACTCTCATAAATAATATACGGCTTGGCTTCACCGTTAATCACAACTTCATCGATAACGACTTTGGATACATTATCCATTGAAGGTAAGTCATACATTGTATCGAGCAACACTGTCTCTAAAATGGTTCGTAAACCACGGGCACCGGTCTTACGCTCCATTGCCTTGCGGGCAACCGCATACAGTGCCTCCTCGCGAAACTCGATTTCGCAACCCTCCATATCGAACAGTTTGTGATACTGTTTGATAATTGCATTCTTGGGTTCGGCCAAAATCCGTACCAGAGCTTCCTCATTCAACTCTTCCAGCGTGGCCACAACAGGTAAACGCCCGACAAATTCCGGAATCAAACCATATTTGATCAAATCTTCAGGTTCGACTTCATGCAAAATCTCGCCAACGGAACGCTCTTCATCCTGACTTTTTACTTCGGCGGAAAAACCGATACCACCTTTTTTGGAGCGCTCCTGAATAACCTTATCTAAACCGGCAAATGCACCTCCGCAAATAAACAGGATATTAGAGGTATCAACCTGCAAAAATTCCTGCTGCGGATGTTTACGCCCACCCTGGGGCGGAACCGAAGCGATTGTCCCTTCAATAAGTTTAAGTAAAGCCTGCTGCACACCCTCACCGGAAACATCCCGGGTTATTGACGGGTTGTCCGACTTTCGTGAAATTTTATCAATTTCATCAATATACACGATGCCGGTTTGTGCTTTCTCGACATCATAATCACATTTCTGCAGCAGTTTCTGAATGATGTTTTCAACATCTTCGCCCACGTAACCTGCTTCCGTAAGCGTGGTCGCATCGGCAATCGTGAATGGGACATTTAACAGCCGTGCAAGCGTCTCGGCGAGTAGCGTTTTACCAGACCCTGTGGGCCCAATTAACAAAATATTGCTTTTTGCCAACTCGACAGAATCGTTGCGGGTACTGCTTTCAAGCCTTTTGTAATGATTATATACCGCGACAGACAGAACTTTTTTTGCGCTCTCCTGGCCAATCACATATTCATCAAGAATTTTTTTAATTTCTTTTGGTTTAGGAAGCTGAGTTCCTGTAGCAGCAGCCTGTCCCTGTAACTCTTCACGAACAATGTCATTGCAAAGTTCTACACATTCGTCACAGATAAATACGGACGGACCCGCGATAAGCTTACGTACCTCATGCTGACTCTTACCACAAAACGAGCAGTACAGCAGCTTGCCGCTGTCTTGTGATTTATCACCTGTATCGTCCGTCATGTTAAGTCCTCAACTTAATTATACGTGCACTTTCTCTGATTCTTTGCTTATTAACAACGAATGTCAATACAGTCAATATATAGTGACTTTTTTGATAATATCAACAACATATTGTTAGTTCGATTACCTATTAGCCGGTGTAACAAATCCAATTATTCAGACTTATTTTCAACTCGCCGGGTCAGCACTTCATCAATTAGACCGTATTCCTGAGCTTCTGCAGAATCCATAAAGTGATCCCGCTCAGTATCAGACCGAATCTTGTCTATATCTTGTCCAGTATGTTTTACCAATATCTCATTCATACGTTCGCGGGTTTTTAAAATTTCACGGGCATGAATATCAATATCCGAGGCCTGACCTTGAAACCCACCTAATGGTTGATGAATCATAATTTTCGAATTCGGTAATGCATAGCGTTTATCCGCTGCTCCTCCGGAAAGCAATAGCGCTCCCATACTGGCCGCCAAACCTATACATAAAGTACTGACATCAGGTTTGATAAACTGCATTGTGTCGTAAATTGATAATCCGGCGCTCACAGAACCGCCCGGGGAATTGATATAGAGTGATATATCTTTATCGGGGTTCTCTGACTCAAGAAACAATAACTGCGCAACAACCAGGTTGGCCATATGATCCTCGACCGGCCCTACCAAAAATATGACTCTTTCTTTCAGCAGGCGCGAGTAAATATCATAAGCGCGCTCTCCACGTGCAGTCTGTTCAACTACCATCGGCACCAAGTTCATCGATGGCGAGCTGAAAATGTCCTCTTTAATCGTCATTAAGCCTCTCCCAGTCAGCCGGCGTTTTGGTTCTCTTGAACTAAGTCATTGAAACTCATGGTTTTTTCAGATGCTTTTGCCTCAGAAGCCAAAAACTCCACCACTTTGTCCTCAAGCGCCAGCATCTCAAAATTCTTTAAAAGCTCTTTATTGTTCATATAGTACTGTAACATCTCCTGCGGATCCTGGTAGCTGGAAGCAGCTCTCATTAATAACGACTTTATATGTTCAGGATCTGCTTTAAGTTCCTTGTGTTTAACCACTTCACTGACCAGTAACTGTAAAGTAACCTGGCGACGCGCTTTTTCTTCATAAGGCTCGCGTGGCAGCTGACCGAGCGCTTCCTTTCCAAGATTCAGTCTTTGCAGCATCTGTTGCTGCAGATTCTCAATTTCACGATCAACAAGTACATTTGGTAATTCAATCTTATGCAACCTAACCAGCTCATCCATAATCTGGCGCTTGGTGTATAGTTTGACATTTTCGTCCAACTCACGCTGCAGATGCTCTTTCAACTGCTTTTTAAGTTCCTCTAAATCACCACTTTCAATACCAAAAGATTTAATAAAATCTTCATTTATTTCAGGCAATTTTTGTTCCAAAACCTCGCTGCAGTTAATAATAAAGACCGCTTTTTTACCCTGAAGTGCCTCATTATTATAATCTTTTGGAAATTTAACCTTTATTTTTCGCTCTTCACCGGCTTTTACCCCAACTATTTGATCCTCAAAACCTTCGATCATCTGTTTTGAGCCCAAAACCAGCGAAAAATCCTTTGCGGAACCCCCTTCGAACGGTTCCTGCTCACCTGCCAAAGTACCCTCAAAATCGATCTTAACCTGATCGCCTGATTGGGCCGCACGCTCAACAACCTCCCAGGTGGCACGCTGCGTACGCAGCTTATCGATCATGCCCATGACATCATCATCAATAAGCTCCGTCTTCGGGTTTGTCAGTTTAATTTTGGCAAAATCAGCCAATTCCACCTCAGGAAATACCTCAAAAGTGGCAATAAATTGAAAATCCTGGCCAATTTCGACAGGCTTTGTATCAATATGCGGTAAACCGGCAGGCTTGAGGTTTTCCTGATTAATCGCGTCACTGTAGCTGCGCTTAATCAGGTCTTCCAACACCTCCTGCTTGACGCCAGCGCCATATTTTTGACGGATCACTTTGAGCGGAATTTTCCCAGCCCGAAAACCGGCCAATTTGACTGTTTTCGACAAAGACCTCAGGCGCTCATCAAAAGCTTTTTCAAGCTGCTCCCCCGGCAACTGCACAGTGAGTTTGCGATTTAAACCTTTTGTAGTTTCAACTGATACTTGCATCAACAACCTTCTAAGATTAGTGGTAATAAAAAAGCTAAATTATTGATATAAAAAGGATATCTTGGCCCTCGTCAAGTATTCCATATGACCAGACAACCATGGTGCGAAAGGAGAGACTCGAACTCTCACGGGTCGCCCCACTGGAACCTAAATCCAGCGCGTCTACCAATTCCGCCACTTTCGCGATTTTTCTTATATCTCAACAGGTTAACATATAACTCTGTGGCAGGGCGATCAGAAGCTATTGGCTCCGAATGCCTTGGCCCAGAGCCTTTGTTTTTACTACGGGTACGAACCAATGCATTCCAAAGATATTTCCAGATTTTACGATTGCACTATCCCTTGTGAAAACAGAAAAATAACGGATATCCCTGTAAACATGCCAAGTATACCCGGTGACACCCAAGGTTTGGCTGTCTTTCGCAGAAACGGATTTATAGCAAACTTCAGGATGCCTGATATAACAACCCAAAACTGGGGTGAGCGATGGGACTCGAACCCACGACCACCGGGATCACAACCCAGGGCTCTACCAACTGAGCTACGCTCACCATTATCCCCTTAGAAACCAATTCGCATTCCGCAGGTAAAAACCGACAGCCTACTCCATAAACACCTTAGCCCCCCGCGAAACGCCATGTCGGCAGCATTTCACAGTTGGCGCGCCCGGCAGGACTCGAACCGGCAGCCTTCAACTTCGTCAAAACTTCAGCCTCCGCACTTTCGGCTTCCCCCCCGCGAAACGCCATGTCGGCAGTATTCCACAGTTGGCGCGCCCGGCAGGACTCGAACCTGCAACCTTCAACTTCGTCAAAACTTCAGCCTCCGCACTTTCGGCTTCACCCCCCCGCGAAACGCCATGTCGGCAATATTTCACAGTTGGCGCGCCCGGCAGGACTCGAACCTGCAACCTACGGCTTAGAAGGCCGTTGCTCTATCCAGTTGAGCTACAGGCGCATGGTCACAAAATGATCAAGCCCTTAAAAGGTATTGGTCGGGGCAGCAGGATTCGAACCTACGACCCTCTGCTCCCAAAGCAGATGCGCTACCAGGCTGCGCTATGCCCCGTTCTTCATGCCAGCGGCCGGCAATGATACGCAACCTATTATAAATCATCAAATTTTTGGCAGCCAGCCGTGTTTTGGCTCACCTTGTTGCCTTATGCGTCCAATTCCGCCCAGACCTATTCTTGTGTGCGGACGGCAGCACATGAGAGAATCGCCGGATGAGTGCAGGTATCATTGACGGAAAGGCAATCGGCACAAAGATTCGGGCCGAAATCAAAAAAAAGGTTGCCGAAAATCTTGCTCGAAATAGGAGGGCCCCCGGCCTTGCCGTTGTGCTGGTCGGTAACGACCCGGCATCACAGGTTTATGTAAACCACAAACGTAAAGCATGCAAGGAAGCGGGTATTATGTCCCAGGCTTTTGATCTGCCGGGTGACACCAAACAGGATGATCTAGCCGCCCTGATTCATGAACTGAACAATAACGCCGAAATTGATGGAATTCTGGTGCAATTGCCGCTGCCTGAGCATATCGATACCGGCAGTATTATTGAGTCTATCGCCCCCGATAAAGATGTAGATGGATTCCACCCTTACAATATCGGCAGGCTTGCGCAGCGCATACCAACATTACGTCCCTGCACACCTTTCGGCATTATAAAATTACTCGAAAGCATTCAGGAAAGTTTCAAATACCGAAATGCTGTCATAGTCGGCGCATCAAATATTGTCGGCCGCCCAATGGCTTCTGAGTTACTATTAAAAGGTGCAACAGTCAGTATTTGCCATCGTTTTACGGCAGATCTGGCCAGCTATGTTCAAACAGCAGATATTCTGGTCGTTGCCGCAGGCAAACCAAAACTGGTGCTTGGTGAGTGGGTGAAACCCGGAGCAACAGTCATTGATGTGGGAATGAACCGGATGCCAAACGGAACATTGACCGGCGATGTTGAATTTGAGGCTGCAGCCGAAAAAGCCGCCTGGATAACCCCGGTGCCCGGCGGTGTTGGCCCCATGACAGTTGCAATGCTGCTACATAACACCCTGCAGGCTTATCAGAGTCATTGCGTTAAATAACTTTCCCGATTAAGCCCGCCGCCAGACCGTACCTTCAGGAGTATCCTCCAACACAATTCCCTGCTGAACCAACAGGTCTCTAATCCTGTCACTCTCAGACCAGTTTTTCTCCATTCGCGCAATACGCCGCTGCTCTATCAGCCGATCTATTTCAGCTTCATCAAGCAAACCCTGGTCCGGTGCGGATTGCAGGTATTCATCGGGCGGGGTTTGCAAAATACCCAAAACCGAGCCCAGATCCTTCAACAATGCCGCTGCCTGCTCGGCCACCCGCGGCTCGGAAGTGCGCAAACGATTCGTTTCATGTGCCAGATCAAATAACACCGCCATTGCCTCAGGCGTATTGAAATCATCATCCATCGCAGCATTAAAAGCTGTTTTGTATTGCTGCCCAAAATCACCAACAGTCAAATTAGAAAAACCCCGCAACGCGGTATACAGCCGGCTCAGTGCCGAACGCGCGCTATCAAGCTGACCTTCATTGTAGTTTAATGGACTGCGATAATGGCTGTTCAAAACCAGAAAACGAACTTCCTCGGCTTTGTAGTGCTTGAGTATGTCTCTGATCGTAAAAAAATTACCCAGAGACTTTGACATTTTTTCCTCATTAACACGCACAAACCCGTTATGAATCCAGTATTTCACATACGGGTGCCCGGTGCATGCCTCACTTTGGGCAATCTCATTTTCATGATGCGGAAACTGAAGATCCTGGCCACCACCATGGATATCAAAGTATGCTCCAAGGTGCCGGGTCGCCATTGCTGAACATTCTATATGCCAGCCCGGCCGGCCGGCCCCCCAGGGAGACTCCCAGCTCGGCTCGTCCGGCTTGGCTGACTTCCATAATACAAAGTCTAACGGATCCTGTTTACCGGCATCTATTTCCACCCGTGCACCCGCCAACAGGCTGTCACGGCTTTTACCCGAAAGCTTTCCATAATCTGCAAAAGAAGCCACTGAATAATACACATCCCCGTTTTCTGCAGGATAAGCATGCCCTTTTTCGATCAACACACTGATCATATGCAAAATCGCATCAATATTATCAGTTGCCTTGGGTTCCATACTGGGCCGTAATACAGACAATGCATCCGCATCTTCATGCATGGCTTTTATAAAACGGGTCGTGAGCTTTTCTATAGATTCCCCGTTTTCGTGTGCTCTTTTTATAATTTTATCGTCAATATCCGTAATATTTCGCACATAGCTGACATCATATCCTTGCGACAACAAATAGCGATAGATCACATCAAATACAATCAATGCTCTGCCATGTCCCAAATGACAATAGTCATATACCGTCATACCACAAACGTACATTCGCACCTTATTAGGTTCCAGCGGTTCAAACGGTTCTTTTTTTCTGCTGAGGCTGTTATAAATCTGCAACATTTTTTTCTCAGGGTTTTTCCGCCGAAGCCTTTTCAAAATACAGTTACGCGCGCATAGTAGCTGAAATTCACAAATATCTAAACAAAACAAACAGATAATAACGCTTTCGTCACTCCATAAATCCCATTATGATACCCAGCTTCCTGAGAAATTGATTAGATTAACTTATTTGGGGAACGCTTATGTATTTCCGCCGCAGACTGCTGCTACTGCTATTGATTGGTATAAACGGTCTTTCAAGTGCGGTATTCGCCTCTGAACCACCTCGGGTGCAACTCCAAACCAACTATGGCGATATCACACTGGAACTTTACCCGGACCGCGCGCCACAAACCGTTGCTAACTTTTTACAATATGTAAATGACGGTTTTTATGACGGCACTATTTTCCATCGTGTAATTAAAGACTTCATGATACAGGGTGGCGGTTTCGATACCAATTATCGGCGCAAACCCACCGGCAAGCCGATCCAGAATGAGGCCGAAAACGGCCTTTTAAATAAACGAGGCACTGTTGCAATGGCGCGCATGTCTGCACCTCACTCGGCAACAGCACAATTTTTTATAAATGTTGTTGATAATGACTATCTGGACTTCAAAAGCAAAACAAATAGCGGTTGGGGTTATTGTGTATTTGCCCGTGTTGTCGAAGGCATGGAATTAGTGGATGAAATCAGCACAAGCCCAACCGGCCCTGCAGGCCCGTTTGCACAAAATGCCCCACAGGGCTTAATTACCATCAACACAGTTATACACTTGAACCCAAATAACACCAACAATGAGGAACAACTTCCATGATCAGAATAAAGACCAATCTGGGCGATATCACATTGACACTCTTTGAGGACAAAGCACCGGAGACATGCAAAAACTTTTTATCTTACGTCAATGACGGGTTCTATAATGAAACCATTTTTCACCGGGTTATCAAAGGCTTTATGATTCAGGGCGGCGGCTTTACCCCGGATATGGATCAGAAAACTACCGGCAACCCTGTAAAAAATGAGGCTGACAACGAGGAAAAGAATTTAACAGGCACCATCGCAATGGCCAGAACCTCTGACCCTCATTCAGCAACTGCCCAATTTTTTATCAATGTGTCTGACAATGATTTTTTGAATTTTCGTTCAGCCACACCTTCCGGTTGGGGCTACTGTGTGTTCGGTAAAGTAACCGACGGCATGGATACGGTACGCGCCATTGAAAATGTCGCCACCGGCAACCGCGCCGGCCATCAGGATGTACCGGAAGATGCGGTTATTATCGAAAAAATCGAAGTACTGTCCGAATAAAACAACTTAGGTGCCAGCACCAGGATGGCCACACTATTCATATCCGATCTGCACCTTGATCCGGAACGGCCTGACATTCTGCAGCAATTTCTCCGCTTGGTGGAACACGCCACTACGGCCGAAGCACTGTATATTTTAGGTGACTTCGTTGAATACTGGATTGGTGACGACGATACCGAACATGGACTGGAGACCGCATTTGCCGGGCTGCAGGAACTCACAGAGTCCGGCACTCCTGTCTATTTAATGCATGGAAATCGTGATTTTTTAATTGGCAAAAAATTCGCAGACAAATACCGTGTTCAACTGATACCCGACCCGCTGGTGATTGACCTTTACGGTACGCCGACACTATTAATACATGGTGATACCTTATGCACTGACGATGTTGAATATCAGAAGTTTCGGGAAGCGGTGCGCACACCGCAGTGGCAAACAGAGTTTCTGAATAAACCTCTGGCGGAACGTCGCACAATCGTCAAACAGCTCAGAGCAACCAGCCAAAGCGCCAACAGTGTAAAAACTGACGCAATCATGGATGTAAATGGGCAGGCTGTCGCAAAAGCAATGCTAAAGCATGGCGTACAACAATTGATTCACGGGCATACTCACCGGCCCGATATCCATAGATTCACACTTAACAATCAACGTGCAACACGTATCGTTTTGGGTGACTGGTATCAAACTGGCAGCTTTTTAAGTGTGGATGCCAGCGGGCTAGACGTTCACTCTCTTAATTAACAACACCAAAACCTATCTCAAAATCAAACGAGCGCCGTAATTTAGAGATAGGTTCTACTTGTTAGAAAGATAGCGCAGTTCCTGTGCATTAAAACCCGCCTGCTTACGTGCCGGCAAATTGAATGGCCCGCGCAAACCTTCGGTAAAATGCTCTTTAATTATTTGAATAAAAACCGTATCTGCATCCAGCTTGCGTTGCCGGCAAATATATTTAAACCAATGGCTGCCAATCGCAACATGCGCGATCTCCTCGCGATAAATGGTATCCAATATATCGGCCGCCTTGTGGTCACCGCAATCATTCAATGTCCGCACCATCGCGGGCGTAACATCAAGCCCGCGTGCCTCAAGCGCGCGCGGCACAAGCGCCATACGCAACATCACATCCTCTGCACTTTTTGCAGCCACATCCCAAAGCCCGTTATGAGCCGGATAATCACCATACTGGCACTCATATTCGGATAAATAACCGGTCAATAGCTGGAAGTGACGGGCTTCATCCGCCGCCACTGCCAACCAATCCCGGTAGTAGTCAACCGGCATACCACGAAAACGGTATACTGCGTCACACGCGAGATTAATTGCATTAAACTCAATATGCGCGATTGCGTGCATAAAGCGCAGCCTTCCCTTCAAAGTGTGCAAAGAACGCTTTGGCAGTTTTCTGGGGTGCACAAGCTCCGGCTTCTCCGGGCGCCCTGCAGAAGCAAAGACAGCAACCGGAGTGTCATGATCAATTATCAGCTCACCATTTTGCCAATGACCATATAAGTCAGATGTCAATATACATTTTTCAACCGGGTTCGATACATTGATAATCTTCCAGACCTGATCGAATAATTTCATACGCATCATAAAAATCAGACCTTAAAAAGCTCCCGGCTTTTTAACGGTTTGCCACCCATATAATGTGCCAGCACATAGCGGATTAACAACTTCATTTCCCGCATGCAAGCTGTATCGTCGAAAACCTCATTTTGCAAATCGATAAGGCAACGCCCACTGATATATGGAACTGGAAAAGACGAGACTGCATTATTCAATAATGGTCCACGCTCCGGATCATAATAGTATTTCTTCTCAGGCTGAATCTGCTCAAAAGTATCAGCTGTTGACTGTAATGATAAAGCATAGCCCAGCTCCGCGAGCAACTGCAGTTCAAAGCGGCGCAATACCGGTTCGGGCCTCATGGAATCCGCAACCAGTGCCTGCAAGCTTTTGTGATAACAATCGAACAGGCCTTCATGCGGATCATGGCGCGGCAACAATTTTAGGAGCAATTCGTTTAAATACATGCCACAGTACAGCGCCTTGCCGCTGAGCCGCAAAAAACACCCCTCATTTTCCACTGCTGTTAATGTCATAAGCTCACCTCGACCAGAATAGCTTAACAGCAGGCCGTTAAATGCCTGAAGAAGTCCCCGATCGGCAAGACGTGAGTTTCTGACACCCTTGGCAAGCAAGCCCACTCGTCCATAATCCCGGGTAAAGGCCTCTATCAGCAAACTGGTATTACGGTAAAGCCGGGAGTGCAAAACAAAAGCAGGCTGCAGCAAAACTCGCATTACTTATCACCTACTTTTAAAACACAATGAACGCAGGCCATACAGCGTAAGCGACAATAGTGCTTATAAATAATGTGCACATTCTACGCCTCATGTTTAAGTGAACTTTCAATTACGTATTATAACCTCTAATCAAAGTTATCGTGATAACCTAAATTACGCAAGGCATCACGATCATCATTCCAACCGGCTTTAACTTTCACCCATAGTTTCAAGAAAACCTTCTTATGAAACAGCCTCTGCATCGACTCTCTGGCAGCTTTTCCAACTGATTTCAACACACTGCCCTGATGACCGATAACGATATGCTTGTGACTTGATTTATCAAGCCAGATAATCGCGCTGATACGATTAATTTCCGTCTGCTCAACAAACTCTTCAATTTCCACGGTGAGTGCGTACGGTAATTCATCGCGCAAAACATGAAAGAGTTTTTCCCGAATCAGTTCTGCGGCTAAAAACCGAAGTGATTTGTCGGTAATCTGATCCTGATCAAAATACGCCTGACCAACTGGCAGCAGCCCTGCAACCAGTTTCTCTAACTCATCAACACCATCATATCGACGTGCGGAAACCGGAATCATGGAATGAAATGGGTATCGCCCACTGAGTTCATCCAAAAAAGGTAATAATGACTGTTTGTTTTTCACAAGGTCAACTTTATTAACTACTGCAACGACCGGCGGCCCTTTATCCGAAAACTTCGACAATAATGCCTTGTCCTCCTGAGTCCACCGGTTGGCATGCACCACGAATACGATCACTTCAACTTCATGTGTTGCAGTGAGCGCCGTCTTGTTCATATATTTATTCAACGCCTGTGATTGCCCCAGGTGATAACCCGGAGTATCAACGAATACCATTTGATAAGCCGATGTGGTTTTAATGCCCAAAACAGCATGGCGGGTGGTTTGCGCTTTTGGTGAGACAATACTGATTTTTTCACCAACTATAGCATTCAGCAAAGTTGATTTACCCACATTAGGGCGACCTACAATCGCCACATAACCGCTTTTAAATGTGTTCGCTTCTGTATTCATACCAGGCTTGAGTCAGAGCCGGGTCAGGCCTCGGCAGAAAGGGTTTCGCCTTGATCCATCAAAACCAATGCCATTTCTGCTGCCTGCTGCTCGGCTTCGCGCCGGCTGGTACCGCTACCGATCGTGGACTCTTCCAGCCCGTCAACGCGACATTCGACTTTAAAAGTCTGCGCATGCGGTTTGCCTGTCACATTGATTAACTCATAAACCGGTAACGCTTTTTTGCGTGACTGTTGATATTCCTGTAGACGTGTTTTGGGGTCTTTTAAAAGGCTCGCATCGACCGGATTATCAAACCACTGACGGTATACCTGCAAAATCAGCCGCCTGCTCGCATCAAACCCATCATCTAGAAACACTGCGCCGAAAATGGCTTCAACGGCATCGGCCAGAATTGACTTGCGACGTGAACCGCCGCTTTTCAGCTCTCCCGAGCCAAGTATCAGAAAATTACTGAGACCCAGCTGCTGCCCCACCTTGGCCAGTGTATCCTTATTAACCAGGCTTGCCCGGATCCGGCTTAAATCACCTTCCTGTGCCTGCGGGTAACGTTCGAACAACTCGGCCGCAACCACAAAATTTAAAATACTATCCCCCAAAAATTCCAGCCGTTCATTATTTTGCCCTTTGACGCTACGATGCGTCAGTGCCGTTCGCAATAGCTCTTCATCAGTAAACGAGTAATTCAGTATTTTACAAAGGTCTGAAATATTGTGTCTCACCCACCAACCTCAGCATTGCGCTTAAACGACGCCACAATCGACAAATTAAGAAACAACGGTTTACGAACTTCATAATCCACCGCCACAAGAAAACCGCGCTTACCTTTGATTTTGGTAATTTTATAGTCCTGACGTTTCAAGGTATACACCTGGCTGATATTCAGGCGCTTGTTAAACGCATTCGCGACCGCCCCTTTTTGAGCGCCTTTCAAAGACGGATCACTTTGCATCTGTTCAAGAATTTCGGCGATTGCATAATATTCCAGATAAGCAGGGGCAAGCTTAATCCCGGCAATCAATATCACTCCCGCCATCGTCAGAATAATCATCCCGCTCAGAAGGGATGCACCGCGCTGTCTGGTTAATGTGTTCATCGTCTGTCCTCCGATTCAATACATATTTAGCGGATACGCTCACCTATTCTATTTGGGTTCAGCCCGTCACCTCCGAAATCCCAGTGCATCCAGATAAAGAAAGCTTTGCCGACCAGATTTTCTTCAGGTAAATACCCCCAAGCCCGGCTGTCGCGGCTATCATCACGATTATCACCCATTACGAAATAATGCCCGGCCGGCACCTCTATTTTAAAATCCCGCGCCGGTTCGGGAAGCAACAAAATATTATGTGTCGTTCCCTGCAGCTTCTCCCGATACTCGCCAAATGCACCCGGCCTCCTTCGTGCGGTACGCCGGTTGTAGGGTCCGACCGGCTCAACTTCTACCGGCTTGTCATTAATGCTTAGCCGCTTGTTGTTGTATGTAATCCGGTCACCAGGCAAACCAACAATACGTTTTATATAATCCAAACGCGGATTTTCAGGGTATTTGAAAACCACCACATCCCCACGCTGCGGTTCCCCCAAAGAGAGAATTTTTGTGTTTGTCACCGGCAACCGCAAACCATAAGAAAACTTACTTACCAGAATAAAATCACCCACTCTAAGCGTGGGCAACATAGATCCTGAGGGAATCCGAAAAGGTTCAATCAGAAACGAACGCAGCAACAGGACAATTAACAACACGGGAAAAAAGGCTTTGGAGTACTCCACGATGATCGGCTCTGTCGTTTCGCCCTGTTCCGCTGTAGTTTCATTATCTGATGATAATGGCGGTCTTTTTGGCGCAAACCAAAGTATGTCAACCAACCAGATAAACCCGGTAATTGCGGTTGCCAACACTAAAAATAATGCAAAATCGAACATATATTTTTCTTGATACCTTTAAACATTTATCGGCCGCTAACAGATTCTAACGAGCTTTCTTGTTTTCCACCTGTAATACGGCCAAAAAAGCCTCTTGCGGAATTTCCACTTTGCCGATCTGTTTCATTCGCCGTTTACCGGCTTTCTGCTTTTCCAGTAACTTTCGCTTACGGGTAATATCTCCACCATAGCACTTTGCAGTCACATTTTTGCGCAATGATTTCACATTGCTGCGTGCTATTATATGCGAACCAATGGCCGCTTGTATGGCCACTTCGAACATTTGCCTGGGAATCAGGGTTCGCATACGCTCCACGAGCTCACGCCCCCGGCTTTGACTGTTTGATTTATGTACGATGATCGACAGTGCATCGACGCGTTCACCGTTGATTAACACATCCAGTTTGACCAGATCATCGGCGTTAAAATGCGACAAACTATAGTCAAAAGATGCATAACCGCGACTGATTGATTTTAGCTGATCGAAAAAATCCAATACCACTTCACTCAGCGGTAATTCGTACTGCATCGCAACCTGATTGCCCAGATATTGAATTTTTCTCTGAACACCACGCTTCTCAATACACAGAGACATCACACCACCAACATAGTCATGCGGAACCAGAATATTGGCGTCGATAATAGGCTCACGAATTTCACTAATCTTATTAACAGGCGGCAACTCAGTTGGGTTCTGTATGTGCAACATCTCACCGCTTGTGGCCAATACCTGATAAACCACCGTCGGCGCAGTGGTAATTAAATCCAAATTGTACTCACGTTCCAAGCGCTCCTGAACAATTTCCATATGCAGCATACCCAGAAAACCACATCTAAAACCAAAACCCAAAGCCTGCGAAGTTTCCGGCTCATAATGCAAAGCAGCATCGTTTAAACGCAGTTTCTGCAGCGCTTCCCGAAATGCTTCATAATCTTCGGAGCTAACGGGATACAGGCCGGCAAACACCCTGGGTTGAACCTGCTTAAACCCCGGTAATGGCTTATCCGCCGGATTGGTGGCAGCGGTCATGGTATCGCCTACCGGAGCCGCTTCAATTTCTTTAATGCCGGCAATCACATAACCCACTTCCCCGGTTTGCAAAACTTCCTTATCAATACGCTTCGGTGTAAAAATGCCCACTTTGTCGGTTTGAAAAACCCGCCCTGTGGACATAATCTGGATTTTTTGACCCGCACGCAGAACACCCTGCTGAATACGAACCAGGCTCACAACACCCAGGTAGTTATCAAACCATGAGTCCACAATCAGTGCCTGCAAGGGTGCATCCGGATTTCCGCCCGGGGGGGGCACCAGCTGTACAATCTGCTCGAGCAATGCCTCCACACCCTGACCGGTTTTAGCACTGACATGTATGGCATCGGCAGTATCGAGACCGATAATTTCTTCGATTTCTTTGCACACCCGCTCCGGATTTGCAGCAGGCAGATCTATCTTGTTCAATACCGGCAATACTTCCAGGTCCTGCTCTATCGCGGTATAGCAATTCGCAACACTTTGGGCTTCAACCCCTTGAGAGGCATCCACGACTAAAATCGCCCCTTCGCAGGCCGCCAATGACCGGGACACTTCATAAGAAAAATCGACATGTCCGGGAGTATCGATAAAATTGAGCTGATAAGTATTTTCGTCTGAGGATTTAAAATGCAAAGTGACACTTTGAGCTTTAATGGTAATACCGCGCTCACGCTCAATATCCATTGAGTCCAGCACCTGCTCAGACATTTCACGCTCGCTCAGACCGCCACATAACTGAATAAAACGGTCAGCCAGTGTGGATTTGCCATGATCGATATGCGCAATAATGGAAAAATTACGGATAAATTGCATAAATGTATTTAGGGCCTGTTCAGGCAGACATGGTCATGTCGATGTGGCAGCCCGGATGTCTCATAGGGACGGTTAACCCGTTAATTTTTATCTGGAAAGCTCGGATATTAGTGGAAAAATCAGAATTCAGCCACCAACCCCCAAAGCCCGACCTAATAGCGTCTTATCAAGGCGATGATAACAGATGATGTCCTGTCCCCAAAGTAACACCGGCACCAGATCATTATAGCGCTCTTTGCTGCCCTGCTGAGCATCAACATCATGGACTTCCAGTTTGAACTCCATCTCCTCTTCCAACTCACGCAGCTCATCCCGCATGGTGTCGCACAGCTGGCAATCATTACGAGTATATAGACGAAGTACAGGTTTCGGTTTATTCATCTTTCGGTATTCGCATCGCGAGATAGATTGGTCCCGTTGGGCGCTGTATTAATAACGCAATCGAGCTTCCCGGGTCCAATTTGTCCAGTTTAGTAAAAAAATCCTTTATGCCGTTAACCGGGCTGTTATTCAGGGATGTAATCACATCGCCTCGACGTATACCAGCGGCGGCAGCCGGCCCGGCTTTAATTTCCGAAACCACAACGCCACCTTTCTGAAGATTATACTCTTTCCGGACACGTGAATCAGGTTCTGTTAACACCATACCCAACCGGCTTTTTTTACCCGGAGCTTCCTGATTAGTGTTTTTGCCGAGCTTATTGTGCTCCTCTTTAGGAAGCTCACCGATATGCACTGTCAAAGTGCGCTTACGTCCATCCCTTAGTATTTTTACTCTGGCGCCGTCGCCGGCCTTGATCCGCCCTACCATGGGCGGCAATTCTCCGGAACGCTCGACACTTTGCCCGTTAAACTCGAGTATAATATCGCCGGTTTTAATACCTCCGCTCTCGGCCGGGCTACCCGGCAATACTTTGGATACAAGTGCACCCTGAGGTTTATCCATATTAAAACTTTTTGCCAACTCACGGGTTACTTCCTGAATTAACACTCCCAACCAACCCCTGGAAACATGACCGTTCTTTTTCAGCTGATCAACAACATCCAGCACCAGCTCAACTGGTATTGCGAAAGACAAGCCCATAAAACCACCGGTGCGACTGTAGATCTGCGAGTTTACCCCGATCACTTCACCATCAAGATTAAATAACGGCCCGCCCGAATTTCCAGGGTTAATCGCAACATCAGTTTGTATAAAAGGTACATAGTTTTCATTTGGCAGGCTGCGGCCCTTGGCGCTGACAATTCCCGCGGTAACGGAGTGATCAAAACCAAACGGTGACCCAATAGCCAAAACCCACTCTGCAACTTTTAGTTTTTTTGAGCTGCCGAACTTCACTTGCGGCAAATCCTCAGCATTGACTTTCAAAAGCGCTATATCGCTTCTGGGATCACTCCCGATCAACTCGGCAACCAGCTCCCGGCGGTCATCCAACCTAACGATAATTTCCTCGGCATCTTTGACCACATGATGATTTGTAATCACATAGCCGTCGGCAGACATAATGAAACCCGACCCCAGAGATTGGGTCGGACGCTGAGACCATTGGTCCAAACCTGGTGATCCGAAAAAGCGGCGCAATAACTCTCCCCAAGGCCCCTCTTCGGCCCCCTCCGGCAATTCAAACTCCTTCGGCAGTAATTGCCTGACATTACTCGATTTATTCGATGTACTGATATTTACCACTGCCGGCTTATTATCCTCAACCAGACTGGTAAAATCCGGTAATCCACGAGCCTGAACATTAAATGCCGTAATAGCTATTAAAAAACCAGTAAACAAAAAACGCATTTTAAAAACCTCGAGCACTTCGATTTGTTAATATTTTTGCAGGTTAAACCAGAACCGTATTCTAACTGATACTATTTAAAAAACACTATGGCTCTTTTTCCAGCCTAATCGATTCAGCGATCAATTCGACGGTACGTTCAGGCACCTCACCGACAACAGTCAGGTGATGATCATGATATACCTTTCCGAAAACGCTCATAGCCCCCCGGGTTTTGCGACCCAAAGCCACCCGGTTATCATGCTTCGGCTCTATATAAACCGACACCGACGCCAGACCATCTGAGATCACTATTTGATGGGCCGGCTTGTTACGAATATATTTAACACGTTGCTTCTGTGTTTGCATGATAAAACCCGGTGGTAAATTATATGCACGCCAACGTCCAAATGAAGGCAGGTTCACATCGGCAGGTTTACCTATCTGCTGACGCCGAAAACCATCTGCCAAAAACTCAGGCATAAAAACTTTATCAGGCAAAGACTCATGGAGATTCAACTCCGTAAACATGACTTGCTCAATTGTTTCCTGTTGCTCATTTAACAAATCAGAGCGCACAAGCAAATGCGTCTCTTTGTCAATCCACAGACGATAACCATAACGATATTTATCTTTAGGCATGATATCAACCACCCAGCACAGCTTACCCGCCATGCGCTCATCAGACTCTGATACTTTGATATCGTAATGTAACTGAAGCTTGTGGAGCTTTTTTGGCACAATGCCAGGGAAGTGACTGCCCGACTGATTATCATCCACAATTACCAAATGATTTTCAGGCAGAATGCAGGTTGTCAGTGGTCCTCTTCTGATAATTTCACGTGGTTTACCACTCAAGGTAAGTACACGCTCATCGACCCCCTCGGGCGTATTCCGATGAACAATCTTCAGAGTTTCAACTTTATCTTTATGATGGTAAACAAATGTGCCTGAGTAGTTCTGCACATGCATAGCTTCAGACATTTTCTCTAGCAGCTCCAGCCCATTATCGGCAGCCAGCGAACCTGTGCTTAAACACAGACCGATGACGAGCAGATATTTTCGCATAGCTTACCGGTCGTTTTTAGAGCCCGAAACCTGAACATAGGGCAGTATGCGCTGGCTATTCCCGACTGAGGAGTGTTCCATATGGTCAATGATATAGGCATTAATCTCCTCTGAGATCGATGCCTCTGCCGGAAAAATATCCGGTGAGTAATTTGGGGTAACTGGACTGAAATTTTGGGCGGCAGTGCTTAATCCGCCGGAGTCCAAAGTCTTGGCAGTAAATGCATTAGGCACATTTTCCGGAGTTGACTGAAAACTCTGTAAACTAATTACCGTAACCGCTGCAACCGATGCAGCTATTGCCAACCCGGCAATCGGTTTAAGAATATTTTTATTGAGAAAATTGGGAAGGATGCGGTGAGTATTTTTAGGCGGGGCAAAAACAGTGGGTTCTTTTTCGATCCTCTGCATAACTTTCAGGCTAAAGTCCATCGGAACCCGGGAAGCTTGATTATCACGCATAATGTCACGAATGAGATGATATCGGTGCCAACAGGATTGTGCATCTTTGTCCTCGGCGACCTGATCCATAAACGAATCGATATCCTTTAGTTCACCATCCATGCAGCTTGACAGTCGCTCTCTCCAACACTCTTTGTCAATCATCTAAAAATACCCCATTAAAATGATCAGTTTTTACTCAATAAGGGCTTTAAGCTTGTATCAATAGCCTCTCGCGCCCTGAAAATTCTTGACCGCACTGTACCAATCGGGCAATCCATAGCCTCCGCGATATCTTCATAACTCAAGCCTTCAAGCTCACGCAATGTGATGGCTGTTTTAAGCTCAAGTGGCAGTTTTTCAATCGTATCGAATACGCGCAACTTAATTTCTTCAGCCAAAACCATGCTTTCAGGTGTCGCATTCTCTTTCAGTAGTGAAGCGCCTTCGAATTGCTCAGCTTCCTGCGAATCGACCCCGATATCAGGGGTTTTCCGGCCAATCGATACCAAATAGTTTTTCGCAGTGTTAATCGCAATTCTATACATCCATGTGTAAAACGCACTATCACCTCTAAAATTTGCAAGCCCCCGGTAAGCTTTAATAAAAGCCTCCTGAGTCACATCCTCAACTTCCAACGGATCGTGCACAAACCGGCTAACCAGCTTTGCGATCTTGCCCTGGTATTTTTTTACCAGTAAATCAAACGCCGACTTATCACCTGCCTGTACGCGCTCAACCAGCTCCAAATCAACAGTCCGTTCGCTCATACCAGCGTCTCACCACTTTCTACCAGCGCAGATAAGACGCAATATGTTCTGTATGCAGCGTTCATAGACCTGCTCATATCAATATAGTTCAAGTATTTAGTAACAAACGACAAAAAAGGCGCCTGTGTTTTATCCCGGGTCATAGCCAGTTATTTATACACCGATGCCGAGGCGCGCCAAGTATGTCACAATTACCCAAAGATTGCTAAATCACTGAAAACACATGGACTATCAGCACAATTTGGATATTTTAGTTATCGGCGCAGGCGCCGCAGGTTTGACCCTGGCTTTGCAATTAGCAGAGCATGCGCGAGTCACTGTTCTGGCAAAATCGAGCCTGAATAGTAGTAGTACGTATTGGGCACAAGGCGGGATCTCGGCGGCACTGGACCATGGAGACGATTTCGATGCTCATATTAGCGACACCCTGCAAACCGGTGCAGGCATCTGCGATCCGGATATTGTCAAATTTACAGTCAAAAAAGCGCCAAAAATAATCCGCTGGCTGGAAAACCTGGGAATGCCTTTTACCCGGGAACAGCTCGAAGACGGCGTTGGAGGCTATCATTTGACACGGGAAGGCGGGCACAGCCACCGCAGAGTTATTCATGCTGCCGATGCGACCGGAAAAGCGCTACATAACACTTTGATCGAGCAGGTAAAACGAAACAAGCGAATCACAATTCTTGAGCACTATATCGCGGTGGACCTGATTACCGGCCCCAAAATCGGTATACAGGACCCGCGCTGCTTAGGCGCATATGCTCTGAACTTAAATACCGGGCAAGTTGAGTGCCTGTCTGCATACACAACCGTTCTCTCCACCGGCGGTGCAAATCGGGTATATCTTTACAGCAGCAATCCGGATGGTGCCACGGGTGACGGCATTGCAATGGCCTGGCGCGCCGGATGCCAGGTTGCAAATATGGAATTCATGCAATTCCACCCAACATGCGTCTATCACCCAAAAGCAAAATCTTTCCTGATCTCAGAGGCTATCCGAGGCGAAGGCGGACACCTTAAACTACCGAATGGTCAACGCTTTATGCATCGCTTTGACCCACGTGGAGAGCTTGCCCCACGCGATATCGTCGCCCGCGCGATCGATCATGAAATGAAGCGTCTGGGCCTCGATTGTGTACATCTGGATATAAGCCACCAACCTGCAGAGTTTATCCAGCACCACTTCCCGAACATATACACAAAACTATTGAGCCTGGGATTTGATATGGCCAGGCAGCCGATCCCGGTAGTGCCTGCAGCACACTATACCTGCGGGGGCATAGTAACCAATGAAACCGGCCAAACCGGGATTCCCGGCCTGTATGCGATCGGAGAAACCGCCTACACCGGCCTGCACGGGGCAAACCGTATGGCCAGCAATTCTTTGCTGGAGTGCCTGGTATTTGGACATGCAGCCGCCGCCGATATTATCACCAGGCTGAAAACGTTCGGCCCTCCGCCATCATTACCCAACTGGGATGAAAGCCGGGTAACAGATTCCGATGAAGAGGTCGTGGTAAAACACAACTGGCACGAGTTACGCCAAACAATGTGGAACTATGTCGGTATTGTACGAACAAATAAACGCTTACAGCGTGCCGAAAACAGAATCGAACTGTTAACACGCGAAATCAATGAGTATTACAAACACTTCAAAGTCAGCAATGATTTACTGGAGCTGCGTAATCTTGCAACAGTGGCCGAACTCATTATCCGCAGTGCAAAATCCCGCCACGAAAGCCGCGGCCTGCATTACACTTTGGACTACCCTGAGCAAAACAAGCACAATGCTCAGCCGACAATCCTGACACCCGGATATCCAGAGAAAAACTCGGTTGCAGAACATTGTGAAACATAAACTCTATTTAAAGGCGAAAGCTTGCTCCATAAACCATCACTACCTTTGATAATTGATGCTGATGCACTGATGAGTGAGACACAGCTGCACCCTGGCGAGTATTTAATCATCGACATTCGCAGTCATGCGCTTTATCGGCAAGGTCATATTCCCGGTGCTGTTTGGTTCGACCCAGGCCAGCTTGCCGCAGAGCAACCACCCGTCCGCGGGCTGTTACCAAGCCCATCTGCATTCGCCGCCGCAATGCGCTCCGCAGGTGTGAAAAACCGGCAACATATTGTTGTATACGATAACGGCGGTGAACCGTCGGCCGGCCGCTTTGCATGGACACTGCTGGCATTCAACCACCGGGAAATATCCATGTTAAACGGTGGCATACATGCCTGGCAAAGCGCCGGATACCCACTGGAGACCACGGAAACAGTCATTGATCAAAGCCGCTACGATGAGCCGGATATCAACCAGACAATTATTGCCGACCGTGACAGTATCCTTGCAACATTGAATACACCCGACATTGTTTTGCTTGATACACGCTCTGCCGAAGAGTTTTCGGGGCAGGATATTCGATCCGCTCGCGGCGGACATATTCCGGGAGCAATTAACATTAATTGGACAGAAACAAAAAACGCAGGTGAGAAAACCTTCAAATCATCAGCTGAATTGAAAAAACTGTTTTCAGCCAAAGGTATAACACCAGATAAACAGGTTATCTGTTACTGTCAATCCCACCAGCGCTCGGCACTGGTCTGCATGCTGCTTATGTCCTTGGGTTACAACAACATCAAAGGTTATCCCGGCGCCTGGTCTGACTGGGGCAACCAAACAGATACTCCAATTGAAAGCTAAAGCTTTATAAAGTGCTCACGATAGTAACGCAGCTCATCGATAGACTCCTTGATATCTTCCAGCGCCAAATGAGCGGCTTTTTTATTAAAGCCCTGCGCAATCTCGGGTGCCCAACGTTTCACAAGCTCCTTTAAAGAAGTGACATCCAGGTTACGATAACTGAAAAACCCCTCGAGCTCAGGCATTAACCTGGCTAAAAACCGTCTGTCCTGGCAGATACTGTTTCCGCACATAGGCGAGTAGCCTTTTTCCACATAAGCCGCAATAAAATCCAAAGTACGCCGCTCCGCCTCCTGCTCGGTCACTTTACTTTTACAAACCCTTTCAACCAACCCTGAAGCATTATGGTGCCGGGTATTCCATTCATCCATCTGCTCCAACACCTCTTGAGGTTGGTGGATAGCCAGCACCGGCCCTTCAGCCAGTATATTAAGGTGCTTATCGGTCATCACTGTCGCAATTTCGATAATCGAATCGCGCATGGAATCGAGGCCCGTCATTTCCAAATCAATCCATATAAGGTTCTCATTATCAATCGTCATATTGCGCTCTTTTTAGTTGCATGGGCTTGTAAAATCAACCACATATGTTACATTTTTAATATCGCTTCGTAATTAATGAATCGGCTGTAATTGTCGATACTAAAAGCATAAACAGTGCTCAACAACCCAGATACGATACTCACTCGCAGGATTAATAATAACCAAGCAAAGATCTCGATGATATGGCCAATCTAGCAACACGTCACTGCACACCCGTTAAAAAAGGCACCCGGCCAATCAGTGTGGAAGTCGCGAGGTCATTGCTGAATACCCTGCGCTCCGGCTGGGCTTTGGACAGTAAAGTTCAAAGCATATACCGAATATTTGAATTCAAAGACTTTCATGAAGCCACCGGCTTTGTAAATGCAATTGCATGGATAGCGAACACTGAAAATCATAATCCACATCTGGAAATCACCAATAATCGCTGCAAAGTCACTTATTCAACGGAAGCAGTCGGTGGTTTAACAGTCAATGACTTTATCTGTGCTGCAAAAATTGACGCACTGCTGAAACTGGAGAAAAGCAATAAACTGCAAAACGTAAAACAGCCGCCGGCGGTGACTCAATCACCCTCTGTGGAACCCCCTGCTCCGAAGAAGGAAGCAACAAAGAAATCCAGTAACACCGGAGACTACCCGGCATTTAATGCAGCCGAAGCTGAGGCATTACTTAACAGAGACGCGATTGAAAAAGAAATAATGCAGGATACTCCGGAAGAAGATGAAGAGGATGAAATCGTATTAATTGATCCGACTGAGGGCCAATCAACCGACAAACTGCCTGCCGGTACCCCTAAGCCAGCTCATGCGAGCGAAAAACCACCGAAACAAATAACAGAGAAACAGCCGGTCGCCGACAAGCATCACGATGAAAACACAGACTCCATTGAAGATGCGCTAATGTCGACCATGATTCTGCCACCGGGAATGGAAATCGACGAGCATAACCCGCCACCGAAGAAAGACAGCGCCAATATAGACGTAATGTCCACGCTCATCATTCCGCCTGAGGCTGATATTGATGATACATCCAATAATCGCCATGAAGAGTCAACAATAATATTACCGCCACCGGAAAAAACAGACCAAAACGATAACATACAAAGTCACAAACCCGCAGCACCCGCCGACCCAAAAGAAATAAAAACCATGGTGCTTGATAGCCCGCCCGATATGGGTCAGCACAAAAATAACAGCAACGAACCCGACCCGGATGAAGTTCGAACGATGGCTATTTCATCAGTCAACCTTGCCGGGTTGGAAGAAGATAAAACGGAAGCCGCCGATCAAGCGATTGAAGAAGATGAAACTCTTATTTTGGATGTGAATACACTGAAACCGGTTAACCGTGAATAACGGCATCGATCTTTCTATAGTACCGAAAATTATATTATGCAATAAATCAACGCTTTAACCTGGCGGCCAGCTCAACTGACGCCCGGCCAACAAATGCATATGCAAATGGAATACTGTCTGGCCGGCTGCCGCATTACAATTAACAACCAAGCGATACCCTTCTTCAGCAATGCCGGCGTCTGCAGCTATTTTTCCAGCCACAACAAACAACTTGCCAACCAGCGCAGCATCTTCAGCTTCAATATCGTTCACAGTCGCAATCGGTTTTTTGGGAATAATCAGAATATGGGTCGGCGCCTGAGGATTAATATCACAAAAAGCCAATACCTCTGCATCCTCATAAACCACATCCGCAGGTATTTCACCATTTATGATTTTAGTAAATAATGTTTCAGTCACCGCAATACCCCCTCACCCGTGAATCGTTTTCCTTTCATTAAATGCATGCGACAAAGTACCCCCATCGACAAACTCCAATTCACCGCCCAAAGGTACTCCATGGGCAATACGCGTCATCCTGATATCCTGCCCCTGAGCCAAACCGATAATGTAATGTGCAGTCGCTTCACCCTCAACCGTCGGATTCGTCGCAAGTATGACTTCACTAATCTCACCGGATTGAAAGCGCTGCTTCAATATATCCAGACCCAGCTCATCCGGGCCAATTCCATCTAGCGGTGACAAATGCCCCATCAACACGAAATATAAACCCCGGTAGTTTGCGGCCTGCTCCAGCGCCAGCACATCAGCCGGCCCTTCTACAACACAAAGCGTACTTTTATCCCGTTTAGGATTGCTGCAAATCCCACAAATTGGCGTTTCACTGAAATTCCGGCAAAGTTCGCAATGACCGATCTGCTCCATCGCCTGCGTAATCCTGCCCGCCAATTGAACAGCACCTTCACGATCCCGTTCAAGCAAATGAAACGCCATCCGCTGTGCTGATTTTTTTCCAACGCCTGGTAAACAGCAAAAACTTTCGATCAGTTGATCTAATAAAGGGGAGTATTGCATCGGCGCTTAAAACGGCAGCTTCATACCGCCCGGCAAATTCAAACCTGCGGTCAGACCTGACATTCTCTCTTTGGTCGTTCGTTCAACCTTATTTACCGCATCATTCATCGCAGCCGCAACCAGGTCCTCCAGCATATCCTTATCATCTCCTACCAGGCTATCATCTATGTTGATGCGCCTGACTTCATGATTGCAGGCCATAACGACTTTAACGAGACCGCCACCCGATTCACCCTGCACTTCCAGACTTGCAAGCTCCTGTTGCGCCTTTTCCATTTCAGCCTGCATTTTCTGTGCTTGCTGCATTAAATTACCCAGTGCACCCTTCATACGCTAACCTCCCGACCATACCACTATTTACATAAACCTCGAAAACCACCCGCAACCATCGGGGTGGCGCAAAAAATAACAAACCTACGCGTCTAGCGGCCGCACAGTCTCCATCTGCACTTCCGCACCAAACTTGTCTTTCAGCTCCTGCACAAACCGGTCTTCCTGAATTTCCGACACAACAGCCTGCTGTTTTTCAGCAGCCAGCCTCGCAACCTCTCCAGCCGGTGTTTCGGACACAAGCTCACCCACTTCAATGGACAGCTGAATAGTTCGTCCCAAATGCTTTGACAATGCATCAGCAAGCCGCTTTTCAAATTCTTTTTTGTACAGCTGTGCATGCTGTTTGGCAAGCGTTAAAACCAGATGGTTTTCCTGCCACTTTTTTATTTCACAGTTTGCCGCCAACTCTGTGACCATGCCTTTCAGCTGCAGTTGATCAAAAATATGCTTCCAGCTTTGCTCGCCGCTCTCAGCAGATTTAGCGGTCGCCTGATGGCTAACCGCATTCGTCTGACCACCCGAAGAAACTTCCGTTTTTTTATTTTGTGCAATATTTGCTTTTTTTCCCTGTGCTGGTAATTCACCCTTAGGAGCAACACCGGAAACCGGACGAAAAGCGAGCATTCTGAGCAGAATCATCTCCAAACCACGCCGGTATGAAGGAGATAAAGGTAAATCTCTTTTTCCAAGCAATGCAATCTGGTAATACAGCTGGATATCCTCCGCACTCAAGCTGGATGTAAAAGACAATAGCCTTTCTTTATCATCCACGCCCTGCTCCGATACATCTGCAGCCCATTGCAACAAAGCCAACTGTTGAAACAGACTGATCAGGTCATCCAGTACAACCATTGGGTCCGCAGCCATCTCATCCAGACGTGCAACAACCGCCAGCATTGCCTCGGCATTCTCTTCAATCAGCGCCTCAACAATCTGATACAGCGGTTCACGGGAAACCAGACCGAGCATAGCGGCAATTTCATCAGCATCCAGCGCACCCTCTCCATATGCGATTGCCTGATCGAGAAGACTCAACGCATCCCGCATACTGCCGTCCGCCGCATGCGCCAGGTATTTCAACGCAACCGGCTGATAAGTGATACCCTCTTCATCCAATACTTTAGCTAATTGAGACTCAATCAAATCTACCGTCATACGCTTTAAATTAAACTGCAAGCAACGCGATAAAATTGTTGCAGGCAATTTTTGCGGATCAGTGGTAGCCAATAAAAATTTTACATGCGGCGGGGGCTCTTCCAGTGTTTTCAACAGCGCATTAAAACTGTGCGTTGACAACATATGGACTTCGTCGATCAGATAAACCTTATATCGGCCCCGGGTTGGCGTGTATTGCACATTATCCAACAGCTCCCGGGTATCCTCAACTTTGGTGCGCGATGCCGCATCCACTTCAATCAAATCAATAAACCGGCCTTCATCGATTTCCAAACAGGCCGAACACTTCCCACAGGGTTCAGAACTGACACCTGTTTCGCAATTTAATGCTTTCGCCAAAATACGGGCAATTGTCGTTTTACCGACCCCCCGGGTGCCGGTAAACAAATACGCCTGATGCAACCGCTGCTGATCCAGCGCATTAATTAATGCACGTAATACATGCTGCTGCCCCGCCATCTCAGCAAAATTTCGCGGACGCCATTTACGGGCTAAGACTTGATATGACATTTATCTACGATGATATATAAATATGATGAGAATCTTTCTCGAATTACCTTTTTCATTAACGCTTTGTTGCTGCTTTCCGCAGATACACGAAGCTATATATCCAACTCACGCGAAAAACCCTGATCTGCCCTGAACCAAAAACGTGCAATCGCGAAAAAGTCAGCTTACCTTGAACCCGAAATATAACGGGCCTGGCGGGGCCCAGACCCGCCGCACTCCGGCACCCGCTACACCGCTACCGTTGCTCCCTTCCGGGCCTGGCGGGATTCACAGTTTCACGCCGCGAAGGGACTGATCCGGACCACCCTCAAACCGGCCAGGCATCTACCACCCACCGGAGGACGCATTATATATGCCCATGGGCAACCCCGTAAATCCACCGGTGAATTTAGAACCTATCTCAAAATCGCTGTGCTTGCTAATACGTCGTTAAAAACGTTCTCAAAATGCTCATTTACTTCGTGTAAACTGCGCTTTCTCGATCATTTTTGCCTCGTCTTAGCAGCGCTCGCTAATTTTGAAATAGTTTCTAGCAAAACTCCGATCAATGCTGAACAAAGAGTTGTTAACGGTTGATTCCCAACGTATTTTGGTCAAATTTCAGGCGCAGCTTGATAAATGGACCTTTCGCGGTGTAATCCGCCAATGAAAAATCATCGTCCTCAAAACCGTCGAAATTATAGCCGACACTCAGCCACAGGTTTTTAGCCAGATCCCAGCCGGTGGAAAGCCCATAGGAATATTGCAGATTATCCGAGTTTACTGAGTGTAAACGGCTCGCGTGTACGCCCAAATCCCAGTGTTTGCCGATATCATAGCGATACTCTGAACCGATATAATGCGTCACACCATCGTATTCGGCTCCGCTAAAATTATCGAGCACATATTTTATGCCGTAACTGAGTGCGAGCTGATGATCGCGATTCGGCATGTAATTGCCCTTCCAGTTATTGATCAGTTTTCTACTGCGATCACGGTTACCCGCGGTATCGACACGCTCATCAAACTTGTAATCCAGCCGATTTAAGTGAATCCATTTGGAAGTAACCGGCCGATACGATAAGGAAAACCGAATATCACCGTCTGTGGTTTCGCTGCCATCCAGAAAATCGGAATCAAACCACTGCGCATCCACCCCAAACGCAATGCCTTCCTGTAAATCGCGATGCCAGCCGATAAACAGGCCAAGCCTGTCTTCACTATCCGCATCCCGGTGCTCAAAACGATTGACCCATGTTGCAGTATCTGCCCGGTAAGTCGAACCTAGTGATACAGCGGTAAAATCATCATTTAAAGTGCCCGATGCCGACGGCACATTGACATTAAATGGCGGGTTGCCTGCCCCACCATCACGCATGGTTTCACTCCGATCAAATGACAAATCGGCGCTCCAGCGCTGATTGATACGAAAACCCTGGGCCAAACCCAAAACTGCAAATGTGCGCGGACCATATTCACCGGTCTGTTCCTCCACAGAGGTATCGATCCGGGCCTGTGACCACGGTGTCGCCCTGAAACCGATGCGCGTGGCACTGGTATCCTGCAACGCACCTTCGGTGAATTCCTGCTCCAGATAAGCATTAACATTAGGCGTCAGAAAATAATCCAGCCCGAGAATATGCCGGGTTGGATAAGCAGGGTTGGCATCTTCGGAATTCAACGCAATTTCACTATCGGCATGCAGGTGCAATTTACCATCATATAGTTTTGTTGCGGCACCCAATACCAGCAATTCGGATTCATTTTTCTGGCCATTAATCAGCTCATCCCTCGCGCTGCGTAAACCGGCATTAAAACTGTGCTGGTTAACCGTATATGAAACACCGGCTTCAGCAACATCGCGCTCAGCATCGGTCACAAGATTCTGTTCATGGAAAATTTCAGAGTTAAGCTGCAAACGGCTATTCAGCCGGTAGCTGCCGTCAGCGCCGTATTTACGGGTCCCACTTTCGCTGCCGGCCTGCTGTCCCAAGCCAAATTCACTTTCCTGTTCACGCATATAGATTCTGGCATCAAGCTTTTCACCACGTGTGCTGAACTCAGCCAAGTATGCATCACCTTCGCGTAAGGTGCCGGCATCATCAACCTCACTGCTCGCAAATTCAAGTCGAAGCTCCGAGTCTTTACCGGTTTGAACCGATAAATCCACACCCTGCAAATCACCTTCCAATGCGAAGGTGCCGTCATTGATCGCCGTAAATCCAAGTTCAGCCTTATCCGACGCAAAGTGGAAAGCACCTCTACCACCGAAGGTAGCATCATCTTCAATATCACCCCGGGTTTCATAATCAACCACAATAAAAACCGGATTAAAATTCCGGTCACGACTGGTCACCGGTTCTTTAAAGAAAACCGTGCCGGCCTGATAGTCGATATTGTAATCATAATGCCGTCGCAACGTACGGCGTTCAAGAATATCCTGGCTGCGAAAACGGTCACGGGTTTCCAATACAATTACTTCACTGTTGATCACAATATCATTGCGGCTCAATTGATATAAACCCGAAGTCCCATTCCCCTGAATTTCATCTTTCGCGAAACGATGGGAAGTTTCCGTCGCGAAAAAATTAAAACTGAAAACATCGCCCTCAAACTCTGACTTCAGTCCGGTAACACTCCGGTTATACTTCGATAACTCAGTTGCATTCAGACCGGTATCGTAATCACCGAATAATGCATAAAAGTGTTGACGCTCCAGTTTCAAAAACACTTTTTCTGAACTCGGTGCTTCATAGCGCTGTTCGGTATTATCACCGTAAAGTGTAAAAAACTCATCCGGATCAATGGTTTGAAACAGGCTGTTACCGACATTATCATCGTCCTTGCTGGAATCAACCGACGCGGTCAACAACCAGTCCGCATTTAGATTACCTTTTGCAAAAAAGGCCAGCTTACCATCATCATAACTGCCATCTTCAAAACCGTTACTTTCAGCACTGGCGGTATTACCGGAAAGCGTATTGTCACCCAAGGTTCCATCAACCACACCAACAACAATCCAGTCCCGCGACGCCGGCTTTAACCAGGCATCGATCTGCTGGGCACGTCCATCATTGAATACAAAACCCAGTATGGCTTTCCCGGTCTGCGAAGTCGGTTCCAGCTCTATCAACGCAATACCATGCTCACCAATTTCATAAACAGGCTGGTTACGGTCATAGGCAGCCAGCAGATCCTCCTCCATTGAATCCAATCGTTCCTTGCTTTGATAAGGCGGCTGCACAGAAAACTCTCCAATAACACCAGGCCGCACCGGTTGCTCCCATTTATCGTAAAAACGCACGGCCAGAACCGGCGGTGTTTTACCGTCTGCAATCAAGCTGGAATATTCTTTCACCAACTCTGCGCGTACCGGCGCTCCGGAGTAATATATAACCCGCTGCAGCACAGTTTCGGCACCATCATTCACATCACGGACAATAAACTCCAGTTTATTGGCCCCTTCTTTCAAATGAATGCCCTGCCAATAACTTCTTGCAACATTACCTTTTTTATTCTTTTCCATACCAAAGAAAAACAACGGATTCAGCGGTTCACCGTTTAATTGTGCAATAATGGAATCTCCCGGGTGATGCTTGATCGCAACATTCAGTGCCGGAATGGAGGGAATATAGCCTGATACCGGCATTAACCATTCGACACCCGGTTGCGCCTGCTCCAGCCAGGCTTTATCAAACTGCTGTATGCTGCGCTTTGTAGAGGGTGGCAGTGTTACCGGTTTAACAGATTCTACCGGCACAACCTCACCGGCAATTTTTGCACTGGAAACCTGGCTTGCAGGTTGCAGCATGGTGCTGACATCCACACCTTCCGCTTCGACTGCATTGATTAAAATTTCAGTTCTTCTATTTTGCGCCCGGCCTTCGGCAGTAGCATTCGACACCAGCGGTTGATCAGGCCCCATCCCTTTTGCTATCACCTGGTCTTCTCTTAAACCAAGCACTTGCTGAAGGTAGCCTGCAACAGTTTCCGCGCGCGCCTGGGAAAGTGCATAATTGTCTTTATACAATTTACGGCCGGCAACGGAAATCGGCACATTGTCAGTATGACCGATGATTTGAATCTGCTGGATTTCGCTACTCAATAGCTCCGGAATTAATGAGTCCAGCTTGCGCTTATCAGATAAACTCAACTCAGCGCGCAAGGTTCCAAATTTAGGCTTAAAAACATAATCCCGCGGTTTAAGCTTGCGGCCCTGCACCAGTGCAACTGTTTGAACCGGCGGCACCCTGACACCTGCAGTCTGCGCGGTGTCCAAAATCGCGGCTGCTTTAGTCACCAGTTTACGATCATCAAGTGTTTTGATACGAGCCCGGAACTTCAGCGTTTCATTCCAGCCGGCGGAAAAATCCCCTAAACGATAAACAAGAATATTACCGCTGACCTGTGGATCATCAAGCGCCTCTTCGCCCAATAAGCTACTGGATTCTATATATTCGGTGCCTTCCGGCAAAATCACGGTTAAACGGTAATTTCTAACCGGCACTTCACCTCCGCTGTTCTCAACTCTATAAGCAAGCACCCCATCATCGATTCTTGTTTTCATCTGCAGACTTGCCTGACCAACAGCCGGAGCCTCTTCTTCCACATGAAAATCCACCCGCCATAAACTACCGGGTTTTAAATCCACAAACCGGGAATACGGCGTGCCGGCGAAACGCGTGTTCTGTTCACATTCGATAACCCGTACATTCGGCGGCAGGCTTTCAAGATCCAGTTGCACCACATGCGTACCCGGGCGCACACCTTCGATATGATATTTACCATTTTCATCAGTCAGCACATAAGTACCGTCTTCAAGGTAGATACGCGCACCTGGCAAACCACGCAGCTCAGTACCCACCTGTGCAGGTTCACGTTCTTTATTATGAGTGACCAGTTTCATCAGTAACTCACCGCTGTCATCGAGAATGATTTTATCCACTTCCGGTTCGAGCTGGACACGTGCATTAATTGATACATCCACCCGGCGATTCAACATCTGCCCATCCGGTGTGGCATTATCTGCAATGGGCTTTGCATCACCCAGGCCAAGTGTTTTTATTTGTTCACCACGCAACCCAAGCTGTGCCTGAAAATACGGCGCCAATGTTTTTGCACGCGCCCAGGACAACTCAAGATTATCATTATATAAAGAACGATTGGCATGACTGATCGGCCGGGCATCAGTGTGCCCTTCGATATTGATATTAATAATCTCAGAGTCACGCATAGCGCCGATAATCTTATCCAGCTGCCCGATTTCCTCAGCAGTCAGTTCGGCATTCAAAGGCGCAAAAAGAGGCCTGAATACAAATTGCCTCTCGGTTTGGCGGGCTGCTTTACGCAACAGAATATTTCTTGCAATTGGTGTGGTTTGATTTTGCTCGGTCGCGGTATTCATCACTGCATAGGCTTCGGTAACAAAGCGCCCATGATTCTTGTTAACCACGCGCGTTTCGAACTCCAACACGCGCTCCCACTCCAAAACACCCTCAAACCGGCGATCGTCAAAGCTGAACGTCAGTGTTTGCTGTGCAACCTGAGGGTCGCCCAACAACCGGCCATCCAGACGCGCACTCCCGGATGCATACTGCAAAGTATCGGGCAAGGTTACGATAAGTTTGTAACTGTTAATTTCCGCATCATTAACCGAAAAACTGATTCGGTAATCAATTTCGTCCTCGTGTTTTTCACTTTGCATACGAAGTGCTGCCTGACCATGCTCCTCAGGCAATAATGGGCAATTACCAACCAACACCCGCCCAACAAGAATATTACGTTCACGTAAAAACTCATCACGCACGTCAACAACCGCCTGGGCAACATTCGAAGTTGCGCCGACCGTATCCCGCGCACTCGCGGTATTCACTGCAGCTCCGAGCGGCGTGCCGGCTGTCACTTCAGCAACATAACTGATATTCAATGAGGCGCCGGGCGCCAGATTACCAACAGCGAACTCTAAAGCACGGCCATTTGCGGCAATGGCAGGGTCCGCGACAACAGATCCGTTTAATCTTACTGAGCCCGGCTGATAACGGAAGCCCCGCGGCAACACATCATCGATACGTGTATCCACCGCAGCTGAAAATAAATCCGCATTTTCCAGTGTCACCTGATATTGCACAAAATCGCCAATACCGGCATCGGTAATACTCGCCGCTTTATTAACAATCAATTGGGTTGCAATCGGGTCCAGCGGAATATCAACATGCAATGGCGGCCCCGGATTCAATACAAAATCCTGCCCATATGACGCATTGTCGAGCAACGCGAACGGTGCTGCCGGTAAATTTTGCAGATCGCTGATACTGGCAGAAGATGGCGAGATAAAACCAGGTGAAGTAATAATATCCAGACGATAACGACCCGGCAAAAGGAGTGGAAACCGGTAACTGCCGGCTGGGAAATTATAAACGGTACCGCCGCTGTCGGTTGCAGTACCACCGGAAACCAGTGTATTCGGAAATGCACTGATACCGTCGTTACCGAAAATATCCACACCGGGCACGGCCGGCTGACCGGTCGTGACATTCACCAATTGCACCGTTACACCGTCAACCGGCTGGCCGTCGAGACTATTAAATATCACACCGAACGGGTCAACCAGCGTGGTACTGGATGCCGTGTCACTACCATCAAATGGATCTGAATAATCGGCCTGCAAGGTTGATTGCGAATCAACCGTTAATTCACAATTAAACGACGTGACCGGGTTATCAGTCGACTGCACATAGCCGATAAAAACCCCGGTATCCAAATCCGTTTCGGTTAATAACAGCTCTTCTGTATCACCAAGACTGCTGGTGACCGTAACAACCACTGTTTCAGCCGCTGCCGGATCAATATTCTGATCACCATCGCTAAGTTGAACGAATACCGGCTCACCAACATTGTAAATTGTTGCCGGCGCCAAACCTAACGGGGTGTTTGGATCTAATGTGGTGGTGCCACTGCCAGGCAATGGTACAGCCGGATCTGCCGAACCAATAAACGCACCACCTGCACCGTTGCGGCACTGCGACGGAGTTTCCTCGGTAACAGTCGGCGCTGCCGGCAAATACTGCAATAAAGTTATACTGGATGGCGTGCGGATGATCGTTGTGGTAACAGACGCAATATTACTGCTTTCATTAAGACCGGTCGCAGCACCAATATCGAATGTCGCATTCGCGACATTATTGATCACCGTGCCCGGTGGCGTCATCGCAAACACGGGTGGCATCATTACCAAACAAAATACCAGGAATAACTTCTTCCAATACATCGCGCTTGTACCACGATATATTGGAAGAAAGTCTCCGCTCACAAGACCGGAGATCTTCCTTATATAAACGAAAAACACTGCCATAAACAAACGACACACATGCGCAGTTGCGCCAGCGACATACGCGCCGGCGCACCGCACATGGCGTGCCATCAAATTGTTGCTATTAAAACGCAACAGTGTTTGCCGTTATTGCACCAGTACGCGGAACTGCACAGTGGCTGACTCACCCGCATCCAGGTCACCGACATTCATACTTACGATATCGGTTGTAAAGTCACCACCATCGGCATCACCATTGGTATTGGTGATTGCCTGTGCAACCCCCGCGTTGATATCCGGCGCTGTGACCAAAATACCGCAAGGGTTCGGTGCACCGCCGCCCGGACAAGTGCCCTGCGCATTAAATGTAGCGGTTTCATAAGCAAGTCTTAACGCAGCTATTTCTGCAGCCAGACTATCTGAAACCACCACGGCCTGCGCAGTGCTGGCACCGGCACCATTGGTGATTGTGATCGTATATTCAACAATCGCCCCGGGTATTGCTTTCGGGTTTGTTGTACCGTTCACAGGATCACTGATTACAACCGAAGTCTTTGCGACCGATAAAACCGCCGCAACCACCTGGAAAGCATCTGAGTCCGATGCCTGACCATTCTGCGCTGCATCCTGAGCTGCGCCGGTGCTGTCGGTATCTTCAGCAAGCGCACCCGCCGGATCATTAAATACCGTCTGCACTGTGGCCGGATCATCCGCTACCGTGTTCGGTGTACCTGCGGCAACAACCGTTCCACCGTTGCTGTAAGTACCCGCCGGACTGACATTTCCGCTGTCATCATTTGTAATCGCGGCACCTTCAGTCGTGGCAGCACCACCGGCGGCAATCTGCGCAACCAAGGCATAACCGGCAGTATCGGCATTAACCGCACCCGCCGGTATATCACCGGTGATATACACTTCGATTGCGTTACCTTCGGTCAGCTCATCGATAAATACCGCGGTATCTTCAGTCGGTTGAAAACCGGGTGTCGCACCGCTTTCAACAAACACCTGGACGTTGTTCGCATCGATCGTATCGGCTGCTCCACCATTGTGGGTATCCAGATCCGTATCGATTGCAGCCAACAGAAAATCCAGGGTGCTGTTGCTGGTATTGGTTACCGTGAACTGCAATGCCACACCGGTCTGCCCCGGCGCACCGGTGCTGTAACCTATCACACCGGCTTCGGCAACAACAAAGTTAACCAACCGGTCCTCGACAAAGGTTGTCGGATTAAGACCGTTGGCCGGGTTACCGTCATCATCGGAGTTAACCGCAGCTTGCGGCACACCACCAACCGAATAGTTAATGGTAGCCTGGTTGCTGATAGTATCTCCTGCATCTGCAAGGACTGCTGATGTTCCCAACAATGACAGAAAACCCACTAACCATACACCTGCAAGGTGTCGAACTCTGTTTAAGGTTTTCATATTACTTCTCCTATAAAAATTACCATGTTTAAAACTTTTGCCCCAAATTCCATAGGGCGGCCCCGTTCCATCGGGTGGACCCGTGCAGCCGATAAACTGATACCACTGCGGGCCGTCGCACCGATAAAAACCCGGCGGGCCGTCCCGATTTTTATAGGGCCTTAAAGTCACCGCGGGCTTTACCTGGTAAAGCCGTGATAACCGGCCCGGTTTATGAATTTGTATTTGCATACTCAATACGCCTGCATCTATTTAATAATCGTGCGAAACGTCACTGTGCTCTCGGCACCCGGAGCAAGTTCACCGGTGTATACCCAACGTATATGGGTATAGTCATCCGGCCCGGCAGCTCTCGTCTGACCCGCAGAACCGGATACTTTCAATGTTTCAGGTGTTCCGTAGCTTTTACCGCCGTCCACTGAATAGCTGATCTCAGTACCGGCACCAAATGCCGAGCCGGCTTTGTAGCGCGAGTTATTCGGTAAGGGGTTGGTAATCACGATGTCGGTTGCCGGCTGGTCACCGGTGTTTGCAAAAGTAGTGATATAAAGAATTTCGTCTTTAGGCACGACCGTTCCCGGCTCCACCAGCTTGAATTCTTTTTCACCTTTCGCATTAACAACCGCAACTTCTTTGAAAGCCTGATTCACAAGCTTAATATCATCTGCATGCGCATAACCTGCACTTAATAAAATCAATCCGGTCACTGTGAATAATTGCCTTACTAATCGCATGGCTGTCTCCTTAATCAATGGTCACTTCAAAACCAATCGTGAAGCTGGCAGGCGGCACAACGGTAATATTCCCGCCCTGGCTCAAATCGACGGTCACTGTATTCGCATTACTGATATTAAAATCGGAAAAATCCACTCCCGGTGCATCGCCGGCATCGGTTTGCGATACTCCATCGAGCACAATGCTATTAGCCACATAAGTGGTATTGGCCGGAACGGAATCGGTTATCACCAGATTATCGATGCTGCTGGCACCACTGACAGTGACCTGAAGGGTATAACGCAACACTGCACCGGGGTGCGGGTCCTGACCGCCCTGGGTATCAAACACCAAAACAGACTTTGCAATACTGACACCGGAATTTACAACTTCAAATGTTCCGATTGCACTGCTCTGCGCACCGCTAACACCGATATTGGCATCAACACCGCCGTCTCCCCCAGCAGTGATTTCAGCGCCCACATTATTGACTTCACCGGCCGCATCAGCAATCACAGAGGTTGCAATCAAGCTCACATTGGCCAGCTCTCCGGCAGTACGGCCGGCCGGGATATCGGCCAACACGAAAACCGCAACCGCATCATTACCGGGCGTGCTGCCATCAAGGACCGGACCATTGGTCCCGTTATATAAAATGTCATTTAAAGTATCGAGCGTGTTATCACCGTTTGCATCAATCCATATCCGGGCACTGGCCGGCACCGGGTCAAAGTTATCACCGGCCAATGCAGTATCCACGCTCAGCAAAAACTGCTCACTGCCATTACCAGTGTTTGTAAGTAAAAAAGTTAACTGCCTGCCGCTGGATGGAGACACCACCGAGACATTCGCTGCATCCAGCGATACAACATTCACATCAAGTAATTCTTCAATCGTAAACGCCACCGATGCATTGACTGCATTCGGCACGCCGGCAACCTGATAATCCACCACCGCGGTGTTATTAATCACCGTATTCGCTGCCGTCCCAAGTGCAAACGAACTGTCCATATACCCCAGCAATAACACCGCGGCCAACCGGCTTAGAATCTGTTTATATCCGCGACCGGCCATTTAGCGAACCCTTGCCCGAAAAATAACACTAAAGTTCGGATCACCGGCGCCGATAGAACCGTTAAGGGTACCTCTTGGGTTTATTCTTATAAAATTGACAGGAGGAACAGTGATATCAAAGCCGTTGGCATCCACCGCCGGCGTAATAAAAGTCACCCCACCATCATTGGAAAAATCCACATCATCAGCAGGATCGGCAAGATTCGTAAAATTAAAAGTCAGGCCGCTGGCCGGAATACCATCGACAAACTGTACCGGGTTTAAAGGGCTTCCGAAAAAGAACTGTAAATTTGACTGCAACGGATCATCAATCACTACCGTGTCGGCATCTGCAGTCCCGCTGCCGGTATTGGTTACGTTTATCTGATATTGAACAATTGCCCCCGGTACGGCCTTTGGGTTGCTGAGGTCATTGACCGGGTCGGAAATCGTACTGACCAGCTTCAACACAGAAATATTAGGTGAACCGATAATAAAAACACCGGTACCTAAATCATTAATCACCCCTTCGGTACCCTCATCAGCGGTTACCCGGGTTGTCCAGGTACCATCGGGGCCAACGGCCGGAACCGTATATTGAAATTCATATGTTTTGTTCGCCGCACCCGAATCGTTGACCTCGGTCATCGCAGCGGCTGAGATCACAGTGGTTCCTGAAGGATCGATAATATCAATAACCGCGGCGGTAATATCGTAACTTCCGAAAGGGTCACTGACTTCCGCCCGGATATACAGCGTAGCCCCGGCACTGTAAGAAGTTTGCACTACCCCTCCCGGAAACGGGCCGTCATAAGCCTCAACACTGTCGACATTAATTACCGTGGTTGCCGGCAACTCAAGCCGCGACGTATCCGGAGTGTTATTGTTGAACGGGTAAACAAATACCGCCAGACCACTGAATCCGGTCAATGGTTCATTATCCACCGTACTGCGAATCACGGTGCCTGCAGGTAATGTCAAAGGCGCAGCGGCAACGGGGTTACAATTGGCATCGGTCTGCGGCACATTGAATGTAAACGCACGTGTTATCGTATTACTTAACCCGGTTGCACCGGTACCCGGTATCGATAAATCCAAGCATCCCCAAAAACCATTGGCCGCACCCGCATAATCAACACTCACCCGAATATTACGCGTTAAGGAGTTGCCGTTGCGACGCATCTGCAAAATCACCGGTATCGGATCGGCAGATAAACTCAATGCTGTTTGCAGGGACGGCGTTAAATCCCAGCGACGCGGTGTATCCTGGCGCCGAATTCGCAACCTTTGCGGAACCGAAGGCGCAGTTAGCGGCAGGCGTGATAAGCTTTGCGGCAATGCCGGATTATTCTGACTGCCCAACACCGCACCAAAGTACAACTGTTTGGTGCCGGACCCCGGTATACTGCCGGCCGATACAATAACTGCCGGTGCAACCGCATTATCCGTACCTGCCGTAACAGGGTTGCTTATAACCGCAGTATTATTGATCAGGTCACCGGGGTTGGCGGTACCGAGAATCGTCACATCAAAAACAACCGACACTGAACCGTTTGCCGGAATCGAGATATTGTCAACCGATAATGGGCCTGTGCCCGGTGTAGAGTTGTCAGTCGCTCCGGCAGGCACACTGACAACAGATAACCCGGTCAATAATGCATCAATCGTGTCAGAGACACTGACACCACCAATGGCACCGCCTGCGGATTCGGTGATATCAACCGTATAACGCAATATATCCCCGGGCTGAGCATCGCCGCCGTTTAAATCCACAACTGATTTTGTAGATGTCGACAAACTCGGCACAATAACATTCGCTAAATCACTTGCAGCGTTGTTCCCGCCAACATTATCGAATGTCGTACCGCTCACCGAAGCCGTATTGGTTACCGAAGGCGCAGCGGCAGCGGCCACCGCAACAGTAAGATCAATATTTGCCAGACTATTACCATTGGGTAGTGGCCCCGGGTGTGAACAAGTGACGGTTTGCCCAACCGCGCCACAGGACCAATTGGCATCGCTGCTGGTTGCGGAGGTGAAGCTTAAGCCGGCAGGCAGCACATCCGTAACCGTAATCGCGCCAGTCTCATCATTGGGCCCATTATTCGACACACTCAGTGTATACACCCCGGCCTGCCCGGCCACAAAATCACCACTATGCGATTTGCTGATAGCCAGATCGGCAACCGGCGTATTGCGCACAGATAACACCTCGGCGCTGAGCAACACCAGATCCTGACCGGATTCATAACGGGTTTGAATAGAAGTATCCCCGGGCGCGATATGTGTGGGACTCGTTAATGCATAAACATCGATATCCAAACCATACGATGTTGTTGAGTTTGGCGGACCCACAATACCCGTCAGACTGATCGTTGAATTGTATTGATTGTTTAGCGGGTTGACCGCATCAATCAGCGCCGGCGGTGGTGGCGGTGGGTTTACAAACAGGTTTTCACTAAAGCCTCCGCTTGATCCGGAGTTTCCGGCATCACCTTCCCATGAAATCACGCCGAACTTACAATCGCCTCCGGGCGCACAGCCTGCCGGCGGAATCTGAAAATTGCTCGGCGTTAAATCAATACGACTTGCCCGAAAAAATCTGAAACCATCGAATATGTTAACCACACGCAAAGGTTCAGAAGGCTCTGAATACACAACAACCAGAGACCAACCGGCAACTACTGCTTGCACCGCGCAAAAAGGCGCACCGTTATTGACCGTTAACCCGGAAAACCCATAACTGCCGTTGCCGCTTACCAGTCCGGTAACATCAGCAAAGCCTGAGAAAAAATCATAATTGGTCGCACCGAAGGTGAACGTCTCGCTAAATGAGCGGGTCGCGGTGACGGAAGTCCCCTGGAAAGTGACGGTTAAA
Organism: Gammaproteobacteria bacterium; assembly: GCA_028284675.1. Classification (GTDB taxonomy): domain Bacteria; phylum Pseudomonadota; class Gammaproteobacteria; order HTCC5015; family HTCC5015; genus JANQRI01. Next base: position 169,609 of record JANQRI010000005.1, on the reverse strand, counting down.
TCAGGCGTCGAACCTGAGCCGGCCCAGTACAAATATGCAGCCTGAACCGTTGCACCTCCGGGAATGCCAGACAATGTCGCATTCACAGTTGTCGCCGGTGATGTCACCACACAGGCACTGCCCGGAAAAGCATTATTAGGCTGTGTACGCAAGCTGGCGCCGGTGACCTGAAAATCCAGATTGCCGGCAAAGCTCGTAAAAAATGTCACCGGATCTGCCCAGGACAAACGGCATACACACCCCAGCAACAATCCACACACAACTATTGTTCTTAAATTCCCCATCCGCTTCTCTGCTGCGACGACATCCAACTGAACCGGTCATTCCGGGCTTCAAAGCTCAGCGGGAAAACCAGGCCTATGTATAAGATCAGCTAAATTTATTATTTTTTATATATTTACAGCTTATTTCTACAATAGAGCCTGAAATATACCAAACTCCCCCAACTAAGCATTCACAAAAATAAAAAAAATCCAGAAAGTTCAGGTAAAAGCGACGATTATTCGACATAAGTTGTTGAAAAATAAAACAAACTATACTTTAACTTATGACGGATTTCGTCAGAACTTGACACAGTCCGAACAAAAAACCTTAAAATCCTCCAAAGAAACCATCAAAATACTAAAAAATTAATAAAAAACAATAAGTTATATATTTACAGGAGCAACCTTTATGCCACTGCTGCCAGACATGGCATAAAGCGGTCACTGAAAGGGAAAAGAGTGATTTAATAATGGCTATAAATATTTTGCGTGCGCGCCCAGCCCGCTAAAAAACCGTGTTTAGTCAGAATAATACCCAAACACTTTCTTCAATAACTCGGTAGAGCGCGCCAAAGGCTGCTCACGAATACGTTGCTCTTCAGCTGCAATATACAAAAACAATGCATCACTGGCTTTTTGGGTCACATACGCATCCAGATCCGGTGCCTCGACAGAGATACCCAGCAAGCGGGCACCATCGACAGTGCGCTTATAGGCTTGCGTCAAGCGGACCTCATCAGTTGCTTTTGCAACGATCGGTAAAAACCGGTCTACCAGGCCCGGCCCGGAAGTGCGTTGAAAATAGCGCGTCGCAGCATCATCAGGGCCGCGAATAATTGCGTATACATCCTGAATGGATAACTGCCGGATTGCTTCGGCAAAAACCGTGGCCGCCTCCGGTACAGCTTGTTCGGCTGCCCTGTTCATTGTCACTACAAATTGATCTGCATAACGCTGCTGCCCCAGCTTGCGAAGTCCGGCCTCAACTTTTACAAGCTCATCAGGCATCGGAATACGCACCGCATTATCCGTATTAAAACCACCGGTACGTCCCAAACGTGTAATTGCTCGCTCCACTCCCGCACCCAAAGCCTGCTTTAATGCATCCGCCACCTCGACAGCCGACGGCTCAGCAATAACATCTGAAGCAGATAATTGCTCCCCCGCATCACGCGCAAAACTCTCAAGCGCAGCTTTACAGCCGGACAACATTAGAATGACAAACGATGTAATAAGTATAAAACCGGTTTTCATTTTTCAGCCCGATTGTATTGACAGTGAAATGGATTATACTGAAATTTTTATTACATAGCCCCGGTAGCTCAGCTGGATAGAGCGCTCCCCTCCTAAGGGAGAAGTCAGAGGTTCGAATCCTCTTCGGGGCACCAAAAGCTCCACCGATATGACTACATGCACTCCCGTTACAGCGGTACAGGCAGGCAACTGTTCCCTACATTGCCTGCATTTCTCACGTCCTTGTGAGTCAGAACCCCCGAACCCAAAACTTTCAGTCTTCCACTAAACCCAAACAGAGTGACTAAAGCACTCCCGTTACAGCGGTACAGGCAGGCAACTGTTCCCTACATTGCCTGCATTCCTCACGCCTGACCGCCAGGGCAAGGATTGTTCCTACAATCCTATTGCATTTCCTCCTTCCATGGAGGTCAGACGGCGGAAATGTCTTTATTGCAGGAGCAAATAAAGACCTGTGAGTCAGAACCCCCGAACCAAAACCGCCACCCTAAGAAACTATAGGCAAAGTAGCCAGCCGGGGTACAGGCAGCACTAGGCCAAAGTTATCAACCTTCCCTAATCCAAACAAAATTATTAAAGCACTCCCGTTACAGCGGTACAGGCAGGCAACTGTTCCCTGCGTTGCTTTAAGCGGACTTCACCAGACTTTGGGCTTTTTTAACAACATTCTCAACACTAAACCCAAAGTTTTTCATCAGCTCTCCACCCGGTGCTGAAGCACCAAAAGTATCCAGTGTAACCAGACCCCCATTAGCACCAATATACTTATGCCAACCGAGTGAGCACCCGGCTTCAATCGCCAGCTTAGGAACACCATCCGGCAATACGGATAAACGATAAGCCTCTGATTGCGCATCAAACAGCTCCCAGCACGGCATTGAAACAACCCGGGCATGAATACTCTGGCTCTCAAGCTCCTTGGCAGCATTTAATGCCAGTGAGACTTCTGAGCCGGTAGCGACCAATACCACATCAGGTTGACCGCCTGATGCTTCCTGTAACACATAAGCACCATTCTTTGCTCCAGCCGTCACTGATGAATCCAGTATCGGCAACCCTTGGCGGGATAATGCAATCACGACCGGACCGTCTTTGCGTTCTACCGCAAGTCGCCATACAGCTGCCGTTTCATTGGCGTCCGCCGGGCGGCAAACCCATAAATTAGGCACGGCACGCAAGGTTGCCAGATGCTCTACCGGTTGGTGTGTGGGGCCATCCTCACCCAAACCAACACTGTCGTGTGTGAATACAAAGACAACACGCTCTTCCGACAATGCCGCCAAACGCATTGGCGGCCTCATGTAATCGGCAAACTGCAGGAAAGTGGCTGTATACGGGATAGCACCGCCATGATGGGCAATCCCCAGCGCAATAGCCCCCATTGCATGCTCACGAATTCCAAACTGTAAATTATGCCCGCCTTTTTCCCAGCCAAATTTTCCTGACTCTTTAAGCCAGGTATTCGTGCTCGGTGCCAAATCAGCCGAACCGCCCAACAGGTCAGGTAAGTTTTTAAAAATACCATTCAATACTTTACCGCCGGCCGCACGCGTGGCAACCGGTTTATCATCAGTACTAAATACCGGAATATCCTTGTCCCAGTCTTCAGGAAGCTCACCGGCAATCATACGTTTGAACTCGGCTGCCTTATCCGGAGATGATTCGGCAAACGCCTGTAACCGGCCCTCCCAGTCTGCCTGTTGAGCCCGGCCTTTTTCAACGGCCAGCCTGAAGTTCTCAAGCGCAGGCTCAGGAATAAAAAAATCCTTGTCAGTCGGCCAGTCCAGATTTTGCTTTGTTGCGAGCGCCTCCTCACTACCGAGCGGCGAACCGTGTACGCCACCGGTACCGGCCTTATTCGGAGAACCATAACCAATGACTGTGCGGCAAACTATTAGCGAAGGCTGATCAGCGTTTGCTTTTGCCTGCTGAATAGCCGCATCAACCGCTTCCAGATCATGCCCGTTAACTGCATCAATAACATGCCAGCCATAAGCCTTGAAACGTGCCGCCACATCCTCCCGAAAAGTATCATCGGTATCACCCTCGATGCTGATTTCATTATCATCGTACAGGTATATCAATTTACCTAAACGCTGCGTGCCTGCATATGAAGCCGCCTCAGAAGCAACACCTTCCTGCAAATCACCATCACTGACTATGGCATAGGTATAATGATCAATAATTGGCTGATCACCTGTATTAAACCGGTCGGCCAAAAAACGTTCGGCAACAGCCAGACCGACACCATTAGCAAACCCCTGACCTAAAGGTCCGGTCGTTACTTCCACTCCTGGGGTGATATGCGACTCAGGATGGCCCGGTGTGAGACTTTCCCATTGGCGGAACTGCTTAAGCTCATCCAGCGGCAGATCATAACCCGTCAGGTGCAACAACGCGTAAATCAACATCGAACCATGCCCGGCTGACAATACAAATCTATCGCGGTCAGCCCAGCCCGGGTCCTGCGGATTATGTTTTAAATGCCGTGTCCAGAGGCAATATGCCATTGCCGCTGCCCCCATCGGTAAGCCCGGATGGCCTGAGTTCGCTTGTTGAACCGCATCAACCGCCAGCATGCGTATAGTATTCACGCTCAATACATCGAGTTCGCTCGCTGCCGGTAAATCCTGAATCGTATTCTGTTTCATATTATGCCTTTTCTATCATTACAAACCTGGGCGCCTGCTCCAGACTACCCTCGATATACCCCAAATTCATCGCGGCCAAATAGGCCGCCCCAAGTGCCGCCTCCTCTGTGGCCGCACTGACAACCGGGTCCAGTCCCCATTTCACTGCAATTTCAGCCCTAAGCATCGCATTATAACGTACACCGTTTCCTGCGATATATAAGGATGAAGCATCCTGCTCAAACCGCAGGTAAAGCTGATACAGCTCTTCAACAATACCATTGGCGGTCGCGCGACATAGGTTTCCGGGTATCAGGTTAGACGAATCAATATTGCTGAAACCGCCTTCACTGCCAACATCCGGCCCCATTTTCAAAAACCGGGTATCTGCAGCTATGCCCCCGGCGTCCGCGCTCGAGAGCATGCCAAGTTCATTCATTCTATTCAACAAATCATTGAAATTTATTTCAATACCGGCAAATTGTTTGACAGTCTCTCTAAAAAATCCGGCCAGGTAACTATAGGCCCAACCGCCACAAAGGGCTGAACCGACCCGCATGTACGCTGAATTCACTAATGGACGCACCTCAAGCCCTGGCTTATACGAAAAACCCTCGCCTATCATGGATACCTGCGCTCCGGTACCGATATTTACAACACAAACCCCCGATTGTAACGGCGCTGAAGCTAATACACTGGCCTGGTTATCGCCTAAACCTGCACATATAGGCACATCCACCTGCAGCGACCACCTGTTTTTAAACTCAGATAACAAACTCCCAACCGGGGCACCAGAGGGTTCGATTTCAGGTAATAACTGCTGCGGTATGTCCAGAAATGAAAGTGCCGGTTGATCCCAACAGCCAGAGGAAATATCCAATACGCCCCAGCTCGCCGCCAAACTTGGGTCAGTCTTTATACGGCCGGACAACCTGGCCGTCACAAAATCAACAATACTGACCGCCACAATTTTTTCTGCCAAAACCCGATCCCTGAACGCACTATCTTCCAATAAAGTACACAAACTGGCCGCACCATAACCGGCATTCAACGTGCACCCACAACGATCAATCACACCCTGATTTTGATTAATTGCTATAACTTTGGGGCACTCTATGGAGCGTTGATCACGCCAGGTAATCAGGTTTGTAACGGGTTCAAGCTCGGTATCCAGCAATAATATGCCATGCATTTGCCCGGTTACAATGACCCCGGCAACTCTGCGACTAGACTCGTTTCCATGTTTTACTTTTAAGTCAGCGAACACAGAGTCCATTAAACCCAAAACCACTTTCCAGATCTTATGCGGACATTGCTCATGGTGACCAGTCGGTAGGCCAAAAATATCACTGGCATTGTCAGCCGTGGCGGAAACCAGGACACACCTGGAAAGAGCATCAAAGGCCAGTACTGTAATGCTGGTGGTGCCGATATCAATCGCTATAATCATCAGCTACATGCTAAATTGTTTTTTGAGTTAAAGGCGCCCAAAACAGCCCGCCCGCAGAAAATGAATAACCTCGGCAATAACCGCTTTTCTGCGCATTATAAACGGATGACTATACGGCACGACCAGAAAATCCCGCATGCCTTTCACTCTGGCACTGTGTACCCCAACTTTACCGTCATCCGCTCCGGGTATTAGAGTGGAAAGAACCAAGTTGATGGAACGATTACCCGTTATCACGCCAAGCTCAAAGTCCGGCGGACTTAATTGCCTGAGAATACTATCAGCACCGGTCCCCAATTGCCGTCCTGCAGGGCCGTTAATCCATTTAAAGAAAATATTATCCCGGAGCACATCGACGACCTCGCTACCCTTATTGGGGGGGCTTAACATCACCACTCTCCCCAGCTTGGGAATATCATGTTGCTGCAGATAATAACGCAATATGATTCCTCCCAATGAGTGGGTGACAAAATGCACTTTTCGCCGGCCCGTTACACAGTCTGACATTAAAGCCGGGCGCAGATACTGTTCTGAAAGATCCTCAATTGCATACCGCCTGGAAGGGTAATCAACATTGAGTACCGCATAATTCGCGGCGGATAATGCGCGTTGCATTTTAAGCATCGAGCGACTGCTGCGTGCAAGCCCATGTAACAACACGACACAATCAGCCGTTTCATCCTGAGTTGCCACCAGCTCAGTTGTCGCACAGCCACTCAAAAAAATATGGGCTGTAAATAATCCCAGCAACCCCAAAAATTTCATCAGTATTCCAACTGTTTGAATTTTTATCAGCTGCTAATATTAACTTCATAATCGGACTTAGGCTGATTCGCCCTGATTGTATCAGCTGTCCACATAACGAATGTGCCACTCCATTTGTCGTGTAATGCCTGTCGCCGAAAATCTTTCATCAACACATACAGATTAAACGGTGCGACCGGTAACAATAAAACCTTCAGTGAATTCCGCAGCAACGCTTTTTTATAATCTATGGCTTTGCCTTGTTTATCAACAACTACTGCATTCATTACGCGTTTGAATATTCCGGCTTTATAGCGCGACTCAATCCATGCACAAAAAGCGACAAACAAACCTAAAACAGCAATCAGCAAAAACCAGTCAAGGAAACCTGCCGCAAGCGGCTCCGGGAAAAACCAGGTTGTCAGCGACAACAATAACAACAAGCTTGGCAAAGAGGCCAGAAAACGCACATTGCTGCCCGCATAAATAGTGCTGGGCTGCTCGGCACTGTTAAGCACCACCACAAAGCTCAAACTGAGTAACGCCAATGCAAGACATAAATATACGATTTGCATAGCTTCAGACCTTTTATAAAGACTAAAATCAAACTTGCGCCGCATAAAACCGCGATCACATCATAAAATCATTTCACCTAAATTTCATCGGTAAATGTCACAACTTCATTAATATGGCGGGCTCCGGTCAGCACCATTAAGAGGCGATCCAGGCCCAGCGCCACTCCTGAAGACTCCGGCATGCCGTCGCGCAGACATTCGATAAATTTATAATCGATCGCTATTGTGGGCAACTTACGATCGAGACGATGCCGGTTTTCCGCCTCAAAGCGTTGTAACTGCTCATCCGGGTCTGTCAGCTCCTGAAAGCCGTTGGCCAGTTCCAGCTCCCCCCAATACAGTTCGAAACGTTCCGCAATATCACGGCCGTTTTCATCACGGGTTTTTGCCAGCGCAGCCTGGCTGGCCGGATAATCATATATAAATGTGAAGCGGTCCTGCGGTAGTTTGGGTGCTATCAACATGCTCATCAGTAAATCAAGCCATATGTCACGCTCAACACCCATATTGTCCGGCACACTCAACGCAAACCGGTCACAGCACTCGCGACACTCCGCTACCGAAACCTGGAATGGATCGATTTCCAACACACGTAAAAAAATATCCCGGTAGCTGACCCGTTCAGCTTTTGTGCTCGTATACTCAGACGGCATAACCGCGATAAGCAAACACTCAACCTCGTCCATCAGCTGATGGTAACCATAATCCGGGCGATACCATTCCAGCAAACTGAATTCGGGCCGGTGGTATCGACCCAAATCACTGCCGCGGAAGACCGGACAGACTTGATATATCGGCCCACTGCCGGCGGCCAGCAGGCGTTTCATCGGCAGCTCAGGGGATGTATGCAAATACCAATGACTGTTCTCAGCCCGGGGCGATACGGCAGTGATATTGATGATACTGGGGTCGGTGGCTCCGGCAGGCATCAGCACCGGAGTATTAACCTCCATAACATCCTTATCGGCAAAAAACCGGCGAATGCGATTTAAAAGTGCCGCGCGCTCCTTTAATACCACAGGAGTCGCTGATGGGCGCCAATGCATATATTGTTAAACTTGCTCAGTCTTTAACACGGGATACATATTCACCGGTGCGTGTATCCACTTTGATCACTTCACCCTGATCAATAAACAACGGAACATTGACAACCGCATCCGTTTCCAGGCGCGCAGGTTTGGTACCCCCCTGGGCTGTATTACCGCGCAGACCGGGGTCTGTTTCAACGATTTTAAGCGCGACGAAATTTGGTGGTGTCACACTGATCGGGCTGTCATTCCAGAGCACCACCTGGCAAATATCCTGTTCCTTAAGCCATAGCTTGGCATCACCAACCACCTGGGCATCCGCGCCCATTTGCTCAAATGTATCCGGATGCATGAAATGCCAGAACTCCCCGTCTGAATACAGATACTGCATTTCAATATCGACAACATCGGCCGCTTCAACGCTCTCACCGGACTTATAGGTTTTCTCAATAACACGCCCGGTTTTGAGATTACGCACCCTGACCCGATTAAATGCCTGCCCTTTACCGGGCTGCACAAACTCGTTTTCAACAATCGTGTATGGATCAGCATCGATCATGATTTTTAAGCCCGACTTGAATTCATTGGTTGAATATGATGCCATCTCTACTCCGCATATCTGATTCAAAGAGGCCGACAATGATAACCGACTCTGCCTGTGCTGCAATGCCTGCCGGCAGCGAAACCGGTGATTGGCAGCAGTCCTTGGCGAACGCGATCCGGACTCCGGAAGCCCTGCTGACGCTGCTGCAACTGGAGCAACACCGCCCATTGCTGGCCGCCGCCCGGCGCAGGGGGCAAAATTTTCCGTTACTGGTACCTCACAGCTTTGCGGCTAAAATGCGTTGCGGCGACCCCGAAGACCCTCTGTTGCGTCAGGTCCTGCCGGTTGATGCGGAAGGATATAGCCCGGAAGATTTCAGCAGCGATCCGGTTGGTGATTTACAGGCGATGCCGGTCCCGGGTTTATTGCACAAATATCACGGGCGTGCGTTACTGATTGTATCCGGGGCCTGTGCAGTGCATTGCCGTTATTGCTTTCGCCGTGAGTTTCCTTATGCTGAGGCCGACCCCAAGCGGGGCCAATGGTCTGAAGCACTCAAATACATCGCAGCTGATGCATCACTGAGTGAAATTATCCTCAGCGGCGGCGATCCGTTAATCGTTTCAAACAATAAACTGTCATGGCTACTCAACCGGCTTGCTCAGATCCCCCATGTGAGCCGGATACGGATCCACTCCCGGCTGCCGATCGTGCTGCCCGAACGTATCGACAAAGGCCTTTTATCCATACTGAAAAAAAACCTACAACAAATCATCATTGTGGTTCACGCAAACCACCCAAAAGAAATCGGCGCGGATGTATTATCTGCGCTCAGAGAATTTCGTAAAACGGGGCTTCTCGTCCTAAACCAGTCGGTATTGCTCAAACACGTCAACGACTCAGTCGACTGCCTCGTCCGGTTATCCGAGGCATTGCTGAATGCGGGGGTACTGCCTTACTATCTGCATATGTTGGATAAAACGCGAGGCACACAACATTTTGAAGTTAATGAAAAATGCGCCGTTAACATTCATACCGAATTACAACACCGGTTACCCGGCTATATGGTGCCGAAACTGGTGCGGGAGCTACCCGGCCAGGCAGCCAAAACCCCGGTATCGTTACCGCTATAGGCTGGCAGCCGCCTGGGCAGATAGACAATGAAGCAGGATTTATGAAGAATCAGCCGGTAGCCTGAAGATGCAAAACCTGACAAAATACACGGTTTGGCAAATATGCGTATACTCAACCACCACCAAATGAGCAGGGAGAACTAGTTTGTCGGGCGATACACCACTACGCCTACTGATCATTGAGGATTCGGTTAATGATGCCGACCGGTATGTGAAAGCGCTGCGCGGCAATGGCTTCTCAGTCAGGGAACATATTCTGGCCGAGGATGATGATATTGAGGAAACACTTTCCACCCATAAACCGGATATCATCATAATCAGCCATTCCAATCCAACCATCTCTCTCAGAAACCTTGAGTCTCCTCTGAAAAAAACCGACATTACGGCCAGCGCCATTATGGTCAGCTCAAAGCCCGACCATATCAGTGTGCCGGAAGCCCTGAAAGAAGGTGCACGCGACCGGGTTTTAAAAGATGACCTCGATCATCTGTGCGCGGTAGTAAGGCGTGAGTTTGATAATCTGAACACTCAGAAAGAATACCGCGCGATGGAGAAGCGGTACAAAGAGAGTGAGGCACGCGCCAAGGTGTTGATGGAAAACTCCCGTGACGCAATTGCCTATATTCACCAGGGCATGCATGTCTATGCCAATTATGCGTATATGGAAATGTTCGGTTTCGAAAACTTTGAAGATGTCGAAGGTTTACCCATTATGGACATGGTGGCGCCGGAAAAACAGGAAGACTTCAAACAGTTTTTACGCAATCTGAATACCCAGGACGGCAAAATTTCGGAACTGGAAATTGAGCTTAACGGAATACAGGACCAGGCTTTTACCGGACACATCGAGTTCCGCGAGGCGACCATTGAAGGCGAGCCCTGCACCCAGATCCTGATCCGTCAACAGGCAGACACCCGCGCACTCGAAGAACAAATCAACCAGTTAAGCCGGCTCGACCCGCTGACAGGCCTGATGAATCGCCAGGCATTCCTGGAAGAGTTCGAACAGGCCATCGTTAATGTCAACAAAAAAAACCAGCTCTACTCATTATTGCAGGTCGGCCTGGAAGATTTCAAACAAATTCAGGACAACATAGGCCTGGTCGGCAGCGACCAGGTCATTGCGGAAATCGCCGGCATTATTCGTGAGAAACTGGGCGATGGAGATCTGGCCGGCCGCAATGAGGGCAGCAAATACCTGATCCTCTCCGCGGATGCCAACCCTAAAAATATCGAAAAAAAATCCGAGTCCATCATTAATGCCGTTGCTGATCATATTTGTAATATCGGCGGCAAATCAGTCAACGCCAAATGCCACATCGGCGTTAGCCTGATTGATGACAGCTCGCTGGACGTCAATGAAGTGATGTCACGAGCTGATAAGGCGCTGGCTGAGGCAAAGAAAAGCGAAGACGTTCGCCTGCATATCTATCTGCCAAAAGAAGGCGAGATGACCCAGAAACAGATCGATGCAACCTGGGTCGCAAAACTAAAGCTGGCATTGGAAAAGAAACGCTTTCACTTGCTTTATCAGCCAATAGTACAACTGGATGGCGGTGATATGGAGCGCTATGAGGTTTTTATGGAAATGCGTGACGAAAAACAACAACGTGTTTCCACCAGCGACTTTATGCCTGCGGCGGAACGCACCAAGATGTCTAAAGTGCTGGACCGCTGGGTTATCGACAAATCCTTTGCGCAACTGGTAAAACACCTGGAAACGCACCCCAATACCGTATTTTTTATTAAGCTGAGCGGCGGCTCACTGGAAGACCTGGAACTGTTCCGCTGGATCAGCGATAAAATAAAAACACACAATATCGAAAAATGGCAAGTAATCTTTGAAGTCAAAGAGGAAGCGGTGGTTTCACACCTCAAGCAGGCACAGGCTTTTGCAACACTGCTCAAAACCATTCATTGTGGGTTTGCGATTGATGACTTCGGCAAAGGCCCTGACCCTTTCAAACTGGTCGACCATGTACCGGCCCAGTATTTAAAGTTCCATAAGGACTTCACCCAGGACCTGTCAAATAACAAAGAAAATCAAAAAACCCTGCAGGAAATCACCGAGAAAGCAAAAACCCTGAAAAAGCATACCATCATTCAGCATGTTGAAGATGCCGCAACCCTGTCGGTGCTCTGGTCAATCGGATCCAACTACACCCAGGGGAACTTCTTTCAGGGACCGAGTGAAAAGATCGAATACGACTTTTCATCCGGGGTTGCCTGATCTAAAAAACTTTTTATTAAAAAGGCCGCGAAACTATTCGCGGCCTTTTTTATTTTAGAATATATCAGGCAGCTTTATTGTTATCGCTACCTGTCCGATGCTCAATTGCATCATCAGTCCGGTTAATGGCAATGGATCTTGGTTTCATTGCATCCGGAATTTCCTTCAGCAAGTTGATTGTGAGTAAGCCATTATTCAAATCAGCCCCGGCTACTTCTACATAATCAGCCAGGTTGAATTTTCGCTCAAACGCGCGATTGGCAATACCCTGATAGAGGTACTGACGCTCGCTCTTATCATTGGCTTTTTTGCCACGGATAGTCAGCACGCCTTTCTCAACCTGAATATCCAGCTCGCTTTCAGCAAAACCTGCCACCGCCAGCGTGATCGCGTACTGGTTTTCATCACGTATTTCAATATTGTAAGGCGGGTACCCTGCGGACGCAGTCTCGGTATTAAGTGCGCTGTTCAATAATGAAGCCAGGCGATCAAAACCAACACTGCTACGATAAAGTGGTGTAAAGTCAATCGAGTTCATAACACATCCTCCATAAGAAGCAATACGTAAATAATTAATAGAAAGGCAACTTGCTTGGCAACATTGCCCATAACGTATATATGGAGATTAAAAATGTATTTTCAAGTGTTCAGGACAGGCACTTGATACCGCATTACAACAACCAGCGTTATAAATACAGTCCTATTACTAATAGTAAAAAACCCAGGCTTATAGAGCCACTTTACAAAATAGCGACTTAAACCATTTGTTGCAAAGCTTTGATACGCTCATCCAAAGGCGGGTGTGTCATAAAAAGCTTTTTCAGACCGGCACCCATACCACCGGAAATACCGAAAGCGGCCATTTGATCGGGCAGCTGTGAAGGGTGGTGCTGCATTTTCAGCCGCTGCAGTGCCGCAATCATTTTTTCCCGGCCGGCGAGACTGGCACCGCCCGAATCAGCACGAAACTCGCGTTGCCGCGAAAACCACATCACGATAGCACTGGCCAGGATACCCAGTATTATCTCCGCAACAATTGCGGTGATCCAAAATGCCGGGCCGTGACCACGCTCAACTTTAAAAATCACCCGGTCAACCAAATGACCGATAATACGGGATAAAAATATCACGAATGTATTGACCACACCCTGAATCAAAGCCAACGTCACCATATCACCGTTTGCGATATGGCTGACCTCATGCGCTAAAACCGCCTCAGCCTCATCCTGGGTCATGCTGTTCAGCAAACCGGCACTGACCGCAACCAACGCGTTATTCTTATTCATGCCGGTGGCAAACGCATTCACTTCAGGCGCATTGTAAATCGCGACTTCCGGCATGCCGATACCCGCCTGACGGGCCTGTCGCTGCACAGTTTCAACCAGCCACATTTCGGTGGAACTGCGCGGCTGGGTAATGACCTTTGCACCGGTCATGCGCTTTGCACTCCACTTGGATATTGCCAGGGAAATAAATGACCCGCCAAAACCAAATACTGCCGCAAAAAGCAGCACTGACTGTAAATTCAGGTTCACACCCTGCTGGTCGAGGTAGCCTTCAAACCCCAGCAACCGCAATGTAATACTCAGCACCACCAATATCGCGATATTGGTCGCGAGAAATAAAAAAACGCGTTTCATAAACAATCCTCGGTTTTAAACGGTCAACACAATAATATGCGATAAACATTACAGGCGTTTGTTCACAAACCGGCGCATTAGTTCCGCATCCTGCCGATTCGAATAATACATATGGGCACTTCCTTGGTTTTAAAGAGCTGATTATTCGTGATGAATTTCCAGTCTGTCGACACTCTGGTAGCCACGCGGCAACTTGCGGCCACGGCGGGCGCGCTCCCCGGCGTACTCATCCACCTCCTCTCCCTTCATGGTTTTGTGCTTTTTCCCGGAATAGACCGTTAGCTTTTCGCCGTCCTGCACAATATCCACATGTGAGACAAACTCCTCACGCTGCTTCAGCTTCGGGCCGGGAATATTGATATATTTTACCCCCTTGCCACGCGCCAGTTTCGGCATTTCATTTAGCGCGGTTACCAGCATATAGCCTTCCCGGGTGATGCCGACCAGCCAGTCATCATCAAAACTGCGAACTTTTACCGGCGGCAATACTTTTGCGCCTTTGGGGACGGACAGCAGCGATTTACCGGCTTTGTTACGGGTTTGCAGATCACTGAATGTCGCGACAAACCCATAACCGGCATCAGTCGACAGAAAAAACAAATCGTCCGGTTGCCCGAGCATCACACCGACAAACTCAGCACCCGCAGGCGGATTCAACTTTCCGGTCAGAGGCTCGCCAAACCCGCGCGCGGACGGAAAACCATGTGAGGGCAAAGTATACGCCCGGCCGGTTGAATCCAAAAACACCGCGGGCTGATTGCTGCGCCCGCGCGCAGCCTGCTGGAGACCATCACCGGTTTTAAAACTCAGACCGGTCGGATCAAGCTCATGCCCTTTCGCCGAACGCACCCAGCCTTTCTCGGACAAAATTACCGTTAACGGCTCGATTGAAACCAATGAAGACTCATCGATCGCCTGCGCGGCAAGCCCGGACTGCCTGATGATGCAACGGCGTTTATCACCGTATTCATCAACATCGGTTTTCAGTTCCTTCTTAATCAGTGTTTTTAAACGGGTTTTCGAGCCTAATATTTTCTCCAGTTCCGCTTTTTCGGATTTCAGCTCTTTTTGTTCCGCTTTAATTTTGATCTCTTCAAGTTTGGCGAGATGGCGCAGCTTTAAATTTAAAATTTCTTCGGTCTGCCGGTCGCTTAACTTAAAGCGCTTCATTAAAACCGGTTTGGGTTTATCCTCATTGCGAATAATTTTGATCACTTCATCGATATTCAGAAAAGCAATCAACAAACCTGCCAGAATATGCAGCCGCTGATCAACTTTTTCGAGCCGCCATTCGAGTCTGCGGGTTACGGTACGAATCCGGAACTTCAGCCATTCGAGTAATACGGCTTTAAGATTCTGTACCTTCGGCCGGCCGTCGATGCCAACCATGTTCAGGTTAACGCGGTGGGTTTTTTCCAGATCGGTGGTTGCAAACAAATGCGCCATTAACTCATCGACATTGACCCGGTTGGAACGCGGCGTAATCACCAGCCGGGTCGGCATTTCATGATCCGACTCATCACGCAGATCCTCAACCAAAGGCAGTTTGCGGGCACGCATCTGATTGGCAATCTGCTCCAGCACTTTCGCACCCGAAACCTGATGCGGTAATGCAGTTACAATAATTTCCCCCTGCTCCTCAGTGTAAACCGCGCGTTGGCGAATTGTGCCGTTGCCGGTTTTATAAAGCGCCTGCAACTCTTCTTTGGGTGTAATAACATCCGCACCACCAGGGTAATCCGGCCCTGGAATAATTTCACACAGTTCTTCAATGCTGAGTTTGCTGTTGTCCAGCAATGCGATGCAACCATCTACAACCTCGTTGAGATTATGCGGGGGAATATCGGTGGCCATACCGACTGCAATGCCGGTCGCACCGTTTAGCAACACATGCGGTACACGCGCAGGCAGCAATACCGGCTCGCTCAGAGTACCGTCAAAATTAGGCTGCCAGTCGACCGTACCCTGACCAAGTTCCTGCAATAACAATTTTGCAAAAGCCGATAAACGGGCTTCGGTATAACGCATCGCCGCGAATGATTTGGGATCATCCTGAGAACCCCAGTTACCCTGACCGTCGACCAATGGATAACGATAACTGAATGACTGTGCCATCAGCACCATTGCCTCATAACAGGCCGAATCCCCATGCGGATGATATTTACCCAGCACATCGCCGACAGTACGGGCGGATTTTTTATGCTTGGAAACCGCGCTCAATCCCAGCTCTGACATCGCATACACAATACGCCGCTGCACCGGTTTTAAACCGTCACCAATATGCGGCAACGCCCTGTCGAGAATCACATACATGGAATAATCCAGATACGCTTTCTCGGTAAAGGTTTTCAACGGCAGCTTTTCGATGCCTTCGTAGTCCATCTCAAAATTCTTGCTCATACTTTATCTACTCTGATTGAATGTCTGCCACTGCTCTCTTCAGCATCACTGAATTTCAGCCAGATTACCCTTCTCTTCCAGCCAGGCTTTGCGGTCAGCCGAACGTTTCTTGGCCAATAACATATCGAAAATTTTGTGCGTATCATCGCCGGCTTTAACCGTAAGCTGCACAAGCCGGCGGGTATCGGGATGAATCGTGGTTTCTCTCAACTGCAGCGGATTCATCTCGCCCAAACCTTTAAAACGGGTCACCGTAATTTTGCCGGTTTTTTTCTCCGCCTCAATCCGGTCCAGTATGCCTTCACGCTCCGCATCATCGACCGCGTAATAGACATCTTTGCCGACATCGACACGGTATAACGGCGGCATCGCGACATACACATGACCGGCACTGACCAGATTCTGAAAATGGCGTAAAAACAACGCACAGAGTAAAGTTGCGATATGCGCACCATCCGAATCCGCGTCCGCCAGAATACAGACCTTGCCATAACGTAATCCGCTTAAATCAGAAGAACTGGGGTCAACGCCGATTGCGACGGAAATATCATGCACTTCCTGCGAACCCAGCACCTGCTCCGGGTCAACTTCCCAGGTGTTTAAAATCTTACCCCGCAGCGGCATGATCGCCTGAAACTCACGGTCACGCGCCTGCTTTGCGGAGCCTCCGGCCGAATCCCCCTCAACCAAAAACAACTCGGTCACTTTCGGGTCCTGCAAAGTGCAGTCGGCCAGCTTACCCGGCAAAGCCGGACCACCGGTGACTTTTTTTCGCACAACTTTCTTCGCGGCTTTTAAACGACTTTGCGCAGATGCAATCGCCAGTTGCGCCAGTTGCTGACCTAACTCAGCATGCTGGTTTAACCACAAACTGAAACTATCTTTAACCACACCCGACACAAATGCGGCGGACTCACGGGAGGAAAGCCGCTCTTTGGTTTGACCGGAGAATTGCGGCTCCTGCATTTTCAATGACAGTACATAACTGACTTTATCCCATACATCTTCCGGGCTCAGCTTAACCCCGCGGGGTAACAAGCTGTGAAATTCACAGAACTCACGCATGGACTCGGTAAGACCGGTACGTAAACCATTTACATGCGTACCTCCCTGCATGGTCGGCACCAGATTCACATAACTTTCCTGCAACGGCTCGCCGCCTTCCGGCAGCCAGCAGACCACCCAATCGACCGCTTCGTGATGCCCGGCCATTGAACCGGCAAACGGCTCTTCGGGCAAGCAGGCCCAACCTTCCAGGCTTTCCTGTAAATAGGCTTTCAGGCCATCCTCATACTGCCATTCATTTTTCTCTTTGCTTTTTTCATCATAAAGCTCAACCACCAGTCCGGGGCACAACACCGCCTTCGCACGTAATAAATGTTTGAGCCTGCTGACCGAAAACTTGTCAGAATCAAAATACTTTGAATTTGGCCAAAAGCGTATACTGCTGCCGGTATTGCGCTGGCCGACTTTACCCATCTGCTTGAGTGCCGATTTTTTATTGCCGTCGGCAAAGCTCATCGAATATTCTTTACCACCGCGCTTTATTTTAACTTCCAGTCGTTTTGACAGCGCATTGACAACCGACACACCCACACCATGTAGGCCGCCCGAGAACGTATAGTTTTTGTTGGAAAATTTGCCGCCGGCATGCAGCTTGGTCAGAATCACCTCGACACCGGAAACCTTTAATTTCGGGTGTACATCGACCGGCATGCCGCGACCGTCGTCGACCACCTCCAGTGAGCCATCCTTATAAACCGTCACCTGGACCTGTGATGCATGCCCGGCCAGTGCCTCATCGACACTGTTGTCTATGACCTCCATTGCCAGGTGATTCGGCCGGCTGGTGTCGGTATACATACCCGGACGTTTTCGTACCGGCTCTAAACCACTGAGCACCTCAATATCAGCAGCATCATAACTTGTGCTCACTAACTGCCCCTTTATCAGAAAAAAGCGATCTTAACCCAATATCATGGGGTTTATAACACATAATGCGCAATATATAGTGATTTGCCGGAATCGTGCCATAACCGGCGTAAAAACGGGGGGCTCCGAAGCCTTCGATATCGGCCGAAATGTCAGAAAAATCCTACAAGATTATGGGTTATGTGAGAAATGTCACACTCCAGAAAAGTGGTAATGTATTTAACCAAGAGGAAAGGCTAGAGAAGTCAGAAAGGACTCGCAATCAAGGATGAGCAACGATTAGGAGGTTCTAATTTAAGGAATTCACTTCTTTACCAAGCCACCACACTGCATCACGGAGGAGCAAAAACCCCAACGGCAAGGTTGGGGTTTTTGCTTATTGGCGACAGGCATTTCCTCCGACACCGGGTATCACCCACCCAGCCCCGGTAAAAGATCTTTCTTAATATCCTCAACATGCTCCAAACCCACCGCAATACGGACCAAACCGTCAGAAATGCCTGCCTCAGCACGCTCTTCCGGCGTCAGTTTCGCATGCGTTGTGGTTGCCGGATGAGTGATAGTGGTTTTAGTGTCGCCCAGATTCGCAGTAATAGATATCAAACGCGTATTGTCGATCAACCGCCATGCCTGAGCACGATCAGCCAATTCAAACGACACAATCCCGCCAAAACCCGTTTGCTGAGCCGCAGCCAGCTGATGCTGCGGATGTGATTTAAGCCCGGGATAATAAACCCGCTTAACCTGCGGGTGGGATTCCAGCCATTCGGCCAGTTTCTGTGCATTCTCACAATGCGCCTGCATGCGTATGCCCAGCGTCTCCAGACCTTTTAAAAATACCCAGGCATTAAACGGGCTCATACAAGGTCCGGCCGTGCGCAAAAACCCGAAAATCTCCTCATCAACCTCTTGTTTCGGACCCACCACCGCGCCGCCGATTCCACGCCCCTGCCCGTCCAGATATTTGGTCGCCGAATGAATCACAATATCTGCACCTAAGGCCAGCGGCTGCTGCAACGCCGGTGTACAAAAACAATTATCGACCACCAACAAACAACCGTTTGCATGCGCCAGATCCGCAAGCTTCCGAATATCAGCCAGCTCGGTCAATGGGTTTGACGGGGTTTCCAAATACAACAGCCTGGTGTTGGGCTTGATCGCAGCCTGCCAGGCATTTAAATCCGCCATCGGTACAAAATCGGTTTGAATGCCGTAACGCGGCAAATACTTTCTGAACAATACGGTCGTCGCACCAAATATACTGACCGACGATAACAAGTGCTCGCCGGCATTCATCAACCCCAATACGGTCGATAGGATCGCCGACATACCGGACGACGTCGCAACACAGGCCTCGCCACCTTCCAATGCAGCCAACCTATCCTGAAAAATCGACACAGTCGGATTGGTAAACCGCGAATAGACATTGCCGCTTTCATCGCCACTAAAACGCGCCGCTGCCTGTGCGGCTGATTTAAACACGAAACTGGAGGTCGTAAAAATCGGCTCACCCTGCTCGCCGGCATCGGTACGCCGGTGTCCGGCTCTGACCGCGCGGGTTTCAAACGCATACTGCTTCCAGTCATCTTCTGTCATTTTCTTCACTCATTTCTATCGGATTAAAGCAATCGAAGCGGGTGGGCTGCATAACAGGCATAAAAAAACCCGCTCTAGTTGCTAAAGCAGGCCGTTAACTCCGCTTTAGCCGTATTTATTAAGCGCCCGCAAGCTGAAATATCAAATCAGCGCTTCATGAACAGGGTTAATGCTACCCGTATCCCGGGTTGTTCGTCAACCATCGCACAGAGTTCTGCAAAATATTTAGGTTAACCGCAGTACTGCCACCAGTGTTAAGATACCCGCATGCGCCGCCTGTTCCTGCTTGATAAAAAAAATCTGCGAACGCCACTCTGCCTGTTACTGCTGACAGCGGCATTTTCCGCAAACCCGGAGCAAACACGCTTACCCGAAGATACCGCCGAACAAATTCTGTTGCAGGCATTATCCGCAATCGATCAACAAAATTGGGAAACCGCTGCGACACACAGCGAAACACTGCGTGAGCTTTTTCCGAATTTTAGGCTGGGTAATATTATCGCCGAAGCCGCTACAAGCCAAACAGCCCCTGCAACTGCCGGCCCCACTCCCATTGCACCGGAGGAAGATGAATTTATGCCGGAAGCCTTGCTCGCAGAACTGCAGCTACGCCGGCAATATCAAGCGCCCGCCGAACAGCAGGTGCCGGCAAACATTTTAAAACTGGCAGACAATATCAAGCATGCACTGCTGGTCGATATGACGAGTGCACGGTTTTATCTGCTTGAACATAAAAACAACCAGCTGATCAGGCTCGCAGATTACTACGCCGGTATCGGCAAACAGGGCACCGGCAAACAACTGCGCGGAGATCACCGCACACCGATTGGCATTTACCAAATCACCGGTTACCTGCCGGACAAAAAACTCGCTGAACTATACGGCATCGGCGCCCTGACACTTAGCTATCCAAACAACTGGGACCGCCTGCTAAAGCGTACCGGCGACGGTATCTGGTTGCACGGCGTGCCACGTGACACATACAGCCGCACACCGCGCTCCAGTCGCGGCTGTGTTACACTCAGCAACACCCTCTTTGATGCAATCCGGCACTATGCCAAAACCGGCAAATCACCGGTGATACTTGCTGATAACGTAGAATGGCTTGAACCGATAGAACAACAGCAACTGGCCGGAGAGTTGCTTAATGCACTCAACAACTGGCAAACAGACTGGGAAAGCCTGAACTTTGAAAACTACATAAAGCACTATGCAACTGAATTCAAAACCGAAAAACTGAATTATCAGGGCTGGAAAAATAAAAAACGCCACATAAACCAAAACAAAACCTCAATTGAGGTTGAGCTAAGTGATATCAGTATTTATCGATACCCGGGAGAAAATAACCTGGTTCAAATCGATTATCGACAAAGCTATCGTAGTAATAATTTCAACGCACGTGCAAATAAAACCCAGTACTGGCGAAAATCCGCTGAAAACCAGTGGCAAATTGTCTATGAAGGTTTGCGTCGCCATTGATCTGCAACCATCGCCGGGTTTGTGATGCTGGACAGGCTCTAAAGTATTGTGAATAATACAACAGTATTATCATAACCACTCAGGGCTAAACATATGGTTATCAAAAGCATACTCTTTGCCGGGTTAATATTTACCAGCTTCGCCTGTGCCGAATCCGGGCAACAGGAAGAAACCGGCACACAAATGAACAACCAGCAACTTGAAAAGCTGATTAAACGCATCAGCGAAAAGGTTGAAGGCCGGCCGGGGCTTTGGCAATTTAGTTATAAAGACATCGGTGTTTATGTGGTCACTGATGAAAAAGCCGACCGAATGCGAATCATGTCGCCTATTGCCGATGAAAAAGACCTGGATAAGGAACGCTTACAGCGTTTAATGCAGGCCAACTTCGATGCCGCACTGGATGCGCGTTACGCCATCGCGAAAGGAAAACTATGGAGTGTATTTATTCACCCATTGAGTCATCTCTCTGAACATGAATTTTTCTCCGGGCTGGGCCAGACCCTGAATCTGGTTGCGACCTACGGCACGACCTTTTCATCGGGCGCTCTGGTATTCAGAGGCGGCGACAGTGAAGCAGCCAACCGGGAGTATTATCAAAGCATTATTGATAAGGGCCTTTCTATATAAATAGAAGACAACACCCGAAACAAAATAATTGGAAAACACGCAAGGAGCATGCTTGTGAAAAAAATAAACTGGATAATTTTACCGATCGCGTTAATCACAGGTCAGCTAAGCGCCGCACCGATTACTTTAACACCACCGGACACTTTGGTACTGAACGGAGTGAGCATTAACACCGGTATTTTCACATTAACCTCCGCACAAACAATTGATCCGCTTGCATCACTTGCAGCCGGCTCACTGGTCGCAACCGACTTGATTACCGAAGACGTAGTGATTGATCCGGCAATTATTGGTTCCGGCACACAACACACTCTGTTCAATGCACCTGATATATTTTTACCGTTAAACCTGCTGGCATATAACTTTCAAATTGTTGATCCTGAAGTTGCTCCCGGCACATTGAGCACTGTGTTTGGTTTTACTTTTTCCGCATTAACAAATTTTGATATTTCCCTGCCGACAACTACCGGAAACCTGACTACCGGTCCATCAATTCTTTTTGAATTTATCGACATTAACGGCCAAAGTGTTTTTTCCAATACCGGGTTCGACAGCATTAATGTCACGCCAGACCCGACAGCCGCACTGAATTTTGATATTTTCGGAGACGGCAGCTTTTACTTTGTTTTTCAGGATACACCGGGCACACCTTTCTCTGTGCAGGAACATGGCCGTGTCGGCGGTTTTACGCCGCCACCTCCGGCAGTGCCGCTGCCGGCAACAATATGGCTAATGAGTTCAGCGCTGGTGTTCGGGCTGCTTGGACTACGCGGTAAAGCCAAGCAATAAACAGGAACATCGAACAATGGCTTTATAATGGAGTGTGTGGCTCACTGAGCATAACGGTGTAAGTCCTAACATCCTTTACTGATCAAAAAAATGCGCCTGAATATCGGCATGGTCGCTGCGGTTACTGGACGGCCGCAGAATCTCAGCACTGCCGCCCCGCTCTTCAACATACTTTTTAACCCCGGCCTGAAAGGAAACCCAGATCAGATGCCCGCCGTGAAATACCGCGAAGTCGGCAGCAGTTTCAAGCGTACCCGAAGTCCGGTCAATACCTTTGGTATACACCACGTTATGACCGGAGGTATCCTGAAAATAACCGAACTTACGGTTGCCGGAAACCGGATGCGTACCGATATCACCACCTAAACGGGCATCACCAACCGTGGTAAAAATCCAGTAATCTTGTTCATAGGCGGTGCACACCACGCCCATATCCTCACCCAGTGAATCGAACTGCATCACCGCACCCAATGGTGAGTCACTTAGCCATATCGCTTCATCCTGAGCAGAATATGGATTAAACCGGGTATACCCGGCGGCGGTTACAGCCATTTCTATCGGCGAAATCAACATCGGTAGTTTATAAAATACCGGAACATGCGGGTTATCGTCTGAGTTAAACAAAGAAATCAGATCACTGAAATTCAAACGAATCTCGTTGAGCAGCTCCGGCATTGTGTAAAGAACGCCCGGGCTTTTCTCCGGCATCTGTGTGATTCGCACCTGATAAAAATCCAGATTGGTTTTTGCATCAGGATGAGCGTTCTCCAGCGTTTGAATGTTAAAGTCGCGATCGTCGAGAATGGTTTTTACCGAATCGGGTATTGTATGCTCGGCAATGTCCTCCCAGTGATCCAGTTCTTCCTCCAACGGTGAAGCATCCATTGAGACCAGCATTTTAACTTCAACACTGCGGTTGATTTCAATTTCATCCTGGTCACTGTCAATCAAAGGCTCACTGCTGCCCAACGCGGTGACCGCCGGCAGATACGATAACCCACTATCGGACAAACGCCGACGCACCGCTTCGGCCCGTGCCCGGCTTAATTCAAGGTTGTTTTCCTCATTGCCGGTTTGGCTCGCACGACCGAGCAGTTGATCAAACTCGATAACGGTCGCAACTGCTGTGTTATCGGTGGTTGCAACACCCTGGCTCAAAATTGTCGCTGCCAGATCATCCAGAATACCCCGATGCTCATCCGTCAACTCACTGGAATTCACCGCAAAATTGCTTAATACAAAACTGGCTTCGAAACGAACGTTATCCAGCCGTTTCTGCCCGGAAAGCAACAGGTGCAGAAAATCTTCCAGCTGATTGATAAATGATTCATATGTATCCAGGCTAGCAAGCGCAGTCATCGTATTTACCGTCAATCAATAAGTGTGAGTAACAACCATGTGTTTTTGTGGGTCAGACAACATCAGTGTGTCACCTTCGTTATTCCAGACCGCGCGACCCCGACCCATATATAAAATTTTATTCTCCCGATCGAGTTCCTTTTGGTCATCATCCGGCGAACCGCCGGTAAACAATTTAAAGTTATCACCGGGTCTGAGTACAATATCGCTAAACTGATAAGTATGTCCGACAAGATCACGGATAACCCAACCGTTTAAGTCCAGCGGCGCATCACCGTTCCAGCCGACCTGAACATATTCATGATCAACATCCCGCCCCGGCGGATCAGCATCAATGCTGATTTCAAAATCCTCCCGCGGATGATACCGCGATGCATCGACCATAAACCCGGCAGCAACGCGTGAAGTTTCGGATTCATCGGGCCCTTTGATCCAGCTGACTTCGAGCATATTCATGCCATCGGCAAGACCGCCCGGCTCGAAGACCCGGTTTAATTCATAACGATGGCTATCGCTGTTGTATTTCCAATCCGCCGGCTGATACGGCAACGCGCGACCGTTCAACATTAACTGTATGCGTGCCGAACGGGGATTGGACATAATGCTTGCAGTCGCACCATACACCGCGATAGTGATTTCCACCGATGCCGGATAAATATATTCCAGATCCGGTAACGGATTCATGATTTCAACCCGCAGATCAGTCTGGTGTGCGTTTTCACGCAATGCCTCACGCGCCAATCGCTCTTCCTCTTCGGCAAGAACCAAATCGGCCTGCGTCTGATGCTGTTGAACTTCGAGTTCTTTTTGTTCTTCACGTGCGGTCAGATAATCATCCACTGCATTTAAAAACAGCTCAGAGAACACTGCATCGGTTGCGGCACTTGCAGCCTCCTCAGCCGGCAAAATTACCATCGTGGTTAAAGCCAGAATCAATGCATCTTCAGTGCTTTCAATCCACGCGAACAGGCTTTGCACACCGTCTTCACCATTGTCCAGTGCGGTCTGCACGACATCAAAAAACGTATCCACAATCGGCTGTGCAGCCGCAAGCGCAGTGTCAACCAGCGGCTCTGCTACGGGCCATGCGTTTGTATAAAAATCAGCGCGCGCCTGTGATTCCGTCGCACCACCATTAACTGCATCAGTCACAGCCGCCTGTTCCGCGGCAAGCCGGATCGCGGTTTTTGCGAGCGGAGTAAAATCATCCAGCTGCGCCTGAATCATTGTTTCAAGCTCAGCAAGTAACACTTCCACCGCCGCCAGCGCATCCAGAATATTTTGCTGTAGCGCATCGGTTAATGCATCAAGATTTTCCAGCGCCTGCTGTGCGGCATCCGATAGCTCACCGATAAACACATTTAAATCCTGCCGCATTTCCCGGAATGCCTCCATGGTCAGGCTTAAATAAAAATCACCAAAAGGCAAAGCCATCCGTTGAATAAAAACCAGGGCAGACTCATAACCGATTTCGGCCAGCAGCTCACCGAATGCCTGTAACTTATCCGGCGCCGGAATATGCAGGCAATCGACAAACTCTGCGATCGCCGCTTCCGGCATCATCGTATCAGCCCGATCCCAACGACCACCGATGGATAATAAAATATCGCGCTTCAGTTGCATCATCCGGCGCCGGCGTTCGGGAGTATGAATCGTCGGACCAAACACATGCTCGAACGCAGCCATCATATCGTATAGCAATGTTTGCAATGCTTCAGTATGCGTAGCGAGATTCGGTTGCCCGGGCAAATGTGATTCAAATAAAGTTCTGCAGGTTACAAACAACGGATGCGACGGCTGCTCCAGTTGCATACGCATATTGCGAAAGCCCTGATAGCCGTTATCCAATACAAAGTTTGTGAACACATGATCAAAATAAAGAATGTTGCGTACCAGAATCTGATAAACAACCACACCGGAACCGGTTGCAAGACTGTCCATAAACTGCGCAAGCTCATCTTCTGACATGCCGTGCAGATTATCAAGCATCACCTGGTCCAGTTTACTGAACACAAAATCATTCATCAGCCAGACGCTGGGTTCAACCACTTCCTCCAGGTATTCCGTTAATTGTTCACTGCCCGCTGACTGTTTAATCTGCGGCAACAGCTCATTAATAATAAAACCTTCCAGAACCTGATCTTTGAAAAATGCTCTGAACGCAGAATAACTGTTCAGATCCGACATATCCCCCTGCCCGGCCAGCAGGCGTAACAGATCCTCGGCAAACTCACCCTCGCTGACCGGAAAATGACCGGCCAACTGATCACGCAATGCTTTGAACTGCGGCGCATAGCGGTCCAAGACTTCAGTACAACCAACCGTAATCAGATAGTCGACACAAATCGCAACATCCACCTCGATAATGGTATCGCCAAGCTCTTCGGCAATCGCATCTTTGATAAACTGCGGCGCGGTCGGCAACAAATTATTTGCCGCGGCAAAACCGGCCTGACCAACCAGACTGGAGCTGACACCGACCTCGGCATAAAATGTCGCGAGCATATCTTTAACAACCAAAGACAGCATCGAACCAACCCAGAAGATCGATACCGGTCGTTTAAAACGATCCAGCGCACTGCCGTCAAGCACATCGACAATTTCCAGGGTCGTGCTGATAATTTGTACGATATCCTCGGTTTTATATTCGCCTTTGCGCAAGGTTGCGATCAGATTTTCCAATTGCAGCTGCAGGTTTTCCGACTGGGTATCCGACCATTCGCTGCGGGTTGCGCGAACATACAAGCTCGCAAACTCCTGTTCCAGCCAACCGATCGCCGCTTCCGTTAATCTGTCGAGCGCAAAACGCTGCAGATTCTGCACAAAGTTTTCCATTACGATTTGTGCAATATCCTGCGGCGTGGTCAGCGCTTTTTTCTCATAACTTTTCCGACCGATATCGAATGCGATCAACGCCAACAACGGAAAGCTGAAATCAAACGCCATCGACAGAATTTCTTTTTGCGGCAGATCAGAGCGATTGATCATACCGAGGAGTTCTTTATTGGTTCTGAGCGTTGCGCGTCGCACCGCCCGGCGCAGATTTTTAAAACCAACCTCCGCATAAAAATCACAACCGCCGCCGGCTTTCAAACCAACATTACCGCCGGCATTAATTTCAAATCCGCTGGAAAGATTTTGCATATCCAGAATAAGATTCACATGACCTTCGGCCATTGCACTGACTGCAACCTTGCCCCAAACACCGACCTCGGCTTCAATTTCATCAAGGAAAATAATGAACAGGTCGCCGGAAAAGTCATCCAGTTCCGCTTCGATAAACTGACTGAAAAAAGACGGGTCGAGATAAACCCCAAGATTACCGGCAGCCGCCGCATAAGCATACGCACCGGCCTCTAAAGTCAAACCCATTTTATCGAACAGATTCGGTTCTAACCGTGCTTTTACTTTCGCACCGGCAGATGCAGACGCCTGCCCCTGCGCCCGTGCACCAATAAACGCCAATGTTGCATTGGCATCTGCTTTGGCCTGTGCTTCGGCACCAATACCCAGCTCAATACCGTGACAGACATCCGCGGTGATCGTCACTGATGCACCGATATCACCTTTAATATTGCCGCTGACAATACCGTTCGTAAAACCGGCCGCCGCCCCAATATTCACAATACGTACCGGTATCTCAGCCATGGGCAGCCACCCTCGGAAAGCAATCAACCATCAGAAGCCCTACTATCAGTTTTTATAAAAGGTATAGAGTTTATAGCTGAGTTACTGGTAGTTGTAAACCACGCAGGCAGACACAAACCGATCTGCATGATTTGGCAAATATGCGGGAAATAAACTTACAAAATGACCAGAGCTGAATCAGGTCATAGAACGACATTCAGTACAATAAAACACTTTTAGTACTGAATGCCCTTTTTAGCAAATGAATCGATGATACTTAATAAGCATAAAGCGGATTTCAGATCCGTACGGCAAGACGCCTAAGCTAAGGCCTCGGATCACCTTTCCGTGGCTCTTCGGAAATCTTGATTGCTGCATCAGTGGCTTCCGCCTTTACTTGCAACTGTTCACTTTTAACTGAAAATTCCACAGGTATTTCTGCAACCCGCTCAAGAAACCGCTCACCATCTTGCTCAAGTTGAATCTGCTGCTCAAACGCATCTTTAAGCCTGTCCATAAACTGATCTATGCGTTGATCCAAAGAATTACTTTGACTGACCTTTACCGGACCATCGCCCGGAGCCACACTTGAAACCGCGTTAACACTCTCCACCATAACCTTTCCCCCGATAAAAAATGAATATATATGCCATGCACACTATATATAACCACCGGGCTCCACGCTATATAGCAAAAGTCATGCGGGTTAGACATAAGTTATAGTTGCCATATTGCAGAAAATCACAAAGCAAAACCAGGGCCTGCTAAAATCCAAACACCGATCAACGAGGACACAGGACAGGCAATGATCAAATACATCGAAAACCTTGCCAAAACATTATTGAGAACAAAATACAGTGAACTGTCGCATGCAGAAAAAAATGTTATTGAAAGCATTGCGAACCAGGAGCCGGTCGCGGAAAACATTAATGAGTTGTTTTCGGAAAAACTGACCATCGGCCAGAAGCTGGCCGACAAAGTTGCAGGGTTTGGTGGTTCATGGACTTTTATTCTGATTTTTATGATGCTGATGGCATCCTGGATGTTAATCAACTCTTTGTTACTGACATCCACACAGGCATTCGATCCCTACCCTTATATTTTGCTCAACCTTGGCCTTTCAACACTGGCCGCATTACAGGCACCGATCATAATGATGTCGCAAAACCGTCAGGCCGCGAAAGACCGGCTGGA
Source organism: Gammaproteobacteria bacterium (assembly GCA_028284675.1). GTDB lineage: Bacteria > Pseudomonadota > Gammaproteobacteria > HTCC5015 > HTCC5015 > JANQRI01. The sequence continues at coordinate 141,112 of JANQRI010000005.1, read as the reverse complement.
AATCACTGCAAACTATGAAGTCAGCCTGAAGACCGATCTGGAAATTATGCGGTTACATCAAAAGCTGGACACTTTAATTGATCAACTCGGCGGCAAATCCGCAGATGAAGCCAAAGAGAAATAATTGCATCAAATACAGCTCAAAATACAAAAAGTGCAACAGCAGCGCGTTATTAGCAACAAGTCAACAAACAAGTAAAAACCGATGCACAGCAACAGACATTAATCTTGTTTTGGCTGCAAACCTGCATAAAAACCCGAAAAACCAGTCAAATCGGCCACCCACCCTGCGCACCAAAAACATCCAGACGGATAATCTGTTAGAATGTGCAGTTTCGGCTTTCCGGCAATAGCGGGCCGAAACTTCGATTAATTACACACCAAAAATCACATGCCTAACAAAAGACACAAAATTCAATTCCCACAAGCAGAATCCCATCACTTGAAGCAAGACGAAGCATTTTTTTATTTAACCTCTCAAGACGGCAATCAACAAAAAATACGCTTCCATGACTATGATGAAATATACAAAATTCCCGGTCTGTACGAGCAAGTCTTTTACGACCGCCTGAAATGCACCTCGCCTGCCAAAGTCACGGAAATACTGAAGTCTGCAGTTGCACAAAACCAGGAACACTTTACCGAATTACGTGTGCTGGATCTCGGTGCCGGTAACGGCATGATGGGTGAATCACTTAAACGTCACGGCGTTGCCCGACTGGTCGGTGTCGATATTATCGCCGAAGCCGAAGATGCGACTTTACGCGATCGACCCGACGTCTACGATGCTTACTACGTTGAAGATTTCTGCAATCTGGATACAGACACCAAAGAAGACATTGAATCCTGGTCCTTAAACTGTCTGGTCACTGTGGCAGCACTCGGGTTTGGTGATATCCCGACCAGTGCGTTTATCGAAGCATTTAATGTTATCCAAACGGAAGGCTGGGTTGCATTTAATATTAAAGAAACGTTTCTTGATCACACGGACGAAAGCGGCTTCTCAAGAATGATACGTGAACTTATTTTTTCTAAATATCTGGACCTGTATTATTTGGAACGATACCGTCACAGGTTATCAATAGAAGGCGAACCTTTATATTACTTCGCACTTGCCGGCAGAAAAAACGCCGACATCCCCAAAGATTTTATTAACCGGTATATTGATTAAACCTGATTTCAAAACCGCAGCTAAGCCGGCATACAAATCGTCAACACGCCAATAACATTACCCAACAGCAATGCACTCCAAAAGCATGTTGTGAAACCCGCAAGCCGTGGCTTGGTGTACTGATGGCGATTTGTTTCCCAACCCAGACCATCAGGCAGATTAAGCTGGCTTTCTACATCCTTGAGATAACTCCCGATGCCGTTAATGCGTAAATCCTGGGCGAGCCACTTTGCGAAAAAAAACACCGTGATAATCGCAGGCAACCACGCGATCCAGGGACCAACATCACGCGTAGTGTCAGTCAGAATCCAGGCCCATAACCCTCCGGAGCTCAACAAGCCATACTGCATATCCGATTCAACGCGGCCGATCCGCGACTGAATCTCGACACGCCTCGCATTGATTTCATCAAGAACAAACTGAGCTTTCTGGTCTTCGCTTAACATATCCGTGTCACAATCGATTTAACTGCCCGGGAGAATATTTATTTTTACCCATTGCTATTGGCAAACGAATTCTACGCTTACGCATTTGAAAATCAAGCTGCGATAATCACATTCACTCGGCAAGCGGCCAGTCACCGGCGTCGATGGTCTCCACATAAGCATGCCAGGTGGCATGACCGATCAGCGGCATCAGGAACCCAAGCCCAACCAGCAAGGTTGCAAAACTCAAACCCACCGCCGCAACAATAAGCACAATCCAGACAACCATGGAAAGCTTGTTACGCAATACCGCATTCACGCTGGTGATCACCGCGGTAATCGCATCCACCTTGCGGTCGGCCATCATCGGCAGTGAAAAAGCACTGGCACTAAACACGATAACCGCAAAAATCGAACCCACCGCGCTACCGATACCCAGGAACAATGCCAGATCCTTAAGCTGTGGTTCCGCATTGGGTGGAAAAAAAGCATGCACCATGGACCCGGCCCGCACCCAAACCAGAAAAATTATCAGCAATACCAGCGCAAAGATCATTGTATTACCCAGATGAGACCGGGTCGCGTGCCACCCCTCCGCTAGCGCCGGCGTTTGCCCGCGAGCCAAAGACCGGCTGATTTCATACAGGCCGATTGCAATCACCGGACCGACAAACACAAACCCGGACAGCAAAACAAACAGAAGCACATAGTTGCCGAAAACATACGCCAGTGCGCTGACACCGTAACTCAGCAACATAATAAGCAGCCCATACGCCAAACTCAGACGCGGCGCAGCTATCATGTCACGATAACCCAACTTCAGCCAACGCAGCGGCGCCCACAGACCAATATCACGGCACGGCGCAACAAACGGCAACTGATCCGGCGGCGGCTTAGCTGTTTTGGGTGTGTGCATGTTACTAACTCCCTCTTGTGAACATATATCCTAAATATTATCATTAAAACAGCACTTGCTTTTTAAAGAATTTAAGTTAACTTCAGTTACATACCTGGGGCTAACCAGGATACCGCGGGTACTGCGATCACTTATGGCAAAACTCATATCAATCAACAATAAGCGAATTGGTATAAATAACTGTTAGGCATAAATCATGGCTTGTGCCCTTGAAAAAATTGAAGCCGTATTAGATAGATGGCAAGAAAGCCATTGGCACCTCCACCAAATTGAAGAAAACTATCACAATGCAGATGCACTAAGGTACTCTATGAATGCCTTTATCCGGTCTTTGAGGGAAATTCCTGACATGGTCTCTATGGCACTACAAAACATGGATGGCTTTCCTACATGGCACAATCCAATAAAGAACGAGCTTGAGTCAAAAGATCACCTTTTCTCAAAGATAATTCAACATCGTAACTATATCGTTCATAAGTCAATGCTGAAGCCCGAAAGTAAAGCTTTTGTAGCTTCAATCCGAGGCCACACAATCAAGATGCAATTTAGCTTTTATGTTGACCCATTCGAAGATTCTGACCTAGCTATCAAAAGGTTTATAGAGTTTTCAAAAAAAGACCCAATCTTGATGCAAGCGTTAGCACCCGATGAAACTCAGGTTTTAGCACTAATTCGAGAATGGCACATTGAAGGGTTTAATGAAGAGATAATAGAGTCATTTCGTAATGCTTGGATAAGAGTAACATCCTATTTGTCAGATATATTGGTTTTTCTTGGAGAAGAGCGTTTTCCTGAAGGTTTACCGGATTGTTTTAGGGATCCACGAGATTTTAGGTATAAAAAATATCACAGACTTCATCAAGACATTCAAGCAAATGACTAATAAAGCAGGCCAAAACTATAACACTCCGTGCTACTTGACTCGCACAAACTCTCATCTTTGCTTGCAGCGTTAAGCGACCAACATGAAACTCAGAGACGCAACAATTGATGATCTGTCACTCCTTCGCCACTGGGACAAACAACCACATGTATTGGCTGCTGACCCAAATGACGATTGGGAGTGGGAATCTGAGCTAAAGCGGAAACCTTCTTGGCGAGAACAATTAATCGCTGAACTTGATGGCCGCCCAATAGGATTTGTGCAAATTATTGATCCAAAAACTGAAGACAGCCATTACTGGGGCAAGATTGAAGAGGGGTTTCGTGCGATTGATATATGGTTAGGTGAATCCAGTGACCTGGGCAAAGGGTATGGATCAACAATTATGAAAATGGTGATCAAGCGTTGTTTTTCAAGAAAAGATGTAAAAGCCATACTAGTTGACCCTCTCGAAAACAACGAAAAAGCATGCAGATTTTACGAAAAGCTGGGGTTTAAGTTGGTTGAAAAACGAAGATTCGGCACGGATGATTGTGTTGTGTATAAACTTGACCGGGCCAATGCTTAATAAACGTATGGAGACAGATCCAGCCGACGGTGGCATAGCAGTTTTAGGGCATACATGCTCCAAACTACCTCCTATATACTTATATTATGAATATTATCATTGAGCCCAAAGCCGAAATAGCACTTGCTTTTTGAACAATTTAAGTTAACTTCAGTTACATACCTGGGGCTAACCAGGATACCGGCGAGTACTGCGACTACCTGTGATAAAATCCGTATGAATCAATAATAACTAAATTAGTATAAATAACTGTTAGGCCACCATGTCAGACTAAGGAGAAACAATGATCGACTTTAAAAACTCATCCGTTTTTAAGCTAAAACCAATTGAACCCTCCAAGGCCAGAGAGGACTTTCACAAATTCCTTATCGAAGGCGAATCAATATTTGCAGCATTCAAAACTATTCGTGATCAATTGGTGTTTACAAACAGGCGAGTAATCGCTGCAAATGTACAAGGCATAACCGGGTCTAAAGTAGATTATACCTCTCTTCCCTACAGCAAAATTCAAGCGTTCTCCGTCGAAACTGCAGGCACACTTGATCTGGATTGTGAGATTGAGCTCTATCTAAGCGAATTAGGAATAGCCAAATTCGAGATAAAGGGTAGTTTTGACCTTCTATCTTTCAACAAAATGATTAGTGAACATGTTCTAGCCTAACAATACCACCAAATCATATTGAAGAAAGGCGTTACATATCAGTAAGGATAGCGCAGCTGAGCAATGAGAATGGAGTTATCATGAATTTTATAGACAACTCTATGCTCATCGTTAATCCGGCGGAACCAGTATCCGGATAGAGCATGTTTTAAGGGCTCGGGCTTTCCAATGCCATCGAAGGGGTCGCGTTGCACTTCTTTAATCAATGTATTTATATGGTTAAGCATCTTTTTATCTGTTTTTTGCCAATAAAGGTAATCTTCAACCTCAGCAACCCACAATACTTAATAAAACCAATATGGCTTCAGAAGACGACAAAAAAGGCCCTTCAGTCAAATTTCCACCTCCGCTGATATTTTTATTTTTAATGATCGCGGCATATGGAGTGCATATTATTCATCCTGTCGATATGGCTAGCCTACCGACACTTAAATATACTGGTTTGCTCATAGTTGTTTTAGGGTTTACCGTCATTATCCTGATCAGTCGCTCGTTTAAACGCGCGAACACTTCTATTGAACCGTGGAAACCGACAACCGCCATTATCTCAAACGGTGTGTATACTTATTCACGCAATCCGATTTATCTTGCCTTATGCCTGATCACGATCGGCATGGGTTTTTTTCTGAATAGCCTATGGGTTTTACTCAGCGTGATTCCTGCTGCGGTGCTGGTTTATTATATTGCGATTAAAAAAGAAGAAGCTTATCTCGAAAAGAAGTTCGGTGATGAATATTTGCAATATAAAAACAAAGTGCGACGCTGGTTATAATGTGTTAAAACCTGGTCACAATCGGGCACCCCTCCTCCGTCTCAAAGGATGCAAAAATGAATAACGAAGCAAGATCAATAGAAACCGATTTTGTTGTGCTCAGCCCGGACAAACATGCAACCATTGAACACTTTGATGCATCGTTGTATGAACGCCTGGATAAAAATTATCAAGGCTTCAGCGGACATGAGCTGATTTCATGTTATGAGTTCGATAAAGACTGGAGCAGCTGGGAAATTCACCCGCACGGTGATGAAATCGTTATTTTATTATCCGGTGAAGTCACATTCGTTTTACAACTCGAAAACGAAGAAAAATCCGTCAGCTTGAATACTGCCGGCACATACCTTATTGTACCGAAAAACATTTGGCATACTGCAAAAACCCATGTTAAAACCAAAATGCTGTTTATTACTCCGGGACAAGGCACTCAACACAAAAGCGTTTAAAAATGAATAAAAAGGATTTCCTGCTGATATTGCTGCGGTTGCCGCTAACACCAAACAACACACAGGCAACAAACCAAAATGCATATTGAAACTCAGATTCTCGCTCCCGTTATCGCATTAGTCGCATGGTCAATGATCATGTGGATATGGATGTATGCAACACGCATACCCGCGATCTTTGCAGCCAGAATGAAACTGGACCGGGACGCACCGCGGGGAGAGCAAATGTCCACGCTACCACCCAAAGTCAGGTGGAAAGCGGATAACTATACACATCTGATGGAGCAACCCACCCTCTTTTATGCACTGGCTGTGTCTCTGGCACTTATAGGTGAAGGAAGCGGGATCAATCTGTATCTGGCTTGGGCATATGTTCTGCTAAGAATAGCCCATAGCCTGGTTCAGGTTCTGGTCAATAATATTACGCTCAGATTTCTGGTTTTTATTTTGTCAAATATTCCTCTGTTTTGGCTGACCATAAATGGAGCAATATCGGTTTTTACTCAACCCATGCAGGCATAATGCAACTATAAAAAATGATTAAAGAAACCACAGCAGATGAAAAAGAGCAGCTCATTTCAATTATTGAACAAAGTGGGCAATTTGATGCGGATGGGCTCAAACATGTATCTCAGACCATGGATGAGCACTTCGCCAACCCCGGCCATGCTTTATGGTACACAGCGCACACTGACAGACCGGTCGGCGTCGCATACTGCACCCCGGAGCCGCTTACTTTGGGCACATGGAATCTCCTTATGTTATGGGTGGAAAAAGGCCAAGAGAGTAAAGGTTTTGGCTCAGCATTAGTGGAAAAAATCGAACATGAGCTTATTAAAAAAGACGTTCGATTACTTATCGTGGAAACTTCCGGTATGGAAGCGTTTGAAGCCGCCAGGGCTTTTTACAAAAAATCCGGCTTCACACTGGAAGCCACCGTAAAAAATTTCTTTGATGCGGGTGACGATAAACTCATTTATACCAAGCAATTGAAAAATAGCTGACAAATGCCGACAGCACTGTTGCACTTAAATGGAAAGTTCGAAAGAATAAACCACATATTGCGAAGTTGATAAAAAATCACGATGGCAAAAGTTAAACACAAAGTCGGTATCAAAGGCTCACCTGAAGCTGTTTTTCAAAGCCTGACCACCCATGACGGGCTATGCGGATGGTGGGCATCGTCAGCCTCAGGCCAGGCGGAAACCGGGAGCCAAATCGATCTGACATTTACCGGACTGGCTGTTTTAAGTTTTAAATATGACGAACTCCAGTCAAATGAACGGGTGCGATTGAAATGCGTATCCGGCCCCGGCCCATGGCAGGACTCGGAACTGCTGTTCGAGCTGGAATTGTCCGAAGAACAGGTATTTGTCACGCTGACTCATCAAAACCACAATGCCGGCGAAGACGATTTTTTATACTTCAGCACCAAATGGCCGGTATATTTACTGAGCCTGAAAGATTTCATCGAAACAGGTAGCGGCAGGCCTTATCCATATGATATAAAAATTCACATTGGTGACTAGGACCCGGCAAACACAGGGATGACCCCATTGAATAATGAAAATGACATAGCCCAATTAGGGGATCCGCTCAAAAAGTGGGCAACCTGGGGCGTAGTGATCGGCACCGCGATATGGACGACCTTTTTCTTTGGCTTCCTGGTGATCAGCGCTCTCTCTCCGGAAATCATACCCGACAGCTGGTTTTTGGATATGATTAAAACCTATCCGGCCGGCACGATCGGTGTTGCGATCTCCGCGGTTTCATCATTTTCCGTGGTTGCGGTTCTGGATATGTTTTCACGCGACCCTATTGCAATCAGATTTTTTCAATTCGAACTAAAGGGTGCAGCGGGCCCTGTGCTGCTATGGGCAATTTGTTTCATTGCGTTCGTATCGGGCGCGAACTTATTATGGAAAAACGAGGGAATTATCACCCAGAATGAAACAATCCAGCCGACCGCTAAGGTTTCCACTAATTGATTCAGCTTGATAAGCGCAGTTAAATCACGACCAAACAAAAGAGAGTATTGACTATGAGCCTAAAAAACACCGCAGATAGTTACGGCACCATCGCCAAATGGCTGCACTGGACAACCGCCCTGCTGTTTCTGGGCTCGTATGTCAGCGTATATTACCGCCAATGGTTTACCGAAGCGGAAACGCCCGAGAACTGGACAGCCCTTCAATTGCATTTATCAATTGGTGTGACCATTGCAGTCGTCGTGATACTCCGGATTATATGGAAACTTAGCAACCGCTCACCTGATCCGGAACCGGGCTCCAAACTTGAACATCTGGCTGCCAAGCTGGGGCATTTGGCATTATATGCGGTGATGATCATTATGCCGATCACCGGCTATATCGGCACCGGCGTAAACACTGAATTTTTCTTTCTGTTTGATATCCCGAAATTCGCTGATACTCCGTTATTCACTGCTTTGGTGACTGACGGGCTGGGTATCACATTCGAGGAATTCGAAAAACCGATAGACTTTATCCACAAAAAAGTCATGGGTGAATGGCTGGTGTGGCTTTTGATATTAGGCCATGTTGCAGCCGCGCTATACCATCATTTAGTCAAAAAAGACCGAACGCTGTATAAAATGACCATTAATAAATAATACAGGTAACAGCATAATATAAACTTAAGTAAACTGTCGAAAGATATTGTTCGTAGTAAGGATTAGCTGCTTGCAGCATAATTTCATTATTTAACTTGTCGTTTGCCTGGCATTAATTCCATTACAAAGCCAAGTATCATGGGGTATTGGCTTTGATCGTTGATGACCACTGTGGAAGTGCTGTCGTTCCAACTAATACTTTGAGTCTCCGTGTTTTTTTTAATATAGCCCAATACACTATTGTGTTGAATGCTGCTGCTTTTATCCAATTTTTGATAGCTGTGTTGACTGAGTTTTATGGTGATTGTGGGTTGAAATGCCATGATCACTTTTGCGATACGCCAGGGGAAAATCGCTTGGTCACTTGTACCGTAGGCTGCCTGAATATCTTTGTTGATTTGTCCAGACCAGGTGGCAATATCGCAAATTCGCGGTGGACGAGGCCGTATAGGGTTACCTTGTGGGTCCTTGGGGTTAAATGCGGCATCACTGTTATGTTTCTGTAGCAAGGTTTGGTTATACCAAGTCGTATTTGTATTATCGGCACTGGCTAATACGGCGCGTTGATCAACAGCGATGGCTTGTAGCTCGATGCTGTTAATACTGAAATCGGCGCTTATCTGTTCTCCGGTTGTGATTTTATGTTGATTTTTGCTATGCGCCACCAGTTGAATTGGCTTTTTTATTGGAGTTTGCCTCTGCAAATATGCTTTAGCCTGCGCTTGCCAATGCTGTATGTCTTTTGTTAAGTCCCCTTGCCATATCCATGGAAGCTGTGCTGTCAATCCAGGCTGTTCCGGGTCAATCATGCTGTGATAGCGATCCAGCGCACTTGCGATAGCTTGTTGCTCCTGGTTGACTTCAATGAGTGCGCTAATTTTATTGTTCAGTTTGGTTAACCGTTTTTCGGCCAGCGTTAATATCAGGTTGCTAACTTTATGCCTCCGGGCTTGACGCCAGGCTGAGATAGGGATACCAATTTTTAATGCCATTGGTGACTGTTTCGCCTGCATCTGCAGTAACTGTAATCCAAGCAGGACAATTTTTTTGGCATGATTAATTGTTATTAATGCACGGTCACGCTGTGAAATTAATTTAAGCAGTTGTTCATATTGCGGGTTGTTAATATTTTCAGTGTAGTTCAGGCTGCACTCGATTTCATCTAGCAGAGCCGGGTAGATATCACTGACCAGGTTTCCACTGGGACTATAAGTGCATGAGACATTAGGCATATTGTCAATTAAGTCACTCCAATTTTGCTGTGGGGTTTTATCGCTGTCATTATTAGTTTCAATGAACTCCCCATAAAGCGGATCACTGGTGGCGATAATAATTTGATCGTTGCTTTTATGCGGGCTGGCAATTTGCTCCAGTAAGTTATGCCACACTTGCTGCTCAGGGGACAATTGTAATGGCACAGGCAACTTGTCGAACATATTGATTTTTAGTTTTTTGGTAGAGCGCAATCACAACCTGGAGCAAAATGTAAATATGCTCCAGGTGCGATTACTGTGCTAATGTGTAGTAAGTTGCTACCTTAACCCTTAATACCTGGCATAGGCTCCATCACAAAGCCCAGCACTAATGGGTTCTGGCTGGTGTCTGCAATAGTGATAGAGCTTGATTCATCATCCCAACTGGTGGTGCTGGTGGTACTTGCATCCTGATGCTCTTTGCTCGCCATGCCAAATAGAAAAAAGCCGCCACCGCCAGAGCTATTTGCACTATTGGTTTTTAATTGATCATAGGTGCTTTTGTCCATACTAACACTGATAGTGGGTTGGAACGCCATAATCACTTGTGCAATACGCCATGGATAGATGGCTTTATCGGTTAGGCCATAAGCAGAAACATCGCTATCATCTTCATCGCCTGACCAGTTGGCCACATCACAAAGCCTGGGAGGCTTGCTGCGAAGTGGTACGCTTTTGCTGTCGCGTGGATTAAATGAATTGTTATTATCGAAATTTTTTAAGACTTGCTGGTGATACCAGTCGCGGCCATTGAGTTTACTGGACACTACGTTGCGCACATCAACCTGAATAGCCTGCATATGAAGGCCGATTTTTGTGTCGGTAGAGGAATTTTCTGTTGAGCTGCTACTTTTATTACTGGTAGTTGAGCCGAACAGGAAACCAACTGAAATTTTGGTTTTGCTTTCTGAGGCGGTAGCTTTTTTGTTGCCAATATCGTTAGCTGCGCTAAAAGAAACCGGTTTGGCTGGCGCTGGCTGTTTGGCTGATAATGCAGCCTGCACTGATTCTGCATATGATGCGCCTTTTTGCCGCCAAATCTGAATATCATTGTTCAGGTCGCCAGACCAGTCCCAAGGCAGTTGTGGTGTGAGACCAGATTTATCCGGATTGATACCATTGTCATATTGAGTGATCGCATCCCGCACTTGTTTGGTCGCTTCAGTTTCGCTAATCAGCGCATCAATTTGTGTGCTTAGATCGTCAAACTTCTTCTGCTCCGTATCCCATACCTGGCCGGCTTCGCTGGTGGTAAGCCAGCTGGCCCAAGTTGGAGCTGCAACACCAATCTCAAAATCGAAGCTTTTGTCGCTTGCAAATGCTTTTCCCGCAGCATTTCTGGCAGCAGTGACTTTTGTCAACTGGTCATCACGTTGATTTTGCAGATCATCAAGTTGTTTTTGCTGCTCTGGTGTTTTGGCGGGTTGCAGGCGAGCCAGGCTATACTGAATTTCGCCTAATAGATCAGCGTAGGCTTGAGTGGCCATATTACCACTGGGCGTATAGATAGCCCCTACTACCGGGATATTATTGACCAAATCACTCCAGTTTTGCTGTGGTGGTTTTTCTGTGCTGGAAACGCCGCCAACAGTATTAGCCTGGTCCGCAAACTCACCATAGACCGGGCCAGATGTGGACACAATGATGCGTGGGTCTTTACCATCCAGGCCAACAATTTGCGCTAACAGCGCATGGTAGGCATTTAGGCCGGAAGGAAGATTGTTTAATTCGGAAGAACTTGTCATATGATATAACTCCTTTTTAAGATTCAAATGGATTGCAATTCCAGTGCTGGTTAGCCGCTGCGATAGGCGCTGGCATTTTTTGCTGCCTCGGTTGCGACAGCGGCGGTTTGTTGCGCGGTTTTTCCGGCATTATCCATGCCGGCCGCGCCTTGTTTATGCGCGTCGCTGGAACCTTGAATAACATGTATCAGCACGTCGCTTAATACATTGCGACCGGTCTGCCCACCGGGAACACTTAAGCCTTCCCAAAATGGGCGCTTAAAGTCAGACCAATGGTTGGCAGCCTTTGTGTCACCTGTCGTTTGGGCAGTTTGGATTTTTTGCTCAACATAGCTTTGATGCATGGCAATACTGCGGGTAAATGTTGCCCATAATGAACTGTCAGTTGCCCACCAATGATCTGCAATTTTTACAACAAGCTCTAACATTGAGCTTGGGTCGGCATCAGTTCCCAGTGAATAGTTGTACGCATCGGCATAGTGATTAATGACATACTGCGCATAACTATTCGTATTGGCGACACAGCTATCAGTTTCACCAACGGCAAAGGCGCCGGACTTTTGCCACATTTCCTGCACAGGTTTGCTGGTGCCTACTTTGGTTGCGTCGACCAGGTGGTCTTTTTTGACAGTGGCGGCACGATCCCAGTTGATGTTTCCAGTGATAAAGCCATCGGCACCCAGTCCACTATCAATGCTCACTTTCCAGTTTTTATGAAATTCCTTATGCAAGCCGGCATCTTCAATCGGCGCACCGATCATATTAAGGCGTTTGCCCAATTTTTGATGCATTGAGTTCAATGTGGTTTGCATATGTTTGCGAAATATGCCGGTTGTACTGCCAAGTAGCATATTGATGCGCACATAATATTTGTAAGACTCCTGATCATCACAAATACGGGTTACCAGGTTAATCTTCTTAAGCGCATCAGATAAGTTTTCATCACTGATATCTTTGATAGCCGTCAGAATGCAGCCAATTTTCATTGCAAACAAATAGGTGTTAGCGCAATCAATCCAGGCGCGAAACGCATACTCGCTAAATGTGGGAGGTACTGCCATGTTTCTGCTGACAGGCGTGTATTCGTACATCATTTGCGTTAGCCAATCAAGGCCGTCATGGTAAGCTTCTTCACAGCCAGACAAAATATCAGTCTTCGAAAATGTCGCATCCGGATGCATTGCGTTGGCAAACGGTGTCACGACCTGATCACGAATTAAACTAAAGCGGGAAGTCGCCTGCGAAATAATATTTTCAAAATGTTCATTATCGATATGTTGTTCAAGCTGTGTCGTGGCATTATTAATCGCAGTAATAAATGAGTTTGGCTCCGGATGCTTGGCCGCCATATTACGCTTTAATATGCTTAACGCGGAAATACCGCCAGAGATAAAAACACCGGCTTCCGGAATACCAAAAGCCAACATCTGTCCGGCTTGTAAAGTATCATCCAAATTCCAGATAGATTTATCGGCAGGGGCCGGTGTAAAGCCTTGTTTAGTCCACTGACAGTCGCTTTGGTTGGGCAGGCTGCCGGTTTTGTTGTTTATGATGTTTTGACTTAACGTACTTGCCCAGGCAGGTTGGCGTATCACCGGGCCGCCATTGTTGTGTTGTTGCGACAAGGCAACCAGTAAGCGATTGGCGCGTTGATACATTTTTAAGCTATCCGCGCTGGGTTTGCAGGGTAGCTTGGTAAGCTCTGGCCAAACTGCATCTTTAGCATCAGTGCCGTGATATGGTAAACCGAGCACATCATCAACAAAGTGCAGTGGTTCATCGTGAAAAATTGCGTCGACTAAATTAAGGCCGGGGCTGCTGGCAAATACTGACTCGGTAACGCCAGAAGCAATCTCGCTTACATTGCCGGTCCAAATACCATCAGCAATATTGCTTACACCTTCGTCTACGTGTTTTTCGATATGCCCACCGGTAAATGCATTGAAAGCAGCTCCCCAGGGGGTGAGGTTGGTGGATAAACCGGCCAAATTGCCAAGCGCAGCGCCAATGTTGCCATGACCTAAATTGGTGAAAAAACCTTCACTATCATGCGCAATCTGCTTGCCCCAACTTTCGAGGGTACCGAGCGGATTGTTAAAGAATCCCATAATGATACTCCTTATCTAAATGAGTGAACCGCAACCGTTCTCAGGTGCGCCTTATGGCGCACCTGGGCGATTGTTTGTTTGGTGGCTATTTGCTTTCTACTAATTCGAGCTCCTCTTCTTCATTAACATCTTTGGGTTCATTTGGAGTAACGTTGGTACCGGTGTTAACGTTTTCACTATTACTGCCCGTAGTGGCATGTTTGCTGCCCTGACTGATGTCGCTGCTATTCTCATTGCCGCCGGCATCAATGAGATCATTGTTCAAGCTACTGCTTTCTTCGTTGCTTTCGTTGTTTTCATCTTCGTTTTCGTTTTCGTTGTTGCCTTGGGCATTAGCATTATTGTTTTGCTGTTTAATTTCCTTAATAACTTCATCCATGATAGTGATGGTTTTACCTGTAGTAGTAAGCTTGGACGCCACATCATCTGGAAACTTGTATTTTCCTAATAGTTCTAGCCTCTCTTCTACGGTTGGCACATCGTTTAGTTCCACCGCATTTTTATTCACAATCTGTTCTTTTGCTTTTTTATCAATAGCGGGGAAAGGTGCAGCGCTACAACAAACAACTTCCATTTTTGCAAGGTCGAGAGTTAAATTTTGATCTCCGGAAGAACTCAATGTGCAGGGTTTATCAACAGTACCTAGATCATCGCGAGCTTTTATAGCTTCCACTAGAGCATTGGGCATGGTATTGCCTTTTCCCCCAATATTCCCTGATGAGATCGATATGCTTTCTATTTTAGAATGATCAAGGCTGACCATGTCTAACATTTTGTTTATCATGCCGTTTAGATTGTCTTTGACTTTGCCAAGTTCGTTTGAGTCTTCATCCAGATGGGTAAAAAAAGTCTTGCCGTTGCCGGTAATAGCAATGGCTGCACAGGTGCCTGCACCGTCGGTCGCGACAAATTTGAAAGGCAGCTTAGGATTAGCGTGTTCAAAGACCACATAGGACTCTTGAGGGACATACAATACGCTGTCTTTAGGCGCATCCTTCAAGTCTTTCAATTTATAAAATTTCTGGTCTTCCGAATAAAATTTTAGGCGAGCACCTTTAGGTTCTTTTTTAATGCCGATAGTAAGTGGGACTACAGTGGGATTTGGCATATTAGTTTCCTTTTGTATGGTTTGCGTCAAGCTCAGTTAACCACAAAAAATAGAGCTTTCCTTGTTTTCAATACTAACTTTTAAAGTAGACCACCTGTTGCAAGCAGGTCTACAATGGTTTATCCGTACGATGAAAGTGTTTCAGTTACAAAAACTTAGGTGGCGATGCCTAAACACAGTGCGTTTTCAATCATTGAAGTGGTTTTGGTATTTCATGCGTTAGCAAGATTTATACCTTAATGAGAAATCACCACAGCACTGAAAACATACACCAGATAAGTTAAAACCACTCACGCTAAAACATAACCAATTGAGATCAATTGATTTTAAGAGCACATTGTGTTACTCGATTGATACGTTGTTAAAGCACGGAGCCAATTAATTATATTAGACTATTTTTTATTTTTTTCTTGAAATTTTTTCCACTTGCAAACCAATCGCTGCATCGGGCCGGACCTAAACACATCATTAAACCGCGATGACCAAGCGGCGATGACCGAAATAAATTATTGAAATACCTGGAAAAACAGAAACCAAAGCCTTTCATGAAACAGTGAAACAACTCATTTGGTTTAGCCTCAAAAAAATATCCCTTAAGGAAAAACGTAAATACTCAGGGCTAACCGATATTTTCTACCAGGCCGTGTCTGGCATATCAGGCACCGCTGCTATCAAATAAGTGAACCCCAATCGTTCTCAGGTGTGCCTTATGGCACACCTGAGCGATTGTCTTTTCGTGGCTATTTGCTTTCTACTAATTCGAGCTCCTCTTCTTCATTAACATCTTTGGGTTCAGTTGGAGTAACGTTGTTACCGGTGTTAATGTTTTCACTATTGCTGCCGGTAGTGGCATGTTTACTGCCCTGACTGATGTCACTGCTATTCTCATTGCCGCCAGCATCGATGAGATCATTGTTCAGGCTGCTGCTTTCCTCGTTGCTTTCGTTGTTTTCATCTTCGTTTTCGTTGTCGCTTATGACATTAGCATTATTGTTTTGCTGGTTAGCTTCCGCCTTTTTAACATCTTCCATAATAGTGATGGTTTTGCCTGTGGTAACAAGCTCGGATTCTACGTCGTCCGGAAACTTATACTTTTTTAGCTCTTCCAGTTTTTTGGATATGTCCTTTTCAAGGCTTAATGGCACCACATTTTTGTTAACTATTTGCTCTTCTACCTTTGCTTCTACAGCAGGGAAAGGTGGCTGCTTACAACAAACAGTCTCCATTTTTGCAAGGTCAAGAGTTAAATTATTGTTAGTTCCGTGAGAGCTCAATGTGCACGGTTTATCAACGGTGCCCAGATTGTCGCGAGCTTTTATATCTTCCAGCAGAGCTTTGGCCATGGTATTGCCACCTACCTCAAGTTGCCCTGATGAAACCGATATGCTTTCTATTTTAGAATGATCAAGGCTGACCATGTCTAACATTTTGCTTATCATGCCGTGCAGGCTGTCTTTGACTTTGCCTAGGTCACTTGAGTCATCATCCAGATGAGTAAAAAAAGTCTTGCCGTTGCCAGTAATAGCAATGGCCGCGCAAGGACCTGCACCGTCGGTTGTGACAAAACTGAAAGGGCTATTAGCGTTTTCAATTACCACATAGGACTCCTGGGGGACATACAATACGCTGTCTTCAGGTGCGTCCTTGAAATTTTTCAATTTATAAAATTTCTGATCTTGGGAGTAAGCACTTCGGCGAATACCTTTAGGTTCTTTGCTAATGCCGATAGTAAGTGGGACTACAGTGGGTTTTGGCATGTTAGTTTCCTTTTGTATGGTTTGCGTCAAGCTCAGTTAACCAACAATAGAGCTTTCCTTGTTCAACACTAACTTTTAAAGTAGACCGCCTATTGCAAGCAGGTCTACAATGGTTTATCCGTACGATGAAAGTGTTTCAGTTACAAAAACTTAGGTGGCGATACCTAAATACAGTGCGTTTTCAATCATTGAAGTGGTTTTGGCATTTCATGCATTAGCAAGATTTATACCCTCACGAATAAGAAATCACCACAACACTGAAAACATACGCCAGATAAGTTAAAGCCGCTCACGCTAAAACATAACCAATTGAGATCAATTGATTTTAAGAGCACATTGTGTTACTCGATTGATACATTGTTAAAGCACGGAGCCGATTAATTATATTAGACTATTTTTTATTTTTTTCTTGAAATTTTTTCCACTTGCAAACCAATCGCTTCATCGGGCCACACCTAAACACATCATTAAACCGCGATGACCAAGCGGCGATGACCGAAATAAATTATTGAAATACCTAAAAAAATAGCAAACAAAACCTTTCATGAAGCAGTGAAGCAGCCCATTTGACCTCAAAAAAATATCACCCAAGGAAAAACGTAAATACCCAGGGCTGACCGGTATTTTCTACCCGGCCATGTCTGGCATATCACGTGCCGCTGGTATCAAAAAGAGCCGAGCATAAACCGTCAACGTACGCGGAAGGAGGTTCTGCAATTAATGACGCCGCCGATCGGGAAACTATCAACCGAGCGGCGTTTTATGTCGTATGAAGAACTGGGAAACTTACTCAACCAATAATGAGTCAACCCGTTTATTATATTAATGGCAAACCGGTACAAGTGAATGCCGGCTGGCATATACCAGAAATACCGAATACTGAAATTGTTTATGTGGAAAATTGACATTGAGCTGCATATTATTTTTGCCAAGGCAAGGATTCATAAAACTTTTTAACTGTAGAAAAAGCCTTTTCAAAGTCGGGCAACTCCCCTTGTATTTCATCAGCAAGCGACAAATAGCCAGCTGCCGACCTAGCCTTTAGTTCATCACCTTGGAATGATTTTTTGTTAACCTCTATATTTCGCGATGAAGCTTTAACCAAAAGGCTCTCCAATATTTTTTTCTTTTCTGCGGCATCTATATCTTGATGAATTTCTACTAACGTAAAAAGATCATATATATCTTGCCTTCTTGTTCTATTACGAATAGATTGCTGAATAAGAGCTCTAAACTTTTCTGCCATCAAATCAGTTAAGTTGTAAGCGATCAAATCCTTACCATCTCCAACAATCAATTTTTCCACATTCGGAATAGGTTCATTTGTACTATAGTCGATTGATATAGCTGTTGGTGATAACTTTTTCATTAAACGCTTGTGTTTATTTGTACCTCTATATGCATACCCAACTTTAATTGCGATTTCGTGAAATGATTTGTTTTCACGCTTCTTAAGATTTACTTTACAACTTTGTACTAAGCAATCTAAATCATAATCTAATAATTCAACCGCACTAGATAAGGACGCATTAAACTCCTGTTGAACCATATCTTCCTTAATTTCATCAATTTTTTTTGATGTTGAAAAATCTATATCTTTTGTGTACCTGTGACTTCTATACCTAATAGCAAGCAATATTCCTCCTTTTATTATCATATCGGCACGCAAGCTTGGTGAGCCAGCAACAGCAATTAATATAGTATGAACTGCTTGTCTAAATTCTTTTTGTTCATCTGGAGAATTTTGCACCCACTCTTCAATTGAGTACTGTTCAATGTCAGTTTTTTTTAGATTCATTCTGCATTGAAGACATTTGCAAGGTAAAGAACTTCATAACACATTAAGAGATATACACCACTTATCAGACCACTGAGGTTCATATTCTGCCGAAGGATCAAGTTTTCTAGATCCTCCTCTTTGTGCAAGTTTTGACCATTGCTCAATTTTAGCGTTACGAATCTCCATGATTTCATCTAATATATACCCTGCTCTAACTTTATGGATTGGGCCGCCATTTCTATTGATTTCTTCAACTATTGGTTCAATATATTTTTCTGCATAATTTTTATATACAGTTATTACATAGCTCATACCGCCGCATAACTCTGGATCTTTTATCATATCTAAAAAGGTCCTTCCAATAGTAGCCACTCGAAAAGCTTTATCTCTAACATTTCGAAATGCCCCTAAATGAATACTTGAATAAATTTTAATATCTTTCTTTCCTATTTTGTTTACCAAAATTCTTCTTAGTTGCGGAAGATCTTGCTTTACATAATCTGAATAATCGCCACCCAAATCTTTTTGCATTTTTTCTATAGCAAATTTTTTCCAATCTGGTTGCTTTGGTGTAGAGCAAAATATTTTACTTGGAATCCTATCTGTAAAACCGTAATAATCCATAGCGCTTAAGTGTGAAATATATGCAAATGGATCAATTGTGCAAAGAATCTCAACATCAGATAATTTAGTTTTACCAAGTACACTATAGACGGAATTGGATGGGAAGTTTCTATAAGCATTTAAAATCCCATCATCTTCTAACGATCTTATTAACCTCATTAAATCTCTGCGTTCAGCGAACTTTTTAGAGAGGTTTTCAATCTTGTTACCTTTATATTTTTTTTCTTTATAAAGTTTATATACGAAAACTCCCAATTGATAAAAAGTAACGACTGGTTGTTCTAGCCCACCAAGATACAGGTTTGTAGCTTTTATATGGTTCATATGATCATCATTGCTATACGTCCTAAGGACGTATAGCAATGATGTTTAAATATGTCAAGTCGCTTCGATATATAAAGTTGTTTATTTTATCAAGAAATTTGTAAAATAATTGACTTTTCTGTTTAGATATGATATCTATGTGTCCTGAGGACACATAGATATCATATCCAATACAGCAAAATCAAAATTGTTTATTAAATCAATAAGTTAGACTTTCCTTCAAAACCCTTTAGATATAGATTATTGTCATTTACATCCAGCAACCCAAAATAAAATAATCACTCTACTTCTCAAACTTAATAGTTCCAACTAGTTAGATCTCCTCTTTAAATATGGAGCGTAGAAACTCTACAAGGCGGGCAAAACCGAAACTCGTAGCCATATTGCGGTTTTTTTATGCCTGAATCTTGGCCATTCCTATGGCTAAGAGATCCGGGGAATATATACCCCTTGGGGAAATACCCAGAGCAGTACCTTGTGCTGTTTCTACTCTCCCGGTCTCCATGTCAAATGACGACCAATTTCACCTGCAACGTAGAAATAACACAAGGAAATTAATATGTTAAACCCACTTATCAATAAGCACCCCACCGATACGCTGCACTGTATTTATTGCGTGCTGGATTTACTGGAATCTTTGCCCAATGAAGACCCGGAAGGCGCCTTTTTGAACCGAAATCAGGCTTTCGGTTATTATTGTGTAATGCAATGCGTAAAAAATGCACTGTTGTTTGAGTCTGACCGGGTGAGTAAAGCACCAGCTACTGACTCTGATGATGTTCCGCACCCGGCGGGCGAAGAAAATCCCCTCCCCAAAGCTGAAAAACCGATTTTACGCCGAGTTTTGGCGGGCAATTGATCTGTGTCATAAGCCTGAAAGTATTTCTTAGCTTTCGGTGATGTTCCGGAAGCCTGCCAAAGCGGCTTCCGGAGTTGTGGTGGGGGGACAGGCCCCAACCTTTTGGCCCAAAACTGTAAACTATGTCTCCGGTATAATCCGTAAACCATGTACCCGGTACGGACCTTTTTTAATGAGTGGCGGAGGGACAGGGATTATTCGGCGCATCCATGCGCCTCCCCCTCCGGGCTCGCTCCGCTCGTGAAAAATCGTTCCCGACGATTTTTTCGAACCCCTTTCTATCCGGGTTCGAACCCTGACTTCACTGCTCATTAAAAAAGCCCGCCGGAGGTACGGAGGCGTATATCCAGCAGACCTATGGACAGGGATTGCGCGACTCATCCCTGAGCCGCGTCCTACGGACTCGCTTACGCTCGCGCCAATTCGCTCTGACCGCCACGGACGGCGGAAATGCAGATTTTGCAGGAGCAAAAATCTGCCCAGCGAATTGGTCGAACCGAAGGGTTTGAATCAAGTCCTATCACTCAGTCAAATAAAAAACGGCCCACAAGGGGCCGTTTTTTATTTGGCGGAGGGACAGGGATTCGAACCCTGGAAGGGCTATTAACCCTTGCCGGTTTTCAAGACCGGTGCATTCAACCGCTCTGCCATCCCTCCGGTTTGCTACAAACTTTTTCTTGCTCAGTGCTATATTTTTTCTCTCTTTCCTAAAACCCAGATGCGCTGTACGCGCATGCCGGGACAGGGATTATGAAATACATCCCTGTATTTCACCGCTACACGGCCAGCTTCGCGCTATGCGCTACGCTGTTCAAATTTGCTCCGGACAAATTTGTCGAACCCTGGAAGGGCTATTAACCCTTGCCGGTTTTCAAGACCGGAGATTATTCCGTGCATCCATGCACTCCACCCCTTCGGGGTCAGCTGCACCCTTCTCACGAAGGGTTCCGCTGTTCAAAATCGCTCCCGGCGATTTTGTCAACCGCTCTGCGACCGCCATGGAGGGCGGAAGTGCAGATTTTGCAGGAGCAAAAATCTGCCCACCACTCCGATTTTCAAGCTGTTTATCGTTTTTACCGATATATAAATCGACCTGTCACACTTTGGTGATATGATTCAATTTAAGGGAGCGAATAATACCGGAAAACCGTGAAAAGATGCCAGCCTCGCTGCACCAAAACGGCAAATTCGGGGTTTTTCGGGTCTTTGCAGGCCGAAATAGTAATGCTATGCTGAACTAATTTTACGATTTTTTGTCTTTTATACGAGTAGATAATCTTTTGATTTTATTGGAGATATTGGAGATCAAACATGAGTAATGAGCAAATATTGGCTTCACAAACCCGGGTCGACACGCTGGCGACCAATAAACTGATTCGCAATACTTATTCTCTGTTGTCCATGACGCTGCTGTTTAGCGCACTTACGGCCGCAGTGTCTGTTTTTCTGCGTATGCCGCCAATTGTCTCTCTGATCTCTCTCGGCGGTTCTATGATTATGATCTGGTTCGTGCTGCCCCGTGTGGCCAATTCCGGCAAAGGTTTGGCGGTGGTTTTCGCGATTACCGGCCTGATGGGGTTCGGCCTCGGCCCGACTCTAAGCTACTACCTGTCAATGCCGAGCGGCCCGAGCCTGGTTGCGACCGCGCTGGGCGGTACCGGCGTGATTTTCCTGGGCCTTTCGGGCTATGCACTGGTTTCACGCAGGGATTTCAGCTTTATGGGCGGTTTTTTGATTGTCGGCCTGCTGGTCGCTATCGTCGCGATGTTCGCCAACCTGTTCCTGGCGATTCCGGCATTATCGCTGGCACTGTCCGCCGCGATTATTATGATTATGAGCGGCTTTATCCTGTATGACACCAGCCGTATGGTGAATGGCGGTGAGACCAATTATGTGATGGCAACCGTCGGCCTTTATCTGAACATTTTCAATATCTTTGTAAACCTGTTGCATTTGTTGGGATTTGCCAACGACGACTAGGTTTACCTCTCTTACCAGGGGATCATCACAAGGCTTCAGTTTTCTGGAGCCTTGTTTCTTTTTAGTGATTGTTTTTTCTACGGGTGAGTTTTTATGGAACTGTGGATGAAAATCGGCTCGGGTATTATTTTGCTGGCATTCTTTTTTATGCTGCTGCCCCGCGCCAAATATATGCTGGAGAACAGCCCGAAGGGTTCAAGTAATGACTGGATGCTGGCCGCAATGCTGCTCGGCGGTGTTGCGCTGTTTATTTATATTCTGGTTAAAGTGGTTTAATCGCGTTACGTAAACTACTACGCATCAGGCGCAAAACTGATCCCAGTTAATATCCGCGCAGAGCACATAGATATCGTTGGAAATTTCCATTGTGATCGATAAGGTGATGCAATACTGCGCATCCCGCAATGATAGGTAGGGTTTGGAAACCTGCACTTTATCCGGATTCTGAATTGCCCTGCGATAATACTGGCGCCGATACCAGTTTGCACCGGCACTGCGTGATAGCGGCGCAAACTTCGCATCAAGCTCGCTTGAACCGATCGGCGCTTCTATCGCCTCACCAATCTGAACGCCCCGTGAGTTGATCAAAAAGCATCGTTGTACCAATGATTCATTTAAAAATGGTCGGCATGCATCTTCTATTGAATCAAGCTCGGCAACACGCGCCGCACAAGCTTGAAATTTTTCCATGTAACCCTGCAGTTTGTCGTCGACCGTATGCAGCACGGAAACACTTTTTTGCTGATACTCTTTTAATAATGTGCCTGTCGAAGCACTGAGTTTTGAATCGGCAACCGCAGCCGATGTCGGTTTTGCAAAGTAATGTC
This sequence comes from Gammaproteobacteria bacterium, assembly GCA_028284675.1. Taxonomy (GTDB): domain Bacteria; phylum Pseudomonadota; class Gammaproteobacteria; order HTCC5015; family HTCC5015; genus JANQRI01. Next base: position 118,273 of record JANQRI010000005.1, on the reverse strand, counting down.
CCTGCACAAAATCCACATCCGCATCCATCGCGATAAAAACCTGTTCGCGGCTGTCGATACCTTCTATCGCAACCAGACAACCGGCTTCATGAAATAATGAAACCAGGCCGGGCAGACTTCTGCGCACAGTCATGTCCTGTTCGGCATGCAGAATTGTTTCACGATCGAACTTGACCAGATCGGGTTTGATTTTCCAGATACGCTGAAAGTTGGAATGCCCTGCGCCAAAGTCGTCAATCGCAACCAGGCAACCCAGGTCTTTGAAAACCGCACAGGCTTCCGCAAGCCGGTCTTCACCGATAATCGGTGTTTCTACAATTTCGATTACAATCCGGCTGGGTTCCAGATTCAGCTCATCAAATAAACGTTCATAAAACGCATCCTTGATATCACCTTCAATAATCGCACGCGGCGATATATTCAAACAAACCCAGTGATTCTGCAGATTTTGTAATCCGGCATTTTTCAAATGCAGTAAATTCAGCAGACGATCGATAAAAACATGATGGCCGTTTTTGTTGCCGACCCGGAATACATCGGTAATATCAATTTGATAGCCGTTGCTGTCGACACCACGCATCAGCGCTTCATAAGCAATAATACGTTGGTGTGACAGACTGATAAGCGGTTGGAAAAATGTTGCAAAGCGCATACCACAATAGTTGGCGTAGGTGGCATGCCGATCAACGACCAGGCATTCATGCAGGCTTTCCATGCCGCTCCTGCTTGTGACGGGTTGTAACATCCTGATCTCCGTTTTCCTTTATACCGTGATATGGCATATAAATTGAATTTCTATTTATATAGCGTCCAACAACCCGGGATCATTAGTCTCATCCATGAGTTCATCGGAAATCTTATCACCAGATACATGTTTACTTTAATTGCAGTAATATATCGATTAGGGTGAATGCTGATATCGGATGCGTTGGCATATTCTAACTTAGGGTTTCCTGCCCTCTCATATAAGGCCGTAATACTTCAGGCACTGTTACAGTACCGTCAGCCTGCTGGTAGTTTTCGAGAACCGCTATCAAGGTGCGGCCAATCGCCAATCCTGAGCCGTTCAGGGTATGTAACGGTTCCGGCTTGCCTGAATCGGGGTTGCGCCAACGTGCATGCATACGGCGTGCCTGAAAATCACCAAAGTTGCTGCAGGATGAAATTTCCCGGTAACGGTTTTGTCCAGGCAACCAAACTTCCAGGTCATAAGTTTTTGCCGAACTGAAACCGGTATCGCCCGCACATAACACCATTTTCCGGTAAGGCAATTTTAACTTTTGTAAAATGGCTTCAGCATGGCCGGTCAGTGCTTCCAGCGCCGCCCAGGAATCTTCGGGCCTGACCATCTGCACCAACTCAACTTTTTCAAATTGATGTTGACGAATCATACCGCGGGTATCTTTACCGTATGAACCGGCTTCGGCACGAAAGCATGGCGTGTGCGCAACAAATTTTAACGGCAGCTTCGCCGGCTCCAGAATTTGTTCGCGTACCAGATTTGTCACCGGCACTTCTGCGGTTGGAATTAAATAGTATTCATGCTCGCTTTTTAATGCGAACAGGTCTTCACCAAATTTTGGTAATTGACCGGTGCCGCGCAGACTGTCCGCATTGACAATATAAGGCACGTTCAGTTCCTGATAGCCATGCTCGGCGGTGTGCGTATCCAGCATCAGCTGTATCAATGCACGATGCAAACGCGCAACACCGTTTTGCAACACCACAAAACGCGCACCGGCCAGCTTTGCGCCGGCTTCAAAATCTATCCAGCCATGTTGCTCACCGAGCTCAACATGATCTTTCGGTTCGAATGCAAACTCGGGAATATCACCCCAGCGGCTCTCCTCCCGGTTATCTGCTTCATCGGCACCGTCCGGCACACTGCTGTCCAACACATTGGGAATTTCCCAGTGCAGCGATTCAAGTTTTTGCTGCACTTCATGCAATTCCGCCTCGGCAGCCTGCAACTGTTCACCGATCTGCGCGACCTCGGCTTTCAGCGGCTCAATTGCCTGACCGGCTGCTTTTGCTTTGCCGATCTCTTTGGAGCGTGCATTGCGCTGGTGTTGTAGCTCCTGGGTCCGGGTTTGTATGGTTTTACGTTGCTGCTCCAGCGCCTCCAGCGCCTGGGTGTCCAGCGTGAAACCGCGACGGCTAAGCTGACCGGCGATTTCAGTTAATTCTGTGCGTAAACGCTTTGGATCTAACATTCTGTTTTTTCAATCAGTTAACGGGGCCGGTATTCTAACCCGAGGCTGGTAATAATCCCATTCAGATTATGCCAGGCTCAGGCCGGGCGGATAGGCAAACCGCTCAATTGGCGCTATAGTGATCGGCTCAGCAAGCAAAAGGACGCGATGATGCAGCATTTCGATTTGATGGTGCCCGGTGCCGGTAAAGCCGGCCAGCAAACCGTGACCGCACCGTTCGACGGCACGGAGATTGGGACGGTTACAACCATTGACAGCAACGGCGCCGAGACCGCGCTGGCAAATGCACAAGCGGTATTTGCCGATAAAAAACGCTGGCTGCCACCCGCCAAACGTATCGAAATTCTGCACAAAACCGCTGAAATCATGCAGGCGCGGTTTGAAGAGCTGGCTGTTGAGGCCGCCCGCGAAGGCGGTAAACCGTTACCCGACTCCCGCGTCGAAGTCGCCCGTGCAATTGACGGCGTCAATAACTGTGTGGAATGCATTCGTACCGAAGCCGGCCGCGAAATTCCGATGAATATCAATGCCGCATCCGCACAGCGACTCGCATACACTCACCGTGAACCGATCGGTGTCGTGGTCGCGGTCAGTGCGTTTAATCACCCGTTAAACCTGATTGTGCATCAGGTCGGCCCGGCCATTGCGGCCGGCTGCCCGGTCATTGTGAAACCAGCCGATGATACACCGCTCTCCTGTTTCCGCTTTGTGTCGATCCTGCGTGAAGCCGGTCTGCCGGATGAATATGCACAGGCCGTGCTGACCGATAATCTGGACACTGCCAGTCAACTGGTCACCGACCCGCGGGTTGCGTTCTTCAGTTTTATCGGCAGTGCCAAAGTGGGTTGGATGCTGCGCTCCAAGCTTGCGCCGGGGACACGCTGCGCGCTGGAACACGGCGGTGCGGCACCGGTTATTGTCGCCGCCGATACAAACCTTGACGATGCCGCGCCTTTACTCGCGAAAGGCGGTTTTTATCATGCCGGTCAGGTTTGCGTATCAGTACAACGGGTCTTTGCGCATAAAAGCATTGCCGCTGACCTGGCCGAACGGCTTGCGACATTAGGCAGCGCAATGAAAATCGGTGACCCAACATTGGCTGACACTGAAATCGGTCCGTTAATCCGACCGCGCGAGGTTGATCGTGTTGAGCAGTGGATCAAAGAAGCCATTGATGCCGGTGCACAGCTACTCAGCGGCGGCAAACGTTTGTCCGATACCTGCTATGAAGCAACGGTGTTGTTGAATCCACCGGCGAATACCCAGGTCAGCTCAATGGAAATTTTCGGGCCGGTGGTTTGTGTTTATGAATATGAGGATATTGATACTGCCATTGCCCAGGCCAACAGCTTACCGTTTGCATTTCAGGCTGCGGTATTCACACAGAACATTGATACCGCGATGCATGCTTATCGTCAGCTGGATGCCGCAGCGGTCATGATTAATGATCACACCGCATTCCGGGTGGACTGGATGCCGTTTGCCGGACTCAAACAATCGGGGCATGGCGTCGGCGGGATTCCGTATACGTTTGAAGATATGCAGATTGAAAAGCTGATGGTGCTGCGCTCACCGTCGTTGTAGGATCAGTGTTGCAAAACAGCCTGCCGGAATTCGAATTTAAAACGATACCTGCTGCGAGCTGTTGCGATGCCAGACCCCTACTTCGTCAAGCTGCTGCTCGACTGCAACCACACTGTTTTTATATTCGTCTTTTAGTTCCGGGGTTAATGCAAACTCAACTGTGCCGTTTGGAGTGCTCAGATGATAATCCAAGGTGCCCTGTTCGGTGTTTTCCGAGACTTCCAGTTGATAACCGTCTAATGCATTAAATGCCTGCATAAACGCCTGTAACTGCTCAGGTCCGGCAGCTTTATGCTGACTCACTAAAGTGTACAGCGCTTTTTGTGCAAAATCATTTTCATCACCCATAAGGGCAACTTTATCGTAAGAGTCCGCCCAGCGCTGCACAATATCATACGCTTCCTGCTCAATACCCTGTCTGGCACTTTCAGCTTCTTCCCGCGACATTGATTTCAGATTTTGTTCATAGGTGCCTACTTTATCCGGTAACACTGCCATCACTAATTCATTACTTAATGGAATCTCCGGTATTGGCTGTATGGTATCGCTTTGTTCAGCAGCTGACTCTGCATCATCGGAAAACTCTTGCTCAACTTCCGGTTCAGGCCTCGGTGCACTTTGTGCGGGAATATTCACGGCCTCAACAGGCACAGGCTGCTCCCCGGACTGATCAACAGCCTCGGTGACTGCCGGCTGATCCGGTATGCCTTCACTCTGAAGATTTCCCGCGCGCAAATGACCCTGTTCGGTTGCCAACGGAGCCGGCGCCTCAGAGACAGATGCTTCAGAAGCCGGCGGGTTTACCGGAGCGGCCGGGGCTTCAGGCTGTGGCGCAGCCGTCACCGGTGTCGAAATATTCACCAGTTCGGTGATATTCACTGCCTGGCCTTTGGCCAGCGGTGCCTGGCTGTTGAGATGTGCATTCCAGCGATCAGTGACATGCTGTGGCAAACTGTCTTTCATTTCAATGCCATCAAGGCTTGCAAAGACTTTAATTTCAGTGTTGTGCATGCGACGCGGATCAACGTTCTCGTTCATTGCCATATAAATCTTGGCAAGCTTCGCAACATTCGCATGACTGGTATCTTGACCGGCATCAGCCAGTTGCTGTTTTGCAAAATCATAAATCGTTGCCACATCATCTGCACCACCGATTTGCACCGTCGTCATTTGCGGGCCGGCAGCTGCAGGTCCGGGGGCTTGTGCCGGTACAGCCGGTGCTGTGGGTTGCTCAGGTGCTGCAGTCGCAACTGGTTGCGGCTGTTCCAGGGGTACCCCTGTGGTTGTTTGACCCGGGAGTCTGGCCTGCGCAACAACGGGCGTTGCGGGCTGCTGACCGGCTTCAGTGGCCACCGGTGTTACATTGGCTGCCGGCGGCTGGGCGGATGCTGTTACACCCTGTGAAGGTGCCGGAGCCGGTTGTGCCGGGACTGATGGTTGTGTCGGACTTGGTTGTACTGGTGCTGATCGCACAGGGGGCGGTGCAGCAACCGGAGCACTCGCCGGTTGTCTTGCAACAGGCCCTGTGGCCGTGCCGGCTAATTGACGATAAGTTACCTCTAGCTTCTGTGCCATCCCTGGAGGTAATTTGGCTGCAACCGCCCGCAACGCAGCGTTAAATTCCTGTGGCGTAACCCAGCCGTCTTTGCGGCCGCTCATCGCATCGGCAGCCTGTAAGGCTGTCGCCATCGTCCCGGCAAACGCTCCGTTATTCGGGAATAGTTTCGGCAAAATACCCATTGCCTGTATCACACTGACTGCTGCTTCATTTGAGGCCGGTGGCTGGGGTGTTACACCCTGTTCGGCAACCTGATCGATATCATGTGAAAACGCTAAAAGCCCGCCCTGATAACGCTTAGCGCTATCAGTCTGTGCCGACGATTGATTCTGCGCATGATCTATACCGTCGGAAAATGCCAACACACGCGATGCCGGCAGATTTTCAGCCGGTAGGCGATTCATCTCGGTTGGTGAGAAGCTGCCTGAATTAACAGCCTGTACGTTTTCGGTTGACATAAAAAACCTTTAAAGAAAATAAAGCGCCGATGGTGATTTATTCCACCGGTGCTTTTGCTATAAAACTCATCAATGCATTAACCGTGAGCAGTTCTATACAAGCAACTGTGGTTGCTCAATCTGCTGTAGCCCACCATTAGGAACAGGAGCTCCCCAAGCCTCTGATACTGAAGCCTGATCAGGTGGAGGCTCTGCATCAAGAGGTTGCGGTCCACCTTCTTCCGGAGTCAGTGGTAAATCCGCTCCACTGGGAATATCACCTCTGGGCACCGGCAATGGTGCGGGTGCTGCTTCAGGAACAGGTGCCGCCACCGGTACAGGAGCAGCTTGAGGAACATTGGCTGCCGGTGGTGCGACAGCGGCCGGTGTCGCGATATTCACCAACTCGGCAATATCCACTGCCTGACCACTGGCCAGCGGTGCCTGGCTGCTAATATGCGCATTCCAGCGATCGGTCACATGCTGCGGCAGGCTGTCTTTCAGCTCAACGCCGTCCAGGCTCGCAAACACTTTGATTTCGGTGTTGTACATCGCGCGCGGATCAACATCCGGATTCATCGCCATATAGACCTGAGCAAGCTTCGCAACACTTTCATGGCTGGTATCTTTGCCGGCATCAGCCAGTTGCTGTTTTGCAAAATCGTAAATCGTTGCCGGATCGCCCTCACCACCGATTTCAACGGTGGTCATCTGTGGACCGGCGGCCGCAGGTGCTGGGGCCGGTGTTGCCCCGGGTGCGGCTGCAACATCAGCCGGCGCTGCTCCCGGTGCCGCGCCAGGCTGATTCGGCGGTACGTGACCCGCTTCGGTCGCTACCGGCTGGGCTGCAACTTGTGCATATATCTGGGTCAGCTTGTCATAGGCTGCCTGATTACTTTCCGGAGTAATGCCCTGCCCCTTTAAAGCGGCGTCAAACTGAGCTGGTGTAATCTGAGCACTTCCAGGGTTGGCTTGCTTAGCTGCAAGCAAAACTTTAGCGAACGCGCTTGCATCTGCCTCAGTAACAACACCCTGTTGAACCAAACGCTGCAGCGCCTGGGTTAACATACCAATATCCGACTCACTGCCAAAAGGGATACCCGGCACAGAAGCCTGAGCCGGAATACCAGGGCCAGGTTGTTGCGCCGGCGCCTGACCGGAAGTTATTTGTGCCAATTGATTAAATAACTGCAGCGCCCCTGCTTGTCTCTCAGCGGGTACTTTTAACGCAGTTAGAAACTCATCAGCGCTGACCGTGCCGCTTTGATCGGCATCAGCTGCTTTTAACATAGTTACAGCCTCTGGTTTTACACTCTGCGGCAGCTTGCTTAAATCAATTTCACCACCTGCACCGGCTTGAGTCGGAGCAGCAGCAGGTGGTTGCGCGCCGGGACCGGGCGGCTGCGCTTGAGGGTTTTGTGGAGGCTGAATGCCTGCAAGTAATGCAACATCTCTAGCAATTTCCGGTTGAGCATCTTTAGGAACCTGCGGTAACAGTCTACCTATTTCTTGCAAACTGGCAAAACCATCCCCATTTCCACCCAGCTCTTTTTTGTCTGCCGCTAGCAGTAACCGAGCAATAGCCGGATTAACACCTTTTTCCTGGATTTGGGCGTCCAAATTTTTCAGGCTGACACCCTGAGCAGCAGCGGGTTGCTCCGCCGGCGCCTTTGCAATCAGCTGTTGGTTTTGTACTTCACCCTCAAACGCGCGCGCCATCGGTCCATTTGCATATGCACCGGGCGGTATGGATGAGTAGTTACCTGTTTGTGCGGGGTTAATAATAATACCATCTGACATTTCTGCTGTTCTCCTGCTGTTTAGCGGCTAGTGTCTATGGAACCCGTTTCATAATGACTGGCTAACATTATGAAACAGGTCCTCCTTCCGCAGCCCGGGTTCTGCCGGCCCGTTGCTGCTGTTTTAAAAACCGGCAATACATTACCGGCTCTGATATCTGCTATTTTATCGAAGCTGATTCATCACCCACAATCCAGCAAAGGTTGTACTAACGGCGGTTATAGGCGGCCCAAACAGGACCCGTATTCCCCCGACAAAAGCTCTGCTGCGTCACCGCAACGCGACCGGCCTGCGACTTAAAATCCGGCCGATAATGGGCATTTTAAACAACTCCGGCAAAACCGGTATTGCGCTTAAGTTGTACTAACGAAGGTTATAGATGCCGGTGATAAACCGGCAAAAAGCGCCTGCCCGGTTTCCGGTACAAACGCTTTATATGCATACAGTCTGCGGCTACCACAGTGCTGGTACTGGCGCCTGCTGCTTATCACCGCCTTCTGGGTTTTCTTCAGGCTCTGAAGTGTTGCCTACCGGCGCTGCGGGTAATTCCTGGGGAATTTCCGGCGCTCCATTGTCGATTGATAAACCTGCGGGCACCGGTGTGACGGAGGTATTGCTCACATCAAGCGGTTCTTGATCAAATGTACCCGGCCCTGATGTGCCTGCCGGTATGACCGGCACAGGAGCCTCTGGGGCCGGGGCTACTGCTGGTGGCGCTGAAACCGGCACGGAGACCGGGACACTGCCTTCAGGTGCCGCCGGCTGCTGTTGCTGCAGGTTAATCAGCTCCAGAATATTAATCGCCTGACCATTCGATAACGGTCCCTGGTTGTTTAAATGTGCATCCCAGCGACTGGTGACGGATTCAGGCAATGCGTCTTTCAAACCGAAGCCGTCCAGATTTGCGAACACCTGAATTTCGGTGTTGTACATTGCACGCGGGTCAATGGTCGGGTTCATCGCCATATAAATCTGTGCGAGCTTCGCAACATTGTCATGACTGGTATCTTTACCGGCGTCAGCCAGCTGTTGTTTTGCGAAGTCGTAAATCGTTGCAGCATCATCCTCACCACCGATCTGCACAGTCATCCGTTGCGGCCCCTCGGCAGGTGCGGTGGGGTTGGTTTGCGGCTGATTGGCTGCGGGTACTGCTTGTGCTTGCTCCGGGGAATCCGGCTGCGCAGTATTCAGTTTATTTACGAACCGATCGAACGCGGCAAGGCCACCCTGTAATCCAGTGGCATCAGCACCCAGTTTATCTGTCAGATAAGCACCAAATTCTTTCCGCTTGACTATACCATCTCCATTCATATCTGCAGCTTTGAATAAATCAATTAAACCCTGGTCTTGTGCTGCACTGGCAGGTATTTTGTCCAGATGTACAACACCTTCACCACCACTGCTGTTGGCTGGTGCTGTTGCAGTGGTGGCAGCCGGTTGCGCAGGAGCTGTTGCTTCGGCGGTTGGTTTTGATTGTGCCGGCGTGGGTTGTGTGGGTTGAGCTTGAAATTGTTGATCAAACGCCGTAAGCATATTTTCAAGCTGGTTGCCCTCAGCACCCTTACTTGCCAGATATTCAGCCATTTCTCCGCGAGTGACTTTATCGTTACCATCTTTATCAGCCTCTCTCAGCGTAGATAATACTTGTTCATTGATGCCTTGCGGTAAACTATTCAAGTCCGCTACGGTTTCAGGCTTACTTTGCATGTTATTACCTTCTGCCTTCTGCTCAGGCTGCTCTGATGCAGCGATGGTCGGTACCGGACGGCTGGTTGCTTGCTCCAGGTCATCATATCTATGAAGTGCATTCATTAAGTGCTTCCCCCTTAAACTACCTTTATCCAGCATTGCACCATATTCCGGCCTGGATAAAACACCATCTTTATCCGTGTCATTTTTAATAAGCTCTTCTCTTAGAGAATCATTTCCGATTCTATCCAATACGATACCGTTTGAATCTATAGCCGGCCGCGGAAGCGTGCTCTGCACATCAATAAAATCACTGTAAAGACCGGACATTTGGGTGCGATAATCCTGCTCAGTGCCGAAAACATTGAGCACCCCTTCGTTGTTTCTTTCAAAATTAACAGTTAACGCATTCTGATATTCGGCTTCATCAACAAAGCCGTTTTTATTCCCGGCACTATCAGCGCCCTGAATAAAATTGAGAATACCTGCTTCACCACGTCCCAACTCTGCTGCGGACTCATCCAACAGTTTCAGGTCAATGCCTTCCTCTGTGCTGTTGTCTATGTTCAATTCATCGAGCATGCTATTGCTGGAACTTGTTGGGCTCGCATAGGCAAGCATTGTGTTATTCATGGAAAGGCCATCGATAGGCATGATATTACTCCTGCTGGGTTAGCTTCAGCGGTTGATTTTTTATTAGTTTGGCTTGCAAACCAAACTGCGACTGCAGCTCAGACTCTGCGGCCTGACTTAGATTAATGATTGTTATTTTATCGAACCTGCATTGCCTTACACAATCCAGCAAAGGTTTTACTAACGGCGGTTATAAAAATACAGGTATTTCTATCACATTCGGCGTAGGGTTTATTTGTTTTTATTAACCGAAGTTTTATATTGAGAGTCTATGGGAAAATTTTTTATGGCTTAATAACTTTGGTGATACCGACAAAAGTTATAGTATTACCGGCACCAAAACGCACTGACTGCTGCAACACCCTGCGCACCTGCGGCTTTTGCAGCCGGAATATCAGCGGTATTCAAACCGCCCAATGCAAACGCCGGCATGTTCGCAAGCCGAACCAGTTCTGTAAAACCGTCCCAACCGATAGGTACTGCATCGGGGTGAGTCCCGGTCGGCTGCACCGGTGATATAAAAATAAAATCCACACCTAATGCCACCGCATGTTGAACCTGTTCGACATTATGGCAGGCGGCACTTAAGCTATCGCCAGGCACCTTGAAACGTTTTTTTATATTTGTCAGACGCGCGGCGGTTAAATGCAGTCCGTCCGCATGAACTTCGTTCAACCAATCCGGCGGCATATTCAATATCAGCTTTACACCGGGCCGTTGTGTCAGCACTTTTTTTACTGCGTGGGTCAGATCGATATACTCATGCTGATCCAGACTATGACTGCGCAGCTGAATCAAACGAATGCCATTTTTCAACACCTGTTCGAGATGCGATAAAAACTCATTTCGTGTATATGCCGATGCATCCGGTGTAATCAGGCAACGGTCGGGTAAATGCAGCGCCTGAATAATGCCGCGATTGGCCGGCGGAAAATCTTCCGCTCGAAGCATGTTAACCGGGCACCACTCTATTGCCTGACCTTCGCGCCCTTTGGCTTCACCTTGATAGTGTTTTATACGGAATACATAAAGAGTAACGGTTTTTTCCGGATACTGATGTGTGAGTGTGATTAGCGGCTCAAATTCCAGCGGTGTTACACCGAGCTCTTCTTCGAACTCACGTACCAGCGCATCACCCATGCTTTCACCGGTTTCGCGCTTGCCGCCGGGAAATTCCCATTTCCCGCCCTGATGCGCATCAGCCGCGCGTTTTGCAATCAGCACCCGTTGCTGATTATCCAACAACACTCCGGCTGCCACATCAATGGATTTTTCCGACATTACACAGTGCAACTCAAACTAAAACTTATTTCAAAATTAGCGAGCACAGCAATTTTGAGATAGATTTTAAGTTCGGTATTCAGCATTAATGCTTACATACTCATGACTCAAATCGGAAGTCCAGAGTGTAAAACTTTCTGCACCCTGCCCCAACCCGATTCGTATATAAATTTCGTCGGCAGCCATTGCTTTTTGTCCGGCAGCTTCTGTGTAAGCCGGATCTTTATCACCGTTGATTAATATTGAAACACCGTTAATTGCGATCTGCACTTTGCTGATATCGAAATTATTATCATTCGGCACTCCACGACCGACCGCCGCCAGAATACGGCCCCAATTCGCATCACTGGCAAACAATGCGGTTTTAACCAATGGTGAATGCGCAACAGTGTATGCAATATTTCGACATACCTGTTCACTATGCCCCTGACAAACTTCGATAGTGACAAATTTACTCGCGCCTTCGGCATCGCGCACTATGGCCTGCGCGAGATGCAAATACACTGCCTGTAACGCTTCAACAAAGTTGCTATATCCCGGCGAAGTCTCAGTTATTGCCTGAGCCTTACCACTGGCCATCAATACACCGGCATCATTGGTCGAGGTATCGCCATCGACTGTGATGCGATTGAATGAATACTCGGTCATTTGCCGGTGGAGTTTTTTGAGTAGCGGTTGTTCGATTTGTGCATCGGTCGCAATAAACGACAACATCGTCGCCATGTTCGGGCAAATCATACCGGCACCTTTTGCGATACCGGTGATTGTGACGGTTTGTCCGGCAATATCTATTGTACGACTGACACCCTTCGCCACGGTATCAGTGGTCATTATACCGGTCGCTGCCGCCTGCCATGCATCTTCAGACAGTGCCGCGTATAAACCGGGCAATGCGGACTCTATTTTTGGCAAAGGCAACAGTTCACCGATAACCCCGGTGGAAAAAGGTAACACCGCCTCCGGCGTACAACCGGCAAGTTCGGCTGTTACGGTGCAACACTGCAATGCATCCTGTAAGCCCTGCTCACCGGTCCCGGCATTTGCATTCGCCGCATTGATCAACAGATAACGCGGGCGGGTATCTGCCAGATGGCGTTTCGCAAGCTGCACCGGTGCCGCACAAAAAAGGTTACGGGTAAATACCGCAGCACAAGAACCTGTCGGTGATAACTCAAACAACACCAGATCTTTTGCCGGCGTTGTACGCAGGCCTGCATGGGCAGCGGCTAAACGAATTCCGCTGACAGGTAATAGTTTATCGGGTTTCGACAGGTTTACCGGCATCGTGTATATGACCGACCAAAGTCATCCATTATTGAATAGCAATCCTACAGCAACTAGCTTGTCACTAGAACCTATCTTAAAATTTAGCTGAGCTTCCCATGACACTGCTTGTATTTCTTGCCGGAACCGCAAAAACATGGATCATTACGACCGATTTTTTTCTGCTTGCGGGTATACGGTTGTTTCGCAACAGCCTGAGCTTGTTTCGCTTGCGGTGCGGGCGACGGCGACTGCTCGGGATGTAAAACATCCTTTGCCTGCGGATGGTTAAACCGCATATTGGTTGGCTGTGCCTGACGTTGCCGCGACACCCGATCCAGGTCCGACTCTTCGGTGATTTGCAAACGCGATAAAAACCGCGCGACTTCAATTTTGACATCTTCCAGCAGGGAACCGAACATCTCAAACGCCTCACGCTTGTATTCCTGCTTTGGATTCTTCTGCGCATAACCGCGCAAACCGATACTTTGACGCAGATGATCCATCGCCGCCAGATGTTCTTTCCAGTGGCTATCGAGTATCTGCAGCATCGCCAGTTTTTCAACCCGCCGCATTTGTTCAGCACCGATCAGCGTTTCTTTTTGTGCATAATCCCCAGACAATTCTTTTTTGATTCGTTTACGCAAAGTCTCTTCATGTAGATTGGCATCCTGCTCCAACCAGTCTTTGATATCGAGCTTCAGACCAAACTCGCGCTGAACCGAGTCCTGTAAACCACCGACATCCCATTGCTCTTCCATACTGCCGGGGGCGATATGTCCACTGATTACAACATCGGCGGCATCTTCGCGAATCGCCGCTATGGTTTCGGAAATATCATCGGTCTCCATCAGCTCTTTACGCTGGTTATAAACAACTTTGCGCTGATCATTTGCGACATTGTCATACTCAAGCACATTTTTACGTGTATCGAAATTATGTGCTTCGACTTTGCGTTGCGCATTTTCAATCGCTTTTGAAACCCAGGGGTGCGCAATGACCTCGCCTTCCTCCATACCAAGCTTTTGCATGATCGCCGAAACACGGTCATTCGCAAAAATACGCATCAGATTGTCTTCCAGTGACAGATAAAAACAGGAAGAACCGGGGTCACCCTGACGACCCGAACGACCTCTGAGCTGATTATCAATACGCCGCGATTCATGTCGTTCGGTACCGATAATACGCAAGCCGCCTGCATCCACGACTTCCTGGTGCCGCTGCTCCCATTGTGTTTTTACCGCTTCCAGCTTGTCTTCGGGAATATCACCCAGTTCGGCAAGCTCGGCTTCCAGATTACCGCCCAACACAATATCAGTACCGCGACCGGCCATATTGGTTGCAATGGTGACTGCGGACGGGCGCCCGGCCTGAGCAACGATATGCGCTTCACGCTGATGCTGCTTCGCATTCAGTACTTCATGTTTGATATTCTTCTTTTTAAGTAAATCCGACAGGTATTCGGAGGTTTCAATTGATGCGGTGCCAACCAGTACCGGCTGTTTGTGCTCGGCACAGGCTTTAATATCCTCGATGATCGCGTCAAATTTTTCTTTCTGTGTCAGATAAACCTGGTCCACCTGATCGTCACGACGCATCGTTAAGTGTGTTGGAATAACAACAACCTCCAAACCGTAAATCTGCTGAAACTCATAGGCTTCGGTATCCGCGGTACCGGTCATACCGGAAAGCTTGTTATATAAACGGAAATAGTTTTGGAATGTAATCGACGCGAGGGTCTGATTCTCATTCTGTATCAACACACCTTCTTTGGCTTCCACCGCCTGGTGCAAACCTTCTGACCAGCGGCGTCCGGGCATTTTCCGGCCGGTAAACTCATCGACAATAACAATCTCGCCGTTATCAACCACATAGTGAACATTTTTTTGAAACAGGAAATGTGCCCGTAATGCAGAAGCGATATGGTGCATCAATACAATATTGGCCGGATCGTAAAGACTGTCGCCTTCTTTCAGTATCCCGTTCTTTACCAATAGTGCCTCAACATTTTCATGACCGAGCTCGGTCAGATACGCCTGGTTGACTTTTTCATCCAGCGTAAAATCACCGGGCTCTTCTTCACTTTTCTGCAGCTTCAGGTTCGGTACGATTTTGTTGATTTTGGTATACAGCTCGGAGTTGTCATTGGTTGGCCCGGAGATAATCAACGGCGTGCGCGCTTCATCGATTAAAATAGAATCAACTTCATCGACAATCGCAAAATTGAGCTCACGCTGCATTTTCTCTTCGGCACTGAACGCCATATTGTCACGCAGATAATCAAAACCGAATTCGTTGTTGGTCCCATAGGTTACATCCGCGCGGTATGCCTCCTGCTTTTCAACATGACCCATACCCGGCACTACCACCCCGACACTCAATCCTAAAAAGGTGTATAGCTTGCCCATCCATTCTGCATCACGCTTCGCCAGGTAGTCATTGACCGTGATGACATGCACACCTTTGCCAGTCAGGGAATTCAGATAAACCGGCAATGTCGCAACCAGGGTTTTACCCTCACCGGTACGCATCTCGGCGATTTTACCGTCGTTCAACACCATACCGCCGATCAGCTGAACATCGAAATGCCGCATACCCAGTACGCGCTTGCCCGCCTCGCGTACAACCGCAAACGCTTCAGGTAACAGTGACTCTAAAGCGGCACCCTGCTGCAAGCGCTCTTTGAACTCGACGGTTTTTGCCTTTAGCTGATCATCAGGCAATACCGCGAGCTCCTGCTCCATGGCATTGATTTGAACGATGGTTTTGCGTAGCCGCCTGAGAATACGGTCATTACGGCTGCCGAATACTTTTTTTCCTAACGCACTTAACATAAGCCTGATTTATGGTTTTATTTAAAAAATCGCTGATTTCCGGATTTCCCTGTCAGCGCCCGCAGGGCGGTACCCGCGCCTACTTTAGAGGCGAGTATTATAAAGAGTTCAGTTAAAAAAAAACGAAAGATTAGAATATTATTTCTAACGTGCGGCGTAAATAAAATCCAGAGGATTGACTTGGCGGCCGT
Source organism: Gammaproteobacteria bacterium (assembly GCA_028284675.1). Classification (GTDB taxonomy): domain Bacteria; phylum Pseudomonadota; class Gammaproteobacteria; order HTCC5015; family HTCC5015; genus JANQRI01. The sequence continues at coordinate 102,790 of JANQRI010000005.1, read as the reverse complement.
TTTTCAGCACTTCAAAATGTACGTGCGGGCCGGTAGAACGCCCGGTTGAACCCATTTTCGCAACAAGCTGGCCTTTTTTGACCGCTTCGCCCTCTTTGGCAATCAGTTCCGAACAGTGCCCATAGCGGGTCACATAGCCGTTGCCATGGTTGATTTCGATCAAATTACCGTATCCCCAGCGACGATCCGACCAGGTCACAACACCACCGGCGACCGCGATGATGTCAGTGCCTTCTTTTCCGGCAATATCGATACCTTTGTGAAATTCCCGGCCACCGTCAAACGGGCTGTTGCGATAACCGTAATAGGAAGAAATCCAGCCTTTCACCACAGGCCTGCCGGCAGGATGTACTTCTTTATGCAGAATCCGTGAACGCAGCACCTCTTCGAGCACAAACAACTGGTATTCACGATAACCGATTTCCCGGCCCAAACGCGTAATTGCTGTTTCAAGGACACCCTGGTCATTGCTGTCGGCCGGCAACGCTTCACCCGGGCCGCCGAGCGCAGGTGGAACGCCAAATTCAAATTCACTTTCATCCAGATTGGCCATTTTTACCAACTTGGCACCCAATGCATTCAGGCGGGTAATGTGCCCATGCATCTGCCCAACCCGAGTTGTCAGCGCTTTCACTCTTGCTTCGGCGGTCTCCCGGATTTCCGTGAGTGACTGACGCTGCTCTTCGAGCTCATTTTGCCACGCATAAACATAACTGCTTGCCTGATTTTTCGCCCCAACCCAATAGCCGGCAGTCCCGCAGATCAGACCGACCACAAGAAAGAATGCTGCAAAAACTGTATAATGAACCACTGAATTTAAGTGGAAATGGTGCCTATTACGTCCTTTTTTCGTTATTAATATAATATTCATGTGGCGAAAAACTATGATTATCAATGAGATAACGCGCTAAAGTATCCTAATATAGCAACAATTTGATGTCTAGTTTCAATAAACTGCCGAATTCTTTAATTACATCACACTATCAGCAATGCCGATGAAGTCAATCAACCAGCATATTCCCGGCACAATTTCCCGAAAACTGGTATTGCTCAGACGGCTTAACCGGACCTTGATCGAATGCCTGCCGATCGAATATATCGCACATGTTCAGGCTGTCGGATACGAATATGGGACACTGAAACTGGTTGCTGAATCTCCGGTTTGGGCCAGTAAAGTGCGGTATCAGACCAACGACATTATACACTTACTGAACAGTAAAACCGACATGCCGGTTTCCCGTATCGAAGTATCTGTTCACCCTAAATCCGTTCCAATACCCTCCAAAGCCGGTAAAAAGCCGCATCTGTCCAAAAATTCGGCCCAACTTTGCAAAACTTTAGCCAATGCCCTGCATGATCCTGAGTTGAAACAGGCGTTAAACAAATTAAGCAAGCGGGCACCCGGTTGATGAGAGACAGCGGTATATTGTGAAACCGGGATTATGTGGTCGCGGCCAGCGGCTGCATGTATGAAATAGGTGCCGCGGTCTCATCTTCAAATATCACCTGCTCCCAGGCATCAGGCATATCAAGCAGTTTTCGCAATAACATATTGTTTAGCGCATGCCCGGATTTATATCCGGTAAATGCCCCTATCAGACTATGGCCCAACAGGTAAAGATCCCCGATCGCATCGAGAATTTTGTGTTTAACGAACTCATCCTCGTAACGCAAACCGTCTTCATTTAAAACCCTGTAATCATCAACCACTACGGCATTATCCAGACTGCCGCCCAGCACCAGGTTTTTCTCGCGCAGATATTCGACATCTTTAATAAAGCCAAAGGTCCGCGCCCGGCTGACTTCTTTCAGGAACGAAGTACTGGAAAAATCAATCTCCGCGGTCTGTTGTGATGACTTAAATACAGGATGATCAAACTCAATAGTAAACCCGACCTTGAAACCGTTAAAAGGGTCAAAACGCGCCCATTTGCCTTCGCTTTCAACAACCACCGGCTTCTTGATCCGAATAAACTTCTTCGGAGTCAGCTGCTCAACAATACCGGCCGATTGCAGCAGAAAAACAAACGGCCCGGCGCTGCCGTCCATAATCGGTACTTCAGCTGCATTCAGATCAACATAGGCGTTATCGATACCCAGCCCGGCCATCGCAGACAATAAATGCTCAACCGTTGATATCGAAACCTCACCCTCGGACAGTGTTGTCGATAATGTTGTGTTACCCACGTTTTTGGATAAAGCCTTTATTTCAACCGGCTTATCGAAATCGACCCGGCGAAAAATAATGCCGGTATTAACAGCTGCGGGGCGTAAAGTCAGGTAAATCTTTTTCCCGGTATGCAGGCCAATTCCTGTGGCCCGTATAACGTTCTTCAAAGTTCTTTGTTTTAACACGCGGTTTTATCTCCCAACACTCTACCTTTTCCTATATATAAGGTAGCGGTCCTCCAAATAATTACAAATAATGGCTAAACTGGACTTACTCAAGCCCCAGCACCAAAATCGCGCAATGATACACAAAACTGTCACATAATGTAACACTTTCGGCCGCGCTTAAATATTTTGTACAATATTTTTGGCGGACCCACTATATTAAAAGCAAAAATAGTGCCCAAAGTAGACTCAATATAGAGATCAGTCTGCCTGCCGCCGTAAAAATGCCGGTATATCCAGATACTCGCTGTCAAAGTCGCCATCAGGCTTTAAACCATCGCCAACCGCCCGCTTTTCACGCACTGCTGTCGGGGTTTCGTATTCTTTATAGTCCACTTCGCCACTGGAAAGGCGTTCGACCAGCCGAACCGGTTGTTTAACCTCAAATTCCTGGACGCCTAAGCCGGTTGCTACGACAGTAACCCGTAGTTCGCCTTGCAACTCCGCATCAATCACCGTGCCCACCACAACGGTAGCGTCATCAGATGCAAACTCTTTAACAGTCGAACCGACCTGCTCAAACTCACCGATCGACAGATCCTGGCCCGCAGTGACATTCACCAGAATACCTTTCGCGCCGGCTAGACTGACATCTTCCAGCAATGGACTGGCCACCGCAGCCTCAGCAGCTTGTTTTGCCCGGTGCTCACCGGTTCCCGCGCCTGAACCCATCATCGCCATACCCATTTCCGACATCACTGTCCGGACATCGGCAAAGTCAACATTGATCAAACCGGGCTTGGTGATCAGCTCCGCAATACCCTGCACCGCTCCCTGCAAAACCCCGTTCGCGGCCTTGAATGCATCCAGCAAGCCGACATCTTTACCCAGCACCGATAGCAGTTTTTCATTCGGAATCGTGATCAATGAATCCACATGTTGACCAAGCGCCCGCATGCCTGCCTCTGCAACCGACATGCGCTTACCACCTTCAAACGGAAAAGGCTTGGTGACGACTGCAACCGTTAGTATGCCCATTTCTTTTGCAAGCTGTGCAACGACCGGTGCCGCACCGGTACCGGTGCCGCCACCCATTCCAGCGGTGATAAACAGCATGTCTGCATTTTCAATAACACTTTGAATGCGCTCGCGGTCTTCCAGAGCTGCCTGCCGGCCGACTTCAGGGTTTGCACCGGCCCCCAGGCCTTTCGTGATATTGCAACCAACCTGTAGATTGGTTTTTACATTAATGTTTTTTAAGGCCTGTGAATCGGTGTTTGCACAGATAAAATCCACACCTTCTATATGCGCATCGACCATATGCTTAACGGCATTACCACCGCCGCCGCCGATACCCATTACTTTTATCACAGCACTTTGACTGTATGTATCCATTAACTCAAACATAATAGTACCTCCCAAGTGTATATATAAAGAATCAGAAATTACCTTTAAACCAATCCATCATGCGCTGCCAAACTTTTGACAACCCCTGATCACCGAAAAATTCCCGCCCAGACTGCCGGTTAACCTGACCAAACAACAACAAACCAACCCCGGTTGCATGAATAGGGTTACGCACCACATCCGATAAGCCGCTGACAAACTGCGGTACACCGACACGTACCGGCATATTGAAAATTTCTTCGGCAAGCTCAGCAACGCCTTCCATTTTTGCACTCCCACCGGTCATTACGATACCGGCCGCCACCAGGTCCTCGAAACCACTGCGACGCAGCTCGGCCAAAATCAAATCAAGTAACTCGGTATAACGCGGTTCAACGACATCGATTAATGTCATTCGTGACAACTTGCGTGGTTCACGCTCTCCGACACTGGGCACTTCAATGGTCTCATCCGCACTGGCCAGTTGCCTTAATGCACAGGCATATTTGATTTTTATATCTTCCGCATATTGGGTCGGAGTACGCAGTGCGACCGCTATATCGTTTGTTACCTGATCACCGGCAATTGGAATAACAGCCGTATGGCGGATAGCTCCATCACAGAACACCGCGATATCAGTGGTACCACCCCCCATATCGACCAAACAAACACCAAGATCCTTTTCATCTTCGGTCAATACCGAATAGCTCGATGCGAGTTGCTCCAAAATAATGTCATCGACTTCCAAACCGCAACGACGCACACATTTGATAACATTTTGGGCCGCACTGACTGCGCCGGTTACCAGATGCACTTTGGCCTCCAGGCGCACTCCTGACATGCCGACAGGCTCTTTGATACCTTCCTGACCATCAATTACAAACTCTTGCGGCAGGATATGCAGTATTTTCTGGTCTGCCGGAATCGCCACCGCCCGAGCCGCATCAATCACACGATCCACATCGGCTGCGGTTACCTCGCGATCTTTAATCGCAACTATTCCATGTGAATTCAGGCTACGCACATGGCTGCCGGCTATTCCGGCATAAACCGAGTGAATCTGGCAACCAGCCATTAACTCTGCTTCCTCCACCGCACGCTGAATGGAGTGCACGGTTGATTCAATATTAACGACAACGCCTTTTTTCAGTCCCCGGGAAGGATGTGAACCGATACCGATAATATCGACTTCACCATCTGTATTAACTTCACCAACAATCGCAACAATTTTTGATGTGCCAATATCAAGGCCGACGATCATTTCTTTTTCTGATTTTTTAGACATCCTGCTCAACCCTCATGTATATCTGGCTGCAAGCCGGTTTTCCAGCTCACCGTAAAACCGTTACTGTAACGCAGGTCAATCGACTGTATTCGCTCGCGACGCCCTTTTAAAACTTTTGAATACACTTCGATAAAACGCTGCAAACGGGACTCAAGCATTTTATTCCCCAGTATCAAAACCACTTTATCTGTGGTCTGCAACTGCCAGCTATTACGCCGGTCCAGGCTAACCGACTCAATAACAAATTCACTACCACGCAATTGTCGGGCCCAGTATTGATATTGCTGCAGCACTTCATCGGAACGATTATCCGGCCCATAAAGACGCGGCAACGGCCCGGGCCCGCTGCTATAAGGGTTTTCAAACACTTCACCTTGATCATTCAATTTCGCGCCATCATTCCAATACGCCACGGCCTGCTGCTCGACTATGCTGACAATTAAATGATCCGGCCAACGGCGCTGCAAACTAACATCCTTTACCCAAGCCAGGCGCATCACCGCGGCTTTGGCACTCACAAGGTCTACGGTAAAAAAACCGCCCTGCACATGCACCGATAATGCATCTTCTATTTCAGCAGCCTGATCATTTTGAAACTCACCGATAATCGATACATGGTTGATTGAGAAAAGCGCCGCACCTTTCTCAATCAACCAAACAGAGAAAAAAATAATCAGCCCGGTTAATAGCAACAGCATTAACGGCTTTGTAATACGGATATTCCGGCTGTTATCGTCTGCCGTTTTTTCAACCGCGCCACGCTTCGACTTTTTACCCTGGCCACGACGCTGCCCGGGAGTCTTATAAGGTTGCCGGCAATTTATGACTGCACTATGCGGCATAAACATCCTCCCTGTGATCGCTCAAACTTGTTGCCAGAATGCGTAGCACCAGTTCATCAAAATTTATTCCTGCAACTTTTGCAGCCATCGGCACTAAACTGTGATCCGTCATACCCGGCACAGTATTGACTTCAATCAACCAGGGCCGCTGTGCACTATCCAGCATCAGATCCACTCTACCCCAGCCGGATGCATTCACCGCTAAAAAAGCCTGCTCACTGAGTTTTTGAAGTTCAGTTTCACGACTTACATCCAACCCGCAGGGGCAATGATATTGCGTATCAGGATTGTTATACTTTGCATCGTAATCATAAAACGTGCGCGTGGTCTCCAAACGAATCAACGGCAATGCGCGATTTTCCAAAACCCCGGTCGTATACTCTTCACCCTCTATCCATTGTTCTGCCAACACCGGACCATACTGCTGCGCACTACGCCAGGCTGCCGGCAAATGACTTTTTTGTTCCACCTTGGTGATGCCGATACTGGAACCTTCAAATACCGGTTTTACCGCCAGTGGAAAACCCAATCGGGTTGCGGCTTCGGCACAGTCTGCTTCATTATTTAATAACATGTAAGCCGGGGTCGGCAGACCCAGGCCGGCCCATAAAGCCTTGGTTCTGAATTTATCCATCGCAATGGCACAACCTAACATACCACTTCCAGTGTAAGGCAGTTCCAGCAACTCCAATAAAGCCTGAATCGTGCCATCCTCACCACCGCGACCATGCAGCATATTAAAAACACGATCAAAACCACCACTCTGCAATACCTTTATCACGTCTCTACCGACATCAACAGGCACAACATTGACACCGGCCCGCCGTAAAGCACTTAATACCGCATTGCCGCTTCGCAATGAAATCTCCCGTTCGGCAGACCACCCCCCCATCAAGAGGGCAACTTTGCCAAATTCATTAGGCTCAGGCATCTTTGACAATGTCATTCGGAGTCTCCCACAACCCGTACTTCCGGCTGTAATCGAATACCGGTTTTAGCCTCAACCTCAGCCTGCACGTGATAAATCAGTTGCTCTATATCTGCAGCACTTGCATCAGCGTCATTGATAATAAAGTTCGCATGCTTCTCGGAAACCATTGCTCCACCGATGCGATAGCTTTTAAGCCCGACAGACTCTATCAGGCGGGCCGCATGATCACCGGGAGGATTACGAAATACCGAGCCGCAGCTGTATACACCTATCGGTTGTGTGGCACCACGCTTATTCAATAATGCTTTTATACGCTCTTCACCATCCGCAGCCGGGTCATGTGTAAAACGAAAATATCCCGCCAAAAACCACTCTTGTGAACAGCCCTTAACACTGCGGTACCCAATTTCATAATCCACAGCAGAACGCATCAGAGTCTCACCTGCGCGGCTTAATGTTTCGACCTGCTCAATAAACTGCCATGTTTCACTGCCGAATGCCCCCGCGTTCATCGCCAGAGCACCACCGACAGTACCGGGTATACCGGCAAAAAACTCACCACCGGTCAATGCATGCTTTACACTAAATCTGGCAAGCTGAGCACAACTTACGCCCGTTTCCGCATAGACTGTCACGGAAGTCTGACTTTCATGATGTATTTCCAATCGGTTAACCGCATTCTGGGTAACAATCACCGTTCCGCTTATTCCGCCGTCACGTATCAGCAAATTGCTGCCCAAACCAATAAAAGTTAGTGGTTCTGTTGATGACAACTGCTGCATAAAAAGCTGCAAGTCATCCCGGTCTGCCGGTTTATACAAACGCTCCGCCGGGCCACCCACACGCCAGGATGTATATTTTAATAACGGCTCATTTGTTAGCAGCCGGCCTCTGAGTTGCGGATGTTGCTCGGCCACGTTCACACTGCCCCCTTCTGCAAATATGCCGGTAGCTTCGCCGCTATCGCACCAATATTACCGGCCCCCAACGTCAATAGAATATCGTCATCGGATAATAAGGCGCTTAACTTTTCAGGTAATTTATTAATGTCTTTTACAAACACAGGACTTACTTTCCGATGTGCGCGTATCGCCTTGCTTAACGCACGCCCATCCGCATCCGGAATCGGTTTTTCACCCGCCGGATAGACTTCACAAAGACAAAGCACATCTACTTCGCTTAACACCGCAGCAAAATCATCCAGAAGATCACGTGTCCGGCTATAGCGATGTGGTTGAAATGCAACAACCAAACGCCTTTTAGGCCAGCTTTCACGGACCGCTGTGACGGTTGCCTGAATCTCACTGGGATGATGACCGTAATCATCAATTAACTCCACCTGGCCGGCCTTTATTTTCAGCGTACCGTAACGCTGAAAACGACGACCGATTCCGGCAAAAGCAGACAATGCCTCCTGCATAACAGGTACCGGCACACCCAGCTCATTCGCAACTGTTATTGCCGCCAGCGCATTTTGTACATTGTGTCTGCCCGGCACACTCATCTGTACTTCAAAAGCTTTTTCCACATCCGGTAACTGCACAGTAAAGCGACTGCTCCCGGCATCGGTATGAATTGCGGTGGCGCGCACGTCTCCCAATTCACCGATCCCATAGGTTAATACCGGGCGGTTAATCTCCGGCAGTAAATCACGCACGACCGGATTATCAATACACAAAACCGCAAGACCATAAAAAGGCAAATGATGCAGAAATTCTTTAAATGCATCGCGCAGGCGGTTAAAATCACCTTCATAAGTACTCAGATGGTCAGCATCAATATTGGTCACTATCGCAATCACAGGCTGCAGATACAAAAAAGAGGCATCGCTTTCATCGGCTTCGGCCACCAGATAATCACCCTGCCCTAGTTGCCCGTGCGCAGCAGCATTATTCAACCGGCCACCGATCACAAAAGTCGGGTCCAGACCACCGGCCGCCAACAAACTGGCCACCATGCTGGTCGTCGTGGTTTTGCCATGTGTGCCGGCAACCGCAACCCCCTGGCGAAACCGCATCAGCTCAGCAAGCATGCCTGCGCGTGGTACTACCGGAATACGCATCTTTAATGCCTCACTGACTTCCGGATTATCTTTTGCGATTGCGGTGGATGTAACAACCACATCGGCCTGGGTTACATTCGCAGCGGCATGCCCCTGAAATATTGTCGCACCATGCTGTTGCAAACGATCAGTGGTTGTATTCACAGACAAATCAGAACCACTGACCTGATAACCCAGGTTCAGCATTACCTCCGCAATTCCGGACATGCCTGCTCCGGCTATACCAACAAAATGCACGCATTTAATGCGTCGCATTGGATTACGCCAGATCTGCCCGGTGCTTGTATTGCTGTCAGCCATTATCAAAAGCTCTCTGCCACGGCAAGGCATTCACGCACAACCAGCTGGGTTGCTTCCGGCCGCGCCAAACGCCGGGCGCAGTTTGCCATTTGCAATAAACGCTGACGATCAACTGTCAGCTCACTTAACCAGTCCCCGAGCTGCTCCGCAGTTAACTCTGATTCAGAACCTATTATTGCCGCACCTTGCTCCTCCAGATAACGACCATTAGCGGTCTGATGATCATCAACAGCATGCGGGTATGGAACTAATATGGAAGGCAGGCCGGCAGCCGCCAGCTCTGCAACGGTCATCGCACCGGAGCGGCATACAACCAGGTCTGCCCATGCATAAGCGCTGGCCATATCTTCGATAAAAGGATGCACCTCCGCCTCAACACCCAGCTTTGTATATGTGCTGCGTGCTGAGTCGATATGCATCTGTCCTGCTTGATGGTAGATTTCCGGCCACATTCCCGAGGGCATCGTATAAATTGCTTTTGGCACCAGCTCGTTCAAAAACCGGGCTCCAAGACTGCCGCCGATTATCAACAAACGTAAGCGCCCCTGCCGTTCAGCCATACGCGCTGATGGTTCCGGCAATGCCCAAATATCCTCCCGCACAGGATTCCCGGTATGGTAAGCATTTACGTTATTCTTAAACGTATTCGGAAATGCCTGTAATACGGAGTTGGCCATGCGCGCCAATATGCGGTTGGTTAATCCGGCAATCGCATTTTGCTCATGTATAACCAGCGGTTTATGCATTATTTTGGATACAAGCCCACCGGGCCCGGCAACAAATCCACCCATCCCCAAAACCAGGCGCGGCCTGATACTCGCGATCACTGTGGCTGATTGCAGACAGGCATATAACAGTGTTAAGGGCGCAAACAATAAATTCCAAATACGTTTTTTGCGCAACCCCGATACCGTAATCCATTTAACCGGAATACCCGATTCCGGCACCACGCGTGCCTCCAGCCCTTTTCGTGTTCCGAGCCAAACCACAGGCACATCACGCGCAAGCAATGCCCTTGCAACCGCCAGTGCCGGATACACATGCCCGCCGGTTCCACCGGCCATAATCAATACCGGTCTATTATCGCTATGCATTACGTGCCTTTTTGGTTTTGGCCGCAGAACGGCTTTTTGGCTTTTTCGGCTTACTCTTTGGTTTACGTGCTGATTTTCGTAAAGCCTGGCTTTGCGTCAACATAACTTCCTGGTGAACCCGTAATACCAGCCCCAGTGCGGTACACATAACCAGAAGGCTGCTGCCACCGGCGCTGATCAATGGCAGCGTTAACCCTTTGGTCGGCAATATACCCATATTAACCCCCAGGTTTATGATCGTCTGAATCGCAACCCATAAACCGATACCATAGGCCAGGTATGCACCAAATAAATGACCTTCGTGTTTTGCCGCCATCGCAATTCTGATAATCCGCCAGACCAACAAAGCGAATAACAAAATCACAATATGCACACCAATCAGACCGAGTTCCTCAGCCAGAATTGCAAACAAAAAATCGTTATGCGCTTCGGGCAAATAAAAGAGTTTCTGCACACTGGCTCCCAAACCCACGCCCTGCCAGCCGCCACTGCCAAATGCAATTAAAGACTGCGTCAGTTGAAATCCACTGTTGTATGGATCTGCCCAGGGATCAAGAAATGTAGTCAGGCGCTGCAAACGGTAAGGAGAGGATACTGCCAGCACCGCCAGCACACCTGCCATCGCAAACAACAGTATTGCAAACCGCCACAGCTGAACGCCGGCCAGAAACATCATTCCCAAACAGGTCAGCAGCAATACAACACCGGAACCAAAATCAGGTTGTGCAAGTATGAACATGCAGGCAAGCCCCAGCACTGCAACTGGCTTGATGAAACCCTTAAATGAGGCACGCACTTCGTTTTGCCTGCGTACAAGATATCCGGCCAGATAAATCAGTAACAACAGGCGAGCGGGCTCGGATACCTGCAACCCAATTACACCCAGCTCCAGCCAGCGGGTTGCACCGTTTACGGTACGCCCCATGCCGGGCAATAACACCAGTAAAAGCAGGAAAAACGCAAACAGCACCAGCGCCATTCCGGATTTTTCCCAATGCACCAAACGAATTCGTTGCACGAATACTGCAAACAACAATCCCAGCCCAACAAAACTGATTTGGCGCCGGGTAAAATAAAATGGATCTCCCAGTTGTTTATCAGCAATTGTCACGGAAGCAGAGCTAACCATCACAAGACCAAGGCTCAGCAATATCAACATGCATAACAATAAAACCCTGTCGATGTCGATACCTGAAACCTCAGTTTTTACCGGTGCGGCTTTTCTTAACAAACCCTGCAATGCGTGTACTGCGCTCATTGCACGACCACCTGTTTGACATATTTGATAAATTCGTCGCCGCGCGCCTGATAGTCTTTATACATATCCAGGCTTGAGCAGGCCGGTGCAAGTAATACCGTGTCTCCGGATCGCGCCAGATGCGCCGCCTGCGTAACAGCCTGCTGCATATCGGCCACCAGAATACAACGACTGATATCACACAATGCAGCCTCCAGTAGAGCTGCATCCCGTCCGAATAAAATCACTGTATGTGTGGTGCGTGAAACTGCTTTACGCAAATGAGTGAAATCCGCGCCTTTACCGTCACCCCCCGCAATTAATATGAGTGGTGTATCAATGCTTTGAATCGCCGCTTCCGCCGCACCGACATTGGTGGCTTTGGAATCATTAATCCAACATACACCGGCATGCTTTACCACTAATTGGCAGCGATGTGGCAAACCACTGAACTCCTTAACCGCAGACAATGCCTCTTCCGGTGGTACTCCGGCAGCTTGCGTCAATGCCATTGCGGCTAATGCGTTTAGACAATTATGATTTCCCTGCAATTTCATTTCGTCAGCCGGCAACAACAACCGCTCCCCATATGCCAACCAGCGTCGCCCATCATCAATACAAACACCAAATTCATCATTAGCCGGTTCATCGGCACTAAAACACGTAAGCCGCGCTTTAGCCGGCATGTTCATCTGCATCACCCGTGCATCGTCTTTGTTAACAATGCAATTTGCCGCATCACGATAGATCCGGGCCTTGCTGTCAACGTACTCCGCTATTGCGGAGTATCTGTCCATATGGTCTTCACTGATATTCAGTACAACCGCCGCATGCGCGGTCAGGCTTTCAGTCAACTCAAGCTGAAAACTGGAAAGTTCCAACACATAAAAATCCGGCAATGGTTCACTTAATAAATCCAACGCTGCAATACCTAAGTTACCACCCACCGCAACGGCTTTACCTGAACTGCGCAATATCTCTCCGACCAGGGTTGTGACCGTGCTTTTACCATTGGAACCGGTAATCGCGATTATCGGTGCTGCGGCATAACGGCAGAATAATTCAATATCCCCGATAACCTCGACACCTTTACTTAAAGCCAATTGCACAAACGGATGCCGCCTGGGTATGCCGGGACTCAATAACAATGTTTGAATTCCGTGCAAAGCTGTATCCTGAAAAGAACCAAGCGTTGCAGTCTGGCCGGGGAATTCATTTTGAAACTGCTGCAGTAACGGCGGGGTTAAGCGACTATCGATTATCTGCCACGGTACCCCATGGCGTTGTAAAAAACGCGCGCACGACAGCCCGGTGACACCCATGCCTACGATCAGTGTTGTCGACAAAGCGGTTTCCTGTGCAGCCATTTGCATTTCAACGTATCTTTAAAGTCGCCAGACCAACCAAAACCAAAATCACGGTAATAATCCAAAAACGCACAATTACCCGCGGTTCCGGCCAGCCTTTTAGTTCATAATGATGATGCAGTGGCGCCATATGAAAAATTCTGCGGCCGGTCAGCTTAAATGATGCAACCTGCAGAATGACGGATACTGCCTCCAATACAAAAATGCCACCCATAACAAATAAAACCAGTTCCTGCCTGACCAGCACCGCAATAACGCTCAATGCGGCCCCCAGTGCCAATGCACCGATATCGCCCATAAACACCTGCGCCGGATAAGCGTTAAACCACAGGAACCCCAAACCGGCACCCATCAGCGCCCCGCAAAATATGATTAATTCCCCAACCCCGGCAACATAGGGAATATTAAGATATGTTGAAAAATTGATATTGCCGGCAGCATATGCAAAAACCGCCAGCCCACCCGCGATCAACACACACGGCAATATCGCCAACCCATCAAGCCCATCAGCAAGATTAACCGAATTACTGGTACCGACAATTACACAGTAGGTAAACGGAATAAAAAGCCAGCCTAATTCATAGGTTATATTTTTAAAAATCGGCACAAGCAATGTGGTTTCACTGGCCGTTTGAGCAGTATAAAAAAGAAAAAATGCAACAGCCAGTGCGATCACCGACTGCCAAAAATATTTAGCCTTTGCTGACAGACCTTTGGAATTACGTAACGCAAGTTTTTTGTAATCATCCACCCAACCGATGGCACCAAACAGGATGGTTACAACAATCACAACCCACATATGGCGATTACTCAGATCGGTCCACAACAAAGTGCTGCTGATAACCGCAACCAGTATCAACGCGCCTCCCATCGTCGGCGTACCTGTTTTTGATAAATGTGTCTGCGGGCCGTCATCTCTTACACTCTGACCAATGTTATAAACACTTAGCCAGCGAATCATATGCGGTCCGACAATAAATGAAATAAACAGCGCGGTCAGCGCACCGCATATGCTGCGCAAAATCAATGACTGAAATGCACTAAAACCGGAATGAAACTGCTGCAGCCACTCGGTCAGATACAAAATCATAGTTTATCCCCATCATGGTTTGATGCCACCGCGGATTGAGTCGGACTCTCGGCGTTGATGCCGGCAGCACCGGCGGAACCCGAATCGAGCAGCGCGGCTACAACCTTTTCCATACGCATACTGCGCGAACCCTTTATCAGCACATTTATTTTTGGGCGCGCTGCTGTGAGCACTGCCTGCGTAAGCAATTTCACATCACTAAACGCTTTCGCATCGGGCCCAAAACTCTGGGCGGCCAATGCACTGAGTTTTCCGAGAGTAAACAGCCTGCTGATACCATTGCGTTTTGCCAGACCACCTATTTCGGCATGCACCCGCTCGGCATCATCCCCCAGCTCCAGCATATCCCCCAATATCAACCAGGCTTCTCCCGGCATTGCAGCCACAACTTCCAATGCAGCTTCCAGCGACGCGGGATTGGCATTATAAGAATCATCAAGAATATGCAGGCCTTTAATCCCGGCCCGCGGGTGTAAGCGCGATTTAACCGGACGCATACGCTCCAAACCTTGTTTTATATCGCTCAAATCCGCACCGACCGTAAGCGCCATAGCTGCAGCCGCCAACGCATTGCGCGCATTGTGTTTACCCATAACCGGCAGCTGAACCTCACAAGTGCCATCGGCCGTTTTTATCTGCAAAAGATTTTCGCCGGATGTATAAACACCGCCCACATCCACCGCATCGAAATTCAAACCAAACTCGATACGTTTACATTGCGCGGTCAGCTCACGCCATAACGGTGCATATTTATCGTCGGCATTAACAACCGCTGTTTGCTCAGGGCCCAGCGGTTCAAAAATTTCGGCTTTCGCATGCGCAACACCGTTAATACTTCCAAAACCTTCCAGGTGCGCCGGCCCGGCATTAGTGATCAAAGCACTGCTGGGTAATGCCAACCCGGCCAAATAGCGAATCTCTCCCGGGTGATTTGCACCCAGCTCGACAACTGCATAACGGTGTGAATCTCTAAGCCGCAACAATGTTAACGGAACACCGATTTCATTATTCAAATTGCCTGAGGTAACCAGCGTTGGTTGCATACCGTTTAAAATTGATGCAAGCATTTCCTTGACTGTGGTCTTACCGTTACTTCCGGTCACTGCCAATACCGGTATGTCGTACTGTAAACGCCAGTGTTTTGCCAGTTGCCCCAGAGCTTTACGGGTATCACCCACAATGATCTGCGGTACCGCAACCGGCTGTTGATGCTGCACCATCAATGCAGCTGCGCCTTTTGCAACGGCGTCCGCGCTAAAATCATGCCCATCATAGCGTTCGCCCTGAATCGCAATATACAGATCTCCCGGCTGTATATTGCGAGTATCAATGCTAACGGTTTGCATCGTTGCATTGGTACCCACCAGACGCCCTTGCAAAACATTCGCAATCTCGCTGAGTTGCAATTGATTCATTGCCCCTCCTGCATGATGCGCTCAATCACGACCCTGTCATTAAACTCAACACGGTCATCACCAAACTGTTGATAATCCTCATGCCCTTTACCCGCAACCAATACACAATCACCCGGCTCCGCCGTATGTAAGGCGGCACGTATTGCTTCAGCCCGGTCATGTACACACATCGCCGAAGAGCGCATACCCAAGGCAATCGCATCGGTAATCTCTTCCGCCGCTTCATGGCGGGGATTGTCATCAGTTAAGATCACATAATCCGCATACTGCTCAGCTATACTTCCCATTTGTGCCCGCTTGCCGCGATCACGATCACCACCGCATCCAAATACGCACCATAGCTTGCCACTAAAGTGCTGACGCACGGCCTGCAATGCCGCCCCCAATGCCTGCGGTGTGTGCGCATAATCAACCACTGCTACCGGCCACCCGGGACGATGAACAGGCTGCATGCGCCCTGTGACACTCTGTAATGCTTCAACCGCAGCAATCAAGTCTGCATACTCAAAACCCAGTGACCGCAAAACCGCAATCACGGTCAAAACATTGCTTACATTAAACCGCCCCAACAGCCCGCATTTGATTCGTCTGACCGAATCGGGAGTCACCACCTCCAGATCAAAACCATTGTCATCAAATTGCAGATCACGCCCCAATACCCAGTCTTCAAGCTGCCGGTTCATCAATTTAAAACCCGAATCACGCTCTTCACTCAAACCGAAAGCCCGCAACGGATACTTAATAGATGCATCGGCAAGCAGCTCTTGCCCCAGCTGATCATTGTAGTTAACAATTCCTGTTGTTAAACTTGGTATCATAAAAAGCTGACGTTTGGCAGCTTTATAGGCATTAAAATTTTTATGATAATCCAGGTGATCCCGGCCAATATTGGTTAACACCGCAACATCCATATCCACACCATTGATTCGTTGCTGGTCAATACCGTGTGAGGATGCCTCCATCGCCACATATGACGCACCTTTGTCACGAATATCCGCGAGCAGAGCCTGTAATGAAACCGCATCAGGTGTTGTCAGACCGGCCGGGCCCAGCTCACCGTATAAGCCATTACCAAGCGTGCCGATAACACCACAGGTTTTATCATCCGCAGCACCGAGCCTGGCCAAACATTGCGCGATAAAATGACACAAAGAAGTTTTGCCATCAGTACCGGTTACCCCAATCGTGCGCATACTTTTCGAGGGCTCGTGATAAAAACGACTGGCAATCAGACCAAGATTTTTGCGTAACTGTGTATCATGAATCAACAGCACGCCATGCCTGAGCGCAAGCTGCTGCAGAACTTCGTCTGCCGGTGTTTCATGTAGTACAGCTGCGGCCCCTTGCGTGATTGCCGAATGCGCAAATGTCAAACCGTTTTGCGCAGTGCCTTTTAACGCAAAAAAGGCATCGCCGGCTTTCAGCTTACGGTTATCCAGGCACAGACCGCCAATACCAATCTCGGTATTCGCGGTAGTCACCACCAAACCTTCGAGCAATGTGCTCAACGAAATTAATGACTGGCCGGATACAGCGGTCATCATATGCGGTCTCCGGAAGCGGAACCGGGTTCGCGATTACGCGCGTAAAGGCTGCGTGGATCATCCGGCGCGATATTCAGTATTCGTAACGCATCCTCCATAATGGCTGAAAAAACCGGAGCCGCTACCTGCCCACCATAATACTCATCACCGCCAGGCTGATCGATCACCACAACCACGACCAGGCGGGGATCGTTAACCGGGCCAAGACCGGCAAACAACGAAATATATTCTTCTTCCGAGTACCCGTGTGCAGTGGATTTACGAACTGTGCCTGTCTTGCCGGCCATACGGTATCCCGGCACATGCGCTTTACGACCGGTGCCACCTTCGTCAACAACGCTTATCAGCATTTTACGCATTGCCTCGGCAGTTGCGTCACTGATAACACGAACCGACTCCGGTGGTGACTGCCGGGCAATATAGGTCAGCGGATGGGAATAACCACCATTGGCAATCACACTATAAGCCTGCGCCAACTGCAATGCAGTTGTTGCGAGACCATAGCCATAAGACAATGTCGCCTGCTCTACTTTGCTCCAACGATCAAAATGATTTAAGTAACCGGTTGATTCACCCGGAAAACCGCTACCGGTTGTACGACCAAACCCAAAACGGTTATAAACATGCCATAACGCACTGGCCGGCATACCCAACGATAATCGCGTTGCACCAACATTGCTGGACAAGCTGATAATGCTCTCAATACTCAACACACCATGATTGCGATTGTCTTTGATGGTGTAGCTGCCCACCTTAACAAAGCCAGGGCTGGTATCAATTTTAGAGCCGCGCTTTATGTAACGATTTTCAAGTGCAGCGGCAATCGTAAAAGGTTTGACGGTAGAGCCCGGCTCAAACACATCGGTCACCGCACGATTACGGTATTTTTCACCACGCAAATCTTCACGCTTGTGCGGGTTGAAAGCCGGCTGATTCGCAATTGCCAGAATTTCACCGCTATAACTGTCTAACATAACCGCGGAGCCTGATACCGCTTTATGGCGTTGTACCACCGACTTCAGCTCCCGGTATGTCAGGTACTGCAAACGCTTGTCGATGCTTAGTTTCAAATCCTGACCGGGACGGGCAGGCTCTATACTTTCCAGGTCTTCAACAACCCGTCCCAGACGGTCCTGAATTACGCGCTTACGCCCGGCACCTCCAGCCAACCAGTCATTATAAGCCAGCTCCACACCTTCCTGCCCCTGGTCATCAATATCGGTAAAGCCCAACAGATGCGCAGTCACTTCTGCGGTTGGGTAATAACGCTTGTATTCGCGCTGCAGAAACACACCGGATAAACCTGCCGTGATCACATCCTGTGCAACTGCCGGCGGCAACTGACGCTTTAAATAAACAAACTCCCGGGTATCGTCGCGTAATATTTTTCGCTGCAATACACCGCTACTCATATTCAGCTTACCGGCCAGCGCGCGCAGTGCCTTTTTATCCATTACAAACCGGCTGGGGTCGACCCATATCGAATCAACCGGTGTACTGACTGCCAACGGCTCGCCATGACGATCGACAATCATACCGCGATGCGCAGGCACATTAATCACCCGTTGTTGGCGGGCATCGCCCTGCAAAGTTAAAAAGTCTCCCCGCAACACCTGCAAATCATACGCACGCAACGCCAGAACAACGAATCCCGTCATTATCAGCACCAGCATCAACTGCCCCCTGAAGGGGCTGTGGTTGCGGGTATTGTTATTTCGCATTTTCATCATCAGCGACTTATTATTTCCACTGCCGCATAATCAGGCATACGCATCTGTAATTTCTGGTGTGCAATCCGCTCTATACGACCGTGAGTCGACCAGGTACTTTGCTCCAGTTGCAACTGGCCAAACTCAATCATCAGTTGATCACGGACTCTTTGCGAAGCCTGCAATTCAACAAAAAGTTTACGGTTTAAATGTTTCACATACACCAAACCAATTGCCGATGCCTGTACCAACAGCAACAAAATCAGAAACAGCGCCCACTGCCGGATCATTGCAGCTTCTCCGCAACACGCAACACCGCACTGCGGGCGCGCGGGTTTTGCTTAACTTCTTCTGTAAGCGGTTTTTGTGCACGCCCGATCAACTTCAGGCGACGATTAGCCGCATACCCTTTCACGGGCAAACCACGGGGCAAACGGTCACCGGCGGCCTGCTCACGCATAAACCGCTTAACGATACGGTCCTCCAGGGAATGAAAGCTGATTATCGCGAGACGCCCGGCGGGCGCCATCACCGAAACCGCTTGCGGTAATACATTTTTCAATGCTTCCAGTTCGCGGTTAATAAAGATACGAATCGCCTGAAAGCTACGGGTCGCCGGATGCTTATGGCGCTGCATGCGGGGACTCGCTTCAGTGATCAACTGCACCAGTTCCGCGGTCGTTTTAAGCGGTTGCTCAATACGTTGATGCACGATGCGTTTCGCAATCCGGCGGGCATACCGCTCTTCACCATATTGCCAGAGCACATCGGCAATCTCCTGCTCAGCTGCCGATGCCAGCCACTCCCGGGCCGACAAACCAGCGCTGTTATCCATACGCATATCGAGAGGACTGTCAGACTGAAAACTGAAACCGCGTGCCGGATCATCAAGCTGCGGCGAAGACACACCTAAATCCAGCAGCACACCGTTGATACGGCCTTCGATTTTCCACTCCTCACAAAATTGCATCAGTGTTTCAAAAGAACCGTGACGTATGGTGAAACGCTTGTCTTGGGAAAATTGCTGTTCAGCCTCACTGATTGCAGCCGGATCACGATCAAGTGCATAAAGGCGCCCCGCTGCGCTTAGACCCTTCAGCACTGCAGCTGCATGCCCGCCACGACCGAATGTACCGTCCAGATAAACGCCGTCCGGCTTAATATTCAGCGCCGCGATTACACTCTCAAGCATGACCGGCTGATGTTCCAATTCACACCCCTACTAATCACTCTGCTCGTTGCAATAAAGGCCTGATATTCAGCCTTATCACAATGACAAAGAGTCCAGCTCGGCCGGTAACGATTCCGACCCGCTTACGGCCTGCTCCAGCCAACTGGCGCGGGATTTATCCCAGGTCGCCTCGTCCCAAAGCTCAAACTTTTTGCCCTGCCCAATCAATACGATTTTCTTTTCCATACTGCAAAACTCACGCAACGCAGCAGGTAACAGGATGCGGCCGCTGGTATCCATCAATACATCGTCGGCATGCCCAACCAGTAATCGCTGCACCTTTCGGGAAGAAGGATTGAAACTAGATAAGGTATCAATCTTGGCCTGAATGATTTCCCACTCCGGTTGCGGGTAAAGCAATAAACAGGGCTCTTTGGCGGAATTTGTGGGATCAATAGTGACAACCAGACTGCCTTCACCATTTTCCTGCAGGCGCTCGCGGTATTTGGCCGGCATTGCCAGACGGCCTTTAGCATCAAGATTCAGATAATTTATGCCCTTAAACAACTCTACTGTCCGCCGCTCGTTTCACAATTCAGGAAAACATGGAACGTGGAGATACGCTGCCAAAACCGATCGCTGGATCAGCTATTTTGTCAGCGCTATTACCACTATTTCCCACTTTTCGCCACATTACGACACTATAGAAAGCAAAAAGGCTTTTTGCAAGTAAAATGGAACTTAAAATTAGGTTTTTTTTCTTTTAAAGACAGGGACTTAGCGTCATCCCAAGAGAATATTTCCGTGATTGAAGAGACTATTCAAGCAGTTAAAGAATCAAGCTAGAAACCACATGAAGTTTTGGCGGAAATGGAGTATCCATGCCTTCATTTAAGCCCATATATAATAGTGAGGAAGCCGGCCTATAAGCCGGGTTCTGTCGAGGACAATCATTCATCTGCGATAAACGTCACCGTTTACCTGTAGCGACCTACCCGAAAGCTGCGCGGGCCACGCAATCACTTTCCTATTTGGTCTTGCTCCGAGTGGGGTTTACCCTGCCACCGGTGTTGCCACCGGCGCGGTGCGCTCTTACCACACCATTTCACCCTTACCGGCCCGGAAGGCTTAGGCGGTATATTTTCTGCGGCACTTTCCATGGGCTCACGCCCTCCAGGTGTTACCTGGCACTCCGCCCTACGGAGCCCGGACTTTCCTCCCCGATTCACATGGAATACAGAGCGATTGTCCGGCCGGCTTCCGCGGACAAAGATAACATCAAAACCAAAGACCGCAAGCAATATGATGCAGGCCGGATTATTTTTCAGCAGTTATGTATATCACCCAACCCGGATCGGCATCCATGGTCTCTGTCGGATAAAACTCTTCGGTTTCTTCGTCGGTTTCCTCATCCCAGCGCTGACTGTATATAGTGACCTTTTTAAAACCGGCCTCAGTCAGCAATTCACGAATTTCCGGTAAAGACCACAAGCGCCATTCATAGGTAAACGCCGGCCACAGCTCAGAGCCGTCCGGAAATTTAAAATGTATATGTGTGGTCATATCGCCGGTTAGCGGATTATATTTCGCCTGATCCCAAATATAAGTGAAATCATCATACTCGGTCTCTTCCTCCATTTCCTCATAGACCTCGTAGCCCCCGAAAGCATCCAGAAAGAACACTCCATCGTCAACCAGATCGGCATGTACTTTTTTAAAATAAGTGCGCATCATGTCACGGGTTTTAAAGCACCAGTAACTGAAATTCATCGCCAACACCGCATCAACCGGATCGGTTTCGACGTCCAATACATTATTATTCAGTAAAGAAACGCGTGCGGCTTCTTTGCTCTTGAGTTTCGCGACATTATGCTTGCGTCCCCAGGCCAGCACATCAGCATCCAGATCAACACCGACCGCAGTATTGTCTTTATGTTGCTCAACCCAATGACAGGCAGCTTTTGCCGTGCCACAGAAATCCTCGCGAATCGCTCTCGCTTTACGCTGACGTATACTTTTAAATGTGTCGGCGACAAACTCGACCTCAAATTCGACATTCTGCACAGACTGCTCATACAGCACATGCTTGTCTGCCAATTCGGCCATAGTCGGCCCTTTTTTATGCTTCTTCTTTGGTTTACGGCTCATAGTTACTCCCGGATAAAAAGTCAGTTATTCAAACAGCGTAATACGTCTTCAATAACTTCAGGCCCGGCTTCGGCTGAACACTCTGCCAGAGAACGCCGCCAGCGCCGGGCTCCCGGCATGCCTTTAAACAAACCCAGCATATGCCGGGTCATTTGTTTTAAAGGCACACCCTGTGCCAGTTGTTGCTCAATATATGGCAAATAAGCGGATATAATTTGAGTACAACCAACAGGCACATTACTTTCAGCAAAAACCTTTTGATATGCTCCCAGCAAACCAAAAGGGTTTTGATAAGCTTCACGCCCCACCATTACACCATCTACATATTGCAGTTGTGTAACAATACTTTGCTCAGTTTTCAGACCGCCGTTTAAAACAATTTCTAAAGCCGGAAAATCCTGCTTCAACTGCCGCACCAGCGGATAATTCAGCGGCGGCACCTCGCGGTTTTGCTTCGGACTCAAACCTTTCAGCCAGGCCTTGCGTGCATGTATTATAAATGTCTCACAACCTGCCGCGGCAACCATTTCAATCAAGCGGTACAAGCACTCTTGCTCATCAAGATCATCAATACCTGTGCGGGTTTTAACCGTCACCGGGATACCCACCGTGCTTTTAATCGCCGCAACACAAGCAGCAACTGTTTCAGGTTCCGCCATGAGACACGCGCCGAACGCGCCTGATTGTACACGATCACTCGGGCAACCGATATTTAAATTAATTTCATCATAACCATAGCCCTCGGCAATACGCGCGCACTCCGCCATCGCCTTTGGATCATTGCCGCCTAACTGCAATGCGAGTGAATGCTCAAAAGAATCAAATGCCAAGAAACGCTGCCGGTCGCCAAATATAATCGCACCGGTTGTAACCATTTCAGTGTATAACAAAGCCCGTGGAAAAATCAGGCGCAGCAAATACCGGCAATGCCGGTCGGTCCAATCCATCATCGGCGCTATACAAAAGCGTCGGTCAATAGAGGTATCAGCAACTTTGTTTGGGCAATTTGCTGCCTGCATTTTTTTACCAGCCCGTCAGCATTAAAAGGAAAAAATAACCAGATCGGTATTTTAACAAATCTAATCCGCCAACACCGGCAAATACACGTAGTTGACCTGCAGGGATTTCGGCAATGCGGCCGAGTCGACCGAAATAATCACCTGCAAACTCCCATCTTCCTGGTTAACTTTATAGCTTTCCAAAATCTCTATACCGGAATTGGTGTTGGTCTCTACTATGAGAGCCTGCTCCTCCCAGGCGGCAATCACCAGTTGTTGATCATGATTCATCGCCGTGCTCTGCACAGTTGTTGCCGAATCACGCCCGTCGGTATAAATCCGTCGCTCACGGCCATCCGCATAAAACAGGTTCACAACCGCCCCCTGATGATAGGTTTTCACCAGCGGTTTTAACGGCACTATTTTGTCCAGCGCCTGAATCAGCTCAGTTATCTGTTTTTCAGTCGGACGCCGCCGCACTTTGCCCAGCACAACCGGACCATCCGATGTGTTCACGCGTCTTGCCGACGAAAGATCCAAAAACTCCAGGCGCTTGGCCAGCGATTTATGCAGATCATCACTTTTTTCAACATCAAAAACCCATTCACCGGCAATCGATAAATTACCCGTAGCGCTGACATGCCCCAAAACGACGGACGCACACAATATCGCCACGATACTAAACAGGCTTATTAGCCTCCGCCTGGCACTGTTCGTGGAAACAGCCATTAACCGAACCGGGTTCATTTATTGAGACCACCGACAAACCGGCAACAATCGCCACCTATATTCATATATTTCGATAACATAGCGCATATGGACAATTTTCAACTCTATTGGTTTTATATTCAATAACCATACTACACGGATCTCAGTTGCTTATGAGCGGCAAATTCCGTCACAATACCCAGGAGCTAAAGAATTTGGCATTTTACCCCATAATCAGCAGTGCAAGGAGCACAACAGCATATGACCCAAGCGATCTGGAACGGAACCATATTAGCGGAAAGCAACGATTGCGTCGTTATAGAAGGTAATCACTATTTTCCACCCGATGCGATTAATCACGAATACTTTATAAAGAGTGACAAACAAACTGTATGTCCATGGAAAGGCACCGCGAGCTATTATGATATTACAGTCAATGGTGAAACCAATTATGCTGCCGCATGGTATTATCCGGACCCCAAACCAAAAGCAGCAGCGATAAAAAATCATATTGCATTCTGGCAGGGCGTTCTGGTTAGTTAATCATCTGATCATGTCTTTATTGCCCTGATATTATTACTGAACCATAAGTCACTACTTCACCCAATCAAAGAATAAAGCCATTACAAAAATCAGAAATTTTTTCGCAGTTAAAAATTACAATTTCCCGACAATATTGATAAACAAACCCTGGCTGTCAAAATCCAGATCGGTCAGGTCATCAGAGAAATCGGTAAAATTATAACCGACACCGATTTTTAAATTGTTGCCCAAATGCCGGTAACCGGCGACCAAAAACCCATCGCGGGCATCCTGGGCCTCTTCAACCTCCAACGCGCGCGCCTCGACCAACAAATCCCAGGTGCGGACAATATGCCAGTCGGCCCGCAATACAATCAGGTTCGCATTACTTTCAAAAAACTGCGGATCAATTCGGTCCAAAGAAACCTCACCGATACGCCGTGCCAACTTGGTACCCAAAGTCCAGCGCTTGGTCAGATCATAGGTCGCGTCCACTGATACAATATTGCTGCGCTGAATAAAATCCGCGCGTGCGCCATTGTTCGTGGTTTCCTGCTCAGGCGACGGCAAGTTTTCAAAAAATGTGTATTTGAACAACATGTTCAGGCGGTCATGATATACCGGGCGGTATGCATAACCGAGAATAAACTCGGTGAAATCGCCGTCGAAAAATTCACCGGCGGAACTTTCGCTCTCGGATATATTCAGTTTGCCGATCGTGCGCCAGCTGGGGCTGAGCTGTACCGATAAAGTATTTTTTAGCAAATAGGTATTACGCTCTGAAACATCGGTAATGTCTTCACGTAGCTCAATCGCTGTTGCATACCGGACTCTGTCGCCACCAAATCCGGCCGACAAACCCACTGCGGTACGCTCGGTTTCAGCGCCGGAATTATTATCCTCCAACGTGCCGGCCTCAACAGAAATGCCCAGAGTCCATTTATCCGCCGGTGCAATATCAATACCGTAAGCGTGGGTCAACCCTGAAGGTTGCTCACCGAACAGCAGTCGCTCTTCACCGTATACACTTAATGCATCTGAATAGCGCGTGCGGAAACCGGCGGTCGCACGGCCATTACGGGCGCGCAGGCCGGTATCGGAACGTTCGTTTTCCAGCGCATATGCAAGATATAGATTAGTCCTGTCGGTGACCAGATAATCGATTCCCAGGCGCCCGCCGGAACCGCCGTCACCGCCGGAGACTTCAGCATCGAGCTTTAAACGGTCCGACAGCTGATATGCCGAACCGACGCCTGCCCGGCTGTTGTCTTCGCGACTCTCGGTGGTATCGGCAGTGCCCTGCACAAATCCGTAAACCGACCAGTCGCCGAGGCTGTCATAGGCCGCTTCGAATGACAGATCAGTGCGCTTGCCGGTGGTCTGGGTCCCGGGCACAACAACCGAGTCATCTTCACGCTCATCAGCACGCACACCCCAGCTTAAACGCCATTGATCGGTCAGCTTATAGCGGGTATCAACCTCAATCGCCGATGTTGACAAACCCTGCTCCTGATCACGTTCATCCAGTTTTGCAAAAATATTCCAGCGGCTGCCGACCGGCATATTCACACTTGCTCCGGCCTGCGACACGTCGGTATTGGTAATCTGACCCGGCGCCGCAAACCCGGCCTCGCGTTCCTGCAGATACAACGTCACTTTACCCGGTGTATTGCCAAACAAGTCGCTTAGTTGTGCAGCTGCTTCCAGGCGTTGCGCAGCCGCATCGGTTTCCGGGTCAGCGGTAAAATTAAGGTTGTTAAACTGGAAACCGCCGTCATTTGAAAACGTCTGTCCAAATGCCGGCCCTTCGGTTTTCGCCGACTCCAGTTTCAGATAAGTCGCCGGCGTCTTGCGGATAGTTAGATCAATACCGGCCAAATCCTGCACTTCGCCGAGTTGTTCCTGATTCGAAAAGCTTGCACCGACTTTAAACTTGTTACCAAACCAGTGTGCGACCCGGCCACCGGTTGCGACATCATCCAACTCCTCAAAACCGGGCGTGTATTCATATCGAGCCACCAGATAAACCGGGTTACCGCTCAATGAACCATTTTGCACCAACAGGCCATCATCAGCGGTAGAGGCCAGCGGCTCATTTAATAATACCCTGCCCTGGATGTAGTCAATATCATAATCCTGTGCATATACCAGATTGGTAACCTGTAAAACGATATCTGAATCTTTATCACGCACTTCTATACGCAGGCGTTCAGAGCCTTGCGTAATATCACGGCGTTGCAGAAAATATAGCGAACCACCGGTACCGCGGAATTCTTCCCGGGCCAGCAAAGTGCCCGGCTCGGCAATAAATAAATCCGTCTCAGTGCGGTTCTCACCATACTCAGTGGTACTTAAACTTTCATAATGCAGATTCGCGCCATAAAGCACCCGGTCTATTTGCGCCAGATCAGTATCGTAAAGCTTGGTTTCAAAATTACCCCACATTGCATACGATTCATTTTTTTCAGCTTTCACGAAAAACCGGCCACTGGTCGGTGCATCTTCTATTGTGGTGCTGTCATCACCGTAAGTCGGGTAAAAGTAATCAGGATCAAGCCGACGAAAAACCGCATCAGGGTCTTTCTGGTCAAAATTGCTGAACAAGTCTTCTAACGGCTCTTCGCGACTGTCCGCACTTGCGGTGATCGTAAAATCACCTTTGGTTTTGCCTTTGGTGTAAAACGCAATACGGCCATCCGCCCAAAAATCACTCTCATAATGAGTATCATCGGTGGTCACCAACGCGGCCGGCCCTTCGGTATCATCAACACCCAGCGTCAGATCCGCGATACCGACATAAAACCAGTCACTGCGTTTTAACCTGAGATCACGCAGATACAAACTACCGCTCCCTTCACCATCCAACACGGCAACTTCAACTGAATGCAAGCCATCGGGAATAATCTGCTCAGTAACAAATGCGTTGTCCTCAGACAGCGGCACCGCCTGATTCATAATCCATACCGTATAACCATCAGCAACCTGCTCACCGTTCACGGTGATCGTGCCGCCATTGACCGGAATACCGCGCTTCGCCAGGTGATTTTCACCATACACCACACGTTGTTCCGCAACAGTATCCATTTCCTGCAAAAATTCCGGCGATTTCAACTGATTAACCACCCACAGTGGTTTCGCGGCGGTTTGATCGAAACGGCCTTTATCGTCGTATACACGCAGCACGTAACGCAGCTCTTTGACCGGTCCTTCGAACGGCCGGATCTCGGGTATCCACCACCATTCCGCATAAAGCTCTTCATTTAGCGGCAGCACTTCCAGCGGCTCGGACTGCAGAGACTGCTCTGCATCATAAACACGCACTTCAGCACGCGCGATATAAGCGCGGTAATTTGAATAGGCTTTGAACCGCACTTTGTTTTCCATCGGCTCGGTATCCGGATCATCCCAAAATGTTACGGTTGCCGGCACGGCCTGCACATTCAGTCGCGGTGACTGACGCAAATTATCGTATGCAAGCTGTATATTGACCTTATCCAGCTCCAGATCGGTACAACGCTGCACATCGGCTGAATGCCGGCGTGAATCATCCAGCGTAACCCCATCCACGGTGACTCTGATCGGCTGCAATGAAAACGGGCTGACCGGCTGCTCTTCCTGCATGACCGGCACGATTTCCAGATTCGGGTCCTCTTCAACCTTGGCCAGTTCATCGAATAAAAATTCCAGTTCAACCCGCGCATCGGCCGGGTTCACGATTGGATCATTATCCTGGCCGAGGCGACTGAATGTTTTACGCGCAAACGGTGAATCATCCGGTTTATTTAATGGCTCGATAAAACCGCGGCCTTCATGCTGAACCTGTTCGTCGGTCAGTTGCAGCTGCTCCTGTGTATAGCGCATCACCCGTCGGCCACGCGCCTCAGACAAGCCCATATGATCACCGTAAACCATGGCCGCGCGCCGGGTCAGGCGCTCATTGGTCGTATGGCCGGAGAAATTGATGCGCACATTGGTTTTATCGCGCAACTCGGTCAGAATACGTTGCACGCGCGGCACAAACCCATTCGGATACGCCGGCTGACCGTTTTTGAACGGCACGATGATTTTTTCATCTTCATATTTTTGCGTAACCATCTCAGCCTCTGCCGCACCCGGACAGGCGAGCGGCTTGCTTACGGTAGTGCCGCGTGGATCATCATGCCAGATTTCCACCTCAACCCTGCGGTTCAATGCCCGGCCGCTGGCAGTGGTATTCGGTGCAACCGGTGCAGTTTCGCCTTTTCCAAAAGCACTTACGTCGGTATTCGAGAGTTTCAATGTTTCCTGAATAACCCGTGCAACCCGGTTCGCCAATGCTTTCGACAAATTAATTCGGTCGGTGTAAATGCGTTCTACAGCGCCGGTCAGCGGCTGGTTATCGGTATGCCCGACCACCCGGATCGCAACATTCGGCATATCCTCAACATCAGCCAGCGCTTTACGCAAACGTGAAAAATATGCACTGTCAATATCAACCTGGGTACCTTCGTAACGTAACGGCGGTACCGCGTTAATGACCTGAATTTTTTTGTAGTTGCCTGTTTTGCGTTTGTAAATACAACGCTGCATCACGCGGCAGACTTTTATTCGGGTCATTTCCGGCCCACCGATCGCCTGCTCTTCAACCTCTCTCTCGGTAATTTCATCGTACCAGACTTCCACTTCGACACGCCGGTTTAACGCTCTGCCACTTGCGGTATCATTCGACCCTAACGGTTCATCAGCACCACGACCTTCAAATGAAACCGCCTCAGGCGGCAAGCCCAGCGCACGTTGAAAAAACTCGGCGACCATCCGGCTGCGGGCTGCAGACAAACCGATGTTGTCACCGTAGCGCGCTTTTGATGCGCCACTTAAAGCCTGATTATCGGTATGGCCGATAAAATGCAAGCGGACATTGGCACGCCCCTGCATATCATTCAGTACATCACGAAGCTGGCCAATAAACTCCTCCGGAATATCGTCACGCCCGGAACTAAAGCGAACCGGATCAACAAGCCCATCGAGCTTGATAGTCTCTGCATCCTGCACAATCCGTTTTTCAAAAACCACTTCATCATCCTGCTGCGGCCGGAACTGCTCTTCGTCCTGCATCCACAGTGTAAATGCCTCGTCCGGTAACAGCATTTCACTGTTCTGTGGCAATTTGGTTTTCCGTAACGAAAAACCCGGTTCAATAATTTTATTTTGGTCCTGCATACGCCCGCGTGCACGGGAACGCTGATATGACTCGCATTCTTCTTCACTTAGGCCCTCCGCCTCGCAATCGGGTATCACCTGACAAATACCTTGCGGACAGTTTTTATCCGTTACATCATCCTGCGCAAAAACCGCGACTGACGGCAAACCACCGAGCAAATAATACAAAATCGCGTACCGGAAGCGCATCACTTGTCCCCCGGCCGGCCGGTACGCCAGAATACTTCGGTTTCAATCTGCAGGTTGTAGCAACAACTTAATGCCTTCCAGCGTTTGGCGATCAGCTTCTTGGTTGCTTTGACCCGCCGTGCAGCCAGACTGCCGGACTCTCTGTCACCCAGGTATGACAGCCTTAATACTGAAGGACCTTCGCGCAATTGCTTAAATAAATCGTCGATCACATAATGCCAGTGTTCACGTATCTCGGCACCACCCGGCTCAAACGCCGCATCGGTCAGATCAACACGCACGACTCGGTGCACGGTGACACCGAAATTAAACTTCGCGGCTTTACCACGGGTCAGGCGTTGGACTCTCGGGTTTTCAGTGGTTACCCGATATCCGGAAGGCAGACTCCGTTCATCAAGCTTTATAATAAAATTAGAACCACGGTCAGGGTTCGGTACCGCCGCACAAACAACATGAAAACGACCGAATTGATCAGCGGTGATCACCAGCCCCCTGGCGGTAACCACTCTTGCACCCGGGATACCCGGTTCCCCGCTATCCGGATAACCATTCGCATTGCGATCATCATAAACCTTGCCGACTACATCTGAACAATCAAAAGTCGGGTCCGGTACGACGCGTACTGTGGCACTGGCGACACCGGAAACAGAACCGGCCAGGCCGGCAATAAACGCTTGTGCGGTATTGGTATACTCGCCTTCGCCAACACCGGCACCAACAATTAATAACAACTTAATTGTCATCGTATCGAGCCCCTGCAAAGTCAGATCACTCCAGGTTAACGTCAGGCCGTCAACTACCGGCTCAGTGCTGACACCATTGATCTGTGCAGAACCTTCAACATATTTAAAACCTGCCGGAAAATTATCGAGAACAAACAATCCGGTCAGCGGGAAAGTAAATGAATTGGTCAATGTAATCGTATATGGAACCAACTGACCTTTTACAACATTCTTTAACGGTGTGGTTTTCGCGATAGCGACCACACCGTCCAATACAGGATCCAATGGAATATGATTATTAAACAGGCTCTGCGAAGTCTGACCCAGTTGCAGATCCAGAAAATAACGCGTGCCGTTACCGCGCGGAATGACAGGATCAGGCG
Source organism: Gammaproteobacteria bacterium (assembly GCA_028284675.1). GTDB lineage: Bacteria > Pseudomonadota > Gammaproteobacteria > HTCC5015 > HTCC5015 > JANQRI01. The sequence goes on along the minus strand of JANQRI010000005.1, from coordinate 72,154 downwards.
GCAAACCCTGTGCCTGGATATCACAGGTGCTTGCTGGCGGCGGTGGTATGGTATCCACCGATTGGCCGGCCGGTGCGGTACAGGTATTTAGATTGACCGGACCGGTATCCGGCGGTATTACGCCCGATACGCCGGCAACAAAATCATCTTCGTTCGGTACTATAACCTGGATTTGATAATCCGACAGACCAATTGGGCAATTAACCGGATCTGTAAAATTCAGGTCGAAACGATAGAAACCGGCCTGCGCAGGAACTTCCTGTCCACTGGCACTGGTTTGAAATCCCGGGGTAACCTGCCCAAGCAACTCAGGGCTATTGCCTTGCTGATTGGTCAAATGTGCAGGAGTTATAAAACAACCCGCGGGAACCGGCGAACCATCCGGGCGTACCAATCGTACTCGCGCACCGCCGACACCGGTGCGGCTGACCGAATTGTAAACGACGCCTGTCGGTTCAACCGCGAGATTTTCATCCTGGAGATTATTACCGGCACTGCCAAATATATCGGTAATAATCATCAAGCCGGCCGTACCGGCAGTCGATACCGTCTCACCCAGTGCAACATTATTGGCGGGCAATGCAAATGTAACCGTATAAGGCCCGCCCGGTGACAAACCGTTAAAACTAAACAAACCGCTGTCACTGGTCAGCGGTGCAGTTGCGATAGGCGTATCCGCAGAGGTAGGCGCGGCATTATTAAAATACACCTGCACTTCCCAACCCTGCAATGACTGTTCAAGCAGCGGATCAAACAAATCATTGTGATTGGCATCATGCCAGATCAGGCCATTTAAGTTGACGACACCCGGTGCCCCGCCGATATCGACACTGGCCGAATCAGCCGCATTAAAATTCGGTGGCGCCCCATCATTCCAAACCAGGTTCGCAGTATTATCGATCGACTGACCCGGATTACCCAATGCATCAATCTGCACCCTGAACGTGACCAGGAAAAAGTCACCCGGCCCCAAAGTACCAAACACCGAAGTGTAATCAGCAGTCAACACATTACCGGCAAACGTGACACCCGCGACTGCGCCGTTGATCCGGCCGGACCCGTTAACATAGGTCGTCAATGCCGGCATCGTATCGCTTATAACGATATTATCCGCAGCCACCGGCCCGGTATTCTCAACCCGGATCAGATATTCCAGCTGCCCGCCTGCCTGCGCAGTACCGCCACCGACAATCACAACTTCTTTAGTAATTTCCAGTTCCGGGATGCCGCCAACGACAATTTCAGTCGGCTGATCACCGTTTTCATCATTACCATCCTGATCGGTTGGTTCTTCCGGCAGCTGATTGGAGGTAATGAAACCCTGGTTGCTGATTATCGTACCCGCTGCAGTGCCGCCATTGATCGTCACATCGAAAACAATGGTTGCAACGCCACCTGCAGACAAAGTTCCGGCACCAGCACCCGGTAACGGCGGCGTCAAATCACTGGAACTGATATCGATACCCGCAATCAGCGGCGAAATACCACCGTCAGGTTGCGCAACCGGAAGACCGTTTAGAGATACAGTATCCGCTGCATACGTCGTACTGGCCGGCACCGCATCGCGTAGCCGAACTCCGGTGGCTGGACTGTTGCCACTGTTAAACACCGTGATGGTATAACGCAGGGTATCACCCGGATCCGCGGTGCCGTCGGCACCGCCGGCAACAATACTGACTTGTTTCTGCGCATCGATAATCGGACCGCTGCCGACAATATCCTGGGTCGGATCGTTCGCAACCGGTGTGGCCGGATCATCGCTGAGAATCGGCACAAAGCCCAGACCGTTGTTTTCACCCAGACCGGTTACGACACCCTGGTTTGAAATAACCGTGCCGTTCACAAGATTGCTGTTTACAGTGACAGTAAACTGTATCGTTGCAACATTATTCACTGCCGGATCCGGATTTGCGGTCATAAACCCGGGCACCGCAACATCAACCGAATTAATCAGCAAACCATCGGTTAATGCCGAAGTATTCGCGGCCGGATCCGCCACCGCAAAACCGTTCAGGAAAGTACTGTTTGCAACATAAGTGGTATTGGCCGGAATCTGATCGCGTAATAACACATTAACCGCGTTTTCATTTGAAATATTTTTTGCGGTAATCGTATAGCGCAGTTGATCACCCACCGCGAGCACATTCGGATCACCTGTCAAATCCTGTGAGGTTTTTTCAACAATAAGACCTGGCGTCTGGCCAACCTGCACCTGCACCAAATTCGAATTCACTGGAAGTAAACCTAAAACGCTGGTCGACGCGCGATTATCCAGCACCGCGGTGTTCAGGATTTCCTGATCCAATGTAATATCGAAGGTAACGGTTGCAGAACTGCCCGGCGGACAGGCCGGCGGTGCCGGGCAGGCATCAAGCGTATTTAGCGTAATATCCAGAAAACCCGAGTTGTTAACACCACCACCGACCAATGAGTTATCCGTAGCGGGCGCACTGATTGTTACATTCCGCAGCCTTTCGGTCGGATCTGTGGAAAAATTTTCGTAATAACCCGGCGGTGTATTCAATAAATCAGGGTCATCAAACACCCGAACATTATTCCCCGCAACGGGTCCGGTGTTATCCACTTGCAATGTAAATTGCAAATCATCCCCGGGGCTTGCACTGACATTGACAGCAGGCCCCTGCCCTGTGGTTAAGTTTGTAACCAACTTCGATATGGACAATACCGGCCCTTGAGCCAATAGCGTATGCGCATCTTCATGATCAGGCACGCCGACCGTACCGTTGGTTAATACCCGGTTATAGGTTCTGATTTCCGGCGGCACCAACACACCGTCGGTGTCCAAACTAAACCACTGGGTCGCGCCGGCAATATTGGTCAGATTGGTTGCCGAAGCCGTATCTGCGTCGAGGACATGATCGTAAACAACCGTCAGCGTCTCACCGGCATCGATACGCGCATTGTTAGCCGGCGGCGCAGCATCAGTCGGTATTAATGTAATTAAAAACGTACAGGCCGGTGCCGGATTAAACGTTAACGTATAATCAACATTCTCCACCAGTGCACGGCCGGCCACATCAATCGCGGTTATCACCGGCGCGTTATCGCACATACCACCTGGAGCCGGATCCAGGTTTGGTAATAAATCGGTGATTGTGACATCCCACGCAGTTGATGTGCCGATATTGTCCGCGGTAATCGTAAATGAAGCCGGTACTGCCGGGTTCATGACCGCCGGACCGGTTTTATTCACGACCAAATCCGGCTCCACCACGACAAACGGCCCTAACAACGGCGCATTAATAACTTCAACACCACCGTTTTCGCCATTAATATAATTCGAATCGGCTGCATTCTGTAAAGTTGCACCGGCTACAGTCGTCACATTGTTGCCGACCCGTGCAAAATAATTAATCACAATGCGTGGATTCACCACGGTGGTTAGCGGGTCCTGCTCTATCGCAGTCACAACATTGCCGAAGTTCCAGATTACCAGGCCGGTGGCGGCATCAACCGCGGTAAATGCCGCCATCGCCGCTTCCGCATCTGCGGGCGTTGCAAAACCGGCAACCGGCACGCCGTTGATGCTGACGATATCCTGAAACGTATAAACGATATCGAAAGCAGCATTATTCTCCAGCACAAAGCTGGTTGTACCGGCCATCAGATTGTCATTTACAATCACACCGTTGCTAACACCCTCCGGCAGGGTCAGTACAACTTCAAAATTTTTCCTGACCCCGATTGTCGTCGGTACGCCGGGAGTCAGATCGTTTTTCACAATCGTCAACGGCGGCACGATTTCCTGATCCACGCCTTGTGCTTCATAGTCATTCACCGGATCTCCGGCCGGCGGGATCGCACCGGTCCGCATACCGTTGGGCGCACCATCCAAACCGATGGCACCACCCGCATTCAACGCAACATTGTTATTGGGTAACGAGGTAAAACGGGCAGCCACGGTATTATTGAGTTCTTCCAGAGGCTGTACGATATCCGCCGCACGCACCTGGAACGTAAACGTAAAGGTACCAGCGGGCGGCAATGGATTATTGAAAATAAATACCGGTGCATTTGGTATCGTTAAATCAATCACATCCGGTATATTCGCACCACCCTGACTGCCGGCGATATAAGTCAGATTCGTGCCGGGCGCGGTTAAATCATCCTGCAATCTTAAATTGTATGCCGGCGAGGTACCGTTGTTTTGCACCTGCACCGTCACATTAATCAAATCACGTGCATCGACTGTTATCGCCGGTGCGACCGGGTCCATTGTTTTGGTGACCGTAACAACCGGCTCTTGCACGGTCAATCGTGCTTCGTCGATCGGAATCATCACCAGCGTGTTGCCGGCATCGCGATAGGAAACATTCACATTCGTGGATGCACCCCCATTGGCGATAATGCCACCGTTGTTTGTGACCACAGTATTTTGTACGCGGGCAATAAATCGTGCCTGCACATCGAACTGCATCGTACCGCCGGTGCCCTGCAGAGTCTGATCGCCGGCCAGACTTAAATCCCAACGCACCAGGTTCGCATCACAGGTCGCCGCCGGAAATACACCGCCCGGGGTAAAACCCGGATCCACTGCCGGCGGATTAAATACCGGCAGCACGATATCCATTGCCTCGATACATTCAATACCGGCCGGCAGATTGTCCTCCAGTGCAAATTGACGCAATTCGGACAATGGCAGCGTGAATTCCAGCTCCACCATGACCTCTTCACCGATCACGACATTCTCATCCACACAGGGTGATGCACAGACGCCCGCAACCAGACCTGCATCACGCCTTGCACTGTCGATAAATTCCTTGGAACCGGGATTAACTACGATGTTATCGATTTCGATCGTTGCCTGAGCCTGTGGAATATTGTATTGCCGTGCGCCGCCTAACGCACCGCTGGCACCTAGCGGTGCCGACTGTGATCCGGACGCGCCGGGTAAACTATCATACGTGCCGTCTGCCGTGTTGATCAGCTGCTGGGTCGGCGTCACCATATTGTCCAGACGCGCGCGATAAAACAACTCAACCGTGGCACCGGGATCAACCTGCGCCAACGCCGTGCTGTTAGCCGAATCAATGGTAATATCCGCCGGGTTGCCGTTCACCAGCACCAGGTCATCGACCGTGCCTTCGCCGTCAAGATCCGCTGCATCAACCAATCCGTCGCCGTCATTGTCCAGCCCGTCAGTGGTGAAATCGAACGGGGCGATCTGGTCGCTCGCATCAAAACTGTCATTGATCGCAACATCATAAGCCGGCGCTCTGGGAACACCGGATGCGGCCGCTTCATTATTCACCGTCAGACGATAAATAAATAAATCATCCGAATCCCCCATAACCAAACCAGGCAATGCGACAAACGGCTGGCAGTTTGCTCCCGAATCAGCCGGGTTGTTAGCAATCGATATCGATTCGTTACAAACTTCTTTGGTAATCGTGACATTCGGTTCGGTTACGACGACACTGGCAATACGCAATGCGGCCGGTGGATAGCCTGCGGTGGTTTCATCAAAACTCACTGTTGCACCAGTGCCTGAGAAAAACACATCAAAACGCGCGTTCACTTCATCATTTTGTAATGCCGCATGCAGGTTTGGCACGGCCGAAGTATTCACCGGGTCATTCAATGTTCGCCAACGCACCCGCGCGATAAAACGTTCTTCGGTATTACCAACCGCGGCAATATTATTTAACCGCCAGGCCAATCCGGTTTCGGCCAGCGCTGCGGGTGCGGCCGGGTTTTGTACCGCAACACTGACACCGGCGCTGCTGGCCGTGGTATCAATACTCACCAGCCCCTGCCCGTCCAAAGTATCCGGCAGGTTTGGCGGATCAACACCGGGGTTGCCCTCGGGCGGCGGCGGGTTGTTCGTGAGCGCACCCTCATAGATGCGCGGATTGCGTACTTCAATATTGCCAAAACCGGGTGTTGCGAAACCAAACCATTCAGCCTCGACTTCAAACGTACATTCTTCACCGATAATCACATTACCGTTCGCAACCGGCGGGGGATTATCCTCACTGCAGTTTCCGAAAAATGTTTTAAATAAATTAAAACCAATAATACGGGCAAGAATATTATCCTTGGAGTAATAAGGATAACCGGCCGCCCCCCGGTCCGGTGGCGCGGACCCGTCGCTTAATGTAGTGCGTGCCAATACATCGGCACGAAATGTTAAGTCTCCGGACACACCCAACGGCAATGCGCGCTGTATGGTAAAGCCAAATGTATCGGAACCGCCTGGAGGTATTGGGTCGGTGGTTACACAACGAAACGTCAGTGAATCAGCCGGGTTATATTCCGGCGGCAATATGCCTGCCGGATTTGTTGGCGGAAAACCAAGCTCAGCCGGTGGGGCAGCCAGTGCACACCCGGCCGGTATCACTCCGGGATCGATACCGTTACCCACGGTTACGTAAGTATCATAGTCGCTTGCGTCATGACCACCGTTATTGCTAACGACAACATTGAAGTTTAATGTCGCGGTCGGGTCACTGAGAATAAACAGCAGGTTAGGATCAGCCGGATTAATATCGACATCGATATCCTCGGGGTTGATATTAACGTCTATAACGCTTGGCAGATTTACACTGTCTGCATCAGTGAATACAGTGCCACAGGTATTACTGAACTGCAGGCTGACGGTGTTATCGTCGTCCGCCGGCAACGGTGGGGCATAATCCGGGTCGGTACCGTCACCTGGGTTCTCGGTTCTGACTTCAGGGTCATTAACATTATCAAACGGCCGCACCCGCACTACACCCACGGTCAAAACCAACTCATCACCATTACGCAATAAATTTGCCTGGTTCACCGTCCCCTGGGTTGAGCTGGTAAATGTAAACACCGGCTGATTCGGATTGGTCGCATTAACCGCAAACGTATCGGCAATACCTGGATACACACCAAATGCAGGATTCACAACAAATGGCGTATTTGGCGGATTCAATGAGGTCAAATCCAACTCGTAATCGGTCGGCAGGGTATCGGTTAAAATAAGATCACGTACCGTACCACCGCTGTTATTGGTGACGGTAATTGTCAGAATACCTTTCGTGCCCACAGGTTGAGCCGTATTGGTTCCGGTAAAGGTTTGTGTGACCAGCACACCATTCGGATCAACGGTCGTACTCAGAAATGCACTGTCATCATCATCGCCTGCGGCAAGGCCTGCCGATAATGCACCGCCACTACCGTCAGCATTGATACCGCCCGCAGGTGGACTGTTCGACTCACAACCCCACTGGATATCAACATTATTATTTTCATTGGTACAAAGATTCTGAATCGTACCGACGTAATAAACAAAAGCGCTGCTACCGGCCGCAGCATCGATAAACGTACCGGGCTGGTCATTACCCGGGTTACCGAAAGGGTCATCGACATCTAACACCGGTAAATACGGTATACATGCATCTGCCGGAGCCACCAATGTTTCCAGTGCGACCGCGCGGGCATCCGCATCAGCCTCAGTCGGACAAACAAATTGCAGCGTAAAGTTAAGGCCTGGTGCAACCGTATCGTTAACCAGCAAGTCTTCCAAATCAGCGGATGAAGTTACACCACTGTTCGCAACGTCAACCTGCCAGATCACGATGTCATCTGTACCACCAAATACCGGGTCGGCATAATCAGCTGCGGTCTGCCGCGCCGAAAAGTTTCGGCCAAGTTTCTCCACCTGCGGCTGCGGCTGACGCAAGGGCACCTGAAAATTATCGACCACCAATGGCAAACCCGGATCACCGCAAAACAAATTAAAATCCCCGCTTGCACTGATATTCCGGTTTGCCGCAACCAGGTTTTCCGCGTTCGGGTCTGAGGACCGGACCCGGAACCGAATCGTCATTTCAGACGGCATACCGTTAATCTCGGATAGCAGCTGTCCCAATGCCGCAATGTTTGTGCTATCCCAAACAATTTGCGTGGCATTGGTTGCAGCATTATCACCAACCGCAACGAATCCGGCAGTGCCTTCGACAAATACTTCGGTGCTGCCCAACACATATTCCAAACCGGAACCGGCGAGATTTTCGGTTACAACAACATCGTATAAATCAGAGGCACCTTCGTTACGCACTTCCAGCTCCACCGTACCATCACGGCATAATTCACAGAAACTGGTATCCAGGTGCTCAAGCTGCAGATCAATAACCGGAAACAAAACATTCGGGCCGTTTTCAGTAAACAGCGTGGTGCCATCAACACAGCCGGAAGCAACCGTGGTTTGATTCGGATTACCCACATTACAACCGGCGTTTTGCGGCAATCCGATCGCAACAGTGATCTCAACCGAACCGCCCGGCAACAAATCAGGTAAACCGCTCCAGACCATCAGCGGATCGGTCAGCAGACCGGCATCCGCGACCGGAGATGAACCGGCACGAAACGGTAAAAAGCCCGGCGGCACCATGTTCGAAAACACATAACCCGAAACGGTATTAGTGCCGACATTGGTGATTCTGACCAGCCAGGTAAACACCCCTTCGAGTCCGGGTTGACCGGGATCAACATCGGCAAAATTATTCGGATCACCGAGTATCACATTCGGCGGAAAAAACTCGACATCCAGATTTGCGGTTTGCACCGGACCGGCCAGCACCGCAGCATTGTTATAGTCTTCATCGCTTTCCAGCGCGATAGAAAAATCAGGCGAGGTGTGATTGCTGTCAAAGAACACCGTTGCCGGCAAATCACGCGCAGCCGCCGCGGCATTTAGATTTACCGGAAAACTGATTGTCGAATCACCGGTCAGGTTACCGCCGTCACCCGGCGTAACTTCAATAATTACATCACTGCCGGCAAAACTGATCGTCGGATTGAGCGCAGCCAGGTTGCCGGCACCGCCGAAGGTATAATCGCCGACCATATTCGGCAATACATAGTCCGTGCCCTGCAATAAAATACGGATATTATCGGCATTAAGCCCACCGGCCGGCGGCGCGGTGATATCAATGGTCGCAGTGGTCGGACCGCAAGCACCGGCATCGTTGGTTGTGCTGATATTACCGCCAATGCCGACATCGGAACGCTCCAGCTGAATCCCGGTAATCCCCTGAGTAAAATCAATTCCGCCACCGCAACTGGCCGGGTTGTTCGCCACTGAGAATGTGAGGCGCTCGGTAAATGCGCCAATGTTAACCTCATCCAGCGGCTGCAGATTTGCATCCAGATTACCTTCCGGTGCAGTGACAGTGTAGGCAATCGTGAAAGTGGTATCGGCCATATTGGCACCGACCACTGCACCGATAAAATCGAGGTTTGCTATTGTGATCGTACCTCCCGGGTTTACGGTAACCTGGCCTGCTGCGGCACCGATCGTCAGATTGGTTAACGGAAAATCCGGACCACCTGGATTGGTCACCTGAACCGTCACACCGCTGACTTCCCCGGCAGTCGGCAAATCATCTCCATTCCCGTCGACAAAGGCCAGCTGCAACGGTGAACCCGCTAAACCGCCGGCGCCGGTACCCATCTCAGTGGTTAAGGATGAACCGCTCCAGATACCCGGATAACCCACAGGAAACTGGTAAGTCGCGGTAAAGGTAATCCGCTCACCTTCATTTGCTTCATTCACCGCGACCAGATCAGTATCAGGCCGACCGGTTTCAAATGGCGCCGGAGTACCGGCTGAAATCGTAAACTGCTGCAGCGCACCATCAATCGGACTATCGTTCACAAGTAATGCGGCACCGTCTGCCACATTGATGCCACAACTCGGATAGTCAAGTGTCGCGGTATTGCCAATGGTAATCGGCGGATCAGGAGGACAAAACGGACCACTATCAACGGTAAAGTTCACCGTTATGGAGGGCAGCGTCGGAACCAGGTCATCACGGTCACCCTGCCAGATAATCGTATCGCCGGCAGTCACCGGGATATTTGTATCAACATCGGTAAATACTGTAGCACCGATCGTAATTATCGTGCCGGTGGGGACTGCTGGAATCACCCCGGCACTGACACCTGGCGGCAATGTATCAGTCACCGTCCAGTCATTATCTACTCCAGCGACAGTCGGCAAGCCGCCCGCGTTCGCTCCGGTGATATCGATTGTATACACGGCCGGCTGACCAAAGTTAGTGACACCCGGTGCAACAGCCTTGGTGATACCCAAGGTCGGTTCGTTAACAACTGTAATGGTTGATGTTTCTATCGGCGGAGTAAACGAAAGCCCACACAGGTTTTCATAACTGGGTGTCCAGGTCAGTGTGCTGGCGGCCGGACCGCCACAGGTCCCCATACCCACATCAAATTGCAGTAACGCCGAACCGCCGTTGACCAGAATTTCATCACCGGAAGCCGGTAAACCGTCTAGCCCCAGATAAGTGAATTGGCTGGTGCCGTCAAAGGCCCATAGCGCGGACACATTGGACACGGTAAAACCGGCAAGACCACTGACATCCAGCACGATATTTCTTGCAGTACCCCCGTCAGCACCCAAGCCCGGGTTGGTCACATTAAAACTGACCGTGTCAGTGCCGCCAAACGGAATGTTAATATCGTTCGGCGTATAAGCCAGCAATGGATCCTGCAAATCAAACACCACCGAATCAAACGATGCACTGGCATTGCCAAGGCGATCGGCAGCATTTACATCATTGCGCAAATCAGGGCAACTTGCTGCATTCGCCGGAACCGCTACATTCGCCTGCACCGTGATATCAACACGTTGCCCGGGAGCCAGATAGTTAATTGTGTACTGATTGTTACCCACAGGCACAGGGAACGGCGTACCCGGTGGATTTGCCGGCGGTGTCAACTGCAACGTCGCCGCATCAAAATTGATATTCAACAAATCAGTTATTAGCACTGCAAAGCTGCCGCCATTACCGTTACCGAATACGGATACAGTCCATTCGGCGGTTTCACCATCTGCATAGGCACCGTTCGGGTCCGCCGGATTCGGCACAGCTGCTTTTACGATGATGATATCCCCTTCACGCACCTCAACACTTTGCATCGCGTTCGTGGTTTGTTGAGAACCGGCATCATCATCAATCTCGTTATAGCTAAAATCGTAATCCAGTTGGTAGTTGCCGCCGGTTACGAAAGGAGCACTGTCATTGGTCGTCAGCCCAAACTGGAAAGAGTAGTTACAAGGGGCCCGTGCCGGCAAATTGGTATCGGCCGGGATATTGAACGTGATTGGGGTACCGGCACCACCGGCCTGGGTTGCGGTAATCGTGCCACCACCGGGCGCCACACAATTAGCCGCACCCGGGTCGCCACCAGTGGCGGCAGTGGTTACATTGAACGGGCTTACCGGCAAGCGAAACCCGGCAGGTACATTCAGGGTCAATCCGATATCGAATGCAACATCGTCTACCAGCGGATCGGGTGCACCGGCCGCGCTGTTAGTCAGCGTAATCTGAAAACTATCGCCGGTGGTATTGGTAACTTCGACAAGACCATTCCATACACCCGCGGAATCCATATATTCATCGCCGTTGTTCGGCACTGAATCAGGGTCACGGGCTGTATCTGCAGGAGTAAACTGAGTCGCAGAGTTTATAAGCGGAACAGCTCTAGCTATGGGATGCACAGTCAACAAGGCAAGCAGGCTAAAGCCAAAAAAGCAGTACCTGATAAGCGGTAATACCTGCCTTGTTATTTTTTTATTGGGCATCAAATTAAACTAAAACCAAATTTAAAGTTGTCCTGATCAGGCATTCTGATTCAGGATATCCGGCTTATTTTAGCCGTCCCTGGGATTGCAACCGTGATATGCCTCGCATTAAATGATCCTTATAATAAAATAGCCCTAACTTATTGTTTTTACAATACTTATCATCGCCGCTAGTCTAACAAATAGCACCTCTTAGCGGAAGAGCCCGAAAGCACCGGAATTAAACTAAATTTAAGCATTGAAAAAACCGGTTTTTAAACTTTGCAAGCCAATCATTTTGGAGCAGCAGATTCCTGCAAGCACAACCAACGCGCGTATAAGCACGCATATTTTTTAATAAAACACACAGATTTCCAGAGTGTTTCCGTTATTAAAATATACGGATCAGGCAGGCAGAAAGTCTATCGGGTAATTTATCGTAATGGTATCTACGTCTTTGCCGCCAAAATTGAAAAGCTTCACACGGGCAGCAATTTTGCGCTCCAGTTCCGGGCTATTAAGATCACTGGAAACCACCGCGGAAGCCAACACCTTACCGGATGGTGCAATCGTGATTTTCAGCACGATTTTACCTTTGAGGGTCGGGTTTTTCCTTAATTCACGCTGATAAATCGAATATAGCGCGCTTTTATTTCGATCAAAAACCAGCTGTATCTCTTCATCAGTGCGTGAACCCCGGATAGACTCAGCCAACGGTCTGTCAGCATCACCGAACTCATCACCGATAACCCCGGTTACCCGACTGGTGCCTCGCCCTTTTAGCCCGGTTCCGGCAACATCACGACTTAAACTTGCAACATTAATACCCTGGCTGCCTTTACCCGCAGCAGTTGTGATTAAAGAGCGTTCGGTTTTTCTTGCGGTCTGACCGCCGCTGGTCACTCTGGCCTGCTTACCCAATTTGGCCTCAGCGCTATTGTCCATCAGGTCGGCAAAGCTTTCCCGAAAAGCCAGCAAACCGGAACGCTGGGCTTTTTCACGCGCGGCTTTGGCCACTTCTGTTTTCGCTTTAGGCGCCTGTTTGCGCGGCTTAAGCTGCTTTTTCTTTGCATCCTTGGGTTGCTTGTCAGCTTTCTTGGGTGGCGGAGGTGGAGGCGGCGGCGGGGGCTTACGCTCCTGAATCAGCTGGGCGACCCTTTCAGGAATTTCAATCACCTCTATTTCTTTGGGTTCCGGCAATGGTATGAAAGGCAGGATAATCGCCAGTATCAACATCAACAGCGTGATACGAACAACAGCCTTACGGAACCGCCTTTTATCCTTGGTCGCTTCAGACCAGGGCATCACCGTGTCACGCCGATAAATAACTACATAAGCTCTTTCAACACCATCACTGCCGGTCCGCATGATTGTGCTGGTACGAACCAATGGCCTTGCCTGCTCAAGCTCGCCGGCCACTTTATTGCTCGCCTGCCGCGCGACGGTTAATTCTTTCTCTGCAGCTTTTACCCTGGACTCAGCTTCGTTATAGCGCTTTCTAAAAGCCCCGACCTGAGCATTGATACGCTCAACCAGCTCAGCATAATGCTGATTAACCTGATCAGCCCCCTCCAGTGATTCACCGGTAAACGGGCTTTCCTCATTTAGCGGATTAAGTTGTGCGAGTTCAGCCAGTTGCTTCGCAAGTTGATCAAGCCTTTGCGCGGTATCATGCTTTTTACGCAACTGCTCATAAGCAGTTTCGGCAGCTTCAAATTCGGCACGGGCTTCGGACAGGACCTGCTTACGCTCATTAAGTTCGCGTTCCAGCTCTATCTCTTTTTCGGATAACTGATCGGTCATTGTCTCTATGCAATCGGCAGATACATGCCATTAATGTCAACAGACCTTAGCTTGCCTGCGATGCCTTCTGCACCACCGCCAAAGAAATTTTTTCAAAACCGGCCGAAGTACAACTGGCCATCACCTTTTTGAGTAACTTAAACGGTATTTGCCGGTCACCCATGATTGTGATTTCTTTCCGTTTTTGCTGGCTTTGCGTGCTCAGACTTTGATTACGCTCCGCTTCTTCTATCAGCGCGGCCCTGATTGAATTCACTACCAGTTCCTTTTGCGCCAGTATATCTTCAACAACCGCGATGCTTTCGCCTCTGATCAATATATTGGTCGGTGTGACCATCAATACAATTGTCTGCTCCGGTTTACTCTCTGACACGGACTCAGGTAATTCTATCGACTTAGGATCACTCAGCTCCTCAGTCGTGGAAGAGTTCACCAACAAAAAGAATACCAGGATGGTAAACACGTCCATCAGCGATACCAGGTTCATGCTGGGCACTTTTTTCTTGCCCTTCCCACGGCTCATGCGCTTGATGCGGCGTGAATCTTTCATGTATAGGCACCTTTGATCTGCAAAAATACGCCCGAAGTTTTAACTCCGGGCGCATCACCGACAGAAATTTGTGGAAACAACTCGATTTTGGTGGTCGTACCGTCTTCCTCCAGTACTTCGGCACCGCTGACAGCATCCATAACCTTGACCAAAAACTCATATTCAAGATCAGGCTCCATCAACACAATGGCATCGAGCTTTGCTGGAAAATTATTTTTTATTTCACGCAGAGTCGCGGACAGTGACACGATATCGTATTCACCGGTTTCGGTATTTGGGAAACGGGTTACGATCTGGCGCCCATCACCAAGGTCGATTCGATCCCGGCGTATAATAACTTCAATTGTGATTTTTTTATCGTCCGCCTGTTGGGCACCTTCCCCACTGGGGAGATTTAACTGCAAAATCGTGATTCTTGAAAATACCGCAGTAATCAGCAAAAACGGCACTAATACCACCATCAAATTCAAAAATGAGGTGATATCAAGCTCGCCCGGCGCTTTATTGTCGGAGCGGAAACGACGTCGTCTGGACATCAGCTACGCGCTTCTTGCTTGGCAAACTCGGTAATGATGTTCAGGGTTTTAACCTGAGCCATTTCCAGACTATCCACAATCTCACTGGTCTTGGTGGTTAATACCGCATGCAATAACAGCAATGGAATACCTGCCATCAAACCGAATGCGGTCGTATTCATTGCAACCGAGATACTGGCCGAGAGCAAATCCGCCTTTTCAGCCGGATTCGCATTTGCCACCGCGGTAAACGCTGCAATCAGGCCCATAATTGTTCCCAATAATCCCAACAGTGTGGACATATTTGAAAACAATGCCAAATAATGTGTGCGCTTCTCCAGTTGCGGGATAATTTCCATCATGCCCTCTTCCATCGCGATCTCGATATCATCGCGTCGGCGCACCGCACCCTGACGGCTTAAACCCAAGCTTAATACCATGCCCAACTCGGTTTCGGAGCCCGAGGTCATCTCCCGCGCCTGATCAAAATCACCTTCCTGTAAAACTGGCTGGATTTCGTCCCATGTTTTCCTGTTGCGACGCCTGGCACTATTCAGCTTTATCCAGCGCTCAATCGCGATCGCCAGCCCGAAACCAAACACGATAAGAATCGGATACATGAATGGTCCGCCCGTTTGAAAAAACCGGGGAATTGCATATAAAAAATCAGACATACCGACACCCTCTTCGCAAAATCAGCTGTATACTATCAAAACCTTAGATAATTTGGAGCACTTTAGCCCAAAGTATTGAACCAACACAAATTTTTAAGCTTATTCTTCTGTTTACAGCAGCAAATCCCGCAACCTGCACTGATTCAGCAAGCTCTACCCGGAAAGCTCTTTTATACAGGCTCATTCAAGGTATATGCACAAACCCCAGGTCTACTGCAGATTGCGGCTAAAATCATAATAATCCAGCTCGCGCACAAACTCTTTACGATCAACAGGCCGCATACCCGCATCAAGTGTGTTTGTCAGCTCACTCTCGATACCCACCTCGGAATTCTTCCACGGCACAATAAACAGGGTTTTGGGCAGTTCTCTGTTACCAATAATTGAAATGCCACTCATATCGACTGTTTCACCTTCCGGTTGAGCCTGTGCATGCACCGCACTGTTTAGCCCGATACACATGAATAGCACAATTGAAATTATTCTCATGGACTCACCTCACTGACAGCAGCCTGCTCTTGTTGCGGCGGCTCAGGAATACCGGCCCGCCGTCGCAAATCCGAAAGCCATAATGAAACTGTTTCACGATCTTCTCCTGCCATACCGCTGTATTGCTCAAAATGCTTAATCGCGCACTCAAACTCCTGTAAATAAATATCGCATAAAATGCCAAGATTCAGATGCGCTTTAGCATAGTCCGGCTTGAGCGAAAGTGCGCGTTGATATGCTGTCTGGGCCTCTTTAAAACGCCCGGTTTTGCGATACAGTAAACCGAGCTGGTGATGTGCAACAGCATCTTTGGGGTTTACTTCAACAGCACGTAACAGGGAACGCTCCGCTTTGCTTAAGTTTTCCTTATCATCGTCAGTTACCACATTCATATACGCAATGGCCAGATTAATATGCGTACCCGGAAGTTGATCATTTTTTGCCAAAATAGCCTCAAGAAGCGGGATCGCATCCTCGTACTTCTCCTTTTTCATCAGTGCAAGTGCTTTTTTAAAATCGTTTTGCAACGCGGCACTAATCGCGACCGGCGACCGGGCTTCACTACCGCGGTACTTTACGCTGGTATTGCCCCCTACACAGCCAACGAGGATCATCAACAACCCAAAAAACAACCAGGGTTTTCCATTAATAAATAGAGAGAACAAATTTTTCACCTTGCTCTTGTTTTGCATAACGCACCGGCAATAAACGCCCGAGGCTTTCCAAACTTTTTGCTATCCACCGGTTGTATACACCCAGAGACAGCAACTCGACATTCTTTTCATGAACTTCGATGGCTTTCTCTTCAAATGGATAAGCCTGCTCTTCAAGTAATAAATCGTACTGTTCCAGTTCTTCAGCGGATAGCTTTTTGGGCCGTTCTGACTCCAATAGATCTGTACTGAATTCATAATATATATTGGCAATCTGGAATGTTGCCGCAGCGGTGACCTCCGCCACGTTGTAATCGGCCAGATCCCCGTATAAGTTTAGTGCCCGCTGCATCTTCTTTTTCTTCGCTGCAAGGGTCTTTTTAAACGGCGGTCCCAAAGGAGCATCTTTAAATACCTTCAATACAGGCTCGGCCAGCACCAAAGCCGCATTTGCCGCCAGAAAGCGGGTGCGCTCATTGCGTTGCTTACCTGCTTTTTTATCAACCGCGACAATTTCTTTCAGGGTCTTTGTATATTGTTTTTGCTGGCCGATCTTTTTATACAGCTCAGCCAGTTGCTGTCTTGCTTCCAACGCCGGCTCAACCGGATCGGCATACCTTTTGATAAAACGTTTATGCATTGAAATGGCCGCAGGGTACTGTTCAGCCTGGGTATAAAGCTCGGCAGCTTTCTGCAGTGCTTCCTGCTTGACTGCGGTATCCTTACTGTCATCCGCGATGCGCTGATATTCACGTGCCGCTGCACCGGCCTGACCGCTTTCCTGATAAACAAATGCCAGTTTGGTAGTCACATCATATTGCAGCGGGTTTTTCGGATAGTTTTTTCGAAATGCTTCCAAAACCTTAGCGCCACGATCCCAGTCCTTTAAGGTAATCAATGCGGTTGCCGCATCAAACTCAGCCGTCTGGCGAATCTTGGAACGTGGCGCAACATTCGCGATACGCAAGAAATCCTCAACAGCCAGATCCAATTCTCCCAGATCTTTATGCTGTTCACCCTGTTTATATATGGATGCGGCCAGCTTGTCGGTCAACGCTGTTTTACGCTTGTCTTTTTTCGGTAATAATTTTAAAACCTGCTGATATGCCTGCTCCGCGTCGGGAAAGTTTTGCAAATCAAACTTTGAATGCGCCACAACAATCCAGGAAGCGCTTATTAACTTCGGGTCCGCCTTCGCATGCCGCTCCAATACTTTTTGCGCCGCCATAATAGCCCGGTCATACTCTTTAAGCGCATACAGGCTTTCAGCAGCACTGGTCAATACATCAGCTGCCTGCGGATGCGCCGGATACGTATCAGCAAACTGCAGGGAGCTTCGTATTGCCTCCAAATGAATTTGCGCTTTTAAATGTTCCGGCGCCTGTTTTTTATATTCGCGAAAAGACAAAATCGCCGCATAACCTGATTCGGCCGATTTGGGGTGAACCGGATACGCATAGGCAGTTCGCTCATATTCCTCGGCAGCCTGCTTATACTCTTTGTTATCAAATAAAAGCTCAGCCAGTAAAAAATTCAACTCAGGTGCCTGCTTATCTTCCGGAAACGAAGCCAGAAAACTGCGATACCAGCGCGCGGCTTCCAGATATGCCTCACGGCGTTTGTCACGCTTTTTAGAACGTTGTGACAAAGCATGATAATGCTTGGCCAAATCCGTCAGATTGGTTTTTATAAATGCAAGGATTCCCTGAAACTGATTAATATCATGATAAGTCCAGTAAGCTCCGTTTAAATCATAGGTGATCGCAAATTCCCTTTTAGCATCGATAACCAGCTTGGGAAACTGGCCCTTACGGTAAATCTCGATAGTATGAATATGAAAGCTTGGCGATTTTTCATGATAGGGGTTAAGTGAAATAAATGTATTGTATGCATCCGCCGCATCCTGATAGCGACGTTTGATCAGATAATGCTCTCCCAGATAACTGTAGACCAGATACTCATAATCGCGGTGCCCACGCCGGCTAAAATAATCGTTAATATAAGAGGGACCACCCAAATAAGAAAAACTTAAACTAACCACCCGAAAAGTATCATCGACCCGTTGATACTCAGTTTTGTTTGTCTCAGTTTTGATGTGATAGCCAGCTGCCGTTTTGATATCCAATAATTTAACAAAATCATCCAGACCTTCTTCATAGAGACTTTGTTTGAAAAATGACCAACCGCGCTTAAATAAAGACTGATCATAGAATGCGGAACTCGGACCATAATTGACGACATGGGTATACGCTTTTTCCGAATCAAAATACTTACGGCGCACAAAAAATATTTCACCGCGCCTGAACTGAGCTTCATCATAATGAACAGATGTCGGATATTTTTTAACCAGCTTATCCAGCACCGCTTTTGCCTCTTCCTGCCTGGTGCTTTCCTCATATGCACGGGCCAACTGATACATCACCTGGTCATTACGTTCGTAAAGTGGATACTTGTCCAATAATTTTTTATAAAGCGCAATCGCCTCTTCTGCATTTGCAATCACAGCTTGTTGCTGTTGCTCAGCAGCGGCTTCTTCCGGCAGTGATGCGATTGTTTGTGCGGCTGCCGGTTTGGAAATACCGGTAGCACGTTTTTCAAAATCACCTTCGGATTCAATTGCGGCTGAATTTTTTTCGTACTCCAGCGAGAATAATATTTCAACACTGCGAGGACCAATATTAAACTCGTCGCTTAAGGACTTAATTTCCGGATTTGCTGTAATGCCTTTTTTCGCAACCTGTGTACCATCGGCCCGCTCCTCCAGGATTGGCGACTCAACTTTTGATTTCCCAAATTGTGAAGGGTCAATCGACTCCTGTTTAACTGTTGCGCCACTGGGACGAACCGGCGCCTGCTGCACTGGTTTTTTGGCAACAGCTTTTTGTTTTTCCTGAACAGGCTTTTTAACAGTCTCAGGAGGTTTTACAAAATCATACGAGCCGGAGCTTGCCTCCAGCTGCAAATCAGCCAGGCGACGCATAGCCTCAGGAGTCATTTCCGTTTCGTCAGTCTCAGTCAGGAATTTACGATAGGCCTGCATCGCTTTTTCCAGCGAGTCTTCAATCAGCGGTTCTTCGACTTTGATAACCTTTTTATTCAGACTGCCAATACTGTCTTTGTGCCGAACGCCACCACCACAGGAAGATAATGCAACTGTCAGCAGCACCAGGGTTATCGTATGGTATGGATACCGCATCATGAAGCGCCGGCCTCTGCTTCTTCTGTAGTGATTGCCGGTTCGTCTTCAACCTGAATTTCCTGAATTTGATTTTGTTGTTCACGAATAGCCCGCTCGGCTTCTTCGGCTTTTTTCTTGGTGGCACGGTCATAGCTCTCTGCCAACGCAAATCGCGCTTTAACACGGTAATCAGCCAGTTTACGGCGGCGCCGATCCAGCTCTTTTACTGCAACTTTTTCCAGATAAGCTGCCTGCTGCACCATAATCGCTTTAATACGATTGTTTAATGTGCGTAAACGGGTGGTCGCACGCCGAAACGGTACTTTGTAACCTTCATAACTCTGATAAGCTTCGCGCTTGAGACGCACAACCAATTGATGCTGCACACGAAGCGCCTCCAGGGATTTATCCAGCTCTTTCAGATGCTCATGAGTAACCGCGAGACGACTGTCATAACCGGTTTCCACCTGCCAATCCAATACGCCCTGCAAGCGGGCCAGACGTGCTTTCGCCTGCTTAAGCCCCGGCTGCGGTGACAATCTTGAAAGCCGGTATTCAAGTCGTGCAAGCCGGCCACTGACGACCAGCTCAGACTGTGTCATAAACGCATTGATATCACGTTGACGCTGCGCAGTGTCCAATTGGCGCTCAGCTTCATCGCGACGCAACAATACCGAACTCATTAATGCATCCTGGGTTTTGAATTCCTGTTCGATTCCGGGCAACAGCGGCTCATAATAATTTCGGCGAATCTTAATCAGATCATTATATGCTTCAATATTGGCCAGCCATTGGAGCAGGTTAAGGCGCAAATGCTCCATATCACGATAATTTTTGACCGATTCCTGAAAATCATGGCTCGCCATCAGCTCCAGAAGATAGCGTGTCTCCGGGGCATCCTCGAGACTGCGTAAATTCTGAATAAATGTTGAATTACGCTCCTGCGGATCTTTCAATAAAGCCACCCGCAGTTTACCCTCAAGTATGCTTCGCATTGATGAATCCAGACGGTCTATCTCTTTATCAAACTCAGTAACAGCTTTACCATACAATAAAGCTGCCTGCCCGAAAGTCTCCAGCTGGGCATACGCATACGGGACAGCAAGCAATGCTTCCTGAACCGCCGCATCAGTGGGATCGCGCTCATGTAATAAAGTCCAGGGAACCAAAGCACTTCTGAAGTCCAGTTGTGCGGCATTCGCCCAACCGGCCCACAGTAAAGCTTTATTGGAAAACGGCCCCTCCAGGCGCACGCGTTCAAAATACTGTCTGGCCTGCAGGGGTTTACCATCTTCAAGCAGTCTGTTGCCTAATACCAGGTTCGCTTTGTCGCGTAACGCTATCATTTCCCGGCGACCATCCTGAAACAAGCCAACCTGATCCAGCTGTGCAGCGCCTTTTTTGAATTTATCAGCTCTAATCAGCGC
This sequence comes from Gammaproteobacteria bacterium, assembly GCA_028284675.1. Taxonomy (GTDB): domain Bacteria; phylum Pseudomonadota; class Gammaproteobacteria; order HTCC5015; family HTCC5015; genus JANQRI01. The sequence continues at coordinate 51,284 of JANQRI010000005.1, read as the reverse complement.
AACTCCCAAATTAAACTGCGCATAACCAAAAACGCTTTTAGACCCTTTGACTGACTGAAACAACTTAACCGCAGTATCATAGTTTCTTTGGGTCATCTCCACCTGGCCACGCAGCAATACCACCTCATCTTTAATACGTTCCGGCACCGGCCCCTGGATCAACTGCAATGCATGTAATGCGTTTACATAATAACCTTTTTCAAAATATATACGGGCCAACCGGTAAGCCGCTTCATTACGAATAATCTGGGGAACATGCTTGGCATCCAGGACTCTTTCTATCGCACGACCGGCTTTTTGGTGCATACGGTAATTCAGCTCCAAATCACCAACACCAAATTCAGCATCACTACGGTGGCTAACCAGGCTGTCCAGTTCGGGCTCATCCAGTGCGTAATGCTGAATCAACTCAGCATCCAGCCGGGTTATCGCATCGAAGTGGTTTTCCTGTAATGCATAAAAAAGTGCTTCACCATAATAGAGATCATTGAGTTCGGACGGGTCCTGTTTTGCAGAAACTCCCGAATGCCCGGCAAACAGCACTATGCCGAGAGTCAATGCGATTGGAAAACGTATCCCAAAAACCATTTGCCTGCTCAAAATTGCAAATTACCAGTCTTTGAAATTTACGCGTGGCTGGGTGCCACCGGCCTGTACCTGCATTTCAACAAACTTGGGCTTGATGTCTTTGGTAACCGGAAAACTCGCGGTGCGCTCAAAATTGCTGCCTCCGGCGGTTTTACCGCGAATAACCGCGTGCAACTGATGCTTTCCAGTCGCAATGTTACCGGTATGCAACCTTTGTACGCCGCCCTTTTGCAGTGCTTCAAGTTCGCGAAACGTGTAAATATGCTTTGCAACAACCTGCTCGCCTACTTTCAGTTCCACCGAGTCAAGACGAAACTCCGGCTTGGCCTCCAGCGATACAAACACCGAAAGCTGGGTCGTCGACGGAAACAGCAGTTTTTCCTCAAGTAGAGACAACTCATGGTTTATTTGAATGACTTCTTTTTTCAGAGTCTGGACCTGGTCGTCGATGCCCTGCAACTCCTCCCGGGAGGACTCCCAACCGGCCTGTTGCGCGTGACCGGTACTTACCATCATGATCAACACAGCTGAGAAGATCGTTTTTTTCACGCCGCACCTCCACACAGCTTTATACTTTGGACTGAATCATACTCTAATATGCTTTAGAAGGACGCACTTTATATTATCCAACAATCATGCACCGCAATCAGCATCACAATTTACGTCGATATGAAGGTTATAACAAACAACTACTCGGATTTTAGTGCATCGATCAGGCTTTTGGTGGAAGCACTGAAGCCCTTTGCCGCTTCCAACTCACCATTAAGGGCATTTAAGGTATTTTTGGCGAGCTGCTTGCCATATTCCACACCCCACTGATCAAAAGAATTAATATTCCAGATAATACCCTGTACAAAAATTTTGTGTTCATACAGTGCAATGAGTGCTCCCAGTCTCTCCGGGGTCAATTTATCCATCAGCAGCGCATTAGTCGGCTTATTGCCCTCAAAGACCATGTATGGACTGAGGCGTTCGCACTCTTCAGCGGACACCCCTTTTTCACTGAGTTCTTGCGCTACCGTATCAGCCGTTTTACCCCGCATCAGTGCTTCCATTTGCGCCAAACCGTTAGCCAACAGCATGCGCTGTTGATTGGCCAAATCAGAGTGGCTGTCACGTACCAGAATAAAATCGGCGGGTATAGGCTTGGTACCCTGGTGCATCAATTGAAAAAAAGCATGCTGTGCATTGGTACCGGTACTACCCCAAATGATTGGCCCGGTTTGGTAATCAACCTCATTACCATTACGGTCGATACGCTTACCATTACTCTCCATATCACCCTGTTGTAAATATCCGGGAAAATGTTCCAGATGCTGCACATAAGGCAATACCGCAAGGGTATCAAAACCCAAAAAGTTGTTATACCAAACCCCCAGCAAGCCCAATATAACCGGCAAATTATCGGTTAACGGTGCATTACAAAAATGCTGATCCATTGCATACGCACCGGCCAGCAGTGCATCAAACTCCTCCATGCCGACACTCAACGCAATCGGCAGACCAATAGCCGACCACAATGAAAAACGTCCGCCGACCCAATCCCACATATCAAACAAGCTGTCCGAATCAATCCCAAATTCAGTCGCCGCCTTTGCATTTGTTGTCACCGCAACGAAATGCTTGCGAATCTCTATCTCAGAACCCCCATTACCCAAAAACCATGCCCTGGCAGCCAGCGCATTATTCAGTGTTTCCTGAGTTGAAAAGCTTTTTGAAGAAACGATAAATAGCGTAGTGGACGGCTCGCATAAACTCAGCGTATCCTGGATATGATCCCCATCAATATTCGAGACAAAATGAGTTCTTAAGTCTGCGCGGGCATAAGGTTTCAGTGCTTCGCACACCATTCGTGGCCCCAGGTCTGAGCCACCGATTCCAATATTGACGATGTCCTTGATTGGCTTGCCATTATATCCACGCCAGCTCCCCTGTCGAACCGCCTGAGAAAAGTCCCGCATTTTGGCCTGCACCTTTCGAACAGCGGGCATAATATCCTCGCCATTCAGCATAAGTGGACTATCTGAGCGGTTTCTCAGTGCCACATGCAATACCGCGCGGGCCTCGGTATGATTGATTGTGTCCGCATTGAACATGCGCGCCCGCCAGTCTTCCAACCCGGCACTACGCGCCAGTGCCAACAACAAATTAAAGGTTTCTTCAGTAACACGGTTCTTTGAATAATCCAGAAGTATGCCGGTAGCCTCACACCGGAACTTTGCCGCACGTTGCGGATCAGCATCGAAAAGTGTCTGCATATGCACTGACGGCATGGACTTTGAATGTTCTACAAGCGCCCGCCAGGCGGATGAATCTGTTAATGAGGACATTGTTAGCTCCGGGCAATCAAAAAACCATCATATTCAATTCTTCAACATCAGTGGAAAACCCAGCCTATCATGCTCCAATGATTATTTTCCCCGGTTATGGATGGAATAACCATGAGCTATAAGGGCCAGAAAGCGCTCTATTGTATACGCTCGGCCATTATTCCCTGAACTTGATCGGAAAAGCCCTCGATTGGGGCAGAATATAATTTGGAATAAGCCGGTTTTGGATAAACCAGCTCAGGCGGCCTGAATCGGAACCGCATTTGCAGTGCGAACAATCCGGTTTTCCCGGTCCATATAAATTAATATGGGCTTATGCAACGACGCTTCATGACTATTGAACTGCCCATATGTGCATATGATAACCCGGTCGCCCGGCTGGGCTTTATGCGCCGCCGCACCGTTAACTGAAATAACGCCGCTATCCGCCTCTGCCCGGATCGCATACGTTGTAAACCGCTCGCCGTTATTCAGATTGTAAATCTGAATCTGCTCATATTCGTGGATACCGGCCGCATCCAGCAAGCTTCCATCAATAGCACACGACCCCTCATACTCCAGCTCGGAATGAGTCACATATGCCTGATGTAACTTGGATTTTAAGAGCGTTACCTGCACCGCCACTGGCACCTTTGATTATTAAAAAAATTAATAATAAAACGGAAAAGCATCAGCATTATAACTTCTTTCAGCAACGAATTTCCAGATTATCGATCAAACGAGCCTGACCCAAACGTGCCGCTGCAAGCAACACCAAGGATTGATCATGATCAGAAGGCCGTAACAAATCATCAGATCTACGCACTTCTACATACTCCGGGGCAAACCCATGCGCTGATAATGCCTGCATTGCATCCTGCTCCAGCCGGGGGTAATCCCGTGCACCGCCCATAATCGAGCGCTTAACATCTGACAACACCCGAAACAGCTCCGGAGCTTTAGCTCGCTCTCCTGCACTCAAATACTGATTTCGTGAACTCATTGCCAAACCATCATGTTCCCTGACCGTCTCCACCCCAATTATTTCGGTAGGAAAGTTTAAATCCTGAACCATACGACGGATTATCAGCAGTTGTTGATAGTCTTTTTTACCAAACAGGGCCACTGACGGTTGCACCAGATTAAATAATTTAGCGACCACTGTAGCGACCCCCGCAAAATGCCCGGGGCGGGATGCGCCGCATAATACGTCACTTAATTCCGGCACAACAACCATGGCTGTACCGGATTTTCCACGAGGATAGAGTATTTCGGTATCGGGCGTAAACAAACAATCAACTGACAGGCCTGACAACTGTTCGCGATCATCAGCCAGTGTCCTTGGGTATTTTTCAAAATCTTCGCCCGGTGCAAACTGCAATGGATTGACAAAAATACTGACCAGTACCCGGCTACCTTTACCCGCAGCAGCCTTTATCAATTCAAGATGACCCGCATGTAAATTCCCCATGGTCGGCACAAAAGCGATGCGCTCACCACTTGCCTGCCATTGGTTTACTCTGTCACGTAATTGAGCAATCGCGGATATCGTGTCCATGCCAGCTGAAGCCCTGCAACCGCAAGAGATTAATTAAAGCTATGCGCTTCAGTTGGAAATGCTGAAGATTTAACCGCCGCCACATAAGCCTCCACTGCAGCCTGCACGGAGATGTTTTCAGTCAAAAAGTTTTGCGCGAATTTGGGTATCCGGGTTTGCGAAATCCCGAGCACATCATATAAAACCAACACCTGGCCGTCACATTCCACGCCGGCACCGATACCGATAACCGGCACCTGAACTTCACGGCTTATCTCTGCCGCCAATGATGCGGGCACAGCTTCCAGCAACAATAAATCAGCGCCGGCCGCTTCCAGTTGTCGCGCTTGTTGCAACATTGCGGCAGCTGCTGACTCATCACGCCCCTGCACCCAGAAACCACCCAGTTTATGTACTGATTGCGGTCGCAGGCCCAAGTGCGCGCAAACCGGAATACCTTCGTTTACCAACGCACTGACAATATCGCGCTGAGCATCGGTACATTCAAGCTTCACCATATGGGCACCGGCCTCCTGCATAAACCTGGCAGCATTGGATAACGCCAGATCAGTCGAGCGGTAGCTCATAAACGGCATATCCGCAATCAGTAACGGCCGGTGACAGCCGCGCGCCACTGCCGCGGTATGGTAAATCATTTCGTCCATCGTAACCGGCAAAGTGCTGCTTCTTCCCTGAATCACATTACCGAGTGAATCACCGACCAGTATCACATCCAGATTGGCCTTATCCAAAATAGCGGCAAAACTGGCATCATAGGCAGTCAGCATTGCAATTTTATCGCCCTGCCGCTTCATGCGCTGCAAGGTTCGCACCGTAACCTGAACTCGCTTTGTATTTGTTTCTGTCATAGGGCATACAACCTGTTCAATAAACCCTTAAACATTGTAAGGCGCAGGATTAAAATATTGTATCCCGGTATTGGGTTTGCGCACCTGCTCCAGCAACAGCTGAAAATCAGCATCGTTATCAACAAAATTAATATCCGTCGCATTCACAATCAATAACGGCGAATCATTATAATCGTAAAAAAACCGTGTGTATGCTTCAACCAGGCGCTGCAAATAAGCCGCTTCTATCAGCTGCTCATGAGTAATACCACGCTTTGCAATCCGGTCCAACAACACCTCGACCGGAGCCTGCAGATAAATCACCAGATCAGGCTTGGGTGCATTCAATGTTAAATGTGAATAAACCTGTTCATACAGTTTCAATTCATCACTATCAAGGGTCAATTCCGCAAACAGCCTGTCTTTTTCGATTAAAAAATCAGCGATTCGCACCGGTTGAAACATATCTGCCTGGCTAAGTTCATTGATCTGCTGGGCACGCTGCAACAGGAAAAACAGCTGGGTAGCCAGTGCCGCACGACTGGGGTTTCGATAAAAACTCTCCAGAAAAGGGTTGCCATCGGCTGCTTCCAAAAGCAAATCCGTATTAAATGCTTCCGCCAGACGCTTTGCGAGGCTTGTTTTACCGACACCAATCGGGCCTTCAACCACAATGTAATCTAATTTTGCCTGCATTATTACCGCTCAAGTAAAGCTGTTGTCAATTTACGTATTTCACTCGCCTCTAAGCCATCAATCAAGTGCTTTAACGGGCCTTTGCCGGGAATTTCAAGTTTCGGTGCAATTTCATATAGAGGATACAGTACGAATGCACGTTTATGCATCTCCGGATGCGGAATACTGAGACCGGGCTCATTGATACAGCTGTCTCCGTACAGCAGGATATCCAGATCGAGGGTTCTTGGCCCCCAATGCTGGACACGAACCCGCTGATGCCGCCGCTCAATCACAAACAATTCATTCAATAAAGACTTCGGGTCCCATGCGGTATGTAATGCAACTACCGCGTTAATATAATCCGGCTGCGTTTCGACCGAATATCCCGTCTGCTCATCAGGCAATAAGGCTGCGCTTTTATAAAACGAAGATGACTCAAGTAATTCACAATCCGGCAACTCTGATAATTCCTGAATCGCTCCGGCGATATGCCCAATGGAATCTCCCAAGTTGCTTCCCAACCCCAAATAAGTCGTTACTGCAGGCCGGATCATACTATTTCCTGTCACTACGATCTGTCGCCGGTTTGTTTCTTCCCTTTTTTTTCGTTCTGCGTTTACGGCGGACGTTTTTCTTCGAAGACGCCGGTACCTCTGCCATATTCAACTGATCGGCCGTATCTTTTTGCTGAATCTCCGTCCACCACTCAGACTGTTCCTGCACCGCTTCCCCTGCCTGCGCACGCAGATATAAAAAATCATAGCCAGCACGAAATCGCAAATGCGAAAGCAATTGCAATGCACGCCTGCGTTTGTATCGCTGCAAACGAGGCTGCAATGTCCATATATCGCGCATCACGGTAGTAAAGCGGCGCGGCACAGTTGTTCTTTGATGTTGTTCATGGATGATTCTGGACGCGGCCCTTTGCATTTCCATCACACCCGGAATTTCCTGATCCACTGTGTATTTTAGGGATTTTAATAATGGCAACCACAAGAATATTGCAAATAAAAATGCAGGCGTAACCGGTTTGCCCTGATTAATTCTGATATCGGTATTGGTTAATGCCGCCTGAATAAATGACAGTGAAAAGGCATACGGTTCCCGCTCAAGCAGGTGATGGGTTGCCGGAAAAAGGTGCTCAAACAAGCCATATTGACGCAATAAATCAAAACTTTTTACCGCATGCCCACCATGAAAAAGCTTGATGACTTCATCAAATAAACGCGCAGAGGGAATATCTTTCAGCAGATGCCCCATTTCATAAATCGGTTCAGCAGAATAACGGTCTATTTTAAATCCAAGTTTTGCAGCAAACCGTATTGCCCGCAACATCCTTACCGGGTCTTCACGATAACGTATTTGTGGATCACCGATCAGCCGAATAACACCCTTACGGATATCGTCCAGCGCACCGGCATAATCAATCAAACTGAAATCAGCAATATTGTAATACAGCGCATTCATTGTGAAATCACGCCGCCAGATATCCTCTTCAATATCACCGTAAACATTATCACGGACAATCCGGCCGTTCTCGGTATTCAGGCGCTGCTCATCATCACTTTGTTGCCCTCTAAATGTCGCGACTTCGACAATATCACGGCCAAACATCACATGAGCCAGGCGAAAACGCCGCCCGATCAGACGACAGTTTTCAAACAATTGCTTGATCTGCTCCGGGTGTGCATCAGTCACGACATCAAAATCCTTAGGCACCCGGTTGAGCAATAAATCGCGAACACAGCCTCCGACCAGGTGCGCCTTATAACCTCCGTGATGCAACCGGTACAGCACTTTTAACGCACTGTCATTAATATTGGTGCGGGATATATTATGCCCGGAGCGCTGGATAATTTTTGCTTGTTTATACAAATTTGGTCAGAAGCCCTAAATGGTTCATTCTATAATAGCAGCCTCTGACGGTACAAACCCTGATTTACTGCGCTATTGACGCTTTCATATGGAACTTTTTCAGCATTCGACATTCGTACTCAAGCAATAACAATCGTCAATGGGAGACGCTTTGCAAATGAATAAAATAAACCGTATCTTACTGGTATGCCTGTGTTTATCCGTTTCTTCAAACGTCTTTGCAACAGCTAAAATCGGGAGTAATGCCCCGGCTTTTACATTACCGGACAGTAATGCTGCATCGGTATCGCTGAGTGATTTTAAAGACCGGATTGTTATTCTCGAATGGACAAACCATGACTGTCCGTTTGTGCGCAAGCATTATAAAAGCGGCAATATGCAAGCGCTGCAAAAGTTATACACTGAAAAAAATATTATCTGGTTGTCGATTATTTCATCCGCACCCGGCAAACAAGGCTATGTTTCAGGCACTCAAGCGAATGAGCTCACCGCGTCAAGAGGTGCCCAGCCAACCGCGGTATTACTGGACCCTGACGGCGAAGTCGGCCGCCTGTACGGCGCCCGCACTACACCACATATCTTTGTCATCGACCAGGCTGGAATATTGAGATATAACGGAGCTATCGACAGTATTAACAGTGCCGATCCTGCCGATATTCCGAAGTCAGAGAACTTTCTGCGCAGTGCGATGGACTCATTATTGGCCGGCGAGAAAATTGCCAAAACGAAAACCGCACCTTATGGCTGCAGTATTAAGTACTAGGCTAAAGCTTACTAAAATAAGCAACCGTACATTGAGCCACAGTCAGGCACATCGACTTATGGCCATACTGCAGCAATATAAAAACCGGTTTCTTTAAAATCAACGACTTAATGGAGCGGGAAACGAGACTCGAACTCGCGACCCCAACCTTGGCAAGGTTGTGCTCTACCAACTGAGCTATTCCCGCTTGATATCGGCAGGGCGGTTATTCTAACCCGCACGAAGATCTAGTCAAGCACACACTGTGCCGGATCAATTGCGTGACTCTCCGATATAAGGCCAGGCTGATTTCAGATATAAAAACATCGACATAATCGTCAGCACGGCGGCAACCTGCAAAAGCAGCACTCCAATAGGGTAAATCTGAATACCCAGCAACGGCTGCTCAAACAACAAAAACGCAATTGCAATCATTTGAAACGTTGTTTTGGTTTTTCCAACCATACTGACGGCCACCTGAGCACGTTTACCCAGCTCGGCCATCCATTCGCGCAGCGCGGAGATTACAATTTCACGCCCGATAATAACGGCGACCGGAATCACCATCCATAATTTTGGCTCACCACTGAGAATCAGTATCAATGCTGACACAACCATCAACTTATCCGCTACCGGATCAAGAAACTCACCGAAATTCGTGTGCTGACCCAAACGACGGGCCAGATACCCATCAAACCAGTCGGTGACCGCACCCAGCGTGAAAACAATACCACAAGCAGGCCGGGCCCAATCGACCGGCAACCAAAAGAGTATAAATAGAATTGGTATCAGGACGATTCTGAACAATGTCAGAATATTTGGAATGGTTAGTGACATTTATCGCCTATTCTAACTTTCATGCAATGTAAGGTAAATTTTTTGGGCCATTTTATCACTGATACCCTGAACACCGGCCAGATCCTCGATTCCGGCTTTTTTAAGCCCCTGTAACCCTCCAAACTGCTGCAACAATGCCTGGCGCCGTTTCGGGCCCAGGCCTTCTATATCCTCAAGCACTGAGCGATTTCGGGCCTTACTGCGCCGTGCACGATGACCGGTAATAGCAAACCGGTGCGCCTCATCGCGAATATTCTGTATCAGATGCAAACCCGGCGTATCGGCAGCAGTAACCAGGGTTTTATTCAAATGCGGCACAACCAGCCGTTCGCGACCGGCAATACGCTCGGGGCCCTTGGCAACACCGACAATTGCGAGTTCCTGAATCTGTAATTCCTCCATAACACTCATCGCTTCAGCGACCTGGCCTTTACCGCCATCAATCAACAGAACATCCGACATTTTGCTTTCACCTTTCTTAAGACGGGTGTAACGCCGTTCCAGTGCCTGCCGCATTGCGGCGTAATCATCCCCGGGGGTGACCCCCTTAATATTAAAACGCCGGTAATCTGATTTCACCGGGCCTTGCTGATCAAAAACCACACATGCGGCAACTGTTGCTTCACCACGGGTATGGCTAACATCGAAGCACTCTATACGTTCTGGAATGGTATCCAGCTCCAGCAGGTTTTTCAGACTTTCAAACTTCTGCAATAAACCCTGGCGTGAAGACAAATAGGTATTGAGCGCAGCTTTCGCATTTGCCTCGGCCAACCGCAACCATTTTGCACGCTCGCCCCGGACTTTACCGGAGATAGAAACATTAATTTCAGTGCGCGTACTTAAAATATCCGCCAGCATTTGCTGATCCTCGATAGGCTCATTGACCAGCAACTCCGCGATAATCTCGTGGCGTGCATAATACTGGGAAATAAACGCATGTAACACATCTTTATTGGCTGCATTCTCCGGCACAGACGGAAAAAACGCTTTGTTACCCAATACCCGCCCACCACGAACATAAAAAACCTGCACACAGGCAACTCTATCTTCAATAACGCTTGCGATAATATCCAGATCCCCGCCCTCGCCACTGATATATTGTTTATCATAAATTTTTCGCAGATATTGGATCTGATCCCGGTAAGTTGCAGCCGCCTCATAGTTTAATTCAGCAGACGCTTTCTCCATCTGGCCGGCAAGAACATCAATCACCTCGGTATTTTTTCCGTTTAAAAATAACAGACTTTTTTCAACATCCTGCTGATAAGAACCCTCAGAAACCAAACCAACACATGGCGCGGAACAACGCTTAATCTGATACTGTAAACACGGCCTTGAACGGTTACGGAAAAAACTGTCTTCACACTGCCTGACCTGGAAAAGTTTTTGCAACAACCCCAACGTTTCCCGCACCGCCGACGCACTTGGGTATGGCCCGAAATAACGTCCGTTTCCATGTTGTTTCCCCCGGTCAAACGCCAGGCGGGGGAATGTACTATCGGTGGAAACATAAATATAGGGGTAACTCTTATCATCCCGCAGATAAATATTATATTTGGGCTTCAGCTCTTTGATTAAATTACTCTCAAGCAACAAAGCCTCAACGGTCGTGTTAGTGATCGTAATTTGAATATCCGCTATTTGCGCAACCATAGCCTGAATCCGGACCGGCAACGCATCTCTACGGAAATAACTGCTGACTCTGGCCTTCAGGTTATCTGCTTTGCCGACATAAAGTATTTTTTCATTGGCATCAAGCATGCGATAAACACCCGGCCGCGTGCTCAGTGTTTTCAGATAGGCTTTATAATCGAAACGATTTTCTTCAGCTGACATAGAATATGGAAGCCTGAAATACTTCGTAACCGGATAGCTTAATATCGCCCTTCAGTAGCCATAGGCATCCGGGATCGCGCTATATTAAAGATCACACAGGATTGATCAGTACCTAAACCTGATTTATGCCTCTGTCGGGTTATTCAATAACCCCGCATCGCGGCAAATCCGGCTTAACTCCACATCATTGGACGCATCCAGTTTTTCCAACAGCCGGGAACGGTAGGTGCTGGTCGTTTTCGGACTAAGGTGTAGTTGATCTGCAATCTCGCGGTTGGTTTGCCCCTTACTGATACGAATCAACACTTCCAGTTCACGCTTGCTGAGTTTCTCTAGTGGGGACTTATCGCCATCCAGCATCGACAATGCCAGCTTCTGCGCAACCACCGGCGATATATAGCGCTGCCCGGCGTGAACCTGCTTAATCGCTTTAACCATTTCATCGACATCACAGCCTTTGGTCAAATATCCGGACACACCAAATTTAATCGTGTGTTTTGAAATCGGTGTTTCCGACTCTGCGGTTAAAATGATAACTTTGATATCGCTATAGCGATCTATTATGCGTTTTGCAGCCTCCATACCGCCCATGCCTGGCATATGCAGATCCATCAGCACCACATCAGGCCGCAAACGTTGGCATTCCGTCATCGCCTCTTCCCCGCTGGAACACTCACCAACCACCTCAAGGTCCACCACATCACCGAGTATTCTGGTGATGCCGGCACGAACCAGATCATGGTCATCGACGATAAGCATTTTGATCATAGCGACTTCTCGCTGAACTCTGGTTTTGAAAGCTCTGATTTAACGGTAACGCAATAAAGGAAATCGCCTTTAGTACTTCACCAAAGCCGATCCCCAGGTAAAACCTGCGCCAAAAGACTCCATTAATAAGGTTTCACCCCGCTGAATCGCGCCGGAACGAACCCCATGATCCAATGCCAGCGGAATCGATGCAGCAGAGGTATTTCCATGTGTATCAACTGTCACAATGACTCTGTCTTCCGCGAGCCCGAGCCTTCGGGCCGTTGCCAGCATAATACGTAAGTTTGCCTGATGTGGGATCAACCAATCAACTGCTGTTTTCTCCAGGCCATTTGCATCGAGTGTTTGATCAACAATTCGCTCCAGTGTACGGACCGCAACCTTAAACACCTCATTGCCCTGCATAATCACTGCATTCTGTGCCATGTCATGATAAAGCAGGTCTTCATGCTTGCCGTCCGCATGAATATGTGTGGAGATTACGCCCTGTGTCTCTGCAGCTTCAAGAATAACCGCGCCGGCACCGTCTCCAAACAACACACAGGTACCCCGATCATTCCAGTCCAGAATCGTTGACATACGCTCGGCACCGATAACAGCAATACATCGGTTGCTGCCGGCACGTATCATATTGTCCGCAATACTTAAGCCATAAATAAACCCGGAACAAGCCGCATTAAGATCCAACCCGGGCAACGTGGATATACCGAAACGCCGTTGCAAGCGCACCGCAGTACTGGGAAACAGGCTATCCGGCGTGCAGGTAGCCACAATAATTAAATCCAGATCAGATGCCGATCTGCCGGCAGCTGCGAGCGCATTTTCCAATGCACCGGCGGCAAGATCCGTGGTTGTTTCGCCATCAGCCACGATACGCCGCTCACGAATGCCGGTGCGCTCTTGTATCCAGGCATCTGAAGTGTCCACCATCTTTTCCAGATCGGCGTTGGTCAATACTTTCTCAGGCAGAAAAGATCCGGTACCTGCAATTCGTGAATAAACCACTTTTACCCCCTTTCTGATCAGGCTACCGCTTCATTGTGTTTATTTATTTGACGATCAATTACCGCGGGAACGTCATGCTCTACAGCCCGCATCGCAATTTTAATCGCATTTGCAAATGCAACTTTATCCGCGCTACCGTGGCTTTTGACCACGACTCCCTGCAAACCCAGCAAGCTGGCGCCATTGTAACGCCTGGGGTCAATACGACGCTTAAAAGACTTAAGTACCGGCAAAGCCAAAAACCCAATCACCCTGCTGACAATACCGCGGCTAAACTCCTGCCGCAAATACTCAGCAATCATCTTCGCAACGCCTTCGGTTGACTTTAAAGACACATTACCGACAAAACCATCCGTCACAATCACATCCGCTTTATCGCCAAAGATATCATTGCCTTCCACATAACCAATGTAATTAAGATCACTTTTGCTTAATAACTGGCTGGCCTGTTTGACGATATCATTACCTTTGGTCTCTTCCTCGCCGATATTCAGCAAACCAATACGGGGAGATTCGGCATTATCAAGCGCATTGACCAGCACCGAGCCCATTAATGCAAACTGATATAAATGTTCGGAACTGCAATCAACATTAGCCCCCAGGTCCATCATAAAAGTATGGCCTTGAGCCGACGGCAAAGCACTGCATATTGCAGGCCGGTCGATACCCGGAATCATTTTCAAAACAAACCGTGCGGTCGCCATCAACGCACCGGTATTACCGGCACTGACCGCTGCATGCGCCAGACCGTCTTTTACCAGGTTAATTGCAACCCGCATTGAGGAATCTTTTTTAGAACGCAAGGCCTGAGCCGGCGGTTCATCCATCGTAACGATTTCAGTGGCATGACGAATCGTAATCTGATTCAAAAAATCACCTTGGTTGCCATGCCTGGCCAGCAACTTTTCCAAAACCGGCCGGTCACCGACCAGCATAAGCCTTAACGCCGGATAGTTTTGCACTACAAATACCGCAGCATCAATTACCACTTCCGGGCCCAAATCACCACTCATGGCATCGAGCGCAATGACTGTTTGCGAATCCACCATACTATGACTTATTGCCGCCATCCCTGGTATGAAAATATGAGCATTATAAAACCGCAAAGCATCATATCGAATTTTACCTTTATATAGGAACCGCTGTGCACATTCATTGATAAACACTCATCTTCAGCCAAACACCGTAATTTGCAACGATGAAAAGCAAACAGGGCTTGAGTAACCTCAAGCCCTGCTGGAAAAATTACCGTGAACAGTGCTACTCATCATCATCGTCAAAGCTTTGTGTATCCACCACTTTGCGACCACGGTAGTAACCATCTGCACCGACATGGTGCCGACGATGTGTTTCCCCGGTAGTGGAATCAACCGATAAAGTCGGTCCTCCCAGGGCATCGTGGGAACGTCGCATACCACGACGTGAGGGGGTTTTTCGGCGTTGTTGTACTGCCACAGCTTACTCCGTTATTTCAGTTGTTTAAGAATGGCAAACGGGTTATTACCAGAGGTCCCGTTTGCATCAGTATCTTCGCGTTGTCGCAGCATTTTCTGATCACATTCACTGATCTGTGCATGTACCGGATAATCCGGAAGGCGCACAATAATCTCGGTTTCGATCAGCTGCAACATTTCCACATTACGTTCATCATCAACCGGTAACAACTCATAGTCCGCATCCTGCACCGGCTCCTGTTCATCCTTTGCGACCAGCAAATGAACATCATCATCAATTCGCCAGTCAAATAATTGCAGGCAACGCTGGCAAAATAATTGCAGCTCAGCCAAAATACGCCCGTCAATGACGATGTTGCCTGATACCCTGCGTGAGAAACGCAGTTTCAGCCGAATATCGCCGGGCACCAGTTCGGGGATATTCAGTAAACGGTCAAAACGTGCTTTTGGCCATATACCCTCGATAGTCGCCCCGGAGTCCGCAAGATGATCCGGATTGAAGTAATCAGGCAGTTGCCTACGCATAAGCGCGCAATTTTAGGGAGATGTAAGATAGGTGTCAAAACAAGTTGAAGGAATATGCACAAAAATGACTCATTGCCAAAACCCGGCTAACAGGAAATACCCGCATATACGCCATGGAATATTTGACACACCCCACTAAACTATTGATTTTAAATATTTTTTAAGAAAAAATAGCCGGAGCTGTGTTATTGCAACAAATCTGGCTAAAACAGCAGCAAATTTAAATCATCACGGATATCAATTTGATAAAAAAAATACTCATTGCAAACCGGGGCGAAATCGCAGTTCGAATCGCCAGGGCCTGTAACGAAATGGGCATCAAATCGGCAGCCATTTATACCGATGCCGACCGCTATAGCCTGCATGTGACCAAAGCCGACGAAAACTACAATATCGGCCCGGACTCAGTGGCCGGCTATCTGAATGTATCGCGAATTGTTGATCTGGCGGTATCAACCGGCTGCGATGCGCTGCATCCCGGCTACGGCTTTCTATCTGAAAATCCGGCATTGGCCGAGCAATGCGCACTGCGCGGCATCAAATTTATCGGTCCCGATGCAAAAGTCATCCGCCAGATGGGCGACAAAATCAAAGCCCGGGAAGCAATGATTGCCGCCAAAATTCCGGTTGTGCCAGGCACAGAGGGCAACCTGGAAAGCCTCGAAGATGCTAAAGCATTTGCAAAAAAGATCGGTTATCCGGTCATGTTGAAAGCGACAAACGGCGGTGGCGGCCGGGGCATCCGCCTGTGTAAGGATGAATCCGAGTTGGGCTATAACTTTGACCGCGTACGCTCTGAGGTCAGCAAAGCCTTCGGCAGCGCCGACATATTTATGGAAAAAGCCATTGTTAACCCCCGGCACATCGAGGTACAAATTCTGGCTGACAGCCGTGGCAATATTATTCACTTGTATGAGCGGGATTGCTCGATTCAACGCCGCCATCAAAAACTGATCGAAATCGCGCCATCCCCGCAATTAACGCAAAAACAACGCGAATATATCGGTGATCTGGCCGTGCGTGCAGCCAAAGCGGTTGGTTATCAAAATGCCGGCACAGTGGAATTTTTAATGTCCGATGACGACCAGTTTTATTTTATGGAAATGAATACCCGGCTGCAGGTCGAACACCCGGTCTCAGAAACCATCACCGGGATTGATATCGTACAGGAACAAATCAGAATTGCCGCCGGCAAAAAACTCTCGGTCAAGCAGCAGGACATCCATACCCGGGGAATCGCGATCGAATTCCGAATCAACGCCGAAGACCCACGCAATGATTTTTTACCGAGCTTCGGCCGTATCAGCCGTTATTTTGCTGCCGGCGGACCCGGCGTCAGAACCGACGGCGCAATCTACACCGGCTATCATATCCCGCCCTACTACGATTCGATGTGCGTCAAGCTAATCGTCTGGGCACTGTCATGGCCGGAACTGATTGCACGTTCAAAGCGGGCACTTAAAGATATCGAAGTGCATGGCGTTAAAACGACCATCCCGTATCATATGCAGATTTTAAATTCCAAAGAGTTCGCCGGCGCCCATTTTGATACCAGCTTTGTCGAATCGCACCCGGAGCTCACCGAGTACTCAATTAAACAAAATAAAGGCGAAATAGCCGCCGCGGTCGGCGCGGCGATCGCCGCGCATTTACAACTTTAATCCATACAACTAAAACAGTACGGTAAAAATAAATCATGTCGCAAGTTTATGTAACGGATACCATTCTACGTGATGCTCATCAAAGCCTGATCGCAACCCGGATGCGCACCGAGGATATGCTGCCGATTTGTAAAAAACTTGACCAGGTCGGTTACTGGTCGCTGGAATGCTGGGGCGGTGCAACCTTCGACGCCTGCATCCGCTTTTTAAAAGAAGATCCGTGGGAGCGGTTACGCTCTTTGCGTGAAGCATTACCGAACACCCGCTTACAGATGCTGCTACGTGGACAAAATCTGCTCGGTTACCGGCATTATGCAGACGATGTGGTTCGTAAATTCATCGAGCTGTCTGCAGAAAACGGTATTGATGTGTTCCGCATATTTGATGCGATGAATGATATCCGTAATCTGCAAACTGCGATCGATGCAGTGAAAAAAGCCGACAAACATGCGCAGGGAACCATCTGCTACACCACCAGCCCGGTACATACCAAAACACAGTTTGTTGAGATGAGCAAACAAATGGAATCGATGGGCTGTGACAGTATCGCGATTAAAGATATGGCCGGCCTGCTGACACCATCTAAAACCGCGGAACTGGTTAAAGCACTGGTTGCTGAATTAAACGTGCCGGTTTTTATACACTCGCATGCCACTGCCGGTTTGGCGGACATGTGCCAATTAAAAGCGATTGAAAACGGTTGCCGCCATATCGACACCGCGATTTCCGCATTTGCCGGCGGCACCAGTCACCCACCGACCGAAAGCATGGTTGCGGCACTGCGCGACACCGAATATGACACCGGTCTGGACCTTGAACTGCTTCAGGAAATCGGATTTTACTTTCATGAGATCCGCAAAAAATATCATCAGTTTGAAAGTGAGTTCACCACGCTCGATACACGGGTACAGGTTAACCAGGTTCCGGGCGGCATGATTTCCAACCTGAGTAACCAGCTTAAGCAACAGGACGCATTGGGCAGAATGAACAATGTGCTGACCGAAATTCCGCGCGTGCGCAAAGACCTCGGTTATCCGCCGCTGGTTACACCGACCTCACAAATTGTCGGCACCCAGGCAGTCATGAATGTACTGACCGGCGAGCGTTATAAAACCATCACCAACGAAGTCAAGCTGTACCTGCAAGGCCGCTACGGCAAAGCCCCCGGAGCGATCAACCAGGCATTGAAAATTCAAGCGATCGGTACAGAAGAAGAACCCATCGACTGCAGGCCGGCCGACCTGATACCGGACGAGCTGGAGAAACTGACATATGAGATCCACAGCCTCGCTGAATCCGAAGAAGACGTTTTAACCTACGCGATGTTTCCGGAAATCGGCCAGGAATTTTTACAGCAACGCAAAGACGGCACGCTGGTGCCGGAACCACTCGAGCCTGTCACTGCCGCCTCCACCGGTACGGACAAACCGATTCCGGTCGAGTTTGAAGTCACGATGCATGGCGAAACCTATGTGATCCGTGTAGACGGCACCGGCCATAAGAGTATGAAGAAACGCCCATTCTATGTGACGATCGACGGCATTCCGGAAGAAGTACTGCTCGAAACCATTGAAGTCATTCAACCGGACGGCTCAACCAGCACTGCAGAGCAGGATGACAATAAATCCAAACGCCGCCGTGCGAGTAAACCCGGTGATGTCAGCACCACCATGCCCGGTGTGATTATCGATGTACTAGTTAAGGAAGGCGATACCATCAAAGAAGGCGCGCCGGTATTGGTTACTGAAGCGATGAAAATGGAAACCGAAATTCACGCACCGGTCTCCGGCACAATCAAAGCAGTGCATATACAAAAAGGTGATGCAGTCAATCCGGATGAAACACTGATAGAGATAGAATAACGGTTAGCCGTTGAACACCAAACCTATCATCCTGGCTTCCGGTTCACCGCAGCGCAAAACACTGCTGGCACGCCTGGGTATCAACTTCTCAATACATGCCCCAGACATCGATGAAACAGCACAAGCCGGGGAATCCGCCTCTGCATTAGTTACACGGCTCGCAGAAACCAAAGCTACTGCAATTGCCGGCCAATTTCAAAATGCACTGATCATCGGCTCGGATCAGGTCGCCGAACTCAATGGCCGGATACTCGGCAAACCCGGGTCACATGCAAACGCGGTTTCACAACTCAGCCAGTGCAGCGGCCGCACGGTAACATTTCATACCGGCCTCTGCGTGCTTGATACTGAAAACAATCATCGTGAGATCGACGATGTGTTGTTTGACGTTAAATTCAGAAAGCTCAGCACAGACCAGATCGAGCGTTATGTCAGCGCCGAGCAACCCTATGACTCAGCCGGCAGTTTCAAATCAGAAGCATTGGGAATTACGTTGTTTGAATCACTCAACGGTACCGACCCGACCGCTTTGATCGGCTTACCGTTAATCAGGCTCACAACCATGCTCGCAAACCGGGGATTGATTTTACCCTAGGGCCTGTTCACACTTATTGCATGCACCTGCCGGAGGCCGTTTTTGTATCCGGCAAGGCAGAATAAGCGTGATGTGGTTATTCCACATAAGCGAATGATAACGCCGCCGGGTGCAAAAACGGTCCCGGCCCTTTGGGTTGGGCCCGAAAATTTCGCCACCGGTCACAACTTTGATTAATGTGCCGGTGTTGCCTTAAAGAACTTAAGGTATAACGCTGTCTTAATTAATTAAATAAGTTTAACGAAGGGGCTCTACCGTCCATATGATGCGCACCGTCCTGCCGGACTTGTAGAGTAAAACCAACAGGAAGTTGGTTTTAGCGCCGTCAGGCCAGGACGGCCTGTGGGTGCGACTCGTTACAAGCCCGCCAGGACGATGTTACGCACACAGCGCTTCGCGCTGTGTAAGCGCGCATCATTTTGGACAAGTTTCTTTGGTGACTTTCTTTTGAAAGAAAGTCACTCGGCTGCGAGGCCGAGACCTCGCAATGTCAAAATTAACTTTATACATAAATCTGCCTAATAATCTCATTTGAGTATTTTGCTCTATGCAAACGTTAGAGCATACTTACCTATCACTTTCGTTAAATGGTTTACCGTTGGTTATATTGCCGGTTAATAGGCAATTTCCGACAATGCAGGGATCAAAAACCGGCAGATCCAGCATCAGTAAAATCAGGCATGAACGAAATCAGCGGCTTAGGTTCCTTCAATACGCCATTCAATCCACCCGAGCCACCCGGTTCGACGGTGAATGTATTCGGCCGCCAGGTGCAGCTGATTGCGCAAACCCCGGCGGATGAACCGCGGGAACAATCACTATCTGAGGGCTGGACGTCGGCCCGGGAAGCGGAAGTGACGGAAATATTATCGGGTACGCGCTATGTAGAAAATGAATTGCTGACTGATGCGGGCCGGGCCACGGTGGCTGATTTCCAACAAGTCCTGCAGCAACAGTTTTCGACAGCAGATATCAGCCCTGAAATGGCTGCAGCAGGCAAACTGGTTTGGGAATTTGCGAACGGTAGAGTCCAGTTAACACCGGAGATTGCAACCGGTATCAGTCATTATTATGGAGCAATACTGAGCCTCCAGGCCGGCAAAGCGGTTACTGGCCTTGCACATATAGCGGCAGAAGGAACAATGGAGGTTTCAGAAATCGAAACTCTACACCGGCAACTGTCATCATTGCGGTTATTGCTCGGTACCGATCAGTTTGAGTTTGCTGCGTCTCAATATAAGCAATCGGGTGTTTCAATGCCAATCAGCATGGTATTAAATCGGATAGACGATGAGGCTGACCGGTTGGTTTTTATGACTGAATTGGCACGACAAAAGCTTTCCAGCATAAAAGTGGTGTCTTCTGTCGCAGGTTTTTTAGAAAACTCTTTAAACTCTGAACAACTGCTTAATTGGGAAACACGTTTGCAGGGTAGCGGGCAGGCATTGATAGAGCTTCTGTACGAAGCTGTAGAAAATGGTCAGACATTAGATGTTGATCGTGTCTCCCTGCTTGTGCGTGCGGCTGCAGGTCGCCGGCCCGGGGTTGAAGCACTGCAGATAGATAATCCTGAAGGGTTGGTTCACGGTGAACAATATGAAATCGAAAACACTGACCCGGTAAGGTCGCTAAAATTGTTATATGCCGCTATGCAGTTGTCAGGTGAATCACCGGGTTTTTATGTGAGCCTGCGAACTCCGGAGGACCGTGAGGCAACCGGTCACGCTGAAAACGGCGCCACACAAAAGTCCGCAAGTTTCCAGGTATATTGGCATGGTGAAACTGATTCCGGTACACAATTTTTTACGCCTGACGGGCATATTTTACGGATGCAACAATCGGAGCACGGGCGCCTGGTTCCAGTGCTGCCGACACCGCAAGGGGAAATACCATTGGATCAGCTTTTACAGCAACAGAAAAATGGCCGGCCGTTAATACAGCGCTTAATTGTGTCAAATGCACAGGCTGCAATTTCGAGGCCGCAATCTGTTCCAACGGGTGATGTTGCTGAGTCATTGGAGATTTCAGATAATCGCGAAAGAGAATTATATAATCTGCCGACTGAAACTCAGATAGAGCGCCTGTTGCAGGCACTGAACAATGCAGGGATACAATCCATATCTGAATTACATAAGTTTTTTACCGACAATGAGATCGGACGGGAAGCGACGGCGGCAATGATGCGCGCAGAGCCGGTTGCCGCGCTTTTAAAAAAAATATATGCCGATTCTTTTACGCAAATAAATACGACCGATGAATTGACTCGACTCAGGCTTGATATGCATGAAGCGTTACCCGGGTTGCGGTCAAAGACGCAAAGGTTGGGTTTGTCCCGCGTGATAAATGCAGTTTTTAATCAGGCTTTGCGAAATATGATTTCGGGTGAAATCAACCTGCAGTCGGCGAACCTGAATGGTACGGATCTAAGCGAATTGAATTTAACCAATGCGGACTTAACTGCTTTGCAGTTTCAGCATGGTAATTTTTCAAATACGATGCTGCAAGCTGCCACGTTGCGTGGCGCACTGCTGCTGGCGGTGAATTTTAGCGGCGCTCAGTTACAAGGAGCCGATCTTAGCGATGCGGATCTGAGATTCAGCCGGTTGGTGAACGCCGATATGAGCGGTGCGGATTTGTCGGGCACGAATCTACAATACCTCGATTTAACCGAAACTAACCTGAAGGATGTTAAACATAGTGATACCACCCGCTGGGACGGTGCATTACTAACGAATGCGCAAATACAGGCGCTGGGTTTACAGGCGGCAAATGTGAAGACGCCTGATGGTTCTTTAAATCATATTGACTGGGGAGTATCCCTGCTTTCGGCAGACACTGACAGTATGCCAGAACCCGTGCAACAGACTGATCTTGCGGTTACGGAAAACCTGATCGATCCGTGGGAATCTCCGGTTAGTCAGGGAATGCGTATACCGGTTCAGACGCCATCGCAGATAGCCCGCGTCAGATACCCCGGGCTTGAGGAAGCGTTGACTGAATTTACAATGGATCATGTGCCTCTGAGTATGCTTGGTGAAAACATGAGTGCCTGGGTCAGTATGGAAGCTTATGGGGGTATGGAAGAACCTTTGGGCTCGCCTGAACCGGGTGCCGAATTCACGTTAAATGTGGTGTCACCCGCCAAATTGAAGCGCAGGCAAGAGGTTAATAGCTTATTACAGCAGCACGGTTTCAGTCCGCAGCATTTCGGTATGGATATTCTGGCGACTAAATACCTGGGCACGCATGGCTCACTGCCGACTTATGTTGTGGGGTTAAATCGTATCAGCGGACAAAATATTGGGGAGGAAATCGAGGCTGGCGCCACATATACCGTTGACGATATAAATCTGATCAGAGATAAAATCAGGGAATATGTCACCAACTTTGCAAATGCGGACCTGTACGTTGATGCAAGCAACTATGTTGGAGATACACTTGTTGTCCACCGCAACCGGCAGGGTAATGTATCGGGCCTGAATCTGATTAATCCGACAGTCGAAGCAACCGGCACATTGCATAAAGCAATGAGTATGATTAGAACTCTTGCCAGGATAGAGACCGGCGTTTTATTTATGAATTTAAATGCTGAGTATTGGCAAGCGCTTGAGCGTGATGAGGGAATAAAAAGTGCTGATTATGTAAGAAATACTGAAAGCTTAGGCAACGAGTTAGGGTTCAAGGGTGCTGTAAAAACTGTTGACCATAAAATTAATGCGTTAAATGCCGCTTTTCTTTTTGTTAATAAATTGCCTCAACCGTTAGCGGATAGCTTTAAGGCGTTAGTACGTATCGGCGTAAAAGCCAGCGGCCTGACTGCGGAGGATTTACAGCGCTTACAACCCGGTGCATATGAAACCTTGACGTTAGCGGACGTGTTTGAAGAAGAGGACAGCGGACAGGGCTCAAATAGCTCAGATGCACCGGGTGTAACAGACAACTCAGACCAAACCACCGACAGCCTGGCATCACCTGCACCTAACCAAACAACGCAGTCTAACGATAACCCGATTGCTGAACAGTTTGGCACAAATAACGAAGACAGCACCGTCAGCACGCAACTGCCGGGTGGATCATCAGCGCCGGATAATCAGCCTGGTTATACGCGGCTGAACATCAATGGTTTTCAGCAAGATGAAAATCAACCCGGTGGTTTTAGTGCCAGGCCGACAGTGACATTGCCACAAAACCCAGTTGAGAGCTTTCAGCAGCACAACCAACCACAAACTGCTAGCGATTACACAGCTTTGCCTCCTGCAATACGTTCAGTGTTAACTGCCGAACGCTATATGCAACTTGATTTAAGTGCGGATGAAATCAACACGCGTTTTAATCGTTTTCAAAACCTGCATCCGAAAATCAGAGCCGATATTCAATTCAACGGCTTTTCCGGTTGGGATGAGCAAATTATCAGCCAGCTGGAGCGTAATTCAGCACATGAAGCTCGCCATGATGCAGACATAAACTATCACCATCAAAAAACCCTAACCGCACAACAACTGGCCGACAGTCAAAACCAACTTGCTGAGGTACAGCGACAGCAAACCAAAGCGATAGAAGCGGCCCGCGCAGCGAATTCGCAGCGACCGGGTTATGTTGCTGAGCCGATTCGCTCTACTGCACCACCCGCACAGTGGGCTGGTGATCAAGCACAGATTCTTCCCAACGATGCACAAAACACTGTCGATAGCCCGAACCTTCGCAAAACCGGTCATTCGATCCCGCAGCATACAATTAAACCGGTCGTGCCGATGGTGACTCTGCCAGGTAAAACCGGCAGCCTGGTAAAACAGTATCAGGATAAAACCAACAGCATTCCACGTTATTTGTATATCGACACCGCCGGACAGTTACAGTTACATGCGGTGGTAGAAAAAGGCTCACAGCTGGATGCCGTTGCGATACCAATGCATATTCATAAAGCACCGATCAATGCGTCCGCCACGGCATACACAAACCAGGGTTGGACTAGTGTGCCGCAATTAAGTGAATTACAGAAGACCGCAGTCGATGCATATATCCGCTTACAACAATCCAATATCGTACCGGTAATGCCGGCACCTGCTGTGCCCGCACCATCGCTGACTGCACCGGTGAATGTGCCGGTAGCACTTTAGTAATTGTAATACGACGTCAATTAAGTAATTTAAAAGAATAAAGAAGGTTTTTTGTAGTAAAAATATGTAATCGCTTAAATCTAATCATATATTATCGATAAAAGTGTTTGATCTAAGCTGACACTCAATCATGGTTTAGTCATTCCTGCGCAGGCAGGAATCCAGCATGCTACTTAATATATTGAATAGAAAACAAGAAAGAGAACTAAACAAGCGACTATATATGTATAGAAAAATGGAACTTTATATTTTTGAGTAAACAGCAATTCAATCTATCACCTTGAAGGCAGCTAAACCTGGATTCCTGCCTGCGCAGGAATGACTGGAGCATTATTGCTTCTTCATTCACACTCAGATAATATTGTACTTTTTTGTCAGATTATATTTTACTGAGCAAGAACTAGAACCCATCTCAAAATTAAGCGAACACCGCTCGCAGGTTTTTGCTCGGCTTTATCTCCATAAGTCGCTCTAACGATTACATCCTTGTAATCGTCCTGCAAAACCTTCATTTTCACCGTCCGCAATGATCAGACGAGGCAAAAGCAAATAAAAAAGCGGAGTGTATAAATAATTTAGTGCTTCACAGCCCCGCATTTTGAGCAATGCTTTTTAACGACGTATCAGCAAGCGTACGACTCCAGGGATGGAGGAGTTAGGGCGACGCACGCCTACAGGGATGTAGGTGTTAGAGTCGAGTCTGGAACAGAGACCGAGGATGACAAAGCCGAGTAATTTTGAGATAAGTTCTAATACATTTTATTTTTAACATTGCGGGGAATTGGTGCTGATTGAGCCACGATGATGAAGCTGCAGCCGTAACGAAAAGCCTTTGAAACCATTTGTTGAGTAACTTTCTTTAGCTACTTCAATTCCTGGTCTCCAACACCATAATCTCTCCCTGATTCTGTAATTTCACTCTGCCCAAAAACGACATGCCCAATAAGACTTCTCGTGGGTGCGGACCATCGATCACCACTGCATCCACATTGTTTAATTTAATACTACCGACACCGACACTGTCCAATAACACACGAAACGCTTTTGCCTGTCCTGAAGCAGTGTTTACATATATTGCCCGGCCTTTTAATTGATAATTGATACCCAAACGCTTTGCTTCGTTTGAACTCATTGCAACCGCGGTCGCTCCGGTATCAACCAGAAAGCCGACTGGATAGCCATTGATTGAACCGATTGTTCGGTACATGCCTGTTAAGTCTTTGTAGATCTGTTCAGTTACTTTGCTCGGCCGGCTGAACGATGTACTGACTGCACCGCTGCCCAGTGTATATTCTTCACGTTGCCCGTTGACCTCAAGGACAACAGTCTCCTGCTCAATAGCAAGCAATTTAACCCCTTCCGGGCTGCTTGAACCCTGCGCGACAATCCGGCGTTGGCCGTCAATCATCAACACTGCCTTGGAGCCCAGCAATCCCTCAAGCCTGATCTCCGCTGAGTGCGCCTGCCCATGCACCGCAGACCAAATCAGTGCTGCGACAAATGCAATGACAAACCTGGATTGAGTTTGTATCATGCTTTTGCTGACAATCTTCATTTAACTATTATGAAACCAATTTGGATTTTTCGCCATATCGAATGTGAGGGACCGGGCTATCTGCAACAGATTCTGGACCGATACCAGCTTGATTACCAAGTTATTGCGATAGACCGGCAAGACCCTGTGCCTGTGGATATTAACGGCAGCTCCGGCCTGGTATTTATGGGCGGACCGATGAGTGCGAACGATGCCGAGCCGTGGATTGCGGCTGAAATTGCACTGATTCAACAAGCTGCAGAAAACGGCCTGCCGCTATTGGGACACTGCCTGGGCGGACAACTGATCAGCAAAGCCATGGGGGCCGAGATCAAAGCCAATGCGGTAAAAGAAATCGGCTGGCATGAGGTTGAGCCTTTCGACAATTCACAAAGCACACAATGGCTCGGCGCTTTGGATAAGCCGGTTGAGGTTTTTCACTGGCATGGTGAGACCTTTGACCTGCCGGATAATGCAACACCGATACTGAAGAGCCGGTTTTGTGAAAATCAGGCTTACGTTAAAGACAATATCCTCGCACTGCAATGCCACGTCGAAATGCTGCCGAAGATGGTGATTGAATGGGCTGAGCTGTATGAAGATGAACTGCTAAACCCCAGCGACAGCGTGCAAAGCAAAGCGCAAATGTCTGAACATCTCGAACAACGCATTGGCAAAGCGCAGCAACTTGCAGATTCTTTATATGATAGATGGTTAACGCAAGGTGGGTTTATTTAGCGGGTGGCTAAAACCACCTAAAAAAGCCGCAGCGAAATTTCGATACGCTTTATTAAAACCAACTAAAACTTCTCCGTACGATAATTCGGCGCTTCCTTGGTAATCGCAACATCATGCACATGGCTCTCGCGCACCCCGGCGTTTGTCATTCGAACAAACCTGGGTTCAGTCCGCATCTTTTCGATTGTTCCACATCCGACATAGCCCATACTGGAACGCAAGCCACCCAACAGCTGCCGCACAATGACATTCAGCGAACCTTTATAAGGCACCCTGCCCTCGATACCTTCGGGTACCAGCTTATCCAGCTCATCTTCGTTATCCTGAAAATAGCGATCACTGGAACCCTGTTGCATCGCACCCAGCGACCCCATACCGCGATAGGATTTATAAGAACGTCCCTGGTAAAGCTCGATTTCACCGGGTGCTTCCTCGGTACCGGCAAACAGGCTGCCGATCATTACACAATCCGCACCGGCTGCGATCGCTTTGGCAATATCACCTGAATAACGCACCCCGCCATCGGCAATCATCGGCACACCGGTTTTTTTCAATGCCTCGGAAACATTTACAATCGCAGTAATCTGCGGCACGCCGACCCCGGCAACAATTCGGGTTGTACAGATCGAGCCGGGCCCGATACCGACCTTCACTGCATCCGCACCGGCTTTAACCAGATCCTGCGCCGCCTCACCGGTCGCAATATTGCCGCCGATAACCTGCATATCGGGGTATTGCTGTTTAACCCATTTCACCTGATCCAGCACGCCCTGCGAATGCCCATGCGCGGTATCAACCACAATCAAGTCGACACCGGCATCGACCAGCGCGGCAACCCGCTCTTCAGTGCCCAAGCCGGTTCCGACCGCAGCCCCGACCCGAAGCCGGCCCTGTTCATCTTTACAGGCATTTGGATAGTCTGTGGATTTTTGAATATCTTTGACGGTAATCATGCCGCGCAACTGAAACGCATCATTCACCACCAGCACTTTCTCAATACGATGCTCGCGCAATAAACCGATTATTTCATCCTGACCGGCGTCTTCTTTTACAGTGACCAACCGGCTTTTCGGTGTCATGATTTTATCAACGCTGGCATCATGATTGGTTTCGAAACGCAAATCACGGCTGGTGACTATGCCCTGCAGCTGTTCACCAGTTACTACCGGCACGCCGGATATATTGTGTACCCGGGTCAACTCCAGCACCTGAGCGATACTGGTGTCGGGGGTTACGGTAATCGGGTCGCGCACGACTCCACTTTCATATTTTTTAACTTTGCGGACCTCAGCGGCCTGTTGCTCCATCGGCATATTCTTGTGCACGATGCCAACCCCACCTTCACTCGCAAGTGCAATCGCCAGGCGGGCTTCGGTGACCGTATCCATTGCTGATGATATCAATGGGATATTCAGGCTAATATCCCGGGTAATATGGGTTTTAAGGTCGGCTTCTTTTGGCAAAATTCTGGAATGCGCAGGCTGCAGCAACACATCATCAAATGTCAGGGCTTCCCCGATAACTCGCATGCTGCTACCTCCATTGGCCGGATACTCGAATGTCCGCCGAATATCGGTACCGGGGACATCCGGCAAATAAAGCGCGCAATTATATAGTCTGAGCGCTATCGACGCTATACTAGAACCTATCTCATAATACCGCATGATCGCGACCCGGGGGCATTATGAGATAGGTTCGTGTGAATTAGTTCGATTAAGTTGTTTTTTACCTTCAGACCGTTATTCCGAGATGATGCAAACCGAGCTGGCCCTAAACCGGGATATTTACACCGTCAGTCGCCTGAATACCGAGGTTGCGCGGCTGTTAAACGGCAGTTTCCCACTGATCTGGCTGGAAGCCGAAATTTCAAATCTGGCGCGGCCGCGCTCGGGACACCTGTACTTTTCTTTAAAAGACGACCAGGCCCAGATCCGCGCGGCCATGTTTCGCAACCGCAGTCAGTTACTCGAATTCACCCCGGAGGAAGGCATGCAGGTGCTGGTCAGAGCCCGGGTAGGCTTATATGAACCACGGGGTGATTTTCAGCTGGTTATCGAGCATATGGAGGAAACCGGCAGCGGCGCTTTACAGAAGGCATTTGAGGCCTTGAAACGAAAATTACAGGCCGAGGGGCTGTTCGACCCGGAACATAAACAGGCAACACCGGCATTTCCACAGCATATTGGTGTTATTACCTCCCCGTCGGGAGCGGCAATCCGGGACGTGCTCAGTGTGTTAAAACGCCGTTATCCGTTCGCAGCGATACTGATTTACCCGGTACCGGTACAAGGCGCCGACGCTGCCGAAGAAATTGCGGCAACATTAAAACTCGCATCAATCCGTGATGAATGCGATGTGCTGTTACTGGTGCGCGGTGGTGGTTCACTGGAAGACCTTCAACCATTTAATGATGAACGGGTCGCACGTGCGATTGCCGGGACAACGATACCGCTGGTGTCCGGGGTTGGGCATGAAGTGGATTTTACGATTGCTGATTTTGTTGCCGATGTTCGCGCACCGACACCCTCTGCTGCTGCAGAGCTGATCAGCCCGGATATCGACGAATTACGCCAGCAAACCTCACGGCTCAGCACCCAATTACAGCTGTTGATCAACCAGCATCTGGAAAAACAGCATAAGTATTTACAAGCACTGACACACCGCTTAACACAGCAGCATCCGCGGCAACGGCTGAATCAACAAAGCCAGCGACTCGACGAACTGGAGTTACGCCTGCGCCATGCCTGGCAACATTACCGGCAACGACAACGCGCCAGGGTGGATCATCTGCAGATCAGCCTGATGCTGCACGCACCCAAACCTTATATAAATAACTTACAAACACGCTGTAGACAATTACAGCAACGCCTGGCAATCGCGATACAGCAAAAAATCGCCGATCACCGCCGCGCACTGGAAATTCTTAATCGCGGCTTGAACAGTGTGAGTCCTTTGGCTACTCTACAACGAGGCTATGCCATTGTGAGCAAATCCGGATCCTCTGCCCCACTTCGCGATGTAACAGAGATAACAGAAGGGGAATCATTGCGTGTACGCCTTGCGCAAGGGGAACTTAAAGTAACCGTGGATAACCAATAGGCTTCCACCTGAACATACCTTATGTAAATACCGTGTTACGTTCTATTCATATTTTAATGTTTTGCCTGCTGCTAAGCGGCTGCGAAAAACCGGAAGAGGTTTCCGAACCTTTGCCAAAAGTGAAAGTATCACCGCTGGCAGAGCTGCAGATTCCATATGGCTATTCGGCACCCGCCCAGGTTCTGAGTATGAATGACAGCCGCTTAAGCGCAGAGCTGAATGCCGCGGTCAAAACCATTCCGGCCAAAGTCGGCAACCGGGTTGCTGCCGGTGATGAGCTGGTCACACTGGATTGCAATGATGCCAAAAACCGGCTGGAGCAAGCCAAAGGCACACTTGCCAGTCTGAAAGCCCGTGAGACGCTGGCCGCACAACGCTTACAGCGGGCTGAAAAATTACGCGCGCAACGCAACCTGGCGGAAGAAGACCTGAACCTGCGACAAAGTGAATTGAAGGCCGCAGTCTCAGAGCGGCGCGCGCAGGCCGCACAGCTGGCAATTGCCGAGCGGGATGTCCAACACTGTGTGATACGCGCGCCTTTTAATGGTGTTGTTACAGAAAGATACGCACAGGTCGGACAGCTGGCGAGTCCGGGCACTGCAATGTTGCGGATCGTTGACACCGATAACCTTGAAGTATCGGCCCAAATTACCAGTGACGATATCGACAGCCTAAGCACATATGCATCACCTTATTTCGAATATAAAGACCGGCGCTACCCGTTACAATTACGTGCGATTGCTCCGGTTGTTGATTCGCGCACCCGCTCCCAGGTCGCACGCTTTGATTTCACTGAAGAAAAACCCAAGCCCGGTACAGCCGGACGCCTGGCCTGGCAGGATTCACGTGCCGCCCTCCCGGCTCATTTCATATCCCGCCGCAACAATACGCTCGGGGTATTAATCGCCAACAGCAGTACTGTAAAATTTCATGCTTTGCCTGCGGCCAAAGAAGGCCAGCCTGCATTCATCGACTTACCCCCGGAGACTAAAATCATTACCGACGGACGCCTGAGCCTGAGCGCCGGGGACCAGGTACAAATTACCGAGTAGTCACCGATGTTCCGCGGCTTTTTGCAAAACCATGTGCTCGCCAATCTGACATTTGTGCTGGTTTTGATCATTGGCATCACGTCTTATTTATTACTCCCGCGGCAACAGGACCCGACCATCAATTTCAACTGGATACAGATCACCACGTTTTTCCCCGGTGCTTCTGCGGAAGATGTTGAAAAACGCATTACAAACCCATTGGAAGATGCGATCCGGCAGGTACAGGATATACGCTTTGTAAACAGCAGTAGCCGCGAGGCTATTTCCAGCATTCTGGTACGCTTCAATGAAATCAGCGAGCGGCAGTTCGACAAACGGGTTGCCGACCTGCGGCGTGAAATTCAAAATAAAGAGCGCGAACTGCCGGAAGACGCAACCTCTCCCGGCATTCTCGAAGTCACCACTTCAAACGGTTTCCCCACCGCGCAAGTCGTGGTCAGCGGCCCGGCATTCGATGAAAATCTGCGGGTGCAGGCGCGCAATGTGCGCAAGCAACTGGAAAGGCTGGAAGGCATTTCCCAGGTATATGCTTATGGGTTTACCGAGCCGGAACTGCATGTCAATTTCATTCCGGAAAGGCTGCAGGCACTGGGTATTACCCCGATTCAGGTCGCCGATGTGATACAGGCAAACTTCAGGGATGTTGCAGCCGGCAATATTGATATCGGCCGGCAAAGCTGGTTGGTGCGTTTGATCGGGACCAGTCAGGACCCGGCCTATCTTGCCGAGCTTCCGATCCTGACGCCCGACGGGGAAATTAAACTCGGCAGTATTGCATCGATTGAGCGTGGACGTGATGAGGCTAAAAGACTGGTCAGTTATAACAACCGACCGAGCATTTTATTACCCGTTTTCAAAACACCGGAAGCCAATACACTTGAACTGGTTGAGCGTGTTAAACAATACACAGAAGCACGCAATCAACTTAAAAACGCAACCGGCGTGGAAGTTGTACTGGTTGATGACCAAACCGAGATGACACGCAATGCATTACGTGTGATGCAAACAAACTCATTACTCGGTTTAACCATGGTATTGGTGGTTACCTGGATATTTCTCGGACTGAAAATTGCATTTTTCACCAGTATCGCAATCCCTTTTATTCTTTGTGGAACCTTCTGGGTATTATTCAGTATCGGCCAAACCCTGAATGTAGTGGTCTTACTCGGCATCGTTATCAGCCTGGGTATGCTGGTCGATGATGCAGTCGTAGTGGTCGAGGCTATTTATTATCGCCTGCAACGCGGCGCTGAAACGATACAGGCATCCATCGATGCATTACGTGAAGTGTTTGCACCGGTGACCACTTCAGTGCTGACGACGATGTCTGCATTTCTGCCGCTGATGCTATTGCCGGGTATATTGGGCAAATTTATGTTTGTCGTACCGTTCGTGGTCACAGTGGCACTGGCCATCAGTCTTATTGAAGCTTACTGGATGTTACCGGCACATATTATCGCAGCCAAAGTACGCTTAGATAAACCATCACCCTCACAGCAGCGGCGCACCCGGTTTTTACATAAAATCAGACTCAAGTATACGCGCCTGTTGATAAAAACCATGCGCTACCCGCAAAGAGTGCTGGGTATCGCATTATTGTTATTTGTATTGTCGATATTATCGGTCGCAGCCGGACTGGTGAAGTTTGATTTCTTTGCCAGTGACCCTTTACGGCTTTTTTATGTCAATGTGCAAATGCCGGCAGGCACACCGCTTGCGGAAACACTCAAAAAGACGGTGGAAATTGAGCAGGAAGTCCGCAAAGGATTAAAAGACGAGGAGTTGCGCTCAGTCGTCAGCTATAGTGGTTTATTATTTACCGAAACCGAACCATTATTCGGCGACCGCTTCGGCCAGGTGGTGATCAGTCTGAAACCGCAACATAAAGATATGCGCAGTGTTTCGGCAATCATTGAGGCAATGCGGGACAAAATTGAAAGCACTCCCGGACCCGAAACGGTTTCTTTCCTGCGCCTTGCCGGCGGGCCGCCAACAACTCTGCCGATCACCATCAAAGTTCGCGGCGACGACTTTGATGAAATTCGTGCAGCAACCGAAACACTGCAACAACTTATGCAGGAAACACCCGGCGTTAAAGACATCAAAGTCGATGACAGCCCGGGGCAGAAAGAGTTACTGCTGCGGCTAAGGCAGGACGCGATTCGTGAAGCCGGCCTGGACCCACTCACAGTGATACGGATCACCCGCCTGTACACTGACGGCGAGCTGGTCGCATCGACCCGCGCCGAAGGTGAGGAACTGGATGTCAGAGTACGGGTGCGTCCGCGCACCCTGCAGGCAGTCGACGAACTACTCCGTGAGCCGGTCGCACTGCCCAGCGGAGACACGATTCCACTGGGTGAACTGGTGGATGCAACCCGAACGACCGGCTTTGAGCAAATCCGTCATTATAATTTCAGGCGCAGTATCGAGGTTTCAGCCGATATCGACCGCGGAGTCACCGATACCGTCGGTGCCAATGAGGCCATTCTTGCAGCCTGGCAGGAAGTCCGCACACAGCATCCGAATATTGATCTGGATACCGCCGGATTGATTGACGATATTTTCGAGAGCATCGGTGCAATGGGCCAGCTGTTTCTGTTCGGACTGCTGTTGATATACCTTATATTAGGCACACAATTTCGGAGCTATTTTCAGCCATTGCTGATATTGAGCACGGTGCCGCTGGCCATCACCGGTGTGATCCTCAGCATGCTGCTTAACCGCACTTCGCTGAGTTTGTATACCCTTTACGGAATCGTCGCACTGGCCGGTATCGCGGTCAATGCGGCCATTGTATTGATTTCCACCGCCAACGCAAAAATCAGAGACGGCATGAGTGTATTGCATGCAACCATTTTTGCCGCCCGCCGCCGGGTCGTGCCAATCCTGATTACCTCATTGACCACGATAGCCGGCCTGTTTTCGTTGGCCGTCGGGCTTGGCGGTTATTCACTGCTGTGGGGCCCGATGGCCTCATCGATCGTCTGGGGGCTGAGTTTTTCCACACTGCTCACCTTATTCGTGGTACCGGCCTTATATCAGTTTTTTATGCGCTTTTCCGAAAAGCGCCGCACCACCGGCGGTGGATAAAGCCCTCCGCCGACCGGCCGATAATAGAAATCCCTATTGATATCAGTCTAATATTGGTATTTAATTCGACCCCTTGTATTGAATGAGCATAAAAAAACGTCAATATCGGCTAAAAATAACGCAAAAAAGCTATCCGTTTTGCCCTTGAACGGTTATAGAGGCAGCTAAAAATTTCAGGTCCTGGAGGAGGAATCCGAAGTGGCAACCAAGAAAGACCTTGGACAATTTACAGAATTCGAGCCTTACAAGCTTGATGAAAACGAAGAATACATGAGCGATGCTCAACTTAAGCATTTTCGCGCTATTCTGCTCGACTGGAAACGCGGCTTAATGGAAGAAGTTGACCGGACTGTGGATCATATGAAAGACGAGGCCACTAACTTTCCGGACCCGAATGACAGGGCAACCCAGGAAGAGGAATTCAGCCTTGAATTACGCACCCGGGATCGTGAGCGCAAACTGATCAAAAAAATCGACGAGTCCCTGGAGGCAATCGAGTCCGGCGAATACGGCTACTGTGAGGCCTGTGGTGTCGAAATCGGTGTGCGACGGCTGGAGGCAAGACCGACTGCGACCATGTGCATAGATTGTAAAACACTGCAGGAAATCAAAGAAAAGCAAACCCGCGCCTGACCGCTGCCGGCATGCCGTGTCCCGTTCATGACACAGTCAATGCCGGTTAGTCACACCGCTCTGCTCCGCCGCTTTTACCGGCATACTTCGCCGGAAGCCAAGGCTTTTTAATCATGTATATCGGCAGGTTCGCACCCTCACCGACCGGACCGTTGCATTTCGGATCATTATTGGCCGCGATGGGCAGTTACCTGGATGCACGCAAACAGGGCGGACTATGGCTTCTGCGCATAGAGGATATTGACCCGCCGCGCGAACAACCGGGAGCCTCGGATAATATTCTGCGAACTCTGGAGCATTACGGCTTTGAGTGGGATCGGGAGATACTCTATCAAAGCCAACATCATGAAGCTTACCGAGATGCATTACAGACACTCAGCAATAGCGGGAAGCTTTATGAGTGTATATGTTCACGCAAACAAATCAGCGATGCCAACAAAAACAACAGCGTTACTTCCGTTTACCCCGGAACCTGTCGCGAACGGCAGGGCGAACATCATGACCGGCCCTATTCGGTTCGGATTCGAATTGACACCGAAACTGTTACTTTCAATGATTTAATTCAGGGCCACTATGGCCAGAATCTAATAAAAGAAGTGGGGGATTTTAATTTATTGCGTCGCGATGGTTTTTTCAGTTATCACCTGGCAGTGGTTGTTGACGACGCGCTGCAGGGAATCACTCGTGTGATGCGCGGCCACGACCTGCTTGACTCCACCCCCCGGCAGATTTACCTGCAGCAACAATTAAGCCTGCCGACACCGGAATATGCACATCTGCCCATTGCGATTAATGCCATGGGCCAAAAACTCAGCAAACAAACCTTTGCAAAGGCGATTGGCTCCGATAACACTGGAAAAACATTATGGCAGGCACTCAGCTTTTTGGGCCAGCAGCCACCCGAAATACTCAGCAAAGCACCGGTTCAGGAGATCTGGCAATGGGCATCGACACACTGGGACCTGAAAAATGTCCCACGCCAAACCGAGATATTTTATAAAGAGCAATAAAAATCCGCATGATTCACTCCAGTGACTTCAAACCCGCCTGGTGGTTACGCAACCCCCATGCGCAAACCCTATGGGCCGCACGCGCACGACGGCGACCCCAAGTGCAGACGTATCGTGAAAGACTGGAGTTACCGGATGGAGACTTTCTAGACCTGGACTTCACACCGAACAAATCCGGCCCGCTGGTGCTGGTTCTGCATGGTTTACAGGGTTCTATTGAGTCTCCTTATGCCGCAGGTATCCTGCGCATATTATCGGACAATAATTATCGCGCCGTACTGATGCACTTTCGTAGCTGCTCCGGTGAGCTTAACCGGTTATCACGACTATACCATTCCGGCGAAACCGAAGACCCGCTATACGTCATCAAACTACTGCGTCAGCGCTTTCCGAATACACCGATTGCAGCGATTGGCTACTCTTTGGGTGGCAATGTACTGTTAAAACTGCTGGGCGAACAGGCAAATAGTATTCTGGATGCTGCAGTGGCGATATCCGTGCCTATGCTGCTGAACCATTGCGCGGACCGGCTGAATACCGGCTTTTCCCGGTTATATCAACGCCATTTACTCAACTCAATGCTCGACATTACCCGGCGCAAACGCGCTCTATTGCCCGAGCTGGACTTTAAAACAGTGGATCGCTGTAAAAGCCTTTGGGAATTCGATAATGAAGTCACTGCCAAACTGCATGGCTTTCAAAATGTACATGATTATTATAAACGGTGTAGTAGCCGGCAATTTCTGTCGAATATAAAAGTACCGACGTTAATTGTGCATGCAAAAGATGATCCGTTCACAACCTCTGAAGTCATTCCAAACGAAAACCAGTTATCGCCTGCGGTGCGCCTGGAGCTTAGCTCTCGGGGCGGACATGTCGGTTTCGTCGGCGGGCGTTGGCCATGGAAAGCACACTACTGGCTGGAGCAACGTATTATTCATTACCTGAACAATACACTGAAAGATTAACTGTCAGTGACTTCAGGCAACGGCTGTTCATCGAACTGAGGCCAGGCTTCTATGACCGTATCCACTACCGTTGCCAATGGAATCGCGAAGAAAATACCCCAAACTCCCCATAGCCCGCCAAAAAACAAAATCGCGATAATAATTGCAACCGGGTGCAAATTTACAACTTCAGAGAACAAAATCGGCACCAGCACATTGCCATCAATAATCTGAATCACAATATAGGCGCCAATCAAATACCAGAACTGAGGCACCAGGCCCCATTGAAAGTATGCAATGATCGCGACCGGCACTGTTACCGCAATCGCACCGACATAAGGAATTATTACCGAAATACCCACCAGGAAGCTCAGCAAAATTGCATATTGAAGCCCCATAATTTCAAATGTTATGTACGTGCCCAGCCAGATAATCAAAATCTCTATCACTTTGCCCCGAATATAGCTGCCGATTTTAATATCAACATCATGCCAAACCTGTCGGCTTAAATCGCGACGTTCCGGCAAAAAGCGCTCAAACCAGCCAAGGATCTGCTTTTTATCTTTTAAACCGAAAAAAACCAGAATCGGCACCAAAATCACATACACTAAAAATGTAAAAATACCGACCGCCTTGGCCAGTGATAATGAAACCAGCGCCTGCCCCAATGACAATAATTCATTCCGGATGCTGCTGATATATTCCTGTATTTGTGCTTCGGAAAATGCGCTGGGGTATTTTTCAGGCAACAACAATAAATAGGCCTGTCCGCGTGCCAGCATTTCCGGCAGCTCCCGAACCAACTGGGTCAACTGCTGGGTCAGCAACG
Organism: Gammaproteobacteria bacterium; assembly: GCA_028284675.1. Taxonomy (GTDB): domain Bacteria; phylum Pseudomonadota; class Gammaproteobacteria; order HTCC5015; family HTCC5015; genus JANQRI01. The sequence goes on along the minus strand of JANQRI010000005.1, from coordinate 14,109 downwards.
GCATAACACCGAAGAAAATAAATAGGCAAGTACCGATAAACAGCAGGGATACCAATGTAACCGCGATAATGCGGGGCAGCTTCCAGCGCTGCAGACGTGATACCGGCCCTTCAAGCAGATACGCCAATACAATCGCGGCGATTACCGGCGCCAGAATGTCGCCAAACACAATCACCGTGGCAAATAAGGCCAACAGTATCAACGCCAGAATAATCACCTGCGGATTGGAAAAATTCCGCTGATACCACTGTTTTATAAATGCAAGCATTATGTGCGCCCCGAATTATTGATTTTTAATTAGAACTATCTCAAAATTAATCTTTCACACTCATGCGTTGTTGCGAGCCTAGCTTGAAAGCGAAATCTTGTGTTTGAGATAGGTTCTAGTCAGCCCTGAAAAAATGCCAGGAACGGCTTTATCTGGCTCGACCAGAAGCATAATTTGCGATATCGGCCTGAAGTATACATCCTGCAGCCGCTCCAGCCCCTACTTTTTATCTAAATTACCAACTAACGCACCAAACCAACTCCAACTGCGTGCAAACATTGCATGATGGAATATACGGGCCGGACTCTGTTGATATATAATTCTGGCTCCTGAACCCAAATAGCTCGAAATCACCCCTATGAAAAACAGTCATCTATTTTGGGGCACACTGGCCTTACTGTTACCACTGATATCAGAGGCAGCTCTTTATAAGTGGGTGAATGAAAACGGCGAAGTCGTATATTCGGACAAACCACCGCCCCGGAATGTCGAAACCCAAAAAATCAAGCCGCCCCCACGGCCATCGGTCAACCCTGAAGCCGCGATGCAACAACTCCGTGACCGCGCCAACTCCTTTGAAGAACGCCGTCAAAAACGCGGGGAGGCTGAACAGGAGCAAAAACAAGCTGCCGCACAAGCAACACAAAAACAGCAGCGCTGCGATAAATTACGGGAAAAACTCAGTTTTTTGACAATCAATAATCGTGTCGGGGAAAAAAATGCAGATGGCGAAGTCAGTTTATTGAACGAAGATCAGCGCCAGCAGAAAATAAGCAAAACCCGCGCGCTGATACAAAAAGATTGCAAATAGCCAATACTGAACATTACGATCTATCGATACAGGCAACACGCCGGAACCTGAATATTTTTAATGCCCAGACCCACCAATTCTAATCATTCAACCTATTTTTCACGGCAATGCGAACCAGCACATTCTTAATTTCCACACTAAAAGAAACACCGGCTGATGCAGAAATTATCAGCCATCAATTAATGTTGCGTGCCGGATTAATTCGCCGGCTGGCCTCCGGACTATATACCTGGATGCCCCTTGGGCTGCGTATACTGCGCAAAGTGGAAACTGTGATTCGCGAGGAAATGAATAATGCCGGTGCTTTGGAACTTTTGATGCCAACGGTTCAGCCCGCCGAACTCTGGGAAGAATCAGGCCGCTGGCACCAGTACGGACCCGAGCTATTACGGCTCAGTGACCGCCATGAACGTAACTTCTGTTATGGCCCGACACACGAAGAAGTCATCACCGACTATGCTCGCCGGGAACTCAGCAGCTATAAACAGCTACCGGTCAATTATTATCAGATTCAATTAAAATTTCGGGATGAAATTCGTCCGCGTTTCGGTGTTATGCGCGCCCGTGAATTCATAATGAAAGATGCATACTCTTTTCACCTGAATGCAGACTCATTACATGAAACCTACCTCCGTATGCATGACACTTATTGCCGGATATTTAGCCGGCTGGGACTGGACTTCAGAGCCGTCGCGGCCGACTCCGGCGCGATAGGTGGAGACGCATCGGAAGAGTTTCACGTTCTGGCCGACAGTGGCGAGGATGCGATCGTTTTTTCTTCCAAAGGGGAATATGCCGCAAATCTGGAACTGGCGCAGGCGCTGCCGCCATCATCCAAACGCCCTGCTCCAAGCATGGATGCCAAAATTGTCGACACCCCAACACAGAAAACCATTGATGAGGTTGCCGGCTTCTTACAGGCAAAACCTGAACAATGCCTGAAAACACTTCTGGTAAAAGGCAGTGAAGAAGAAATTGTCGCACTGGTATTACGCGGTGATCATAATTTAAATGAAGTAAAAGCCGCCAAGCTGCCGGAAATCGCCGCGCCACTCACGTTGGTCTCCGACACACTGATCGAAGAACGCATCGGCTGTAATATCGGCTTTATCGGTCCCAAAGACATCTCTGTGCCGGTCATCGTCGATTACGCTGCATCCGAAATCGCCGATTTTATCTGCGGCGCAAATCAAAACGGTAAACATTGGGCGGGCTTAAACTGGGAGCGCGATCTGCCATTGCCTAAAATCGCTGATATTCGCAATGTCATTGACGGCGACGCCAGTCCCGACGGTAAAGGCACATTGCAGATTGCCCGGGGTATTGAAGTTGGACATATTTTCAAGCTCGGCACTAAATACAGCGAAGCGATGAATGCACGCATACTTGATGAAAGCGGCAAATCGACCGTTATGCTGATGGGCTGCTATGGTATCGGCGTTACACGGGTGGTAGCTGCGGCGATAGAGCAAAATCACGATGCCCGGGGAATTATCTGGCCAGACCCGATTGCACCGTTTCAAGTCGCATTACTGCCAATCAATATGCATAAATCGCAAAGGCTGCGTGAGGCTGTCGAAAAACTTTACGCAGAGCTATTGGATAGCGGAGTCGAGGTACTACTGGATGACCGTAAAGCCCGCCCTGGAATTATGTTTGCCGATGCCGAGCTTATCGGCATTCCTCACCGGATTGTTTTCAGTGAGAGCAATCTTGATGAAGGTGTTATTGAGTACAAGAATCGCCGCACCGGAGCAGAAAAGAAAATTCCAATCGAGGAACTTGTACAGGAGCTGGGCACGTTGTCCATCTAGAACTCATTCTCATTTGGCACCCAAAAACAAGTTTGAACTATTCCAACTTATTGCGAAAGTAATAGCACTTCTTTCGTATTTTTCCCACCAATTAAAATTGATACCATATAAAAGATGTCATGGAACAGCCGGGACAATGACTACACCAAACGGATGTTCATCAGTAAGTTTCATACACGCTAAATAAGCAACGAAGAGCGAAGCTTTAATTGCACCCATTGTGGCTCGTATCGGTTACTGAGCTTCAGCAATTCATAAAATATTTAGCGCTGAGTGGAGGTTAACCAATGGTTGTTGTAACAACCACTGACGACAAAAAGCCTCATCCGCAAACAACGCTACCGACCGGTACCCGTTACACGGTCTCCATACCGCGTGCCCAACAACTAAAAGTAAGTATAAGTTTTGCCGGAGTAGTCAACAATGATGACCGCTCCATACAACAGACTCTACTGCATAGCGTCGATGATCTAGGCATAGCCATTCTGGAACTCAAAAAAACCATCGACCATTTCGAAACAGCTCTGGAACCACAGGCAGACATCCTAAGCGAAGCACTTGAGGAAATCTGGGATGATGAAAATACTTTACACGGTTTTTTTAAATTCGAAGTTATTTTAAAAGAAACCGGCATCCTGACTGCTGACACTATTGCACATATCCCTGACAGGCTGAGCCGAATTAAAGACGGGGTCGAACCCGCTTTCACAGCAACTGCTCCACACAGCACCGATAAGCTGCAAACTTACTTTTACTCAGCAATCAAGAATATAAAACAATTAAAAACCATTATCGACCAAAGTCATACAATTGATGATACTCAGGATATACAGAAAGCACTTACGGCAACAAATGAAACAGCCCAGGCACTGAAAAAAATCAACACGCTTCTTCGCTCTGAACCAGCCTTCAGCCATACTGACCCGGCAAAAATAGATTTTCAGAAAACCCTGCCAAAAAAATCACTATTGGATCGCCTGATCAAATATGCCGACATGCTTGGCGAAACGGATATCGCAACCACAATCAGGCAAATAAAATCGACCATTTACACAACCGGGAACAACGAGATAAACATAGACTCCTTGGTCGAAAAAACCACACAACTTGGCTCTTTACTGCTGAGTATCGACAAGCCCAGCAAGCAATCAGACAAAATATCGATAACAGATAAACTCAAAATATACTTAAACCAATTTGACACCTGGGCAACACCCAATATCGCAGTGCTGATTATGCGTGATAAACTGATCACCAACGCCTATAGCGTTGAACAAAAAGCCAGCAATGCAACAGCTGTCGAAATTCGCAAAAAATATAAAACGCTGTCACAGCTCCCCCTCAAACTGGCGGAAATTGAAAAGCTGCTTGATGGGCTCGCGAACATCGCCGGCAGAATTGCCGCTGGCAACACCGACCCACAGGACTTATGGAAAGTTCGCGCACTGGAACGGGTAATTTCAGCGCGACTGACAGGCACCTATGGCCCGTATATGCAACCGGTTGTGCGAAGTTTTCTAACCGACCTGCGCGGAGACTATGCTTACGTACACACAAATTTTGACTATAACACCACAGTTAACAGTTTCGGCAATCTGGGACTGGGCGATCTGCCCAATAATAAACTGGCTATAAAAGAACAACTCGCTCTGGGCAACAACCACTTCTTAAGCGGCATTATTCTTGCGGGAGCATCTCTGATTAACACACTTGAACGTCTAAAAGCCAGAAAGTAAACAGACGCATGCTTTTATTTCTATGCTGTGCTTTGTGCACACGCAAACAGATTTCAATTACTGGCTACAGCCGGCGCAACCTTCAAAACTTCGCCAATGGTTGTATGCCCGGCAGCCACTTTATGCGCTCCGCTTAAACGCAGCGGTAACATACCTTCTTTAATCGCACGCTTGCGAAAATCCATAATATCCGTTCCGGGTTTATTTATGCTTTTCAAATTATCGTGCATCGTGAAAATTTCGTAAATTCCGATACGTCCGCGGTAACCTGTTTGCCTGCAGTCCAAGCAACCTACCGGCTCATACACCGTGCGCGGCGTTGCCGCTTTCCACGGAGAAACCAGGCTGGCCCACTCATGTTCATCAATGGTCGCAGGCTTTTTGCAGGTCGGACATAACGTCCGAACCAGCCGCTGAGCCATGACTCCAAGCAATGTTGCATTGATCAGATAATGCGGCACACCGATTTCCACCAGGCGTGTAATCGCTGAAGTCGCATCATTTGTATGCAATGTCGATAATACCAAATGCCCGGTTAACGAGGCCTGAATTGCCATTTGCGCAGTTTCAAGATCCCGAATTTCACCAATCATAATAATATCCGGATCCTGACGTAACAGCGTTCTAATGCCCGAGGCAAAATCCAGATTGATATTATGTTGCACCTGCATCTGGTTAAACTGCGATTCTATATTTTCAATCGGATCCTCTATCGTACAGACATTAACTTCCGGTGTTGCAAGCAGTTTCAGCGAAGAATAAAGCGTTGTGGTCTTACCAGAGCCGGTCGGCCCGGTTACCAGAATGATACCGTGTGGACGTTTGATCATCCCGTACCATTTCTCACTATCCTGCTTACTGAAACCCAGCTCTTCAAAATTTTTCGCAACCACTTCCGGATCAAAAATCCGCATCACGAGCTTTTCGCCAAAAGCAGTCGGCATTGTTGATAAACGCAGCTCAATCTCATTGCCATCCTGGCTGCGGGTTTTTAAGCGACCATCCTGAGGGCGACGTTTTTCTGCAACATCCATACGCCCGAGTATTTTGATACGGCTGGTTACCGCCGTCATTACTGAAGCCGGCATCTCATAAATTTTGTGCAATACGCTATCAATACGAAAGCGTACGTTGCCTGTTTCCCTACGGGGCTCTAAATGAATATCACTGGCCCGTTGTTCAAATGCATATTGCAGCAACCAATCCACAACGCTCACGATATGCTGATTATTTGCATCCAGGTTGCCTTTTTTGCCAAGCTCCATCAACTGCTCAAGGTTTTGGATTGCATTGGCTCTACTGGAATCGTGCTGACCCTTGGCCTCTCTTACACTTTTCGCGAGGTTGTAAAACTCGATTTGAAAGCGACGAATATCCTCAGGATTTGCGATCACCAGAGAAATGCGTTTATTGGCTATCCGCGATATTTCCTGGCTCCATTCAGTATGAAAAGGCTCCACGGTTGCAACAGCCAGCTCATCGTAAGTGGCTTTAACCGGTAACACACCAAAGTTTTGCGCATAGGCATAGGACATCACTTCGGTTACCGAAGCCACATCAACTTTAAGCGGGTCGATATGAAAATACTCCAGGCCGACTTTTTCAGCGAGCCATTCGCAGAGAAATTCAAGGCTGAGCTTTTTACCCGGAAATCTGGCATTTGGAAGGTTTTTACTGGCGAGCAACTCAATCGCGCCCTTTTCCGACATATCTTCAGGACGAATTACATTGCGCATCAATTCAGCCTTGTCACCGGCAATCAGCCCATCTTTCTCCAGTAGCGACAAAACTGCTTTTACATCTATGCGGCCATTCGGTCCTTTTAGAGAATTACCTTGCAAACTGTTCACCTCCGCTTCAGCCACTCTGATTCAACATAAACCATCCATACTCATAAGGCTACTGTTTAATAAGAAATTTCCATTGTTTTGGCTTTCGAAGAAATCACCTGATTTGAAAACCCTCAAAAGCTTCGTAGGCCAGAGACTCCATAGAAACATCACTGACACGCGCCTGTTCCGGGCCTTGCGATAACCATACTCCCAGGGTTTCAAGCGCCGGCAAATCGCCGCATGCCAGTACCTGCACACGCCCGTCAGGCAAATTTTTGACCCAGCCCTCCAAGCCCAGCAACGAAGCTTTTTGTTGTGTTGAGGCACGAAAAAATACGCCTTGCACACGGCCGCTTACCCAAAAATAACGACATTCTTTCATTGGTCTTTACCCGGATCACGCACAAAAAAGGGGCCCTAAAGGCCCCTTTTTTTACTTACAAAGAAATCTCTACTGGGATAAATAAGATTCATCCGAGGATTCAACGGTACCAACAGACCATGCACCACGTGTTTTCGCGTGATTGATCGCAGCATCAATATCGGATGAAGATGGAGAATTATCGATATCGAATACCTGTCCCGGATAAATCAGGTCAGCATCATTAATTTTTGATCTATTGGCTTTATAAATCAACGGCCATTGATACGGATCACCGTAGGTCGCGCTACTGCCGGCTATATCCCACAGGTTATCTCCGGCTGAAACTTCATAGGTACTGTAACTGGGGGTTGAATCGACAACAGATTCATCAGCTTGTTGGGATGCATTTAAATCGGCAATTGCCTGACGGGCCATATTCTCTGCCTGATTTGCAAGCTCGGTCGCGCTGTCATAATCACCTGACTCATAAGCAGCCTTGGCCTGATCCAGAATACCCTGGGCATCGCGCCACTCTGCACCGAGGGCTGCCGCCTCTTCGATAGCGGTTTGAGCTGCAGCAATAGCTTCAGCGGCTACACGCTCCGAATCATCTGCTGCTTCTTCAGGCTCCGGGGTACTGGCGCAACCAATAGCTACACTCAATACAAACGCAAAAATTCCAAAATGCTTAAGCATACTCATTATTTTCATATTTTAATCTCCCGGAGGAACGAACTTGTATGTTTATACCGAAATCGACGGTTATTTTTTAGGTGTAGAAACTACCCCGCCCGCCCAAATGTGTCAAGTCATCAATGGGCAGGCCTGTTCAATTAACAATCGAACAAACTGTAAAATGTGACAGAATCGATCTTTCTATTCAGAGTGATATACCAAGCAAAGTTTTCGTAACTGCAGTTTATTTTCCATACATAACAGAAGCAGTCTGCATGCTATGATCACAACCAGACTTGTGTATTAGGGCCAACACAAACCGGATCACAGCAACAGATAACGGCCTATTTTTGATAAACGTTAAAAAAAATACTAACGGGAAAATCAAGATCGCCACAAAGTATCCCGATGAGTAACGCATAGTATAGGCAGTAACACTTATGTTTGAGGTTTTAGTCCTTTATTATAGCCGCCACGGCAGCACTGCTGCACTTGCCCGACACATCGCTCGTGGCGTGGAGGAAACCAATTACGTGAAGGCACGCCTGCGCGCGGTGCCGGCAGTATCCAGCGTCTCCGAACAGGTTGCCGAACCCGTCCCTAAGGACGGCCCTCCCTATGCAACGCAAGAAGATCTGAACAGTTGTCAGGGTTTGATTATCGGCAGCCCGACACACTTCGGCAATATGGCCGCTCCACTTAAATACTTTCTTGACGGTACGACGGCTCACTGGGTCAGCGGGGCACTCGCCGGTAAACCGGCAGCGGTTTTTACATCTTCCTCAAGCCTGCACGGCGGTCAGGAAAGCACTTTATTATCAATGATGCTGCCTCTGCTGCATCACGGCATGCTGCTTGTAGGGCTGCCCTATTCTGAACCCATGCTGAGTAAAACCCATTCCGGCGGCACACCCTATGGCGCAAGCCATGTGGCGCGGGACGACAATAACAGCCCGGATGAAACAGAAAAAACGCTCTGTCGTGCGTTAGGCAAACGGGTGGCCACACTGGTTTACCAACTCAATCGCTGATTAACACACATGCGCGCAGCACTACTTTGCAAATACCTCGCACTGACCGGATATGGTGCAATTCTATTGCTGATCATTCTTTGGAACGCATGGCTTGCGCCCTCAGAAAAGTATCCGACCGGATTAATCCTTATTATATTGCTGATTCCGCTGCTGATTCCGCTACGCGGCCTGCTGCACGGCAGGCCGTACACGTATGCCTGGGTGAGTATGCTGTCTTTACTCTATTTTATCCTGGGAGTCAGCGATGCCTATAGTGACCCTGTCGACAGAATTTACGGCTGGCTGATGATCGCATTCAGCCTGATGCTGTTCTGCGGTGCGATTCTGTTTGTGTACCTGAATGCCAAAACCCGGCGCACGGGCTGAATTTAATCCTCTTCCAACACCGACTTTGCAAATGGAATGGTTAAACGCCGTTGTGCCGATAAAGAAGCCCGATCCAGTGTTTCCAGTTGTTCACACAAACGCCGAATATCGCGCGAATACCGGCCCAGCATATAAGTACCCAGCTCATCGGGAAACTCAAAACCACGGCCCCGGGCACGTAACTGTAAAACTTTGATTTTGTCCGCATCATTCCTGAGCGGTTTAATTTGAAACACTGGCCCCCAACTCAATCTTGACGCCAGATCCGGTAATGTCCAGGGCAGTTTATTGATATTGGCCGCTGCTGCAAACACCAGATGTGAGCGCCGCAAACGGCTGCGATTGATTAACGCGAACAGCGCTGTTTCCCATTCAGGCTGCCCGGCAATCGCTTCCAGCTCATCGATACACAGCAGCTGTACCGACTCCAGATCATCCAAAATGCTAACCGGTTGACCAACCAGCTGACCCAGCGGCAGATAGCTGCAAAGGTGATCGTTTTGGGCCGCTAAACGTACCGTTGCCTGCAAAAGATGCGTCTTTCCCAAGCCCGGTTCCGACCAGCAATACAACTGAGACTCGCCGCCTAAATCAGCGCACTGCTTTAATAGTTCAACCAGAAAAAGATTTTCGCCAGGCACATATGAATCAAAGTTTGCCGCTTGCGGCAGTTGTATATTTAGCGGTAACTGCATCTGGGGAGTATTGAGTTTAACGCTTGATCATGTAATACAAGTCAACACGATCCCGCAAAGAGCGCGACGATACCCCCAAGCCGGTCTGCTGCGCCGCTAAAAGTGGTAATGAAGACCCGGGAATCGCCTCCGGTTGCAATAATTCCGATAAATCCAGCATACGCTGCAATTCCATCAACTCCCCGCGCATCAAAACCCGGTAGTGTGCACGCCCTGCTTCCACACGGACCGGCGTGACTTCCTCAACAAAATTCAGGCCACGCATATAATTGAGTGCGCCGGCATAATCATTCAGGCCCAGCACACCATTAACCGAAACCAGATACTCAAACAAAGTATTGCCTGCATTTCCGGAGAATGCATAGCGCGACGCCAGAATATCCGCCAGATTATCAATGCCTGAAATAACCGCCTGTTCCTGCGGCACACTCCGCTCCTGCCAGCTGCTGCTGGAGCCCTCGCGATGCGTGGTCCATTTCACGGAAGCCTTGCCGCTGCGGTCAAACTTTAAATATCCGACCATTGTAATCGGTGCATTATAGCGCTCCGAGGCTGCCAGCACGGTTTCAGTAAAGCCGGCCCGAATATCGGCAAATGTAACTCTACGCGTCTCCTCCAGATCCTGTAATGGGAAAATCAGCGGTACACCACGTCTATCCGCCGCAGCCATAACCAGCCGCTTGATCTCATCATCGGTATCCTCACCCAAAATATAACGCTCTCGGCCATTCTGCACCGCCAGCCACAAAAGAACCGCAGGCCTGTTGTCACTCCAGACAGGTAAACCGCTTTGCCGCAAAAGTTTCTCCAAGGCCTCACCATCATATTCAACATTGATAAACAGTTGCTTGCCAGGCTCTTCCACAGCTGTAGACTCATCCAGCGCTTTCTGCATGTAACGGTAGCGACTGACATAACGTGTCGCCCGCTGGATAATTATTTCAGCTTCAGGTGCTGCGGCAATATCCTTGATTCCGGTCATTTTTATCAGAACTTTTTTGATAGCCTGTCGGAACGCATCTCGACGGCTGGCCGCAGACTGGTTTTCCACCGGCACCTCCGCCTGATAAATTCCCTTGACCCGCACCGCTTGAGCAGGATCAATGGTCAATAAAGCACTGCAGAAAAATATAAATATTAAAATTCCACTGTTTTTTAGATTTAACATCAACATCATTAGCTTATGGTTTCGATATGTGTATATTACATTCGCGCACCGGCTGTTCACAATAAGAGCCGACCACTGGTCCAAGATTCAAAACCAGAAAACCCCGACCAAAAGCCCGCCTCATCAATACCCAACAGCACCATCGGACAAGTTCAATATAGCCCGGACACCCGGTAATGTGTACAATCCCAGCGTTGACATGCTAACTATCCCTGATAATGCCCAACCCTAAAGATAAAAAGCCTCTCACTTACCGGGATGCAGGCGTCGATATTGATGCCGGCAATGCATTGGTCGAACGAATCAAACCGGCTGTGAAACGCACTTTACGCCCGGAAGTTCTCGGTGGACTCGGTGGTTTTGGCGGGCTGTTTGAGTTACCGCTCAATCGCTATCGCCGCCCCGTATTGGTATCCGGTACAGATGGTGTCGGTACCAAACTCAAGTTGGCCATGCAACTGAATCAGCATAATGGCATCGGTATTGACCTGGTCGCAATGTGTGTCAACGATATTCTGGTTCAGGGTGCCGAACCACTGTTCTTTCTTGATTATTATGCGACCGGCAAGCTGGATATCGACATCGCCGAAACAGTGATTTCGGGAATTGCCAGGGGCTGTGAAATCGCAGGCGCCGCACTGATTGGCGGTGAAACCGCCGAAATGCCCGGCATGTATCAGCACGGAGACTATGACCTTGCCGGCTTTAGTGTCGGCATTGTTGAGTATGACAAATTGATCGACGGCAGCCGGGTAGCCGCCGGCGACACACTGATCGGTCTGGCCTCATCCGGGCCGCATGCCAACGGTTACTCGCTGATTCGTAAAATTCTCGAAAAAAACCCGGTCAACACAAATGATATTGCCTGCGGTGAACATACACTGACCCGGGCTTTGCTTGAGCCGACCCGTATCTATGTTAAACCGGTGCTTAAACTACTGGAAAACTACTCTGCACATGCAATGGCGCATATTACCGGCGGTGGATTACTCGAAAATATCCCCCGGGTTTTGCCGGATGGCATTCGTGCGGTCATTAACAGCAACAGCTGGCCCCGACCGCCGGTTTTTGAATGGCTCGCTACCGAAGGCAATGTTGCATGGCCGGAAATGCACCGCACATTTAACTGTGGTATCGGCCTGGTTCTGTGTGTACCGTCCTCAGATTCAAACGCAATTATCAACATGCTCAACCAGGCAGGAGAGCAGGCCTATGAAATCGGCCACCTGGATACTGCAGACTCAGGCGCGCGTGTGATTATCGATAACCCGGCTTAGGCATGGATCACCCGGAGCTTGAAATACAGAAAACCAGCGTTGTTGTACTTATCTCAGGCAACGGCAGCAATCTGCAAGCCCTAATTAATGCAGCAAAATCGCCGGACTGTAACTACCAAATCGTTACAGTGATATCGGACAAAGCGAATGCCTTCGGTTTACAGCGCGCTGCTGATGCGAATATCCCCCACCATTGCATTGAGCCCCAAAATCATACCGACCGTTTGTCGTTCGACCGTGCATTGATCGAAGCAATTGACAGATACCGTCCAAACCTGATCGCGCTGGCCGGCTTTATGCGTATCCTCAGTGGGGAATTTATCAACCATTACCACGGAAAAATACTTAACATCCACCCTTCATTACTCCCAAAATACCGGGGCTTGCATACCCATGAAAAAGCACTGCAGGCGGGTGATACAACGCATGGCGCCAGCGTGCATTTTGTAACCGAGGAGCTGGATGGCGGGCCGGTCATTTTACAAACCAAAGTAAACATTATGAATGATGACACACCGGAAACTCTCGCAAAACGAGTACTGGAAAAAGAACACCAAATCTACCCGCTTGCCGTACAATGGTACAGCAGTGGCCGCTTGCGAATGTCCGGTGACCGAGTCATGCTGGACAACAACCCGCTAAATACACCAATCGATTTTGCAACCTTGCCATCAGGAAAAACAGCAAGCTGATGATACGCTTTCCACAAAAAACCAGAGCCACGCTAAGCAGGCTTTTCGCACTGAGTTTTCTCATCAGCAGTCTTTATGCAACTGTTGCCAACAGCCAGGAAAACCCGCTAAAGCCATTCACCGCCAATTATTTGTTAACCAAAAAAAATGTTGCTATCGCCCAGGTTAAATTTGAGTTGACAGAAAATAACGGGCAGTGGCTGTACAAATCAAGCGCTGAAGCCGCCGGTTTGGCTGCAATGTTCAGCTCCGACAGTATCAGCGAATCAGTACGCTTCGAACTGCACGAAGGGAAAATCAGGCCGCTGAATTATCGTTATACCCGCGACAGCAAAAAAGCTGCAAAACAGGTGGAAGCCGATTTCGACTGGGTAAAAAATAGCGTGAGTATTCGTCATAATGACAAAACCGCCAGCGTTGCGCTAAAGCCCTGCATGGTTGACCAACTGTCAGTACAACTGGCATTGATGATCGACCTTCAGAGCGGTGAACTGCAGGAAACGTATACCGTTTTGGATGGTGTAGAAACAAAAGAAATGACGTTTACAGGGCCTGTTTTGGAAAACACAAATATCAATTCAAAAAACTACAACAGCCTTAAACTCACACGCTCACACGGCTCAAGGGAAACCATCACCTGGCATGCCAAAGAACTGGGCTACCTGCCGGTGAAAATTCGCAGGCTCAGGAAAGGAAAATTAAAAACCCAGCTGGAGCTCACCGCGTTTTCATGGCTGAAACCTTAAGTGAAAAAATTACTCGGCCATAAAAAGTTTTGTGAAAAAATTTAGAAATAACCTTCGTTTAACATTGCGTGGTCTCGGCCACGCAGCCGAGTGACTTTCTTTCAAAAGAAAGTCACCAAAGAAACTTGTCCGGAATGACACGCGCTTACACAATGCTTCGCATTGCCTGCGCCGCTCGGTCTGGCGCGATGCTTACGGGTCGCACCGACAGGCCGTCCTGGCCTGACGGCGCTAAAACTCACGTCCTGTGAGTTTTACCCTACCATCGCGGCAGACCTGTGCGTGTCATACGGACGATACTCCCCCTGTTAAGTGCACCTAATTTGTTGAACTACCTATCAACGCATGTTGATAAAGCGACAAACTTTTCTTATATGCTAACTTCGATTTTACTAATTAAAACTCAAGTGATTAGGTTTTCGTGCCTCATAAATAAAATCAACCACGCTTTTTGGCTGCGGCAATCCGCATTCTCAGTGCGTTGAGTTTAATAAAGCCTTCCGCATCCTGTTGATTATACGCACCGGCATCGTCCTCAAAGGTTGCGATACTCTCATCAAACAGACTGTCGGTATCCGACCGGCGCCCAACCACCGAAACCCTACCTTTATAAAGCTTTAATCGCACAACA
>JANQRI010000029.1 GCA_028284675.1 Gammaproteobacteria bacterium | reverse complement strand
GGCTTGAGTGTTCAGGGCCTGATCATAGCGCTGCGTCAGACCTTTTAAAGTCACACTGGCATTAGGGTTCAGCATGTGCACAAAGCGTTCGGCATTATCCTTGACTGAAAGAAACGCAATGATTTCTTTGAGAGAACCAACCAGCGCGAGATTTTGGCCATCGGCCGGAGTTTGCAGACCGAGGGCATATTCGGTATTTAAGCCAAGGTTTTTATCGGCCTGTTGGTTGATTAAAAGCTGCGCGGCCGGACTTAATAAACCCAGGCGCAATGTATGGGAGACTTTGCCCAACGCGGTATTCCATGCCTGGATATCGATGGGTGCATCAATCTTGGCCAGTGGTTGTTCAATAACTCCTTGCAGCGGCGTTTGTGCCGGACCCTGTGTGGATGATTCAGCAGGGAGTTTATAAGTGGGTGTGGGTATAGGCGGAGGGTTATACGGCTCCAGCCCATAATCGGGTCGGTCGATAGATCCGGATTGCGGGGTATTGGGGGTGACTAGCACCGGTAATGGTAACGAGCCACCGGGTGCAGTTGGCGGTGCACTGACCGGCGGTGCGACCGGGATCTGGGCCTGCAGCCGCTGTTGCAGCTGGTCTTTAAGCGCATGATGGCCGGCTGAGCCGGGTTCGGGCATACTGCCGGAGTGCCCATGGTGGCCTGAAAAAGAGCTGGTTTGCTGGATTGCCATACGCTGTTGTGCGGTTATTGAACACACAGACTATGCCAAAATGAGCTGATTGCCGGTATTAAACCTTGGTTATAGTTGCTTCACCACTTTAACGAAAGTTATAGATCTGGCGTGGTATAAATCAATTCTCTGAGTTGCAGATTGCTTCAGTCAGATAAGCCAATGGCGGTCAATGCCTGTTGTGCTTCCGCGATCGATATCTCACCTCGTTTTTGCTGGAAAATAATATTCCACTGTTTGGCATTTTGTTCGAAAGCCTGTATGGGTATTAGTGGTTTTATTTGCTTGTAATACGCCTCGAACTCAGCCGGGGAGGGTAGCCGGGTATTGGCGGCCCAATTGACTAATTGCTGAATCACTTTCACATTATGTTCACTGTTTTCAATATGGCCATCTCCGTCAGTAACATTGATTTGACTGATAGCCATATCACGTATTTTATCTGCACCAGTTAAATGCATTACGGTTAATGCAGCGGCATACTCATTACGTAGTTTTTCTGCATTGGTGTTTGGGTAATTTCGTATAAAAAGGCTTTTAATAATTGCTTTTGCATCGTTTATTCTATCACCTAGCACCATACGCATCGCTTCGGAAAACAGCTGTGCGTCTCTTTTGTTATGGTAAAAACCGATTCTTGAGGCAGTATCAGAGAGTTTTTTAATGACCATCGATTTATCTGCTCCGGGTAACAGTTTTTCAAACAAGCTGTAGTTTATATTTGTCAGCATATTGGCTAAAAAATTTATTGTATTCTGTATTGAGCTCGTATTATAAAGTTGTATGTTGTTAATATCCGGTGCTGTTGCAACCAGGTATCTGGGTAATGGGTGATTAAAGTCTTCAGCGTTATTAAGATAACCCAATACAGGGTGTATTTCATGAAAAATTTCACCAAGTAAATCGATCAAGCTTGGTGTTCGTTCCTTTATCCATGCTTTAATACTATCAGCTCTCGCGAGGGCATCTATGCTCAGATTATGTTCTACAACTCTCCTTTGTGTTTCTGTTGCATCCTCCCAGGTTGGTATGCCGCCTAGTGCCTCTAGCCCCATCTGATAGCGCTGAATCAGGTTGGCGTCACGGTATTTTTCGGTTCTAGTGATCGCATCAAATTTTCCAGGGTTCAATGCATCAATATCCAATGTATTTTTTGTCGGCTCAGGTGTGTAGTTGGTCGTGATATTGATTGGTGTTTCACCGTCCGGGCCTATAATCGTACGTTGTATAGTACTCTGTGTGCCAGGGTTATTATTGTCGGTAGCTTGTTGCCCATAAAGCGGATAAATTCTGATACCGAGTTTTTTCATTGTGTCTTCGGCACGTTGTTTCGATAGAATTAATGATGGATCGTTTGAATCAAAAATAATACTGACTTTGGTGGTTTCACCGTGTTCCTTCCAGTATTGACGACCCTCGCGGGTTGCGGTTAATTTGATTAAACTGTTCAGTGGTTTTAGCTTTATGGCCTGCTCAGAAGTTAGCTTTCCTTGCTGAACCTGTTTGTCAAGAAAGTTTTGCCAGGCTATATTAATTGAATCAGGTATATTTTCGAGTATATCGAGGTAAAGAGGTGCATTTGCGCCCCAGTGTGCTGGCCAAGTGTAATAACCGGTTAGGCTTTTATTTTCTTCGTAACCTCTTAACTTCAGCACAAGTTGCATTACTGGGTTAGTATTGCCTTTTCCAGCTTCAAGGAAGATTCCTGAGATCCCGAGTTTTTCAGCATTACTTAACAAATGCGCCATAATGCGGCTCGCATAGCCCTGTGGCGCGCCTGTTTTAGCAACAAGAGATTCTCGGGCTATTTCCCATTTTTCTCGCTGATTTTTTACCAGGTAATAATGGATAGTGCCATCGGTAAATGGTGTTTTTACTTCCAATTTATATCCGTATTGAGATATTGTACCTAGCAGGTGTTGTTCTAAGTAGCTTAGTTCCATTTGTCCTAGACTTTTTATTTTGACGTTAGAGTTGTCAGGTATGCCAAATAAACTAACCAAAGATGCTTTTGTTAGTGGTGTACCGTTAATCATGATTCCATCAAATGGCACACCACTAATCGAAATATTTTCGCCATTAAAATACATCGCGGTAGTTAAATCGCGGGTATCGACTTGATCGGAGCCGACGGTTTTGGCATAGCCGAGTATTGCACGGTCGAGCCAATTAGCGGCAGTTTGAATATTTTGTCTGGTTTTTGATGTTTGACCTTCAGATTTGTTTGCAAGTTTGTCGGCTCCATGTAACACATTTTGCATCCGAATATCCCAGGCAAGTTCATAAGGATGCATATTCCAGTGTTGGGTTGCTAAGGTGATAACTTCCTGAACCTTGATACCGGTGCCGTGGAGCAACTCTTTTAAAATAGCCTGCATGTCAGCCAGCGGGGTTTTCGGTAATTCCTGGTTCCCTGCCAGAGTGGCAGGTAAGCTCTCAGGTGTTTGGCTCTGACGAATTTGATGGATAGCCGCCACAGCTTGTTGACCACGGGCGATAGATGAAACAACCTGCTCAGAGCTGACTTCATTAATGGCATTGATATGATTGAATAGCGCCTGCTGTATTTTTGGATATGCCTGAATGAATGCCTGCATGCCTGCTTTCGCATCCTGCACAAAAATATTCACCCAGTCGTCTGGTTGAGTATCTGTTTCTGTGCTTTCAGTGCTGCTATTTTGCGGTGAACTATCACTGGCGCTGGCTTTAATTGGGTCACTGCTGTTATTAACATTGTTTGTATTGTCTGGCCTGGGTGGCTGAATCGCATCTTTGGGTTGCAGGCCGATCACACCGATGTTGTTTTGCTGATCCGGGTCGGTGGGTTTGACACTGATAAATGGTGATTTATCGCTACCAAAGGGTAGGGCTTTCGGAATAGTTGACTCTTCATCATCGAGTGTTAGTTGTTCAACCGGCTTGACCAGCTGCGTGTCGACCGTGCTACCGGTTTGGTTTTCATTGCGTTTGTTTGGATCAAATATGCTGGTTTTGGCGGTTTCATAACGCGTGATCAAACCTTCCGGGGTCAAGCCGGTTTTCTGATTGCCAGTTAAGCCATTGGCGGTTAACCAGCTGTAACCGCCGCGCTCAATAAAGGGGCCGAGTGATTCCAATGGTCCGGCCAGGTTAATCGCAACCGAACGCGTTTTCCCGTCGGTGAACAGAACCGGATAATCAAACTCAAAGATATACGTTTGATTCAGACCGGCACCGTTTTGATTGGCGCGTTGATTTGCAAGAAAGCC
>JANQRI010000003.1 GCA_028284675.1 Gammaproteobacteria bacterium | reverse complement strand
GCATCAGGGAAATCGCTGGCAGCATGTGCCGCAGCTGACGGCGGTTGAGCAGCAGAGTCTGAGCATACGATACGGCACGCCGTTAATGAATACCGGCACGGTCAGTGCGCCCGGTGCACAAACAGGTGCACCGATACTGCAACCCCAGCCGGTAATCCCGGCCCCAGTTACCTCACCTGTCAACGGCACCGCGCCCGCACCAGTGCATGTACCGGTTGCACCTTAGTCTACCGGAATACTTGAGGCTATCACTTTCGTTAAACAGCCGGCCGTTGGTTATATTGCCGCCCGGGGGCAAATTTCCGACAATTCGGAAAGTAAAATGTTTGTATATGATCCATGAGCGAAATCAGCGGACTCAATTACCCAAATACGCCATTGAACCAGCCGGGGCCATCCGGCCCGCCGGTTAATGCATTCGGCCGCCAGGTTCAGCTGATGGCACAAATTCCCCCAGATGAGTGGACCCAGAAAGAAAAAGAAACCGTCGCTGAAAAACTGATACTGTTGGGCGAAAAGTATGTTCAGATGCAATCAAAACCGGACGGGGACGGTGAACAGGCATATGTGTTGACGGCTAAAGGTATGGCCGAAGTCAGCGAAAAGCAAGCAGAATTAGAAAGGCAGTTTGAGCAGCCATTCTCAAAAGAGTTCGCCGCCTATGGTGTATTAGTCGATCAGTATGCACAAGGTGCTGGCGACCGAAGTGGTGAGACGATGGAATACGTGTTGTCGATTCACACCGCTTACCATCAAAGACTTGCGGAGTTGAAGGCATTACCGGAAAAAGAAGCTGAGTTGCAGGGTATATTGGACGCTCTGCAGCTGAGTGAGGCGGATTTGATTAAGGGTGAAGAAGTTCAGCTTAATACCGGAGAAGGTGTCATTACGATTCCTTTGGCAAAGTATCTGGAAATGCCGGAGACAAAGCGGGTGGATGTTGTGCCATTACTAATTGAGCTGGCTGGTAAACATTTAAAGCCACAGAATGATGTCCGACCGTCATTACAACAGATTGCAGAACAGCGTGCAGAGGCGCTCAACACATTCAGGCACACCAATATCACACACATGGCCGGGTGGCAAACACGGCTGCAACCGACGGGAGTCAGTTTAAGCAGCATCCTGCAGACAGCGGAACCCTTGTCGGTGGAAACCGTTGAGCAGGCAGTGACGACAGTGGTTGCAGAGTACCAACAGCGACTGATAAGAGTCCAACGACAGGTTCAGAGGTTTTTAAATGGCTTTGAAGTAACACCGGAGATTCAGAGTGGCTGGCAAACCGCACTGGATGTGATTGATACTCAGCTAAGCGACTATCTGACCGAGCATGCCCAACAGAATGGCTCATTGACAGTTGCAGATGTTAATACGGCTATTGGTCAATTGCCGGCACTAAAACCGATGTTAATTAATAAACCGAAACCGCTTAAGGAGGGCGAACAGTATGCGCTGGAAAATGTCCCCAATTCGTTTCGGACGGTAGAAATTCTGGATGAGCTGTTTGGTCAGGAGGGGGAATTTCATGTGCGTTTAGTAGACCGCCAGTGGAATATGGTTGCTGACTTTAGTGTTCAGGATAGAGGCAGAATAATAACCCAGCTTGATGGAACCTATATGCTGGAGGCAAGGCGGGATGAGTTGGGAAGTGAGTTTATGGGTGAAAGTATTACTGTTAATAGAAAAGTGCCGGCAAATGTTTTACTGGATAATGAATTGATAGGGTTCCGGCGTTTATTAAGGGAGAAATCTGCTGACGGAAAGTTTTATATAGCCTATATTGTTTTTTCCAAAGGGGCCGAGTTTTATCAGTTGCCGAGCAATAATGAAGTCGCCGCAGTTCGCTTGCAAATTGAATCGCAAACTCTCAAGAAAGAGGACTTAACTCCGGCTCAGAGGCGTGCTTTATACTCCGGTGATCATACCAGCTGGCCGTATGAAAATATAAGTCCCGATATACCCGATGAAATGAGAGATCTCTGGCGGCAACAGGCTGATGCTGTTGCGGGTCGTACTGATTTGTCAGGAGTTGATTACTCAGATCAAAACTTTCAAGAGCGCCAGATGAATGAAAAAGCGCTTGCCGGTGCACGTTTTCAAAATGCAAATTTGATCGAAACGGTTTTTGTTGACGGCAGCGATATCCAGGGTGCGGATTTCAGGGGTGCTGATATGCAGGGAGCCCGCCTGCGAGAAGCACAGGCACAAGTGGCTTTTTTTGAAGGTGCGAACTTGTCTGGTACCGACTTAAATAAAGTTGATGCAATGTTTGCATACCTCCGGTCTGCAATAGCGATCGGTACAAACTTTTCGGCAAGTGGTTTTTCATATGCGAATTTTGAATCTGCGAATTTAACTGATGCTGATTTTTCAGAAACTGATCTCCTTTGGGCAAATTTCAATAATGCAATTTTGGTCGGCGCGGTTTTGAATAAGGCAAATTTAGCTCATGCATCACTGATAAATGCCGACCTGCAGGGAGCAAACCTGCAGGGAACCAGGATCGTCTCGACAGATTTTACCCGTGCGAATCTGATCGATGCTGATTTCACAGGCGCAACGATTGGAGATTATGTTGTATTCAATGGGGCTAAAATCAATCGTAAGGCATTGGATACTTATCCCGGCTTGGAAGCGATGGTGCGGTTACAGGGTGGGTTTATTGTTGATGATGAGAATGCAGAAATTGATCAACCGACTGCAGATCATGATACGTATCATGCGGCTGATGCCGACGGCCCAACCACCGACAGTCTGCAGCGTGGCAATGGTGAAGCTCAGGGGGCAGATTCACAAAGCGATATCGCGCAGCAGGTTAAACCGGAGGGCGGTACATTCAGTCAAAAAGATACCCAAAAACATCCGGGTTATACCCGTTTAAGTCCACATAAAGAGGTTGAAAAAAGCCCGAGACCGTTGGGTTTGCCTGCGCATAACCTGCCGGGTTTACTCGATCAGCAGAGTGCACCGACCATGCCTGTAGAAACCGGTGCGGTAGACAAAGAACCGCCGTCCAGTCCACCGGTGATTGCTCCGGCAACCTTGACGAATCCGGGCAACACAGAAGCGGCGG
>JANQRI010000039.1 GCA_028284675.1 Gammaproteobacteria bacterium | reverse complement strand
TGCTAATTGCTAATTGCTAATTGCTAATTGCTAATTGCTAATTGCTAATTGCTAATTGCTAATTGCTAATTGCTAATTGCTAATTGCTAATTGCGCTCGTGGTCTTACTAAGTAACAGTTTTTAACCTGATGGAGAGGCATAGATGAAGATTCGTCCTTTGCATGATCGTGTGATCGTCAAACGTATGGAGGAAGAGCGTACCAGCCCGGGTGGGATCGTAATTCCGGATTCTGCTACCGAAAAGCCTGTTAAAGGCGAAGTAGTCGCGGTGGGTAACGGCAAGATTTTAGACAGTGGCGAAGTTCGCCCTCTGGATGTGAAAGCCGGTGACAAAGTGTTGTTCGGCAAGTACTCCGGTACCGAAGTTAAAGTGGATGGAGAAGAGCTCCTGGTGATGCGTGAAGACGATATCACCGCGGTTATCGACAGCTAAAACCCCATACTGCGTATCCCGTTTCTATTATCTTTATATGAGGAAGTAAAATGAGTGCGAAAGAAGTTCGTTTTAGTGATGATGCACGTCATCGCATGGTACATGGAGTGAATGTACTGGCTGATGCGGTAAAAGTCACATTGGGCCCCAAGGGCCGTAATGTTGTTTTGGACAAATCTTTTGGTGCGCCGACCGTGACTAAAGACGGTGTTTCGGTAGCCAAAGAGATTGAATTAAAAGACAAGTTTGAGAATATGGGCGCACAAATGGTAAAAGAAGTTGCGTCTCAAACATCCGATATTGCCGGTGATGGTACGACAACAGCTACCGTACTGGCTCAAGCGATACTGCGAGAAGGTTTGAAATCTGTTGCCGCAGGCATGAACCCGATGGATCTTAAGCGCGGTCTGGAAAAAGCGGTCATTAAAGCGGTAGATGCGCTGAAGAAAATGTCCGAGCCCTGCTCAGACAGCAATGCAATTGCACAGGTTGGTACTATTTCAGCCAACTCTGATCTGGATGTCGGTAAAATCATTGCGGATGCAATGGATAAAGTCGGCAAAGAAGGTGTTATCACCGTTGAAGACGGCTCTACATTAGAGAATGAGCTGAATGTTGTTGAAGGTATGCAATTTGATCGTGGTTATCTCTCACCCTACTTCGTCAATAATCAGGACAATATGAGTGCTGAGCTTGATGAGCCTTATATTCTGTTATTCGATAAAAAAATCTCCAACATTCGTGATTTATTGCCGGTATTGGAAGGCGTTGCGAAATCAGGTCGTCCACTGTTAATTATTGCTGAAGATGTAGAAGGTGAAGCGCTTGCGACACTGGTTGTCAATACTATTCGCGGTATTGTTAAAGTGGCTGCTGTTAAAGCACCGGGCTTTGGTGATCGACGTAAAGCGATGTTGGAAGACATTGCGATTTTAACTGGTGGCAAGGTTATTTCAGAGGAAATTGGCCTGTCACTGGAAAAAGTCGGTCTGGAAGATCTGGGTTCCGCCAAAAAGATTGTTGTCACCAAAGAAAACACAACCGTTGTTGATGGTGCAGGCAATAAAGCAGATATTGAAGGCCGTGTTAAGCAGATCCGTGCGCAAATCGAAGAATCAACTTCTGATTACGATAAAGAGAAAATGCAGGAACGTGTTGCCAAGCTGGCCGGTGGTGTTGCCGTGATCAAAGTGGGTGCCGCAACTGAAGTTGAAATGAAAGAGAAAAAAGCCCGTGTTGAAGATGCATTGCATGCAACACGTGCAGCGGTTGAAGAGGGCGTTGTCCCCGGTGGTGGCGTTGCACTGATTCGCGCTCGTGAAGCACTGAAGGGCGTGAAAGGCGACAACCACGATCAGGATGTCGGTATTTCAATTGCACTACGGGCAATGGAAGAGCCGTTACGTCAGATTGTTGGCAATGCCGGTGAAGAGGCTTCCGTCATTCTGTCTAAGGTTGAAGAAGGTAAAGCAAATTTCGGTTATAACGCCGCGACTGGTGAGTACGGCGATATGATTGAAATGGGTATTCTGGATCCGACTAAAGTCACCCGCAGTGCGTTACAGAATGCTTCATCAATTGCCGGCCTGATGATTACAACAGAAGCCATGGTTGCAGAGTTGCCGAAGAAAGAAGAACCGGCTCCTGAAATGCCTGGTGCCGGCGGCATGCCAGGCATGATGTAGTTACAGCCTTACTTACAGCAGTTCAAAAAAGCCCTGCATCGCGGGGCTTTTTTTCTTAATAACCAAAAAAATACTGATCAATTAGGTAAAAATTGCATCAAAAAACCTTTTGGAACTGATAACGGCAGAAGAATGCGCTGATATAATAGCCGGGATATTTGAATGACATTATATAAATGAGAAACCCAATGAAAACCGACTCTGATCAACCTAAAGCCTCAACCACTGACGCAGTCAGCTTTGCAGAGCGTACTTCTGTCGAACAAGTCGAAGAAGGACATGATTTAGCGCCTAAATTCGACAACGATGGCTTAATTGCTTGTGTGACCACTGATGCCGCCAGCGGTGAAGTGCTGATGCTGGGCTATATGAACCGCGAGGCACTGGAGAAAACCATAGTCACTGGTGAGGCACACTACTGGAGTCGCAGCCGTCAAATACTGTGGCATAAGGGCGCCACCAGTGGTTTGGTGCAACGGGTGATCGAGATGCGGATTGATGATGATCAAGACGCCGTTTGGTTGCGTGTTGAGCTGGCATCAGGCACCCATAGTGATCCAGCCAGTTGTCACGTGGGCTATCGCAGCTGTTTCTATCGCGCCGTTGAATTAAAAACCGGCAAGATCAGCTATGTGGAAACGGAAAAAACCTTCGATCCCAAAGAGGTTTATGGTGATGCGCCAAACCCTACTGTCTTGTGATCAAGGTGTATCATGAATTCCCCGATCTACCTCCATAATACGCTCACCCGCAAAAAAGAGGCGCTGCGTACCAGTCGACCCGAACGGGTAACGATGTATGTGTGCGGTCCGACAGTTTACAATTACGCTCACATTGGTAACGCGCGGCCCGCCGTGGTGTTCGATGTGCTGTCGCGGCTGCTGCGCCACGATTATCCGCAGGTGGTTTATGCGCGCAACTTTACTGATGTGGATGACAAGATAAACGCGGCCGCCGCTGAAGCAGGCGTTCCCATTGGTGCCATCACAGACCGTTACATCAATGCTTATAATGAAGACATGCAGTCGCTGGGTGTGTTAACGCCCGAGTTGGAGCCGCGTGTCACCGGGCACATCTCCGATATTATAGAGTTGATCCAGACATTGATCGCGCGAGGCCATGCCTACGTTGAGCAGGAGCATGTGTTGTTTCATGTGCCATCCTATCCTGCGTATGGACAGCTTTCGGGACGACGCACCGATGACATGCTCGCAGGTGCCCGTGTAGAAGTGGCGCCTTACAAACGCGACCCGTTGGATTTCGTGCTCTGGAAGCCCTCATCAACACCAGACTTGCCGGGCTGGGACAGCCCGTGGGGCCGGGGTCGTCCTGGTTGGCACATCGAGTGCTCAGCGATGATTGGCCGGCACCTTGGGCATACCATTGACATCCACGGCGGCGGGCAGGATCTGATCTTCCCGCACCACGAAAATGAGATTGCTCAGGGCACTTGTGCCCATGATGCGCTTTACTGCCATACTTGGGTTCACAATAGTTTTGTCACGGTAGATGGGCAGAAAATGTCCAAGTCGCTTGGCAATGTGCTGCTGGTTCGCGACCTGCTGACTCAGGCGCCTGGAGAAGCTATTCGGTTGGCGCTGCTGTCCAGCCACTACCGCAAACCACTGGACTGGACTACACAGCGCCTTCAAGAGGCGCGGGAAACTTTGACGAGGTATTACGATAGTTTGGCCAAGGTTGTTGAAATTGATGCATTGCCGCAGAGCACACCTGATCGGGTGTTTATGGAGGCACTGAGGAATGATCTTAACGTCCCAGGTGCATTAGTGAGGTTATACGCGCTGCTGACTCAACTGAACGATGCGGACACAGATGCCCGGCGAGCACATGCCAAATCCGCTTTGTTGGCATCTGCTAAGGTGATGGGGCTGTTGCAGCAGTCGCCGCAAGAGGCTTTGGCATTGCTACGGCCGGCATCAGTATTATTTGAGCAGCACTCCGCCGATTCACAGATCAAGACATTACTGGTTGAGCGTGAGCAGGCACGGCGAGACCGTGATTTCGCCAAAGCGGATGCGCTGCGCAAAGAACTGGAAGCCGCCGGTTTTGCAATTGAGGATACTTCTGATGGCCCGGTACTGCGCCCTGTCGAGAAGAGATCAGCGTGAAACGCTGGCCCGCCGATTTAAACGCATCAAGCGGGATTAACGTTTGCCCGGATCCGGGAGGTCCGGGTTCTTTGCTTCAAATCCACAAGAAAGTCGGAAACTAGTCTGTATGATCAAAAAAAATTCCCACAGTAGTGATCCGTCCAGAGACGACCCACCGCATGTAGAGACCGCCGTTGTTGATGACAGTTCGGCCATTGCCGATTTACAACGAAGCACTGTCGAAAATTTTCAGCTGCTGGGTGATTGGCCTGAGCGCTACCAGTACCTGATCGAGTTGGGTCGCAAGCTGCCTGCTTTCCCTGACGCACAGCGAACCGAAACCCATCGTCTGCACGGCTGTCAGGCCAATGTGTGGTTCTTCGCTGATCAAAGCCAGGGGCGATTGTTCTTTCATGCTACCAGCGATGCAGCAATTGTTTCCGGGTTGATCGCGCTGCTGCTCAAGGTTTATTCGGGACATACACCCGAAGCGATTCTGAGCAACCCTCCGATCTTTATCGAGGAGATGGGGCTCAAGCAACATCTCTCTATGAGTAGAGCCACGGGCCTCTCTGCGATGGTGGCGCGCATTCAGGCTTTGGCAGCAGAAGCCATGGCATCTGCTCAAACCGAATAGTCAAAGAAAGCCGGAGACTAGCCAGTGATCAGCGGCGCAACCCGCAAACGGGCGGATAGAAGGTCAAGTTCGAAAACGCCCATATCGTGCACGGATGCAGCATGTAGCGGTTTTCGCACTCGATCCGCGCATGCAGGCACTTCTAACTTATCAGAGAAGCGCTGAGTTATGATATGAATGACTCGATTAGAAATGTCGCCATTACAGGCGGAACACATGGAAATGAATTAACGGGTGTGCACCTTGTTAAGCATTGGCTTTCACAGCCTGAAGAAGTCAAGCGAGGCAGTTTTTCGACAGAGCTGCACTTGACTAACCCTCAGGCAATTAAAGATGTAAGACGTTATATCGACCAAGATTTAAATCGACAATTCGATATACAAGACCTTAGAAATCCAGAATTAAAGGGCTATGAGCAGCAGCGTGCAAAATTGCTGGATGCACTGCTAGGACCCAAGGAAAACCCTAGAATCGACTTTATCATTGATTTGCATACCACCACTGCAAATATGGGTATGTCGTTGGTCTTTAACTCAGGCGATCCTCTTGTAGTCGGAATGGCATTTTATATTAAGCAGAAGATGCCTCATGCAACCTTATTTTACGAGCCTAGTAATCGTTTAGAGCATAATTTCTTAACATCCATGGGACGTTTAAGTGGTCTACTCATTGAAGTAGGGCCAATTGCTCAAGGATTACTAAATTATGAAGTATATTCTGATACGCATATAGCGGTAATGCATGCTTTGGATTATCTACAACAAAGGAGTGAAGGGTTGCCACTTAATTTACCAACACAGATGGCCGGTTATCAGTTTACTAAGAAAGTCTCCTTGCCAGAAAATACTGAGGGCGAGATTACTGCAATGATTCATCCTGACTTGCAGGGTAAAGATTATCATGCGATAAAACCTGGAGACCCTTTATTTATCACACTGGCAGGTGAAACCATTGCTTATGAAGGGGAGTCAACGGTTTATGGGGCTTTTATTAATGAAGCGGCTTATTACGATCAGAAAATAGGCTTAAGTTTTATGAAAAAAATTAACATTAATCTTGAGAGCAGCACAAATACAAACTGTGGGTAGCATCGATAGATATAGCGGCTTAGTAGATATTGATCGGATAGTTTTTATGTACTAAAGCGCTCCAGAATAACAAGTATCCATATTGTCAATGTTAACAGCAGACTAAGCAGAACTGCTGCAGAGCCGAGGTCTTTAGCGCTACCGGCCAGATCATGATATTCATGGCCAATTCGGTCGACAACAGCCTCGATGCCGGTATTGAGCAGCTCGGTAATCAGTACAAGCAGGCAGCTGCCGATTAACAGTGCTGTTTGGGTGGCGTTACTGCCCAGCCAGAATGCAGCGGGTATCATTATCATAGCCAGTATAATTTCCTGCCGGAATGCTGCTTCATTTTTCCATGCAAATGATAGCCCTGCTAAAGAATACTTGGTGGCACTGATGATACGCTTTAAACCTGTTTCGCCCGGTTTCATGAATATTCCCTTGGCTGAACAAAGATGCGGATATTACAGGAAATAAGCAGATAACCAAATACTTATGTGCTAATCGGGTTGCTTTGTATCGGGAAGTATTTCCGGAAAAGTTGCAGTTTGTTGGTTAAGTACATCGACATAAAGATTTTGCATTTTTTCTGCCAAGGCAGCAGCTGACCAGGTTTGTGCATATGCCCGGGCTTCTTCGGAGAGTTGTTTAAGTAGTGTTGGGTTCTGGAGTAACTGAATCACTTTATTGCTGAAGTCACTGAGGTCGTCTTCAGCAACCAAAGCGCCTTTTCCGCTGTCCAGAATATCTTTTGTTCCCATGATGGCGGTGGAAACAACAGGCACGCCGAGAGCCATTGCTTCGAGCAGTACAAGCCCTTGGGTTTCTGTGCGGGATGAAAATACAAAAATATTGCCGGCCTTATAGCAGTCCATTAATTCATGGTCACGTGACAGATAACCGACAAACAAAATATTTTCCTGCAGGCTGAGTTTTTTAGCCAGTTCCTGCAAATGCTTAAGCGCCGGACCTTCACCGGCGATAACCATTAGTACATTGGGAATGGTTGTTTTTACCTGAGCCAGCATATGCAGTAAAAAATCAATGTTTTTCTCATAAGCGATTCTGCCGACATGTACTAACGTTGGGCGCTCCTTGGGTATTTTATGTTGATTACGGAATGCATCGCCATCGCCGCGCTCAAATTTTTCCATCTGTAAACCGGTAGGTATGATTGCAGTGCGTGCTTCTACACCATAATCGAGCAGTGTATCCAGCATTGGCCTCGATGGAACAACCACAGCATCAACGCTATTGCATTGAGATTTGGTGAATTGTCTGGCAGCGAAACGTAACAGGCGTCGCGGCAGAAACCTTATATAGTGGTATAAATATTCTTCAAAGAGAGTATGGTAGGTTTCAATGACAGGTAATGCCAAAGCCCTGGCGATTTTTAGGCCGGCATAGTGAGCAATGAAAGGGGTGTGTATATGTATGATATCAAACCGGTATTTTTCCAGTACCGGAATAAGCCGGGTGATTTCCCGGAACTTCATCATACGGTCTTCAGGATCGACAATAAGGTAGCGGGACGGGATTCTCATAATATCTGATTCGTCACTTTTTTGCCCATAGTCGGGTGCCACTATCAGAACTTCATGATTGAGTTGTTGCAATTGTTGGCGGAAAGTTTGTATGGATGTGGAAACACCATTGATTCTCGGAAAATAAACATCTGAGATCATTAATATACGCACTTATAACCTCTCAAGGTTAGCTGGGAATCGTATGGCTTAAAGCCGCTCAGGGTACTGGGTTGGGGTAATTTGCAGCGTGATCTGGTCTTTCCAGTTATAAAATACTAATGCTGGTCAATCCCAGTGTCAGGCCGATAACTGCACCAACCAAAACATCAGTCGGATAGTGTAATCCTAAAATAACGCGTGACAAGCAGATTAACAGAGTTAATGGCCATAATAGCCAAATTAGTTCCGGGTAATAGTGAGTGGCAACTATAGAAAAGTTGACTGCATGAAGTGTGTGGCCTGAAGGAAAACTGTATTTATCGAGCGGCATCGTGCCGAGCATGATGTGATGGTTGGAGTCATGAGGCCGCAGCCTTACGGTTTTTGATTTGATTATTTTATAGATGGCAAGACCGGTAAGTCCAACAATCAGCATATGAAGGCTCGCCAGTAAACCGGGGATGCCATGAAAGATAGATATATAAAGAGCCAGCCCATACCAGAATTTTCCATCTCCCAGCCAGCTTATAAATGTAAAGCATTGTTTCGACCAGCTTTTTCGACAAGCGCGATTCAGCCATAAGCATAAACCCAGCTCATGTTGTGCAATGCGGTTCAATAATGGACCATTATAGATTGCCATAAGTCATATGCGCTTTAAAACAAGATAATTCTGTGGAAGTTTTATGACAGTATCTTGTCATCCTGTTGAAGCATTTATGACAATCTCTTAAAGCTGTTTTTTAAAAAAACTCATTGGGCCAGCTTTATTATCACAAAAATACTGAGTTGGGACCTGTCTAAAGTGCCGTTCATATATGCCGTTAAGTTGCTTATCAGTTAGTGTAGGTTTTATTCAAAAAAAGGCTAAGTTATTGTTATTAAAGCCAATTATGTTTTTCAGGCAGATGTGTTTTGGAGGCTAAATATGGAAATGATTTCAACCACGATGCGACAGATGCAATCAGCGTCTGACAGAATTTTGTGGGTATTGCAGGTTGAGGATAACCCCGCTTATGCGCGATTGGTTGAATTGATGCTTGAGAAAGATGATCAGTGCCGGTATTGCATCGTATATGTAAAAACTTTAAATGATGCACTTACAAAACTATACCAGCGGGATTTTGACGTCATATTACTTGACTTACGCTTGCCGGATTCAGAGGGACTGGTAACACTGGAACGCATGTGTAATGCCGCACCGGAGTTACCGATTATATTATTAACCTGCAGCAAAGAAGAAGAGGTCAGCATGCAGGCTGTTCAGTTTGGTGCTCAGGATTATCTGGTTAAAGGCGAGTTTGACGCTGACCTGCTTAAGCGAACAATTACTTATGCAATTGATCGTAAAGAATCAGAAAGAGATTTAGTACGGTTGGCACAATATGACTCTTTAACTTCATTGGCTAATCGTCATTTGTTTTTCGACAGGCTTGAGCAAGCTGTTATAAGAGCAAAGCGCAATAAAAGTCTGTTAGCGCTACTTTACATAGACCTCGATCTTTTCAAATCCATTAATGACAATCTTGGTCATGATTTTGGAGATATCCTGTTGCAGGCTACTGCCGGGCGGCTGCAGTCTTGTGTGCGAGCACAGGATACGGTTGCACGGTTAGGCGGGGACGAGTTTACGGTTATTTTGGAAAACGTTTCAGATGAGCGGGCAGTGACGGTTATTGCACAAAAAATTGTGAGTGCGATCAGTGAGCCGCTGCAGGAAAAGGATCATGAAATATTCACGACTGCCAGTGTGGGAATAACGATTTTTGCCGGAGATGAAGATCTGGATGCGAAACACCTAATTAAACAGGCGGATACGGCGATGTATTGGGTCAAGCAACAAGGGCGTGATAAATTTTTGTTTTTTGACGAAAGTATGGATAAAGCGACAAAAAGCAGGGTGACTATTGAAAAAGAGTTGCGTTATGCGCTTAGCCGTGAGCAATTGGAGTTGAAGTACCAGCCTCTGTTTAATGTTCAAACCGGTAAGCTCGCTGGTGCCGAAGCTTTATTGCGGTGGAATCACCCTAAGTTTGGGGGCTGCTCCGCTTCTGATTTTATTCCTATTCTTGAGCATATGGGGCTGATTGTACAGGTTGGGGAATGGGTATTACATACCGCATGTGAACAATGGGAGACATGGAGGTTAGGTGGGAATATCGATGCAGGTTGTGCGATATCAGTAAATTTTTCCGCGCGGCAATTTTGGCAGCGTGATTTGCAGGATATGGTGCTGCGAACATTGTTGGATACAGGGTTGCCTGCGGCACAGCTTGATCTGGGTCTTACTGAAGGCCTTCTTTTGAAAAATGATGAGGGTAATATTGAAATTTTGCGAGCGCTGCACGATATGGGGGTTAAGTTAACAATTGACGATTTTGGAACCGGATTTTCATCGTTGGCTGATTTGAAAAATTTCCCTATAAACAGCTTAAAAGTTGATCATTCTTTTGTAAAAGATATTCTGGGTAATAAACAGGATATTGCTATTGCTTCAGCGATTATAAATTTGGCACGCGACTTGAATTTACAAGTGAGCGCTGAAGGTGTAGACAGCCGGGAAAAAGTTGATGTTTTACATGCAAAAGGTTGTAGTATTTTTCAAGGGAATTATTTCAGTGAGCCGCTGGCAGCAACGGATTTTGCAACAAAATTTCTGATAAGCACAAACGGAAATTTACACGGCGCTTCAGCTTGGCTTCCATTGTAAAAAATTATATGGTTGGGAGAAATTATGGAAGTTAAAAATGAAATTGATTATGGCTCTGGTCGTGAAAAAATGCCAGTGCAGGCACAATTGCCGGAATCTTTTGCAGAGGTTGATAATGGGCTATGGTATTGGCCTGATGTTGGTAAAGATGAGCAGTTTTGGTCACCTCGTTTCAAAGCTTTAATTGGTTATCGCCCTGATGAAATTGAAGCAAGCTATTCAACATTCAGAATGTTGCTGCACCCGGATGATATAGGTGATGTTGCAAGCTCTGTTAGTGATAGCTTGAATTATTCAACGACGCTAAATATTGATTTTCGTTTGCGAATAAAGTCTGGGCAGTATCGTTGGTTTCATCTTCTGGGCAGTAGTGGCAAAGACAGGTATGGGCGTCTTAGGCATATGACTGGCTGTATAAGTGATATCAATGGGCGCAAGCAACATGAGGCAGCATTAAACAATACTCAGTTGGTAATATCTGCACCGGATCTATCGTTACATGAAAAATTATCACAGTTATTAAAAATTACAACAGAGTATCTCGGGCTTGATAGAGGTGTGATAGCCTGGCATGGTGGCAGAAATTACAGTGTTTTTACTGGTTGCATATCAAAGGCGCTGCGCGCTGAGATGCAGGCAATGGTTGAGAAAATATACTCAGGTCAAGAATGCGATTTGCAAGGCCTGATGGCTTTTAATGATGTGAAAACAGGTTTGTCTGAACACCATTTGAGTCGTAGCATGCCTGGAGTCGGTTCATGCATAATCGCTCCATTATTGGTGGGTAGTGAGCAGTTTGGTTTGTTGATGGTTGTATCCGAGTCCACACGTGAAAAACCATTTTGTGAAGAGGAAAAAAAATTCGTACAGACAGTTGTGCGTTGCCTGGCATATGAGCTTGAGCGTGTTCACTATACTTCTATGCTGGAAACCCGGCGGAAAGAACTTGAGTTACAAATTGAACGTTTAACAAATTCTAATAAAAAACTGGAGCATTTCGCATCAGCTGCCTCTCATGATCTGCAGGAGCCTTTGCGGGTTGTGACTGGTTTCATAAACCTATTACATGAAGAATATAACGCTGACCTGGATGCAAGAGCGCAGGAATACATTGGGTACTCTCTGGAGAGTGTCAGGCGTACGCAGGCTCTTGTAGAAGATATGTTTCGCTATGCACATTCTGATCAGGATCCCGAGCCTTTGAGGCTTGTTAATATGCAAGATGTGCTGAATGACGTAAAGGCCAGTTTGTCTGAGCTTGTAGATGTAAAGCATGCAAAAATAACCAACGATGAATTACCCGCCGTTTATGGAAACCATACTGGCTTGGTCAGTCTTCTGCAAAATCTAATTGATAATGCGATTAAGTATAATGAGGCTTCTACTGTACCCGTAATTCATATCAGTGCAACTGAGCAGGCAGATGCATGGTTGTTTTGTGTGCAGGATAATGGCCCTGGGATTGAAGGGCCGCAATTACAAACTATTTTTCAACCTTTTAAAAGGCTGCGATGCTACTCTGACTATCCTGGCAGCGGTATGGGGCTTGCTATATGTAAAAGGCTGGTCGAGACCTGGTATGGTGAAATTTGGGCTGAATCTTCACCTGGTTTTGGCAGTCGTTTTTATTTTACTTTGCCTAAAAGCGAAGCAACGCCTGTTGTGTCTTGCTAAATGAATTATTTCTCAAGTTCTTTCTTGTTTGTGATCCGGGGCTATGTGATTTATATAGCCTCTGATTTTTATATCATATGAGAACTATAGATCAAAATGCAGAAAATAGTTTGCTGATAGAAGCGCTTCGCCAGGAGCTCATAGATAAAGAGCAGCAAGTGCAGTGGATGACCTCCACGATATCACATGATTTTCGTGAACCTGTCAGAATGATCCTTAGCTATATGGAGTTATTGGATAAGCATTTATCCGGCGGTCCGCACACAGAAATAAAAGAATACGTTTATTTTGCATATGATGCTGCCCGTCGTTTACAGGCAATGTTAGATGGCTTGCTTGTGTATTCGCGAGTCGAAAGCAAAGGTAAGAGCTTGATGCCTGTCAATATTCGATCCAAATTTGATCAGGTTCTTACTGAGTTGATGGCTGATACAAAAACGGTAAATGCTCAAATTAATATAGGTGAATTACCTGAGGTTTTGGCAGACCCGGCTCAAATCGAAATTTTGCTAGAGGAGTTATTGCGCAATGCATTTAAATTTGCCAGTGATTGCCGGTTATTATGCATCCAGATAAGCGGCACAATGGAAAAAGGCCTTTGTCGAATAGAAATTCAAGACAATGGTATTGGTTTTGATTCCCGTCAGGTCGAGCGTATTTTTAAAGTTTTTCAACGGTTGCATCCGGTTGATGAGTACCCAAGTGCCGGCATGGGGTTGGCAATATGTAAACGAATTATAGAACGACATGGTGGAGAGACAGGCGCTGATTCCATCGCCGGGGAGGGGAGTACTTTTTGGTTTACGCTCCCATTGTCTGATATGGAGCTGTAGCTGTTGTATCCGCAAAGTTTGATATCAAAAATACATATAAAATTCCATAATACGCTGTTGGTTTTGTTTCCAGAGTTATTTATTAAAGAAAATCTTTGGCGAGGCGATGAACTGATGACTAAAAAGTGCATGGCAGATTGGCCTCTTTTGTACGCACTTAAGGATTGTAAACATGGCAAAACCACAATTATCAGCTGATATTAATTCGGCGCCCAAAACTATTTCTGTGCTGCAGGTTGAGGATAACCCTGGTGACAGAAGTATGTTGAAATCGTTATTGCAGCATATTCCGAGTTATAATTTTGATTTGGAGTATGCTTCCACTTTGGAAAAAGCAAACCAGTGGTTAAAGCAATCATCAGCTGACATAATATTTCTTGACCTGGGCTTGCCGGATGGCGGTGGTTTGGAATCGCTTAAAAATATATGTAGAGTGGCGCCTGAGACTCCGGTTGTACTGCTAACGGCTAGTGAAGATACTGATGTAGTTATGCAAGCGATTGAGTGTGGTGCCCAGGACTATATTTCAAAAGACCAAATTTCCGAAGGGGTATTGGCACGTGTTATTCGCTATGCGATCGATCGCAAGCAAATAGAGCTCAAACTTACCAGGTTGACACGTTATGATGTATTAACCGGACTTGTTAACCGTGATTTATTCCACAGCAGATTGAATCAGGCAATGCAGCATGTCAAGCATAATAATGGTATGTTGGCTTTGTTATTTTTAGATCTTGATCATTTTAAAACAATTAATGATCAATTTGGTCATGATTATGGTGATATGTTATTGCAGTGTCTGGCTGAACGCCTGAAAGCCTGTGTTAGAGTTCAGGATACTGTGGCGCGATTAGGTGGGGATGAGTTTACAGTTATTTTGGAAGATATTCCTGATCAGGCAACAGCAGTTGGAATAGCACGCAAGATTATCCAGACTATTGCACAACCGGTGATGTTAAGAGACAGGCAGACTCATACCAGTACCAGTGTCGGTATTGCGGTGTACTCCGGGGGTGAATCATGCAACCCTGAAGAGTTGCTGCGGCAGGCTGATACCGCGATGTATCGCGCCAAACAGCAGGGACGTAATGAATTGCGGTGTTTCGATGGTACAGCTGACCCTGGTCTTAAGCCCAGATTGGAAATAGAAACGGCTCTGCAAAAAGCATTGGAGCGGGAAGAGTTTTTCCTGGAGTACCAACCCCAGATAGATATTAGCAATAACCGTTTGATAGGAGCAGAAGTGCTGTTACGCTGGCGTCGTGAGGACGGCACAGTGGAGTTGCCGGATACTTTTATTGGCCTGCTTGAGCACATGGGACTTATTATCCCGGTAGGAGAGTGGATAATGTATTCAGCTTGCAGGCAATGGGCTGAATGGGCGGCGGCCGGTTATGTGGATGAAGACAGCTCTGTTTCAATCAATTTTTCTGCGAGTCAGTTTTGGCAACAAAATTTAATCACTATTGTATCCAATGTGCTGGCCGATACCGGCTTGTCTGCACATCAGCTCTCATTGGAGTTAACAGAGAGTATCCTGTTGAGTCAGGACGAACTCAATATGCAAATATTACGTTCTCTAAAAGAGTTGGGTGTCAGGTTATCGATTGATGATTTTGGCTCAAAGTTTTCTACACTAAATTATTTAAAACATTTTTTAATCGATCGTTTAAAAGTCGACCGTCATTATGTAAAAGATATACTAACAAACCGCGAGGATGCGGCGGTTGCTGCTGCAGTGATCGGTTTGGCCAATAACCTTTTGCTGGAGGTTGTGGCTGAGGGCGTCGATTCACTGGAGAAAATTGATCTTTTACGACAATACGGGTGCCATATTTTTCAGGGGTATTATTTTAGTGAGCCGTTGAGTCCTGAGCAGCTTATTCGCCGGTATGGTGAGAATTAGTATAAAAAATCAAATATTTTTTTTAAATGCGACCAGGTGGTCCAGTTCCAGCCGGATACCAATACGTTCACCGATACTATGATTATGATGACTCGGTGCAAAACATAAAACACGCACATTGTTTTCAAGTTCCAAAGTGTATAGGAAATCGGCTCCCTGGAAGGCTTTATCCAGCACTTTGGCGGTTTGCTCGCTATTATCATCATGAATGATATCATCAGGCCGTATCAGGATGTTGATCTGATCGCCGGGTTCTAAAGTGCCGCCGCTCTGCGGGTTGTTTTCAATAATGCCGAAATCTGTTTGGATGCTGTGTTCGTCAATGATGTGACCGTTTATCAGCACTCCACGACCAATAAAGTCTGCCACAAACAGGTCGGCTGGCTTGTGATAAAGATTGTATCCCGTATCCCATTGGTGTAATCGTCCCGAATTGAGCACACCGATATGATCGGCTACCGCAAACGCTTCATGCTGGTCATGGGTGACCAACAGTGCTGTGGTATTTTCCCGGTGTACGATCTCACGAATGTCGCGTGCAAGTTGTTCGCGCAATTCTATATCGATATTTGAAAAAGGCTCATCCAGCAGCAATAAATTGGGGCGTGGTGCAACAGCCCGGGCCAGTGCGACCCGTTGTTGCTGGCCACCGGAAAGCTCGTGTGGGTATTTTTTTTCCATGCCATTCAGGTTGACCAGGCTGAGGAGCACTCGAATTCGCTCCTCTCGGTTGCGCTGTGAAAGTTTGTGCAGGCCGAACCCAATATTATCTGCAACATTTAAATGTGGGAATAATGCAAAGTCCTGAAAAACCATACCGACATGACGACGTTCAGTTGCCAGTGCCCAGCCAGGGCGGCTGACGTTTTTGTCTTGCAATGCTATTTCACCGGCATGAGGTGTTTCAAAGCCTGCGATTGCACGTAGCACGGTGGTTTTACCGCAACCGCTGGGTCCCAGTAAGCAGCCGATTTCGCCGCGCGATAAACTGAAAGACAGCTTGTCTACCGCAAGCAGCGAGTTGAAACGAATGCTTAGATCTTTGACTTCAAGCAGTGACATATTTTTTAGGTACAGCGGTTTGCCCGGGCCTGGAGCGACTGATTGACCGGCTCAAAAGGATAACCGGGATAATGCCGGTTAGAACAATTGCGAGACCTGCAGTCGATGCATCCGCAAGCCGTTCGTCCGAAGCCAGTTCATAGGTGCGCACGGCAAGTGTATTAAAGTTAAACGGTCGCATGACCAATGTTGCCGGAAGCTCTTTCAGAACGTCAACAAATACCAGCAGTAAAGCGGTTAAGATAGTACCCCGCATAATTGGCAAATGAATATTTTTGATAACTTGAAGGGTGGGGTGGCCAAGGGCTTTGGCTGCATCGTCCATTGAGGGTTTGACTTTGCTCAGGCCCGCATCGACATTTTGCAGCGAAATGGATAAGAATCTTACCAGGTAAGTAAATATCAATGCTGTAAAAGAGCCGCTGAGCATAAGTGTGCTCCAGGAAGTGATCCGGTTATCCAGCCAGCCGGCAATTATCATAACACCAACTGCAATGACTGCACCGGGCACCGCATATCCCATACCGGTAAGCTTAACCAGCATACGCACGCTGAATGTTGGTTGTTGGCGCTGGGCGTAGCTGAGAAAAACCGCGACCGCAACCGCAATAAGTGCGGTTGCACCGGCCAGCCATAGACTATTCCAGACCAAAAAAATAAATTGAGTATTGAGCATTTTGTCATATGTTTCGACGGCCCAGAGCAGTAGCTGACCGAGTGGGATTAAAAAACCCAGGGTCAGCGGCAGCATGCAGTAAATTAATGCCAGCCATTGGCGGCTGTTTTTCAATACATAGCGTGGTAGGCGGGAATATTTATTACTGGTATGGTAGTAACGGGCGCCGCGCCGTGATACTCGTTCGAGTAACACGAGCGCGAAGATAAATCCCATCAATAACGTTGCTAACTGCGCGGCAGCAGCGGTATCACCCAGGCCAAACCATGTTCGGAATATGCCTGTCGTAAAAGTGCTGACTCCCAGAAACTGGACTGTCCCGTAATCGGCAAGTGCTTCCATCGACACTAATGTGAGGCCTGCGGCAATCGCCGGACGCGCCAGTGGTAATGCAATCGTGATAAACGTGCGCCAGGGGCCGCAACCTAAAGAGCGGCTGACTTCGAGTACGCAAACCGATTGTGATAGAAATGCGGCGCGGGCAAGCATATAAACGTATGGATACAATACCAGACTGAGGATCAGTATTGCGCCGGGTATCGATCTGATTTCAGGAAACCAGTAGTCTCCATACTCCCAGCCAAATAGTTCCCGCAGGCTGGTTTGTATGATCCCTGCCGGGTCCAGCAGTCCGGCATAGGTAAACGCAACGATATAAGCCGGTGCGGCGAGCGGCAGCAGCAGTGCCCATTCCAGGGTTTTTCTGCCGTTGAAATCGCACATGCTGGTCAACCATGCGGTGGTCACACCGAGAAAAACACTGATCGCGCCGACTCCCAGCATAAGCACTATAGAATTACGGACATAATCTTTTAGAACTGTATCTGCCAAGTGTTGCCATACCTCACCGGCGGGAGCAAATAGAAAGCTTATAATCGTCAGCAGAGGCAGTGAGATAATGAAGGCGAGCAACGCTGAGCCTGTAATCCAGCTGTTCCAGCGGAAAAATCTACGGTGAGCCCAGTTGTGTGCTGCGGCCAGGTTCACAGACGTTTATTGCCCGGGTTATTTCCAGCCAGTAAGGTCAAAGATTTTTACAGCGGTCGCATTAAGAGTACCCAGTTCGTTCAGGTTTAGTGTGTCTGCTTTAAACGGGTAACCCCAGGATTTTATTGTGGGACTCACGTTAATGGACTCTTTAACCGGGTATTCATTATTGGTATTTGCATACCACTCTTGTGCTTTATCACTGACCAGGTATTCCAGGAGCTTGATGGCGTTGGCCGGGTTTTTTGCATGCCGGGTAACCCCGGCTCCGCTGATATTAATGTGTGTTCCACGGTTGTTTTGATTGGGGAACAGTACGCCCAGTTGTGCAGCCATTTCAGTTTCCTGTGGCTTATCGGATTGCAGCCAGTTCGCAAGATAGTATGTGTTGGCGATTGCAATATCGCACTCTCCAACCGCAGCACCACTCATCTGGCTGCGGTCATTACCTTTGGGTGGTCTGGCAAAATTTTTCACGACGCCTTCAGACCATGCTGCAGCACCCGATTCTCCAAGATGTGCAATAATCGATGCCAGTAGTGACTGGTTATAAATGTTTCCTGAAGAGCGAACACAGAGTCGGCCACGCCATTTTTCATCAGTTAAGTCTTCGTAGTCGGCAAGCTCTTCGGGTTTGACTTTGGATTTGTTATACATAATGACGCGTGCACGGTAGGAGAGCCCGAACCACTGGTTGTCCGGGTCGCGCAGGTTGACGGGTACTGTTTCAGTCAATACCGTAGAGTCTATTGCTTGCAACAATTCCGCTTGTTTGGCGCGATACAGCCGACCGGCATCGACAGTGAGTAGCAGGTCCGCCGGTGTATTTTCTCCTTCGCTTTTCAAGCGCTGGAACAGTACATCGGCTTTTCCGGTAACGAGATTGACCTGAATACCTGTATCCTGGGTAAACTGATCCAGCAGAGGTTTAATCAGGCTTTCTTTGCGGTAAGAATACACATTGACTTCCGGCGGTGCCGATGTACAGGCGCACAGAAAAATGCAAAGTGATACGCCGATATATCGATTTATTTTTTTCAAAATATGTATCTCCTGATGGTGACCGAAAAGCTTATAATTTCTTAATTTTCAAATACTTGCATGTTTTCAGCTATACCGCTCGCGGAACCGGTCTGCATTATATGATACTGGAAATGCAAATGATAAACATTCTTGTTTTAAAATGCCAATTGCGAGTTGATTCGGCCCGCGATAAGTGGGGTAATAAACGCTTATGGATATCCAAAAACTAACAGCGTTTCCTGAAGATGCCGAGCTCAACGCACAGGGAGCGCAATTGCTTGAGCAACTGCAAAGCGCGGTTAAGTCGCTTGCGCTGACGGGACCAGACCCCGGCTGGCAGGCTGTTTTACAGCGTATATTTTGTTGCAGCCCTTTTATAGCCAGAATCTTTATCGGTAAAACAGAGTTACTGGCAGACTTTCTGAGGCAAGAAGCACTGTATGAAGTATTCAGTATCGATCGCTTTCAGGCTTATAAAACAGCACTGGAGAATGCTGCAGATGAGGGCATGTTTATGCAGCAGTTACGCCGGTTGCGCTTGCGTGAAATTATCAGAATCGCTATCCGCGATTTGCTTGGCTGGGCGGACCTGCAGGAAACATTGACCGCGCTGAGCGAATTGGCTGAGTTTTGTGTAAGCAAGGCACATGCTTATGCTTACCACGAGCTGCAGAGTAAGCACGGTATCCCGTTGAATCATAATGCCGAGCCGCAATCCCTGGTTGTGATTGCAATGGGGAAACTTGGCGGACGTGAGTTGAATTACTCGTCGGATGTTGACCTTATTTTCACTTACCCGGAAAAAGGGAAGACCCGGGTTGAGCATGGCAGTCAACGGGAAATCGATAATCAGGCATTCTTTACACAACAGGCGCAACGGATTGTTAAATACCTTCAAGAGACGACAGAGGACGGCTTCGTCTTCAGGGTCGATGCCCGCTTGCGCCCGTTTGGTGACAGTGGCGCATTGGTTGTGTCTTTTGATTTTATGGAAACCTATTATCAGAATCAGGGTCGCGATTGGGAACGTTACGCGATGATCAAAGCAAGGCCGATTTGCGGCCAGCCTTCACAGGCGAATGAGCTGATGGCCATGTTACGCCCGTTCGTGTATCGGCGTTATCTTGATTACAGTGCCTTTGCCGCGCTTCGGGATATGAAGGCGATGATTGTTCGTGAGGTTAATCGTAAAAAACTGGGGGATGATGTTAAGTTAGGAGCCGGTGGTATTCGGGAGGTGGAATTTATCGCACAGGCTTTTCAGCTGATTCGCGCCGGGCGCGAGCCCGGTCTGCGGCGGCGCGAATTAATTCCCGTGTTACAGTTTTTAGCTGAACATTATCTGCTTGAGCAGGGCACTGTGGATTGTCTGATCGAAGCCTATAGGTTTTTACGCAATGTTGAAAATCGTCTGCAAATGGTCGCTGACCGGCAAACGCACCGTTTGCCGCAGCAGGACTTGGAACGTGCAAGGCTGGCTTATGCGATGGGTTTTTCTGATTGGCAGGTATTTGCCGATGCATTGACTCAGCACCGTGATGCAGTTCGAAAGTGTTTTACAGATGTTTTTTTTACGCATGATCAACAGCAGAGTCCAGATGCCGCTGCATTACAGCTGCTCAGCCTGATTGAAGGGCGCCTGCATACCGATGAAGCCACGGTAATGCTGACCGGGTTGGGTTTTCAGCAGGTTTCCGAGGCGTTTGAAGTCATTGACAGGTTTCGAAAATCACATGCCGTTAAACACATCAGCCAAATGTCGCGTGAACGTTTGGCAAATGTGATCGAGTCTTTATTTCAGGAGGTCGCCGCAACCCGGCAGCCGGAGCAGACACTCGCACGTGTGTTGCATGTTTTACAGGCTGTTGTGCAGCGTTCGGTTTATCTGGTGTTGCTTGCGGAGCATCCTGATGCATTGCGTCAGCTTGTGAACCTCTGCGCGGCCAGTGGTTGGGTGACTGAATATTTATTCCATCAACCTGTTCTACTGGATGGTTTGCTTGATCCGCGTCAGCTGTACAGCCTGCCGAGCCGGCAAGAAATGGCTATACAGTTACAGCAGTTGATAAAAAGCATGCAGGCTGAAGACTTTGAGCAGCAGCTCAATGCATTAAGGCATTTCAAACAGGAACAAACTTTAAGAGTGGCGGCGGTTGATGTAAGTAATCAGTTGCCGTTGATGAAAGTCAGTGACCAACTCACCTGGCTTGCAGAAGTGATATTGAATGAAGTGCACAATCAGGTATATCTGGAGATATGCGAAAAGTACGGTATTTTGCAGTGTCAGCAGAATAATCAAAGCTATGAACCTGAACTGGCAATTATTGCCTACGGAAAACTTGGAGGCATTGAATTAGGCTATAGCTCGGATCTGGATATTGTTTTTCTGCATAATAGTGCGGGTCACCAACAACCAAGCGATGGAGCCAGACAGGTCGGTCATGACCAATACTTTATGCGCTATGCACAGCGTCTGATGCATATTCTTGGTACTCAGACATTAGGCGGTGTTCTGTATGAAGTGGATGTGCGCCTGAGGCCGGATGGTGCTTCCGGGCCGCTGGTCAGCTCAGTGAGTGCTTTTACCCAGTATCAGCACAAGCGTGCGTGGACCTGGGAACATCAGGCTCTGGTTCGGGCCCGGATGATAGCGGGTGGTGATAATATTCGTACTGTTTTTGAAGCATTGCGGCATAAAACCTTATGTGCTCCCAGAGATATTACGGATTTGCGTATCAAGGTCAGAGAAATGCGTGACCGCATGCGCAATGAGCTGATTAAAAAAACCCAGGAAGGATTCGATATCAAGCAGGGGCGAGGCGGTCTTGCTGATATCGAGTTTATGGTGCAATTTGGTGTATTGGCCTGGGCGCAAACACATCCGGTATTGACCCGCTACACGGATAATGTACGAATTTTGGAGCAATTTGGTGAGCTGGGTTTGTTCAGCGAAAATGATGTGGAAAAATTGATCGACGCATACAAACATTTGCGGACCCGTTTGCATCGGCTGGCATTACAGGGGGACCCGGCTGTTCTTCCGGATTTGTCTGTATCAGAAAAACATATAGAAGAAGTGGCGGGTATTTGGCACCGGTTCATGGATAAGGACTGATTTACCGGTTTTTTAGCGCCGCTTTATTGGCTACAATCGCGACTTTGATGAAACTGACAAGAATAGGATTACACAAATGCAGGCTATGCATGACCGAGACGGTAAAATATGGTTGGATGGTGAGATATTGCCCTGGCGTGAGGCAAAAGTTCATGTGCTGACGCACACTCTGCATTATGGCATGGGCGTATTTGAAGGCCTGCGTGCATACAAAACACCTAAAGGAACCGCAATATTTCGTTTGGAAGAGCATACCCGGCGGTTGCTGAACTCGGCCAAAATACTCGATATTGAGATTCCTTATGATATGGACACGCTGAATGCTGCGCAAAAGCAGATTGTCCGTGACAATAATCTGGAAAATGCGTATATCCGGCCCATGTGTTTTTATGGTGCTGAAGGCATGGGCTTGCGTGCTGATAATCTACGGGTGCATTGCATGATTGCCGCCTGGGATTGGGGCACATATCTTGGGGATGATGCTATTCAAAACGGTATACGTGTAAAAACTTCTTCATTTACCCGCCACCATGTCAATATCAACATGTGCAAGGCAAAAGCCAATGGCAGTTATATGAATTCCATGCTGGCGCTGAATGAAGCGCTGTCAGGGGGGTATGATGAAGCGCTGTTGCTTGATAATGAAGGCTATGTTGCCGAAGGCAGCGGGGAGAATATTTTTATTGTGCGTGACGGGATATTGTATACCCCGGAGCTGACTTCCTGCCTGGATGGCATTACACGCAACACAATTTTTACATTTGCGGCTGAGGAAAATATCCAGCTACGGGAAAAGCGTATCACTCGCGATGAAGTTTATATTGCAGATGAAGTGTTTTTTACAGGTACTGCCGCTGAAGTTACACCGGTGCGTGAAGTGGATAACCGGCGCATTGGTGAAGGCAAGCGTGGCCCATTAACTGAGAAGCTGCAGGCAATGTATTTTGACCAGGTTCATGGCCGCCGGGATCAGTACCCGGAATGGCTGGCCTATGTATAGTGGAGAAGTGATGAATCGGCAGGATCAACATGCTAAGGAAAAGCCAAATGCTGAGCGCCGGGTCTTTGTCAGTGAAGCCGATTTGCCTGTGCATTGCCCTATGCCACAAAGCAGCCTTTGGAATTCGCATCCACGAGTTTATATCCCTCTCGGTGAGGGTGTTACAGAGTACTCTTGTCCATATTGTGGTACACAGTATGTTTTAAAGCGTGAAGATAGCGCCTAAACCGCTGTCGCTATATTGAAAGATTTCAGAGTTAATCTGTTGTTATAAGCTCCTGATAAAGCCTGAAGGTTTTATCGATGGTTTGTTTCACATCGAATGCATCGCATATTCGCTGTTTTGCCGCAGCGCCCATTTGCGTGCGTTTTTCTGTATTTTGATATAAGTATAAAATGCTTTCCGCGATAGCCTTTGCCGACTTTGGTGGAATAACAATACCGCTAATGCCGTTTTCCACCAGTTCAGGGCTACCGCCTGAGTCGGTTACAATCGGCGGCACACCATAGGCCATACCTTCGATAATCG
Organism: Gammaproteobacteria bacterium; assembly: GCA_028284675.1. Lineage (GTDB taxonomy): Bacteria > Pseudomonadota > Gammaproteobacteria > HTCC5015 > HTCC5015 > JANQRI01. Next base: position 16,898 of record JANQRI010000039.1, on the reverse strand, counting down.
TTTTGGGCAAACCCTCACGTTTGATCGACGGAAGAATACAGGCATCGCAGGCAGCGATTATTTCAGGGGCATTGCTCCTGTATCCGGTCAGGTGAATATGCGTTCGGTAAGGGCTGGCTTCGATTTGTTTTAATAATCCGGAGTTATCCATATTACCTATTAATAGCAAATGGATGTTGTGGGCTGCGGGTAAATGTTGCAAGGCTGCAATTAAAATTTCAATTCCTTTACGGGGGCGATAGTTTGTGGTGCAGCCAACCACAAACGCGTTTTTCGGAATGTTGAACTCTGCCAGATTGTGCGGGGGTTTTTGATACCAGGCCATGTTATGGCCCTTATGAATGGTAACCAGTTTGTGTGTGGGTATTTTCATCCAGAGAAAGCGCAGTTTAAGCAGGTAAATACGAATTGCATCTGCCACACAGATAATCCGGTTCACCCGTGGATTTAAATAGGTCATCCATGAACCCGGGTTTAAAAAACTAACATTGCCAACGATGCCCCGGTAAGCAATAAATTTTACTGATAGCCCTTTGCTTGCACGCAATGCATTTGACACAGTTTTGTTGTTAAATGCATGTACTATTTCAATGTTGTGCGTGATAATAATATTTCGAATCTGCTCGATCCCGTCACGGTCAAGCCGGCTGCGTAATGTGATAATGTGGACAGGAATGCCGGCTGCCTGAAGCTCACTGTAGTCCGGCTCATTTTTTCTGCAGGTAATGACATGCATATCGATGCCTTTTTGTTTAAGGCCGATAAACATTGCGGTTTCATGCTTGACGTTTTGAGGGGTAATGCAGAGTACGCGCATTGCTTATTATTATGTAAAATTGCGGGAAAAATGCAATATGGTTGTTTTGATCTGCTTTGTAACTATTATAAATCGGTCTCATAAATACTCCGCAACTGTGCGGTATTATGAGATAAGTTCATGTTAGCATAGAGCTTTTTGTAAATGAATACCAGGAAAAACAATAACGCCCGGCTGCAATTTTGCCCGCTTGGAATACAAGAATGAAGATATGTCATGTTAATTTTGCCCGGGGGTTTCGTGGGGGTGAGCGGCAAACGCAACTGCTGATTGAGGCTTTGGCTGCCAGAGGTTTGCAACAGGAGTTGATTGCGCGCAGTGATTCACCCTTGCATGAGAAGCTTATGAATCTCCCTGGTTTAACCTTGCATCGGGTTTCAAAGCCTTATTTTAAAAATCTTCGTATATTTTATAAAAATAAGCCGGACCTTATTCATGCTCATGATGCTAAAGCGGCGCAATGGGCGCTGCTGGCTTACTGGCTGTATAAAATACCCTATCTGATGACCCGGCGTATCAGCAAACCCTCCAAGGATGTTGCATATACCCGTGCAGTTTACCGAAATGCGGATAGAGTCGTCGGACTATCAGTTGCGATTCGCAATAGTGTTCAAACCCGCATACCGTATTTAGATGTGGATGTTATTCCATCGATGTATGCGAGCCTTCCAGTTGATCAACAAAAACTCGATCTGTTAAGAAAAAAGTATCGGGAATATTTTGTGGTTGGTCACATAGGTGCGCTGGTAAACCCTCATAAAGGGCAGGCAGTATTGATTGAGGCGATTAAATTTATAAACCAAAACCATAAGTCATTAAAGTTTTTGTTATTAGGTTCAGGCAGAGACGAACAATATTTGAAAAGCCTGGCCACGGGTGTTGAAAATATTGAGTTCGTTGGTTTTGTTGAGGATGTTGGAACCTGGATTAATTTGTTTGATCTGTTTGTTTTTCCATCACTGGAAGAGGGTTTGGGTTCGACGCTGTTGGATATTATGCAACATGGAAAGCCGATAGTTGCCAGTGGGGTCGGCGGAATACTGGATGTGATTCAGGATGAGCGGAATGGCCTTTTAGTGCCTCCCGGAGATTCGGTTAAACTGGCAAAAGCGATTGAGCGAATGTATTTGGACAAAGTGTTGCGTGATCGCCTGGCAAATGCGGGCCGGGAAAGTATTAATAAATACTCACCTGTCGAAGTTGCGGAGCGCTACCATAACTTGTACGATGCCGTATTGAACAGTAAAGCAACGGCTTAATAACCCGGCGTATTCCCGCTAATGAAGATTAATATCCCGGATTTTTCCAACACACAGGTTCTCGTGGTCGGTGATCTGATGCTGGATCGCTACTGGCACGGACCGACTTCCCGTATATCGCCGGAGGCTCCGGTGCCGGTTGTCAGCGTCAAAGGTATAGAAGAGCGCCCCGGGGGAGCTGGGAATGTTGCGCTCAATATTGTAAGCCTGGGTGGAAATGCTCAGCTGACTGGTTTGGTCGGTAATGATGAGCCGGCGCGGGTATTGCAGAGGGGGCTAAGCGCAGCCGGCGTTAATTGCCGGTTTGTTCAGACCGACCAGCATGGAACTGTGACCAAACTTCGGATTCTCAGCCGGCACCAGCAATTAATCCGGCTGGATTTTGAGGATGGCTTTGCTGGTGCTGATCATGGAGACCTGCTGCAAACTTATCAGGCTGCACTTGGTACTTGCCAGGTAGTCGTATTATCAGATTACGGTAAGGGTACACTGACGGATTTACAAAAATTTATTCAACCGGCTCGTAAAGCCGGTGCAAAAGTGCTGATCGACCCCAAAGGTACAAACTTTGATCGCTATAAAAGTGCCAGTTTGATCACACCGAATCAGTTGGAGTTTGAAGCGGTGGTCGGAGAATGCCCAACGGAGGAGGTATTTGTCGAAAAAGGGCATAAGCTGATTGAAGAGCTGGATTTGGAGGCTTTGCTGATCACGCGTAGTGAGAAAGGTATGCTTTTGCTACGCCGTGGCCTGGCTCCGTTAAATCTACCGACCCGGGCCCAGGAAGTTTATGATGTTACCGGTGCAGGTGATACGGTAATTGCAACATTGGCGGCCGGTTTGGCAGCCGGGCTGGATACGGCAGATGCGACATCTCTGGCAAACCTTGCGGCAGGTGTTGTGGTAGGTAAGTTGGGAACAGCAACGGCCAGTGTGCAAGAGCTACAAAATGCCATGAGAGCGCATCAACCGCTTAAAAGAGGTGTAGTGGATCAGCAGGAGTTGAGTGGACTGGTCACAGCAGCAAAAGCCAATGGTGAGCGTATTGTGATGACTAATGGTTGCTTCGATATATTGCATGCCGGCCATGTGGCGTATTTATCTGATGCAAGTCGTCTTGGTGATCGTTTAATTGTCGCGGTTAATGATGATGCATCTGTTCGACGGCTCAAAGGTGAAAGCCGCCCGGTGAATTCCCTGATGGCCCGCATGGCTGTATTGTCGGCAATGGAGGCTGTGGATTGGGTCGTTCCTTTCAGTGAGGATACTCCAGCGCGTATCATTTCGGAATTGCTTCCGGATATCTTGGTAAAAGGGGGAGATTATCAGCCTGAGCAGATTGTTGGAGCTGATACGGTTCGTGATGCGGGTGGGGATGTGGTTGTACTGGATTTTATCGATGGGTGTTCTACGACAGCCATAATCAATGCAATACGCAAGAAGCATGATTGAATAAAAGAATGATTATCGTAACAGGTGGAGCCGGGTTCATCGGCAGTAATATCGTGAAAGCTCTGAATGCGCATGGGCGCACTGATATTGTGGTTGTAGATGACCTGAAAGCGGGTGCCAAATTCACAAACCTGGTTGATTGTGATATTGCAGATTATCTCGATAAAAGTGATTTTCTGGAGTATCTTGACGATCATACTTCCGATGACATTGAGGCTGTATTTCATCAAGGAGCCTGTTCCAGCACGACTGAGTGGGATGGTCAGCTTATGATGGATGTAAACTACAGTTACTCGAAAGATTTGTTGCATTACTGTGCTGAAAATTCAATACCCTTTATATATGCATCTTCAGCGGCTGTTTACGGCGCGTCGAAAATTTTTAAAGAAGAAAGGCAATACGAGAAGCCTTTAAATGTTTATGGCTATTCCAAGTTCTTATTTGATCAGTATGTTCGTGCACATTTGCCTGAGATTAAGTCACAGGTCGTGGGGTTGCGGTATTTTAATGTTTATGGGCCTCGCGAGCAGCATAAGGAAAATATGGCCAGCGTCGCATATCACTTTAATAAACAGTTAAATAAAACCGGACGCATGCGGTTATTTGAAGGTTCTGAGGGTTATGGTGATGGTGAGCAGCGACGGGATTTTATCTATGTGAACGATGTAGTGGCGGTGAATTTGTGGTTTATGCAAAACCCTTCTGTTTCAGGAGTGTTTAATGTGGGCACTGGTCGTGCGCAGACTTTTAATGAAGTTGCGCAAGCGGTCAAAAACTTCAATCATCATGGTGGTATAGAGTACATTCCATTCCCGAAAGAACTGCAGGGGCGTTATCAGAGTTTTACCGAAGCTGATATCAGTCAGTTAAGGCAGGCAGGTTACACAGATACATTTATGGGTGTCGAACAAGGCGTACCGCTGTATCTGCAATGGCTTGAAGAGCGGCAGGGTTAGCTGCCGGTTTCATGTCTGGTGTTCCACGATCGGTACTCGTTGTCGGCCCGTCCTGGGTAGGCGATATGGTGATGGCGCAAAGCCTGTTTATTAATCTGCGCCGGCATAATCCTGATATAGAAATTGATGTGCTTGCACCTGCCTGGTCTTTACCGGTGCTGAATCGGATGCCGGAGATACGCAAAAGCATTGCGGTGCCGGCCGGGCACGGTGAATTGAAACTATTGGCGCGCTGGCAAACAGCAAAGCAACTTAGGGCAAGCGCATACGATCAGGCGATTGTATTACCCCGCTCATTCAAATCCGCATTGATTCCGGCGATGGCGGGTATTCCGAAGCGGACCGGCTATACCGGAGAGACACGATTTGGTCTGATCAATGATCGCCGGCATTTAAATACTTCATTATTGGATCAGACAGTCAAAAAATTCGTGGCACTGGGTATGGGGCAAGACACCGTCATTGGCCGGTTCGATTGCCCGCAACCGAAGCTGATGGTTGATGGCGATAACCAATCACGATTATTTGATGGATTGGGGCTGGATATTTCACGCCCGGCTATCAGTTTAATGCCAGGCGCAGAATATGGCCCGGCCAAGCAATGGCCGGTTGAGCATTATGCCGCGTTGGTTCAGGAAATCGAGAAGCAAGGTATGCAAGCATGGATTTTCGGATCGACAAAAGACCAACCGGTTGCGGCTAAAATCATCGAGCTTGCGCAAAACCGGGGTATTAATCTTTGTGGGAAAACCGCATTGGCTGATGCGATCGATTTAATTGCTTATACTCAAGCGGCGGTCAGTAATGATTCCGGTCTAATGCATGTGGCCGCAGCAGTCGGCCGGCCTGTTGTGGCGATATACGGCTCTTCAAGCCCCTCTTATACGCCACCGTTGACCGACAATGCCGAGATTATGTATTTGAACATTGAGTGCAGCCCGTGTTTTGCACGTACCTGCCGTTATAAACACTATCGCTGTTTAACCGATATTACGGTTAATGATGTTATGGATCGCTTGATGGCGCGTTGTGTGGCTGGTGGTATGGCCGTGTAGTATGGGGTTACTTACCCTTATATAACTTCAATTTTTCTGTTTTTCGGAGCCTGATCACCATAATGGGTTATCCCGTTTTCATCGACCCATTTATACATTTCTGCATTGCCGGGCGCGCTTGCCAGCAATGCTATCAGGAATAAACATGTAACCGGGCTAATTGCTTTGTAAAGCACGATTACAATCGGTTAATACGGCAGGCTTAAATCTGCAACAAAGGCGGCAAGAAAACGTGCAGCATCCGCACCGGTCGCACCGCGATGATCAAAGCTTAGCGATACCGGAATATAGCGGGAATTTATGATGCCTTGCTCAGTGAGTTTCAGCTCTTCCAGCACTCTGCCCGTGGCAACAATCGCAACTTGTGGAGGAGTGACTATCGGTGTTGCGTATATTCCGGCAATCATTCCAAAGTTGGATAATGTGATAGTTGCATTCTTTAACTCTTCGGGTCGAATACTTTGATTGTATACCGTTTCACGCAAACGGTTGATATCGGCACGCAACTCCTCAAACGATTTGGTTTCAGCATTATGGATAACCGGTACTGATAAACCCCGGGGAGAGTCAACTGCCAGGCCGATATTGACTGCTGTGTGCAGGGTGCGCTCCGCTTTTTCGCCATCAAACCATGCGTTTAGTGAAGGTTCAACCATGCAGGCAGCGGTGACTGCCCGAATTAAGCGTACCGAGATGTCACTATGTTCCGGCCATTGCGTAATGTCGGCTTTTTCACAAATTGTGGTGTTAACAGTATTGTCTCGTGCCTTCGCCATATTCAAGGCCATACTGCGACGCTCATTACGCATCGGTAACGGTTTTCCGGTAACCTCCTGAGTACGCTGTGGCAGCTGGTATTTACCGACGCCAATGGTCTTGGTTGACGGCTTGTGCACCCGTTTGTTTTGCACATCTTTTAAAGTGACATTGTCCTGGTGCCCACTGGGTTTTAATTGGTGTATGTCGATACCATGCGCTTGTGCGGCGGTGCGTACTTTAGGGGCAACTTTTGGGCGGTCTTTAAAGTTAACAGTAACGGTGTTGCTTTCCGTAGAGTGCTGAATTGCTGGCGGCTTTTCTTCGCTTGTTTGAGTGGCGGCATTACGCACGTCTGCTAATGTGATTGTGCGATTTTTGCCACTGCCTTCTATTGTATTTAAGTTCACTCTAAGTTTGCGCGCCAAAGCCTGTACTTGAGGAGCGGCATGAAAACCTTTGGCAGCAGCGGTTGACTCCAATTCGTCAGCTGTAATATCAGAGCTGTTTTGGTGAGATTTGGTTTCTTCAGCGTTGCCAAATGTGACCAGTGGTGCGCCTGTTTCTATAATATCACCGGCTTCACCATGCAGGTTTGCAATTCGCCCGCTTTCAGGTGAAGGCACTTCAACAACAGCCTTAGCGGTTTCCATTTCCACCAATGGCTGTTCCGCTTCGACGACATCGCCTACTTTTACAAACCAGCGAACGATTTCGGCTTCCGGCAAGCCTTCTCCAAGATCCGGTAATTTGAAAACATTCATAGTAGTGGTTCCTGTAAAGTTATTGGAATTCCATAGTCTTGCGTATTTCATCGACTATCCGTTGTGTGTTCGGCATATAGCGGTGTTCGGCACGGTAATAAGGCATAACAGTGTCATAACCTGTAACCCGGCCGATTGGGGCTAATAAGGACAGCAACGCTTTTTCTGAGAGTTCAGCTGCAATTTCCGATGCGATACCGCCGGCACGGGGTGCTTCCTGGATAATGACACAACGCCCGGTTTTTTCGACGGACTCGAGAATGGTGCTGACATCGATTGGGCTGATTGTAACCAGGTCAATCACTTCACAGCTGACCCCTTCGGACTCCATCTGGGTCGCCGCCTGCAGCGTTTCACGCATCATTGCCCCCCAGCTGATCAGTGTAATGTCACTGCCTTCACGGTCAATGAAGCAGCTTTCCAGCGGATATGCTTCTCCGTCATTATCGATATCCTGTTTTTCAGTTCGGTAGACTCTTTTGGGTTCCAGAAAAATAACCGGGTCAGGATCACGGATTGCGGCTAAAAGAAGTCCGTATGCCCGGCCCGGGTTTGAAGGTATGACCACCTTAAGCCCAGGGATATGTGCTAACAGCGCCTCAGTACTCTCCGAGTGATGCTCAGGAGCATGAATACCTCCGCCATATGGCATTCGAATCACCATCGGCAATGTGATACGGCCACGAGTGCGGTTTCGCATACGAGCTACCGCAGTCACGATTTGATTGAATGCCGGGAAAATAAATCCCATAAACTGAATTTCCGCAACAGGCCGCATGCCTTGGGATGCCATGCCGACTGAAACGCCGACAATTGATGATTCTGCCAGGGGGGTGTCAAGGACCCGGTCTTTGCCGTGTTTTGCAAATAAGCCGGCGGTTGCACGGAATACCCCGCCGCTTTTACCAATATCCTGCCCCAGCAAGACGACTTCCGGGTCCTGATCCAACTCATGGTCCAGCGCCATATTGACGCTTTCAACTAATGTCAGCATCCGGATTTTCCCGTTGAATAACTTCATCACGCTGTGCAGCTACGCGCTCCGGCAAGCTGGCATAAAGATAATCAAACATATCACCCGGTGCCGGTGGCGGTGTCTGAAGAAACTGCTCGACTTCAGACTCTATTTCCTGTTTGATCGCAAGCTCCAGTTCCCGCTCTTTGCTATCATCAAGCAGTTCGCGTGTTTGCAACAGCTTCTTTAACCTGATTAGCGGTTCTTGCTCTGCAGCGCTATTATATTTTTGTTTGTCGACATAGCTGTCCATATTATCAATGGTAGTGTGAGCACATAAACGGTAAGTCACAGCCTCTATTAAAGTGGGGCCACCGCCGTTACGCGCTTTCTCAAGCGCAGTCTGGGTAGTGGCTTTGACAGCGATAACGTCATTACCGTCGACTTGTATACCCTCGATACCCCCGGCAATAGCTTTTTGAGCCAGCGTTTGACAAGCGGTCTGCGCGGTATTCGATTCGGATAATGCCCATTGATTATTGTTGATAACGATGACCATTGGCAGGTTCCAGGCACCCGCGATATTTATGGCCTCATAAAAATCGCCCTCGGATGTACCGCCGTCACCGGTCATGGTTAATACTGCACGGTCTTTTTGTTTACGCAGTTTTATCGCTGTAGCCACACCCGCAGCATGCAGCAATTGGGTTCCAATACTGATTGGAATCGGCAGATCATGTTTTAAACGAGGGTCATCAAAGTTTGAGCCACGTTCGTCACCCCCCCAATAAAGCAAGATCTCATGCAGTTTTACACCTCTAACGTATAAATCAGTTGCACTGCGATAATAGGGGACGAATACATCTTCGTTGCGGAGGCAACTCGCTGTGCCGGCGCCAACAGCCTCTTGCCCGAGGGTGCCGGTGTAAGTGCCGATTTTTCCCATACGGTGGAGCAGCAGCACTTTGTGGTCAAACATTTGTAATGTTTTCATCACCCGATATAGTTCCAGCAGGCAATCGTTATCATTGGCAAAATCCGGCAACTCATTAACGATTTTGGCCTGTGCGTTTAAAAATTGCACATAACGGATTTCGAAGTTTGCAATCGTATCGGCTACTGGCAGCAGCGAAGAGGTGGTTTCATGCTTTTTAAGAAGCGATTTTTTTGACGCAGGCATATCCGGGGCTCCTTTGTCCTGTCACTTCTCAGGGTTGCAGTGCAGATAGTTTCCGTCAAGGTAAACTAATGGGGATACATCCCCACATAACCCGATTTTATCTACCTGCCCGATAAAAATTGTATGGCTAGCATAGCATATTGATTTGTCGTTGACACAGAACAAGTTAGCCTGCGCATCGGCGATATAGGGTGTATTATCGGCATTAAACTGCCAGTTTCCGATTGCGAACCGGTCCCGGTTTTCAGGTCCTTGACTGCATATCTCTGCAATCGATTGTTGTTTATTGTTTAATATATTCACGCAAAACGGCTGCCCTTCAGACAAAGCCTGATGTATAGCTGCCCAGCTGCTGACACAGATCAGCAGTGCCGGCGGTTCCAGGCTTAGTGAGGTAACAGAAGTAGCCGTCATTGCGAATGGGTCGCCATGACGGTTTGCTGCTGATATTACACTGACCGATGCTGCCAGACGTCGCATTGCGAGTTTCATTTGGCCGGCAATTTCCGATATGTGGGCATTATCAGATGCAGGGTCGATTGTTGTCATAATATTCGGTAGCGATAAACAAAGTTATAAGTTTTAGGGCCTGTTTGCATTTATAGTATACGATTGCCATCGGGGTTTTTTTGAAAAAGCATTACTCAGCGCTTATTTGGCACAATCAAATTTATCTTTATTCTAACCTAATTTTAACTGTTTTAAGCAGGATCTGTTTTATAGTGATTCTAATGTGTTTTGCATGATATGCATTTTAGTTGCAATATACACACCCCAGAATGTGTAAATGAAATGATTGGAGTCTTATGCAAGCAGCAGGCGTAGTATTAGCTGGAGGGCGAGGCACGCGGTTTGGGGGCCGGGATAAAGGCCTGTTGATGCTGAACGGGCAGCCCATGATTCATACCGTGCTGTCAAGGTATAGCCCGCAGGTAAATCCTTTGGCCATTAGCGCAAACCGTAATCTGCAACAATATCGTCAATTAGGGTATCCAGTATTGGCAGATTATTATTCCGGTCAGCTTGAGGCGTTTGCCGGTCCGCTTGCAGGAGTGATAACAGCTATGCACTGGACCGATCAGCCCTGGTTGGCTTGTGTGCCCTGTGATATGCCGTGTATTCCGGTAGACCTCGTAGCGAGATTGTTTCGTGGGCTTGCGGGTGCACCGGCCGCATATGTTAATGATGGGCATAGCAGCCATTATCTGTGCTGTCTGTTATCCGCTTCGTTGAAACCGGGGCTGGAAAAGTATTTACATGATGAGCGGCGTTCTGTGCACGGCTGGCTAAGGGAAGTTGGCGCAGTCGCAGTGGATTTTTCCGACTCAAGGGCTGGTTTTTGCAATATCAATACATTTGAAAAATTACAATGCATTGCATAAACCACAGTTTGTCATGATGAGTGTTTTTGACCATATTGAGTTTGATCGACACGAGGAAGTCGTGTTTTTTCACAGGCCGGAGTGCGGTTTAAAAGCCATAGTGGCAATTCATAATACACATCGGGGTCCTGCATTGGGCGGCGTGCGCATGTACCCGTATCGCTCGGATGCGGATGCTCTTCAGGATGTGTTACGTTTATCCAAGGGCATGACTTATAAATCGGCGATCTCAGCTCTGCCTTTGGGGGGCGGCAAGTCCGTTATTATCGGTGATCCTCGATCCGATAAATCAGCAGAGTTGTTTGAGGCATTTGGAGCATGCCTGGATACACTCGCGGGGCGCTATATCGCTGCCGAAGATTCAGGCACCACAGTCCAGGACTTGGAAATTATTGCTTCCAAAACGGCCCATATATCCGGTGTCGGTGAGCGTGAAACGGAAGATGGGGCGATCGTGGACGGTGATCCATCCCCGGCGACCGCCTACGGTGTTTTTATGGGCATACAAGCCGCTGTAAAACATCGCCTGCAGTGCGAGAGTTTGAGTGGTATCAAAGTGGCGGTGCAAGGGGCCGGCGCGGTAGGCAGTCGCCTGGTCCAACACTTAACGCAGGCTGGTGCTGAAATCACGGTAGCGGATATCTATTCAGAGCGTGCCGTCGCGGTAGCAGAGCAATTTAATGCAAAAGTTGTTGACTGCGAGCAGGTATACGATGAAGTAACAGATGTGTTTTCACCTTGCGCATTGGGCGCGGTGCTTAATGAAAAGAGTATCCCGCGTATCAAAGCAAAGATAGTAGCAGGTGCGGCAAATAACCAGCTGGCCAGTATGGCTGATATGGATATGCTGGCCCAACATGGAGTTCTATATGTACCTGATTTTGCGATTAATGCCGGTGGTGTTATCGATATTGCGTCATTTCGGGCCGGATTGACTTATGAGCAGGGTATGCAACAGGTTGCGGGTATTTACCAAACGGTAACGCGTATTCTCGAATGTGCTGATAGGGAGGGTGCAACAACACTGGCTGTCGCTCAACAGCTTGCGGAGGCGGACCTACGATCTTAAAAGCTGCTTAAGCGAGTTTTTGCTGAGATTCAGAGAGTTTAAGTTTGCTTTTCAGGAATTGCCCGGTATGGGATTGTTTACAGCCTGCAAGTGTCTCTGGTGTGCCTTCAGCAACCAGTATTCCACCTTTGTTACCGCCTTCCGGACCAAGGTCTATTATCCAGTCAGCGGTTTTTATAACATCCAGGTTGTGTTCAATCACAATAACCGTATTTCCGTGGTCACGTAGACGGTGTAAAACTTTAAGCAATTGCTCAATATCATGAAAATGAAGGCCGGTTGTCGGTTCATCAAGTATGTAAAGTGTTTTGCCGGTATCACGTTTTGAAAGTTCACGGGCAAGTTTAATACGTTGCGCTTCACCCCCTGACAAGGTCACTGCATTTTGTCCGAGGGTGATATAAGACAGACCGACATCCAGCAAAGTTTGTAGTTTACGTTTCAATACAGGGATTGCAGCGAAGAAGTCGAATGCATCCTCTACGGTCATTTCCAGCACCTGATGGATATTTTTGCCTTTGTAGAGCACTTCCAGGGTTTCCCGGTTATAGCGTTTACCCTTGCAAACATCGCAGCTCACATAGATGTCCGGCAGAAAGTGCATTTCCACTTTAATCACGCCGTCACCCTGGCAGGCCTCACAACGGCCGCCCCGTACATTGAAGCTGAATCTGCCTGGCTGGTAACCACGTGAACGTGCTTCATTAGTACCGGCAAAAAGTTCGCGTATCGCGGTAAAAATACCGGTATATGTAGCCGGATTGGAACGGGGGGTGCGACCAATCGGGCTTTGATCAATATCAATTACTTTGTCAATATATTCAAACCCTGTCACTTTTTTGCAGGGTGCGGCATTGTGGTTGGCATTGTTAATCTTGTTTGCATAATGCTTATAGAGTGTATCGTTTACAAGTGTCGATTTACCGGAGCCGGATACACCGGTAACACAGGTCAGTAACCCGACCGGAAAACTGATATCGAGATCGTTAAGGTTGTTACCACTTGCTTTAGACAGTTTTAGTTGTTGTAAAGGGTTATTGGGGGTGCGATGTGCCGGGACGTCTATTGCGCGCCGGCCTGAAAGATATTGCCCTGTCAATGAACTGGGATTTTTTGCGATTTCTCGGGCTGTTCCCTCTGCAACAATATGTCCACCGTGCACGCCGGCACCAGGGCCGATGTCCACGATATAGTCAGCTGCTTGAATCGCATCCTCGTCGTGCTCAACGACAATCACTGTATTGCCCAGATCACGCAGGTGGATCAAAGTATTTAGGAGTCGTTCGTTGTCCCGCTGGTGTAGACCGATGGAGGGTTCATCCAGAATATACATAACCCCGACCAGTCCGGCGCCGATTTGACTGGCCAGGCGTATTCGCTGTGCTTCACCTCCTGACAAGGTATCTGCACTGCGTTCCAGAGTCAGATAGTCCAGGCCGACATTGACCAAAAAATTCAGTCGCAATTGAATTTCATTAAGTATTTTTTTCGCGATTTCACCGCGCTGGCCAGACAGTGTCAGTTCCTGGAAATATTGCAGTGCGTCTCCGATCGGCATTGATGCAACTGTCGGCAGATTCTTATCATTGATAAAAACATGCCTTGCTGATTCATTCAATCGGGTGCCATGGCAGTGGCTGCATTGGTGTGTCGTGAGATATTTGCCAAGTTCTTCTCTGACCATCGCTGATTCTGTTTCCCGGTAACGCCGTTCTATATTGGGAATAACGCCCTCAAATCGATGTTCCCGGCTGATACTGCGCCCGCCTTCAGCTTTGTAAGTGAATTTAATCAGTTCATCTTTACTACCGTAGAGCACGATATCCTGAATACTGTCTGGGAGTTCATCAAACGGGGTTTCAGTATTGAATCGGTAGTGTTTGCTCAATGCGGTCACTAATTGAAAATAATATGCGCTGCGTCGATCCCAGCCCCGGATTGCACCACCTGCCAGGCTCAGGTGGGGGTGTTTAACAACTTGCTTCGGATCGAAAAACTGTTCAACACCGAGGCCGTCACAGGCGGGGCATGCGCCGGCCGGGTTGTTAAACGAAAAAAGACGGGGCTCCAGTTCAGGCATGCTGTAACCACACTTCGGGCACGCAAATTTAGCTGAAAATGTAAGTTCTGCAGACGGGCTATCCATTGCAACGATACGCGCAATACCGTCACTGAGGTTTAATGCGGTTTCAAAAGATTCGGCCAGGCGTTGCTTGATATCATCGCGTATCTTGAAGCGGTCTATCACAATTTCAATCGTATGCTTGCGGCGCAGATCAAGTTTGGGCGGTTTGTCCAGGGGATGTATTTCCCCATCAATACGGGCCCGCAGAAAACCCTGTTGGGCAAACTGCTCAAGTAATGCGGTATGTTCGCCTTTCCTGTTTGAAACGACCGGTGCAAGTAACATATAACGTTTTTCAGCGGGCAATGAAATGACATGGTCAACCATTTGGCTGACTGTTTGTGCCTCAAGGGAATCGTTATGTATTGGACAACGTGGAACGCCGACTCTGGCATATAACAGTCGTAAATAATCGTAAATTTCGGTTATTGTGCCGACAGTGGAGCGCGGGTTATGAGAAGTTGATTTTTGTTCGATGGATATTGCCGGAGATAAGCCCTCAATATGGTCCACATCGGGTTTCTCCATTACGGATAAAAACTGCCGTGCATATGCGGATAGCGACTCCACATAACGCCGTTGCCCTTCGGCAAAAATCGTATCAAAAGCCAGTGAAGACTTACCTGAACCGGATAAGCCGGTAATGACGATGAGTTTATCGCGCGGCAGATCCAGATTAATGTTTTGCAGATTGTGGGTGCGTACACCGCGAATTCGTATATTTTCCATTTCTGATCGATCGGCAAATTTGCCGGAAACCCGCCTTGCTTGATGTAGGAATATTGGGAAGCCCACTTTAATGGGCCGATATTAAGCCGCTCAGTATACCTGATTATATGCAGCAAGTTATATCAGCAGCTTGAATTCAGTCAGGGCTATTTGCCAAATACGTGCATTTTTGACACCATCTGCCACCGGTAATACTGCCGGGTAATGTCTGTTCCAGGTTTAAAGACTGTGTCTCAAAAAATGCTTCCTGTTGAAAAGCGTGCAGCGTTGTGGCTGCCGGTAATTTATGCAATTCGAATGTTAGGCTTATTTTTATTGCTGCCGGTGATGGCCTTGTATGCCGAGCACCTGGATGGTGCAACGCCATTATTGGTGGGTATTGCTATCGGTATTTATGGTTTGACTCAGGCTTGCCTGCAGATTCCTTTCGGTGCACTTTCAGACCGCTTTGGACGCAAACAATTGATTTTTGCCGGATTACTGATATTTGCTGCCGGCAGTATCATAGCCGGGATCTCTGAAAGCATATATGGCGTAATCCTTGGGCGGGCATTGCAGGGGGCCGGTGCGATCGCCGCAGCTATAATGGCACTGGCAAGTGACTTAACCCGTGATAGTCAACGCAGCAAAATTATGGCTGCTATTGGGTTAAGTATCGGTGCTACATTTATAGCATCACTGGTGTTGGGTCCGGTATTATTCAATTTTATCGGTGGTTCCGGTATTTTCTATTTGAGTGCCGGGCTCGCAGTCCTGGCAATAGTGTTACTGTGGTCGGCGGTCCCTGCGGTGCCGGCAGGACATGT
Organism: Gammaproteobacteria bacterium; assembly: GCA_028284675.1. Classification (GTDB taxonomy): domain Bacteria; phylum Pseudomonadota; class Gammaproteobacteria; order HTCC5015; family HTCC5015; genus JANQRI01. The sequence continues at coordinate 1,593 of JANQRI010000039.1, read as the reverse complement.
CAGTATTAATCGGGAGCAAATTAGTCGTTCACTAGCGGGGCTATTGCTTAATCGGCAGTTGTTGCAGCTGAATATCGGAATTTTCTGTCTACATTTGATTTTGACCTCCTGTTTTCTTGCGATACCTTATTATTTGCGAGATACATTGGGTGTTGTGGCCGCACGTCACTGGCTGGTTTATTTATTTGTTGTACTGGGTGCTTTTGTCATTATGTTGCCGGCGTTATTTGCCGCCGAACGCTACCATAAATTGAAGCCGTTGTTTTTGCTGAGCATATTGCTCATCGTGTTAAGTTTGGCCGGACTAAGCCGGCTTACGATGGATATACAGGCGTTTGGTGTGGTATTGATATTATTTTTCGCGGCCTTTAATTTCCTTGAAGCGGTATTACCGTCTTTAACATCGAAATCCGCGCCATTGGCAAAAAAAGGCGGGGCACTGGGAATTTATTCCAGTTTTCAGTTCTTGGGCGCTTTTATGGGAGGTGTCTTAGGCGGCTGGGTTTTGCAGCAGGCTGGCATACATGGAGTCTTTCTAATGGGATCGCTAATTGCACTGATATGGCTTATCATTGGAATCGGAATGCAGCAGCCACGGAATCTGGATAATTACTCTTTCGAGCTGGTTGACCCTCACATGAAACCATCAAGACAGCTGGCCGAGGAATTGGCCGCTATTCGAGGCGTTGAAGAGGCCAGCATCGCACAGGATGAAGGCAGGGCATACTTGCGTGTGGATCTTGAAATTCTGGATAAGGTTGCATTGGGGAAGTATGCGACAGTGAAAATTTAAGCAAAGATATTAATGAAATCATTGAGGTGAGCCAATGGCCAGAGGTATAAATAAAGTCATATTAGTCGGTAATCTTGGGGCCGATCCGGAAGTTAAATATATGCCCAGCGGTGCAGCCGTGGCAAACATCAGCTTGGCAACTGCCGAGTCCTGGAAAGACAAGCAAACCGGAGAGAAACAGGAGCGCACTGAGTGGCACCGCGTGGTGTTTTTCAGTCGCCTGGCGGAAATTGCCGGTGAATACCTGCGTAAGGGCTCACAAGTCTACGTCGAGGGCCGGTTGCAAACCCGTAAATGGCAGGATAAAAACGGCCAGGACCGCTATACGACTGAAATTGTTGCAAATGACATGCAAATGCTGGGTGGCCGTGGAGGTGCTTCCGGAGGTGGTTTTGACGCTCCGCCTGCCGCAGGCAGAGACACTCAATCAAAGCCCGAACCCGCAGCAGCTTCCAGTGATTTTGACGACGATATTCCTTTTTAAGCTTTCTCTTTCTTGCAGTTAAGGGGTTTTGCGGATAGAGATCAGGAAATAATGCTATCTGCTTGAAATTTAAGTCGTAAATCGCTAGACTTCGGCCTGCCTGATGCGGGGTGGAGCAGTCTGGCAGCTCGTCGGGCTCATAACCCGAAGGTCGCAGGTTCAAATCCTGCCCCCGCTACCAACAGTTTTGGTGGTTTGTGAGAGGCGTTTTACCGGGGAATCTGAGAATTTGAAACCTGTAAGGGTTTTATGATGAGGCCCTTCGGGTTATGAGCCCGACGAATACGTCGGACTCAGGCTGTTATAGCCTGGCGAA
>JANQRI010000046.1 GCA_028284675.1 Gammaproteobacteria bacterium | reverse complement strand
AGTGGACGTACCTCTGGTGTTCCGGTTGTCACGCCAGTGGCATTGCCGGGTAGCTATGTACGGACGGGATAACCGCTGAAAGCATCTAAGCGGGAAGCCCACCTCAAGATGAGATCTCACTGGAGCCTTGAGCTCCCTGAAGGGCCGTTGAAGACTACAACGTTGATAGGCTGGGTGTGGAAGTTCAGTAATGGATGAAGCTAACCAGTACTAATTGCCCGTGAGGCTTGATCATATAACACCCAAGAGGTTTGTAATCACTTGGTGTATGGTTAAGTAAATGCAAACATACTAAAGTCTGACTTTACTCCCGATTGTTAAAACAATTTATATAGAGGTTGGAAACGTATTTTTTTTGTTGATGTTTTCGGTCTCTGCGGCCTATAGGCCGTCCAGTTTTCCTGGCGATAATAGCGAGTGGGAACCACCTGAATCCATTTCGAACTCAGAAGTGAAACTGCTCAGCGCCGATGGTAGTGTGGGGCCTCCCCATGTGAGAGTAGGACATCGCCAGGATTCAAATAAAAAAACCCCCTCGCCCCTTGGCTTGGGGGTTTTTCTTTTTTGCCCTGTCGCTGAATTTTTTTATCGAGTAGGGCCGCTCCCGCCCAGTTGCTCCGGACATCCTGTCCTTCCGCGACACTAATAATTCCATTTATGTTGTCCCTGGGCTTCGCGGCATAAGCGCATCCGTGCGCAAAACATCGCCAGGATTCAAATAAAAAACCCCCTTGCCCCTTGGCTTGGGGGTTTTTATTTTACTTTATCCAGCCGCTGAACTTTTTTGTTTGGTATTTAAAATTTTGCAGTATGCACGCGGTTGCGACCGCTTTCCTTTGCAGCATAAAGCGCTTTGTCAGCTATGTTAATCAGTTCATGCGGGTTGAGGTTGCCGGCTGCAGGAATCATAGCGCTACAACCAATGCTGGCGGTTAGTTTAAGTTTGGTTGTATTAAACTCCAATGTGTTTTTCTCCAGATCCCGCCGAATGCGCTCAGCCAGAAAGCGCGCGCCTTCTGCTTCGGTGTTGGGTAACAGAACGACAAATTCCTCACCGCCATAACGGGCAACTATATCACTGGGGCGGCTAACGACTTTACTCATAATCGCGGCAACAGTGATAAGCGCATGATCACCGCATAAATGACCATAGTTGTCGTTGATTGACTTAAAATGATCAATGTCGAGCATTAATAATGCGATAGGTTTTTGTTCTCTGCGACTGCGAAACCATTCTTTTTCCAGCTGTTCTTCAAAATATGCCCGGTTTCTGACGCCGGTCAGTCCATCATTGAAACTGGTTTCTTTAAGTTGGGCATTGGCTCTGGCAAGATCCTGCATAGCTGTATTGAGTTCTTCGGTTCTTTCTTTGACTGATTGTTCCAGGCTTTGCTTGGCTTGCTCCTGTATTCTTTCGTTCTCTTCTTTAAGAATTTTCATGCGGTGAGCCAGTGCAAACGACAATAATATAGTTTCCAGTATTGAACCGATCTGCATCGCGTGAAGTGTAAAAAAAGTTGATGGTATAACGCCGTTATAGCTAAGGTTGTAAAGAATGATTCCGATTATTAGGGCAATCCAGGCAAATAAATAATATCTTGCTTCCTGCAGACCTTTTAATAGCGCAATAATGCCGGCCGCTAGAACCAATAATATAGAGGTCGTTGAATACATGGTTTGCAATCTGGGACTGTTGGTTTGGTCGCCAGCCAGATAGAGAAGTAATATTGATGGCCCTATAGCCATTAATACCAATAAGGCTTTATCGAGTTTGGGAAACAATTCTTTGCCACGTAAGAACATCCGGGCAAACTGCAATAGGAATACAGTGCCGAGGTTGCTTGCTGTCAATGCGATCGGAAGATTGATGTGTCCGCTTTCCTGCCATAGGAAGGCATAACCAAGGCCGTCACCACAAAACTGATAAATGACCGAGCATGCTACGAATGCACAGTAATATAAGTAGTTTAAATCCCGTATTGAGAAGAACAGCATAAGGTTGTAAAGCAGTAATGCGATAATGCCACCATAAAACAAGCCGTAGCCCATATGCACTAAAGCGTTGTAATGCGGGTATTTTTCAGGTGACCATATTTTCATCGGGGCTGATAGAGTGCTATGAGTATCCAGCCGGATAAAAATCTGTTTGCTTTGCTTATAAGGGATTTCAATTTTAAAGAGCGGCTTTCCGTGTTTAACGGTGCGCACTGAAAGTGGCCGATGGTCACCTGACTGTTGTGTAGTGCTGATAGAAGAACCGCTTACCGTGTATAGATTGATTCTATCAATGACCGGGTTATCGAGTTCCAGCCACCATTGATTTTGGCCCGGGTGCTGGTTCTCGATAGAAAAATAAAGCCAATAAACGGATGTTGTTAATCCAAAATTTGGGGGTTCCGGGCCTGCGAATTTGAATTTGTCTGCATCCAGTGCAGATTTGGCGCCGCTCAGATCAAGCATGCCATCCTGGTCTTCCAGATAACTGATATGACCTGCTATCCTGTATTCAGTGTTATTTTCCGTCAGAGTAATCGGGGCAAGCGGGTCGGCGAATCCCAATTGACAAACAAACAGGGCAGACAAAATCAGTAAGCGGCAAATTATAGGTGCCTGAATATTTTTGGGGCTGGTTTGCCCCAGGTATTTGCAATATTGAATATGCGGCATAGTTTAATCGTATTGGAATTCACAGCTTTATGGGTATTCTCTCTATGGTATTTAGCGACTGGGGAAGGGGTAAATTAAGTGACACTGCGGTTTTGCTGGTAGTGCAGGAACACGGTGGTCGGCTTGTTTGGAAACAGTCAAAAGGTGGGCAGTTTATGCACCTGTTTTATTAATTGTAATAGTGTATTGTCGATGGGAGCGCCCCGAGCAACGAGGCTTTGATGTTTAAATACAGGTTTTTAAAGCGTATCGTAAACGATTTCTAACCAGGCATTTGGTTTTAAAAAGCCATTGCCCCATTTTGTGTCAAATTCAGCGGTTGGCTTGGCAGCTAAAACCTCTTCAATTGATTTTCCTTTGCGTTTCATTTTTGATAAGCGCTTGTAAACTGTTTTCAGCATATCGCGATATTCGGTGAGTTCTTTTTTATTGGATAGAGGGCCATGGCCGGGAATGATTTTGGTTTTGTTATCAATACGTTTTAAAATTTCATTTACACTATTGATCATACCTGGAAAAGACCCGCCGCTGCTGCCATCGATAAAAGGGTATAGGCCGTTAAAATAAAGGTCACCTGCATGCACAATATTTGCGTTTTTAAAATAAATCACTGCATCACCATCGGAATGGGCCTGTGCATAATGTATTACTTGCATGGTTTCACCATTCCAGTGAAAAGTGATGCTGTCGGCAAAAGTGATCACCGGTAATGCGCCCGTTGGTGCTGGATCCACTGTTTTATTAAAAGCTTTGATTATTGCGCCGTTTTTTAACCGTTCGCGTACATTGTCATGTGCGACGATAATCGCCCCCTGTTTGCCGAAATTTTCATTGCCGCCGGTATGGTCAAAATGCCAATGGGTGTTAATCACAAACCTGACAGGTTTGTCCGACACCACTCTAATGGCTGCGAGTATTTTTTCCGATAACGGTGCAAATTGATCATCAATCAGAAAAGCACCGTCGTCGCCGACCGATAAGCCGATATTGCCGCCCATGCCCTGCAGCATGTAGATATTACTGCTGACCTTGATCGTGGTGATAGTGACTTTGTCGAAGCCATCCTGAGCGAAGCTCCCATTAATGACGCAAAAGCTTAACAAAAGCAGTTTGATGACTTTATCCATAAGCAGATGGCTCCTTAACAGTTGTTTGGCAGAGTATACTTTATAGCACGGTTTAGGGAGAGGTGGTATTTCGCCCGGTTCGCAGGGCTTTTGTTCAGCTAATGTTCAGATTCGTGGCACCATAATGTTTATATAAGTTTCTCAATTAAGGGCGTTGCACCATGAAACCGCAAAAAATTATTCTTATATTAACAGGTGTTTTTGTGATTGGCAGTTCTACGGTTGCCGGAAGCCGTTATGAAGACATTATTAAAGACACAACGGAATATAAAAAAGTAACTGAGGGTGAGGCTGAGCAAAAGGAGAAATGCCATAAATGCGGCAGTGGTTACTATTACCCGTCAGTGCCGGTATATCATGATCATTATTACGGCCCTGAGGTCAGCAATCATTATTCGTCTGGTCCGGCGCCATCAAGCAGAACGGGTACAGCCTATGTCGGTGTAGCGGTTGGTGCTTCCTCATTTGACTATGAAGATATTGAGGATGGGGATGCAACGCAGTTATATCTGGGATATCGTGGTTGGAGTCGGCTGGGTTATGAGGTGGTATTGCTCGATACCGGTAATGCAGAGGTGATCGGCCTGAATGATATTCAATTGGATGTAAACGCGGTAAATCTTGGTTTAACGTTGAACAGCGCGACCAATCATCAGGAACCCCTGAATGCTTACTTAAGCGGTGGTATTTACCTGGCTGATACTACCTTGATTGGACCTGTAGCCAGTGTCAGTGAAGGTAGTACCGGTTTTACCGCTGGTGCCGGTTTAGAGTTAAGCCTGAACGAATATTTTAAATTACGCGCTGATGCCCGGGTGCTATTTGATGTGGAAGATTTTGCGAACGATGAATCGATCTCGATGCTTAGTATTGGCGGGCAGTTTAATTTTTAAATCCGTTTGAGTGGTAGCGTAAATGAAGTTTTCCTAAGTGGAGCTCATAACTCTCGTTTTTGATTGGGCTGATCCCCTCTCCTGCGACACATCAATCTCCGGCCGGTCTGGCAATGGACTTTTATGGTTGGTGCTGCTATCTTCGGCAGTGTAAATGACTCTGGTTTAAAAACAACTATGGCGTCGAAGATCAGTTTTCTTGGGGCTTGTTAATTATAATTCTTACCGGGTATAGATTATGAATCGATTGCTGATAGGGGCTTTGATTTCTATTGAAACCGGTCTGGTAATGGCGGCTGATGCGGCCTCAAAATCCCCCCAGTGGTATGAGGTGGTAGTGGGTATAATCGCGATACCCGCGGCAATTTTAGGGCTGGCTTATTCATATATTCTGATTAAGAAAACAAAGCTTGAAAGCCGAAAGACCGAGCTCGAGATAAAAGAAAAAGAGCAGGCACTGAATGATATTGGGGAAGTAGAGTCCGCGCAGGCAAGGGCAATAATCGAGCCAATCGTGAGTGATAAAATATGGAAACTCCTGTTGCTGAGGTTTGCGCTGCTTTATGTCACTCTGAAGTTATGGGATTTGATTTCATCGGTTTTCACTTTTTTAATGGGAGGTATGTTTCTCGGTGCCAAACAGGTGACTGACAATATGAAGGTCGATGAAAACTGGATTGTATGGCCGTTCTATTTACTTTCAAATCTTCCCCAGATTGTAACGTGGCTCATTGTTTTAGGTATAGGGTGGCCGCTGTTTAAGGATCTGAACACGTATCTTCAGATTGATATTAAATCGCTTTTGATGCCGTGGCGAAAAGATAAAAGTAGTGACTGAAGCTTAAATCGGGTTAAGCCAACATACCGATATTTTCACTCCTTGTAACGCATTGCTGGCATAGTGTGTCAATTTTATTGACTTATGCCATCTACTTTTTGACTGCACGATCCGGAATAATCCATAAATAATCACTTAAGGTCAGTGATTTCAGGCACTCGCTGTCAGGTGTCAGATAGCTGAGCAGTTCGGGACAGTCGGGGTTCTGGTAGCTGGCAGTGCCTGCTGTGCTGCCGGTCGGCCAGCCGGCACGAACATGACAATTGCGGCAATTGGTGGCAATCGGATGGATAACGCCTTCTATATACGGATTGACGGCAATATCCACTCCGCCTTTGCTGTTGGGAGGCACTGCATAGGCATCAGTGAGCAAATAATGATCCCAGGGGCCGACGGCTTGCGGGATGGCGGGGCGGTCGGCTGCATAAGGGCCTTGGCCCGGTTCATCGGACCACCAGACGCTTTGTAATGTCCAGCTCGGCAATTCTTTGGTGTTAATATGCATTGCAATGGTTACCAGGTAGTCGCCGGGACCAAATGCCTGATTGTTGGCCCAATAGCTGGCGGCATTGATAATGGCTTTGTCGGCACTGTCGAATGAGGCCCAATCGGCTGCCGTTACTTTGTGGTAATAAAACTGATCAAGTCCGTATACTGTTGCATCGGCTTTTACAGTGGGTAATGGTGCGGTGCCGGCATGGTTTTTGACGCCATATAAGAACGCGACCTCCCGTGTTTGTCCCACTGATTTGCCGCTGGGGTCTATGCCGACCAATGTGTCCCATTTTTCATAACCGGCATAGCCTGTGTAGCTTGGCGGGAAATTATTTTTCCAGACCGGCACTCCCGTAATACCATTGGCTTTCACAGGCCAATACATATGTTTGGTGACAATAAACTTTTGAGTTACTTCGATTTGGTGAATCTGCTTTTTATGCAGTTGATCCAGCGTTGATGCAAGGTAAAGTCTTTTGTTGCGCAGGTTTTCCATTGCTTCCCGGCTGAGTGACTCAGTCGGAATCATGATGTCGCCGTTGAATAGAAAGTTGGCGCCATCACAAACAGTTATATTACCCTGACTGTCTTTGCATATACCTGCCGGATAATCACGGATGACCTGCTCGGGGATGTCGTAGGTGGGCGCCGGTGTATTAACATCGGGCGCATTTTTAAGATTTTTTGCGATGATTGATTCACCGGTAGTCAATGTATTCGTGCTGCTTTCCGCCCCTTCATTGATGGGTTCGACAGGAGTGAATGCGGAAAACGCGGCTTTGGTGTTTGGCCAGGTGTACCACAGAGGCCAGTCGGTGTCGCTTGCCGGCTGCATGATGCCGGCCCACAGCTTCCAGGCATGTTCACGTATGGTTTGGTGGTCGCCGTCATCAGTGGCTTTTTGCAAAGCTTTGGGGTTTTGCATGTATCCATAACCGCTCGGGAACGGAGTATATGAAGAGTTTGTTCCGTTGCTGTTGTTTTGTGCGGCTTGGTTTTCTGATGGTGTCGGTTCGTTGCAGCTACTGATAAAAAGGCTTAAAAGTACTAAAGTAATATGGCGGCGCATATTGGCAGTCCTTTGTAACGGTTGTATATTCCTGGTTTCTGTTATACACGCTGATGCCGCCTGTATTCAACTAAAATAATCAATAAATGACCAATATTTAAATCAGGGATAAAGAATACTGCAAAATATCCGTTCGCCTACGGGCCGCTCCTGAAAAAGTATATTGTGCTATGTTCGGTTTGAGTGTTCAGATATTAATAAGGAAGATTATGAGCAAAATCCACGGTATGTGTCTCTGTGAAAAAGTGAAATACGAAATACACGGTGAGCTGGGGCCGGTATATAACTGCCATTGCTCAAAGTGCCGGCGCTGGCATGGTGCAGCGTTTCGGACCCGGGCTTCTATCAATAAAAAACAGTTTCAGGTTTTGTCCGGCGAAGATGTTCTTTCTTCATATAAGTCGTCGGATAATGTTACCAAGTATTTTTGTTCTCATTGTGGTTCTCCATTGCATAGTACTTATATTGACAGACCGGATGTTATCGGTGTTCCTTTGGGTGCCCTGGAAGGTGTAAGCTCTGTTCCTGAGGCGCATATGTTTACTGATTCTATGGCTTCATGGTACACAATTACGGATTCATTACCGCAATATCCGCGGTGGCCCGGCAGTGAGTCTGCGGTCAGAGAGACAAAAACCTGAACAATGTTTTAAAGTATTCGCAGGGGGATAATATGAGCACACTATGGGTGCGTGTTGATAAAGCGATTGATAAGGTTGCCAATATTCTATTTATTGTAATTGCTTCCTGTATTGCGATATTAATAATTGGGCTTTTGTTTAAGTTGTGTCTGCAGGCAGTGCTTGAACCGTTATATGCGTATTTACAGCCGAGGCTGGGTTTCTTTTTTATCCCGTTTGCATTTTTAGTGCTGGTCATTGTCGGGGGCTTAGGGGAACTGGTCGGTTCTTTGATGGCGGAAACACCGTCAGTGATTCGTGCGATTAAGGAGGGCAGGCTGTTTGCGATTAGCTTTAAGTATCTTAAACATCTTTCGACGTTTATAGGTTTGTATGGTGTCGCGAAACTGCTGCTTTTGTTATTGCAGCAGCAGGAAAATCAGGGTCTGGGTTTTGATAGGGTTGCTGAGTTAGTCTGGGTGTTTTTTACAGCTTTGTAATTTAGGTCTATTCCAGTTTGTTTCCCAATAAAACTGCTTGCGAAATACACGGATGATCTATGTTTTTTGTGTGGCCTGGTTATTCTAAAGCCTATTTGCCCACAATTTATCCCCAAATCACCGGTTAGGCCATAGTGATTTATTTTCACAGTTAATGCGGCTAACTGTTTGATTTTTTTGCAGCTGTAAAGTGAATGCACTTGGCCATGAAAACAGTGGCTTCTGAAGACTGGTATTGCAAGGTTAAAAGGGGGTATTCTAGCAGTGATGAAACGGTCATCATTGCTTGCCCGGCAATACTGAGAACGGCTGGTTTCAGGTTGCCTATTGCCCGGGAAATTTATTACTCATGGAAAATTTGAGGTGCCACAATGCCAACATCCGGTCGCTTAAAAGATACGCTTGATTATTTGAAAGCGGAAGCTAAAAAGAGAAAAAACTGGCTGACTGCGGCCGAAATCAATACGCTTGATGAGCTTGTCGGTTATCACGATATGATAGACGGCGGTAATCAGTTAAGTCTGGGCTGGAGCTGGAATAACAGTCGGCCGAGCAAAGATTTGCGGAAAGCGATTCGTGCATTGGTGATGATTTCTATTTATAACGGTGATATTAAAGGGTCCGGTGCCGGTACGTTCGCAACGACACAGAAAAACCGTTCTGATGATGCGATTCATAATGATCTGAAAAAGAAGATTAAAGAGTTCATTGCCGCACCAGCGATATGGACCAAAGCAGTGCGTTATTCGCTAAAAGTCAGAGGCTCAACCAGCGTTCGCGCGACTGCGAATGCGGAAATTCAGGATCAGAATGTGCCGCTGACAATGGCAAAGCTGAAAGAGAAAAATCCGCATATCGGTGTGATGTTAATTGATATGCAGAGTAATAGTGATGATTACAGTCTGAATACGATAACCGCAAATAAGTCTTATGATGGGAAGTCCATGCTGGAGCATATGGTGGAGGTGCTGGATGCGGCAGAACAGCTGGATTTGATTGTTTATGATATTGTAATCGATAAGGATGCGGAAGTCGGCAAGCCTGGTAAGGTTCGTACGATACCACCGTTACGACGTGCAATGCCTAAAGGGTCCAAGTATAAATTTATGCCGAAACCTTCCTATAATTCTTTCGAAAATACACCGCTGGCGGAGATGTTAAAGAGAGATAAAATTTCCACCCTGGTTGTCATGGGGTTTCATGGGAATCTGTGCGTTAAAAATACAATATTCGGTACGCCGGAATATGAAAAAACAACGGGGCAAAGAGCAATGAATCCCACTGAAAAGCAAGCCTGGTTGAAGCAGCATCCGGCCCCGCCGACCGGGCCCTGGAAAGATCATGAAATTCCCAAAGTGTCTGTAAAAGGTCTGGAAGGCTATAACCCTGGATTGTTGGACAGGGGTATTAAAGTCGTAACTTCCCGCGCTATTCTGGCAAGTAACGGCGCGCCTTTGGAGCCCGATTACAAGATTATTTCCTCTTAGCTGAATATCAGGTTGAAAGAATATGAGTGAGCCGGGATTTAACTGGATGACGCCTGTGCTGTATGTTGAGGACATGGTGAAAAGTTTGGAGCATTATCAGCAGGTGCTTGGGTTTAATATTGCATGGCAGTGGTCCGATGCTGAGCGGTTTGATGCGCCCGAGCATCCAACGTTTGCCTGTGTTGCCCGTGGTGAATGCAGTATTTTTTTATGTGAGAAAGGCCAGGGCAATCCGGGCACATGGATTTGTTTTAGTGTTAGCAATCATGCTGAACTGGATCAGATTTTTGAAGAGTATAAAAGTTCCGGGGCTGATATAGCCGAAGAGCCTCAGGAGTATTCCTGGGGCATGCGCGAAATGATTGTTAAGGATATTGACGAAAATGTGTTTCGTATTGGTTGCAGGATGGAAGAAGATACAGATTAAAGCATTGCCCACCTATTATGAAGGCGGTCAAAGTGCTTTTGGTCTTAATAAGATTATATGTTTTCAATCAATATAGGTTTGCAGTATTTTTTTTTCTTGTGTTGTTGGTTGAGAAGATATTCCTGCCAGATTTCGTCCGGTAAATATTCGCCCTCTTTAAGTCCTTCAACAATGTGCTTCGGGCATTCTTGTTTTGTAGTCTGCCCCGGTTTTTAGTTTTCAAAGTCCACTGCAATCATCGCTTTGCGGGTAATTGCCATAACTGTATGTGGCCCATAGATCAGCATAGTGTTTGCATCAGGAATAACGTTGTTTGGGTCCATGGCTTTAAACCAATCCTCCTGATATGTGAGTACAGCAAACTGGCTGGAGCAATGATCGTAAACCATTAGGCAGACATGTACATGGGCAGGATTATGAATGTAATATGTTAAATCAATTGGCGGATTTCCCCCGTGTGCATGCATCAGGTATATCCATCTCACCTGTCGGGGAGGTGAGATTTCAGCTGCACACACCGGTACACATCCACCGGATGCGTATTGTGTAAAGATAGGTCGTGTGGGTGGGTACTGCACGGTTCCCTGTTGACACATGAATCGTTCGGTTCCTCTATGCAGGCTGCGTTTATTAATAGTGGGATAGCCGCTTATTGTGTTGGTTTCGATCGGCGTAGGCCCCATTTTTCCTGCATTTTGTGTGTTCCATGCTTTTCCGAATTGCCGCATTTACGTATTCCTTTTCCATTAAATAGAGTTGTATACGCAGCGGATATTAAAATGGATGAGGTATTTTGTGGGGTATATTAAGGTTATACCGGCAGCTTTCGTAAAAAAGACGTCGCCGCGGTGTTGGCAATTAATGCTGCCATGTGGTTTGTATTTTTCGATTGCTATGCAATCGCATGCACACGATTTCTGCCGCTTTCTTTTGCTATGTAAAGCGCTTTGTCTGCGGCATCAACCAGTTTATGCGGGTTTAGATCTTTTTGCCTGGGAACCATTGAAGCACAGCCTATGCTGACGGTTAACATAAATGCTTTCTTTTCAAATTCCATTTTCTGTTTTTCCAGGTCGCGCCGTATTCGTTCGGCGATAAAACGCGCACCTTCCAGGTTTGTGTTTGGTAAAATAATTATAAATTCTTCTCCGCCATAACGTGCGACAACATCGCCAGGGCGGTTCATAATGGCTTTGATGGTATTGGCCAGTGCAATTAATGCATGATCACCACACAAATGCCCATAAGTGTCATTAATGTGTTTGAAGTGGTCGATATCCAGCATAAGCAGCGCAAGAGATTTTCCTTCCCTGCGGCACCGAAACCATTCTTTTTCAAAGTGTTCCTCAAAATACGCGCGATTTCTAACACTGGTTAAACCATCGTTGAAGCTGCTTTCTTTGAGCTTGATATTTGCATTTTCAAGTTTTTGCATTGCAGTGTTCAATTCTTCGGTGCGCTCCTGAACGGCTTTCTCCAGGCTTTGTTTAGCCTGTTCCTGAATATACTCGTTTTCCTCTTTGAGTATTTTCATCCGATGTGCGAGCGCGAATGATAGCAGTACAGTTTCCAGTATTGACCCCATCTGCATTGCATGTACGGTAAAAAAATTTGATGGCAAAAAACCGTTATACCTTAAATGGTAAATAGCTATTCCAAATATCAGGGCGCTCCAGGCAAGCATGTAATATCGCGCTTCACGCAACCCTTTGCGTAATGCGATAACACCTGCACTGAAAATAAAGAATAATGCGATCATCGATACTATAGAATGTAAGCGAATGCAATTAACTTCATCGCCGGTAATATAAAGTATCAGTGCAAATGGGCATATTGCCATTAGTATCAGTATGGCTTTATCCAGCCTGGGGAATAGTTGCTTTCCGCGTAAGAATGTTCTTGAAAACTGTAACAGGCATATTGTCCCGAGATTGCTGGAAAGAAGCGAGACCGGGAGGTTTGCCTGGCCACCTGAGGGCCATAAGTATGCAAAACCCAGTCCGTCGCCACAAAATAAATAGATTGCGGTTAGGGAGACAAATCCGCAATAGTATAAATAGTTGATATCCCTTATGGATAAATACAGCATTAGGTTATAAAGCATCAAAGCAATTATACCGCCATAGAACAGGCCGTAAGCGAGGTGAGATAGACCAACACTGTATGGAAGTGCATCGGGTCGCCAGATTGTCATCGCTGCGGATACTGCGCTGAGTGATTCAAGTCTGAGAAAAACCTGTTTGCTTTCTTGGGGTTCCAGTTTAAGCTTGAAAACGGGTTTTCTAAGTTTAATCGACCGCATTAACAGGGGCCGGTGGTCGCCTGAGTACTGCCTTTCCCAATCGTCGTTAACGGGGTCGATTAAGTACAAGTCAACTTTGTCTATGATCGGGTTGTCGAATTCCAGCCACCATTCTGTCTGTTTTGTATCGTTATTTTCGACAAAAAAGTACACCCAATATGCTGATTTTGTGACGCCGAAATTAGGCACACTTTGCCCTACATGTTTAAACAGCCCTGAATCATAAGCAGATTTGACATAATCTATATTAAAGCTTTTCTTAGGGTCTTTCAGGTAGCTGACATGGCCGGTCAAGGAGTAGCTATCTGCATGTCGGGTAAGTACAACAGAGTCATAACCACTGGCAAGCGCATTAGTACCGATAAGCAGCAGGCATATGGTTGTCAGCGCATATATCAGCCGTCTTGAAAGTATATGTAAGATATCAGCGCCTTTGAGCATAGTCGATTGATCTTGGAGTTTGTGTAGATGGATGTGGCCATTTCCTATGTTTAGCGGCTGGTATTGGGTTGGGTTGAGCGTGCGGGAGCGAGCCCTCTGTGGGGTTTGTCTCAAAGCTGAAATTTTGTGTTTATACTTCGTGCTCACTTTTCTCTAACATAAGGCCATAGGCGGATATCATGTAAACTTGGCCTAGGGCTATTGAGTGCTTTTTATTCCTATGCCTATATGTCATGCGTCCCTCAAAAAGTTTAGATCTGGTTTAAGTAGAAAACCTGTGGTTTTAGACAGGCAATAAATACTTCAATCAGAAGATGCGGCAGTGACGAATTTATCACTAGCCATATTGAATTATATGGCCCGATTTAATTTAATAATGTTAACGGAGCCATATTTAATTCAATAAATTCTCATAATTCTTTTTCTGGTTGGTTTTCTGTAGAAATTGATAAGCGGGGGTTTTTAGATTCTTTCGGTTCATGCCTTGCCATGACATGCTGGATGGAATGCTTCTAAAAAGATTCGGTATTAAAGTGGTGTGCTTGATGAGTGGAGTGAAATTCAATAAAGGATCTCATATAAATACGGAAAGTGTTGATACTAGGTGGGTGGTGTACGGGGCATTGGGATATAAGGGTGGAGGTAATAATTATAAAAACATTGCGTTAAATCGTTCGTATATTTCGAAACTGAATCTGATTTTATAGTAGTAAATTTAAGATTGTCGCAAAGAAGTTCTTTGAGCTATGGCCTATTAATTTTTTATCAGTAATAAAAGTGCGGCACCAATCATAATGCAGCCTGCGGTGATATGTATAATATTGTTTGCGCTTTGGTTTTGTAAAAACTGATTTGCTTTATTTGCCATAAATGCATAACCAAGTTTGGCGGCACCTATCGAAAGTGCTGCGGCAAACATTATGATGCCTGTGTCGGCGATAGAGGCTTGTGTCAGGTCAATAAACGCCGGCAGAAAGCTCATATAAAATAGAATGGCTTTGGGGTCACTGAATGTAATCAGCAGACCGCACAAAAAACTGGATAAACGCGATGATATATCTGTCGTAGCGGTTGTGTTGTTCTTTAATGAAGGTCTCCATAGTTTGATACCCAACCAGATCAGATAGGCAGCGCAAATATATTTAACAAAATTAAATAAGGCTTCTGAAGTTTCTGCGATTGCCGCAAGGCCCAGAATTGCCAGCGCAATAAAAACAAAGTCGGCCGTAATAATCCCGGCGGTTACCGCAAAGCCATGTGTAATACCTGCACTCATTGTTCTTGCGATGACTGCAAAAGCACTTTGGTCCGGTACTGCGGCCAGCACGATCATTGCGCTGAAGAGTGCGATAAAACTATTGATGCTGATACTGATGTCCATGTGTGTCAGGAGGCTCAGCTACTGAGTACCCGGGACACGGCTTTTTTCCAGTTGTTTAATAGTTGGGTGCGTTGCTCATTTGGCATATTGGGTTGGAACAGTTGTTCCTGTTGCCAGTGATTAGTCAGGTCTTCAGTGTTTTTATAGACTTCAGCCTGAAGGCCTGCGAGATACGCTGCGCCCAGCGCAGTGGTTTCCATTACTTTGGGTCGTGCAACGTTTATATCCAGGATATCGGCCAAAAACTGCATCAGCCAGTTGTTTGCGACCATACCGCCATCCACTTTGATGCCCGCCGGCCTGATACCATCCTGTTGCATTGCAGTGAGCAAATCTCCGGTCTGATAGCAGACCGACTCCAATGCAGCGCGGGTAATTTCTTTTGGCCCGGTTGAGCGGGTTAAGCCAAAAATAGCGCCGCGTGCCTCTGCATCCCAATACGGAGCACCCAGGCCGGTGAATGCAGGCACCAGATAGATGCCGGCGTTGTTTTCAGTTTGTTGAACCAGGGTTTCGGTTTGCTGTGCGGATTGGATAATCCCAAGCCCGTCTCTGAGCCATTGCACTGCGGCGCCGGCAATGAAAATAGAGCCTTCCAGTGCATAATGGGTTCGGCCGCCGATACGATACGCGACTGTTGTCAGTAAGCGGTTTTTCGAAGTAACCGGTTGTTCGCCGGTATTAGTCAGTACAAAGCAGCCGGTGCCGTATGTGCTTTTGATATCACCGGGCTTAAAGCAGCATTGACCGATGGTTGCGGCCTGTTGATCACCGGCAACACCGAGTATCGGCAGTGGCCGGTTGAGTAATTTTGCATCAGTGGTGCCAAAATTATCTGCACATTCCAGTACCTCCGGAAGTATCTGGGACGGCACATTAAATAAACTCAGCAGCTCCGGGTCCCAGCGCTGTTGATGGATGTTGAATAAATTGGTGCGACTGGCATTGGTGATATCGGTCACATGCCGTTTGCCGCCGGTCAGGCGTGATATTAAAAAACTGTCAATCGTACCGAATGCGAGCTTGCCGGATTCGGCGAGCTCTCTGGCGCCGTCTACATGATCCAGAATCCACGCGACTTTAGTGGCTGAGAAATATGGATCGAGTAGCAGGCCACTGCGAGCCTGTACTTCCGTTTCGCCGTATTGTTTCCGAAGCTGGTCGCAGGTATCAGCGGTACGCCGGTCCTGCCAGACTATCGCGTTATAAATGGGGTTGCCGGTTTCGCGGTCCCAGATAACGGTAGTTTCGCGTTGGTTGGTAATACCTAAGGCGATGATTTTAGTGCCGGCCGCTTCGGCCTGTTCCATTGCCTGCCGGGTGACTTCAAGTGATGAAGACCAGATATCTTCGGGGTTATGTTCGACCCAGCCGTCGGCCGGATAGATTTGCGGGAACTCCTGTTGCGCTAGTGCAATTATATTTCCACTAATATCAAATACAATGGCGCGGCTGGAGGTTGTACCCTGGTCAATTGTTAGAAGACAATCAGTCATAGCCAAGCTGAAGTTTTTGTTGGTTGCCAGAAAAGCAACTCTAAAATATATTGGAAGCCATATTACCTTTATAGCACTGCTTGATTCAATGATATGTCGTTAAAATAAAAAAACGCTGCAAGGCTGATTAACCCTGCAGCGTTTAAGACCCACTTTGTCAGTTTTATTACCTGACTGTTTAGCCGTACATATGGTTGTAGCTGCCAAATGTAAACGGGTTATTAATTGAGCTTCCAAAACTGAACGGGTTGCCCGCAACACTGAAAGAGTTGCTGAAGCTAAAGCCGCCCGGACCTGACAGGCTGGTTGTGCTGCTGAACAGGCTTGGTGTGCTGTAGGTGCTTGGGCTATATGAACTCATCATGCTGGGTCCGTAGCTGTAGGCGCTTGGGCTACTTGGGCTATATGAGCTCATCATGCTGAATAACGGGCTATTGAAGCTCTGCATCATGCTGGGCCCGTAGCTGTAAGCGCTTGGGCTATATGAATTCATCAGGTTGAATGAGCCATAAGAGCTTGTCAGACCTGATGGGTTATATGCGTTCATCAGGCTGAACGGGTTGTTGATACCCATATTGCTGAAGCCGAATTTATAACTGCCCAACCCGGGTGAATAGAAGCTGCTGGCCGGATTGAATGTGATCGGGCTATAGCTATTATATGCTTGACCGCGATGATTCATTCGGTCAAAAGTGTGATTCAGCGACATTGTATCGTCTCTTAAACCTTTAATCAGGTAGTCTATACCGCCACCGTTCATACCCAGCTGGGTAAATGCGTCTTCACGGTTTTTCGGTATATCGTCCAGGCCAAGAAGACGCTGTCCGCCGGTTAGCTGTTGAACAAATTGACGTGCGCGTGCATCTGTTTCGGCACCCGGATTCTCAACCCGGTACTCAATCAGGTTTTCCAGTGCGCGGATTGCGCGCAGGTCATTATTAGTGCTGTTGCCGCTGGCGAGACGTTGAGCTATCGCCTGTACCCCGGCCAGTAATTCATCCAGTTCACCAAGATTTGAGGTGTACGAACGGCCGGCCAGATCACCGTACTTTTTGTAAATCTGATCGATGACCTTCTGTGTGGCTGCAGCTTTGTCACCAAAAGCTTTTTGCACATTGCCATCTTCACGTGCTTTGGTCGCATGTTTGCTTGCATAGATGTTGTGTGCTGTACGAATTTCGAGATCAACATCATTTAACAGTGTGGCGCGCTCTGCACTGCTCAGATTAGTGGTGTCTGCACTGATCAGTTTTTTGACTGAACCGGTTAGATCATAATTCCCGGTTTTTTCGCCGACTGTTTTATCGCTGCTTGCATTCAATGCATTTTCAAATGCGGTGGCAGTAGAGAGCAGCTGAGTACTGCTGACAGTACCTTTCTTAAAACCGTTGATTGCATCCTGAAATGCTTTCGAGGTTGTACTGACTTGAGTATCGCCAACCGCTTTGGCATTGTTGGTGACATGTCCCAGATAGCCGACGTTACCGAAGCCTTCTTGAAGCCAATTCGGCTTGTTTTTCAGATTAATGGCTTCTGATATTTTATCAACACTCATCAGATCATTAACATCTTTCATTTCAGCGGCTGCTTTGTCCATTGCCGCAGCAATGCTGTCTACCTGTCCGGTACGCATTTCACTGACTTTACCACCCTGGCCGACGGCTGCTTTAAGCTGGACATAGGCTGCTTTGGCCTGTTGGAGTTCTGTTGTTAATTGATCCGCATAAGTTGCGCTGATACGACCGGAGGCTTTCAATGAAGCGACATTTTTGATCGCGGTATCAAAGTTCTGCGGGTGTTTGGCGATGGTTTCTTCTGCAAGAATACCGCTTTCTTTGAATGCGGTTTGCATCTTATAAACACCTTCTTCAGTAGCTGAAGTGTTCCAGTTTCGGGTTAACGAAGTTATTAAATCTTTTGTTTCTGTGCCGCCGAGTATGCCGCGCCAGGTAACAGCATCACTATATCCTCTCGCAGATGAGCCGCGCAGCTTATTCAGCGAAGTTTCTATTTTTTCTTCATTGGTTTTAACCGGTTCGGCTGACTGGGTTGCAGTGCTTTCGGTTGTCGCTGTGGCTGCATTCGCCTGTGAGGCATTGTTGACCGCACTACTAAAGTAGTTTTGCCCACTGGTAGTGTAAGGGTTGTAGGCATAGTATTGAGGTTGATAATTTAATCCTTGAATATTTATCGTGCTTGAGAAGGAGTAAGTGGGCTGACTCATGGTGATTCCTCACATTTATTTAATAATTTGAAAGCGGCCCTTGCCCTGCGTTGGAGCTTGGGTTGGTTCTGATTAATGATGAACCGGTAGTAAAAATATAAAAGCGACGTTGGTTTTTAAAAGCTGGTTGTTTATCGCTATGTGTATACTATAGCGCAGTGGTGCTGATAAAAATATTGCCCAGATGTTATAGTTTTTGCGGTTTTTTAACGCGATTTTGCCGAAGGTTATAATGCTTAAGGTGCAAAGAACAGTGTTTTTAAGCCAAAGTAATAAGCCGTTAACATTGGTAATAGGTTGTTTGTTAAAGTGGCTTTGTAATTATTATAATACATTGATTTATTCGTGTATCTATAGCTTTGGATACATCTCTAAATGTATTTATATTATCAATACACTTCCCGCATATAGATCGGTCTGTCGGAGTTATCAAACACACCGAAAGTGATTTTAGCGGTGGGATCATCATCGTTATTGCCGTCATTATCCCAATCGAACTGCAGCCAGGCGGGGACATTCAGGGTGGCATCAATACTGCCGGCTTCATTATTGGAATCCAGCGTCATCGGATTGGCCGGATCGAACTGGCCCTGGATCAGCATACCGCCCCCGGCCGCGGTCGGGTCGGCGCTGAGCCCAACCCGGTTGC
>JANQRI010000026.1 GCA_028284675.1 Gammaproteobacteria bacterium | reverse complement strand
GATGAAGGCCGCGTTGAACCGGCCTCCAACCCTTTTGCCCCGGAACTGTAAACCATGTCTCCGGTATTATCCGTAAACCATGTTCCCGGTACGGACCTTAAGAAGGATGGTGGGTCCTGAAGGACTTGAACCTTCGACCTGCCGATTATGAGTCGGATGCTCTAACCAACTGAGCTAAGGACCCCCATAGACTAACTTTTCCTATCTTACTACATGGCCCTGGTCATTATGAGTCGAGCGCTCTAACCTTGCTGCTTCGCAGCCCCGCTAAGGGCCCGTGTTGAACCAACTTCTATTTTGTTCCACTTGTCCGACGCGCTCAGTGCGAGTCGAGCTACCAACCTTGCTGCTTCGCAGCCCCGCCAAGGGCCATGAGTAACCAAAAAACAAAACGCTCCCAAAGGGAGCGTCATGATAAATCCGTCGTGTGCGTTTGGCAATTATTCGTGATCGAGAAAACTGCGCAGTCTTTCGGAACGTGACGGGTGGCGCAGCTTACGCAAAGCTTTGGCTTCGATTTGACGAATACGCTCGCGGGTCACATCGAACTGCTTACCCACTTCTTCCAAAGTATGATCAGTATTCATATCAATACCAAACCGCATCCGCAGCACTTTTGCCTCCCGCGGTGTCAGCCCGGCCAACACTTCACGAGTCACTTCGGAAAGACCTTCATCCAACGCTGATTCGATCGGTGATGTCACGTTTGCATCTTCAATGAAATCACCCAGATGCGAATCTTCATCGTCGCCGATCGGGGTTTCCATCGAAATCGGCTCTTTCGCGATTTTCAGGACTTTACGGATCTTGTCTTCCGGCATTTCCATTTTTTCAGCCAGTTCTTCCGGAGTCGCTTCACGACCCTGCTCCTGAAGTATCTGCCGTGAAATTCTATTGAGCTTGTTGATCGTTTCGATCATATGCACCGGAATACGGATCGTTCGGGCCTGATCGGCAATCGAGCGGGTAATCGCCTGCCTGATCCACCAGGTCGCATAGGTCGAGAATTTATAACCACGCCGATATTCAAATTTGTCGACTGCTTTCATCAAACCGATATTGCCTTCCTGAATCAGATCCAGAAACTGCAGGCCGCGATTGGTGTATTTTTTTGCGATTGAAATCACCAGTCGCAGGTTTGCTTCGACCATTTCTTTTTTCGCACGACGCGCTTTCGCCTCGCCGATCGACATCTGCCGGTTTATTTCTTTGATTTCACTGATTTTCAGTTCGGATATCTGCTCTATATCGGCAAGCATCAGCTGTAGCGCCTTAATATCCTCGGCATGCTCTTTTAACTTCTCGGCATACTCCACACCGGAACTGATTTGCTCTTTGACCCAATTCGGATCAGTTTCCTTGGTCGGAAACACATCGATAAATGTCTTTCGCGGCATTTTGCACTGCCTGACACAGATACTCATAATCTGCCGCTCTGTATGCCGGATGCGTGATACAACCGAACGCAGGTTATAGGCCAAACCGTCGACAAACGGCGCACAGAACCGAAATTCCATAAATTTCTCGGACATCTGCTCACGGTACTTCTGACCACTACCCTGAAAGAAACCGCTACGCTTGCGAATGACCTGATTAAACAGGTTCCGCAACTCAGTCATTTTGAGATTAACTTCCTCCGGGTCCGGTCCGGTATCGATGGCCTCTTCCTCAGCGTCATCATCATCGCTGCCATCACCCTCAGCATCTTCATCATTGCTGGCTTCGTTACTGGCATCGTTGGCGACCGGGGGCTGTTGCGGCGGCGGTGGCACATCGTCATCCGTGTATGCAAACCCGGACACAATATCACTGAGCCGCCCCTCACCTTCCAGGTGCTGTTCATAAGCCTCCAAAACGGTGGCAACAGAGTTGGGATACATTGATAACGCGGTTAAGACCTGGCGCAAACCGTCTTCTATACGCTTTGCGATTTCGATTTCACCTTCACGGGTCAGCAGCTCAACTGTACCCATTTCCCGCATATACATTCTGACCGGATCGGTGGTACGGCCAAATTCGCTGTCCACCATTGCCAGTGTGGCGGCCGCCTCTTCAGCGGCATCTTCATCGGTGGCGGTATCATCTGTGAGGAGCAGGCTATCTGCATCCGGCGCTGTTTCCAGAACCTTGATCCCCAGGTCATTGATCATACCGATGATATCTTCAACCTGGTCAGTATTGACCAGCTCATCGGGCAAATGGTCGTTGACCTCAGAATAGGTCAAAAAACCTTGTTCCTTGCCTTTTGCGATGAGTTCTTTAATTTGAGATTGTTGCTTTTGATTTACCGCGACTGCTTCATTCATGCCTAACGTTCTTATAGTTTTAGAGGTTGCAAACAAAATCTGACGAGTATAGCACCTAATTCACCATCTGCTGAGGAAATTTAGACTACGGCATCCCCTAATGGTTTCATATGTAATAATACGCAGTTCCAGACCATCTATTTAGGTCATTTTCAGTAAAAAGCAAGCCAAATCCCGAATTTATTGCGAATAAATACCGCCAAATGCGATATATGCCACATTATGGACCCATTCACGGCCTGCGAGCGGCCGGCACCCAAACCCTATGGATTCGATCTGAACAGTCAAAATCTTTCGAGTTTTTCCTGTACGCCATTCGAAATATAAAGAATCTATGCTACTCTCCGACCTCTCAAATTGCGTGCGCAAAACAGGCGCAAACGCGTGGGATTGGGAAGTAATACCGTGGAGCCCAAGCTCTGGGGTTTTTCTGCACCATCATCATAATTAAGCGCTCAAATTATGCGGTTCCGCCACCGGCCTATCTGCGCCGGCCGGAAGTTATGACGGCCGACTGCCCCGCGGAAGCATGCAATCGATGACTGCTGTGTGATTGAAATTAAAAGCTTAAAGAGGAGTAAAAAATGACGATTAAAGTCGCGATTAATGGTTACGGACGCATCGGACGTAACATTCTACGTGCGCTGTACGAATCAGGCCGCACCGATGAAATCCAGATTGTAGCCATTAACGATCTCGGCGATGCCGACACTAACGCACACCTGACCAAATTCGATACCGTACATGGCCGCTTTCCGGGCGAAGTCTCGGTGGAAGGCGATCACCTGGTGGTGAACGGCGACCGAATCAAGGTATTAGCCGAACGTGACCCGGCAAAACTACCGTGGAGTTCACTGGGTGTTGATGTCGTGCATGAATGCACAGGTTTTTTCGCCAGCAAGGCAAAAGCCGGCGCACACCTTGAAGGTGGCGCGAAAAAAGTCATTATCTCTGCACCGGGCGGCAATGATGTCGATGCCACTATCGTATACGGCGTTAACCATAAAACATTAAAAGCTTCAGATACCATTATCTCGAACGCGTCCTGCACCACCAACTGCCTCGCGCCACTGGTGAAGCCATTGCACGATACAATCGGCGTAGAGCACGGTCTGATGACCACCATCCATGCATATACCAACGATCAGGTACTGACAGATGTTTTCCATAAAGACCTGCGTCGTGCCCGTTCGGCAACTCAATCCATGATTCCAACCAGCACCGGCGCAGCAAAAGCGGTCGGCCTGGTTATGCCTGAGCTGGCCGGCAAACTGGACGGTTTCGCGATGCGTGTACCCACGATTAACGTGTCGGTCGTGGACCTGTCATTTGTTGCCAAGCGCGATACATCCAAGGAAGAAATCGACGGCATCCTGAAAGACGCTGCCGAAGGCGACCTGAAAGGCATTCTCGCGTTTAGCGACGCACCGCTGGTATCGGCTGATTTCAACCATACTGCGGTATCTTCAACCTATGATGCCGGCCTGACCAAAGTCATCGACGGCAAACTGGTGAAAGTGCTGGCGTGGTACGACAATGAGTGGGGCTTCTCCAACAGAATGCTCGACACTACCGTCGCATTTGTTAACGCCTAGTACCCACGGTACCGGCCCGGTAACACACAAACCCCAGGCATCGCATTAACCGCCTGGGGTTTGTTATTCAGAAACCACCAAACACAGAAGGCAATACGATCACTATGTCTGTATTGAAAATGACCGAACTTGACCTCGACGGCAAACGACTGTTTATTCGTCAGGACCTCAACGTGCCACTGGCTGACGGAAAAATCACCAGCACCAAACGTATCGAGGCGAGCATACCGACGCTTAAAATGGCTTTGCAATCCAATGCCCAGGTTTTGGTGGTATCGCATTTGGGCCGCCCAACCGAAGGTGAATACAATCCGGAATTTTCAATGCAACCGGTCGCAGACTATCTGGCCGAAGCACTGGATTACGAAGTGCGCTTCGCGAAAGACTGGATTGATGGGGTCGACCTGGCACCTGGCGTGCTCACTGTCGCCGAAAACGTCCGGTTTTTAAAAGGTGAGAAAAAAGACGATGAAAGTCTCGCACGCAAAATGGCCGCACTGTGCGATATTTATGTAATGGATGCTTTCGGCACCGCGCATCGCGCGCAGGCCTCTACTCACGGTGCCGGTAAATATGCACCCAAGGCATGCGCCGGACCATTATTATCAGCCGAGCTGGAAGCACTGGATAAAGCGCTCAGCGAGCCGGCACGTCCGCTGGTCGCAATTGTCGGCGGCTCCAAGGTTTCAACCAAACTGACCGTGCTGGAATCTTTATCCGCCAAAGTCGATCAGCTGATTGTAGGCGGCGGTATTGCAAACACGTTTATCGCTGCATCAGACCATAATGTCGGCAAATCCCTGTATGAAGCCGAACTGCTGGACACTGCAAAAAACCTTATCGAAAACGCGCGAAAGCGCAATGCTGATATCCCTGTTCCAACCGATGTGGTCTGCGGAACGGAGTTTTCAGCCAGCGCGAAAGCGACACTGAAAGCGGTTGGCGATGTGAGTGATGAAGATATGATTTTCGATATCGGCCCTGAGTCTGCCGCAGCACTTGCCGAATCATTGAAAAACGCAGGCACGATTGTCTGGAATGGCCCGGTCGGAGTATTTGAGTTCGAACAATTTGCCGCAGGCACAAAAACCATTGGGGAAGCCATCGCGGCATCCGATGCATTCTCAATTGCAGGCGGTGGAGACACCCTTGCCGCGATTGACAAATACGGGCTTGCCGATAAGATTTCGTACATTTCCACTGGCGGTGGTGCCTTTTTGGAATTCCTTGAAGGCAAAAAATTACCGGCAGTCGCTATGCTGGAACAACGCGCGCAAAGCTAACGATACTCAAACAAAATAAACCGATAAATAACACAGAGACTTTTCCAGATGCTTAGAAGAACCAAAATTGTCGCCACTCTGGGCCCGGCAACCAATGATGCTGAAACCTTAGAAGCTATTATCGCCGCCGGTGTCGATGTTGTACGCCTGAACTTTTCACACGGGGTCGCCGATGACCACATACAGCGCGCAAACCTGGTACGCGAATCCGCCAAAAAGGTTGGCCGCAACGTAAGCATACTGGTCGATCTCCAGGGCCCTAAAATACGCACTGAGAAATTTGTCGATGGCTCGGTAACATTAAATGAAGGTGACGCATTCATTCTTGATGCATCTTTGGATACCAATGCCGGCACCCATGAACATGTCGGTGTTACTTATAAGACTTTACCTGAAGACGTAAAAAAAGGTGACATGCTGTTACTTGATGACGGCCGGCTTGAACTTGAAGTCACCAAGGTTGAAGGCAGTAAAATTCATACACGTGTCGCGATCGGCGGCGTGCTGTCAAATAACAAAGGCATTAATTTACGCGGCGGTGGTTTATCGGCACCGGCAATCACCGAGAAAGATCGCAAAGATATTCTGACGGCAGCAAAAATCGGCTGTGATTATCTTGCGATCTCATTCCCACGCAGCCCGGATGATGTAAAGCAGGCCCGCAGCCTGTTGCAGGAAGCCGGCGGCAACGGCGGCATTATTTCCAAAATTGAACGCTACGAGGCGCTGGAAGTCATCGACGATATTATCAAAACCTCGGACGGCATTATGATCGCGCGAGGCGATCTGGGCGTGGAAATCGGCGATGCCGAGCTGCCGGCGGTACAAAAACGCCTTATCACTGCGGCACGCGATCATAACCGCGTAGTGATCACTGCCACACAAATGATGGAATCCATGATCCAGAACCCGATCCCTACCCGCGCCGAGGTATTCGATGTCGCGAACGCGGTACTGGACGGCACCGATGCGGTCATGCTTTCAGCTGAAACAGCAGCCGGCAAACATCCGGTAAAAGTCATTGAAGCCGTTACTCGTGTTTGTTTACGGGTGGAAAAAGAACCGGAGGCCACTACCTCCAGCCACCGCCTGAACACCCGGTTTGAGCGGGTTGATGAGACTATCGCCATGTCTGCAATGTATGCAGCCAACCATTTACATGTTAAAGCCATTATTGCGTTGACCGAATCAGGCTCCACTGCGATGGCTATGTCCAGGATCAGCTCATCAATACCTATCTTTGCATTAACCCGACATGACCAGGCGATTGGTCGCGCCTGCCTGTACCGGGGTATACACCCAATAAAACTGAAGGAGTTCTTTAGCGATCACGCCACCGCCAACAGCACCGCGGTAGCACTATTGAAAAAAGAAGAGCACCTGGAAGACGGCGACCTTGTGATTATCACCAAAGGCGACCTAATGGGCAGCCATGGCGCAACCAATGCAATGAAAATTGTCGAAGTAGGCAATATGGCAGAGCCCGGCGACACAGCTTAGCTGGATACCTGATCCGGTACTAACCGGCAGCCACCTCTTCCGCGACAGAATCATCCGGCTCGAAGTTTCGCCAGGGCACACGAAGCAGTACCCGTGTACCTCCCGCTGCCAGCGGCTCGATTTTAACCCGGCCGCCAAACACACCGGCACGCTCACGCATACCTTCCAGCCCCAGTGAATTAATATCATCGACACGATCCGGCGGAATACCCGCTCCGTTGTCATTAATGGTCAACTCAAGATGATGCTGATTCCTGGTCGCGGTAACTTCCACTCTATCGGCGTTGGTATGCCGTGCGATATTTGACAGCGCTTCCTGGAAAATACGGTATATCGCGATTTCCAATTCCTGACCGGGCTTAAGCCCGTCCAGCGCCAATAGCCTTGCCCCGCAAAGCGCACCTGTTCGTTCCTGATATTTGGCCAGCTGACACTGTATCGCAGCCTTTAAACCCAGATCATCCAGCAGCTTAGGGCGCAAATCAGAAGCAACTTTCCATACACGCTCCATAGTCTGCTCAATGGTACAGGACATCTCCTCTATACGGCCCTGCAACACCACATCCTCCTCGCTCAGCTTGCGCCGCAACCAGGTCAAATCCAGTTTAAGCGCGGTCAGCACCTGGGCAAACTCATCATGCAGCTCTCTTGCCAGCATAGTACGCTCCTGTTCGCGCGCATTCTGTACGCGTACCGCCAGTTTGCGTAACCGCTCCCGGGAGTCACGCAATTGCTGCTCATAGCGTTTTTGTGCCGACACATCATTCATTGCACCAATCATACGAACAGGTCGCAACTGTCTGTCATAAATAATATGCGCACGATCCAAAACCTGCGCGTAAAAATCCTTGCCATAGCGGAAGCGATACTCAGCACTCCAACGGTGTTTTTTCTCTTTTAAAGCTTCCCGCAAACTATCCAGTGTTTTTTTACGATCTTCGGAATGAATACCTTTAAATTTCCAGCGCGCGACTGACTCCAAATCTTTGCTATTGTAACCGAAAAGTTCTCTGGAATCGAGGTTCATCCAGATCTTATGAGACCGCATATTCCAATCCCAGACAACTTCGTGCGTTGCACCGGCCGCCATCTGATAGCATTGCTGTCTCTCTTCCAGCAGCTTGATGGTATTTTTCAGATCGGTAATTTCAATACCGCTGCCACAGGCGCCAACGAGCCTGTTATATTCATCAAACAGCGGTATTGCGCTGCACAGTAGCGTCACTTTGCTGTCGTCTTCACGTACAAAATTTAATTCCGTACGAAAAAATTTTTCACCGCGCTTAAACGCATCGAATATCGCATGTAGATCCTGTTTCTTTTCAGGGTCCAGAAAATCCGAACAGGGGCGGTTAAGCATTTCGCTCAGCACATAACCGAAAATTCGTTCCGCCATTGGGCTCATATATGTCCAACGACCTTGAATATCCATTGACCACAACAAATCAGGAGATGCATTCATCATACGCCGAAACTGGGCTATATCGGGCGCTGCATTTTGCTGCTTCAATTCTGATTGAATTGCCGGCGTTAATGCGGCGGTTGCCAGTTCAACCTGATTGCGCTCATCACCGGTCCAGAATTGCTGATTAAAATCACGCTTTAGCACAAGTAACCCGGCCACCGATGAACCGGTCACAATAGGCGCAACTAAAACCGGTCCTTTTTTCAGAACACCTAAAGGTACTGGGGACACCTTATACAAAGCCTGCGTATCACAAGCGACTGTCGAATGCTGTTCAATGCCGTTACGTAACGCGGCATCCTTCGCCAGAAAAAGGCTGTTCATACCCGTCAACTCATGAGGGTGCGCGGCTTTATGCCAACAAGTCAGCCTTGAGAATTTAAAATCATTATCGTGCCCACCGGAAAAAATATATAAACCACACCAATCCGCACCGGTGCCAGCCGCCAGCGCTTTTAACGCAACCCGGTAGGCAGTCTGATCATGGTCAATATACAAATGCGGTTGAGTGGAAAACTGTCCGGCCGAACGCCCGGACGATACCGTGCAGGGGGTGATAGTATGATTGAGTACGGGTGGCGCACCCGAAGGATAACGCAGATTGCTCACAATAAATGTCCCTCCTTCCTTGAAGTCCGCGGCAAAAAGCTTTGTACAATCAACAGTGCTGTCGACTATTTTGAGCGGGCCCCATAAAATAGCAAATTTAGCATGGGCAATAAATCCGACTCAGGCAAATAATTAATATTTTTTTCATATTTAGGAACAGTCCATACCGGCAAACCGGTCCTGTTGCCCAGCTCCGGTGCATTTTCCATCTCGCTGTCGGTTACACCACTCAACACGATGCCGGCCGGCTGCAGGCCGCAACCTTTTATCGCCTCTATACTCAGCAGGGTATGGTTGATACAACCCAAACGATCCGCAACGACCAACAACACTGGAAATGCGAGGCGCCTGGCCAGGTCGGCATTTAAACCGTCCAGCGCCAAAGGCGAATAAAATCCGCCGGCACCCTCCACAACGACCAGGCTCTCAGAGCTTAAGCCATGGTTGACCGCATCACACAATAAATCGATCGTAATATCCTTATCTTCAAGCACTGCCGCCCGCTTTGGCGACAACGCCGCATGCAAACGATAAGGCGTAATAAGGTCGAGAGAAACATCACCTGCGGTCGCATCTCTGTATAAAGACCCGTCGGCCGGAACCAGTACCCCATTTTCCAATAAACACCCGGACTCCACCGGTTTACGCGGCTGCACATCGGCCCCGCGGGCTTTGAGAGCCGCCACCAGACCCACCCCGACAAATGTCTTGCCAACTTCGGTATCGGTGCCGGTAATAAAAATACCTTTGACGCTATCCGGGCTCATGGGGTTTCAGACCGCTGTTAAACGTTGCAAAGCTTCCTGATACTTTTGTGCAGTCTTTTGAATAATATCGCCCGGCAAATTTGGGCCGGGAATTTTTTTGTTCCAATCGAGCGTTTCGAGATAATCACGCACAAACTGCTTATCGAAACTCGGCGGGCTGATGCCCACACGGTATTCATCTGCCGGCCAGAATCGTGAGGAATCAGGTGTAAGCGCTTCATCGATCAGAACCAGACGCTGCTCCTGATCCAGGCCAAACTCAAACTTGGTATCGGCCACGATAATACCCTGCTGCAAAGCATAGTCAGAGGCCTCCTGATATAGCTGCAGACTGACATCGCGTATTTGTTCGGCAAGCTCACCGCCAACCAGCTCAACAACCTGGTCAAATGTGATATTTTCATCATGGTCACCAAGCGCCGCTTTGGTTGCCGGTGTAAAAATCGGTTCAGGCAGGCGCTCTGCCTGCTGCAGGCCTTGCGGCAAAGATATGCCGCATACTTGCCTTTTCGCCTGATAGTCTTTCCACCCGGAACCAATCAAATAACCCCGCACCACCGCTTCAACCGGCAACGGCCGCAACTTCTTAACCAGCATACCGCGGCCATCCAGATAACTGATTTCAGCATCACTCAGGTAACTGCTCAACGCTATATCGCTAAGGTGGTTAGGCACAATATGAGCGAGCCGCGTAAACCAAAACCTGGAAATTTCTGTTAATACCTTGCCTTTCCCGGGAATCGGGTCAGGCAACACGACATCGAATGCAGAAATGCGGTCAGTGGTTACAATCAGCGTGTGTTCACTGCCGGCCGCATACAAATCACGCACTTTACCATGCCCCATCAGGGTCAGGCTGGATAACTGGCTTTCATATAAAGGTTCAATACCCATCAGAGCAAACCATATTCGCAGGGGACAGCGACTTTAACACGATTTTTTATGTTTGCGCAGCTTATACGTATACGGTGTTTTCGTTGAAACGGAGACTTTTATCCTGCTCTATCACAAAAAACCGGAACACATCACAGGATACCAATTCGCAGCCGGTGCGGAACTTGCATTAATCACTCATTAATGAAACCCTACACACTTTTTGAATCAAACATATCAATGCCAATATCACGAACAAGCCGGTTTTTATGCTTTTTGCTCTTAATCGGCTGCACATTCGCACAAGCTGATAATCAGCATCAACACTTCGCAAGACCGGCGGCACTGGAACCCGATATTGGTTTCTGGGTTCGGGTCTATACGGAAATCAGCTCAAATGAAGGGTTTATTCATGATGATCGTTATCTGAATATTGTATACGACAGGGTTCAATTCGAACCCGGTATCACCCGTAAAAAACGCAACAAGATCGTCAAGAAAGTCAAAAAACACCTGAAAAGCACTTTGCTGTCACTCGCACGCGGCGATCACTCCAACCTTAATGAAGAGGAACGCCGCATTCTCGCGCTGTGGCCTGAGAACGTCGAACGTAAAACCCTGCGGCAAGCCGCCAAACGTCTGCGTTTTCAGCTGGGTCAGTCAGACAGATTCAAAGAAGGCCTGGTACGCTCAGGTCGCTGGATGCCGCATATTCTGGAAACCTTGCAATCAATGGATTTGCCGCTTGAAATTTCCGCCCTGCCGCATGTCGAGTCCTCATTCAACCCCTCAGCATATTCATTTGTCGGCGCCGCAGGAATGTGGCAGTTTACCCGCTCTACCGGCCGGCGCTTTATGCGCATCGATCATATCGTCGATGAACGCCTCGATCCTTATATTTCCTCAGTAGCCGCAGCACGATTGCTGAAACACAACTATGCACTTACCGACAGCTGGCCACTGGCCATTACCGCCTATAATCACGGTGTTTCCGGTATGCGCCGCGCGGCAGCAAAATTTGGCAATACCGAAATTGTCAAAATTCTAAGAGAATACAAGAGCCGCACCTTTAAGTTTGCATCACGAAATTTCTATGTTGCGTTTCTGGCAGCCGTCCAGGTTAACCGCAATTCAGGCCATTATTACGGTGAGGTCACACTGGATTCACCCGACGGCAGCCAGTTGATCAAACTGGAAAACTATATACCCGCAACCGCTCTGTCCGGTGCGCTGAGTATTGAAATGGATATACTGCGCCGCTTAAACCCCGCATTACGCAAACCGGTTTGGCGCGGTGAAAAATATGTCCCTCGCGGCTATGAGTTGCGTGTTCCCAAAGAAGCCGGCGCTACTGCCGGCACCTTATTGGCATCAATACCAACCGTCCAACGTCACAACCGGCAACTGCCGGATCTAACATACCGGGTTAGGCGCGGTGACTCTTTATCCCAGATAGCGGACCGTTTTAAGGTACGTGTCAGAGACCTGATGGCAATGAATAATTTATCCAACCGCCATTTCATCCGGGTTGGGCAGGTTCTGCAACTCCCGCAAAACTCCAGAACACGGCAGACACAACCACGCCGTCTGGTGGATGGCCGTTATCAGGTGCGACGGGGTGACACACTTTCAATCATTGCATCCGCATTTTCGGTCTCTGAGCAGGCATTAATGTCGGCGAACCAGCTTCCAAACCGGAACAAAATTTCAGCCGGCCAGTTACTGGACATCACTGCAGCCCGCAACCTGGCGCAAAAACCGCTGGTGGTCGCAAGCCTGGATCAGGCCCCAACACAAACCGATGGCACAAACAACGCCGGCAATGAACCGACAGTTCCGGCGACAA
Source organism: Gammaproteobacteria bacterium (assembly GCA_028284675.1). GTDB lineage: Bacteria > Pseudomonadota > Gammaproteobacteria > HTCC5015 > HTCC5015 > JANQRI01. The sequence continues at coordinate 4,581 of JANQRI010000026.1, read as the reverse complement.
CCAAAACCACGCTCACTACGGCAACAACTGCCGTCGATAAACCGGCCGAGCCAGAACAATCCACACCTCAAAGCCCCGAACCTGTCGCAGAACCCACCATCGAAACAGACAACATCTCCGCACCGGCAGAAAACCCCGCTGAATTGACAGACAATATTATTGATGCGATCGCTGAGCGGCAGGCCTTACCGGCAAATGAAACCGTGACGAATGCGGAATTAAGTTCGGCGATTATCGATACGCTTGAAGAAGCGGAACCCACCAGTGAAGAAGAAGCCGAAGCACTTGCGCCGGCACAGCCGGCCGGCCTGCACCCGGCGCTATCAGCCGACCCCAGCGATTATTCAGTTTCGGACAACCATATTATCGTACAAGCCGCCGAAACACTGGGCCATTATGCTGAATGGCTGGAACTAAGGGCCAGCAACCTGCGCAAAATTAATCGCATGCGTTTCGGCAAACCGGTAATTATTGGCAAACGCCTGAAGCTGGATTTTTCCAAAGTCGACGCAGCCACATTCGAACAAAGACGTATTTCATACCACCGCAACCTGCAGGAAACTTATTTTTCCGAATACCAGATTACCGGGACTTATAAGCACACCATCCGGCGCGGTGACTCTATTTGGGAACTCACGCATATTAAATATGAAGTTCCGCTGTGGCTGTTTCTACAATACAACCCGGACATCCGCCTGAATAACCTGCGCCCGGGAACCGAAATTGTTTTACCTCGCACCGAAAGGCGCCAGGAAGCAGGCTAACCGGCCTTTCAAATACCCATATTGCTTAAAGTAACCATAATATCGTTCATAATCGCGGTCAGCCGGGGATACCTGGCTTCAAAATGGGTCACCGCATCACTCAAACTTCCATGCAAACCTGCTTCCGCTTCATCTGCATCCGAGGCGGCCTGAATATCTGCAATAAGCTGCTGTAACCGCTGTTTTTCTTCATCATCACTTACATCCAGCTGACTAATCTCACGCTGCAGCTGGTCTAACTGTTCACGTAGTTTGGAAGCACTCATATTATCACCCATCGTATAAATTTAAATGTATTGAAACAATCATAGTTTTAAGAGCCTGGCAGCTTACCGGATTGTTTGCCCATATAACCGATGATCAAACCAACCAGCAAACCCACGGTATGTGCGATGTTCGCAATCGGCCCGACAAGGCCGGTCCAGCAAATCAAATACCAGACAATAATCTGTATCGCGACACTTTTATGTAAAAATAAACCGGAACCGGGGTTATATTTTCCCTGCGCCCACACATAGGCAAACAACCCATAAACCACTCCGGACATACCACCAAAACGCGGCCCGTCGGCATAGAATTGCCCGAGATTCGATATCACACCCATAAACAACACCAGCTGTAACAATCGTAACGGCGACTGAAGCTTTTCAATCGTGCGTCCAAGAATCCAGAGCCACAACATATTAAAAATCAAATGCAACGGATGAAAATGCAAAAACACCGGTGTCAGCAAACGCCACACCTCACCATTGCGCACTTCAGGCAAATCCGCATCGGCCGGAAAATTGGAAATATACCAACCGCTTATTAAATTACGGTTATCGCCGAAGGCAGATAGCAATGTTATAGCCACACTGATTAAAATCAGCGCTATTGTTAAACCCGGCAGCGTACTGCGATTAAACTGAATCGGTATATTCAAAACGGATACTGCAGAAATTAAAAAAACTACTCCGACAATAACAGCTCAAGTTCATCTTCCAATGTCGGTGACGGTGCCGGTCTGCGGACCTCCTCAGCAGGCGGTTGCGGTTTTTCGTCAGGTTCATCTTTACTGAGTGCTTTACTGAGTTCCTTTGATAAATCGCTCGCAATAGGTACAGGTGGCGCCAGCTTTTCCCGAAAATCAATTATCTGATTGATGCCCGGTTTCTCAACCGTTAATGTTTTACCGCCAAGATATCTGACCTGGACGCGGCTGATCGTGGTGTTCTGATCCAGCCCAAAAGTCACTGCACGCGTTTGGTCGGAAGCGAGCCCCTCACCACTGATCCGATAGCGGGTATACTCTATACCGTTTGACTCCAGTGTGATTTTCGCACCGAGCGCCGCAGGCGTATCATTCAGCAATACTTTCGCAAACTTCCTGTTGCCGCCATTATTGATATACGCAACCGCCGGGCCATCAAGATTCACCTGCACCAGATCAGGATAGCCGTCGGCATTAAAATCAGCCACCAACGGAGTCATTCCAAAGCGCCGGTTCTCTACCCCAGCCGGTTTTTCAGCCGGTGCAAATAGCCGGTCAGACGTCTGCAACAGCAGTTTACCCGGGCTGCGATACACCAAATGCGGTGGAAATTTAATGTAATTGGTTGCAACAATCAGATCCTGCAAACCATCAAGATTCATATCTTCAAATACTGCACCCCAGCCAAATTCGTAGTTCGCAACTTTCACATTCTCTGCGACATCGGTAAATTTAAAATCACCGTCATTCTGCAATAACATCCAGCGGGTATTTAAAGTCTGGCCCTGCGTTAAATCACCTTTGGCGAGAAACGGTGGAATCGTTGTGCCGATATTCGTGAATAATAAATCCAGGCGACTGTCGTTATTGTAATCACCGGCAGCAATACCCATCGGAAAACTAAAAGAATCGGAAACCGGTAACGGTATATTCTCAAAAAGGTTATTACCCAGGTTTTTATAGATACGGGGTTGACCGGTATTGTATGCAACAACCAGATCAGCCCGGCTATCGGCATTCAAATCAGCAAACAGTGCGGTAAAGGTGTTATGACGATAACCCAAACCGGAAGACTTGGTAATATCAGTAAATGTATTGTTACCATTATTTAATAATAACAAACTATCAGCACCGTAATCCGGATCATTAAATACCTGACCACGCAAATACTCAGGTTTCAAAAAGCTTGAAACAAACATTTCCACATGCCCGTCCAAATTGATATCACCCAATGCGATTGACAATGGCACACTGACCGGATCAAATTCCACTGCCAGTTTTTGTTTTACGAAAAACCCCTGCTGATTGATATACAAATAAAGACCACTGTCACGAGCAACAAACAAATCCGAGTAACCGTCCTTGTTAACATCCACCGATGCCGCCCCATAAGTAGAGTCCCCTATCTCTTTACTGAAGCCGCTTTCTGCACTGATATCCTCAAAGTAGCCGTCCCGATAAACATATAAACCGTCTCGCTGCAGATAGCCGCCCCCGAGAAACACCTCAGGGATATCGTCATTATTGATATCCAGAACCGCAGAACCCAGAAACGGCAGGGAATACTGGCTTTTAAACTCATGCACAAAATCCAGCTTGACCTTGGTAAACGTTGGCACCAGTGTCAGCTCAACGCTGACATCATATGGCTTATAATTGATTCTGTACCCCGCATAGACAACAGCCAGGGTGACTATCAATAACAGTAAAATCTTTATTTTCATCGAAAAATCCTTAAATAAATGCGGCAAAGACATCTACTTGATTGGGCACATCAGGAAATGCCGCCCATATTATCATTACGCATGATACCATTTCAGCAAGCCCGAATACTTCATAATGCCTGGTTTATCACGGGCCACTGCATTCGACTATAATTTAAAAACCACGAATATGGCGGAACAATACATCTATCCGCCTGACTAACAGAACAAAATCATTTTTAACTGATAGGAGGACAAAAAATGAGCCTAAGACTGGGGGACATCGCACCGGATTTTACACAGGATTCCACCCAAGGAACCATTAATTTTCATGACTGGATCGGCGACAGCTGGGCCGTATTGTTTTCCCATCCGGCCGATTTCACCCCGGTTTGCACCACCGAACTGGGCGTAGTTTCAAACCTGAAAGAAAGTGAATTTGCCAAGCGCAACGTTAAAGTAATCGCGATCAGCGTCGACTCTGTTTCCGATCACAACGACTGGATTGAAGATATTAACGAAACCCAGAACACCAAAGTCAGCTATCCCATTTTAGGCGACCGTGATCATAAGGTTTCGGAATTATACGATATGCTGCACCCCGGCGAGGGCGACAGCTCACCGGTACGTTCGGTTTTTATTATCGACCCGAACAAAAAAATCCGCGCAACGATTACCTACCCGAAAAGCACCGGTCGCAACTTCGACGAAATACTGCGGGTTATCGACTCACTGCAATTAACCGACAACTACAGTGTCGCGACGCCGGCAAACTGGAAAGACGGTGATGATGTGGTGATCCTGCCGACGATTAAAGACCCTGAAGAGATTAAACAAAAATTTCCGAAAGGCCACACCGAAGTCAAACCGTATTTACGCACGACACCACAGCCAAACAAGTAACGCTTTAGAAATATTTAATCAGGGCACCGGTACATGCACCGGTGCCGGCGCGGTGCCATTGACGGGTGAAGTGACCGGGGCCGGGATTACCGGCTGAGGTTGCAGTATCGGTGCACCTGTTTGTGCACCGGGCACACTGACTGTGCCGGTATTCATTAACGGCGTGCCGTATCGTATGCTCAGACTCTGCTGCTCAACCGCCGTCAGCTGCGGCACATGCTGCCAGCGATTTCCCTGATGC
>JANQRI010000006.1 GCA_028284675.1 Gammaproteobacteria bacterium | reverse complement strand
TGATCCGGTATCAGCCCATTAGCCGCGAGCCAGCCGTAACCCCCGGCTTTGATAAAAGGCCCCAGTGCATCCAGGCTGCCGGTGAGGTTCACTGCAATAGGGTGGGTTTTACCGTTATTGAAAATAACCGGGTGTTTAAAACCAAATACATAAGGGTCATTTAACCCGGCACCACGGGCATTGGATTGTTGATTGACTTTAAAGCCGTTCTGTAATGCCGCCGAGCGGTCTACAACAGTGCTTAAGCTTAAGCCTGGGTAAAGTGCTGCAAAGCTTGGTTGACCGGAAGGCGCATGCATTTGCAGATGCTTTAACAACGCACGGGTGTGGTTTAATGCCTGTTCAGCGGTTTTGGTATCTATCGCCTGTGTATAGCGCTGCTGCAAGCCGGATACACTGAGCCCATCGCTGTGGGCATGAAGACCTTTTAGTAAATTTGCATTTTTCGGTACGGACAGGAACCCAAACAACTCCTGCAAAGAGCCGGTCAATGCCAACGGTTGACCACCGAAAGGGCTTTGTAAGCCCAGTGCGTATTGGGTTTGCAGGCGGATATTTCGATCGCCCTGGCGATTGATCTGCAGTTGCTCGGCCGGGCTTAAGTGTTTTAATTGCAAGGTTGAGGAAATCGCAGCCAGTGCGTTATTCCAGTGGGGAATATTGATTTGATTGCCCGGGGTGGTGTGTTGTATCTGACCCCGCACCTGGGAGCCGGCCTGGCTTTCAGCGCCTGGTTGGGGCTGAGGCTTGACAGGCAGCGACGGCATCGGGGGCGGTTCATAGGGCGTCAGTCCATAATCCGGAGGTGTGGATTTGCCTGGCTGGGTGAATAGCCTCGGGCCCGGGAATACCGGCACCGGCGTTATCGGTGTGCCGGGTGTGACAGGTGGTGCGACCGGAGCAATAACGGCCTGGGCCAGCAATGGCCTGTATTGTTGGGTTTGAAGCTGATCCTGAAATACCTGGCCGGCCGGAGAGTATGCTGTTGGGTGGTTGGTCGTGCCGGAGTCTGTTTGTCCGCTGCCGGGTAAGTTCCCCGTTGTGTCTGTGCTGTGTTGAACTGCCATCGTCTGCCGGACCTGTTGCTGTCTGTAGACTATGCCAAAACACCACTCTCTCAGGTATTAAGCTTTGGTTATATAAAAGGCGGCTCTTTAACGAAAGTTATAGATAGGCTCTTCAAGTCCACTCAATACCGCCCTGTAATATGACTGCAAACACAAAAGGCTGGTCTCCGGTTGCGGTGAGTGCATGTGTATCATCGGCGGATCTATACACCATATCGCCGGGTGCATAGCAGCGACCGCTGTCCTCCTGGATTTGGCCCTGCAGTACGAAGCCCCATTCATCGCCATGATGCCGGTGTTCCGGAAAAGTGTGTCCGGGCTGCATATGCATCAGGAAGCATTCGCGGCCGTTGGTTTTGGGTCCGCCCTGAAACGGCAAAAAGCAGATATCCGGCAACTCACTGGTTTGCCAGGGTGTATTCGGCGCAAGTTCGATTTGCAGCAGCAGTGCTTTAACCCGGTCAGCGCTTAAATCCAGAAAGTCGCTTAATCTCGCAATAAACGCATCGAATCGGTGTGGCTGTTGTACCGATTGCAGTAATTGTTCACGCAGTGCATTGCCGGGTGTTTGTGCGGATTCTGTCAATGCGATACTGCTCATGGTTGCCTCAATTTGATTTAATTCCGGATCGCTTTGTTGTCCGGGCTTTTTGGTGGCTGAGTCGTCAATACTCAAAGCCTGTTCGATGATGTGCTCTTCAGACATTGGCTTCCCTCTCAGTAGCTGAAAGCTGATCACGCAGTTTTGTCATTGCGGCCGACAGTCGTGACTTCACGGTACCGATCGGAATATTGCAGTGTGTCGCAATTTCGCTGCAGGTGAGCCCCTCAAAGTAACTGAGTTCGATCACAATGCGCTGGATTTTCGACAGACTGTCGAGTGCTTTGCGAGCCAGAATATTATCCGCGGTTGTCGATGGGTCGTGCTCATCGCAAATGGTTTCTTCTTCGGTGATCGCGCAAAGTACACCTTTTTCACGTGCTGTTTTTAGGGCGCGCAACCGATCAATAGCGCGGCTGCGGGTTCTAAGCAGTAACCAGTTGCGTACTGTACCGCGATCAGCCTGATAGGCATCGGCTTTCTGCCAGGCCTCTAAAAATACATCATGCAGCAGGTCTTCCGCATCGCGGCGGTTTTGTAATATACGCATTGCCAGACCCATCATTTGTGGAGCCTGACGGTCGTATAGTGTTGCCAGCGCCGTTTGATCACCGCTCTGTATTTTGGCCATCAGCTGCCGGTCAATCGCGGGATCATCAGGCTGTGTCTGCGCCGTTGGGGCTGAAATAGCTTCCATTGATATAATCGCACCTTCGGTTTTCGCTGTCTTCGTATTCTATACGGGCCAAAGCGCGGATCGGTTCGGTCCTTGCGGCTTTTGTTGTATTGTCGGCATTGCTAGAATGCCAGCTCAATTAATAATAGCAGGCTCAAATGATGGCTGCAGCGGCGGTTACTTCCGGAATAATCACATTGACCACGGATTTTGGCCATGATGCGCCGTTTGTCGGTACGATGAAGGGCGTGATATTGCGGTATTTCAGAGAGGCCTGCATTGTTGATTTGTTGCATGAAACGGCGGTTTATACACCCGCTGAGGCCGGTTTCTGGTTGCAACGCAGTTATCATTATTTTCCGGCCGGGACTGTACATGTTGCAGTGGTTGATCCGGGAGTCGGCACTGATAGGGCCATTTTGCTGGCCGAGTACGACGGACATATTTTTCTGGCGCCGGACAATGGTTTATTGGCGGATCTGTTAACAGGGACCGGACCTAAAAAAGTCTATATGCTGGATGTGGACAAGTTGGTTAATCTTAATTTGCCGGCACCTTCGGCGACTTTTCATGGGCGCGATATTTTTGCGCCGCTGGCCGCACACGTGGCTGCAGCAGCGCTGTCTGTCGAAGCGATCGGCAAACCGGTGGATGCGTGGGTGACTTCATCATTGCCGGTTGTGGAAGTCGGTAAACAATCGATAAGCGGCGTCGTGGTGAGTATCGACCGCTATGGTAATCTGATCTCAAATATTGACGCATCGGCGTTGAATCATTTTGCCCGGCCTCAGGTGGGGGCGGCGGGCTCAGTATTTTCTTTGCAGCGTACTTATGGCGATGCAAGCTCCGGTGACTGTATTGCGTTAGTCAATTCTTTTGGGGTGCTTGAAATCGCACAGGCGAATGGAAATGCGGCCGCAGCACTGCAGATGCGGCGGGGTGATAAAATTGTGATACAGGAGGACATTTAACGTGATGGAACCGTTGCTGGATAAGCTGGAGAAATATTTAACAGGTTTGCAGCATGCCGGGCAGTCAGCTTGGAGAAGTGCATTTTTATTTGTTGCCCGCGTCGTGTTGTGTTTGGCGCGTGATATTGCCGAAGGGCAGATCACTTTGCGTGCAATGAGCCTGGTGTTTACCACGTTGCTTGCGATTGTACCGTTATTGGCGGTCAGTTTTTCGGTGATGAAGGGCTTTGGTGTGCATAATCAGCTGGAACCGCTGTTATTACAGTTTATGCAGCCCTTGGGTGAAAAGGGAGTGGAGATTTCAGAAAAAGTGATCGGCTTTGTTGAAAATATCCGGGTCGGCGTATTGGGTTCATTGGGTTTTGTGCTGTTGTTTTACAGCGCGGTTTCTTTGATTCAAAAAGTTGAGGGTGCATTTAATTACATCTGGCACTTAAAACAGAGCCGTACATTGCTGCGGAGATTCAGTGATTATTTGAGTGTTATGTTTATCGGGCCGGTATTGATGTTTGCTGCGGTGGGCTTAAGTGCGAGCTTGATGAGTCATGCGGTCGTCCAGGGTCTGCTGGCGATAGAGCCTTTCGGTTTGTTATATAAAACCCTGGTCAAAATGGTGCCGTATTTGCTGATTATTGCCGCGTTTACTTTTTTCTATATGTTTATCCCGAACACCCGGGTGAAATTTAAAGCGGCGTTATGTGGCGGTTTTATTTCCGGTATTGTTTGGCAGACCACTGGCTGGCTGTTTGCATCTTTTGTCGTCGCATCGACAAAATACACCGCGATTTACTCAGGGTTTGCGATACTGATTCTGTTTATGATATGGGTGTATCTGAATTGGTTGATTTTGCTACTGGGCGCCAATCTTGTTTATTACCTGCAGTATCCTGAGCGTACATTTCGGGAGCGGCAGCCCGTGGATATCAGTATCCTCGATAAGGAGCGTTTGGCGCTCCAAATAATCGCTACCGTGGGGCGTGCTTTTTATGCGGGCCGGCAAGGAGTAATGGTTGAAGTATTGGCCGGTGACTTAAATTATCCTGAGTCAATTATGCATAAAATGTTGGAGTTGCTGGAGCAGGCCGGTTTGTTGACCGAAAACAGCGCGGGCTTGTATGTGCCGGCAAAGCCGTTTGATAACACGACGGTCAGGCAGGCGTTGATCGATATCAGATCGGTGCCGAATGGCAAGACTGAGTGTTCCGGCGAACACTTTGAGATGCTTAATAGATTGTTGGATTCCGCAGAAACGCCTGTCGAAGACCCTTTATCCCGGACCACTTTGAAGGGGCTTGTTGAGGGTTAGTTTAACAGCACTACATAAGTGCCTGGTAATAAGCGGCAATATGCACGCGGGATTCATTTGGGGTGATTTTTTCGAGCTCTTTTGCAAAGTACTTCAATTTCTTTTGAAGGTGTCGCTGTTGGTATTGATCATGCGTTTTGAGTAGCTGTACTGAAAGTGTAATCAGTATTTCCCGGCAGCTATGCTCAAACTGTTGATGCTCTTTGTTTTTGCCTTCGCCGTTTACCCACCAGGCATGCAGAAACTCTCGTATATCATCGGATGTAGGTTGCTGTCTTAGCAGCGATAATAATTGTTGTTGCTTGATCCGGTTATATTTGGAGGCGTGTACTTCAATATCAGGTAAGGATTTAGCCGCTTTTTCGAGCAGATTTTTTTGGGGCGGGGTTAAATAGCTGAACCAGAATTTATATAGCTTAGTTAAACGTTCGATGCGCCGTTGTTCGAGTTTTTCCGGTTTGCCGTGAAACAGGTTTTTAGTCTGTTTTTTATTGTGTTTTTGTAAGGCTGACTCCAGATAATCCAGTTGTGCAGGCTCAAGCGCAATAAGAGTTGGTGCGACTACATCAATTAATAGTTTTAGCAGCCGCTTAAAAAGCACTTGCAGGTGCGCGATAATCCGCTCAACCTTTTGTGCGTTAATACCATCAGCTACTGTATAAGCCGTGTACTTAAGAAATGCCACATAATGCGGGAGTTCTCGTTGGCGGTGGATAAGATGGGCTTTGTCGAGGGCGCCGCGAAAATGTATTTGCTGGGTTTTGTTTAAATTGAGATATTTTTGGGCTTCTTTTGATAAAAACCAGTCCGCACGGTTATATGAGTAACTGATAATGCTGCAGCCGCTTAATATCAGTATTGCCGATAAGCCGATTATAATGTTTTTCGCTACACCAGGCATGAAGAATGCCTCCGCGGTATGGGTGAACAGGGAACCTCTGGGTTAATGATTCCGTTTAGACTGCTTAAAAGAGCGGGGTGGATATTTGAAGGGCATCATCCGCGTGTGCAGGCGAATCCTATGTCGCATTCAGAGCTTTCTTTATTATTTTTTGATATTTTTCATGTAGAATAGTTCCATCAGCTTGTTGAAAACTATTGTACCTGCGAATTCGTTGATAAATACTGAGAATTGCTCCAAAAGCCAGTTTGCTATCTGCAGAGCCCGATTTTTTTCAGTTTTTATGTCTTTTTTGTCGTGGTGATGTTTGGAGATAAGTTGTCATCGTGCTGTGAAAACTTTATATAATAATAGTTTGCTGTAGAGGGGGATCAATGGGAAAGCAGCGTGACACAAAAGATCAGAGTGATATGCCTGATTTGGGTTGGTTATATGGTAAGCCTCAACAAGCTGAATCGACGGCTGATTCCGAAAGTAAGTCTGAACGCGAGCAAAAAGCACCCCTGCCATCAAAGTGGAAGTCCTGGGTATCATTTGCAATTATTGCCGCACTTTCATTTCTGGTGGTTGTCTATTGGCAGCCTAATACTCTGGATAATCTGCGGGGCGCTTCTGACAAGCCGGCCGAAAGCGGCAACCCTGATGAAGGTGCTGATTCCGTTGAAGTGCCGGTGGATATAAGTGCCTCTTTTGAGGCATGTGTTAATTTGGCTTACAGCCGTGCCGCTGAGGATGTGCGTGGTGAAGATCCTGCCCAACGGCTGGCGCATATATCGGCATTAAATTCTGAGGGTGAATATCTCGCCGCCAAACAGACCTATAACTTATTGCGGGCTGAATACCCGGATTGCAGCTTATAGTGAGCGGGTGATTTTATCTACAGGCTGCGGGTTCGCGTCGCGGTTTGGGAGAAGCATGAATAACAGTGATTTTCTAAAAGGTTTTATTCGCAGGCATGGTGAAATTCCGGTCATAATCACATTTACTGTGGTTTCTGTTGTCGCAATACTTTTAGTTGCGGCTGCGATTGACTGGTTGTTTTACCGGGAAGTGCATTCAAATTCGGTCTATTTTGTTGGTTTTGTTGCTGTTGTTTTTATGCCTTTTATATTTTATGCGTTTGTCAGGTTGATTCGTCAATTGGATCACTCTGAACAAAAGTTACGCGCTTTGTCCATTATGGATGATCTGACCGATGTCTATAACCGGCGTTATTTTATAGAGCAGGCTGAAAAAGAGTTTGCGAAAGCACGCCGTTACAAAACCGTTTTTTCCATTATGGCAATCAATATAGATCGCTTTAAAGAAATTAATGATGAGTATGGCCATGCGGGCGGTGATGCAGTATTGCAGGCTTTGGCTAATACTTGTATGAATAGCCTGCGTGCGTCCGAAATTTTTGCGCGTTTTGGTGATGGTGAATTTATATTTTTGATCCCGGAGTCAAACCGGGTTGATGTGGGTGCATTTGCGGAACGTATACTGAGTGCCGTCGAAAATACTGTAGCTGTTGGTGAAAAGTGTGAAATCAGTTTTACTGTCAGTATCGGCATAAAGGTTTTTGATCATAATGATAATTCACTGGAAGCTTTATTGAGCGCTGCTGATGACGCTCTGTCTGAGGCCAAATGCAGAGGGCGCTGTATCGTAATTTATGATGATCAGCAGCAGGCAGCTTCTTAGTCAAAGAACAGTACAGTCTGGCTGGAACCTGTCTTAACATACCTGCTTGGCAGCATTGTAGTCGCAGTGTGTGTCTGCTGATTCTGCACCATTATCGCCTTACCTTTCCAATAGCCCCCGGTTTTTTGTCTAACTTGGGCAAATTGCTTGCCTGAATCAACTTTTTCCTCCATTTCAGCAATCTCTTTTATATCAGGTCCAGGTTGCCGTTTGTAAGCAAATTGCCGTGTTGAGTAGGGCAATTGTTTAGAACTGGTTCAAGATTAGTCAATGACTGCCGATTATCTGGCTTGTGGTGTGATGCCGGAAGAGCCTGGCTTGACCGGATATTGTACAAGACGCACAACAAGAGTGATGTATACGGTTAAAGCCTGTTTAAGGTAGAGCGTGAACCGGTATACGGTCCCGGTTTTTAGGGTTCATATACCTGCTGGTCGAGGAGTGTGCTGAGTTGTTAGGTGTTTTTAAAAAAAGATTAGAAAAATTTAGCGCGGTCGGAATCGATTTTCAACCAGACGGTGTGGCGATTGCTGTAAAAAGGCGCAATGCGGGCGGTAATCGTGCGGTGTTACAATGCGATTTTGCTCCAATAGATGGCCCGGAAAATATAGATATTGTGCTCGAAAATCTTGCTGACAAGTACAAACTAAAAAACCTGCCGGCAGTGATAGTGTTACCGGCCAGCCAATACAGTTTATTGCAGGCCAGCAGCCCACCAATGGAGATTGAACAATTGCGTGCATCGGTGCGCTGGAAAATAGGAGAGTTGATTTCATATCCGGTTGAGGATGCAGTAGTGGATGTGTTTGAGTATCCGGAAGCAGGTCAACGTGGCAGTGAGCGAAAATTATATATTGTCGCAGCCAGGTCTGATGACATACAAAATGCCGCCGAACAGGCGCAGCGCGCTGAGTTAAACCTTAAGTCTATCGATATTGGGGAGATGGCATTGCGCAATGTGATCAGCCGTTTCGAACACAATGATCCAGGTGTTATTGTGCTGAGTTTTAATGAGCATGGTGGCCTCTTGGAATTTATTAAGCAGGATGAAGTTTATCTGGTTCGCCGTCTGGAATTTGGTTTTTCTCATTTATTGGACCCTAATAACCAGCATACCGGTGATGAGCTGGTACTCGAATTACAGCGTTCTCTGGATTATTTCGAGAGTCAGTTTGCGCAGCCTCTCCCGACTAAATTGTTGATATTTCCACCGGATAAATTCAGTGGGGAGCTAATGATGCATTTGAGCAGCCATCTTAATCTGGAGGTGGAGCCACTGGTTTTGGATGCACTGGAAGGTTTTACACTGGAATGTGAAGAAGAGAGCCAAGCACGTTGTTTGTTAGCCGTTGGTGCGGCATTGCGTGACAATGTCCAAAGCATATCATGAAACAACAAATTAATTTATATCAAGAACAGTTTCATATCAGATCAGTTGGCTGTTCCGCACGGCAAATAGCTGTTGTGTCCCTGTGCTCTCTGGGATTAATGGGGCTAATCAGTTTGTCTCTGGCATGGATGAACCATAATGCCGATTCCAGTTATGGTGATTTGGCTTTGCAGGTTGGGGAGTTGAAACAAAATAACGATAAGTTACGCAGAAAGCTCGATGCACAAGTGGTTGATCCGGCATTGCGGGCTGCAGTAGAGGATGCTCAAAAACAACTGGGTGTTCGTCAAAAAATCACCCAGTGGGTGGATACCTCGCAACTTGAGGAAGTGGTTAAGTTTTCGGCTTTACTTGAAGGTTTGGGGCGGAGGAATGTTAATGGTATGTGGCTTTCTCATATTGGTATTAACTCCGGTGGAAGTGGGCTGCACCTGGAAGGTATTACGCTTAACCCCAAGTTAATTCCGGAATTTTTAAGTAGATTGAATGCCGAGCCGGCTTACGTGGGTCGAGAGTTTCGTAAAGTTGTGATGAAGCAGGATGAGCAGAACCCCCGCCTGGTTCACTTCGTATTATCCAGTGAAGATGTGAAAGAGTCTCGGGCGCCTCTGCTAAGTAATAATTTTATGAATGGGAATTTATGAAAGAGCTGCCTAAGAGTGTTGCCCGTATTTTTGAGCGTATTGATGCGCTGCAGTATCGTGAGCGGGTGATTATTTTTATCACAATAATTGTCGGATTATTTTTTATATGGGATGAGGCGGTATTGCAGGACCAAATCACTGAGAAAGAACGTTTGCATCAGGGCATTGACGTAACAGGTACACAAATTAATACCGAAACCAACTTGTTGCAACAACTGAATGCGCAGTTAAAGCTGGATTCCAATGTCCGTGAAAGTTTGCGGCTGAAGCGTTATACCAGCGAAATTATGCGTATTGATGAAGAGCTTAAAGAAAAAACGGTCGGTTTTGTTTCTCCGCAGCAAATGATCGGCCTGCTTGAAAATCTGATTCGGCAGGAGCCTGGTTTGCAGCTGGTCAGCCTTGAAAGCACCGGTCCTAATAACCCGCTTGCTGCAGGTTTTGAGAATGGTGATGATGAGGCGGATGAAAATGTTGATTTAAGTGTGTATCTGCATGGTTTGGATATGGAGTTCAGAGGTGATTTTTTCAGCGTTTTGAATTATGTAAGGCGGATAGAGTCGCTGCCCTGGCGCTTTTCGTGGGACTCGGTTGCAATCACTATGGATGATTATCCGGTGGCAACTGTAAAAATAAAGCTTGTCACTTTAAGTTTTACCGAGGGGTGGATCGGTGTTTAGTTTTGGCAGGATATTTGTGCTGTTCGCCGCTATTGGCTTTTTAGTGCCTGTGTTTTCGGCTCAGGATAGAGTGAAGGATCCGATGCGCCCGGCAGATTATAGCAGGGCGCCGGTTAAAAAAGGCACTAAAGATAGTGGTTGGCAAGTGTCGGCCATTCTGGTGTCCGAAGGTCGACGCCTGGCGATGGTGAATAATCGCCTATTGAGTGTCGGGCAAACTGTGAACGGTGCTCGTATTAAAGCGATTTACGGAAATGCAGTTGAGCTGGATGTAAATGGCCGCTCACTGCTGATCAAGCCTGTGCTTGAAGTATCAAAGCGAAAAACAAAATAAAGGTAATAGGATAATGCCAGGTAAAATTTTGACATTCTTAGCTGTTACAGTTTTGATTGCAGGGTGTGCGGCAAACAGTAATAAGCCGGGTAAACGGTCAGATGCTACATTTGCTGCTATTAGCAATGCGCTTGAGGAGGCGAAAAATTCCGCGGCGTTACCGTCGACGGCCGGCTCGCCGCCTAAAGAAGTCAGCGATGCGCTATTGCCGAACTACAAACCGGGAGTTCCGGTAAAATTTAAGCCGGTTGCGCATGAAGAACGTTTTGATATAACCGTTAACCGTATGTCGGCACGTTCCTTTTTTATGAGCCTGGTGAAAGATACGCCTATCAATATGGTAGTGCACCCACAAGTGAAAGGCAGTATCAGCCTTAATTTGAAAAGTGTGACAGTTGATGAGGTTCTGGAAGTTGCCAGAGATGTCTATGGTTATGAGTATCAAAAAAATCGTGCGGGTTATTTTGTTTTGCCGGCGCGGCTGCAGTCAAAAATATTTAACGTGAGTTATCTGAATGTGTCCCGGGATGGGATGTCGAATACACGGGTTACATCCGGGCAGTTTACGACAGCCGAGGGTACCGGCAACCGGGGTGGTGCTGGTAACAATAATAACAATGTGAATCGCCAGGGGGGGAACAGCTCACAGACATTTGCCTCCAGCAGAATAGCAACGGTATCCAAATCGGATTTTTGGAAAGACCTGGAAAATACAGTAAAAACGATTATAGGTAACGATGAAGGGCGTAGTGTGGTTGTAAGCCCTCAGTCCGGTTTGGTTGTGGTCCGGGCAATGCCCGGTCAATTGCGGGATGTGGAATCTTTCTTGAAAAGTGCTCAGGCAAATTTGCATAGACAGGTCATTATCGAAGCCAAAGTTGTTGAAGTGCAGCTGAATGATGATCATCAGACGGGCATTAACTGGGCAAAGATAGATCAGGGCGGGTCCCGGGACTCATTTGGGAGTCAATTTGAAATTATAGATGGGGACTCTGAGCTGATTAACAGTACCGGTGATTTTTTACTCGGGGGTGTAACAGGGACCAATTCATTGCAGGGTTTTGGGAACCTTTTTGCTGTTGGGGCAGCCAGTGATGATTTCGCTTTTATAATACGTTTATTGGATCAACAGGGTGATGTTAATGTGTTGTCCAGTCCGCGTGTGTCAACCGTAAATAACCAAAAAGCGGTAATTAAAATTGGTTCTGATGAATTTTTCGTTACAGAGGTTTCTTCAACAACGACTACCGGTACTTCAACAACAACCACTCCGGAGATTATTCTGACGCCGTTTTTTTCCGGTATTGCACTTGATGTAACTCCGCAAATCAATGAAAACAAAGATGTAATATTGCATATTCATCCGACGATCAGCGAAGTTGTCGATCAGGTCAAAGATATTACGATTGCCGGTCAGGATCAATCATTGCCATTGGCGTTCAGCACAGTACGTGAATCAGACTCAGTTGTCAGAGCGCGTAGTGGACAGGTAATTGTTATCGGAGGCTTGATGCAGGAGTCGGCTTCAGACACGGTTGGTGGGGTGCCGGGGTTGAGAAACATTCCTGTGCTGGGGCATTTGTTCCGCCAGACGAAACGGGTGTCAAAGCGCAGCGAGCTTGTCATATTGTTAAAGCCGATTGTAATTAGTGACTCCGGCTATGCTTGGCAGTCAGAACTATCACGAATTTCTGACAGAATCGAAAAGCTAAAGCGATAGGCGGAAATTATAATTTTCTGATTTTTATATTTATCTGAATCGGACGGCATAGTGTGGTTGGTTGCGGGATGATGAAAAAATATAACTGTTTGAGGTGAGATATGTATGAACAGTTTTTCGGAATGCAGGAAAGGCCTTTTACATTAGCCCCTGATACACAATATTTTTTCTGTCATCAAGGGCAACGTCAAGCATTGGAAGTGTTGACTTTTGCGCTAAGCAGTGGTGAGGGCTTTATTAAGATTACCGGTGAAGTGGGAACCGGTAAAACGCTGTTGTGCCGGGAGTTGCTGAACAGGCTGGATGACAATTATTATACTGCATACATTCCAAACCCTTACATGAGCCCCGTTAGCCTTCATAAAGCACTGGCTGATGAACTTGGCATTGCAACAGCACGGTTGACGGATTATGAAATCCTAAAAAAATTAAATAACCGGCTTTTGGGGTTGAGCGAGCAAGGCAAGCATGTAGTGGTATGTATCGATGAGGCGCAGTCAGTGCCTGACCAGACGCTTGAAGCGTTGCGGCTCTTAAGTAATCTGGAAACTGAAAGGCGCAAATTACTGCAAATAGTCTTGTTTGGGCAGCCTGAACTGGATGAAAAGCTGGCCCGGCCCCGAAATCGTCAATTGCGCCAACGTATTGTCTATTCTTATCAGTTGCAGCCATTGGATCGTATACGTGTGGCCGGGTATCTGGATTATCGCATACGCATCGCCGGCTATAACGGTGATATGTTGTTTCGTAAAGATGCAGTTGAGTATTTATATAAAGCAAGTGGCGGTATTCCCAGAATCATAAATATTCTAAGCAATAAGGCTTTGATGATGGCTTTCGGTAAAGGGGAGCGTTCTATCGGAGTCATGCATGTGCGTGCAGCCATAGCAGATACTGAGGGTTTGAAGCAAAAGCCGGCTTTGCTGCACATAATGCCGTATCTTGGGATGTTTATGGTAGGGACGGTGTTTTTGCTGACAGGGGTCTATCTTGCCTGGAAGCATATGCTATGAGTGTTATCAATCAAATGCTTAAAGATCTTGATAAGAGAAACGCATCGGCGTTGGCGCCGCCGGGGTTTCCCGGGGTATTTGTTACTGAAGCAACTGAAAATGGCATGTTCGCAGCAAATAAAAAACTATGGGCGCTGGTTGTCTCATTGGTCATTATTGTATTTTTTGTTTCCATACAGAAATTTGATTTTTTTCTTTTTCCGGAAAAAGAAAATTCGTTTTCATCTGCTTCATCTGTGCCGACAACTGATACGTCCATATCAGGACCTCAGGCGAAAGTTGTTTTGAGTGTGATGATGGAGGAAAGGGAAAATTATACTGATTTTTTAATTGACGCCAATAAAAATTTTGAAAAGCCACAACCTTCTTTTGAAGGCAATGGAGATATTAAATTTAAATTTGAAGATTTTCAGTTGGATGTGGCTTTGCCGGTGCTTTCTGTTGATAACCGCCTTTTGAGTGCTTATCGCTTTACCGGGGTTGGTGATGATTTGCAGCTGGTGCTAACGCCTGCAGATAGCGTGCGTATTAAAGTGTTTGCGACCCAGCAGCTTGGCGAAGAGCATTATCGTTTGGTTCTGCGGATAAAGTCAGATAGTCCTGTTGTTTCCAGAGTTGAAGAAAATCCCCAAAAGCAGATTAGTGTCCCGGCAAAAAAAGCCTCGCAGGAGCTATACGTGCAGGAAACCCCGGAGCTTGTACAAATTAAAAGAGCTTCATCAGTGAGATTGTCAGCAAAGTCTTATTTTCAACGCGCTTTAAACAGTATGCAAGGAAATGAAATTAATGCGGCGATTGAAGCTTTGCGAAAATCGCTAGAGCTGCAGCCATCATATTATGAGTCGAGGGAAATGCTGGCTGTGCTGTATTCAGGTAATGGTCGTTTTGTTGAAGCTCAATCTTTATTGCAGGAAGGTATTGAGATAAATCCGCAACATACGGCTTTTGCAAAGCTTTATGCGCAAATTTCGATTGACCAAAATCGTTTACAGGATGCACGTCGTGTGCTGGAGCAAAATCAAAGTTATGCGATTTCAGATGGTGATTATCATGGTTTACAGGCTGCGGTTGCGCAGCGATTAAGCGATCATGTCGCTGCGGTTGAGCACTATATGAATGCACTTAAAATTAACCAGAGTCAGGGGCGTTGGTGGTTGGGGCTGGCAATTTCACTGGAAGCCCTGGGTCGTACAGAGCAGGCATATCGGGCGTATCAGGAGGCCGGTAATGCGGCTGGTATGACCGGTGAGCTTTTAAATTACATCGAGGCCCGTCTTCATGGGCTGGAGGGTCGGATATGAGTACGCCGGCACAAACTTCTTCCCGTAAAAAAATACGTATCGGTGATCTTCTGGTTGAGCATAATGTTATTACTCAGCAACAGCTGGAAACCGCACTTAAAGAGCAGCGTAAGCTGGGACGTAAACTGGGTCAAACTTTGATCGCACTGGGTTTTATTAATGAAGACAGCCTGCTCAACTTTCTTGCAAAACAACTTTCATTACCGTTGATTGATTTGAAGCACTATAGTTTTGAGTCGGAAGTTATAAAAACAATGTCTGAAACTGTTGCGCGTCGTTACCGGGCTTTAGTGCTTAGAGAAGAAGGTAATAGTTTATTGGTTGGTATGGCTGATCCTACCGATTTATTTGGATACGATGATATTGTGCGCCACCTGGGGCGGTCGGTAAATCTTGCTATTGTCCGTGAGTCCGAGTTATTGGAGACTTTTGATCGTGTGTACCGGCGCACATCTGAAATAAATAACTTTGCGGAAGAGCTGGGGCAGGAACTTTCGGATACTGACTTTGATTTGGCAAATCTGCTTGAAACCAGTTCAGATGAAGATGTGCCGGTAGCGAGGCTGATGCAGTCAATTTTCGAGGATGCAATACAAGTAAAGGCCTCGGATATTCATATTGAGCCGGACGAGAACTCTTTGCGGATCAGGCAGCGGATAGATGGTGTTTTGCATGAGCAGGTCATGAATGAAAAACGTATTGCGCCGGCAGTTGCATTGCGTTTGAAAATTATGGCCGGGTTGGATATTTCGGAGAAACGGATTCCGCAGGACGGTCGTTTTAACATACGTGTTAAGAACCGCAGCATTGATGTGCGCCTATCAACGATGCCGGTGCAATACGGTGAGTCGGTGGTAATGCGCTTACTGGATCAGACCAGTGGAATTTTGGATATGGAAAGCCTGGGCATGGAAAGCGATATATTAAACCGGTTTCGCCGGATAATAACCCAGCCTCACGGACTTATTCTGGTAACCGGGCCTACCGGCAGCGGCAAAACAACGACACTTTATTCGGCGTTGCAGGAATTAAATAAGGCTGAAACAAAAATTATCACCGCAGAAGACCCGGTTGAATACCGATTGCCCAGAATTAATCAGGTTCAGGTTAAACCGAAGATAGGTCTGGGTTTTGTTGAGATACTGCGTACTGCGCTGCGGCAGGACCCGGATGTTATTTTAATCGGGGAAATGCGTGATCAGGAAACCGTCGAAATAGCATTACGGGCGGCGATGACGGGGCATTTGGTATTGTCAACGCTGCACACAAACAGCGCGATAAATACTGCGGACAGGGTAATTGATATGGGGGCGGAGGGGTTTTTGCTGGCGGCAAGTCTGCGGGGTATTATCGCACAGCGTTTGGTTAGGCGCATCTGTGAATCCTGCATTCAGCCGTATGAGATAACCGCAAATGAAGCGGCATGGTTAAAAAGTGTTTGTGATACTGATGCCCATAATTTAAACGCGCAGTATGGTACCGGCTGTTCGCATTGCAATAATACCGGCTACAGTGGGCGTATTGGTGTTTACGAGTTGCTGGAGCCTGATAGCGAAATGCTGGCTGCACTACGCACAGGGGATTTGGTGGGTTTTTCCGAATCGGTTGAGCGTAATAAATCATTTGAACCTATGCGTATGAGTGCATTGCGGTATGTAAAAGAAGGGGTTACGACTATCGAGGAAGTAATGCGCATTACCTCCGAGCGTGTCGAGGATTATTTGGAAACACTTGGATTGGAAGAGACGGATGCCCAGGATCTATCTCAAAGTTAGAGGTTTTGGCGTTAGATAATGAAGCATAAGGATGTAAGACTAATTTTGAGGTGGGTTGGATTTTATGCCAAAGTTTACCTATGAAGCACGTAATAATGGTGGTGCAAAAGTAAATGGCTCGCTGGAGGCGGCAAATGCTTCAGCTGCTGCGCAGCAGCTTATACAAAGTGGTATTACCCCTTTGCAGATTGAGCCGTTTGAAAAGAAAAGAAATATATGGCGGGAGTTGCGGCGTTCGCTTGGTCTTGAGAAAACCAGTATTGATGAACTGATTTTGTTTTGCAGGCAATGCTATACACTTAATCGTGCGGGTGTACCTATTGTGCGGGGATTTCATTTGTTGTCGGAATCTTATCGCAACCCATTATTTTCTGAGGCAATTGAAGAGGTGGTTGATGATCTGGAAGCCGGCAGGGAACTGTCTGGTGCGATGAGTCGTCATCCGAAACTTTTTAGTCCACTGTTTGTTAATATGGTGCGTGTTGGTGAAACAGCGGGCCGCCTGGATGAGGCATTCTGGCATTTATTTAATTACTATGAGCATGATAGAAAAACCATAAATCAAATTAAGACAGCGTTACGCTATCCTTTCTTTGTATTGATCGCATTAATACTGGCTGTAACAGTCATCATGGTGTTTGTTATTCCCAAGTTTGCACAGTTTTATTCAAAAAATAATCTGGAATTGCCGGTGCCGACCCGGATTATCATGGGAGTTTCAAATTTCATGGTTGACTATTGGCCGCTGTTGCTCGGTATTGTTGCGTTAACTGTGGTAGGGCTTGGCAGGTATATTCATACAGATAAGGGTCGCCTTTGGTTTGATGAAATAAAGGTCAGATTTTGGTTGATTGGTGATATTGTATTGCGTGCAACTCTGGGAAGGTTTGCGCGCACATTGGCCATGGCGCTTAATGCGGGTGTGCCGGTGTTGCAGGCCATTACAGTGGCTGCCCGTGCAATCGGTAACGAGTATGTATCCAGCAAAATTTTGGGAATGCGTGATGGGTTGGAAAGAGGGGAAAGTTTGTTGCGTGCGGCGATGCGTCAACAGGTATTTACGCCGATTGTCATGCAGATGATTGCGGTTGGTGAGGAGACCGGCCGTCTGGATGAAATGCTTGATGAGATTGCCGGATTTTATGATCGGGAGGTTGATTATGATGTCAGTAACCTTAATGCGATTATTGAACCGATGTTGACAGTAGGTATGGCCGGATTGGTTTTATTGCTGATGCTGGGCATATTTCTGCCGATGTGGAATCTTGTTGATATGATTAAGTAGACCGGTTTGCGGCTGTGGCAGGATATAACCGCGAGTTGAATTATTTTCAGAAACTGGTTGGTGTCATCATTATATCGATTGTGGTTCTGGTTTTTTTTGCCAAGATAAATCGATTGGCAGTTGCAACGGAGCAGGAATCGATTCAGCAGACATTGTCTGTAATACGCTCGGGTATTCAGATTTATAGCTTAAATGCCGTGATGACGGGTCGCAGTAGTGATCTGGCATCTTATGAGAATGCCAATCCTGTAAGCATGATGAGAAGTCCGCCTTTAAATTATGCAGGTGAATATGCAGCCAATAAAAGTATTCAGGTTCCTGAAGGCAGCTGGTATTTTGATACAACCAATAAAGAGCTTGTTTATGAAGCTTTGAATGATGATGTATTTGGCAAGGAACTTAGGTACAGGCTGGACTTTCAGGTTCGTAATAAAAGCAGTGCGACTGCCTCAGGTTTAAGACTTATCGTAGCAGGCCGCCATTAAAGCTATGGTGTGCCGGTTTTACAGGATTTGGGGTGTATTTTGAAGTGTTGTTGGAAGTATTAAAGTATATATGGATTTTGGGTCTGTGCTTTTTGTTTATTGCGGGCATATGGGCATTATTGCTGCCTGATTCATTCCTGAGGTTCAACAGGTCAGCCGGTAACTGGATCGAGGTTTATTGTGTTAACAGCGCTTTTCCGGACAGGAAGCATCTGGTGGAGGGTGTTGTTTATCGTTTCCATGTATTTATCGGTTTGCTGTTGATTCTGGCTTCCCTGGGCATAATGTATAACGTCCTGTTCCGGTTCAATGCAATGAGCTTGTCTGAAGGCCCGGTTTTTCAGCATCCGGGTTCTTTTTGGTTGGGTGTTTTGACTGAGTTTACGATAGCGTTTATATGCCTGTCCGGGGTTTTGGGGTTGTTTGCCGGAATTATCATATTTGTCAGGCCCAGTGTGTTAAGGCCGTTGGAGGCCTGGGGAAACCGGTGGATTTATATTAACTGGCTTTTTCAGTTTTCAGAGCGCAGTCTTTTTGGGATCGATAAGTGGATTGTGCAAAATATTCGCCTGTACGGTTTTGTCGTGTTGCTTGCAGCCGGCTTGATAGCGTTGGGTGCCCATTAACAGAATTTTTTGTGCATTTTGGCTGGTCCGGAGTGGCTATTATTGCATCAGGGATTTGTTGTAATGAGGCTAAAGTATTCCCAGGAGCTACCGATAATGTAATTAGAGTAGATTTATTCCAGCCGGGCCGCGGCCCGGTAGAAAATTTTTATGAGTGGTAATAAGGAGAGCTATATAATGAAAAAGTCACAGGCAGGCTTTACTCTGATAGAGCTGGTGGTGGTAATTGTGTTATTGGGCATCGTCGGCGCGGTTGCGACCGCTAGATTTCAGGATTTGAGCGGTTCAGCAAATACTGCTGCGCTTTCTGCGGTTACAGGTGAGTTAAGTTCTGCAGCGGCTATTAATTATGCGGCAGATGCGTCAGGTGGTGCGGCTGCAGTCACGCTCAATACAGATGGTATTGATTGCAGTGCCACAGGTGGTGCAAATGATGTCGAGGATCTTTTCCAGGCGGGTGCTCCTCCGGGCGGCTATACTCTTACAGGGACATTGAACTGTGCAACTCTTGGGGCCGGTGGTGTTGCTGCCTGCACGATTACACAAACCGCAACAACCAATACTTCCACCGCGAATATTATTTGCACAAGCTAAGCGATTAGCTTGACTGGGATTGGCAGGAGGGGGCGGTAGCCCCCTTTTGTATTTAGTGTTAGCCTCTTTTTTTAAGGTTATTGGGTTTATATGATGAAAGGGTTTTCGCTGGTTGAATTGTTGTCGGTTTTGATATTGCTTGGGATACTGTCAGTAGTTGCAGTTGCGCGAATTGATATCGACCCTTTTCGCAGTGCCGGTTTTAATCAGGAACTGCGTGCGGCATTACGATTTGCTCAGAAATTTGCGATTACATCCGGTTGCGATGTACAGGTCTCGGTTGTTGCAGCAACTGATAGTTATAGCCTTAACTTGCGGGGCGATGCGGTGGCAAATGCAGCTGCATGTCTGACAGCCACCGGGGCTTTTGCGGTACCTTTGCCGAATCCGGCGGGCTCGGGGGCTTTTTCAGGGACTGCGCCGGCGGGTATTGATATCTCAAACGACTTAAGCTTTTTTTATGATCGGCAGGGGCGCCCCTCTATTGCGGGAGGGAGTATAAATATTGATGCCCAAACAATAACCGTTGAGGCTGTAACGGGGTTTGTATACTAAGGTTGAGTTTTTTTATTAGCCTGGCAATCTTGCGTCAGGCTTGTAGAGTGCCTGTTTTGTGTGGTGTTAACAAAGGATTGGTTATGCGTTTTGTGACTGCAAGGGAAAATGGATTTACGTTAATTGAGCTGATTGCCACTGTGGTCGTACTTTCCATTGTTGCAGCCAGTTTGCTTGGAGTATATGCCAAAGGGGTTGCGCGCAGCGCAGACCCTATGCTTAGTGTCCAGGGGGTTGCGATTGCGCAAGGGTATCTGGAGGAAGCATTACTTAAAGCTTTTCAGGATCCTGATCAGGCTGAAACGGGTAGTTGTGAAGAAGGTGCAGCGGTAGCAAACAGGCAAAATTACGACGACGTACAGGATTATAACTGTATAAATGATTTGGCCGGCGCCCTGGATCAGTTTGGGAATCCTTTGGTTGGGCTTGCGAGTTACAATGTCAGTATGAATGTAAGTGCCACAACACTCGGGCCGGGCGGACAGCAGGCTGCAGCGCAGCAGGTTGTGGTAACAGTTACACATGACAGTTATCCGGTTTCCATATCATTGACCGGTTTTCGTACTAACTACTAATAAGCGGTTTGATAATACTTTTATGAGTGAATATCACTTTTTGAGTCGTCTGTCTTTTTTGAAATCGGATGATGCTGGTGTGGGGTTTTGCCGCTCTGCAAAAAGTGCAGTATCGCAAAAAGGGTTTACGCTGACCGAGTTGATTGCGGTTGTTGTGCTTGTTGGCATTCTTGCGGCGTTGGGTGGGCTGCAGATTTTAACGCCGATCAATAGTTTTGTTGATGTGTCGCGTCGAGCCGGGCTGGTGGATATAGCGGATAATGCATTACAGGCGATGACCCGGGAGCTTAGGAATGCGTTGCCTAACAGTGTCAGAGTGCGGATACAGGGATCGCGGGTGTCGTTGGAGTTTTTAAATACGATAACCGGTGGTCGATATCGCGCCAGACTTGAGGATGATGGCAGCGGCGATGCGTTGATAAATGCCAGCACGGATACGTTTGATGTGCTTGATGGGGTTGCCGGGGCTATTAATGCAGGCCCTGCCGGACAGGCAAATTGTATCAATGGAAACTCCGATTGCCTGGTGCTGTATAATACCGGAACCGGCGCAGGTACATTTAATGCGTATAATGGAGATAATATAGCGGCTATTACTGCTGTTGATACGGTAAATAACCGTTTGACGTTCAATAATGGTGGTGGCTGGTTATTCCCGTTTCCGATTCCTCCCTCCAGCCGGCAGCGTTTTTATGTGGTTGATCAGCCAGTTAGCTTTATGTGTGATTCTGCCAGCGGGCAACTGCGCCGCTATCAGGATTATGGTATTGCCGCGGTACAGCCGGTAACTGACTTGGATTTTGGCGGCGCAGGTTCACTGCTTGCAGATAATATAACGGCTTGCCAGTTTGATTATGCGGCAGGTGCGGGCGCGCGTCATGGCTTGGTAACGTTGCGTATTAGAGTGCAGGATGTGGCGAGTGGTGAGAGTGTCGCATTGCTGTATCAGGTTCATGTTTTGAATATCCCATAATGCGAATATTTAAAAAACAACAAGGTATCAGTCTGGTGCTGGTGATATTTTTACTGGCGGTGGTTGCTGTTTTGATCGTGTCTCTGACAAGAGTTGCAGGTACCCAGCATTTTAGTAGTGCTTATGTGTATCGGAATGGGCAGGCCTATTTTGCAGCAAGGTCGGCAATTGACTATGCCATTGCCAGAATCGCAGCTGGTGGTGGTTGTGCCGGAGTTGCAGGGAATCTGGTACTGCAGGGATATAATGTCACAATCACATGTAATGTATCCGGCACATATAATGAAGGCAATTTGCTGGATGTATATAGCATTTACGCTTTGACTGCGCTAGCCAGTAGCGGCAGTTTTCAGGCGCCGGATGCCAGTAACCGGGTTGTGCGTACAACGGTTAAATTCCCGTAATTGGGCCGGTATGTAATGGAAGAGCCGCGTAAAGCAAAATTAGCATTTATTACCGATAATGAGCAGGAATTCAGTCAGCTGACTGCTTTGTTAACGGATATTGAGATGCCGGTGGAATTTGAAATTAACCGGGATTTAAATGATATCGAAAAACGTTATAAAGAATATGATTTGTTGATTTACTGGCCCGATAAGAAGTTGCTTGATGAGGCCCGATTGGAGCGGTTTCTTGGGGATTTTGAAGACCCGCCGGGTCTGATATTAATGGTTGCTGATGCAAGGCCCCAAGACTATATTCGTGCCGCGAAGTTGCATGGTGGTGATGTTGTCAATGTTGGTTTTACCGCACACTTTGTTTTTGCGGTGCAGCGCGAAATTATCAATGTTGCAACACGCCGGAGATTGCGTGATGTTGTAAATCGGCTTGAAGAGTCCTGCGTGGTAGATGAAACTGAATTGCATGAGCCGATCGGTGTTAAACCGATGACCGCAATGGTTGGACTGATTGATGAGGCATTAAAAAATGACGGGCTTGAGCTTATGTTTCAGCCAATAATAGCGGTCGAAGATGATGGATATGATAATTATGAAATATTTTTAAGAATAAAAAACCGTGATAATGATATTTTACCTGATCAGTTTTTGCCGGTTGCGGAAAAGTATGGTTTGATGCCTGCTATTGATCGCTGGGTGGTGCAACATGCGATTTATCGGTTTAAAGCCGAGCAGGAGGTGAAGCGCGTCAGAAAAAATGATGATAGAAAGCTTCGTTTTTTTTTGAATATATCGGGTCACTCGCTGGTCGATGAGTTTATTATAGGTAATATAATTGCGGAGATTGTCGGGGCAAAACTTAAGCCGGGTAGCATAGTCATTGAAGTGGATAAGAATACAGTGCTTTCGCGTCTGCAAAAAGCCAAATCACTTAATAAAAATATAAAAAAGTTGAAACTGGAGTTCGCGATAGATCATTATGAGCAAAGCGATAATTCTCTGAATTATCTAAGGCATATTGTGCTGGACTATATTAAGCTTAGTCATGAAGTTATTCATGATATTCATAAAGAACCTGAAAAGCGTGACAGTGTCCGTGAAATCATGCAAAAGGCCCGTGAGAATGGCATAAAAGTGATAGCCAGCCAGATTGATGATGCAGACACTTTACCAACCTTATATGACCTGGGTGTTGACTATATTCAGGGTTTTGCGATCGCAGAGCCTGCCACGCGCCTGGAGGCGCTGGTAATGGATGCGACTTAACCGCTGAGCAGTCGTGATTTTAGTTTTTTATTGAATGGCCGCTCGCCAAACCAAATTTTAAAATAGGCATCTGCAAAAGCTTCATCTGTTTCAGTGGATAGCAGTTCGCCGTTCAGATACAGGCTGATTCCTTTGCCCGGAATACGGCGTAAGTCATAGCGGTCGCCTTTATCTATATCCTTGTAAGCTGCGTTGAATTCCGTGATTTTAGCTTCCAGCTGGTCGAATATTTCGGGTGGCAGGTTTTTTACTAAAAAGTTGGTTGCTGCTTTACCAAAAGCATCGCCGGGTATGGCTTTGTAGTATTCGAATGAAAGCTGTTTGAGATTTGATTCCAGCCCTGAGGTGAGCACATCACAATCATTAACATACAAAGATGCATAACCGACCTTTATAAATTTTAGAGCTTTGACCGGGGCAATGGAGCAACGCTGCAGGCTGGTGTTTTCTATGTTGATGTTTTCCGGTAAGGCTGATGGTGGCAGAGCGTATGCTGTGCTTAACGGGCCGACTAGAAAAATCATTATAAGAAGGCGTAGTTTATTACCCATGGGTGCTTTCTCCTGTTACAGTTTTGCTCTAACGCGGTTTATCAGATAACCTACAACCGGCAGGTGCTGATACAGCCCCTGTGAGCTGTCCCAGTAGTCCTGGTGCAGCACAATTTTTTGGTCGGCATTTAATCTGATATGTGATATGCCGATGGATTTTGATTCCACCGCTTTGCCGGCTGCCTCAAAGCGCATGACCATAACCCACCGTAAATAATAATTGTTGCCGCTGGTCGCAATGTCTTGTATTTCGACTTCAACCAATTCTGCTTTGGCTGCTGATTCGAGCAGGTATTTGATCAGTTCATCCCGCTGAGAGTGTGTATGAATTGTGTCATTAAAATACAACTCCTCGGCATATGCTGATTCCAGAATTTCTTTTAGCCCGGGTTGTTTTAAATTCGAGAAAGCCCGGGCAAGTGCCGTAAAGCGTTCATTATGATTTGCTTCGACTCCGTCGATATTCTGTATCGCATTCAGGTATCCGGCAACATAATCTGTTTGTTCGGTTCCGTGCTTACCGGCACAACCGTAGGTAAAGACAAGCATAATCAGCAGGATTTGTGCGATTTTTCGATTTTGACTCATTCTGTATATAATCACGGCTTTATTGTCCTTAAAGTATAGAGTTGCAGTTGTGAAGGCTTTGTGAACGGTTGTAATTTGCCTCATAATGCCGCACGGCTGAGGTTCATGGGGCATTATGCGCCATTTTGGAATACATGCTTCACGGGAATTTCACATGGATGCCGCGATAATGCAAGCTAAGGCTTAAGAGGTCTTGATTTATTCCGATAGATTGAAAAGTAATGGCATTAGTGGGCACAGCAGTTTGTGCTCCGGGTGCTTCTTTTCAATACAACCGTCGATCGCATGATTCGTTCGACATAAAGGATTTATATGAGCAATTGGCAGCGTAAATTCGTGAACTTCGCATTGTTTCAAATGCTTTGGTTGGCGTGTATTTTAGGTGCGGCGCGCGGTCTTTTATGGCCGGGCATTTTGGTCTTTACCGGCATGTGTGTTTGGCAATTTCTGCCGATGAATAGAGTAAAAGGTGACCTGAAATTGCTGGCAGTGTGTGGTCTGGTCGGTATATTGCTGGATTCGCTTTGGATAAATCTGGGATTGATCAGGTATCAGACTGCGATTCCATTCGATAATGTTGCACCTCTGTGGATTATTCTTCTGTGGTTAGGGTTGGCATTAACCCTGAATCACTCACTCTCGTGGTTAAAGCCGCGACCCTGGCTGGCAGGTCTATTCTCCGCTTTCGCAAGCCCGCTGTCTTATCTGGCCGGATCCAGACTGGGGGCGGCTGAATTGATGCCTGATCTGATTACGCCAATTCTGGCATTTGGTTTGAGTTGGGCACTATTAATGCCGGTACTGGTGTGGTTGGCAGCGCATTGGTTCACAGGCAACAGTGTGTTTTCACCATTAGCGGTGTTACAAAAATCATGAACGAATTGTTGATCTCCGGGCTGTTGCTTATTGTTGCGGTTATGCTTGGCTGGATCTGGCAGGTTTACAGCAAAAATGCCGGCATAGCTGATGTAATCTGGTCTTATGGGGTTGGTCTGTCTGCGGTTTTTTATGCAGTCGCAGGTGAGGGTGCATTGTTGCCCCGATTGCTGGTCGGAATAATCGCGGGTTTGTGGTTTGCACGTTTGGGAACCCATGTTTTGTTGCGGGTGTTGCGGGAAGAGGAGGACGGGCGCTACCGTGCTATTCGCGAGCATTATAGTGCTACCGGAATCAATTTTTTTCACTTTGTGTTTTTTCTCGGGCAGGCATTGGCAGCCTGGATATTTGCGTTGCCTATGTGGGTGATTGCGCAAAATCCAACAGCAGGTTTTTCAGCTTCAGTATGCCTTGCGTTAGGAATTATAGTCATTGCGTTTTTTGGTGAGGCAATTGCTGACCGCCAACTGGCCAAATTCAGGGATGATCCGAAAAATCGCGGTAAGACCTGCCGGGTTGGTCTATGGCGTTATTCGCGACATCCGAATTATTTTTTTGAATGGTTGCATTGGTTTGCATATCCTTTGCTGGCATTGGGTGCGCCATATGGTATATATGTCTGGTTTGCACCGATGGCAATGTTCTTTTTCCTGTACTACATTACCGGTATCCCGTATACCGAGCGCCAGGCAGTACGTACTAGAGGTGATGACTATATTCAGTATCAACGCACAACCAGTGCTTTTATACCCTGGAGGCCGCGAGTTTGAACACGCTTGAGCTGGCAGAGCGGGCAGTATTGCCTGACTGCCTGATTCGTCTGGGCATAAAGCGTTTACTTAGGCAACGCTTGCACGAAGAGCACCGTTATGGTGATTTGCAAAAGCAGCAACAACGGTTTCACAACCTGCTTGCAGAGTTGCGTCAAAGTCCGATCGCATTGGCGACAGAAAAGGCGAATGAGCAACATTATGAGGTGCCAAGCAAATTTTATCTGCAGTCTTTGGGTGAGCATCTGAAATACAGCTCATGTTATTGGCCTGAAGGTGTTACCGACCTGGGTGCTGCGGAGGAGGCGATGCTGACCTTAAGCTGTGAGCGCGCAGAGTTGCAAAATGGTCAGCAGGTTTTGGAGCTGGGCTGCGGTTGGGGGTCTCTCAGCCTTTGGATGGCAAGTAAATATCCTGGCAGTAATATTGTTGCAGTATCAAATTCGAATACCCAACGTTCATTTATTGAGTCGACCGCACAGCGGCGTGGGCTCGGAAATATTCGGGTTATAACCTGCGATATGAATGATTTCGATATTGAGCAACGTTTTGACCGGGTTGTTTCGGTTGAGATGTTTGAACACATGCGTAACTACGAGCAGTTAATGCAACGTATTTCCGGCTGGTTGAAGCCCGAAGGAAAGTTGTTTGTCCATATCTTTTGTCATCGTTATCTAATGTATCCGTTTGAAACGGATGGTGCCAATGACTGGATGGGCAGGTATTTTTTTACCGGAGGCCTGATGCCGGCTGCGGATACACTGCTGCACTTTCAGGAGAAGTTACGTTTACAGCAGCGCTGGATAATCAGTGGTACGCATTATCAAAAAACCCTCGAAGCATGGCTGCAGAAAACAGATCGCAATAAAGTCACGATACTGGATGTGTTTCGAGAGACTTATGGTAGCGATACAAAGGCGGATCGTTGGTTACAGCGCTGGCGAATATTTTTTATGGCTTGTGCAGAGCTGTTTGGCTATCGGCAGGGGAGTGAATGGATGGTGGCTCATTATCTGTTTGCGAATCGCTAAGTAATCCGGCCAGACAAATACTTGATTATATAGAATATCGCCATGCGGCCTCTGAGTATACGCAGTAAACTGGTCAGGGTTTTTGTATCCCAGGCTGTATTTATCAGTGTTGCGACATTTCTGGGTGTATTAGCCAGTGCCAAAGTGGTTGAGAATGTATTATTGAAGCGGGCATTGGCTGAGGAGGCAGATCACTTCTGGGGTTTGTATGCGCAAAATCCCAATGTCGGGTTGCCGAACACACGTAATCTGACCGGTTACCTGGCAGCCAGAGACAGTATGCAGGCGGTTCCGGAAGTATTGCGTGGCTTAAAGTCGGATTATGTCCGTATAACAATTGATAATACCCGGCCTATCGTGTATCGCTCGGATCGTGATGATCTTTCCCTGTATTTGGTTTTTAATGGTCAGCAGGTTTCAAATTTAACATTTTTTTTCGGTGTGGCGCCTTTGAGTATCGTATTGATTACGATTTATATAGGTGCATGGCTGGCTTATCGTCAGTCCCGGCTGGCCATCTCACCCGTTGTACAGTTGGCGGAAACGGTTGGTCGTTTCGATGTGGGCAGTGATGGTTTAAAAAAACTTGATCTGGACGAAATTCGCGCAGCTGCCGACTCGGAAGTATTAGTGTTGGTTGATGCATTGCAAAGTTTTACCGGCAGGCTTGATGCGTTTGTTCGTCGGGAGCAGAATTTCACGCGTGATGCCAGTCATGAGTTGCGTACACCGTTGGCGGTAATCAAAGGCTCACTGGATGTATTGGAAAATAGTGCGGAAGCACGGCAACCCGCATTGCAACGCATACGCCGCACAGTTAATGATATGGAGGCATTACTTGAGACCTTGCTGCTATTGGCCCGTGAGTCGGAGCTGAATCTGCCGGCGCAGTCTGTGATTTTGAATGATCTTGTCAAGCAAATTCTTGAAACGATTGCAGATCGCGATAACGCTAACATATCAATTAAGCTTAGTGAGCATGATTTGTTGGAAATACAGGCGCCCGAAAAAGTATTGTCAATATTATTTAATAATCTGTTATCCAATGCGGTTGATTATACTGAGCGGGGTGAAGTGTTGATTACGCTGGCAGGAAACACAGTTACTATCGAAGACAATGGGCCGGGTATGTCGGCAGATGATCTGGCAAATATATTTGAGCCTTTTTATCGGGCGCGGGCAACATCCGACCGGCGTGGTCACGGGTTGGGCCTGGCGATTGTGAAACGCTTATGTGACCGGTTTCATTGGCGTATTGAAATGGAAAGTGAGCTGGGTAAAGGCACTAAAGTGCAGGTCCTTTTTCCGAAGACTGGTGCAAATGCTTTATAGATCACCGATCTTATTCAGGTGGGCAAATTTTAAAGCCGAGCCCGGGCATTGTGTGCAGTACTGATTCAGAGAAAGGCTTGTCGATCGCTTTGCGCAGATTGTAAAGATGGCTGCGGAGTGTGTCGCTGTCTGGTACAAGGTCGCCCCATAGCTCTCGCTCAAGTGCTTCCCGGGTGACGACATTGGGCGATTCACGAAGTAAAATTTTCAAAATCCGCAGGCAGGTCGGCGACAGTTTAACGGGTTTATCGGCACGGGTGACCTGCAAAGTGCGGGTGTTTAAAATCAAATCATGCACTTGCATAATATTCAGGTCCAAAATGCCACGATTACGCCGGATAGCGGCCAGCAGGCGTGCTTCCAGTTCAGGCAGTTCGCAGGGCTTTACAATATAATCATCAGCACCGGCTTGAAATCCGGTCAATTTGTCATCCAGCTGGTCACGTGCTGTTAACATAATGACCGGGGTATTGATTCTTGCTTTATTGCGTAGCTGTTCGCATACTTCAAAACCGTCCAGCTTGGGAATGGAAATATCCAGAATAATCGCATCGTAATTATTGTTGCCGCATAATTCCAGTGCCTGAGCGCCGTCACTGGCGTAATCAGTAATAAATCCACGGTGCTCAAGATAGTCGAGAATCGTCTCGGCCAGATCCCGATGGTCCTCGACCAGCAAAATTGCTGCGTTATTGGCGGAGTTGTTCATAAGCAGTATTAGAAAGTAACTGAGTGCCGAGTGCAACCGGCTTTAGTCTTTTTTCAGCAGCCCAATAATTTCTGTAATAATCTGTTCCTGATCGTTACTGTTTGTATCGATTTGATGAAACTGCCTGTAACAAGGTTCACGTTCTTTTAATAATTGCAAAATTTTTTTCTCTGGATTATCGGATGCCAGTAGCGGGCGGGTGGTTTTGGAGTGGCTTGCGGACAGGCGTTTTATGATTTCCCCGGGGCTTGCTGTCAGGCAGAATATTTCGCTGTTGCTGTTTAACGCTTTATGATTTTCTGGGTTTAACATAAACCCACCACCGGTGGATATAACCAGCTTCTCGCGCTGGGCCAGTTCGCGGGCAACCGAAGACTCAAGTTGCCGGAAAGCCTGCTCGCCCTGTTCGGCAAATATCTGCGGGATAGTAAGGCCGGTACGGGATTCTATCAGGGTATCGGTATCGACAAACTCACGGTCAAGTCGCCGGGCAAGTATTTTGCCTAAAGTGCTTTTGCCGGTACCCATAAATCCGGTCAGAATAATATTCAAATGTTCCATAGTAATAAAAAGTGAGCAGATACTCTTTCTATTGCACCGTTAAAGTGGTTGCGAATAATGAATCAATAGTATGCGATAATACCGCAGTATACTCCATCGTAGTAATTTTGAGATAGGTTCCAGTAATTTGTTTAATATAATAAACATCAAGGCCATGTGTTTCTGCAATAAGCACCGGTATGCTATTGATGGTTGATAGCTCCGGGAAGTTGACTCCACTACAGGCAGCTGCGATAACGTGGCGGAACGGTGTCCCATATTCGGCGCAGTTTGATGATATTTATTTTTCAGTGGCTGATGGTCTGCGCGAAACCGAGTATGTGTTTTTAAACGGTAACCGTCTGGCCGAGCGCTGGGTCGACTTGGCAGCTAAGCACTTTGTAATCGGTGAAACCGGGTTTGGCGCCGGTTTGAATTTTCTATCGGCTTGCCGTTTATGGTCCGAGCTCAGTCAGCCTGAGCAGATTTTGCATTACTATACGGTTGAAAAATACCCGTTAATGGTATCAGATCTGCAAAAATCTTTAAGCATGTTCCCGCAGCTATCCGAATATACCAAGGAGTTGATCCGGGTGTATCCGCCACTGGTGCCCGGCTTGCATCGTTTGGTTTTATTTGACGGTCGCGTGTGCTTAACTTTGGCATTTGCCGATATTTTTAAATGGTTAAACAATATCCGGATACAGGCTGATGCCTGGTTTTTGGATGGTTTTGCGCCTGCGCGTAATGCTGATATGTGGGCTCCGGATGCGCTGCAAAAAGTAGGTGAAAATACAAAGGAGGGAGGCAGTTTCGGGACTTTTACCGTGGCTGGGAGTGTTAGGCGCGGTTTAAAAAGTGCAGGTTTTGATGTAATAAAACGCCCGGGCTTTGGTGAAAAGCGGGAAGCGCTTGGCGGTTTTTATCGTGGCAGCGCACAAACAGTACAGTATTCTGTTGAGGCAAAACCCTGGTTTATTGATAGCGGCTGTCATCTGGCCGGTCGCACAGTGACGGTAATTGGTGCCGGTTTGGCGGGTATGTTTACTGCGGACAGTCTTGCCCGAAGAGGCTGGAAAGTTAATATTCTTGAAAAAAATTCCGCTATAAAACCGGCAGAGGCGGCTGATACGGCCAGTGTTATTTTCAGCAAGTTCAGTGCATATGATGGTCTTGAGTATCGTTTTTATCGGCATGGTTATTTATATTCAGTGACCCGCCTGCCGCAATTGTTGCAGGGTTGTGATGCTTGGCGTCAATGCGGAATGCTGCAGCTTGCGCATGATGAAAAAGAAACTGACAGGCACAACCAATTGATTGATTGTGGTGTTTGGCCGGCTGATATTTTTCAGGTGGTTAATGCAGATCAAGCCAGTGCACTGGCCGGCATTGAGATTAGTATGGGTGGTTTGTTTTTTAAAGACTCCGGCTGGGTGCAGCCATATAAAGTATGTGAGTTTTTGCTTAACAGGCATCCCGGTATTTCAATTCGCTACGGTGCTGCTGCGAAAAGCCTGCATTATAGCGAAGATGAAAAATGGGAGGTGTATGATAAAGCAGGCAATCTGCTCAGTTGTTCCGATGCTGTTGTGATTGCAAATGCCGGTGATGCGCTGCGGTTTAAGCAGCTTTCTTATCTGCCCCTACAGCGTATCCGGGGGCAGGCCAGTCAGGTCTCCGCGACGCACAGCTCTACTGCTTTGCGCACAATTATATGCTATGACGGCTATGTGACGCCGGCCGTGCCGATAAATAATAATGAGCATACAGTGGGTGCAACATACGGCCAGCATGATAGTGATTCTAATACTCGTGTTGAAGATGACCGGCAAAACCTGCAACGGCTAATGGATTCTATACCGTCACTATATCGCTTATTGCAGTCTGATGACGATAAACCTGAGATATGTGGCGCCAGAGTCGGATTTCGCTGTCGGTCGCCGGACTATTTGCCGGTTGTGGGCCCGGTTCCGGATATGGCTTATTTTGAACAGGAATATCAGGGTTTGCGGACTGGTAAGTTAAAAAGTCAGTTTGCCCCCGGCTGTTTTTTACCAGGCCTGTATGTGAATGTTGCACATGGTTCCAGAGGGGTGACTACGGCACCTTTGGCAGCTGAGATTATCGCAGGCTATATGGAAAATGAACCATGTGCTGTTGAGGAGGCGTTACGCTATGCGGTGCATCCGGCACGTTTTATAATAAGATCCATACAGCACCGACATAAGCAAAGTGAAACAGGGTAACTTAATGCAGGCATCTGATCTGGAAGCTGGCTGGCGTGAATTTTTGGAGGTTGAATTTAAGCAGCCTTACATGCAGAGCCTAAAAAAATTTTTGGCTGATGCCAAAAAGAGTCGAGTAAATATTTTTCCTGAAGATAAAAATATTTTTAACGCATTTAATTTGACACCGTTTAATAAAGTCAAGGTCGTGATTTTGGGGCAGGATCCTTATCACGGTGAAGGCCAGGCTCATGGTCTTAGCTTTTCGGTGCCGGTATCAGTCAAGTTGCCGCCATCATTGGTAAATATATTTCGTGAGCTGGAGAGTGATTTAGGTATTATACGTCCGGCTCATGGTTGTTTAAGCAGTTGGGCTGCGCAAGGTGTATTGTTATTAAACAGTATTTTAACTGTTGAAGAGAGCAGGCCCGGTTCGCATGAAAACCGCGGCTGGGAAACATTTACTGACCGGGTGGTTCATATGCTGAATGAGCACAGAGAGGGATTGGTATTTATGTTGTGGGGAAGTTATGCGCAGAAAAAAGCACTCTCAGTTGATAGCCGCAGGCATTTGGTGCTTAAAGCACCGCACCCTTCACCACTGTCTGCATATCGGGGGTTTTTAGGGTGTCGGCACTTCTCCCAGGCCAATAACTATTTAAAAAAACACGGACTTGAGCCCATAGACTGGCAGCTACCGGAGTAATAGTGATGTTTCGGCGACTTTTGTCAGGTGCGATAATATTTTTTTTAAGCATTTACCTGCCGATGGCAAGTTTCATTTATTGGCCGGGTTGGGGCAAACTGCACTGTGGCATTAATGAGCGTTGCAATAACCCCCAGTATCAACAGCATTTGACTGCGATTGAGGATTTGGCTGCCTACTTTAGGCATCAGCAGAACTTAGGTGCGGGCTGGTCTGCCAAAGAGCGTTTGCATTTGGCTGAAGTCAGGGTGATCTATGACAGGCTGTTTATTCTGGTTGTAATAATGATTTTGTTACTTACGGTAAGTTTGCGACCTAAAATGCTGTTTGGAATTGCAAAGGCGAATATTATAATACTGCCACTGTTATTTTTGATTCTGCCGTTTTTCTCGGTATTTTGGGATGATATATTTCACACACTGATGTTCGATAACCTGCTTTGGAAAAACAATAAGCAGGATATTTCTTACTACATTACACCAAAGAGTTATTTTAAATATGTGATAGGTGGTATTGTGGTCGGCGCATTGTTTTTGAACGCGATATTGTTGGGTTTGGCGAAGTCGCGGGGCTGGGTTGACAGGCTTTCATTGGATAGTGACGCAACCAAATAAAACTGAATATCGAGGTTGTCCTGTACCGCAATGGCACCCATCAGGATATTGAACGGTATGATCCCGAGCGAAGTTTGGCTGAGCGTGGTTTTGCCCTTGATATAAATTTGGTCATCTTTAAATTCAATTTGGGCGGGGATCATAATATCGCTTGGCGTTTCTTTTACAGTCACTCGCAATAATAAATCCGGTTTGTTTTTAGTGCCCGAAATGCTGACTGACCTTATACTGATTTGCGGATAATGCATTGCATCC
Source organism: Gammaproteobacteria bacterium (assembly GCA_028284675.1). Taxonomy (GTDB): domain Bacteria; phylum Pseudomonadota; class Gammaproteobacteria; order HTCC5015; family HTCC5015; genus JANQRI01. The sequence goes on along the minus strand of JANQRI010000006.1, from coordinate 24,908 downwards.
AAAAGTTTTGCGCCGAGCATATTTTTACGGGTGCCTGCAATATCTTTTGCAGTTGGTGTTGATGCAAATTGTTCCCCGGCGGTTTGCCGGTGCTCCGGTTTATCGACTTCAAATGAATTAACAGGGAGCTGCATAATAATGCCGGATTTTTCCAGTTGTGGATGCCGGTAAATATTTCCCTGGATATCTGTGGTGCTGATAATATGATTATGTCCCAGGTGAGAGAGGATACCGCCACGGTATACGTAGATTTTTAATTCAGAGCTGCCGGGCTGCAGCTTGTATATTGCCCCGTTTTGAAAGCCGGCCGGATCAAAAGCAGGTTTTAGTGCGATATCAGGTTGGGAGGGTTTGCGCAGCTCACAACCTGTGATAGTTGTTACCAGTATTGCCAGCAACAAAAGCCCCGGTTGATAAATTACTCGCATGGTTTACCCAGAACTTCCTGCAAAAAATTTAGCATTGCTGCCCAGGCGCGTTGGTCTGCAGTACTATTATAAACAGTGCCGGCCTCCGGGTCATTTGCAAGCGGGTTGGTAAACGCATGCATTGCGCCGCCATATATAACCGTTTGCCAGTCGACGTCGGCGACGTTTAACTCTTCCTGTAATGCAAGCAGGCTCTGTATATTTGCCAGCGGGTCGTTGTCACCGTGCAGAATCAAAACTTTCGTATTGATCTGGTTTGTTTGTAAAGGGCTGGGCGAATGAAGCAGTCCATGAATGCTGACAGCGCCTTTGATAGCAGCACCGGTTCTGGCCAGATCCAGTACGCTAAGTCCGCCGAAGCAATAACCTATAGCGGCCACTTTTTCGGCATTGACCGGGGGTAGTTTGGTTGCCGTGTCCAGAGCCTTTAACATGCGCTGTTGCAGCATCTTGCGGTCGTCGATAAACGGTTGCATCAGTTGCGCATTTTCCTCTTTGCTTTTGCCGATCACCCCTTTGCCGTAAATGTCCAGTGCAAAACCGGCATAACCCAATTCAGCCAGTTGTATGGCTTTTTGCGATACAAAGTCGACACGCCCTCCCCACATATGGGCAATCAGTACCGCAGGCCGTGGCTCAGCCCAGCTGTCATCGTAGGCGAGCACGCCTTCCAGTTGCGTGTTGCCGTCCCGGTAATCGACAGTATCTGTAATGATACTCATTGGTTTTCTGCGTGATTCTGATGCTTGGTATTCAGGTTGTTTGAATATACCAATTTTTTTATATCAATGCAGAGTGTTGATGTGGCGAATTTTGTCGTTTTGCGAAAGCCTGTAAAAACGTCTGAGCTCATTGGTTAATGTAGGTGTGAAACCAGAGCTACGTAGTTGTTGCAGTAATGTAAGGCAATATTTGGCTGCATAGCGATTTGCGGTCAGGTAACGCTCCATTTCAGTATCATCAAGATCATCGTGAAATGTAATTTCTTCAAACAGCATGGTATGCAATGCATGCATGGATTGAAACTGTTGTTGCTGCAGCAGTAATTCACGGGTGCAGATAAATTTATCCACCTCTGCCTGTAATTCGAGTTCCAGCCGGGTGATTGGCCGGTCCCGCTCACCGTGCCAGGTCAAATATAAAAAATGGCTGACACCTTCGATTGCAAGCCATAGATTATTAAGGTTTTGCGGGTGTATATGTTCTACCGGGTTGTTTTGTTGTAAAGAGACAAGAATGGATTTATCAATATACAGCATAATATCGATATGATTCTTATGGTCCTGGGAAATCAAAAGCTGCTCTTTGGTATTCGGCCCCTGACGCGCACCCGGTACACTTTGCGCCAACCGCATATCGGTGACCAGAAAGTCATTAACATCATATGCTGTATTGGCTTCGTAAATTTCTGCAAGCCTGTTTTGCAGGAAGCTCAGCATGATCCGCTACAGATTATTAGTGGCGTATTGGGTTGAGCGGGTGATCGGATATCAGCAACCCCTTTTGTTGTAATATTTTCTTTGCTCTTTGGCTGCCCGTCTGTAACCAGATTTCATGCAGTCTGAGCAGGTCTGTGTCTGACGAGGTCTGAATGCCTTCGCTGACTTCATTCAGCGCGTCGACAAACATCACGAATTTGTCGGAAAGCTCGGTAAAAATATCACTAAATGCGGAATCATTGAATTGCCGGTCGCTGATATCAGCCAGATAAGCATAAGCTGAACCGCCCATATTGATATAATAATCCAGGCCGACAGGTTTGTTCGCCAGGCTTTGTGAAAAAATACCGGAAACGAATAATGCAACATCGCCCAGCCGTTGTAATTCCATATGTTTTTCGAGCTCGGATTGTGCACTAAGCGCATCATGATAGTGCAGTGCCAATGGCTTTAATGCGGGTTTGTCTGAACTTTGTTCGAAAAAATTTTCAGAACGGGTAAAGCAGGTTAATAAATTTACAATGTATACGACTGTAGCAGCATCCGCTTCCGTGTGCTGATTTTTTAATGCCTGGCTGACACTGTCGAGAAAAAAATGCCTGAGGTTGCTATGAATCAATACTTTTGACGTCGAGGTGTGTGTTTTCATGAGCAGCACCCTTTATGTTTATTATTAGTATAAAGCCATTCGCAGTTTATATTTTTATTCTGCTTTTTTTGTTTGACAGTGTTTATTAAAAAAATATGCATTTTATTACCATTAAATTTATATTCTTAGTATAACTATGCTATACAGAAACTATGCCATGTCAGTTTATGGGTTATGTAATGAGCAAGTTCGACACTGAAAATATTCGGATAACACCCATCCCTGCATTTCAGGATAACTATTTCTGGGTTCTGGAAGATACAGCAGCCAAAACCGCGATTTTAGTTGACCCGGGTGATGCTGAACCGGTTCTAAAGTATTTTCAGCAAACCGATACCAGGCTTATTGCAATATTGATTACCCATCACCATATGGATCATATCGGCGGTATATCCTCATTGGTTAAACAAAACCCTCAGGTCACTGTATATGGGCCATTGAATGAATCGATCCCTGGAGTCAATGTGCTGTTGCAGGAAGGTGATAGGGTCAGTGTTGCCGGTTTCAGTCTGAACTTTAATGTGATTGATGTGCCCGGGCATACCTCGGGGCATATTGCGTATTACACAAATGAGTATTCGACACCTTTATTGTTTTGCGGAGATACGCTGTTTGCAGCAGGCTGTGGGCGCTTGTTTGAGGGTACGGCGGAACAAATGTATCGCTCCCTGGAAAAAATAGCAGCGCTGCCCGGCAATACCCGGGTTTTTTGTGCGCATGAATATACGATGAGTAATATTGCATTTGCAAAACAGGTTGAACCGGAAAATAAAGCGCTTATTGAATTTGAGCGGAATGTAAAATTGATGTTATCAGGCGGCAGGCCCAGCCTGCCTTCGAATATTGCGCAGGAACTGGCGATAAACCCCTTTCTTAGGAGCAGTCAGCCGGCAGTAATAAAAGCAGCTGAGAAATATGCCGGCCGTAGTGTGTATAAACCGGTGGATGCGTTTGGAATTATCAGACGTTGGAAAGACAGTTTTTAGGTGGAAGTGATTTTAATTCTGTGTATCGACTGAAGCAGATTGCTCTGCAAAATTTTTCAACTTGGATTGTGCATGTTGGTCCAGCGATTTTAGTTGTGAAAGATATATGCCTTCGCAGCTGTTCGTATTCAGTGCTTTCCGGGTTTTATCTGCGACCTCCTGCCATGCCTGTTGAGTTCTTTGTTGTTCATTGCTGAATGATGCCATTTTCGCCTGCTCTTCACTTGCCAGTGCAGCACCTAAAAGTTGATTGCAGGTGTCGAATTTAATGCGGGCCTGAAGTGCTGTAACGGTTTTTTGCGCGAATTGCTCCTGGGTGTCCAGTTCGTTTCGGTATCGGCCGATGCAAACACCTTTTTCATGTATGGATTTTATAAGTGCGATCGCATCTTCTGCGGCGGTTTTGGATGATGTTAAATCATCATACTGATGATAGTAGTCGCTGGCCAGGGTTGTCAGATTTTCAACTTCCGTTAGCTCTTTGAGGCACTCAAAGCCCTGCAGTGATTCCTGAATAATACCCAGGTTTTGCCGGGCGGTACGGGTATTGTTTTTCGCAATCGTTAAATTGCTCGGTGAGCAGTCATAGGTAATCTCGGGCAGGCTTTGATATTGATCAATGGCTTCTTTGAACAACCGCTCGGCCTCCAGAAAGGCTTCGCGGGCCGGTTCATATTGCGATTCGGAGTAGTACTGACGGGCGACATCCAGGGCTTCCAGGCCGGCCTGATTGGTCGTAAATGCTTTATTGAATTCAAAGATACAGTCGGATTCATCGGCAATGCCGGGACTGGTAAAGCTTTGTAGCAGTAAAACCCCGCCGAGTAGAGCGGCTTGCAAATAGGGTCTTATAAAGCGTTCTGATTGTCTGCTCATGCCTGTTTAAAGTCCTGTGTTTGTTGTTTTTCCTTGCCAATCCCAAAATAAGTGTACCTGGAGTAGATTGGCTCTTATAAAAAAGAATTGGGTTGATTTGGATCACAAAAACAAGTGTATATATACCATTTTAGGAGAAAAAACAGATATTTGTATGGACTAAAAGCCGGTTCAGGCGCTGTTTGCAGGCTTCAGCTCGGTATCGTATGGCACGCGGTTTTGCTAGGGGCAGCACTTATGTATAATTCCTGACAAAATATCAGCGTCAATCGGCGGTAAATTTGGGCTAAAGTCGATTGCGGTTGAGTTGATTAAATTTGATCAGGCTCTGATTGTATTCCAGAATTTGTCGTATAAACCGCTATTTAAGATAGCCAAAGCCGGTTTTTTATTGGGTTCTAATGCAATTCTTGGCCCGTGGGTATCAGATTTTTGAAAATACTAAATTAATCAGTGTCTTATGAGTAATCACGCAAACCTGGAAGACGAGCTTGCCGCGAATATCGGCAAGGCGCGCAAGCAGGTCACCATATTATTCACAGATATTGTCGACTCAAGCCGGTACTGGGACCAGTTCGGAGACGTTAAAGGCCGGATGATGGTGGACCGGCATAACCGGCTGGTGTTTCCGGTTATCAAAAAATTCAAGGGCCGGGTGGTTAAAACCATTGGTGATGGGCTGATGGTGACATTCAAAAGGCCGAACGATGCATTAAATGCCGCTATCGGTATTCAGCAGATTCTCAGAAAGATGCGCGATGTGGATCGTTCCTTTCATGCGAAGGTGCGCCTGGGAGTGCACACCGGTATGGCTATTGTCGAACAGAACGATGTATTCGGGGATGTAGTGAATGTGGCCAAACGCGTTGAAGGCTTTGGCGAAGCCAATGAAATCGTGTTATCCAGTGCAACCGCCGAGCTGTTAAATGACAGCAAACATGCGTTCCATAAAAAAGGCAGTTTTATTCCGAAGGGCAAACGTCTGCCGATGACGGTTTACCGTTGTCGCTGGAATGAGTACAAAGATCTGTCGCGCGGCCTGAAAGTCAGCTCTGATTTTCCGCTGGATACCCGCGAGAAAGGCGATATTGTTGCGTACTCGATTATATTTTTTCTGACCATTGCGATACTTTATATGACATACCTGCGGTATGTGCTGGCCGGCAATGCATGGGCGCCGGATTCCGTGCATGCGCGCTTGCTGATTTTGAATCCATTGCTGGTGTTTAACAGCTATCCTTTCGTGTTGCCGTTACTAATCACATTGGTTTTATCGTCTGTGCTGGTTTTGATCTGGCTCAAAACCGCACCGTATATATTGTTGCGTATACAAAAAGGTGTGATGGGTTTTGGCCTGGGTTTTTTGCTGATATACCTGCCGGTTAATTATTTTGAGGTCGGCTTTGCAACCGGCAAAGGCCATGAGGTGTACAGCACGCAGGAACAGTTTGTGCGGTTGCGATATAAAGATGCCGAGCGCTTATTGGAATACCCAATGGCGGAGCGCAACTGGTATGCATTTTTCGGCAGCGACCTGATTGTGCCGGTTTCAGTAAAAGCCGGGCAGCGCCCGCTTGATCCGGTCAAACTCAGGCGCACGGTTAAAAATCCGTATGCGGTAAAAAAAATCGGTGTCTGGACGGTAAAAAATTTATCTGCGAATAAACCCAAGCTGTTTTACTTCAGGCTGATGGACTTATGCGCAATCTGTCTTGGAGTGCTGGGTTCTGTGTCCGGTTTTATGAATTTCACAATCCGGCCGTCGTAATCCGATAGTTTAGTCAAGGCTGCTAACTTCTTTCAGACTCGTTGTTGCTTTAAAGAAAAATACCGCGTTTTTTAAATAGCTCAAGCTGGCTTTGTCACTATTTTGGCGGTAGTTGGTTAATGCCTGCTTCAGATCTTGAATCGCAAGCCGTTCACTCAGGTGTAGCGGCTCGTCTGTCAGCGCGAACCCACGTACTATAGTTTTAATTGCCTGGATGATATGTCTAAAGTTATAGGGTGTCTGCCCGGAGTGCAGGCGCAGCGTTTATACGCCGCGCCTGGTATGTTCGGCACGCAGGATTTGCGCAGCGTGAATCATGTTTTGCAAAGCCGGACGCACTTCCTCCCAGCTGCGGGTTTTCAACCCGCAATCCGGATTGATCCAGAGACGTTCGGGCGGAATTTTTTGGGCGGCTTTCCCAATCAGCTTTACGATGTCGGCACTGTTCGGTGTGTTCGGGCTGTGTATATCGTAAACCCCCGGGCCGATTTCATTCGGGTAGCTGAATGCGTCGAACGCATCCAGCAGTTTCATATTTGAACGTGAGGTTTCAATCGTAATCACATCGGCATCCAGGGCGGCGATCGATTCCATAATATCGTTGAATTTTGAGTAACACATATGGGTATGAATCTGTGTGGCATCATTGACGCCGGAAGTGCAGAGTTTGAAGCAGTTAACCGCCCAGTTCAGATATTCGTTTCGCTCACGCTTTCTCAACGGCAGGCCTTCGCGCAATGCCGGTTCATCGACCTGGATAATCGGGATGCCGGCGGATTCAAGTGCGTTTACTTCCTCACGTAAGGCCAGCGCGATTTGTTGTGTGGTGATATCGCGCGGCTGGTCGTCGCGTACAAAAGACCATTGCAGCATCGTGACCGGACCAGTCAGTATACCTTTAACCGGTTTGTCGGTCAGCGATTGAGCGTACCGACTCCAGGATACCGTCATTGCATTGGGCCGCGAAACATCACCGTAGATAATCGGTGGTTTTACACAACGGCTGCCGTAGGACTGCACCCAGCCATGCTCGGTTAATGCAAAACCGGTGAGCAGTTCACCGAAATATTCAACCATATCATTGCGTTCGACTTCACCGTGTACCAGCACATCCAGACCGCAGGCCTGTTGTTCGGCAATCGCGATACGAATCTGATTTTCCAGCTCCAGATGATATTCAGCCAGTGAGCTGTTACCGTCGCGGTATCGCTTGCGGGCTTTGCGGATATCCGGGGTTTGTGGGAATGAGCCGATCGTTGTGGTCGGAAATAACGGCAGTTTAAGCCCGGTCTTTTGTTGCTTTGCCCGTTCGGAATAGGGGCTGTTTCTTTGCAGCAAGCCCGGTGTAATGGTTTCCAGTTTTTCTTTGACCGCTTTGTTGTTGACTTCCGTGGATAAGCCGCGGCTTTTAATGGCATGACGATTTTCAGCCAGGTCGGTTTCCACTGCGCTGCGCCCCCGGGTCAACGCCTGCTTAATCGTATGCAATGATTCGAGTTTTTGCTGTGCGAATGCAAGCCAGGATTTTAATTCCGGGTTTAAGTGGGTTTCGCTTTCCAGTGTCAGTGGTATATGCAGCAGTGAACAGGACGGCGCAAGCCACAGGCGTTCGCCCAGATGTTGATACAACGGCTCGACCCGGTCCAGCAGGCCGTTGAGATCAGCCTGCCAGATATTGCGACCGTCGATAATACCGACCGACACAACCTGAGATGTGTCTAATGTATCTATAATGATATCGGTTTCTGTTCCGGCTCTGATGGCATCGAAATGCAGGCCATGTACCGGGAGATCACGAATAACATCAAGGTTTTCCTGTAATGGGCCAAAATATGTGGTTAACAGTATTTTCAGGCGGCCGTATCCCAATGCGGTATAAGTTTGTCGGAATGCCTGTTGCCAGTGCTTGTCCAGATCCAACGCGAGAATCGGTTCATCCAGCTGTATCCAGTCGGCGCCGGCGGCTTCCAGTCGGCCGAACAGCTGACTGTAAATCGGAATCAGCTGTTCCAATAACTCGAGCTTGTTAAAGTGATGACTTTTACCCAGCCATAGATAGCTTAATGGGCCGAGCAGTACCGGTTTGAAAGGAATGCCTGCGGATTTTGCGGTTCTGATTTGCTCCAGCAATGTTTCCGGATGTAATGAGAAACGGGTGTTTGCGGAGAACTCCGGTACGATGTAATGGTAGTTGGTATCAAACCACTTGGTCATCTCGCCGGCCTGTGCCGGCGCAGCCTGTCTGCAGCGGCCACGGGCAACCCGGAAATATTGATCCTGCCGCTGCTCAATGTCAGTCAGAAAGCGGGGCGGGATATTGCCGAGTAAGAAACTGGTGTCCAGCACATGGTCATAAAGCGAAAAGTCACCGACCGGAATCCAGTCCAGCCCGGATTGATTCTGTAGCGACAGCAGTGTGTGCTGTAGTTTTGCGGACCTTTCGGTCAGCTCATCGATTGATATTTTGTTGGCCCAGAATTGCTCTACAGTGGTTTTGAGTTCACGTTGTTTGCCGATTCGGGGAAAGCCTAAGTTATGTATCGTCGCCATATTGCAGTTCCATCAATTTGCCTGATTGGAGGATCACTTTACATCAGCAAAATGATGAGTAAAAATGATGATTTTTTAGATATTGATAAATTTTATTCATGTTAGAAAGATCTCATTTGCGCATCATTGATGCGTTGGAGCGGCACAGCACGCTGGCGGGTGCTGCAGATGCACTGCACCTGACGCAACCGGCGTTATCGCATGCGATGAAAAAGCTGGAGGAGCGCTACCATTGCAAAATCTGGCAGCGCAAAGGCAGAAATCTACAGCTGACCCAGGCCGGCAGTTACCTGCTTGACCTGAGTCGCCGTTTGTTGCCGCAGCTTGAAGAGGCGGAACAGATGCTCAGTGCCTATGGTGCGGGCAAACGCGGCCGGTTGCGTATCGGAATGGAATGTCACCCGTGTTATGAGTGGTTGCTGGGCGTGATTCGCCCTTTTCTGCAACGCTGGCCGGATGTCGATCTGGATGTATTGCAACGGTTTCGGTTCGACGGTTATGCTGCATTGGCGGCGTATAATGTTGATGTATTAATCACCAGTGATCCTTCTAGTGATCACTCGTTTGTACATGTGCCGGTGCTGGAGTACGAGACGCGACTGATTGTGCATAACAAACATCCGCTGTTGCGCAGGAGGATACTCAGACCGGATGATTTACATGACCAGTCGATTATTACGTTTCCGGTCGCGCGCGAAAGGCTGGATATATTCTCACAGTTTTTGTCACCGGCCGGGATTGAGCCGGCTGCGCAACTGCATACCGAGGCGATTGAGATTATGCTGGAGCTGGTGGTTGCCGGAAGAGGGGTCTGTACGTTGCCGGACTGGTTATTTCGCAAATATAGCGTGGATTACCCACTGAAAAGCCTCAGACTTGGTCATCGTGGCATCAATAAAACCCTGTATCTGGTGCTCAGGGAGGCAGACCAAAAAGTCAGTTATTTAGAGGATTTTTGCCGGCTCGGTGCGCCGGCCTGAACCATACCTTTATAATGTGGTCGGATCAGCAGGATTCCGGGTTTCATCGTCGGGGTAAAGGCGGCAATCTTTTTAGCTTTAGCCCTCTATTTATAGTATCCTCCGCGCGATAATCAGTAAGCACATTCTGGGTACGGACATTCAAGCCCCGTAAGTTTTAGACCTATTTTTACAGAGTATAGACATGGCAGATTTATCCAAATATAGAAATATCGGCATTTTTGCACACGTGGACGCAGGTAAAACAACCACCACAGAGCGTATTTTGAGCCTAACCGGCAAAATTCACCGGATTGGTGAGGTGCATGACGGCGAAGCCACCACGGATTTTATGGATCAGGAGCGGGAGCGGGGCATCACGATTCAGTCCGCCGCGACCAGCTGTATGTGGAATGATCATCGTTTTAATATTATCGACACTCCGGGGCACGTTGATTTCACCATCGAGGTTTACCGTTCTCTGAAAGTGCTGGACGGTGGTGTTGGCGTATTTTGCGGTTCCGGCGGGGTTGAGCCGCAGTCCGAAACCAACTGGCGCTATGCAAATGATTCCGAAGTTGCGCGTATTATTTTTGTAAACAAGCTTGACCGTATCGGCGCTGATTTTTACCGGGTTGTTGACCAGATCAAGAAAGTATTGGGTGCGAAACCGCTGGTGATGGTGTTGCCGATTGGTACCGAAGACAATTTTGTCGGTATGGTTGATCTGCTCACCCGTAAAGCCTGGGTTTGGGATGGCTCGGATGATCCGATGAAATACAAGCTTGAAGACGTGCCGGCAGATATGGTGGATGATGTCGAAAAATACCGGGAAGAGCTGATCGAAACCGCATTGGAACATGATGATGATGCGATGGAGAAATATCTCGAAGGCGAAGAGCCGGATGTCGACACAATAAAACAGTGTATTCGCAAAGGCACAATCGAACTGGATTTTTTCCCGACCTATTGCGGTTCAGCGTTTAAAAATAAAGGTGTGCAGCTGGTGCTGGATGCGGTGATTGATTACCTGCCTGATCCGACCGAGGTCAAACCACAGCCGGAAGTGGATTTGGAAGGTAATGAGACCGGCGAATTGGCGGTGGTTGACCCCAATAAACCGTTACGCGCATTGGCATTTAAAATTATGGATGACCGCTATGGTGCGCTCACGTTTATTCGTATTTATTCGGGCAAGCTGGAGAAGGGCACTAATGTATTGAACACTTATACCGGTAAGACCGAGAGGATTGGCCGGATTGTGGAGATGCATGCCGATTCCCGTCAGGAGTTAAATTCAGCACAGGCCGGTGATATCGTTGCAATTCTTGGTATGAAAAATGTGCAGACCGGGCATACTTTGTGTGACCCGAAAGCACCGGCCACGCTGGAGCCGATGGTGTTCCCGGATCCTGTGATCTCAATGGCAGTTGCACCCAAAGACAAGAGTGCGTCTGAGAAACTGGGTGTGGCGCTCGGTAAAATGATTGCAGAGGACCCGTCTTTCCGCGTTGAAACCGATGAGGACAGCGGTGAAACCATATTAAAAGGTATGGGTGAGCTGCATCTGGATATTAAAATTGACATCCTTAAGCGTACTCATGGTGTGGATGTTGAAGCCGGCAAGCCGCAGGTGGCGTATCGTGAAACCATAACCCAACGTATTGAAGATACGTACACGCATAAAAAGCAAACCGGTGGTGCGGGGCAGTTCGGCAAAATCGATTATTACATCGAGCCGGGTGAGTCAGGCAGCGGTTATCAGTTTGAATCCAAAGTAACCGGTGGTAATGTGCCGCGGGAGTTTTGGCCGGCAATTGATAAAGGGTTTAAAGACTGTATGGATAATGGCGTGTTGGCCGGGTTTCCATGCGTGGATGTTAAAGTGACTTTGCATGACGGTGCGTTTCACGCGGTGGACTCTTCCGCAGTCGCGTTCGAACTGGCTGCAAAAGCGGCCTATCGCGCATCAATGCCAAAAGCGGGACCGCAATTGCTGGAGCCGATTATGCGCGTTGATGTGTACACGCCGGATGACCATGTCGGTGATGTGATTGGTGACTTAAACCGTCGTCGCGGTATGATCAAATCACAGGAAGCCGGTGTGACCGGTGTGCATATCAAAGGTGAAGTGCCGTTGGCAGAAATGTTCGGTTATATCGGTGACTTGCGTACGATGACATCCGGTCGCGGTCAGTTTTCAATGGAGTTTTCGCACTATTTGCCTTGTCCGAAGAATGTCGCAGACGAGGTTATCAAGGAAGCACAGGCACGGAACGCGGCATAATCAATATCGGGTGTCAGCCGGTCGCGTGATTGCGGCCGGTAGTTTACAGCCGAAGTGATAATAGGGTGGCCATGCGCTTTTTTATCAATGTCTTTTGCCTGCTATTGATAATGCCTGTTTCAGTCAGTGCCCAATCGCTGGTAGAACAGTGGCAACAAGGGCTTGCAGGTACCCGCTTGACTTCCTATTCCGGTTCAGTGATCAGTTCCAACAGCACATTAACGGTTATCGATTTTTGCCGGGATGGGCGCTACAGCTATTATAAAGAAGGCAGCTGGTCGGTGCCTGGTACTGCCGGCGGTGCGTCCAATAACCGCATCAATGGGCGCTGGCAGATTTCCGCACAGGGCAGCCAGGTTTTTTTAATGTATCGTACCGATGCCGGTGAGCAGGGCACGTTTCCGGTGTATCTGCAAAACAATGGGCGCGTTAATATCGGTGGTACCGCATTTGCTGCACAGCGCGGCGGTGCCGGATGCTGAATTTAGAAATAGGTTATATATGTTGCTGACTGAAATACAGGCAAAGACCATGCTTGAGCTGCAGGCGCAAATGAACGCCCGGGTAAACCCTCAGTGGTTACAGGCGGGTTATCCGTATCTGCGGGCGGTAGTGGTTGAGGGCACCGAAGCAATAGAGCATCATGGTTGGAAATGGTGGAAGAAGCAGGACCGGGATCTTGAACAACTGCGTATGGAGTTGGTGGATATCTGGCATTTTACGTTGTCTGCAATATTGATTGATACCCGTGGTGATTTGCCATCGGCTGTTGCGTGGCTGACCGGGTCAGATGAAAGTGACAAGATAGAGTTTGATTCCAAAAGCTATATTCTCAGCGAGTTGGACTTGCTTGCTAAACTGGAGCTGCTTGTCGGGTTGTCGGTATCCAGGCGGATTTCGCTGCCGCTTTTTACCGGGCTGATGCATGATTGTGATATGGACTGGAATGAAATGTACCGACAGTATGTCGGTAAAAATGTATTAAATTTCTTCCGTCAGGATCATGGTTATAAAGAAGGCAGTTATATAAAAGTCTGGAGTGGCCGTGAAGACAATGAACACCTGGTGGAGATTATGTCTGCACTGGATGCGGCGAGTGTTGATTTCAGGCAAAGTCTTTACGAGCATCTGGCAAAACGCTATCAAAGCCTTATTACTTAAAGGCATCTCTAAAAATAGTCTTTTTGTCCGCCGGCGTCTACCTGGTAAAAAAATCTAAATTTTAGAGGTGCCCTTAAGCGCTTCCGTGGTATCGCTACAACTCTGCAATATACCGATTCAAGGAATTTTGGAAATGTCCGCTAAGCCGGATAGGGCTGGCTCGGCGGCTTCCGGTTATATTGGAGCATATATAGAACCAGTATAGAACGTATCATGGAAGAGGGCATATATTGATGGTTGATGGAAAATATAGACTGGTGACACGCAGTGATTTTGACGGTCTGGTCTGTGCGGTTTTACTCAAAGAGCTGAATATGGTGGACGACATACTGTTCGTGCACCCGAAAGATATGCAGGATGGTCTGGTCGAAATCAGCGAGCGGGATATAACCACAAACCTGCCGTATGTCGAAGGCTGTTATCTGTGTTTTGACCATCATTCGTCCGAAGAAATGCGCAGTGGCGGGCAGGTGCCTGATAATCATATTATCGATGCGGATGCGCCGTCAGCAGCGCGCGTTGTTTATAATTATTTTGGCGGAGCGGATAAATTTCCGAAAGTCTCGCTGGAGATGATGGCTGCAGTCGACAAAGCCGACTCTGCACAGTTTACCCGGGACGAAATCTTAAACCCAACCGGTTGGGTGTTGCTGAATTTTCTGATGGACCCACGTACCGGGCTTGGGCGGTTCCATGACTTTACGATCTCCAATTATCAATTGATGATGAAATTGATCGATTGTTGTCGTGATCTGAGTATTGATGAAATACTGATGTTGCCGGATGTGAAAGAACGGGTTGATTTGTATATGAAGCATACGGAACTATTTGAAGAGCAACTTAAAAGGTGTTCAACAGTATTTGATAATTTGATTGTATTGGATCTCCGTGAAGAAGAAGTTATCTATGCCGGTAACCGTTTTATGATCTATGCATTGTTTCCTGATTGCAATATATCCATTCATGTTATCTGGGGACTGAAAAAACAGAACACGGTCTTTGCAATTGGCGGTTCAATTGTTAACCGCAGCCATAACACCAACATCGGTGAGCTGTGTCTGGAGTACAGTGGCGGTGGGCATCGCAATGCCGGAACCTGTCAGGTTGCCAATGAAGAGTGGGAAACGACTTTAAATGAGATTACCGAAAAAATCGTTGCGAACGGTTAAGCAATCGCGCTATGGGTAAATTTTGAACAGGCCGTGGATGTTGTCACCCTCATATCTTTCCTTAATTGCCTGAAGATATAAATCCTTCACCTGTGCGGATACTGGCGGGCCGGTGCCCACAGATGCAGTGCTCCCGAGAAAATAGCTAAAATCCTTTTGGCCCGGCTCAATTGGAAACAGCAATGAGTTTTTCCGATTATTTTCCTGCCAGGTTTGGAATGGGTATAGTTTGTGCATGAAGAAACATAGCGAGCTACCGCTAGTGTGAAGTAGCTCCAGGACTGCGGTTTTGGCCCTAAATGTTTAGATTCATTAGCCGATTTACTGACATATATGACTGAATAGTAAGAATATTGGGGTCATTTAGCAAAACCCCCGTGCAGACAGGTTAAAACCGGATGACGGAACAAAAGTTTGTAAAATCAGCATTAGTGGTGGACGATGATCCGTCTATCTGTGAGATCGTCGCCGAAATGCTTGAAGGTGATGGTTTCGAGGTCGAAAAAGTGCATGCCGGCGAGGAAGCCCTGGCCCGGATTGCAGAAAAATTCTTCCCGGTTATTGTGACGGATATTCGTATGCCCGGCATGAGTGGCATCGATTTACTGGTTTGTGTAAAGCGCCACTGGGAGGAAACCCAGGTCGTTATTATGACCAGTCATGCGACGATGGATTCGGCTGTCACCGCGTTAAAGGGTGGTGCATTTGATTTTATTCAAAAGCCGTTTCAAAGTCTCGATGTAATATCCAATACCGTTAAAAAAGCCTATGAAAAATCCGCATTGCTGATGGAACGGAATCAGCTGGTTGATGCCTTGTCACAGCGTAATAAAAAACTGGTACAGATGAATCAGGCAGTGCGGGAAATGGCAATTAAGGATGAGTTGACCGGTTTACTGAATTATCGTTATTTAAAAGAGGCATTGGCTCAGGAAGTCGAAAAATCGAAGCGTTATCAAAGACCGTTGTCGGTTATGTTTATCGATATCGACCACTTCAAAAACCTGAATGATGAATTCGGTCACCAGTTCGGGAATCATGTGTTGAAAGAAATCGCCGGACTGTTGGTTAATACATTACGGCAAAGCGATATTGTTGCCCGCTACGGTGGTGAGGAGTTTTTCGTGATTATGCCGGAAACAAATCGGGACATTTGTCAGCTGGTGGCCGAAAAAATCAGGAGCAAAGTTGAAGTACACCATTTTGAGGATAAGGTGACCGGTTGCAACAGTCATGTAACGATCAGTGCCGGCGTCGCGTCATTCCATGAGAAGCAGACCCCGGGTGTCGACGAATTGATTTTGATTGCCGATAAAGCCGTTTACAAAGCCAAATCCCAGGGGCGTAACCGGGTCTGCATATTCGGCTGATTCGGCCGGTCTTTTCCACTATTACTAAAGTTAAACCCTATAGCTTCGGCGCTATTGGCGATGCTGCCGGGATACTTTAAATTTCAGTCGAGACTTTCAAGCAGCGACTGACAGTACTATGTCCACCATACCCGATCGCCCGGAGAGCCGGCTGCAGAATATGACGGCTGAAACGCAGGCCGGTGACGCTATGCCGCGCGAAGCGATTGAGGGCGCCCGTATATTTCAGCGGGCGGTGCAGCAGGCAGACACACCGGTTTTGCTGGCCAATGAACCGGGAGCCGGGAGTCCGGAGCTTAATTCAATTCCCAGAAAAGCAGACAGCGCATCCCTATCGCACCCATTTTCCCGGCAGCAGGTTGCAGATTTTTTACAGCAGCATGGCTTTGAGTTAACCGGTGAGCCGCGTTATGCAGATAAAGGTTTATTGAGCACAGTACTGTTTGTAGACGTGCGGGATAGCGACGGTGCAGCGCACAAGCTTGCGATTACTGCATTGCATCCGGGAACCACTTATGTAAGCGATGTTGCATCGTTGGCGGAACTGCTTAGACAGGCCGGCAAGGCCGGCGCGCCGATTGCGAAGCCATTGTCGCCGGTGGATGGAGAGCCGGTTAAGTATCTTGGGGATTTGCCGGCATTGGTACTGCCCTTTATCCCCTCAAACCCTAATTTAGAGTCTTATAGAGAAATCTTGCATTTAGGTGCGGCGCGTGCACTGGCAACGTTGCATCTACATAGCGGCGATGCGGATGTATTAGTTGACCGGTATAAGTCTGTTGACTGGGGTAAGCAGTTTTTAGAGTGGGCTGAAGTTGTATTGCCCGAAAGTCACCTGGGTGATATGGCAGGTTATCGTGATCTTATTGAGGCAAACGCGCTGCTTTATCAAGACCCGGTTTTGCCTCGCGGGCTAATACACGGTGATGCCAGCCCTGGCAATTTTATATTATCGCCCGATGTCGATACCTATATGATTGATTATAATCTGTCCGGCAATGGTGCGCGCTTGCATGATATTGGCACTGCTATTATGTATTTTAGTACCCATAAAGATAATAACGGTAAAGTCATATTTGATTTGCAAAAAGCACATGAGTTTATCCAAATGTATTCGTCGGTTAGATCGCTAACAGAGCCTGAGGCGGAGCATTTATTGTCTTTTTTGGCGATGCGCAGCACCCGCTCTTTGGGGACCCATATCAATTTTTATAACGAGCATGTTGCTGAGAAATCGGATGGTGAAGCTTTGCAGGCGGCAGAAGCAAGGTTCGCGGAAAGTTTTCACAAGCAATTGGCATATTTAAAATTTTTCACAATGTTGCAGGCAGTGCCATCAATATTTGCAGCGGGTGACTCTGATAAAGGCGCCACTGATGACGGACCTGCTGTAGCTCAAATTGATCACGTTACACTGAAGCGCCTGCTTGTCTCTTCATTGGTCGCAGCTGATTGGAAAGGCCGGGCTGAAGAAGGCAGTGCGTTACTATGGGCAGACAAGCTCGCAATGGCAATCGCTGCGAATCCACATTTGACAGTGTTGGAGC
Source organism: Gammaproteobacteria bacterium (assembly GCA_028284675.1). Lineage (GTDB taxonomy): Bacteria > Pseudomonadota > Gammaproteobacteria > HTCC5015 > HTCC5015 > JANQRI01. The sequence goes on along the minus strand of JANQRI010000006.1, from coordinate 7,719 downwards.
CGGAAAAATTTGAAGGTAAAGAGCACGACTGGACTAAGAATTATGAGAGTGCTTTGAAAACGCGGGACCCAAATAAGCCAACGAAGTTACTGGAAGAATCAATCAAAATAATAAACTCTTTAAATATTGATTTGAATGTTGCCGTAGATCTGGGTGCCGGAAGCGGGTTTGATTCACGCATGCTGCTTAGAGAGACCGATGTTGGTCAAGTGATTGCGGTGGATCAGAGTCCGCAGGCGGAGAATTTTTTTTGGGGTGGTGTGTCGACTGCTGACAGGCAAAGGTTGTCTTTTATAAACAGTTCGTTTGCGGATCTGGAGTTGCCGGACCAGCGCGGCAAAGTGGACTTGGTATTTGCACGTTCCAGCCTGCCCTATGAGGCGACGGATAAATTACCTTCGTTGTTGAAAAAAATATATGAAATGCTTAGACCCGGCGGTGTTTTCTCGGCAAACTTTTTTATGCCGACACATAGTGTTGCCGAGAATGGCGGTGCCGGCGCATTATTGCCGGCACAAATCAGATCGTTGTTGGCCAATTTTGAGATTCTTGAAATTAATCCTGTTAAACACGAATTTACAATAATAGAGTCCCGTGCTTCGCAAATTTTCAAGAACCATCATTATGTTGTGATTGCCAGAAAACCTTTGGAAGTGTCCAGGCGGCAAAAACAACAGCAGCCACAACAGGCAAGCGTGGCAGATGTGTCTGATCAACGGGCTTTGCAGCTTAAACAGCAACAAGTGCAGCAGGAACAGCAGAAACAATTTGTCGAGCAACCGCAACAAACGCAGCAGGCACAACAGGGCCCTCCACAGAGTGCTTCTCAGCAACCGGATGCTGATACAAAAAGGCATCTCGGGTTAATACTTCAAAACACGGATTATGTGGTTGAAGGTAAGGTCACCGATGCCGGCGTAAAAGCCGTTCAGCAAAAACAACAGGAGTTGGCGGGGCATCATATTCATATTTCATTCGAGCATGCGGCCCAGTTGATAGAAGTTGAATTGCTTGAAAATAATTCAGACGCCGGTTTTATAGCTTCCGTAAAAGAACAGGCGCATGCAGCAGTAAGAACGGCGTTGTTTCAGGATCTCGATCAGTTTTCCAGAGGCAATGATTTCAGTAGCCAACACCCTTTAGCGCGTTATAGCATGGTATATCAACGGTATGGGCTGGATATGTATCCGATGAGCGTGTTGGATGCAATACAGGGGCATGAGGAGTTGCGTGAGGAAAGTTCCGCAGAGTCTGCATCGGATTATTTCTCTACAGTACTACCCTATGTTCAAAATAATCCTGTAGAAGCGGTTTTTAAATTAATGTTTCATTTCTTTCACGAGCCACATTTACTGGAAGGTAATCCGGACAACTATGTTGATGTCCGTGATATCCGCTCGCAAGTGACGGTGAATATGCTGCCGCAGGTGATAACTGATTTAAGCAATGCCCGTCAAGCCGCCGATGCATACCGGTATTTTACAGTTAGAAAAAGCCTACTGGTGATTGCCGATCCGGCGCTCGCATCAATAAATCAGTTTTTACGTGGCGGTGAATTACCTGAGAGAGGTGATTTCGAAAGGTGGCTGGCTGATCTGGAGCATATGGGTTTGAATTATACTGAGATTGACCATCAGTCGTTTGAGCAGCTTAAAGACACCTATAAACAAATCGAAACACTCAGAGCCGGTGATATTGATCAGAATCGTGACGCAATCAATGCGCTGACTGTTACCGCGCGTGCAAATCTTAAGCGGCTGATGGACAGGCGTCTGGGTGATATCGATCCGCAGGAGTTACTGGAACAGCATGTAGCCGGTGAGGCGATGCGCCGGGCAACCGGCGCTGATGATGAGCAGCGCCATGCAAGTGAAGTGTTATCAGAGAGTATCAGCTTTTCAAAAATTAAGGATTTGGTAAACCGTTTATGGAGCTGGGCAAATAATGCATCAATGCCTTCACCGAGAGAAGTTGAGCAGAATTATATGCAGATCATAGGAAACCGTGAATACAACAGCTCAACATTTGCGCAGGCCGCGCATTGGGTTAGTTTAAGTTTTGCATACCGCCGGGGTGATATCAGTGCTGAAGAATTGGTTCGGCAGCTCGCAACAGAATATTTGCCTGAAGCTGTATCTCAGTTAAATGATACAGAGCTGGTTAAACCTGGATTTATTCAGCAACTAAAGCAGGCAATGGAGGATGGATTAATCGCAGCGCGAGAAGCGGATAAAGCCGCTGCAGTACAGACAAAGCAGCGTTTGGCCCTGTTCGAGCCGTTGAATGAGTTCACCCGGCAGAATGGTTTTAACGAGTTATCACCCTTAGAGCGCTACAGAAGGATTTATGAAAATTTTGATTTGCAGCAGCACAATTTAACTGTACTGGATGCGATACAGGGACATCGTGAGTTGATAAACGGATCTGCGCCGGCTACAGAACAGCAGCTTATCGATAGTTTGCATATATCAGGGCGGTATAATGCCAGGCTTTTTAAAGATTTGATGTTTATTTTTTTTCATGAACCGCATTTACTTGAAGGCAACCCGGATGACAGTACGGATTTAACCAATATACGATCCATAATCACTGTGAACATGTATCCGGATATGATTCCGGATCTTGGCAACGGTGCACAGGCTGCAAATCTATATGCCTTTGAGTCCTGGGTAGGTGGACTGGCTTTATTAGGCACTTATCCTGTCGGTAAGATCAATCCGTTTTTACGGGGCGGGGATTTACCGTCGTCTGGGGATTTTAATGTATGGAAGCAGAAAATGATCGGTATCGGTATCAACCATATTGAACAGGACCGTCTGGATTTTGCTGCGTTAGAACAAAAATATGAACAAGCAAAACAAATGCGGTGGCCCGGTCAGCTGACAGGTGAAATTCGTGATTTAATGCTGGGCCTGTTGCAGCGCCGTTTCCCGGATGTTACTGCTGAGGGTTTGCGCAATCAATATGTGGCCGGCGAAGCCTTCAGGCGTTTAACCGGCGCTAATCAACAGCACCGCAATGCAGTGTCAATGATAACGGCGTCCGAAACGCCACAAACCCTGGAGCAGATTGCCCGTCAGTTATGGGCCTGGGCGGATCAGGTCGGTATGCCGTCGCCCGCAGAGCTTGAAGCGCTTTATGAACAGTTGATACAGAGCAATGAGTATCCGGTTGAAATGTTTCAGGCTGCCGCAGAAGCGGCGAACTTTGAATCCCGGTTATGGCGTGGTGAGATCGATCAGAGAACCTTTATGCTGGCGTTACTGGAAAAAAATCTGCCGAATCAACCGGTCCGAACTACTGATTCGGACTTCCCGAATGACCAGGGTTTAATCGGTTGGGCGGACAACACTTTAAAAGATAAACTCATAAGTGATCAAAAGGCTCTGGCATCTGCTGCAGCACAGGAGAATACACCGCCCCAGGCTAAGGGCAATGATGCAATAGCTGATCAGGGCACCACCGACAGTTTGCGCGATCAGGTCTCAGATGCATCTTCCAATGCGTTGGTTAAGCAGTATCAGGGATTTGCGGAAGAGAGCAATTTATTTAACCTAAAAGACCAGCAGCAAAACGCGGGTTACACAAATTTCAGTTTCCACAAAAAAGTTGAGCGTGGCCCCGGCACAATTGGTGTCGCGCCTTACGACTTGCCTGGGTTGTTATCCGGGAAAGATGGTGATTTAACGGCGCCGGTAGAGACCGGTGCAGGACAGGCAACACAAACCGATTACACTCCGGCACAGATTGCACCGGCGACAATCAGCACGGGTAACACGGCTCCGGAGAAACCCGCAGCGCCCTCACCGATAGAGCCGGTCACAATTGAACAGATCAAACGCGACACGTATAAAACATTGTCTCCGCAGCTGCAGGCACAGATCACCGAAGCACAGTTTCTAAAGCTGGATCTTGAGAAACTGGATTTAAGCGATCGCTACACAGCCTATCAAGCTCTGCACCCGGAAGTGCGCAGTTTCAGTTTTGGTGAGTACCTGGGTTTTCAACCGGAGATCATTGCGCAGTTGGAGCAATGGTCAAATCAAAACGTTGCACACGATAAGAAAATTGAGAGTTTGAGTCAGCAAGCGGCTGCAAATAGTCAGTTGGCACGGGAGCTGGATGCAGTAACGGCGCAGATACGCCAAAATACCGAAGCCCTGCAAGCATCGGCGGTGCAGGTGAATCAGCAAAATAACGTACGAATCGAGTCGCTGTCGACAGCGCAGCGGTCTGTGCCGCCGGCGCAATGGACCGGGGATGAAACAAGCGTAGTCGGCACAGCAAGTAACAATATCATCGGCACGATAAAAGCCGGTGCACCGATTGGTGGGAAAGCAAGCACGAATGTGCCGATGATTTCATTAACAGGCAAAACCGGTTTGGGTCAGTACACCCAGAGTAGCACGATCCCGAAGTATTTATATAAGCCGGATCAGCAGGGTCAATTGCAGTTACATATAGTGAAAGAATCCGGTAATCAACTGAGTCTACAGGCAGTGCCGTTGAGTGTATATAAACCACAAAATAATATTGGCACACATTATAATCCTCAAAACGGCTGGCAGAGTATTCCGCAATTGAGTGCGGCACAGCAAAACCAAATCAATCAGTATCTCCAGCAATCCACTTTCATCATGCCGAGCCCGGTGATAGCGCCGACGGTACCGGCCGGTTCAAGTGTGCCGGCACCGGTTTCCGTACCTGTTCCGTAGGCAGACGCTTCGCGCAGTATCTGATCTATACCAAAAGTTAAATGCTATAGCGTTGGTGGTATAGGCACGGCTGCTCAATTTGCATACAGTAGCGCTGGAATAAACCAGTGTTTTTTATCCGTGTATGACAACGATATCCGATAACTCCGGCAGTATTTTACCCGCTGTACCCGGTGCCGACAGGCCGCCGCTATACACGGGTGCGGCAACGGAGTTTGCCGGTAAGCTGACTATTCAAGGCTTGCAGCAGCCCATGTATCTGGCGCAATCAACGACTGATGGGAGCTCCGGTCAGCCTTCAGAAAACCTTCAAGCCGCAGGCAATACACCTGGGCCGCCTCCTCTCAGTCCGGTGGAGCAGAGGGATTTAGGGTATTTTAACGGTTCAGAGAGGGTGAGAGAGGAACTGGTCAATTTGTTTTCTGAATACGGGTGGGCGTCGCACTATTCATCGGATCAAATAAAGACCCATAGTGATCGTATCGTAGCCCGCAATAGAGTTCAGCAGCTTTCCGATGCGTTTTACTGGAATTACCCGGTACAGCATGCTGTGAATTTATATATGAGTGCTCTCGCTGAACAACACCAGGCGGTGGTCAAGTATAATCAGAATTTTTTACCGACGTTTAGAGAACAGATGTTGGCCGGTGAGGATGCTGTCGCGCTAATTGGTAAGGGGGCTTTATTAACGCCGACCACTGATGATACGGAGTTTGACAATGCATTTCGTCAGTTAACCGGGGTTTCCACATTGGCGCTCAAACAGGGTGGTATTAATTCCGGTATTGGCTATCTCGGATTTCATGCGGAAGCTTATCACCGCTACAAACAGGGTATGCGTGAAACCGGTATAGTGCCGGATCAGTGGGTGCCTTTTGGAAATATACCCGGGCCGTATACAGGGTCAGACATGAGGAGCATACCGGTTGAATATTTCGGCAGACTCATACCGATACCAGAACCACTCTACTTCTTTATCGATCCAACTAATGATGAGCTGTACAGGCATGCAACGCCTGCTGAAGCAGCTGCACTGATCCAAGGTTATGAAGATGATGGCCGATATCCGTTGGGGCTGGAAGCGTATAATCAAACATTTGATTTTGGTTTTATCGAGATTCGTGAAGGTAAGGCGCAAGTTATGTATGGAAAGGACCCGGGTTTGCACTCAAAAGTGCGTCTCGGGCTGGACCAGGCATTCAGTGAAGTCATTAATACAAACCTGCCATTAGAGCAGCGCGTTAAAGCAGCGATTACATTCAGGTTGCTGGCCAACCTTACGCATGCATATTGGCGCGGCAATGTGCCGATCAGCACCAATGCCGGTGTTGGTTTGCTCGCGATGCTGGGTGTGCCGTCCGGGCCGGAGGCGCCGCATTTTGAAGTGCGCGCGCTGATGCATGGTTCGCGGGGCGATACAAATTTGAAGAGCTTTATCGAACAAGAAACCCGGGCAGCAATGCAGCGTTATAATGCATTGCAGGGTAATGCGCCGGAGACTGTAAGCAGCGATTTATCGCAGAATGCGGCTTCCGGCCTGCCGCAGATCACTGAAGCTGAATTACGTGATTCGTTCTCTCAAAGTTTACAGGCACGAGGCATCGATCCCGATCAGATCTGGTATTCAAACGCAGATAATCCGGGCCCGGTTGATGCGGAATATTTTCCGAAGCAGACTGCGGCAATCAATAGTTTGAGAACCGAAGTATATGAACAGGTCAGACAACAAATCGAGAACGGTTACCTGCCGGTGTTGATTTTTGATATCGATGGTGTGACTAATACTGAAGAGGGGTTTTGGTTAAATCAGGCGGATTATGAGCGTGACCCTACACCCACGTTACAGCGCGTGCGCTCGATACACAGCTTTACGCCAATTGTTATTCAATCGATGATCGATACAGTCCAGGGGTTAGACGCTGCCGGTGCAGAAATCTATCATCTGACCGGGCGCCCTTGGCGTGAAATGGACGGTGTTTATGCTTCATTTGCCGCAAACGGCCTGGGTAATGCAAAGGTAGGCTCTTCAGAAGACGGAGGCAAAGCGCATCATCGTCAACAAATCCTGGAGCAGGCGGATGCACTGGCGCGTGAGCGAGGTCTTAAAGGTGCGGTATTGGTCGCGACGGTCGGTGACCGTATCGGTGATCATCCCGGGCCTGATGAGAATTCCAAACTGCTGAATCCTGATAGCAGGATAATCGTCAGAACGCCATCGGCGCATACCAGTAAGTCCGATTTTATAGTTATCAGCCCGGAACAGTATGCTGAGTCACCGCAACCATTGAGCCATTGGGGTTTGGAGTCCGGTGCGGAGCAATCACAGGCTTCAGCGGGTGAAACTAATAATGACCCAAATGGTCAGGGGGGCACCACCAACAGCCTGAGTGATCAGGTATCCAGTGAATCATCTAATGCACTGGCCAAAGATTATGAAGGGTTTGCCGAAAGCAATGGTTTATTTAACCTGACCGACCAGCAGGCAAACACCGGTTATACAAATTTCAGTTTGCATAAAAAAATTGAGCGTGGTCCGGGCACGATTGGCGTTGCGCCTTATGATTTACCTGCGTTGTTATCCGGTCAGGCCGATGATTTAACATCACCGATAGAGACCGGTGAAGGGCAGGCAACACAAACCGAATATATCCCGGCACAGATTGCACCGGCTACCTTTAATCCCAAAAGCACAACGCCTGCAGAACCGTCCTTGGAACAAACGGTGCGCAATGCTTATAGCCAGTTACCGGCTGCGGTTCAGGTAACACTGACGCTGGAAGAATTCCGGCAGCTGGATTTAACCGAAATCGATCTGGCGCAGCAGTATAAAGATTACACAGGCTTGCATTCCAATGTTACGCATCAGGACGATAAACCGCCGATGCGATTGGCGGACTATATAAAATTCGGACCGGAGATTCAGCAGCGTTTACAGCAGTGGTCGGACCAGGCGAAGCGCAGTGATGTAACAGTTAGCACCTATCAAAAGCAGACACAGATCTAT
>JANQRI010000004.1 GCA_028284675.1 Gammaproteobacteria bacterium | reverse complement strand
CCGGCTACCTTTAATCCCAAAAGCACAACACCTGCAGAACCTACCCCCGAACAAGACCGTCTGGAACAAACAGTACGTAATGCGTATGCGCGATTACCTGCAGAGGTTCAGGCAACACTGACGCTGGAAGAATTTCGGCAGCTGGATTTCACCGAGATTGATCTCGCGCAACAGTATAAAGCTTACACAAGCTTGCATCGAAACGTTACACATCAAGACGGCAAACCGCCGATGCGCTTGGCGGACTATATAAAATTCGGACCGGAGATTCAGCAGCGTTTACAGCAGTGGTCGGATCAGGCCAAGCGCAGTGATGTGGAAATCAGCGCTTATCAAAAGCAGGCACAGATCTACCGAGGTCAGGCTGCCGAGCTGCAACAGCTGACGCAACAAATCCAACAGGCGACGGCGGCGTTACAGGCAGCGCAATCTGCAAAGCCAACCCAAAGCACTGAACGCATCACAATACCTCCACGCTATCCGGCCGCGCGGATGATTCCAGAGCAAATCAACAAGGCAGGCAATAACATTATTAATGCAACAAAAACGGGTGCGCCGATTGGTGAAAAAATGAACGCCAATGTGCCGATGATTTCATTGAAAGGCAAGGCCGGTTTGGATGAATACACCCAGAGCAACACGATACCGAAGTACTTATATAAATCGAATCAACAAAATCAGCTGCAGTTGCATGTAGTGGTTGAATCCGGTAATCAGCTGAGTCTGCAGGCAGTGCCGTTGAATGTATATAGGCCAGAAAGCAGTATCGGCACACATTATAAGCCTCAACGCGGCTGGCTAAATATCCCGCAGCTCAATGCAGCGCAGCAAAGCCAAATTAATCAGTCTATTCAGCAGGCTACCTTAATGATACCGAACCCGGTGATGGCGCCGACCATACCGGCTGGTTCAAGTGCCCCCGTCCCTGTTCCGCAGGTCGCGCCTTAGTTTTATAAAGCCTGTAGTGTTTATTACAATGATTTTTTGAGACTGATATTGTAGGGTTTACATCAGTTAAAAAACATGAGGCTTATTCGCCGGGTAAGTTTCCGGTGCTTACAAAATAATGAAAACAATTTTATCAGACGGTTGGAAAAAGCTTGTTCTGAAATATAAACTTCCGGTCCTGTTATGCCTCGTGGCTGCATGCTACGTCGTATCCATGTTGCTGACGCTTACAATACCGGCTGGTTTTGATTACCTGCATTTGGTCAGCCGTTTGGGCGTAGCAGTATTATTGTTGATCACGATATTTGTATTGCAGAAAATTCGGCAATCTCCGGGTGTGTATTTTTTGCTGACCTCCGGTTTTGGCTCGCTTTTTCTTGCGTTATCCGCTGAAATATTTACAGAGTGGCAGGGGGCCGTATCGGCACCATTTATAGTGCCGGCAGTCGATTTATTGCAGTTGTTGGGTTTTGCGCTGGTTATTGCCGGTATATATCAATGGATCACATACAGTGACCAGGTGTATGACCGCCTGAATAAGCTGGCGATTACCGACTCTTTGACCGGTCTGCTGAACCGCAGGGCTTTTCTGGAACGTGCTGAGCTGGAACTGGAGCGAAGCCGGCGTCATAAACGCGAACTCGCGATTATTATGATCGATATTGATCATTTTAAATCCATAAATGACAGCTTTGGGCATGTGTGTGGTGATGCGGTTTTGAAAAAGTTCTCCAGCGAAGCGACCGCTATTTTACGTAAAACCGATATTATCACCCGTTGGGGCGGCGAGGAGTTTTTGGTTTTGGTGCCTGAGAGTGGTAAGGATAAGTGTGAGGCGGTTGCGGAAAAACTGCGTGCGCATACAGAGAAAATTTCGATTGTCGCCGGTAAGGCGGATATTAGTATTACGATCAGCCTTGGCGCCACGGTGCTGGTGCCTGAAAGCGACTCGATTGATACGATGATCGCGCGGGCTGATGCGCAACTCTATGAGGCCAAACGCAGCGGTAAAAACTGTGTGCGTATAAAAATCTAAACCGAACACTTCTCAATCTGTTTCTTTCCTTTATCTGTGTTTTTTGAGCGTTAGCGTGCAGATTGCGCTATGCTGTGCAGGATAAAGATGGATTAAGAGGTGCGTAATGGATGCGATGAATGATGAGTTATGGAATACGATTCAGTCTTTCGAAATTGGTTCCTCCACAGCTGAATTGTCTTTTGTTAACAGGCTGGCACGGGAGAATAACTGGACTCTGAAGTATGCAGAACGGGTGATACAGGAATACCGCCGTTATGTCTATCTGGTCGCAAAAACCCGCTCCGAGCTGACGCCGTCTGATCCGGTCGATCAGGTCTGGCATCTGCATCTGACATATACCCATTCTTATTGGAAGGAACTGTGTGCGCAATGTCTTGGTTTTGAGCTGCATCATCACCCGACTGCAGGTGGCCGGCAGGAGTTACTCAGGTTTAAAAAACTGTACCGGCAAACGCTTTCTGTTTACCGTGAATACTTCGGCCACATGCCGCCGGAGGATATCTGGCAACCACCGGAACAACGATTCAGGCAGGCGCAATATTTTAAACGCATCAATCTGGTGAACTACTGGCTGTTGCCGAAAATGCGGCTTGCTACAGCCGGAAGAGCCGGGTTATTGCTGGTACCGTTGACTATCGCAGCCTGCTCCGTTGGAAGTGGTGAAAAAGGCCTGATGTTTTGGGTGAAAGTGATTATCGGGGTTATAGCGGTTTATTATCTGATTAAGTTTTTCCTGTGGCTGGGTGGTGGCCGGGGCGGCGGCGGAAGCGGCGGAAGCGGTGGATGCGGTAGTGGTTGTGGTGGCGGTTGCAGTTGATCGCCCGCAGCAACGCGTGGAACCCCTCATCCAAATGGGTGATATTTTTTTAGCGGCGCGGGCGCTAGCATATACCCAACTCTTAGGATTATCGCAAAAAGTGGTGATCGGTTTGGGGCTAAAGGGCGTATTTACCATTATGAAAGCGGAACAATTACAGGAAAACTATTCAGCGGTATTACAGGATATCGCAAAAACCAACTCATCGGTCCGGGAGATCAGGCCGAGTATGAAACTGGTTTTCAGCCGTGGCCTGCTTGATGAGTTTATTGAAGAGCTCGATGATAATGCCGAGCGTCTGCAGCGCCTTGATCAGGCTTTAAGTGACATTGCCGGGCAGGCAGTGACGATTGACAGCCGCACTGCAGAAACCGGTGGTTATTCAGCACTTTATGAACTGGGAAACTCGGTTTATATGGCTTTGTATCAGGGGTATCAGTCTGTGTATCAGCTAAGAGATCGTTTAAACCTTTATATATCATTGACCCTGATTCTGGTCAGCACTGCGATTGGTTTGTTTACCTTTTTGGCATAATGACATTGCCGGGCTTACAATGGCGGTGGTGATTTGTTATAAATATATCCGTTATAAATTTGGGCATAATTTAAAATATTCGGGGGAGCGATGAAATCGATTATTCTTACTTCTGTCAGGCAGCTTATTTTACCCGCTATGCTTTTACTGGGGTCAGGCCTCGTTGCTGCGCAGGGGTTTCCGGGTATGTCTCAGCCGCAAACGCCGCTGACCGCCGATTTGGTGCAGGGTGTATACACGAGCTATCAGGAATTAATCAATGAATTTCAGGGGTATTCTCCGGATAGTGATTCTGCCGGCCTCGCAGCGTATTTGAAATCAAACAATGCGCATAACAAGGCCGAACGTATCGTGAAAAAGCATGGCTTCCAAAGCTGGGTTGACTGGAATGCAAAATTTATCAGGGTCATGCAGGTATATGCAGCTGCAAAAATGAAAAGTACGCACGCCGAACAGCAACCTCAGATCGAACGGCAGATTCAGGAAATCCGCAATAATCCGGATATGAGCCCGGAACAAAAGGAATATGCATTGAGTATTCTGAACATGTCCAAGGGCCTTCTGCAGGGAGTGATGATGGCCAGTGAGCAGGATATCAATGTCATGCAGCCCTATGTTGAAAAATTTGATGCGTTGACAGAAAAATAAGTACTGATTAAGTACCTTGCCATCTTTATTCAAGTGACAAAGCTCGGGCTCTTTTTGTTTTTTGGTTTTAAACGAATCAGTGATCTTTCAATTCAGCACGTAACTTGTTCAGAACGGCAGAATCAATATTGGGATACCGTAGCGGCAGCTTGGCAAGCGTATCCCGGATAATGCCTGCAACGGCTAACCGCATATAAGGCTTATTATCAGCGGGTATCGCATACCAGGGGGCCCAGGGTCTGGAAGTTTCGTTTAAACAGGTTTCGTATGTGCGTTGGTGCTCGGGCCTAAATTGACGCTCGGTGATGTCGTTTATATCGAATTTCCAGTTTTTATGCGGTTTGTCCAGGCGTGCCAGCAGGCGCTTGCATTGTTCCTGTTCAGAAACATTCAGCCAGAATTTTAAAATGACCGTGCCGTTTCTGGCCAAATGAAGTTCATGTGCACGAATCGATTCATAACGGTGTTGCCAGAGATTTTTTGTATCGGTTGTTTCGGGAAGGTTTTGTCCGGATAAAAACTCAGGATGTACTTTAACCGTTAACACTTCCTCATAATAGCTGCGATTAAAAATAGCGATTTTGCCACGCTTCGGCAGGTGTTGGCTGGTGCGCCAAAGGAAATCATGCCCGCGTTCCCGTGTGGTCGGTGCTTTGAATGAAACAACCCTGAAACCTGCCGGATCAATGTCCAAGAATACTTTGCGAATGGTGCTGTCTTTGCCGCCTGCATCCAGCGCCTGAAATATCAGCAGCAGTGCATAATGTTTGTCTGCGTGGAAAATACGTTGCAGCCTGCTGATTTCTTCGGTAACCGCGGTAAGCTGCTGTTTGCATTCATCGTCATCCGGATGATTGCTTAGGGCCGGTGCTTCGCTGATGCGAAAACTGCTGTCAAATGGCACCAGCTGTTTGTTTTGTGGAAACTGTTTGAACATACATAGATACTATGATTGTGCTGACCACTCTTCGGGTGTATAGGCTTTTATCGTCAACGCATGTAGTGCGCCGCCGGTTATTGCTTCTTTAAGCAGTGCATAGACCATTTTGTGACGTTTGACAGTCGACAGGTCCTTAAAGGTTTCGCTGATTAAAGTCGCCTGGTATTTATAGCCGTCACCCTCAATCGTTATCTGGGCATCGGGGATACCTTCGGTAAGCACTTCTTTTATTTTTTCGTTGCTGATGGGTTCCATATTTTGCCTGTCATCGTTTATTTGTTATCCGGAAGGTTTTCGGAGCTGAGTTCGACACTTTCTTCTACACCGATATATGCCTCTATCGCCGGCATGATTAGTTGAAAAATGTTATGCATCTGTTCTGAATGCAGCATATCGCGGTCAGCCCCTTCCATCCAGCCATAGATGGATGTTTTTAAATGGTCCGCTGTGCGGACATTGTATCGGATGTCATGAATGATCTTTTTGTATTCCGAATGGGTTGGAAATATGCCGAGATGTTTGAATGCGTCGTGTAATAAGGCCAATAAGGTTTGCGCATCCTGATTAAGCCCCAGGTCTGTCGGCTTAAAAGGCAAGTTGAGGTTCGATGTCGCGCTGACCCAGATTTTAAAACTGTGTTTTTGCAATGAATGATAAAGCGGTTCTTCAGAGATAATGAATATCAGCAGGTTTTGCCGATTTGCATAAAATACTGCGTCACGATAACGCCATTCATGTTTGATTAAAAACTGATAAACCCGAATATGTTCTTTGAAATCGGCTGCCTGTAACTGGTCAATGATCAGCACGGTTTTTTCTGCTTCGCTGAAAGCGCATGCATCACTCATGATGCGGTCAAACAGGCCGACCGGAGGTTCTTCCGGTTTGTCGATATCATCTTCATGCACTGTGACCGGTTTTGCCGGTATATCTTCCTGTTGGGTAAAGTCATGATAAAGGACGTGTTTGGGTTCCAGTGCATAGGCCAGTGCGCTTGCAAATGCAGTATTGCGTCGCGCGGCTTCGCCTTCAATATTCAGGCAGCGAATTGCAGGCCCGGGTGCGGTCTGCAAGCATGAAACTGCATAATCGTAATTTTCATTCGATTCAAAACCGTGCTCGGCCATTTTTTCACGCAGGCTGGTCATTTTCGGCTTACCAACGGTATTTACCCCATAATTCCGGGTTTGCCCAGTTTTTTGCATTCAGCCAGTCGGGAGTATTTTTGTAATTCAGAATATTGTATTCATAAAGGCAGTGGCCGTCCTGATAGGTCTTCAGCCGCGTCAGCCCATAAGCAATGAAATCGGTGTCATGCCAGCTTACGGTATCTTGTTTCTCCGGGGTTTTAGTGTTGACAGCAATCAGCAGGCGTCGGCAATATACATCGCGTAAGCGCGATATCAGTGTGCCGCCCCGGGCCTTATCCAGATGTTCCAGGGTATCGAAAATAATGCCGGCATCATATCTTTGTTGCTCCTCAAGCCGGCTCAGTTCGTCGTGGCTTAAGCGGCTGATATCACTGCCGGGTTGCGCGCCAAAATTTAAAGTTTCGGCTGTTTTGGGGCCGATTATCAGTACTGATGCCGGTTTGATTTCATCAAACAGCCGGCTAATGTCCTGATGGGCTTCCGGGTTCATTTTGTTTCCGTATGCTTGCTGAATTTAGCGAGCTGTTCCGGGCTTGCTTCGGTCTGGTAACGTTCTTTCCATTCCTTATAGGGCATGCCGTAGACGATCTCACGGGCTTCGTCATAACTGAGTTCAATACCCTCGGATTCTGCCGCAGTGCGATACCATTTCGACAGGCAGTTCCGGCAAAAACCGGCCAGATTCATCAGGTCGATGTTTTGCACATCATTGCGTTCCCGCAAATGCTGTATCAATTGCTGCAGCACCGCAGCTTCTATCCGGGCTTGGCTGTTTTCATCGGTCATCAGGTTGCACTCAGATCAAATTACCGGGGCTTTATTCTGCCATGTTGCCGGCTGAATAAAAACCTGAGCGGCGGTTTGCCGGCCTGTGATGACGGTGCAGCATTTTTTCTTTAATTAGGCTAAGCTACGGTCTATGAAGGGTATCCGCTCATCATTGTTTATCCGGGCTATCGCGGTGTTTCTACCGTTGTTGGTCGGTATGGGTTTGTTGGTGGCCGAGCAGCCGACGTCGTCGAATAGCGTCATCGTGCTGGAGGTTGAAGGTGCCATTGGGCCTGCGACCAGCGGCTATATTCTGCATGGTTTAGAGCAGGCGCAGCAGCGCGGTGCAAAATTACTGGTCATTAAGCTCGATACGCCCGGCGGCCTGGATACCTCCATGCGTGACATTATTAAAGGTATGCTGGCCTCACCGGTGCCGGTCGCGGTGTATGTCGCGCCGGGCGGTGCGCGGGCAGCCAGCGCCGGGACTTATATGCTGTATGCGAGCCATATTGCCGCGATGGCCCCGGCGACCAATCTGGGAGCTGCCACGCCGGTACAGATTGGCGGTGGCGGTATGCCGGGCAGTCCGCCAAAGCAACCTGAGCAGCCGTCTCCTGAGAAAACTGAGGACAGCACTGAAGCCAAGGATGAAGCCGCGAAAGACGGTAAGAAGTCTTTTCCTGAGTTAAAAACCGCGATGGAGCGCAAAATCACCAATGACGCGGCAGCGTATATTCGCGGCCTGGCGGAAATGCGCGGGCGGAATATAGATTGGGCCGAAGAGTCGGTTCGGAACGCGTCGAGCCTTTCGGCCAAAGAAGCGTTGGAGCAGAATGTGATCGATGTCGTCGCCGATGATGTTGCGGACCTGCTGACCCAAATCCACGGGCGCAAGGTTAAGCTTGAGAAATCGGAGATAGCACTCGACACGCAAACTGCGGTGGTCGAGGTGATAAAGCCGGACTGGCGCACCAAATTTCTCGCGGTGATCACCAATCCGAATATTGCGTATATGCTGATGTTGCTGGGTATATACGGGTTGATCTATGAATTTATCAATCCCGGCATGTTTGTGCCCGGTGTGATCGGTGGTATCAGTCTGATACTCGCGTTATATGCGATGCAGGTCTTGCCGATCAACTACGCAGGGCTGGCACTGATGCTGCTCGGGCTCGCCTTTATGATAACCGAGGCGTTTATGCCCAGTTTTGGTATCCTGGGTGTTGGCGGGATTATTGCGTTTACGATCGGTTCAATTATATTGTTGGATGAAGAGGGCTATGCGGTTTCGATTCCGATGATTATCGGTAACGCACTGGTGAGCGCAGTGTTTTTTATCTGGGTGCTCGGTATGATTATCAGAATTCGGCGTAAGCCGTCGGTTTCCGGGCAGGAGCAGATGCTGGATGCAATCGGTAAAGTGCAGCAGGCTTTTGAGCATCAGGGGTATATTTTATTAAATGGCGAATCCTGGCAGGCGGTCAGTAATGCGCCGGTAGAAACCGGTCAGCAGGTCAGAGTGAAGTCTGTCGACGGCCTGGTTTTGCATGTAGAGCCGGTGTCATAGCCTGGCGTAAAATTAATTTAAGGAGAACATGATGGGAATATTGGTGCCTGTTATTGCTGTGTTTGCGGTGCTGGTTGCGTCGGTTAAGGTGATTCCTGAGTATGAGCGTGGCGTTATATTTTTTCTTGGTAGATTCTGGACGGTGTATGGTCCCGGTCTGAAGTTTGTGGTGCCGGCCCTGATGCAGATGGTTCGGGTTGATCTGCGTACCGTGGTGATGGATGTGCCGAGCCAGGATGTGATTTCGCGTGACAATGTAACGGTTAAAGTGAATGCGGTGCTTTACTTTCGGGTGGTTGATCCACAGAAAGCAATCATTAACGTTGAGAACTATCTGGCGGCAACCAGTCAGCTTGCGCAGACGACATTACGTTCAGTGCTGGGTCAGCACGAGCTGGACGAGATGCTGGCGGAACGTGACAAACTGAATGCGGATATACAGGGTGCGGTCGATCAACAAACCGAAGCCTGGGGCATCAAGGTATCGAATGTTGAAATCAAGCATATTGATCTGAATGAAAGCATGGTGCGGGCAATGGCCAAGCAGGCTGAGGCTGAGCGTGAGCGGCGTGCGAAAATCATTCATGCCGAAGGTGAATTGCAGGCATCCGAGAAACTGGCTTCCGCTGCACGCGTTATTGCCTCGGAACCGCAGACATTACAGCTTCGTTATCTGCAGACATTGAACGATATCTCCAGCGAATCCAGTTCAACGATCGTATTTCCATTGCCGATGGATCTGATCGAGCCGATAATAGCGAAGCTCAAAAAATAAAACCAAATGAGTTGTATCGGGCGAAAAGCATAGTGGCCGGTAAACACTTTCTCGATTAAAAATCAGTATGCCGGATTATCGCGCGTTATGCGTATATAACAATGAACAGGGTTATCATGCGCGTATCATTAATCGTCAGACAGAGCCGTTAACTGCCGGTGAGCTGCTGATTGAGGTTCATTACTCCAGCCTGAATTATAAAGATGCGCTGGCGGTTACCGGTAAAGGTAAAATAATCCGAAATTTTCCATTGGTTGCCGGTATTGATGCAGCCGGCTATGTCGTTGAATCCAAAGATCCGCGCTTTAAAACCGGCGCCGCGGTGTTGGTTACCGGTTATCAACTCAGCCAGACACATGATGGCGGTTATACCGAGTATGCCAAGATGCCGGCCGACTGGGTTGTGCCGCTGCCTGAAGGTTTAAGTTTGTATGAAGCAATGACGCTCGGCACCGCAGGTTTTACCGCCGGGCTTGCGATCGCCAGAATGGAACATAACGGCCAGCAGCCGGATGCAGGCCCGATACTGATCAGCGGTGCAAGCGGTGGAGTCGGCAGTGTTGCGATCAGTTGTTTTGCCGCACTGGGTTATGACGTGGTTGCGTTAAGCGGTAAAGCATCCGCATCTGCACAATACCTGCGAATGCTGGGTGCTTCCGAAGTGCTCGACAGACATCAGTTGGCTATCGATGCGCGGCCTTTGGAAAAAGCGTTATGGGGTGGCGCGCTCGATACCGTTGGCGGTGACGTGCTTGCCTGGTTGACCCGTACAGTAAAGCCGCATGGTAATATTGCCAGTTGTGGACTCGCCGGTGGCGCTGAGCTGAATACTACCGTGATGCCGTTTATTCTGCGCGGTGTAAATTTACTGGGTGTCGATTCAGCAGCGACAGAGATGTCATTGCGTGCGCAGGTCTGGCAACGCCTGGCTGGTGATTTGAAACCGGCTTGTCTGGATAAAATGGTTGCAGGTGTGATAAGCCTTGAGCATATTCCTGAATATGCTGAAAAGCTGTTGGCCGGGCAGGTGCAGGGCCGTTATGTAGTGGAAATAAAATAACCTGCCGGCTGAACGGGCTTTCATTTTAAAATTAATGATAAAACTTCAGGTGTAGAATAAATATGTCAGACTGTGTTTGTGGTTCCGGCAGTACCTATGAAAAATGCTGCCAGCCTTATTTGGAAAAAAATATTCCGGCGCCGACCGCTGAAGCATTGATGCGCTCGCGTTATACCGCATATACCAAAGCAGATATGCGCTATATCGAAGACACACATCATTTGAGTACACGACAACAGCTGGATATGGCGGCAACCGAAAAATGGGCGCGTTCGGCTGAGTGGTTTAAGTTGGAAGTGTTAAGCGTAAAAAACGGTCAGCCCGGAGAAGAGAAGGGCGTGGTCGAGTTCAAGGCATACTATCGGCTGGATGGTAAAGATTGTGTGTTGCATGAAGTCAGTGACTTTGTTAGCAGTAATGGGCGGTGGTATTATGTCGACGGCCGCTTACCGGATGTTAAGCAATATATCCGTGATGGTGCAAAAACCGGTCGAAACGACCCTTGTCCCTGCGGCAGTGGGAAAAAATACAAAAAATGTTGTGGGGCTAATTGAAATGATTTTTGACGTTGCGTCAATATGAATACAACACTTATTGTTATGTGAAAATTTACTGTAGGGTATTGACACAGATTGTTTAACGGAGTATTTTTTTTTGCAGGTATCGAAATAAAAAAACAAAGGGCGATACCGTAAAAACATAACTTAATTTATCTTTTTGCAGGGAGGCGCTCAAGCCACCGCCTGTCTGTTACATTATCGTGCTATTTGTTTTTACCCTTATTATTGTTATTTTCGCAGGTGTCGGCCACCCCGTTCCACTGGCAGGGTATTGTGTATAGCAGTGCGGGAACCGAACAAGTGTTCGGTCCGAGTCCTTCTTCGGTCTGTGAAGACTTCCGTGCGAGCTATGAGGCGTATCGGCTGGATGCGTCCCACCACGCATAACAGTCAAACGCAGATACTGGCGGACCAGATCACCTACCGGCCCTTTGGTGCCCTACAGCAGGCGACGCTGGGCAACGGGCTTAGCCTGAACTATCATTACGACATGGACGCACGCTTACAGCAGCAAACCACGGTCGGGATACACGAACAAACGTATGCATACGATCTGAACAGCAACATCGAGCAAATCATCCGGTCTTTAAATATAGCGGAAAACCAAACCCTCGACTACGATGCACTCGATCGATTAATCCAGGCTGACAGTCCGGCAGTGAACCACAGTTATGCCTATGACCCCACCGGTAACCGGCTGAGTAAAACAGGCAACGGCCAAACTGAGACCTACACCTATATTCAAAATACACACCACTTAGAGGCCATCAGCGGCGCTCAAAATATAAACTACCAATACGATGCGGCTGGTAACCCCATCCAACGCAACAACGATACATACATCTACAACTCAGCCGGGCGTCTCGCGCGGATTGAAACCGCCAGCCAAACCATCGAGTATCTGTACAACGCGCAAGGGCAGCGGACCCTCAAATACATCACTGAGATCGGTGTTCAACCCCATACAGAAACAGTGACCGTTTATATTTATAACCTGGAAGGTTTATTAATTGCTGAACTGAATAACACCGGCCAAACACAGGTTGAATATGCCTACCTCAACGGTCAACCGTTGAGCCAAATTAGTGCGGCTAACGCCGAAGTCTATTACTATCACAACGATCATTTGGGTACACCGCAAAAACTTACCAGCCAAAACCAAGCGATTGTTTGGGAAGCCACTTATACCCCATTCGGTCAAGCGACAGTCAATGAAGATCCGGATAATGACGGCAATACCGTAACCCAAAACATACGATTTCCGGGGCAGTATTTTGATCAGGAGACTGGTTTTCACTATAACTACTTCCGTTACTATGATCCTTTAATTGGTCGCTATATTACAGGTGATCCGATTGGGGTCACTCATGATTTCTCAAATCCTCAGCTTAATTCAGCAATAAAACTAGCTTCAGAAGGTTTTATTGGATTAGGAAAACTACCAAATCATCTATACAATTACGTTGATAACAATCCTGCTAAATATACTGATCCAATAGGGCTGCTAAAAATCTCATTTGGAGGGACGGGTACTTTCTTTGCAGGTGGGGCTGGAGGTAATACAAGCGTATTTTTTGGTTTTGATACGTCACTTCAGTTTTGTGTGCAAGTTCGTACTTGTGCTTTGGGTGGAGCAGGTGTTGAAACAGGTGTAGGGAAATCTTTGAGAGTAGGTAGCGGAGAGTTCTGCGAAGGTGATGCGGTTGAAGGTGGTTTTTTTGCTGAAGGGGGTTTTGGGCCTTTCGGTGGCATGTCCTTTACAGCTGGTGGAGATGGCTTTAATTTGACTACAACTGTTGGCGGCGGAGGTGGAGCTGCGGTTGGCGCCCAAATTTGTATTATTAAAACTAAGTGTTTCCAGTGAGGAGAATGAGGGAATTATGTCTTCTAAATTTATAATAAATTTAGGTTTCGCCATATGTACCATAGGTTTTTTATCGGGTGTGTTTTATGACAAAGAGATAGCATCAAATATATTCGTTATTGGTTTTTATACTTCAGTTTTAGGTTTTGCTTTATTCGCTTTCAGGAAGACAGATGCTACTGCAGGTCAGAAAATAATGATGGCTGGCTTTGTTTTCGCCACACTAGCATTTCTACCAGCAAATTATTTTGATAATAAAGAGCTCGGAAATATAATTTTTTACAGTGGCGTAGCAATAATTTTATTAGGCATAATTAAACATATGATATATTTTAAAAATTAATTTTAACTAGCATTTGTTGTTAGAATAATTTGCCAACCATTTGGAGAAAAACCTTAAAGACTCTAAAAACACGGCTGAAGAACTTCATAAGGAGTGGAAAGAAAAAGGAAGTCCAGGCCCAGATAGTAAAGGGAAAGATAAAGACTCCGGGACAAATATTCCTAGTATCCCCGATCCATTTTCGCTGAGTTTTATGGTGGCTTGTAGTCAAGGAACCTTGCCTTGTGCAACATGCCAATTTTTAGAGTTTCCTCATCCTTGTGATGACTTGTGTATCTGAAAGATATGAGTGTAGAAATTGAATTAGCAATGTTTGATGTGCCTGAGAAGGATTTACCTTCTCAGGCAAAGGCCTTATCGAATAATTGCATTATCGAAGACAGGTCTAGCAGTGGTTGGGGAACGGTCATTCGTTATCTTAAGGAAGGTGCACCAGATAAAGTCGATGATTTAGTAATTGCTTTTCTTAGTGAATTAAATGGTCTAAAAAATTTTATTACTGAGAGAAATGCAATTTTAAGGGTCGCTATTTATACTGATAGTGTGGGTTATACATTAAGATTAAACTCATTTGCTCTTTTTTCTGAGTTTGGGTTTCCGCTAGAAGCGTCAATATATCCCACGGAGTAAAGTAGTAATGGAATGCTCCCCGAAAGTTGATCCAGGAGTATCGATGGTGGGCCAATCGTGCAACACCCGGACACCTGGCGAGGCAACTGGATGGAGTTCCCCCAAATCTGTAGACAGTTGTTCGGTGTTTCCCAGAGATTAAAGAGAAGAAAGTCAAGGTGGTATCGAAATTTTTGTGCTCAGGTATCTGATTTGTGCGTACAGCTTTAAGCCTCTGTCTTTGAATTTTTATTTGACAGCCTTTCTTGAGTTAGCAAAGTATCCAACATATCGGCGACGTCTTTAACCGCTATTAAATCCATTACTTCTGGGTTGCGCACGCGTTCGCCCCAGCGTGCCTGTTCGATGGTTTTGTTTGCATAACGTTGCAGGGCTTCGGGATATTTGTTGATCATATACTGCCGGTTTAAATAAGGGCCGGTGCGTTCGGGATTCGAGCCTGCGTATAATCCAATCACCGGTGTGCCGGCCGCCGTGGCGATATGCGTTGGTCCGGTGTCCGGTGCTATGACCGCGGTAGCCTGTTTGAGTATTGCGAGCATCTCTTTCAATGATGTTTTGCCGGTCAGGTTAGTAACCGGTGCCTGGGTCAGGCTGCAAATATGCTCTGCGAATGCCTGTTCGGCAGTCGCCGGTCCGCCGGTTATAATCAGTTGCATATGGTGTTGACTGGCAGCGTAATCGGCAATCTTTGCATATTTTTCCGGAGCCCAGTTACGCCAGTTGCGCAGGCGTGCACTGCTGCACGGGTTAATGACCAATATGGGCTGTGTTTTGCTCAGATGCTGCTCTGCAAATGCGGTTGCTTCAGGCGGTATTGGGATATCCCATTCAAGCCTTTTTTCGTGAATACCCAGTGCCTGTAGGAAACCGAAAAAACCGTCCAGTACGTGTTGATGTGATTCGCCGCTGATGCGGTGGTTGGTGAATAACCATTGATAATCATGGGCACGTTGCTTGTCAAAGCCGAGTTTCACCGGTGCATCAATCAGCAGGCTGATCAGGCTTGCACGCAATGCGACCTGCATGTGCAGTAGCAGGTCGAAATGCCGACCACGTATTTTTTTACGGAGTTGCAGGTATTCGGCAAATCCCTTTGTTTTATCAAAGATGATAAACTCCACACCCGGCAGATCGTTGACCAGTCCGGCCTCTATTTTGCCGATGATCCAGGTGATTTTGCAGTTCGGCCAGGCTGTTTGCAGCGTGTGTATCACCGGAATCATATGGCTTACGTCGCCAATGGCTGACAACCGGATGATGCAAAGCGATTCAGGTATATTTTTGACGGGTAAAGACATTATTGACGCAGTTTAGCGAAATCACGGATTCAGGGCAGCATATCCTATATGATGCGGCGTTGCTTACCAATATTGGCTCTGAGTGGTTTGAGCCGGATTATTGGAGTGGAAAGGGCAGCTTAACCGGCATCGCACAAGGGCGGGGTACCGTACATTTTTTCCGTCATGGTGGCGGAGAGTATGTTTTGCGTCACTACCGGCGGGGTGGGAAAGCCGCTGCATTTCTGTTTGACCGGTATTTATGGTGTGGTCTGAGGCGGACCCGCCCCTGGCGTGAGCTTGCGTTGCTGGCGAGGTTGTCACGCCGGGGTTTGCCTGTTCCTGTGCCGGTGGCTGCGCGTGTCTGCCGTCAGGGTATGATGTATACTGCGGACCTTATAACCGCCAAGATCTCTAATAGTCTGGCACTTTCAGAAAGATTGACTCAGTCGGCTTTGGCGCTTGAAACCTGGGCTATGATCGGCAGCACATTGAAGCGTTTTCATCTGGAAGGTGTTTGGCATGCGGATCTGAATGCACATAATATTTTGCTGGGTTCGGATCAGGTTCATGTGATTGATTTTGATAAAGGCCGTTTACGCATGCGTGGCAGCTGGCGGCGACATAATTTAGCGAGGTTGCAGCGCTCTTTGATTAAGTTGAGCGACAGGAGCACGGTTTTTTATTTTCAGCCTTCAGATTGGGCCGCGTTGCTGGCGGCATATCAGGCTTTATAAAAGCCGGTGGTGAACCGGTTCTTTAATGTAACGGCAGATACAGTGACAACGATTAATTATATTAAACGCAATATTGAAGCGTCGGTCGCGGTAAAGCAGGCCATCCTGGATGATGGAGAGCTGATGCAGGCTATCATGCAGGTTGCGCAGGTTTGCACCGAGGCGTTACGGGATGGGCATAAGATTATATTTGCCGGTAATGGCGGCAGTGCCGGAGATGCCCAGCACCTTGCCGCAGAGCTGGTCGGGCGTTATGAATATGATCGGCCCGGACTGGCGGCTGTTGCATTGACGACCGACTCATCGATGCTAACCTCGATCAGCAATGACTACGGTTACGAAAACGTTTTTGAACGGCAGCTCTCCGCAGTGGGCCGAAACGGTGATGTATTTATCGGCATATCGACTTCGGGAAACTCAAAAAACATACTCGCTGCCGCCCGCCGTGCACAGGAGATGCAGGTTGTGACTGTTGGGTTGCTGGGCAATGGCGGTATGCTGGACTCCGTTTGCGATTATAGCCTCAAAGTACCGTCAGCTGATACACCGCGTATACAGGAGTCGCATATCATGATTGGTCATATTATTTGCGGCTATGTCGAGCGGTCTTTGTTCCCGGAACAGGCCGGGTAGGTACAGTTTTTCGTGGCTGGTGCCAAAGCGGCGTTCCTGGATCGTGACGGCGTGATTAATCGTGATAAGGGCTATGTATTCCGAAAAGAGGAATTTGAGTTTATCGACGGGGTATTCGAAGCCTGCAGAGTGCTCGAGTCGCTGGATTATAAGATTATTATTGCGACCAATCAGTCCGGAATCGGCCGGGGTTATTATACTGAGGACGATTTTCAGGCGCTGAATGACTGGATGTTGGGTGTATTTGCGGAAAACCAGGTGAATATTACCGCAGTTTATTATTGTCCATATCACCCGCAGTTTGGGCTGGGTCGCTATCGTCAGGACTCTCCTTACCGTAAACCCGGGCCACAAATGTTGCTTGATGCGGCGGCCGAATATCGGTTAGATTTGCGGGCCTCGTTTATTGTGGGTGACAAGCTCAGTGATTACGAGGCGGGTCGTGCTGCCGGTGTCAGCCGGTGCTATTTGATTGGTGACGGTATTGAGCTGCCTTCCGATCTGGCCCATATAAAGGTATATCCGGATTTGTTGGGGCTGGTTCGTCAGGAATTCGACTCGACTGTAATCGGTGTATAAAAGTATAGAGCTATTGTCCCGGGTTTGAATCTTATTTGGTGATGTAAATATATGAAAATAACGATTTTTGGCAGTGGTTATGTCGGCTTGGTTACCGGCGCATGTTTGGCGCAGGCCGGCAATTCGGTGCTTTGTGTTGATATTGATGAACAGAAAGTCAAACGGCTTAAGCAGGGCGATATTCCGATCTATGAACCGGGTCTGGAGAAAATGGTGCATGCGAATCAGGCCGGTGGCCGGTTGGATTTTACGACTGATATCGCCGAGGGGGTTAAGCACGGGCTGTTTCAGTTTATTGCGGTTGGAACTCCCCCGGAGGAGGACGGTTCTGCAGATCTGAGCTATGTGCTGGCAGTGGCGGAGAGTATCGGCCAGTATATTGAGGAATACCGGATCGTTGTCGACAAGTCCACGGTACCGGTTGGTACGGCCGATCAGGTGCGGGCCAAGATTCAGGAAACGCTTGCAGCCCGTGATAAACAGGTCGCGTTCGATGTGGTGTCCAACCCTGAATTTCTGAAAGAGGGTGCTGCAATTTCAGACTTTAATAAGCCTGACCGCATCATTGTCGGTGCGGACAGTGATGAGGCTATCCGGCTGATGAAGCAGCTCTATAAGCCGTTTAACCGAAATCATGATCGTTTGTTGGAAATGGATGTGCGCTCTGCGGAGCTGACCAAATATGCCGCAAATGCAATGCTGGCGACCAAGATCAGTTTTATGAATGAGCTGGCCAACCTGGCTGAACGCCTGGATGCGGATATCGAAAAAGTGCGGATTGGTATCGGTTCGGACCCCCGCATCGGCTATCATTTTATATACCCGGGGTGTGGTTACGGCGGTTCATGTTTCCCGAAGGATGTAAAAGCCCTCGCGCAGACAGCCCGCGAAGCCGGCTGGGATGCCGAAATTCTGCATGCAGTGGAGTCGGTTAATAAAAATCAGAAACAATGGTTGTTTCGACAACTGAATAAACATTTCAATGGGGATCTGCAAGGGCTGCGTATCGCTGTTTGGGGGCTGGCATTTAAACCGAATACCGATGATATGCGTGAAGCACCCAGCCGTGAGCTGATCGAGGCGCTGTGGGAGGCCGGTGCTGGTGTTGCAGCCTATGATCCGGTTGCAATGGAGGAATTCAGCAAGATTTATGGTGCACGTGACGGCCTGTACCCGGTTGAACGTGCTTATGATGCGTTGAATGGTGCGGATGCGCTGGTGATTTGCACCGAATGGGATGAGTTTCGCAGCCCG
Source organism: Gammaproteobacteria bacterium (assembly GCA_028284675.1). Lineage (GTDB taxonomy): Bacteria > Pseudomonadota > Gammaproteobacteria > HTCC5015 > HTCC5015 > JANQRI01. The sequence continues at coordinate 51,640 of JANQRI010000004.1, read as the reverse complement.
GATTTTGCGCAGATCAAAAAGTTATTGAAAAACCCGGTTGTGGTTGACGGCCGTAATTTATACGAGCCGGAATTTATGCATGCGGACGGTTTCCAATATTATTCAGTCGGGCGGCCGCATCCCGGCTAAAATACCCGATTAGCATTCCCGGGGTTTTGCATAAGCGGTAGACTCCTGTTGTAATACCCGGATGGGTGTCAGGGACGGTTAAATCGATGAACGATATTCTGCCTGTACTGGTATCAGGGGTTTGCGGCCTGTTGTTGGTTGTGCTCGTGGGCGCATTTATACTCAGCGCAGGGTTTCGTGATGCGGTGCTGGGTGCGCAGGGCGAAGCGACGGTAACCGGTATTCTAAGTGTTAAAGGCGTCGCGATTGTATTGCTTTGCGGCCTGTTTCTGGCCGGTTTATTGATTCCGTTGGGGTATATACAGCAACCGGTAGCCGTAGACGAAACAAAGCCGGGCCTCGATGCCGGTGGGCTGATTGCGCGCCTGGTTGGAATCTGGGAAGCACAGATTCCGGATAACCATTTTCAGATGCAAATCAATTGGAATCCGTCGGCTGATCGCTTTGAAGGCAGGTTGTTGAAACAAAGCCCAACCAGCGAGTACATCGGTTTTCAGCGGGGCGAGTTGGTCTGGGTGGCCGTTCCGGTTGCAAACAGCAATGAGTTACAAGAGCAGCAGAAGTTTCGTGTCGGTGCGGATGGCAAGACGGAACTGATGGAATGGAAGGCCGGCACGGTGGATCTGGATAAAAGCACCGCACAGAATCTGGTGACTTCTTATGCAAGCTTTAGGCGAATTAAATAGAACCTATCTCAAACACGAGATTTTGCTTTCAGGCTAGACGCGCAACGACGAAAAGCGGAGTTTACACGCAGTTTGCGCCTGCAGCGCCCCGCATTTGAGGAGGAGCGCAACGATGCATGGAAGTAAAAGATCAATTTTGAGATAGGTTCTAGTCTTTTGGTTTTATAATTCTTTATAGCCTTCCGTTTTCAGCAGTGCATCAATTGCGCTTATCAGCTTTTCCGGCGGAGCCATTACCTTGCGGGTGCTCAGATTAAACCACGCACCTGAGGTTTCCAGTAGCGCGGCCAGCTTGCCGTCTTCACGATAAAATTTATTGATCAGCAGAAACTTGGAGTAGTCCCGGCTATTGCCGCCCAGCCAGTACTCAACATAAAATTTTTCCAGAAAACGCAGTTCTTTTAAGTATTGAATATTATCGGAAAAGATCACCGGGCCCATTTGTGCGTGCTGAAAGTCAGCCGGTGTGAAACCCTGTTCATTAATAAACAGGAAACGTGTTTGCGATGCATAATCAAGATAGGCTCTGTTAGCCATGTGCATGTTTGCATCCAGATCACCCCAGGTGACCTGATAGTTAATCGAGAATGGTTTGGTATCATCCATCTTTAATGATGCTGCTGTGATTAGAACCTATCTCATAATACCACACGGTCGCGACCGAAGGATTTTTGACACAGGACGCGACGCGCGTGGTGTACTGAACGTACGCAGAAAAATGCTCCTGCATTTTCTGCATACACGCCATCCCTGGCATTAATGAGCAAGGAGCAACAAAGTCCTGTGTCAAAAACACCCGGTCCCCAAAAGGGGTTACGGCGCAAAAGCGTCTCTGCAGCGTTGCGTTGTTTGGCCGTACAATGAGTACTGTCCTGCTCAACGCGCCTTGCATACCCACTTTTGCGCCAGTAACGCGGCTCGTGGGGTATTATGAGATAGGTTCTAGTCAAATTTGTGAGTTTAGTATACTGGGACCGGCAAGGCCACCGATAAGCACTGCCTGACAGGCAAGGCCCTGTTTTAGGTATTGTTGGAGTCTGTCGGTTTATTCTTGTAATGCAGCTCTCATGGACCGGGTATCCACTTCCATATTTTTCAGCATATTGCTTTTAAGGTTTGAGATGAAGCTATCTGCGTTAATGTTATATTTATTCAGCACGCCTTTAATTTGACCCAGTCGCGTATTGCCCGGGTATATGTAGGTATTGGTCATGTCTGGCAGAAAGTTATTCAAATAAGCATATTGACCAATGCCAAACTGTGTTGCGGTTTGTTTAAGACTTTTCTGTACTGAAGCGGCGATTTTGTCATACTCGCTGCCGGTACCGATATTTTTAACCAGCGCTTTCGATAAAGAAGCCAGCCAAAAGTCTTTTGAGGTGTACAGTGTCACGTATTCGTTCAGCAGTTCCAGATCCTGACGGGTAATGTTTTGGTTTAATGCAAGAATTAGTTTTGCGGATACTTCATTTACCGCAACCGCTTTGGTGTGTTCCCGGCGGTTCACACCCAGGTCATCTGCCAGCAGATTAATTGTATCGGGGTCTATCGCCGCAAACAGTAAGGTCGTGGCCTGATGATTTCCAGGAATATCCACCAGCTGTGGATAGACTGCGCCGGCAAGCCCTTGTAATCGGGAACCTTGAAAGCTCAGTGTATCAAATGAGAGGATTCTCGCCTGTTGTTTACTGAGTTTAACGTCCAGTGATTTCTGAATTTTATTGGATAAGCCCGGCTCAAGAGAATCGATGCTCTGACCTTGTATGGCAAACTTACCGCCGATCAGAGACCGGAAATCCGAAGACCGAAAATCCATTTCGCGGATACTGGCCACGGTTGTGCCCTGTATCTTGGGTGCATCAGCTTCAAGGGTTTGGAATGGCTGACCGTTACCTGACTCTGTATTCAGCCTGGCCTGAAATTCGCTACCATGAAAATCAATATCAGTGGGAGCTGAGCCTGGCAGCAGGGCCAGTGTAGGACTGAAATTAACTTGAACAGATTCGGTTGACATTTTTTTACCCGCCTATTTCTAGATGCGGTGTAATCATAACCGCTAAAAAGTCGGTAAAATATACCACTCACGTTATAGAAGGCGCTGGAACTTCATCTATTACCAAAGGTGTAGATGGGCAGGTTATTGAATGAGTCTGTATTGCTGCAAAGCGGCCAGGTATTTATCGATGATATCAGCGTTTTTGCGCATCAATTCACGGGCATTTCTGCCCAAATTTTGCCGTTTTTCTTTGTTTTTGAGCAGTTCTTCGAGGGAGTCCTGGAGTTGTTCGGGCTTTTCCAGCTGGATCAGTGCATCATGACTTATAAGTTCGCTGATTTCGGCGGCGAAATTATCGGTATGGGGCCCGGTCAGGATCGCTTTGCCGAGTCGGGCCGGTTCCAGGACATTCTGGCCGCCGTGGGGGATTAGAGAGCCGCCGACGAAGACCAGTTCGGCATCGCACATAAATGCCGGAAGCTCTCCGGTGGTATCCAGGAGGTATATATCCGTGTCGGCATTGACTGGTTGGTTGCGGCTGCGTAGCGCGATTCGCAGGGGCTTCAGTTCATTGACCAGGGCGTTCCGCCTTTCGGGGTGCCGGGGTGCGATCACCAGCAGATACTGTTGCAGTACTTTGGAGCGGGCCCGGCAGTCGGCCAGGCGCTGTTCTTCGTCATGATGGGTTGAGGCTGCCAGGATATAAGGTTTGTCCGGCGGGGTAATGCCGGGGTCTGTTGCGGCCTGGCCGGTGTCTGCAAATTTAATGTTGCCGATCGTTAAAACATCTTCAGGATTTGCACCGAGCGCCATAAAACTCTTCGCATCCGCTTCGCTGCGTGCCAGAATTTGCCGGGTGTTTTTCAGGCATAAGCGCATCAAGCTGCGTGCAGGTAACGGCGCTTTAAGGCTTTTATTGGACAGGCGTCCGTTCAAAATGGTCAGTGGAATGTTGCGTTGCCTGCAAGCGGAAAACAGTGCCGGCCAGAGTTCAGTTTCCATAATTAATGCGCAGCCGGGATTTGTCTTTTGCAAAAACCGGTTGACCGCGAATTTATAGTCCAGCGGTAAATAGCAATGTGTCACTGTACCGGCAAATTTTTTTGCGACTATGCCGGCGGCGGTTGGCGTATTGGTGGTGATAATTAAGCTGCAGTCCGGGTATTCTTTTTGAAGTCGCTCTAATAGCGGCAGTGCCGCATTCAGCTCGCCGACCGATGCGGCGTGCAGCCACAGTGGCCGGTTGAGGTTGTTTGGGTAGCCGAATCCCAGGCGTTGTTTCAAAAATCGCTTTGTCCCGCCGCGTCGCTGTGCTTCACGGAACAATAAAAACAGGATAAATGGCGTGCATAACCACAGCAGGCATTGATAGTACAGCGGCGTGCGATGGTGAGAGTTCATCGGTAATGTTGTTTTTGCCCGGGAGGTTGTATCCGAAAACGTTTATGCACCCAGAGGTATTGATCCGGTGCGAGTCGTACCGCGTCTTCAATGACTTTGTTTACTGTGGCCGCATCCTGCTCGTTATCGCCTGTCGGAAAGTTGTTTAAGGGTTTGCCTATGATCAGCTGATAACCCTGGGTGCCGGGCAGCCGGTATGGAAAAAACGGAATAACCGCAGTGTCCATCATGCCGGCGATGCGTGCGGTCGCGGTCAGGGTGGTTGCCGGGATACCGAAGAATGGTGCGAACACGGTTTCATTGTGACCGAAGTTTTGGTCCGGTGCATACCAGGTAATAATTTTATGTTTTAAATTATATAACAGTCTGCGGGATTTTTTGCGGGGCACCATTTCATGATAATAGCGGCTACGTTGTTTCAGCATGAACGATTCGAACAGTTTGTTTTTTGCCGGTTTGTACATGGCCTGAAACGGAATATGCATGGCCAGCAATCGCGCACCGATCTCGGTACAACTCATATGGCCGCTCAATAAGAGTATGCTTTTGTTCTGCTTCTGCGCTTCGGTGATATGGTGCAGGCCCTGAATCCGGCATAATGCATGTAATTTTTTGTCCGATCCCCACCAGGCTGCGGCGGTTTCGAATACTGCGATACCGATATTTTGAAAACAGGCTTTTTGCAGTTTCTTTTGTTGTTTTTCTGGCAGCTCAGGAAAACACAGATTCAGATTGATTTTGGCAATTTTGCGTCTTTCACCAAGCAGCCAGTACATTAGTTTGCCCAGTATTGTGCCCAATATCAGCAGTATCGGGTAAGGCAGCCATGCTGAAATACGCATCATGCCGATCAATAGCCATGTGGACCAGTAACGGGGGCCGGTATGACTTTTTGTGCTGGATGACATTTTGCTCGGATCGGCTGATGAGTTCAAAAAACCACTCTCGTGAGTTGTTTTAGAAAGAGCCGGCGCTGATTAAAAGTCACTGAGTATATTGAATTACTGCAACCAGCGATTAATGGCTTCCAGGTCTCCCTGGCTCAGGTTGCCTGCCGCCTGTTTAAGTCTGAGTGTATCCAGCAGGTATTCATAACGGGTTTGGGCATGATCACGTTTGGCGGCAAATGTATTACGCAACGAGATCAGAACATCGACCGAATTGCGGGTGCCGACCTCGAATCCGGCTTCGGTTGCTTCATAGGCAGCTTGTGACGAAACCAACGCCTGCTTTAACGCTTTACTGCGGCTGATGCCGGCAATCACGTTCTGGTAGGCGTCACGGGTTTGCTGAATTACCTGGCGGCGTGTTGCCTCCTGTCTTTCACGTGATGCCTCCAGGTTATAAACCGCTTCCTTAACTTTCGCGCTGACGCCGCCACCCTGTAATATCGGGATACTTAATTCCACCCCGACCAGGGTGTTGGTTTGCTCGCTGGAGCCGAAGTTGCCGCCTTCGGTGTCACTAAATTCACGGTTCGCAACCAGATCCAGGCTGGGATAGTGGCCGCTGCGTTGAATTGAAACTTCCCGTTTGGCCGCGGTGCGTTCGAAGCCGGCCGCCAATAAAGACAGGTTTTCGTTTAGTGCTTTATCGACCCATTGCTGTTTATCGGTGGGCTGCGGTTCCAGTAATGGCATATCAGCGCTGAGCGGGTTTAGGCGTTCCGGGTAAAAATTTGTAATTGTCCAGAGTGCTTCCCGGGTATTTGAAAGCTGATTTCTGGCGGCAATTTCCGATGCGACCGCCTGGTCATATTGAGCCTGGGATTCTTTAACATCGGTTATCGCAATTAAACCAACATCAAAGCGCTGTTTGGATTGTTCAAGTTGTTGACCGACACTGGTTTTTTCAGCTTCGGCGAACTCAAGATTATCAATTGCGGCCAGTACATTAAAATAAGCGGTTGCGGTACGCAGGATAAGGTTTTGCCTGGTGGCCTGATATTCAGCCTCGGCTTTTGCGACATTTGCATTTGCCTGTTTCAGGCGTTGCCAGAAACTATGATTGTAAATGGATTGTCTCAGACTAATTGTGTAGCCGAAGATATCCGAATCCTCATCTCTGCCGGGAATATTTGAGAAGAAAGCCGAGTCTTCGATTTCATTGGTGGCGGTTGATGAGCGAACCGTGCCGGACAGCTGTGGCAGCAGACCGGCGCGACTTTGCGGGACCTGTTGCCGTATGGCATTGTAGCTCGCAGATGCCGCTCTTAATTCTGCGTCGTTTCTCTCAGCCATTGCATAGACTTCCATCAGGTCGGTTGCATTAGCTGTATAAGTGGCGGCTAATATAAAGCCGCAGGCGATGCTGCGAATAGTCTTTATTGATTGCATGTTGATACCTGGCAAATGTTCAATAACGCGGCATTGAGAGGTCTATCGTGCTTGCCCAGGCTTCAATGCCGCCTGATAGATTGCTGATATTGCTAAAACCGTTACCCTCAAGAAACATCGCGACCTGCATACTGCGCATACCATGATGGCATATCACGATAATATCCTGTTCCTGATCAAGTTCGCCCGTGCGTCGGGTAATTTCTGACATCGGAATATGTACCGAGTTTTCGATATGACAGATTTCATATTCTTCGGGTTCCCGAACATCCAGCAAAAGTTGTTTTTTTTCCGGATTGTTCAGTTGTTCGTGTAATTCCTGTGGGGAGATGCTTTTAATCATTTTTAGAATACAAACTGTTTGGGCTGTTCGCAGTTAAGCAGCATTGGGATGCTTGTTTCAAACAGGCTTTCCGTGCTCCATTGGTTTTCATTGATGCGGGTTATCAGTTGTGCTTCCATAATCGGAGTATCGGGTTGGCCGAGGACCGCGAAAAGCCGGCCGTTCGGCGATAAAGCCTGTTTCAGTTGAGGCAACACGACCGGTAGTCCGCCGGTTATTGCAATCGCATCGAATTTGCCGGTAATAACGGCTTCCGTACAGGCATCGCCGGTTTTCAGCGTAATATTATTTATGTTATGTGCTTTTAAGATTTTACCGCTTTGCTCGGTGAACGCCTGATGAATATCGATACTGTATACATGTTTTGCCAGTTGAGCCAGGCAGGCGGTCAGATAGCCGCTGCCGGTACCGATTTCCAGGATATTGTCGGTGTTGCGGATCGCCAGGGACTGCAGCAGACGCCCCTCAACATTGGGTCGCATCATTTGTTGCCCGTAGTAAGGCAGCGGGATATTGATATCGCTAAAAGCCAGTGCCCGGTGTTCTGCAGGTACGTACTCTTCCCGGGGAGTGCGCGAAATCACATCCAATACCTGCTGGTCCAGCACCTCCCAGGGCCGGATCTGCTGTTCGATCATATTGAAACGGGCGTGCTCAGTATCCATTGTTGATTCCTATAAAAGCCTGGCGGCATTCTAGCATGCAATGCTGATGCCTCAAGCGTTGTCCGGCATTTCCGCCGACTTGCAAATGAACGCTAAATTCCCTAATCTTGATGAAGATGGCTAGGGGTACCGGTGTCAGTTAGTGCATGAACGCCGGTTGAGATTTAAACCCTTTGAACCTGAACCGGTTAACACCGGCGGAGGGAAGCTTGCGAAAGTAATCCGGATTTTCGTGGCATTCCCGCCATACATTCACTCTCTTAAAATGGAGCATGCGGGCCCATGAATGCAATTCCTGATGAGTTTTTACGCAAAACCGCGCAATTATCAGCGGAAGTCACCCGGCCGATTCCCGGCTCAAAAAAAGTCTATATAGAAGGTTCCAGCCCGGATATCCGGGTGCCATTACGTGAAATCACATGTTCGGCAACAGTGGGTGCCGGGGGTGCCGGGGGTGCTGAACAGAACCCGCCGATCCCGGTATATGACACTTCCGGGCCTTATTCGGATCCGACAGCTCAAATCGATTTGCTGCAAGGTTTGACACCGTTACGCAATCCCTGGATAGAGGCGCGTGATGACAGTGAACAGCTTGATAGCCTGAGTTCAGAGTATGGCAGGCAGCGTCAGGACGATCCTAAACTGGCGCATTTACGTTTCGAGCACCTCAGAGCACCGAGGAAGGCGAAAGCCGGTATGAATGTATCGCAGATGCATTATGCAAAAAAAGGTGTGATTACCCCGGAAATGGAGTTTGTTGCATTACGGGAGTCGATGCGTTTGCAGGAATTGCGTGATGATCCGCGATACCGTCAATTATTACGACAACATCCGGGTATGGCTTTTGGCGCCGGCCTGCCGGAGACGATCACTCCCGAGTTTGTTCGGGCTGAGCTTGCTGCCGGGCGGGCTATTATTCCGGCGAATATCAATCACCCTGAACTTGAGCCCATGATTATAGGGCGTAACTTTTTGGTCAAAATTAATACCAATATAGGCAACTCCGCGGTCACTTCTTCGATTGCAGAAGAGGTGGAGAAAATGGTCTGGGCGGTTCGTTGGGGTGGGGATACCGTGATGGATCTTTCGACCGGGAAAAACATTCATGAAACCCGTGAATGGATTTTGCGTAACTCGCCGGTACCGATCGGTACGGTACCGATCTACCAGGCCCTGGAGAAAGTTAACGGCCGTGCGGAAGAACTTACCTGGGAGCTTTTCCGGGATACGCTTGTCGAGCAGGCTGAACAGGGTGTGGATTATTTTACGATTCATGCCGGCGTACGTTTACCCTACGTGCCGCTGACCGCAAAACGTGTGACCGGTATTGTGTCTCGTGGTGGCTCGATTATGGCGAAATGGTGCCTGGCACATCATAAAGAGAACTTTTTATATACGCACTTTGAAGAGATCTGTGAAATCATGAAAGCGTATGATGTGTCGTTTTCACTGGGCGATGGTTTGCGCCCAGGCTGTATCGCCGATGCGAATGATGAGGCGCAGTTTGCAGAGTTGGAAACCTTGGGTGAGCTGACTTCAATAGCCTGGCGACACGATGTGCAGGTGATGATTGAGGGGCCCGGGCATGTGCCCATGCAGTTGATCAAAGAAAACATGGACAAGCAGTTGTCGGATTGCTTTGAAGCGCCGTTTTATACGCTGGGCCCGTTAACCACCGATATTGCACCGGCATATGATCATATTACATCCGCTATTGGGGCTGCTCAGATCGGTTGGTATGGTACCGCGATGCTTTGTTATGTGACGCCGAAAGAGCATCTTGGGTTGCCCAATAAGCAGGATGTGCGTGATGGCATTATTGCATACAAGATTGCCGCGCATGCGGCTGATCTTGCCAAAGGACACCCCGGTGCACAGTTGCGTGACAATGCATTATCCAAAGCCCGTTTCGAGTTTCGTTGGGAGGATCAGTTTAATTTAAGCCTTGACCCTGAACGGGCGCGGGAATATCACGATGAAACATTGCCGAAAGATTCGGCCAAAGTGGCGCATTTCTGCTCCATGTGCGGTCCGCACTTTTGCTCAATGAAGATCACCCAGGAAGTTAGGGATTATGCTCAGGCCAAGGGTATTGCTGATGTGCAGCAGGCATTGACAACCGGTATGGAAGAGCAGGCTCAGCAGTTTAATGCCGGTGGTGGTGAGATTTACCGGAAAGAATAGTTATTTTAGATTAGTCGTTTATATTTTTAGGTATTAATGGGTTTTTACACCGGGGGATAGCATGACAGTCATTGGGCGATTTGGCACCCGTAATTTTTTTATACGCTTTTTCGCTGCGCTTGTTTTGGTGTTTGCGACCTATAACCCCAGCGAGGTGTCTTTTTACCATTGGGTGGTCGCTGACCTTGAGCATATGCGTGTGCAAAAGCTGTTTGTCGGTGTTGTGCTGTTGATTGGTTGGGTGATTTTTGTGCGTGCAACGATGAATTCGTTGGGTGCGGTGGGTCTGATTTTGGCGGCTGCTTTATTTGGTACATTTATCTGGGTGCTTATTGACTGGAAAATTCTTCCGGTTGATAGTGCCAATGCGGTGGCATATGTGGCCGAGTTTGTGCTGGCACTGGTGTTGGCAACCGGCATGTCCTGGTCACATATTCGCCGCCAGCTGTCCGGGCAGGTTGATACTGATGAAATAGAGGGGTAAGGCAGCATAAAACACCTTTTAATTGTGTTTATTTTACCGTTCTGCTGCCGATACTGAGATTAAATGTTAATGAAAAATAAAAAAGTGAATGCCGTGGTTTCACCTACCGGCAGTCTCAGGGTCTTATCGCAATACGAGGTCGGCAAGCTTAGAGGCGCGAGTGCCGGAGGTTTGCATGAAATTTTCCGGCGCTGCTCGCTGGCAGTGCTGAATTGCGGTAATGAAACTGATGATGCATTGCAGTTGCTCAATGAGTTTGCAGATTTTGATGTGCAGGTTTTGCAACAGGATCGCGGCGTTAAGCTGGAGGTTTCGAACGCGCCGGCCAGCGCGTTTGTTGACGGTAAAATGATATTGGGTGTGAAGGATCACTTGTTTGCGGTTCTGCGGGATATTTTGTATGTCAGCGATGAGCTGGAAAAACACAGTGGCCTGGATCTGGAGACTTCTGAAGGTATCACCAATTTTGTGTTTCATATTTTGCGGAACGCGAACTCCTTACGCACCCGATCACGCTTTGATATCGTGGTTTGCTGGGGCGGCCATTCCATCAACCGCACGGAGTATGATTATACTAAAGAAGTGGGCTATCAGATTGGTTTGCGCCAGTTACATATTTGTACCGGTTGCGGTGCCGGTGCGATGAAAGGACCGATGAAAGGCGCGGCGATTGGTCACCTTAAGCAGCGTACCCATGCCGGGCGTTACATCGGTTTGTCGGAGCCCGGGATTATTGCCGCCGAATCGCCCAATCCTATGGTTAATGAGCTCATCATTATGCCGGATATTGAGAAACGCCTGGAGGCGTTTGTGCGTTTGGGTCATGCGTTTGTTGTTTTTCCCGGCGGTGTCGGTACTGCCGAAGAAATTTTATTTTTGTTGGGGATTTTATTGAATCCGGAAAATGTGGATTTGCCATTTCCGTTGATTTTTACCGGGCCGAAGTCCAGCGAGGCTTATTTTGCTCAGATTGACAGTTTTATCGCGGCTACTTTAGGTGATGAGGCGCGCAAATTTTACCGGATCATTGTTGGTGATCCGGCCGCGGTAGCTGAGGCGTTATTGGAAGGTACGCAAAAGGTATATGAGTTTCGACGTAAGCATTCGGATGCCTATTATTATAATTGGCGGTTGAAGATTAGCCCTGAATTTCAAATCCCTTTTGAGCCCACCCATGAAAATATGGAAAGCCTGCAGTTGCATGAGTCGATGAGCCGTTATGAGCTGGCGTACAATATGCGTCGCGCATTTTCAGGTATTGTTGCGGGTAATATTAAGGATTCCGGTGTCAGACGGGTGCAGGAAAAAGGGCCGTTTCGTATCAATGGCGATCCGGCAATTATGCGGCAAATGGATAAGCTGTTGGAGTCCTTCGCCGCACAGCACAGAATGAAGCTGGCCGGCGAAGGATATAAGCCTTGTTATGAGCTTGCGGTATAGGGCGGGGGAATACTCAGGCGCCGGGCTCTTCGCTTAAATACTGAAGCTTGTCGGCAACATCTTTGAACTCTTCGGCTTCCGGCAAGGGGTCTTTCCTCACCGTGATATTCGGCCAGTTGACCGCATACTTGTTGTTCAGCTCCACCCATTTTTCGGTGTCTTCCTCGGTGTCGGGGATAATTGCTTCCACCGGGCATTCCGGTTCACAGACACCGCAGTCTATGCACTCATCCGGGTTGATGACCAGCATGTTCTCGCCCTCGTAAAAGCAGTCGACCGGGCATACTTCCACGCAGTCTGTATATTTACACTTGATACATTTCTCAGTTACAACGTACGTCATTGCAATTCACCATTCCAAGTAAAACAGGGGTCAAATAGTAATGACCGACATCAGTCGGTCTTGGTTTCTTCGGCCAGGGTGACCTGAAGCCCATTCAGGTCGTTATTATAAAGTATTTGGCAGCTGAGTCGCGAGTTATCGCGAAAATCCACAGCCATATCCAGAATTTCCTCTTCCTCTTCTGAGCGTGGTTCTATCCGGTTTATCCATTCCGGGTCGACATAGACATGACAGGTTGAACAGCTGCAGCAGCCAAAACAGGTGGCTTTGATCGGCACATTGGCATCATAGATGATCTCCATCACCGACAGCCCCTCGGTGGCTTCCACGGTATGTTTTTCGTTTTTCAGGTCGGTAACGATGATTTCACCCATCAGGTCACTCCAAGTTTTTGATGCAGGTCTTTACTGCTGGTCGTATATCGGAAAACCAGTTTTTTGTCCGGATGCACATAATGATGGGCGGTATGGGCCATCAGCGCAGCTTCATGAAAGCCAGACAATATCAGTTTGAGTTTCCCCGGGTACTGGCAAATATCGCCGATTGCAAATATGCCGGCAGTGCTGGTTTCGAAAGTCTCGTTACTGACGTCGATGTGGTTCTGGCTCAGGTTCAGCCCCCAGTCGGCGATTGGGCCGAGTTTCATCGTCAGTCCATAAAATGCCAGCAATGCATCACATTCGATATTTTGCTCGGTTTCTGCAGTTTTTACGCTGATGCTATGCAGTTGCTGATCCTTGCCGTTAAGGCCGGTAATTTGACCCGTCACGAAATCTATTTTTCCCTGCTCAACCAGTTTGTGCATTTTTGCAACTGAATCCGGTGCTGCTCTGAACTGGTCGCGGCGATGTATCAGGGTCAGTCGCTTGGCCAGCGGTTGCAGGTTTAAAGTCCAATCCAGTGCGGAGTCGCCTCCGCCGGCGATTACCAGGTTTTTGCCTTCAAATGTGGCCATCTTACGGACTGCATAATAAAGCGATGTGTTTTCAAAGTCCTGTGCATTCGGCAATGTCAGCTTTTTCGGTACAAAGCTGCCGCCGCCTGCAGCGATCACTATGCAAGGCGCCTGCAGGACAGTGTTTTCAGAGGTGGTGAGCTGCCATTTGTCCTCATGTCGCTCAAGCTTCTCCGCCTGTTGGTTAAGGTGAAATACCGGTTCGAATGGGGAGCATTGTTTCAGTAGTGAGTTGGTTAATTCCTGCCCGGTGCAGGCGGGAATTCCGGCAATATCAAAAAGCGGCTTTTCCGGGTAAAGCTCAGCACATTGCCCGCCCGGTTTGTCCAGTGCGTCGACGAAATGACATTTAATATCCAGCAACCCGGCTTCAAAGGCTGCGAACAGTCCGGCCGGGCCGGCGCCGATAATAACCATGTCGGTTTCAATTGGACCACTGCCGGGTTCCGCAGTTTTTATGGGTGGTGCTTCTATAAGGCTTAAATCAACCATAGGGAATTAGCCGCTGAATACGGCGGGCTACAGTGCCACAGGATTGTAGTCGAGTCAAACAGCATGGCCTGTGTGCGTGGCTTATTGTGCCAGAAATTCAGTTAGTGCCTGTATGCAGGCCTTGTTTTCATGTTCCAGTCCGACAGTTATGCGTAAGCTTTTGGGTATGCCGTAGCTGCTGACTGAACGCACAATAATTCCGCGTTGTTTAAGGTAATGCAGTGCGGCGTTACACTGTTCGGCGTCTTTGAAGTGGGTTAATACAAAGTTGCCGATGCCGGGCGTAATTTGCAGTCCCAAGGTTTGGAGCGCCTGTTGTAACCAGCCCAGCCATTTGTCGTTATGTTCGCGTGCCCGGGTCAGATGAGCATCGTCCTGAAGCGCGGCGATACCGGCTTGTTGCGCCGCAGCGTTGATATTAAATGATCCACGGATACGGTTCAGTACCTCGGCAATTGGTTTTGCACAGTAGGCCCAACCCAGTCTGAGTGCCGCAAGGCCATGGATTTTTGAGAATGTGTGTAGTACTACAACGTTGGCTGTATCAGGTGTTATCAGTTCATGTCCTGCACTGTAGTCGGCCACGGTCACAAATTCAGCATAGGCGGAGTCAATCACCAGTACTATATTTTTTGGTAATTGCTCATAAAAGGATTTTAAAGCGTTTTTATTTAAATATGTGCCGGTAGGGTTGTTCGGGTTGGCAAGAAAAATCACCCGTGTTTTTTCGGTAACAGCTGCCAGCAGTGCATTGGTATCCGCAACAAAGTTTTGTTCGGCAGCAGTCACCGGAGTTGCACCGGCTGCGAGGCTGCATATCGGGTACATCAAAAACCCATATTGGCTATACAGAATTTCATCACCAGGGCCGGCATAAGCGCGTGCGAGAAGGTCAATCAATCGTTCTGAGCCATTGCCGCAGACTATTTGCCCGGCGTTGATATGGTGTTTTTCAGCAATCATATTTCGCAGCGCCTGGCAGCTGCCATCCGGGTAGCGGTGGAGTTGCGCAGCGGCCGCGCGGTAGGCTTCAACAGCTTTTGGGCTTGGCCCTAAAGCTGATTCATTGGAAGCGAGCTGGATAATTTTTTCATGGCTGTCGATACCGACATTGCCTGCAACATAAGGCTGGATTTCCAGGATGCCTGGACGTGGTTTTGGCTGGTTGATCATATAAACAAGGTGCTGGAATAAAAGGCCGTAGACTATAGAGGCCCGGATTGGGTAAATCAAGCTGCTATTTAGCGTGTTAGCTCTTGCCATTTTGGGTCAAGAAGGCGATGATTCGCCCTTTTCGTTTAAGCCAGCCGAGGGGCGATCGATTAATGAAAATAGCAATACCAAAGGAGTCCAGGGCAAATGAGTTTCGGGTTGCCGGGACACCTGATACGGTTAAAAAGTATCTGGATATGGGGTTTGAGGTTTTGGTTCAGGCCGGCGCCGGGCTGGCCAGCCGGATTCCGGATCAGGCTTATCAGCAGGCTGGCGCGCAAATCGTTCCTGATATCGCGGCGACTCTGAGTGATGCCGATATAGTATTAAAAGTGCAGCGACCGCAAGTTGCCGGAGAGCAAGGGGTTGACGAGCTTGGTCTGATGAAGTCCGGCGCAGTGCTTCTGGGCGTATTATCGCCTTATGCCGATGCTGAGTCGCTGCAAGCCTATGCGGCGGCCGGGATAACCGCATGTGCGCTGGAATTTGTGCCCAGAATTACACGCGCGCAAAGCATGGATGTCTTAAGTTCGCAGAGTAATCTGGCTGGATACCGGGCCGTGTTGGATGCTGCATATGAATACCAGCGTGTGATGCCGATGATGATGACAGCTGCAGGCACGGTGGCGCCCGCAAGAGTGATGGTGCTGGGTGCAGGTGTGGCTGGTTTGCAGGCCATTGCAACAGCCAGACGCCTGGGTGCAATCGTATCAGCTACTGATGTTCGCCCGGCTGCAAAAGAGCAGGTTGAAAGCCTGGGTGCAAAGTTTGTGATGGTTGACAGTGAAGAGGTCAGGCAGGCTGAAACTGCGGGCGGCTATGCAAAAGAAATGAGTGATGATTATAAGCGCAAGCAGGCTGAATTGGTTGCCGAGACTTTGCGTAAGCAGGATATCGCGATTTGTACCGCATTGATTCCCGGCAAGCGCGCGCCGACCTTAATTAATGATGAAATGGTGCACAGTATGCGCCCTGGTTCGATCATTGTTGATTTGGCTGCGGAGCAGGGGGGGAATTGCACTTTATCCAAACCTGGAGAAGTGGTTGAGGTTGAGGGTGTAAAAATTATCGGCCATGTAAACGTGCCGAGCCGGCTATCTGCGGATGCAAGCGCTTTGTATGCGAAAAATCTACTTAATTTTATTACACCATTAATGCAGGATAAACAGCTGAAGATAGACTGGGAAGATGAGATTATCAAGGCAGTCACGTTAACTCATGATGGTCAGGTAGTGCACCCAAATTTTAAGGCTTGATAAATTTAAGGATACAGATTATGGAAACACAATTTATTTCACAACTCTCGATATTTGTGTTGGCGGTATTCGTCGGATATTACGTTGTTTGGAGTGTGACTCCAGCTCTGCATACACCGCTTATGGCGGTGACTAACGCAATATCGAGCGTGATCATTGTCGGTGCGCTGATTGCGGCCGGGCCGGAAGAGTTAAGTTTATCGAAAGTGCTGGGCTTTATTGCGATGTTGCTTGCCGCAATAAATATTTTCGGCGGTTTCGCAGTAACTCAACGTATGCTCGGCATGTATAAAAAGAAAAAATAACAGGGGAACATAATGACGGCTTTTCATGCGAATTTGACCGCGCTGGCCTATCTTGTTGCGGCAGTGCTTTTTATTCTGGCGTTGCGGGGCTTGTCTTCACCGGAAACTTCGGTACGGGGAAACAAGTTCGGCATGTTGGGCATGTTGATTGCGATCATTACCACGATCGCAAGTCCGGAAGTTACCTCTTATGGCTGGATAGTACTTGCTCTGGTGTTGGGTGCTTCAATAGGTATCAGTATCGCATTGCGTATTCCGATGACAGCGATGCCGCAACTGGTTGCGGCATTTCACAGTCTTGTGGGGATGGCGGCAGTGCTGGTTGCAGCAGCTGCGTTCAGCAGGCCGGAAGCATTCGGATTGGCTGATGCTACAGGTCAGATTTTTATTGCAAGCCGTATAGAAATGAGCCTTGGGGTTGTTATCGGTGCGATCACGTTTTCCGGTTCTGTGATTGCATTTACGAAATTGCAGGGCCTGGTGTCAGGTGCGCCGGTCGTGTTTAAAGGCCAGCATATATTAAATGCGTTGCTCGGGCTTATGATAATCGGATTGATTGTGTATTTTTGTTTTGATCAGGCGCCGTCGGTTTTTTGGGCAATGACGATACTTGCGTTTATTATCGGTGTGCTAATCATCATCCCAATTGGCGGAGCGGATATGCCGGTTGTGGTGTCCATGTTGAATTCATACTCGGGCTGGGCGGCAGCCGGGATAGGTTTTACTTTACAGAATAATGCGTTGATTGTAACCGGTGCGTTGGTTGGTTCTTCAGGTGCGATACTTTCCTATATCATGTGTAAAGGCATGAATCGTTCATTTTTTAATGTGCTGTTGGGCGGCTTCGGCGCAGATGCCGGGGAAGCTGCAGCTGCCGGCAGTGATGCTGATAAGCCGGTCAAGCAGGGCAGTGCTGAGGATGCCGCATTCATTATGAAGAATGCCGGCTCGGTCATTATTGTGCCCGGCTATGGAATGGCTGTAGCGCAAGCACAACACGCATTGCGTGAAATGGGAGATTTGCTGAAAGAAAGCGGTGTGAAAGTGAGCTATGCAATTCACCCCGTGGCGGGTCGCATGCCGGGGCATATGAATGTTTTACTTGCAGAAGCCAATGTGCCCTACGATGAAGTATTTGAGCTGGAAGATATTAATAATGAGTTCCAAACGGCGGATGTGGCGTTTGTAATAGGTGCCAACGATGTCACTAATCCGGCCGCGAAAACTGATCCGGCAAGCCCTATTTTCGGAATGCCTATCCTGGAAGTTGAAAATGCGCGTACGGTATTGTTCGTCAAGCGTAGTATGGCCACTGGATATGCTGGTGTACAAAATTCACTGTTTTTTAATGACAACACTATGATGCTATTTGGTGACGCGAAAAAAATGGTTGAGGGTGTCGTCAAGTCACTGGATTGATTTTTTTGCCCGCATTGTTTTTGGGCAAGGTTGTGAGCTATATGTATAAAGCCGGAGTGTTATCGGCTTTGTAAAGTATTTGGTGTTTTTAACTGCGACTGGTCTTGTCTCGGATTTTTTCAAACCCGTAAATCTGTGTTCGCACCAGAATGATTCCATACCTGTACTTGAGTGCCAGGTCTGTACCGTGTTAGTGATGCATTAAATTCCATATGCTTATGAGCCTGTGCCGCAATAGTGCGGGCTCTCTCACATCGTGCTCCTGTGTTTCTGTTGCCACGTGAAACCCTTTCTTAACTGCGATTAATTCGATGATATGCGCAAAAGTTCTAGGGCCTGTCCACTAGTGTGGACAGGCCCTAGTATCATAACTTATTGAACGTGTTGTATAGATATTCGGGTTGTCTGTGTTTTTTACTACTTTTAGTGTTGACTGATCGTATTGCTACTTAAGCCTGCTTCTTTATTTGGCATGCAGGGGTTTCTTTGTGCAAAAAAGTTGTGTTGAGTCCATTTATTGGAGCTGTAGTAGTGCAAGTGAAGTTTAAGGTAAATTTTTTCGTAACAAAGCAGTGCATAATTATTAATCGAATCAAAAGTTATATTACTTAAGAGATAAGTTTTAGTCCTATTTGATTTTTGAAAAATAAAAAAATTACAAAAATATTTCAAAATTAAAAAACAGTTATATACAAGTAAAAATAATCTGGTTTTTATTTAATATGTTGACTGGTTTTGAAGGTTTAGTATTTTTCCCTATTTTATTTTCAAATAGAGTGTGTTTTATTTGCGCTCAGTAATCACACCACAACGTAGTAATTTTTTTTCAGGGAACGATGCAAAAATTAATTTTGAGTTCTGAACTTCTTCAGCAAATGCGTGGCATTGAACTCACCTCTATGTCGCGTCGGAATTTTCTTATCTTGTCCGGTTTGTTTGGCGCGCTCGCACCAACGGGTGTTTTGGCCAAAGGCTCTAAAGCGCTACCTGATTTAGAAAGTGTCGATTGGGCTGAAGTGTTACGTGGCTTCTCAGTGGATACATTGAATGGCCTGGCTGCGTTTGCGGTACCTGGTCTGGACCCTTTTTCCAAGCGTCAAAAACTTACAGTCCAGGGTTTTGGCGGTGTTGATAATGGTGCAGGCCCTTTTATGTCCGTAGCATTGGATATATCGGCGCCTTTTGATCCGAATTTATCGTTGTTGCTGATAACAGCTTTGGCGGCAATGCGCGACAGAATTATCGCCCGGATTTTTAAATATCACGGTAGGGCCGGAGTGATCGGTAAATTTCAATATCAACATCAGAAAGAAATGCTTGATCGTGTTGATCAGGCGTTTTTTAACTGGCTTTCATCTTCGGCACCTAAACAAGGTTTGCCTTTGACGCTTTTTTCCGCAACTTTGTTAAATTTAATTTCGGCAGTTATTAATCCTCGCAGTGTTAAGCAAGGTTTTTTTCAAGGGTTTGCATCCTTATCCTGGCGGCAAAAAGCCCGGGTGTTTATGTTGTTGGAAGCAAAGCCTGAAAAACTGGTAAAGCTGATTTGGGGTGATACTCAAAGCCCGGTTGGTCGCCTGATTGTTGGTAACTTGCGCTTTCTGCCGGGTGCTTTGCTGCAGCTGGCTTGTTCGGCTTCTTATGTGGAGCCACCATTACTCATTGATTTTACTGACTTGAGTTTAATTGCCAGGCCGCCGGGCTGGGATTTTGCCGGTTACCAGATAGATGATACCGGTCCGCGCCTGAAGCCGGTGGACGGCTGGGATGATTTTATGGGGTATTTTGAAGGTAGGACGGAAGTCAAAGATGCGTGATGTAATTGTTATTGGTGCGGGAGGAGGTGGCCCGGTTGTAGCTAAAGAGCTGGCTGAACAGGGTTTGGATGTGCTGCTGCTTGAGGGTGGTCGGCGCAATGAAAATACGGATCAAAACTACACACATTATGAAGGCTTGGATGGAAATCGTATTACCGGAATCACACGCAATGGTCCGTCAGATCCCAATCAGCAGGCATGGTTTAGAGAAGTTGGGCAGAATGCATTTATTTGGGATGCAGCCGGTGTTGGGGGTACAACGCAGGCATATTTTGGTAACTGCCCACGTAGTCAGCCGGGTGCATTTGTCGGTTTTGCAGGGGATGGCTATCAGTATGATGATGCGCATTTATTTCCGTTCACTTACGAAGAGCTGTTGCCTTATTACCGTTGGGTTGAAAAGACTTTACCGGTACAAACCGCGGCGATGGGTACGAAAGAAGCATTGTTTTATCAGGGCTGTCAGGCGATTGGGTTACCGCTGAATGCCACAAAAGATATTGTGGTGGATTCATTTCGGCCGAATGAAAATGCTATTTTGCAGCCGCAGGGTAATGCCGGGAAAACCACTAATTCAGAGCTGTTGCGTTTTCCGCAGGCGCAAGGCTGCACTTTTTGTGGATATTGTTCTATTGGCTGTAATTTACCTAAAGGTGCGCCACGCAACTTAAAAGCGAAGCGATCCACGCATAATAGTTATGTGCCGATGGCCTTAACTGCAGATTTATGGTCTGACGCCGGAAAAGCAATCACGTTAATGCCTGATGCTAAAGTAATCAGCATTGTCACTGACAGCTCTTCTATGTTTGGGCAACCCAAAGCGTCAGGTGTGCGCTGGCGAAATACGCTTACAGGCGAACAGTTTGAGGAAAGAGCAAAAGTAGTTGTATTGGCCGCAGGCAGTATAGAGAGTCCCCGAATATGGTTGAATAGTAACCTGCCTAACCCTAACGGCTGGGTAGGCAAAGGGTTAACCGATCACGCGATGGATTGGGTAACCGGAGTTTTTGATGAACCGGTGGAGGGCTTTAAAGGTGCTGCTGCCGGTGCACGTGCTGATTTTCCCGGGCGTGGTTGTCTTGACCAGGTCGCGCTGGGGCCGGCGTTTTATGCGTTTTCTCTGGCGTTTAGTGACAGCGGAATTCGTGGTCAATATACCAATGGGCGCAGTCGTCGATCGATATATGGAAAATGGGACGGTCCTTCAGGGCGCGTGCTTGGGAGAGAGCTTAAGCAGGTTATGGGGCAGTTTCAACATGCCACAAGTATTTTGGTGATCACCGATGATGATGTTGAGGAGCAAAACCGTATCGAGCTTTCGGATTTGGTGGCTGATCAGCAAGGGCCGGTTGCGCGTATTAAGCTGGCCAAGAGAAAGCGCTCTAAACGTACTTTAGCGAATCGGGAGTTCCTGGCAAATAAATCGGCGGAAATTCTCAGGGCGGCAGGCGCCAAAAAAGTATTACGGCTTGATTGGCCAGGCATGCTTTTACATATGCAGTCATCGATGCGTATGGGCTTGAGTGAAGCGGACTCAGTGTTGGATGAGAATGCTCAATCCCGTTGGGTTGAAGGCTTATATGTTGCAGATAATTCAGCGCTCGCAAATGGTTGTGGTGGTTCGAATCCTACTTTGACGACTCAGGCACTGGCCACACGAACAGCCGAGAAAATTATGCAAACTCACTTTGGTGCAAAACCTTGGGTGGGAACTCGGGAGCCATTGTCTTCTGTTGATGAGAGTGTCACAGAAGCAGTTTTGTCCCGCGGGATTTTTTAGTGTTGTTTATACTTTGGAATTAATTTGCTGTAAATTTTTTTGCAATTGCTCATGTGTTTAATCGTAATAACGCGTACCGTTTTATATTGGTTTTCATACTAAAGTGCTATTCCTTTCCAGTAGGAAACCGATAAAAATACCTTCGTGTTTTTAATGAAGTATGAGTAAGTAGTTGGCGGTGCGCGGTATTGTGCTGCTTGAAGTGATCAATGCCTGACGCCGCATAAAGTATTTTCAAAGGTCATCAAAAATTCCAGATTACCGTCAAATGTAATAAGCAATTAATACACAAATTTAAAAATAATTATGTCTCGCATAGGAAGTTCCGGTGGAAAAAAATAATACAACAGAATGGAGTAATGTACGGAAAGACTTTCCAGGTTTGGAAAAGCAAACATATTTAAATGCTGCCGGGATGAGCCCCCTGCCTGGGCCGGTACATGAGGCAGGTGCATCTGTGTTAAAGCTAATGAGTGATGATGTTGCCGGGTTTGCTGAGAATGTATTGCCACTGAATATTAAATCGCATTATGCGGTTGCCGGTTTTTACAATGCCGATGTTAATGATATAGCGCTTGTTAATACCACATCCATGGGTATGAATATGGTGGCTTTGCATTTTCGTAATATACAGCCAAACAAGACTGAAGTAGTGGTGCTGGCCGATGAGTTTCCATCAAGCACGATACCCTGGGAAAAGCAAGGTTATACCCTAAAGTATATAAACCCGGAAAAAGACGGGCGTTATGAGGCGAACAGAATTTTAGCAGAAGTATCCCAGAATACTGCCGCAGTGGTCGCCAGTTATGTTCAATATAATACCGGCAGCCGTTTGGATGTGTTTGCGTTGGCGCAAGCATTGAAAGAAAAAAATGTACATTTTGTACTTAATGCGACACAGGCTGCCGGAATTATTCCAATAGATCTTTCCGAATTACCTGTTTCTGCGATGGTTACATCCGGTAATAAATGGATTATGGCCGGCATAGGTGGAGCAGTGCTGTATTTGCCGGAGCATATTCGTGGGCAGCAGTTCCCGCCATTGGCCGGCTGGCTGTCAGCCGATCCTATAAGTTTTAACAATAAACCGGAAAACCTGAATAAGGGTGCGGCAAGCCTGGAGGTTGGCTTGAATTCTTTGGTTCCTGTGGTTTGTGTTGCGGCTGCGGTTGAATACTTACAGTCTATAGGGGTTGCGAAGATAGAGCAGCGTGTTTTGTCTTTGGCGGATCTTTTAATAAACGGACTGCTGGAGAGCAAAGCTGAAGTGCTTACGCCGGTTAATCGTGAGGACCGGGCAGGTATCGTTTCAGTCCGGCGAAAAGATGCGCCGGAATGGGTTTCTCGTCTGAAAGCCAATGATATTCATGTGGTATTACGTGGTCCTGATGATGTAAGGATTTCCCCTCATATTTATAATGATGAGAAGGATATTATTGCGTTGCTCGAGAGCTGGTGATAATAGTTTTTACATGAAAGTACATGGTGAGCGCGAATTTTTAAAAATATCGAACCGTTTAGCCTGTTGATTCGTAGTAATCACGCAGCTATAAATTTATAGAGTGCAAGTCTTTATATATTCAATAAATTCTTATCTGATTTTTGGAAGTTTGATCTTGGTTTTTTCATAAAGTGTTCAGAAGAGAATGCTATTTTAAACTACGGTAAATACTTTGGTACTTATTAGCGATTTTTTTTGAGTATTAAATTTTGTATAAATATTCTTCATGAGAGGTTATGTGCTTTAGGTGTGATGACTAATATTTCGAGATGAAAAATAAACGATAATAAAATTTTAGAAAAAGAAAAGTGGTTTTGTTTTAGAGTAAATAATTAAAAATAATTTTAATAAAAAGCTTATATGGAGTGTTTGCCATGAGTGCTCAGGTTTTAAAGAAACCGGATATTGCGGTTGGTAATTTTGAAATTAGTGAAAGCTTTATAAATGTAAGAGATCATAAGCTTTGTGTCAGATCCTGCGGTCCTGAGAATGGTCCGGTAATACTTTTTATGCACGGGATACAGTCACATGCAGGTGTTTGGGAAAAAATATCAGCTGATCTTGCCGCAAGCGGATATCGCGTTGTTGCCTTTGATCGTCGCGGCCATGGTCACTCCGATCATTGTGAAACATACCATCTATTTGATTACATATCTGATTTAGGTGCGGTTGTCGAGTCAATAACCGATAAAGCATTCACGCTTGTCGGCCATTGTGAGTCCTCTGTTATTACTGCTTTATATGCCGGTGCATTTCCTCAGAAAATTTCAAACTTATTGTTTATTCAGTTTCCGATTGCGCCGCGGAAACCGATGGACGATTCTACAAAAGCCGATTTGATCGCAACATATTTGAAAAAACTGGCAATTTCCAATAAGCATTCGGTTGTCAGCAGTATCGATGAGGCTGCACAGCGATCAATACAGGGTGCACCGTTCCCAATGCCTGAAGAGGTTGCATTGCATGTTGCGCAACGTAATGTGAAACCTTATCAAGGGGGGTATATATGGCGATGGGACCCGATGATATTAAATTACCGCCTGCTTTATAACACTATAGACATGTCTATTGTAGGGGCTTCGCTGGCAAAAGTGTCGGCTCCGGTTACCTTTATATATGGTAACGAAAGTTCTTTGATGAAAACAGATAAGGAAAGGCATTTGGCGGTTACACGTGATTTGAAGCCAGGTGCGAAACAGGTTTTGGTTGCTGGTGGCCACTATCCGCATATGGAAGCGGACTCACATGTCCTGGTCAAAGTGATTTTGGACTCATTAGGCAAATAGCATTTTTATAAACTTTAGATGACGTTCATTTTCAGGTGGTTTACATGTTGAAGAGCCTGCCTTAGTTAAAACCGCGATAGCGTTCTCTTAAATTGGTACAGTAAATCTGCATTGCATTGGTAATGTACGGTAGTTGTTGGTCTTTTAATTTGTAAAAGTGAGTTGATTCTATGAATAGTCCGGCTAAATCCAAAGTATTTATGTTTCCAGGGCAGGGGTCTCAGACCAAGGGTATGGGCGCTGAGCTGTTTGATAAATACTCTGAACTGGTTGGGTATGCAAGTGACATACTGGGTTATTGTGTACAAACGTTATGCCTTAATGATTCGCATAATCAGCTTGGCCAAACGCAGTTTACACAGCCTGCATTATTCGTGGTTAATGCACTGCAATATCATGAAAAATTGCTTGAGCAAGGTACTCCCGATTGGTTAATGGGTCATAGCTTGGGAGAGTACAACGCACTTTATGCGGCTGGCTGTTTTGATTTCGAAACCGGGCTGAAGCTTGTGAAAAAACGCGGAGAATTAATGGGCCGGGTGTCGCAGGGCGGGATGATGGCGGTAATCGGTTTGCCGGTTGCTGAGATAGAGCAAGTTCTTGTGGCTAATGGTCCTGTCGAGATTGAAGTTGCGAATATCAATTCCCCCGCCCAGATCGTTGTGTCAGGTTCGCTGACAGGGTTGGATAAAGCCAAATCTTTATTTGAAAAGGCTGGGGCCAAAGCCTGTGTGAAGTTGAATGTCAGTGGTGCATTTCACTCTGTTTTTATGGCAGATAGTAAGTCAGAGTTTGCTGATTTTGTGAATACTATTGATTTCAGTGTGCCGAAAATACCCGTGGTGGCTAATGTTATCGCTCAACCTTATGTGGGTAGTGAGTTGCGGGAGCTGTTACCAGAGCAGCTGACTGGAACTGTTCGCTGGGTGGATTCAATTGAGTATATTCGAGCGAGAGACAATGCTGAGTTTATCGAAGTAGGCCCTGGTCGGGTATTGACCCGGCTGATGCCGGAGATTGAAAAAACCCTACCGCAAAAAGTTGCGACCCCTGAACTAAAAACTGAACAGCAACCAGCAGAGTTGCCGGTATTCCCGGATGGATATGATCAGCGTTTTGATGAAAAGATTAAAACAGTCACTACGCTTAGAAAGCTGGTCGACGGGTTTGAAGCCGATAAATTGTCTCTGTGCGCATTGTCTGCCCGGCAAGGGGCGGATTATCGAAGTATGAGCTATAGGGAATTGCAGCAAATCATCAGAACTTTAGGCTGCGGTTTACTGGAGATGGGCGTGAAGAAAGGCGATAAAGTTGCTTTGCTTGCGGAGAACAGGCTGGAGTGGCCGGTCGTCTATATGGCTGTTGCGTCAATAGGGGCCATTATTGTTCCACTTGATGTTTTTTTTAATGCAGATGAGTTAACCAATGCGGTTTCGGTCAGTGGGGTTGAATGGGTTTTTACGTCTGCAATATTTATGGATTACTTTACGAAAATTGACGCGGTATGTAATAAAGTCAGAAATGTTGTTTGTTTCGACAGGCACCCGGCTTTGTCAGATACACAGGATGCCATAACAGCAGAGCATCTTTTATCGAATTCCGGGCAGTTGATGTTTCATTATCAGGCGGTATTGGATTCAGGTCGGCATTGTCTTCAGCAGGGTAAAGATCATTATGCAGTATCAGAAGTGCATGAGAGTGATCCGCTGGCCTACATATTTATGACTGATAACCGTTTCGCAGTGCTCACGCATAGGAGTATTACAGCAAATATATACGGTGTGCATTCAATCCTGAATGAGTCTGGACGATATGTGAAGCCTGGTGAGGTCAATATAGCAACATTGCCTTTCCATCACGCATTGCCTGCGATGGGCGGCTTCCTGTTACCTTTTGGCGCATATATAGAAGCGGTTGTTTTGCCGAAATTTACCTCAAAGTTGTTTATTAAAACCGCAATAGAGCGGAAAGCCAATTATGCAACCATGGTTCCGTATATGCTCGAAAAGGTTTTTCTGTCACTTAAGCGCTCCGGGGAAAAGATAAACGGTTTCAAGTTTTTCTTCTCGGGTGGTGCCTCAATACACAAAAAATATCTGAAAGGACTGGATGAGATGGGTTATAAGGTCGTGCAGGGGTATGGACTCACGGAGTTTTCCCCTATTGCGACGATTAATCCTCCAATGAATAACAAGCTCGGCTCGATCGGCAAAGCGATAGGGTATAGCGATGTAAAAATAGATCAACCCGATATTCACGGTAACGGAGAGCTGTTGGTAAAAGGCCCGAGTATTATGCAGGGGTATTATAATTTACCGGAAAAAACGCGTAGCGTTATTGAAGAGGGTTGGTTGCGGACAGGTGATATAGCCAGGGTTGATGATGATGGATATTTTTATATTACCGGCCGGCGAAAAAGTATAATTGTTAATAAAGGTGGTAAAAATATATATCCGGAAGAAATTGAGCGGCAGCTGGAGAAAGAAAAGTATATAGCTGCGGCCAGAGTTATGCCCAGGTTGGATGGCCGGGATGGTGAGTCTCCTTGTGCAATGTTACTCCCGGATTATGATGCTATTCGGGATTTAGAAGTGGAGTATGGGAGGCAATTTGACGGTCAGGAACTACATCAATTTGTAGAAAGAAAAGTCAAAAAGATCACTGAAGATCTGGCTTCCTACAAAGTTCCAAAATATATCGAGATTATTGATGATAAAAACAAACTTGCCGAAGTGGTCGACAGGGATTTTATGTTTGATGATTATTATCTGACAGAGTCTCCAGGGGAAACAGAGTGCGCCGAGCCTGTATCGGAAACATCAAAAATTGCCGCTGTGTCGAATAGTTTATTGCCACAGCAGAAAATACATATCAATCAATATTTTCTCAATAAACTAACCCGGTTTCTTGGGATTTCTCTTTCGGAGACCGATCATAACCTTGCGTTTGATCAGTTAGGGCTGGATTCAATTAGTCTGATAAAACTTAAGTTTGATATAGAGCAGGATCTGGATGTGTGCTTGCCGATATCGCTGCTTGGAGAAAGCGATAGTCTTGCCGAGTTGTCGGAAAATATTTGTGTAAGTGAAAGTTGTGAGGCGGTACGCCAAAGTATATTGCGCAAAAACGAGAAAAATACCGAACATGAATTAAAAGAGAAAAATATATTTTCATTGTTGGAAAATTTTCTTGATAGCAGTAATGACTTGTCCACCATATACGGTGAGCAGCTTGATAATTTGTATCAGATGTTAGTTGGCGATTTTGCATTGTAGAGATTATTTAAATATCCAATCAAGTATTGAATTAACGAGAAAAAGCATTATGGATGTTCAAAAGTTTATTGGGCTCAGTGATCAGGAAAAACGCACTACTTTATTAAAAATGCGTGAAAAAGCCAGTGACGAGATTCTGCAAAAAATACGTGTGAAAGGTTCGGATAACGAAACGACGCAGGTGTTTCCGGAAATTGCCGCTGATAAAGCAAATAAATTTAAACCTTTTTCTTTAACTGATGTTCAGCAATCATTCCTGGTGGGCAAGCATTTTTCTGAAAGCGGTGATCATGTCGGTTGTCATATATATCTGGAGTTTGATGTTGATGGGTTGGATGTAAAGCGGCTGCAGGATTGTTGGCAGATATTGGTTGAAAATCACGAAATGCTGCGGGCGATTGTTATGCCCGACGGTACGCAACGAATAGTTGAAGATATTCCGGAAAAGCAAGATGCTTTTCTTGATCTTTCTGATGCTGGTGATGAGGTGCGACAAAAATGCATCTCAAAAATTCGTGATGAGTTAAGCCATAAGGTTTACAAGCCGGGTGATTGGCCATTATATGAAATTCGTATTTCAAAATTGCCGGAAAGCAGGTTTTGCGTGCACTTTAGCATTGATGAATGGGTTGTTGATGGTGCAAGCATGCATTTGCTGTTGCGACAGTGGTATCAGCTTTATCATAACAATGACTTTATTCCACCCAAAACCGAAATCAGTTTCAGGGATTATGTGCTGGCCTTGGATAAGTTCAGGGAATCGAGCAAATATAAACAGGATTTAGCTTATTGGGAAAATAAACTTAAGAGGCTGCCGGATGGTTACAAGTTTTCGGCTGAAGATCTGCAATCCGAAAAACAGATTGAGCGAAGGCGTGCGCAAAAAATTATAGAAGCAGGTATCTGGGATAAGATTAAGGATCTTGTTAAGCGGCTCAATGTGTCGCCTTCTACGTTTTTGCTGACATTGTTTTGTGAGGTATTGCGAAATAGTTCCGGGCAGCAGGATATGTCACTGATTATGACATTTTTTAATCGTCTGTCGGTCAGTGATGATATTGAAAAAATTGTCGGTCCATTTATATCCACGAATATTTTTATCTCTACTGCGAGCGATACATTAAGCCTGGAAAAACTCTTACAGCAGAATCAGCGGCAGCTTTGGGAGGATCTGGATCATGCCGGTGTTAGCGGCGTTCAGGTTTTGCGCATGCTGAAAAATAAAAAGCAGATTGATCCGGCTATCGCATTGCCGGTTGTTTTTACCAGTATGCTGGGTAATTTCAACGAACACGATGATGATGCGAGTTGGTTGGATGAAATAGGCTACTCATTGACGCAGACACCACAAGTATATCTGGATTATCAGGTCTTTGAGCGCAATGGGTGTTTGTATATTGCGTGGGACCATGCGGTTGATATGTTTTCGGTTGAACAGATAAATACCATGTTGGAAGTTTATTGTGCTGTGCTGCATAGCTTAAGCGTCGGTAGTGAGGCTTGGTCAAATCCTTTGGTGATTAAATCAATAGTCTCTGGCGATTCGTATATTCAGAGTCCGGTGGACAGTATGCTCGTGAAAAGTGATATATCAAAACGCTACGATGTATTTTCTTTGACTGAGATACAGCAAGCGTATTTTGTTGGTCGTAGCGCATTAATGGATAAAGACTCAGTAAGTTGTCAGTTTTATCAGGAGATTAATGCGAAAGAGATAGATGTACATGATATTGAACGTGAATGGAATCATTTAATACAGTCACATGATGCGTTAAGGACGGTTATTAATGAATCCGGTGACCAATGTGTTGTTCGGGAATGTCCGCATTACAATATTAGAATTAACAATCTAACTCGGCTTAAGCCAGATCATATTGAGGTCGAGTTGGGCGATATTCGTGCCCGTTTAAGTAAAGCTGTTTTTCCATTAGGTCGGTGGCCTTTTTTTGATATCTCGGTGTCTTTATTGCCGGAAAACAGGCTCCGTATTCATTTTGCTGCTGATTTATTGATTGCAGACGGTAACAGTATGCAGCTATTGATAAGTCAACTGATAGAGTCATTGGCAGGCCAGGGACGGATAAGCGCGCCGGATATTACATACCGTGATTATCAACAAACTATTGCACGCATGGCGGAATCTACAGCCGGTGAGCAGGCGCAGGCCTATTGGGAGCAAAAGTTTCAGACATTATTACCCGGGCCGCAGTTGCCGGCTGCCGAAGTGCAAGAGGGTATGGGTTTTATCCGTAAAAGATATGAGGCTGAGCTATCAAATTGGGAAAATCTTAAAACTATTGCTGCTCAATATAGGGTGCCTCCGTCGTATGTGCTGTTAACAGCATACGCTGACACCCTGCTTGCCTATAATGATCAAAGGCCTTTCACGTTGGTTGTAGTCAACTGGGATAGATTCGATTTGCATCCACATGTGAATGAGTTGATTGGTGATTTTACTTCATTGAGCTGGTTGACTGTGCAGCCTGATAAAGAGTCTTTTATAACGCGTGTTAAAAAGAATTATCGACAAATTCAGGAAGATTTGCGTCATTCTGTTAAGAGTGGCTTACAGGTTTTAAAGCGCCGATTATTATCTGAGCGTAATGGGAAAATAAATGGTTTTCCGGTAGTTTTTACCCAGTTGCCCCTGCAGCCGGCTGTCGACCTACCGGAGAATTTTGAGTTAGGTTATGGTATATCGCAAACACCACAGGTTAACCTGGATTGTATCGGCATTGAGGTAGGCGGGCATTTACGATTTCATTGGGATACTGTTCAGGGCGTATACTCGCAACAGGTCGTGCAGTCCATGTTCTCGCTGTATTCTCGTTTGCTCGAAAAGCTTGCAAGCCATCCGGTTTATTGGCGTAATCATGAATATTATAAAAATCTGATCCCGGCAGATAAAAAAACCGTTTGTATATCTGCTGATGAGCCACGAAGTTTTCCACCGCAGGATTGGAATCATACAGCAGTTGATTATCCGGATGATATTTGCCTGCATGAGTGGATTGAGCGCATCGTTACTCAATATGCCGATAAAACAGCAGTGATATCTGATGAAAATCAGGTTTCTTATGCGGAGCTAAATCGCAAAGCCAATCAATGGGCGCATCATTTGCGAAAAATAGGTGCAGGCCCCGATCAGCCGGTAGCGGTATTTATGGAGCGTTCTACTGATATGGTGATCGCATTGCTTGCGATTATAAAGTCAGGTGCTGCATATTTGCCGGTTGACGTCGGTAACCCTGAAGACAGGGTTGCTTATATTCTGGAAGATGCAGGTGTTGGAATTATATTAAGCCGCTCTACACAAAAGCAAAAGCTTGTGTCTGTGAGCGCAAAAATTTTCTGTATTGATTCTGATGATGATCTGGTGGAAGGGCTTACAGGCGAAAACCCAGTAGTTTCCGGATCACCGGAAAATCTGGCATATGTAATATATACATCCGGCTCTACCGGCAAACCAAAGGGTTGTATGCTGTCACATGCCGCAATCTGTAATCGCCTGTTATGGATGCGTGATCAATATCGAATAGGTGCAGATGACCGGATACTGCAAAAAACGCCTTACACATTTGATGTTTCTGTATGGGAGTTCTTTTTGCCACTAATGACAGGTGCAACACTGGTGCTTGCGAAACCGCATGGCCATCAGGATGCGCATTATCTGATTGAATTGATTCGCAAAGAGTCTGTCACTGTTTGTCATTTCGTGCCGTCAATGCTCAATGTGTTTCTGAAAGATCCTGCCGCAGCCAGCTGTACATCATTGCAAAAAGTTTTTACCAGCGGTGAAGCCTTGCCGTATAAACTGATGGAGAAATTTTTGGATGCATTGCCGGCTGAGTTGCATAATCTGTATGGGCCTACGGAAGCTGCGGTCGATGTGACTTATTGGCATTGTCAAAAAAATGCTGATCAGATTGTGCCAATTGGTAAGCCGGTTGCAAATACTCAGCTTTATATTCTTGATGAAAATCTGAAGCCGCTGCCTGTTGGTATTGAGGGTGAATTGTATATTGGTGGTGTGCAGCTGGCGCGTGGTTATTTAAACCGACCTGAATTAACCCAGGAAAGGTTTATCGACTGGGATATACCTGGTGGGCAAAAAATACGCTTATATAAAACCGGGGACAGGGTCCGTTATCTCCCAGACGGTAATATCGAGTTCTTAGGCAGAGCTGATTTTCAGGTTAAGCTTCGAGGGTTGCGAATTGAGTTGGAGGAAATTGAAACGGCGTTACTGGAAATTGAATATGTTACAGAAGCGGTAGTGCTGGTTCAGGAGCAGGATAGCGATGACCCTAAGTTGGTGGCTTATTTGTCCGGTAAAAAAGGTGGTGACTTTTCACTAAAATCAGTTAGAGAGAGGCTGCGTAAAACATTACCGGAATACATGCTGCCCAATGGTGTGGTTTTTATGAACAACATGCCGACCACAGAGCATGGAAAGTTAGATAGAAAGGCACTGCCATGGCCGGTGACTGAGGTGACCGAAGCAAAATCGATGCCTGCTGAAAATCCTGATAACGACCTTATGGTTGAAATTATCACTGCTTATTTAGAGAGTGCTTTAGGAATCACAAAGATTAATCCGGATGAAGATCTTTTTGATATCGGTGTTACATCATTGACACTGGTGCAAATTTCACAAAAAATTTATGAGCAGCAGGGTGTAAAAGTTCCGGTTGAGGTGTTTCTGGATGAGCCAACAATAGCGGCAATCGCGCATTATGTGGTCTGTCAGAGAAATAAGTCCGGCCAGGATATCAATAAGTCCAAACAAGTTGATGAATATGCGGTTCCCGAAAAACCAGCTGGTGAGTCGGAAAATATTTCAGATATAAATAATATACAAACCGGGATTATTAAATATTTGCAGGAGGCATTAAGTGTTGAGGATATTGATTTAGAGCAGGATTTATTTGATATCGGGGTTACATCGTTAACATTGGTACAAATCGCACAGAAAATTCAGGATCAGTATAAAGTAAAAGTGCCGGTTGAGGTTTTTTTAGATGATCCTAACGTGGGTGCAATCGCTTCTTATGTTGCTGCTCATATAGATAACACTGGGTATGCTGGCGAAGAATCTACTCAGAAAAAAGATCTGTCGGTTATACCAAAGTCGCCCGAACTGGTTTCATTGCCGGAATCTCAAATACCACAGGCCGCATTTCACCGGTTTTCCACGCAGTCGCAATTTTCAAATCGTGCATTAAGCTTGTCTCAATTTAGCCAATGGATTGGTTTGTTAAAGCAACACGTAGTGAATGGTCAGACAAAATACCTTTATCCTTCCGGTGGAGGTAAGAATGCGGTACAGGTTTACTTATATATCAAGCCACAAAGTATCGAGGGAATAGCAGGAGGTATCTATTATTACCATCCTGTTGATCATGCACTGGTGGCTATTGATGAAAATGCACATATAGATAATACGTTTTTTCATAATGCGTATCACGATATCTTCAGAAAAGCAGGCTTTTGCGTGTTTTTTATTGCGCAGTATTCGGCAATTGAGCCTTTTTATGCGGATGCATCAACCACACTGGTAGAGCTTGATGCAGGTTATATGTCGCAGTTGCTTTTGAAAAATCAAAATCTAGGCAGTATAGGCGCAATGCCGGTAACTGGAGCTGATTTTGCACGTATCAGGCATCATTTTAAATTGGATAAAACACATTGTTTTCTGGATTGCCTGTTGGCTGGTTATGTTGATGGAAATGACCATGTTGCCGATGAGAACGGTCAAAACGGCATTCATAGTGCGCTTTCGCTGACTGAGCATCATATTAAACCAGAAACTTATCGTTCACTTGAGGATATTGTTACAAGCAATAAAACGGGTTCGTACAGTACTTTATCAAAAGAAGAGCTGGCGGAAATTACCGCAGAGCAACGTTATCTTCGTAAGAGCAATCATTGTCGCGTAATTTCGCTGGATAATATTCAATACCCTGATAATGACTATTTGTTGCGAAGCTGCCAAAGGGAATACAGTGAACACGCAGTATCGTTACAGGCTTTGGCGAAATTACTCGGAACGTTGCAACCGCTAAATGCAAATAAAAGTTTGTCGAGACTTTACCCATCATCCGCCGGCATTTATTCGGTGGAGGCGTATGTGTATGTAAAAGCAGATGGAATCCAAGGTCTGGCTGAAGGGATCTATAAATATATTCCTGAAAAGCATGCGTTATTGGTAGTTAATACAGAGATAGATGATTTAGACAAGCATATCAAAAGTTGTCATGTGCCTTTTAATCGCACACATTATATTAAATCAAAGTTTAATATTTTTCTGGTCGCCGATCTGAGCACCATAAATCAGGATTATGGGAACTATGGGGTCCGGCTGGCGCATTTTGAAGCAGGTCGTATCGGCCAGTTATTTATGGATCACCAGTCCGAACTGGATCTCGGTGTTTGCCCGATAGGCGGTATGCGGTTCGATAAAATTGAATCTTATTTCAAATTACATTCACAGCAACTGATGTTGCATAGTTTTGTCTGCGGCCACTGGCAGCATAGTGGTGCTGTGTCACGTCCCTTATGGGATAACTACACCGGTGATCAATCTTCCGACGATGTTTTAAATTCAGGCTTGCCTGAAAAATCAAGCATCTCTCCGGAGAAGGATATTGCAATTATTGGTGTCAGTGGTCGCTATCCGGGGGCAGCCAACCCCGAGGCATTTTGGGAGATTTTAAAGCAGGGTGAGTCAGCGATTTCCGAAGTGCCTGAATCGCGCTGGCGGGTGGAAACCTATTATAACCCGGAAGGCGAAAACGAAAAATCTTACAGTAAATGGGGAGGGTTTTTGCCGCATGTCGATACGTTTGACAGCCTGCTGTTTAATATTTCCCCGATGGAAGCAAGGCTAATTGATCCGCAGGAACGGCTGTTTTTGGAGGTGGTTTGGGAGTGCCTGGAAAATGCCGGTTATACCGGCGACTCTTTACAGGCGACGGCACCCAGAGTCGGTGTGTTTGTCGGCGCAATGTGGTCTGATTATCAGAGTATCGCGATGGACGGTTGGGATGCCGAGCATATGAAAAAGACATTTTCATTCCATTCGTCAATTGCAAATCGTGTTTCACATTATTTTAATTTGCAGGGCCCGAGTATTGCGATCGATACTTCCTGTTCTTCGGCACTGACGGCGTTGCATCTGGCGGTTGAGAGTATGCGGCGTGGTGAGTGTGATGCAGCGATTGTCGGTGGTGTAAATATAATTGCGCATCCGTATCATCAAAATAATTTATGCGGCCTAAATTTACTCTCCCGTACTGAAAAAAGTTCGGCGTTTGGTGCTGCGGGCACGGGCTGGGTGCCTGGTGAAGGTGTCGGGGCTTTATTGATTCGCTCATTGGATACAGCGCAAAAAGCCGAGGATTATATACACGGCATTGTGAAAACGACAGCGATCACGCATAGTGGTAGAACCCCGCGTTATGGGATGCCGTCTTCCGAAAACCAGGCGCAATCCATCGCTCAGACACTGAAAAAAGCGTCTTTATCGTCAGCAGATATTAGCTATGTAGAGTCTGCGGCGGCTGGTGCCGCATTAGCCGATGCATCTGAGATTGATGCATTAAAGAAAGTGTTTTGTGCTAAAACAGATAACCTGCAAACTTGTGCGATTGGTTCGGTAAAACCCAATGTTGGGCATCTGGAGTCCGCCTCGTTTATGTCTCAGCTGACGAAAGTGCTGTTGCAAATGCGGCACAATCAGTTGGCGCCATCGATTGATTGTGATCCGGTTAATCCTTTATTGGAACTTGATGATTCCGGGCTTTACATTAATCGTGAATTGAGTGCCTGGTCTACTGTTGATCCTCAGCAAAAGCAACAAAATTTCCCGGTGCGTGCATTAATTAATGGTTTTGGTGCAACCGGTTCCAATGGGCATGCAATTGTTGAGTCCTATAAAAATAATTTTTCTGAAATAGAAACGGGTCCTCAACTGATTGTACTGTCGGCCGCTTCGGAAGCGCAGTTGCGTGCTTATGCAAAAAGTTTGCGACAGCACCTGGCAGAAATAACGGATATAGAGCTTGGGGCTGTTGCGCATACGCTGCAAATGGGCAGAGTGCCGATGCAATATCGTCTTGCGATTATAGCCGATAATCTCCAGGAGCTTATTGATCGCCTGGGTAGATTTTGTACCGGCGAAAATATGTTTTTGGGCTTATATACCGGCAGCACCCGAAATACAGATGTGAATCAGGATATTGATTACCATAAGCTGGATGATATCGCTTCTAAGTGGGTAGCCGGTTCAGATATTAATTGGCAGGAAGTCTGTAAAACCAACCAAAAAATACCATTACCAACATACCCTTTTTTAAAAGAGCGTCATTGGTTCGATCGGGAACCGGAAAAAATATCAACGAACACAAAAGAAGAGACAGCGGATATGCCCCTCCATCAGGAAATAAAAATTTCATCCAGTAGCTATTATGAAGATGCTGCGCTGCTTGAAAATGTTGAGAACTACTTTCAACAAATGTATGCGAAACTATCAGGAATTGCGGTTTATAAAATAAATGTTGATACACCGCTGATTGATTACGGGATTAACTCTCTGTTGATCAACAGTATTAACAGTGAAATTGATAATCATTTTACCAATGTATCAAAGACCGTTTTATTTGAGTGTCAAACCTTAAAGGAATTGGCGCGTTACTTTGTTGATAAGCACCGGGATGAGACCATTAAAGTTGTCAGCGATGGTCTGTCTGCGTTCCCGTTAAGCGCGATGAAAACCACCGGTAATATCAAGCCTGTTGATGACAATCGCGAATCACGAAAAAGAGCAGTCAGTAGATCACAAAAAAATGATGAACCAATCGCTATTATCGGGTTAAGCGGTCGTTACCCGATGGCAAATAATATGTCTCAGCTTTGGGAAAATTTAAAAGAAGGCCGGGATTGCATCAGCGAAGTACCGGCTTCACGTTGGGATCCTGAACGTTACGGCCTTAAAAACTGTTGGGGCGGTTTTATCGATAATGCTGATAAATTTGACCCGCTATTCTTTAATATATCACCGACTGAAGCACAAATTATGGACCCGCAGGAAAGGCAGTTTCTCCAGGTGGCCTGGGAAGCGCTCGAAGATGCAGGTTACACGAGACTCGGATTGCAGCGCAGTTGTGAGGGTAATGTTGGAGTATTTGTCGGTGTCATGTATGGAGAGTACCAATTATACGGCGCTGAGCAGGCCCTGCAGGGAAAACCAGTGGCACTGGGTTCGGCCTACGGTTCGATAGCCAACCGGGTATCTTATTTTCTTAACATCAATGGGCCAAGTATGGCGATTGATACGCTGTGTTCATCGTCGCTGACATGCGCGCATACTGCCGTTGAAAGTATTCGCCAGGGTGAATGTCGTATGGCAATTGTGGGTGGCGTAAACCTGTCTTTGCACCCAAATAAATATTTGTTGCATGCGCAAATGAATATGACGTCTTCTGATGGTCGTTGTCATAGCTTTGGTGAAGGTGGAGACGGTTTTGTGCCGGGTGAAGGTGTCGGTGCGGTTATTTTAAAACCACTGAGTGAGGCCGAAAAAGACGGTGATAATATTTACGGCTTAATTGCTGCGACCGCAGTGAATCATGACGGAAAAACCAATGGTTATACTGTGCCTAATCCGCAACGTCAGGGCTTATTGATTAAAAAGGCATTGGAATCAGCAGATATAGATCCCCGGCACATCAGCTATATCGAAGCGCATGGTACCGGAACCGCATTGGGTGATCCGATAGAGATCAGTGGTTTAAGCAGTGCTTTTGGCGAGCATACGGAAGATAAGCAGTTCTGTGCGATTGGTTCGGTAAAATCGAATATCGGCCACCTGGAGTCTGCTGCCGGAATGGCGTCAATCAGTAAAGTATTATTGCAAATGAAACACCAGACACTGGTGCCATCCATTCATTCTGAAACCTTGAATTCAAATATCGATTTTTCTGATACCCAGTTCACTGTGCAACGTGCGCTCGAAAAGTGGGAGCAGCCGGAGTTATCAGTAAATGGTGAAGTTGCCACAGTCGAGCGCTCGGCCGGAATCAGTTCATTCGGTGCCGGCGGTGCGAATGCGCATATCATTTTAAAAGAATATCAATCACCGGTTCGTGAATCATTGCCCCAGCAAAATGATTACCTGTTTTTGCTGTCGGCAAAAAATGATGAGCGCCTTGCAGAGCTTATTAGGCGTTGGCAGGTCTTTTTGAAAAAACAAATTGCATCGGAAACAGTGCCTGATTTAACCGATATGGCTTATACTCTGCAAGCCGGTCGCGAAGCAATGAATGAACGCGTTGCGATAGTGTTTAAAGATGCAAATCAACTGCTTGAAATATTATCAGTACTGGCTGACGGGTCAGGTATTCCGGAAAGTGTATTTAAAGGGAATGCAAAAGCTGATAGTGATCGATATGATTGGTTATTAAGCGGTAATGAAGCGGTCGATATTATTGATGTTTTTATCAGGCATCGCAATTTGGCAAAACTTTCCAGGTTTTGGGTTTCCGGTGCAGATATAGATTGGGAGCTTCTATATGTTGAGCAGCCACGCCCACGAAGAATATCACTGCCTTTATACCCATTCGCACAAAATCGCTACTGGATTTCCGATATCACGCCGGCGGTAACCGAGAAAAAGGTAGAAGCTGCTGAAGTCGGATTGCATCCGTTGCTTGATAAAAATGAGTCGACACTGGCCCATATCCAATATACGAAAAAAATCGATTCGGAATTTTGTTATAGACAGCATCATTTAAAAACCGCTGATAATCGACTATCCGGTCCGCTAATGCTGCAAATGGCAAAATTGGCTGCTGAGCTGGCGGCCGGTGACCAAAAAGTTACTTATATGAGTAACCTGAGCTGGTCCGAACCGGTGATTTCGGTGGAAGAGCCGCTCGCATTAAATACCAGGCTTTATCCTGATAATGACCATAGGCGGCTTGAATTTGAAACACTTGCAGTTTCAGATAAAGAAGAGGTTGTTGCTCAGGGTACCATACACTTAAAAACCTTGCCTGAAGCCAAACAGGCAATTGAAATTATTAACATCGATGCTCTCAAAGAGCAGTGCCAGACAGTAGTTGATGTTGAAAGCCTGATGCAAGGTTTAAGAGCTGAAGCAATATTCGATGGAAAACCTGTCAATGCGATAAATACCATTCAATGCAGCAAGAACCGGATTCTTGTAGATATTAATATGCCGGCAGCAGCAACGAAAGACGAGCTGGCTCTGCCTCTTGTGATCGATTTGGGTTTTTCAACGCTGAGTTATTTGCTTGGTACCCGATATCAGGATAATAGTATGCTAATGGTGCCTTTCGAAATCGGGCATCTTGTATTGTCCGGTGAACCCTCAGCGGTCAAGTACCTTTATTTGCAGCCGGCAAGAAATACTTTTGATAAAGACCCGGAAGATAAGGCATATGATCTGACCGCAATTTCATCCGCCGGGGAAGTGATTTTCAATGTGGAAGGTTGTCTTTGTAAACCGATAGCGCAACAGCCGGATGCTGTGACTGAAGTTGCACTGGATGCCGCGCAGTTATTGTATAAATCAGTTGATTGGAGTCCGGTGCCATTAGAAGTTGATCCGGTCGTCAGTCCTGGTTCTGGTGATACTTTATTATTCGATACGGGCACTGATTTATCAGAGCAATTGCATCAGTCTGTATCTTCTGGTACCTGCTATCGTGTTTTCCCGGGTGATGCTTATATTTGGCATGATGCGAATACCGTAAGTATCAATCCGTCAGATGCGACACACTTCGTCCGATTATTTGAAGATCTGGATAATAAAGATTTAAATTTACAGCGAATTGTTCATTGCTGGTCTAAAGGTGAGTTTTCAGATAAACAGGCATTGGATGCAGGGTTGTATTCGGTTTTTCATTGTGTGCAGGCTTTGATGGCTAACAAGCCGGAGCAGGATATTCCGTTTCTCTATGTGCATACCAGTAACTCTGATTCGACGGATCCATATTTTCAGGCGATGAGTGGTTTTTTGAAAACGGTTGCGTATGAGTTGCCACGTTTAAAAATAAAGAATATTGAGGTTGCGGTTGAAGGTGATGATACACCGGCACGGGCTGCTTATATCGCCGAACTGATTATGCGTGAGCTGCAAACTGTTGCACAAGGTTCGGAAGATATCCGTTATAAAGCAGGGGAACGTGAGATCCCGGAGTTTGTGGATGCAGTGTTCACAGATTTGCCGGGGCAAACAACGCTTAGGCAGAACGGTGTTTATCTGATTACCGGAGGTTTCGGTGGTTTGGGGCGTTTATTCGCCGGTTATTTGGCAAAACACTACCAGGCGAAACTGGTGTTAAGCGGACGCTCACCGGCAGGCAGTGATATTCATGCATTTCTTGATGAACTTCGTCGTGATGGGGGGGAGGCAATTTACCTGCAGTCGGATATTGCAGAGCGCTCTCAGGCGGATGCATTGGTTAATGCTGCTATTGAAAATTTTGGTTCGATTAATGGTGTTCTGCATACTGCAGGTGTATTGCAGGATGCTTATATCAGTAATAAAAATCTGCAACAAATCGAAAAAGTTATTGCTCCGAAAGTTAAAGGTACACTTAATCTGGATGCGGCATTGGCAAATACAGAGTTGGATCTATTTATATTATTTTCTTCTATTGTCGGTGTAATGGGTAATGTCGGTCAGTGTGATTATGCTTACGCAAACAGTTTTCTGGATCATTTTGCCGGATATCGAAATGCACAGGTTCAGCGGCAGGAACGATACGGGCTGACGCGCGCGATTAACTGGCCGTTATGGCGTGATGGTGCGATGACAACCGATGAGGCAACCAAGGCATGGATCACAAAAGAGTTTGGCCTTGTTCCTCTAAAAAATAAATATGGTCTGCGGGCATTTGATGCAGTATTAAGTAGCCGAAGTGCCTCTACAATTGTACTTGCAGGCTATCAGGAGCAGGTCGATACAAGGTTGGGTGTGAGTAAAGCAAGAACGGCTGGCTATTATCGTTTACAAAGTCGTCATACAAGTCTGTCTGTCAATCATCGTGAACTGATGCAGGCTAATAAACCCGAAACAAAAGAGGTGAAGCCGGACGATATACAGGAAATAACGGAAGCGCCTAAGAGCGCATCTGTTGCAGCAACACAGAGTGTTGATATCAATGATTTTCTGCGTGCGCAGTTATCCGAAGTGACCGGTATCGCAGAGGCCGAGATTGATGCGGTTACTGAATTCTGGGAAATGGGGCTGGATTCGATTTTAGCGATGAAGATCATTGAGCAGATCGAAAGTCATTATGGTTTACGCTTATATCCCAATGAAATGTTGGAGTATAACAATTTGTCAAAACTCACTGCTTATTTAAGCAGTGAGTTGCAGGCGGTGACAACTGAAAAAGCACCGGTGCAGGAATCGGCAACTGAGCAGGTGCAGCAAAATTCCACATCCGAGATCAACGCGTTTCTATGTGAAAAATTATCAGAGGTTACAGGCATTGCCGAAGCGGATATTGATTCAAGCACCGAGTTTTGGGAGATGGGGCTGGACTCAATTTTGGCAATGAAAATCATTGAGCAAATCGAAGAGCAGTATGGTTTGCGTTTATATCCCAACGAAATGCTCGAATATAATAATCTGACAAAGCTGACTGCTTATCTGGAAGGTGAAATTGGCAGCGGCACCGACGTCAAACAGCCGGCTTTACAGGAATCCGCAGATACTGAAGTAAATAATACCCCGGTGCAGAATATACAGCCTGAATCGCCTGATCGATCTGCACCGGTTTATATTAATAATCAGCAGACACGCAAGCCACTGGTTTATGTGTTGAGCACTCCACGGGCTGGGTCAACCTTGCTTAGAGTCATGATGGCCGGGCACTCATCGATTTTCTCTCCGCCGGAATTGCATTTATTGCCTTACGATACCCTGACTCAGTGGAATGAAGAGTTGCTTAAAGCCAATCAAAAGTATTTGCGCGAAGGTTTGATTAAAGCATTAACCGAACTGGAGAAAATTTCTACAGAGAACGGTGTTGCACAGCTTGAGACATTACAGGCAGATGGAATTTCGGTTGCTGAAACCTACACGTTGTTACAGCGTCTTGCGGGAGAGCGTTACGTGGTTGATAAATCACCGACATATGCACTTGAGTCGGATATTTTGCAGCGTGCTGAACAGCTTTCCGAGTCACCTTTATATATTCACCTGATTCGGCACCCATTATCGGTTGCCGAGTCTTTTGTGCGTAATCGCTTTGACAAGTTATTCTCGATTGAAGGGGATGCCTGGGAATATGCCGGCCGGCTCTGGCATAAAATGAACAGCAATATTGCCGGGTTTTTACAGGGTATTCCTCCGCACCGGCAGTTGCAGCTGCATTATGAGCAGCTGGTGTCTGATCCTGCAGAAAATATGCAGGCCTTATGTCGATTTTTGAATGTGCCTTTCGAAGAATCCATGCTGAATCCTTATGAAGGCGACCGGATGACCGATGGTTTGCACCAACATTCAATACCGATTGGCGATCCAAATTTTTCCAAACATAACAAGATTGAAGCTGCTTATGCCAATGCCTGGGAGGCACATAAAGATATGCTGGGCAAATTTGATCAGAAAACAATTGAGCTGGCTGAGCAGCTGGGTTATGTGTTCGATCGGTCAGATATAAACAAAGAGCTTCACAGACAAAAAGATGTATTGGAAGTGACGGGATAATTAAGAAAATTTTAATTGAAGGAAAAAATATGAAATTGATATATAACTGTGTTGCGTTGATCTGGCGCATTCCAGGATTTGTTCTGTCGTTTTTATTTTATCGTTCGACGCGCTTTTTGATTTTAAAAGGTGCGCAGATAATGTTTAGCAAGCGACTTAAGAAAAACGAACCATTGACCTGGACAGCATACTCTGAATCCCTGGAGATACCCGGTGCGCTTCCTTATATGATGTGTACGACATCGCGCTGGAACCCGCATGCTCCGTTAGGGTCTTTTGGACCGTTTGACGTAAAGTCTCATATTGATGTTCAGATTGAATCAGCTAAAAAATCCGCACGCGGCTGGATTATCACTATTTTTAAAGGTGATTTCGAGGTTGTGGATATTTTGTATCCGGGTAACAGCCCGGAGCAGACGGCCTGGAAGCGTATTGATTTGCCCCCGGACCAGTATCGTATTCTGGTGCGCTATTACGGTTATATCGGTGATACTGTTTTCCCCGGTGTGAAACTGGATGGAGTGCAGGCCACAAATGAAAGAAATGTCGGCAATGAGATGCAGAAAAGCCTCGATTTTTTTGCCGAAAATGTGGTTGATCGTCGCGGTTTGTTCTATTACTGCACACAGTACTATATTTTTCAGTGGCTGCGCTGGAAAAACATACTTCCACCTAAGCTGGTAAGAAGAATCTATTTGCCGGTTGGTGATCCTCAGATCACATCATATGAATATGGCATTATGAAAAAGGGCGAACATTTGCAATTAAACTTCGATAAAAGCCTGTTGGATGTCGCCGATGTTTATGTGACATATTGTAATCGTTGTGGTTTCCCGGCGTTTTGGGACGAAGTGCACCAGGCGGAGTTTGTGTCACGCGCTTCACCATGTGATGTTGTGTATCTGGTTCGTGTTGTAAATTATGAGAATGAAAATGAACTGGATTTACAGAAGTATGATTTTTCCTGCAAAGTCATTCCCGGGCAACAGGTTAATCCTCAGCTCTCGCTGAAGGAAAACATCGGTTAAACGGGTCGTAATAAATAGCGCTATTATCTTGGGAGATAAGCAAGTGGAAAGCTTAATGAATCGCTTTGTCGATTTTTCAACAAACTACAGTAAAGTATTTTTTGCATTAATTTTAATCGCAACACTGCCGCTCGCTCATTTTTACGGGCAGCAAAAAAATCATAATACGATTGATGTGTTTTTTGAGGACGATAATGCGGACCTGAATTTTTATCATCGTTTTCAGGAAGTTTATGGTAATGAAGAACGCAGTCTGATTGTTTTTGAAGATGACGATATATTCTCCAGGCAAAATATTGAACTGGTGCGTGAATTGTCTGAGATGGCGAAAAAAACTGACGGAGTTCGCAGGGTAACCAGTATTACCGAGCAAAATCTTCCTTATGGGGAAGATGATACGGTTATATTCCGGCCGCTTATTCCTGCCGGTGAGCTGAGTGCGGAAATACTGGAGCGGGCCCGCCAGGAATCGATTAGCAGTGATTTGGTGCAGAGTCTGGTGCTGGTATCACCCAATGCAAAAATGACTGCGATTATCATTGAGTTCGAATCCTTAAAATCCAATGAAGAAAAAGGTGCGTTGCAGTCTCAGTTAATGAGTGCTGCCAGAGAAATTGCCGGCGAACGGGTCAGGCTGCTGTTTACCGGCACACCAATTGTTGAGAATGAACTCAATACCCTGGGTCAAACCGACAGTGAAAAATTCGGCCCGATTACACTGTTGTTTATTCTGGTCGTAGTTGGGCTGTTGTTGCGTCGTGTGTCATTGTCAGTGCTGTGTCT
This sequence comes from Gammaproteobacteria bacterium, assembly GCA_028284675.1. GTDB lineage: Bacteria > Pseudomonadota > Gammaproteobacteria > HTCC5015 > HTCC5015 > JANQRI01. The sequence continues at coordinate 7,778 of JANQRI010000004.1, read as the reverse complement.
GGCAAATGTATTATTGGTGAGTATTTGGTCTATTGGTATATATGTTGCTGCAGGGGAAACACTTAATCTTGTTACAATGATGATTCCACCGGTGTTAATCGCGATTGCAGTGTCCGATTCGATTCATGTGTTGTCTCATTATAAAAGTATTTCAATGCACAGCAGTGAGAGTCGTTATGAAAATATGCGCAAGGTTTTGCGGGTGTTATGGTTGCCTTGTTTGTTGACTACGATAACGACCGCAGTCGGTTTTATGTCTTTCTTATCCAGCCCGGTCAGGCCGGTGAAAATAGTCGGTATTTATATGAGTCTGGGCGTAGTTATAGCATTTCTTATCACATTTACATTTATTCCGGCGGCATTATTGCTTTTCAGAAAGCATAAAGCAGTCGTGAAAAAACCGGTAGAAGATAAAAAATCCGGTGACGGTTTGTTGAACCTGATACTGGAAAAATCAACTTACTGGGTAATTGCCAATAAAAAAATTGTTGCAGGTCTGGCGGTTATACTGTTTGTATTTGTGTTTATCGGTATTAGTAATATCAAATATGTTACCAACTTTACCAATTACATGCCTGATCAAAATCCGGTAAAGGTGGATATGGACTATCTGGATAAGAATTATGGTGGAACTGTACCGATTATTTTAACGATTCAGGCAAAATCGCCTGAGCATGATTTTACCCGAAGTGAAAGCCTGAAAATGCTCGATGATATCCAGCAGGCTATTGTGAATCATATGAGTGATGAGTATACCTCGTCTTTCTCAATTGCGGATTACTTTAAATCGATAAACAAAGCCTTTAATGCAGGTCAGGCAGAAGCGTATGTAATCCCGGACAATGATCTGGATGTGCTGGATTTTTATGAGATTGGTGAACCGGATGAAATCGACGGGCTGGTGTCACCGGACAGAATGGAGGCGATCGTATCATTTCAATGTATTAACGGCCCTTTTGATATCAATGTGAAACTGGAGGAGTTTGTTGACAGTTATCTACCGGCAAAGTTAGGTGATAATTTTACCTATAAATTTACCGGTTATGGCCGGCTATATGTTGATATGGATGCCAATCTTAAAGCCAGTCAAGTGCGTAGTTTGTTTCTCGCGTTTATCATGGTATTTGTAATCATGTTTTTTGTTGCAAAAAACACAAAACTGGCTCTGATAAGCATGTTGCCTAATGTATTTCCGATTGGTTTGGTGCTGGGTATTATGGGTTGGTTCAATATTCCGTTTGATGCTGCGACGATTATGGTCGCGACGATGACACTGGGAATTGCGGTAGACGACACCATTCACTATCTTGTCTGGTTCAGGCGTAATCAAATGGCAGGCCTGTCACTGGAAGAGTCTGTAGTGAAAACAGTGAAAGATGCCGGTAAGCCGATCGTGGTTACGTCCATAGTATTGTTTTTCGGATTTTCGGTCATGATGCTTGCGCAAACATTGCCATTGCAGTATTTCGGATTGTTAACCGGCTTGTCGATGTTGTTTGCAATTATCGGTGACCTGGTGCTTTTGCCGGTATTGATACTGTTATTCAAACCAAAGCTGGCTGAGTCTGCTGCTTATACGGCAGCTCCCAAGCCTATTTAATAAAAACCACTCACTATAAAAACAGGAGATTTGTGATGACAATGAAAAAATTTGTTTACTGGACAGGTATTTATAATATTTTTCTGGGGCTGTCTTTTTTTATTCCCGGATATTTTGATTTGATCGGTTTTAAAACCCCTGACTCTTATTACTGGACATTGAACCTGGGCTGTTTTGTGATATTTATTGGTTTTGTGCTGGTATTTTGCTCCAGAAATCTGGAGACACGTGCAAACCTGGTTTATATCAACGCGCTGCTGCGGATTGCCGGTTTTTGTTTACTGGCCGGATTCGGGTTTTTTGGTGATTTGGGTATTGTCGCAGGGTTTGCCGGTATTACCGATTTGTTTATCGGGCTGGTTTACATCTTTGGTTTGCCTGCCTCACAAAATAAAGGGCATATGGATCTGCTGTTGGACAGAGCCTGATGCCAAGATTTCAGTACCGGAGCCGAATTTCCGGTTTTATCAGGAGATTAAGCAATGATAAATAGTGTTAAATTTTTTCGGATTCTGCTCCGGTCTGTGTTTATGTGTTGTTTGAGCCTGCCGTTAGCAGCTAATGCGCTAACCGCAAAAGAAATCATGCAAAATAACGATGCATTGCCGGATGGGGAGACCTCATTGCAGGAAAATGTTTTGGTAATCATTAAAAGTGGGCGGGAGCAAATAAAAAAATTTGGAACCGTGTTTAAACGTTATGATGAAAAGCGACGCATGCGTATGTCTTTTACATTTCCAACACGTCTTGAATTTTTGGTATGGGATGAACCTGGGACCGACAGTTTGCAGTGGCTAAAAATGTCCAGTGGCAGAGTCCGGAAGATATCAACCAGTGATAAAGGTAATTCCTGGGTAAGCTCAGACTTCTATAATGAAGATATCAGTGAGTTCAATATCAGTGATCATGAGTATACCTTGTTGGGCGAGGTTGAGGTTGATGGCGTGCCCTGCTATCAGGTGCAAAGTGAAAAGCTGTTTGAGCCGCGTGTTTATTCAAAGCGTATTCATTATATCAGTAAACAGGATTTTGTATTAAGGCGCGTTGATTTTTATGAAGACGGAAAACATCGAAAAACGCTGACATTACAAAACATTGAGCTTATAGAAGGTGTTTATACTCCCCGCAAAGCGGTAATGGAGCGTACCGACGGTAAGAGCAAAAGTATATTGTATTTAAAGTCGGTGCAATACAATCAGCCGGTTGCTGATCAGAAATTGACCCGGGAAACATTTTGATTTTTATGTAGAAGGAAAATGAAATGCACGTTAAATATGCTGATGAAAAAGACCGCGATATCCGCTATATGGATCGCCCGGAACAGGATGAGCCGGATAATTTTGGAATCGAATTGACTGAAAAGTCGATCGATTCGGTTGCCGAGATATTCAATACACCGTTAACAGGTTCGTATAACTGGGATTATGCCGAGCAGGATAACCGTATTAAAAAGCTCTATGAACTTGGCAAAAAGCTTAACTGGAGCGGTACGATGGATATCAACTGGGGGAGGACACCCGATTGGCATCAATTACCAAAGCGCAAGCCGGTAGAGCAACACCCATTAAAAGATTATCCTCTATATGCAGCATTAAGCGATGAGGATAAAGCACTGTATCAGATGCACAGCCAGTCCTGGATTTTCAGTCAGTTCCTGCATGGTGAACAGGGTGCCTTGCTGGTTGCATCGCAGTTGATTTCCTGTGCGCCGACTTATAATGCCAAACTGTATGCAGCTTCACAGACTTTTGATGAAGCCCGTCATGTCGAAGTGTTTAACCGGTATTTGCAGCGAAAAATAGGTTTTATTTATCCGGTAAGTGCGTCATTGAAGTCGATATTGGATAAAGTACTTACTGATCCGCGTTGGGACCTGAAATTTATCGGCATGCAGATTATTATTGAGGGGCTTGCATTGGGTGCATTTAATACCATAAAAGCAACCACTACGGACCCGGTATTGAAGCAGCTGATTACTTTGGTGACTCGTGATGAAGGTCGTCATGTGACTTTCGGTGTAAACTATCTTGAAGAGTTTGTAAAAACATTAAGTCCGGAGCAAAAAGAAGAACGTGCAAATTTTGCATATGAAGCCTGTGTGATCAGTCTAGAACGTTTGATGCAGGTTGAGGTCTGGCAGCACTGGGGTTTTGATGTAGAGCAGGTGCGCGAAATAGTGTTGAAAGGCGGTTTGCTGGTGGATTTTCAGCGGAACCTGTTCTCCCGGATAATTCCGAATCTTAAACGCATCGGCTTATTGACTGATGCGGTAAAACCGAAGTTCGAAGAGCTGGGTATGCTGGATTTTGCCGAGTTGCCGGATGATGGTGATATTGACTGGGCTGAGCTTTCTAAACCGTTATTTGAAAGCCGGGAAGTGGTTAACGCATAATCAAATTGGATCAACAGCATTGATCACCGATATTACCTATATAAGGTCATTTGGTGGTTAGTTGTTTCCAGGCCGGCATATATCATTATGTATAAAGGGCTATTGATAGTCTTAGGCATGCTTGTCAATGCCGGTGGTCCGCTGTATGCGGCTGATTCAGCGGATCAGGCAGAGTCTATGCTGAGCGAAGATGCATTCGACAAAATGTTTCTGTCCTCTGGTATTAGTGACGAAAACATATCAGATAAAGAAAATGCTTGGAAAAATTTCGGTTTTATTGAAAGTGTCAACCAGTTTAATGTTCCGGTTAATAATAATCGGTCTTCAACCAATACGATAAAAACCGAAACCCGTCTTCGTCTGAATACAGAGTATGAGCGTGACAGCATACTCTGGCATTTGTCCCTGGATGCATATTTATTGTTGAATGAGCTTCGTGAAGAGCGGCGTGAATCGGTTATTGATACTGATTTGCAGGAGCTTTTCTTCCAAAAGCAGCTGGGCCGCTGGCAACTCAAAGCCGGTAAACAGCTGTTCTCATGGGGGACAGGTGATGTTTTTCATGTAACAAATTACTTCGATCAGTTGGATTTGCGGCAACTGTTCGTAATCGATGACGATGATCGTTACAGAGGCGTCTATGCGTTTTCGGCCAAGTATGTATATAAAGATTTCGCAGTGGAAATGGTGTATACGCCGTTCTTCTCACCGGTATTAATGCCTGAAGAAGACAGTTTCTGGGCAATTGAACTGCAGAACTTTCAGTCTTTGGATTTTCAGTTTCAGACTGACAATGATATTCAACGAGATTCCTCGTTCGCATTAAGGGCCGGTGGTGTCGCCGGTAATATTGATTATCATGTTAGTTTGTTTAGTGGTATTTCCAATACACTTGTATTCCTGCCAGTGCTGAATGGCAGTGCGAGCTATCTGTCCGGTAATGACATAAGCAATTTCACTGCATTGCCGAATCAACTTGGATTTGATACACAGCTTTTTTATGATCGTATTGAAACTATTGGCTTTAATCTGGCCTCGTCCATCGGCAGGTTTTCATATCGGTTTGAAGCAGCGTATACACCGGATATGTTTGCATTGATATTGCCCGATGCTGAAGATATTGCCGCTCAAATTGTCCGGGCTGGCTTGGATAGTTTGCCGCTGACATCCGGAGAGATTTTTAATATCCAGAGCGATTTCGTAGAAAGAGAAACGGCACCGTTTTTTTCGTGGGTATTTGGCATTGATTATAATTATCGCGGTGCTTATGGTCTGGTACTGCTGGAATGGACCAGGGCACGTTATCTTCAGGACAGGCACCGGTTTATCAATCCGATATTTGATGATGTGCTGTTATTAAGGTGGGAGGACCGTTTCATTGATGACCATCTGCAGATCGAGGCAGGAATATTATCCAGCCCGGTTAACGGTGATCCGGGGTATGCATTCACTTATGAAGTCGGCTGGGATTTTATGAATGGCTGGAAAGTTATGACCGGCGGTTTTTTCTTTAACGGTAACGATGAGGAAATTTTGTTTGAACTGGTTGATCAAAGAGATATGGTTTTTTTTGATGTGAAATTCGAATTTTGATACAGAGTTTTTTATCGAAAAATCTATTACTTTCGTTTAATAGAAATTCCAGTATATTCAGTATAGCCTTTGTTCATGATTTTGCTGCCAGGCCCACATATCGATTCCATCAATACAAGCTCATGGCTTGGCCGGCTTGATGACAATATGGGTAATTCTTCGCTGGTAGAAAATCTTGATTTGTTTGAATTTACAATGCAGCAGCAGGCTGTTATAGAGGCGGCAAAAAAAGCAACTGTACGTATTGCGGTCGATTCAGATAAAACGAATTTTGACGGCAGCGGTACTTTGGTTGGTAAATTAGCCAATAAGGACGGTAGCGTCGATTATTATGTATTAACCGCGGCGCATCTTAGTGAACGGGAAGGGCGGCGGGTTGATATATGGCTTACCGATGGCCGTAGTTTTGAGGGGGAGAAATTCAACTCAAGAAAGCATGACCTCGCATTAGTGCATTTTAATATAGCTGCCGGGGAAAAGCAGATAGCCGATAACAGTATTGCCAAGGTCGCTTCCTCCGGTTTAGTCGATAAGATGCCGGTTATGATTGCGGGTTTTCCGGTGATTGCGAATGAGTACTATTTTAAAGGTGCCCGGGACCCCCACATTAAGCATAACCTACAAATACCTGTTAATGCCGGTAATCCTTCCCCGGCAGAGAGGTTTTCCGCTTTATCAATTGATACAGAGGCTTATGTTTCATTGGATGTTATTGACGTATCAATTGCCAGATCAGAGGCGCAGCTCAATAACCCTTTTAGTTCAGATCCGAGCTCGATTGTGCCGTTAACAGAGGGCAACACCGCATTGGGCATGAGTGGTGGGGGTGTTTGGGGTATTTCAGGAGATTCGGGGCAGCCTGTAGTCTATGCGGTGCATAATGGCCGTGTTTGGGAAGCAACTGAAAGCTATTCTGATAACGGGTTACGTGTGCCGGTTACCCGTTTAAGCCGGGAGACCTCGGTGAATGCCGCTGAGGTGATTGCAGTTATTGAGCGACACCGGAAGTGGCAGGCTGAATCCCGGTAGAGCTCTATAACTTTCGTTAAATATCTGATTTTTATATAACCAAAGCACAATATCTGAAATATGGCTGTTTTGGCATAGTCTGCAGATAGCAACAGGCTGGCAGACGATGGCAATACAAGACATTCCGGTTACTTCACGCAGCGACCTGACGGGCTCCGTCGGAGCGCCTGCTGTGGGCGATCACGCACCGGAAACCCGCTTATTTCAGGATGGTTTAAACCATTCCCGCCAGCGGCTGGCCCAGGCCGTTATTGCTCCGGTCGCACCAGTTGCACCGCCCGTCACGCCCGGCACACCGATAACGCCGGTGCCGGTATTGCCGGGCCCGGGGCTGTTTACCCAACCAGGCAAATCCACACCTCCGGATTATGGACTGACGCCTTATGAACCACCCCCGATGCCGTCATTGCCTGTCAGGCTTCAACCCCAACCGGGCACTGAAAACCAGGCCGGCTCCCAGGTGCGGGGACAGATACAACACACCATCCCGGGCAATCAAATCAATATTCCCCACTGGAACAACGCACTGGCTGCGATTTCCTCAACCTTGCAATTAAAATACTTAAGCCCGGCCAAACAACTGCAGATTAATCGCCAGGGCGATCGAAATATTCACCTGCAAACCCAATACGCACTGGGTTTGCAAAGCCCTCTGGGTGGTAAACCGTTGGCATTGGTCGGCTCTTTGCAGGAACTGTTTGGGTTTCTGTCTGTACCGAAAAATGCAAATTTACTAGAAGGTCTTCATACCCACAGCGATGGCCTCAGTGTATCCGGCTTGCAGCAGCGCTATACACAGGCGGTGGATACCAAAACCACTGAGCAGGCATTAAACCATACCCGTGCGTTGTTAAAGTATCTGCAAACGCATGCACCTTCCGGTCAACAGAGCTTTGCAGCGCTTTACCCGACATTAAGCTTAAGTACCGTTGCAGACCGCTCAGCGGTATTACAGAACGGCTTTAAAGTCAATCAACAATCCAATGCCCGTGGTGCCGGTTTAAAAGAGCCTTATGTATTTGGTTTTAAACACCCGGTTATTTTCAATAACGGCAAGACACGCAATATTGCAGTGAACCTCACCGGCAGCCTGGATGCACTGGGGCCTTTTATCAAAGCCGGGGGTTACGGCTGGCTCGCGGCTAATGGGCTGATACCGGATCA
>JANQRI010000018.1 GCA_028284675.1 Gammaproteobacteria bacterium | reverse complement strand
GCACCCCCGGCATGTTCGCTCAGCACCGCCCGCCCTATGTTTTCTTCCGGGCTGGGGCCGCTGATAAATAACTCATACGCAAAGCGCGCATACTCCGCGCCGGTCTCATCGTTGATCGCGGTCAGTGCACCGGGCAATTGCGGGGCTTCATAGCGGTACTGCCGCGTGGTCTGATCCGGGTAGGTGACTTCAATCAGATTGCCCTGGGCATCGTAAGTGTATTCAAACACACCACCGGCCGGATCGTGGATTTCATGAATCTGCCCGCTACGGTCGTAATGGAAGCTAAGTGCACGACCCCCGGAATCGGTGACACTAATCAGTCGTTCTGTGACAGTATCATAGCTCAGCTGTAGAACCTGGCCGGACGCGAATACGATGGACAATAACCGGCCTTGGGTATTATAGATTTCAGTTTCATGGTTTGAATTTAAATACTGCCAACCCACAGTATCACCCTGCGCATCAAGCGCTTCGGTTAATCGCCCCGGGGCATTATCCTGACCGGCCCAGCCCCCATCGGCCTGTTCGCGAAAGATGCGATGACGCCCGTCGGGTCTGAGTAAATATACCTCCGCGCGCAGATCCACATTATCCGCCGCCGGGATGCCCAAGCCGTGACAGGTCTGACAATCATCCATCGGGGTAAAGGTCTCCGGCTCATACTGTGATAAAGGTTTTGGGCCGGTCTTCAACAACACCCGGGAAAACGCATGGCGCCAGTGTGAACCCAATAACCCACTGTGATCCAATAATGCCTCGACCGACTCACTCATGCCCAAACGCATCGACCAGACATTGGTATAGCGGTGCGGACGGCTGTTATAAAAGCGTTCGAACACCAACCCCTCAACACCGGCATAATCGGATGCACGTTCAAACTTATTCCCGCTACCGACATTGATCGGATTACCGCGGTGTGCACCGCCTTCACAGACCCCCGGATCAGGCATCGCACATTCCAGTCCCAACATCGCCGCACCCGGAGGACAGCCGTCGCCGCGTCGTGAAATCGACGACCAGCCGCCACCTTCACTCCAGCCGGTCTCGCCGTTGATATGATTGATTGAACAGAAAAACCAGACCACCGATCCACTGGTCGGATGGGTCAGATTGCTGATCACCACGGTATCCCCGCGCGCGTGATGAAACGCATCCAGCCGATACGCCTCGTAGCTCGCACGAAAGTCTTCACAGACCGAAGCAGGACTCGGGCCGAACACCTGTTCGGTTCCCGCACTGCTATACGCAATCCCCTGCCAGTGAAACGGTGTGGCCGACACCTGTGAAAATAACAATAATAAGGGTAAAAACAAATAACACGATAATGTAACAGGCAGGCGGTGACTTGAGCGCATGAGTTTCTCCCTGCAAACAGATAAATTGAGTTGTATTTTTCGGTATCGCCCTGTGTTTTTGTTTTTCTGATACCTGAAGAAAAATTTATGCTATCCGCCAACTAATGTCAATACTTGGCGCAAAAAAATAATACCCTGATTTAGGATACAGCCGATGTTGTGATAATTTTGACGATTTGTCAAAAAATATCTTGGTGCCGACATGAATTTGAAAATCAAGTGTTTTGATTTTAATAACAGTAATTTGGTAGCTGGATCTCAGGTGGCTTCTTAAAAGCCGGTGAACTTGCGGCGGAGATTTTTAGAAACAGGATATTCTGTGTTAAAGAATATCCTGTTAAAAAATCAATCAAATATCTTTCTGATCCGGGAAATTCAGTTTTAAGGTGCGTAGCGCCTGATCGGCGGAGTCGTTTAGTCCAAGCTCGCGATAGGCTTTGACTAATATGATCAGCGCGGGCTTGTTGGACGGGGTGTTTGCAAAACTTTTTAGTATATTGTTAGCCCGGTTTGATGCGGCGACCCAGGCTTTGCGTTCCATATAAAATTCGGCAACCCTGATTTCATGTTCCGCCATTTTGTTTCGCAAGAATATCATGCGTTGCCGGGCATCCGGTGCATAGCGGCTGTTTGGAAACTTATTGATTAATTGTGAGAAGTCACTGAAAGAGTCACGTAATTTCTTTTGATCAAAGTCTGCCGGGTTGCGCGGAAACCATTTGTCGAGCAGTGTTTTATTGCGTTCGAAATTAGCCAGACCTTTTATATAGTAAGCATAATCTACATTCGGGTGAGTCGGGTTAAAGCGAATAAAGCGGTCGGCTTCCGCGGTGGCTTGCTCCGGGCGGCCGAAGCGGTAATAGGAGTAGGCCAGATCAATCTGGGCCTGCAGTGCGTACGGGCTAAACGGATAGCGGGCTTCCAGCAATTGAAAACTCTGAATCGCAATATCGAACTGCGCGGCGTTCATGGCTTTTGATGCACGCTGATACAACTGGCTTGCATCCTGATCGGCGGTAATGGTCTTCGGGCCTTTTTTACCGCAGCCGTTGAGCGCCAGCATGGCGCAGAGGCAGATTAAACAAACAGTGCGTAAAGTCATCGGGTATCCGGTTCGCATTGAGAAGCGCATAATTGTATCCTATTTGGCAATTTTATGTGCAACGAGCAATCAACAGTCATGGAGCAAACTCCCCGGTCCCTGATTATACCTGAGGCGCAGGCAGGAGAACGCTTGGATAAGGTTCTGGCGCAATTGTTCCCGGAATATTCACGCAGCTGTCTGCAAAACTGGTTGAAGCATGGTTATATCACGCTCAACGGTGCTTATTGTCCGGCCAAATTCAGAATTCAGGGCGGGGAAACATTATCTTTGGAAATTCCCGACGAGGAGCCGCCGGCGGATATCCTTGCGGAGGATATACCGTTACAGGTGATTTTCGAGGATTCCGGGCTGATCATCATCAACAAGCCGGCCGGTATGGTCGTGCACCCGGCGGCCGGTAATCCTTCGGGCACTTTACAGAATGCACTGCTGTATCATTATCCGGAACTGGCTGCGGTACCGCGTGCCGGTATTGTGCATCGTCTGGATAAACTGACTTCCGGCCTGCTGGTAATTGCGAGAAATCTGCAGGCTCATAAAAGCCTGGTCGATCAGCTGCAAGATCGCAGTGTGGGTAGAAGCTATTATGCAATTGCGCAGGGTGTGTTTGTAGCCGGTGGTACGATTAATGAACCGGTCGGCCGGCATCCGGTCGATCGTAAGCGTATGGCAGTCAGTCGAAATGGCAGGGAGGCGATCACGCATTATCGGGTTGCGGAAAAATTCCGGCATTACACCGCATTGCATATCAAATTGGAAACCGGGCGCACGCATCAGATTCGCGTGCATATGGCGCATATTAAAAAGCCATTGGTCGGTGACCCTGAATACGGTGGTCGTTTACGGCTGCCGGCAGCATGCTCTGATGCGCTTAAAACGCAACTGCAGTCTTTTCGGCGCCAGGCTTTGCATGCGGCAAAACTGGAATTGCTGCACCCGCAGACTGCTGAACCCTTACATTGGGAGGCAGAGATGCCGGCCGACATGCGGCAACTGCTTGATGTATTGCGTGAAGACAGCAATGAGGCGGTTGAATAAATGAGTGCCGATTGTTTTATTTACCCGGATTGGCCGGCGCCGGCAAAGGTGCGGGCGGTAACGACGACTTGTAAATCACCGGCACCGCTCGACGGCGGTGAAACCTGTTATCAGGCGTTTAATCTGGCGGACCATGTGGGTGATGCGCCGGAGCGGGTAGAGCATAACCGCCGGGAATTGCAAAAATCGCTGAGTCTGCCCATGCAGCCCCGGTGGCTGGAGCAGATACACAGCGACCGCGTGACCGAATTAAACGGAATGGATGTTCATGCGCCGGCGGATGCTGCTTATACACGGCAAGCAGGTGAGGTCTGTGTTGTACTGACTGCTGACTGCCTACCGGTATTATTGTGTGATCGTGAAGGCTCCTGTGTGGCCGCGGTGCATGCCGGCTGGCGCGGTCTGCAGCAGCAGATCATTGCAAAAACCATTGCTGCGATGGCTGTTGAGTCCGGATCATTGCTGGCCTGGCTGGGGCCGGCAATCGGCCCGGCTGCATACGAAATCGATGAAACCGTTTATCAGCGTTTTATATCAGAGCAGGCGGGGTATACTGTTGCCTTTGAGCCGTCACGACCGGGCCATTGGCGGATGGATTTGTATGCAATCGCACGGATGCAGCTCAAGGCTGCGGGCGTCGGTTCGGTGTATGGCAGTGATTTTTGCACTCACAGTTCCGCAGATTTGTTTTTTTCGTATCGTCGTGATGGTCAAACCGGACGTATGGCCAGTTTGATTTGGCTGCATTCCGATTAAATGTACTTTATGTGAAACTAACCGGAACTAAGCGGGTGTACACCGGACAAACCGGACGGGGCACCTATAGTGTGATAGTGGCAAAACTAAATGAACGCGATAAACCTTAAAAATTTCCGATGGCTGCCGGGAGCTTTGTTGGCCGTGCTGCTGGTTTGTGCTGTGGTGTACTTTTGGCCGGCAAACAATGGTAATGCGAATGCCGCATTTGCACGCGCCGTCACGGTTGAAACCGCGCTGTCACGGCAGGACCAGGTTGCGCTGGTTTACGAAGGGGTCGGCACGGCGCTGGCGCTGGAGTCCATTGAAGTCACCGCAAAAGAGTCGGGTATTGTCACCGAGATACATTTTGAGTCCGGGCAGCCTGTGGCGGAGGATGACTTATTGGTCAGCCTGGATACCCGCGAACTGCGGGCCGAACTCGAAGTTGAAAAAGCGCAATATGATCAGGCGCAACTTGAGGCAAAGCGGGCGGAACGCCTGCTGAAGTCACGAAGCATATCGCGCGATGAATATGATGCGTTGCAGGCCGAACTGCGGGCCGCATCGGCACGCAGGCTGGCGGCCAAGGCGCGGCTGGAGGAGGCGGTAATTCGTGCACCGTTCAGCGGCGTGGTCGGCCTGAAAGAAATCAGCCCGGGTGCGCTGATCGAGCCGGGCACCCGGATCACAACATTGGATGATATCAGTTACATTAAACTTTTCTTTAGTGTGCCGGAGGTATACCTCGCAAAACTGCAACCGGGCCTGCCGGTTAATACGCGCACAGCGGCTTATCCTGACAAACAGTTTGTCGGCAAAATCGCGGCAATTGATTCACGTGTGGATGCCGGAACACGCAGTGTCCGGGTGGTAGGCTATGTGCCAAACACGGAGGGACTGCTTAAGCCGGGTTTGTTTATCAATATCAGTTTGCCGCTGGATGTAAAACAAAACGCGGTGCTGATACCGGAAGAGGCATTGCTTGCTCAGGGGCGTAAACAGTTTGTATATCTGGTGGAAGAACAAAAGGCAAAACTGCAGGAAGTTCAGATTGGTCAGCGTAACGGTGGTGAGGTCGAGATTCTTGCGGGGTTGGATGCAGGGGTTCCGGTTGTAACTGCCGGTCTGCAAAAATTGCGTGACGGGGTGCCGGTTGAATTGCCGAATGCGGTTGCTACTGAACATACCGAACAATAAATGCTTTATGGAGAACCTATCTCAAAATTAAGCGAGCGCCGATGAAACGAGGCAAAAGCGAGTGAAAAAGCGGAGTTTATAGATAATTTACTGCTTCGCAGCCCCGCATTTTGAACGAGCTTTTAACGAAGTATCAGCAAGCGCACGACTCCAGGGATGGAGGAGTTAGAGTGACGCAGGATGCCAAAACCGAGCAATTTTGAGACAGGTTCGAAAAACTTTTCGTTTACTGATATAGCTGCTTTCTAATGTATATTTCCGACTTATCAATTCAACGGCCGGTATTGGCCACCGTGATGAGCCTGTTGCTGGTGGTGCTCGGTATTGCGTCTTATCTGCGTCTGGCGGTGCGTGAGTATCCCGATATTGATCCGCCGGTGGTATCGATATCCACGACATACACCGGTGCATCCGCGCAGGTGGTTGAGCGCGAAGTGACCCAGCTGGTTGAATCGGCGATCAGCGGTATTGCCGGGATCAAGCGAATTAATTCCACCAGTCGCGATGAGTTGTCATCGGTATCAATTGAGTTTGTGCTCAGTCGCGATATCGATGCAGCGGCCAACGATGTGCGCGATAAAGTTGCCAGGGTTGCTGACAGTCTGCCTGAGGCTGCCGAAACACCGCGCATTGCGAAAGCTGAAGCCGATTCGAATGCAATGATGTGGCTGGGAGTCTGGAGCGATACATATGATGGCCTGGAGTTAACCGATTACATTGTGCGCAATATGCAAGACCGTTTTTCGGTGGTGCCCGGTGTCGCATCTGTAATTATCGGTGGTGCGCAGTTTTATGCGATGCGTATCTGGTTAAACCGCGAGGCGTTGGCCGCAAGGCAGTTGACGATAGACGATGTAATAAGCGCGATTCAGCGGGAAAACCTGGAGCTTCCGGCCGGGCGTATTGAGTCTGAACAACGTGAATTTACCGTCAGGTTAAATTCCAGGTTAACCACGGCGGACGAGTTTGCGCAGATTGTTATTAGAGAATCCGGCGGCGCACTGGTCAGGCTGCGTGATATCGCCAAAGTGGAAATGAGTTCGGATACCACCCGCAAAGTGATGTTCGTCGACGGCCGGCCGGTGGTCGGTATGGGCATCGTACGACAATCCAAAGCAAATACATTACAGGTTGCCGACGGTGTGCGCAAAGAAGTAGAAAAAGTGCAGACCGGTTTGCCGCCGGGTATCGAGATGGCGGTCATGTATGACAGCTCAATATTTATTCAGGAGTCGATCAAAGAAGTGATGACCGCAATGATTATTGCGGTATTTTTAGTATTGGTTGTGATTTATGTATTTTTTGCATCGCTGCGTTCCGCAATGATTCCGGCGATCGCAATACCGGTGTCGATTATTGCATCGATGATTGCGTTACATGCATTGGGTTTCAGTATCAATCTGTTAACACTCTTGGCGCTGGTGCTTGCGATTGGTCTGGTGGTTGATGATGCGATTGTCGTGCTCGAAAACATACAGCGGCGCATCGAAGCCGGAGAAAAACCGTTGCAGGCAGCGGTCGGCGGTGCCCGGCAGATCACCTTCGCAGTGATCGCAACCACTGTGGTGCTGGTGTCGGTATTCGTGCCGTTGTCATTTATGCAGGGTGATGTCGGCCGTTTGTTTACCGAGTTCGGCATCGCGCTGGCTGCCGCGGTGATCTTTTCCAGTTTTGTCGCGTTAACATTAACGCCAATGCTGTGTTCGCGCATTCTGAGTCCGCAGCGCAATGCGCCGGACCGCTTTAATCGCTGGTTTGACTGGTTGAATGACAGATACATCGGGTGGCTGGCGGCAACCCAGAGCCGCTTTCGCATGGTGTTGCTGGGTGCTGTCGGCATATCGTTGTTGGCGGTTGCTATATATAAGGTTTTGCCTCAGGAGGTTGCGCCGACCGAGGACCGCAGTGTGGTGTTTATTCCTTTTAATACACCGGAAGGTTCCAGTCTGCGTTACAGCCAGGGGCAGGCACAGAAAATTGCCGAGCAGGTCGAATCTTTACGCGAAAAAGGCGAACTGCGTGGTTTTTTGTATCTGGTTGCGCCCGGTTTTGACGGGCCCGGTTCGGTCAGTAACGGTTTTGGTGTGGTTCGCCTGAAACCGATTAACGAGCGTAAACGTTCACAGCAGGAAATCGTCAACGAGCTGTTTCCAAAACTGCTCGGCTTGCCGGGAGTGCGCGCTTTTGCGGTCAGCCCGGCCGGTCTGGGGCAGCGCGGTGCGCGTTCACCGGTACAAATCGTAATCGGTGCATCGACCTATGAACAGGCCAATTCCTGGGCTGAACAGGTCATCGAGCAGGCACGCGCAAATCCATTATTGGTCAATCTTGATAAAGATTACCGGCAAACCAAGCCGGAAATCCAGGTTGGGATTTTTCGTGATAAAGCCGCCGATATTGGTGTCAGCACTGAAACCATTGCCCGAACACTGGAAGCCTTATTTGGTTCAAGAACAGTGTCGACATTTATTGATCGCAACGAGTCCTATGATGTGATCGTGCAAATGGATGAGTCGCAGCGCTTAACACCCAACGACTTGTCGCTGGTGCAGGTGCGCTCCGAGCAGAATCAGCAACTGATTCCGTTGAGCAATCTGGTCAGCCTTGAAGAGTCCGCAGTACCCAAGGAATTAAAACGCGTGGACCGCCTGCCGGCGGTGACCGTGTCGGCTTCATTGGGACCGGATTATACGCTCGGTGAAGCATTGGATTATCTGCAGGGTATTATCAAAGACAGCCTGCCGCCGGATGCAGGTATCAGCTACTCCGGTATGTCGCGCACCTTTACCGAAGCCGGCAGTGCATTATGGCTGACGTTCGGCCTTGCGATTTTGATTGTGTTTCTGGTACTGGCTGCACAATTCGAAAGCTGGGTGCACCCGCTGATCGTGATACTGACCGTGCCGATCGCTATGACCGGCGGCTTGCTCGCATTGTTGCTGAGCGGCACCAGCCTGAATGTATTCAGTCAGATCGGCCTGCTGTTGCTGGTCGGGCTGATTGCAAAAAACGGTATATTAATCGTAGAGTTTGCGAACCAGCTGCGTGACCGGGGAGAAGATATAGCGACTGCGGTAATGCAGGCCGCCAGGCAGCGTTTTCGGCCGGTGTTGATGACCACCGTCGCGACCATGTTTGGCGCGGTGCCGCTGATGGTTTCATCATCGGCAGGTTCCGAAAGCCGTGGCGCGCTGGCGGTTGTGGTATTTGGCGGTATCGGTTTCGCGACCGCGGTAACGTTATTTGTGATTCCGGCACTGTACCGCTGGCTGGCGCCATTGGCGGATAAAAAAGCTGAAATAGCTGCGATTTCGCAGGTTTCTGAATAAAATCCTCTACACCATTCGTTAGATATACCTTTTTTATACGGACTGATTACGTCCGAGCCTATGACCTAAGCTGTATTTGCCTGCCTGCGGTTTATCACTAACATGGCCGTATTACAGCATCTCAAAATATAGCTATATAAAAGGTCAGCATGACAGCAGTTCACGGGGTTTCAGCAACTATTCCGCATGATCAGGCAGCGGCGATTTCGCCTACAGCGCTGCCCGAGGCGGCATTCTCGAATGCAATTCAGCAGCAGCTGATAGCGCAAACGAATGACAATGCTGTGCCCGAAGAACCCACTCCAAGGGATGGCGACCCATTAGGGCGCCGTGGTGAAAGCCGTTTTCAGTTACATCCAAGGCGACCACAGGACTTTCTGGAACTGCTTAAGTTGCAAATGAGTGCTCCGGAAGTGCTGTTCCATGCAAACACCGCAGTCACCATTAACGATCAGGTGGCGTTGCATTTACAGCACGGTGCTCCGCCACCGCAGCTGATTAATCTGATGCTTAAAAGTACAAAAGATGTGAATGATGCATCATCGCCGGGTTTCGTTGATAAGAATCTGCTGGTACCGGCTAAAGCAATGATTCATCAGGCGGTATTGCAGACCTTTGCTGAGATAAAAGAAGAGCTGAGACAGCAGGGTGATCCGCAGGTTGATCAGTATCGAATAGATTTATTGCAGATTGATAAGACTGATGATGAGTTCCGTACATTACGTTATGTGACCAATCTGCCCAAACAGTACCACGAGAGATTATTTCAGGAAGCCAGGCAAGGCTTTGAACCACAGGCAACACAAATGCTTGCCGGGCTTGAACAGCAAATAGAGCAAAGCAAAGCGGGTGAGCAGTTACAAGAAGGCTCGTCGCAGCAGCTAATGTTGAAGTTACAAGAAGCGATTCGGGAATTGCGGGCAGGTGAAACACCGACTCGAGCTCGACAACGGCAAAGTAATCCTGAAGCTGAGTTTGCTAACGTGCAGGCAAACTTTATAAATGAGGCACGGGTTTTTCTGGGGCTGGCGCCTGGCGCAGACTTAATGACCACGCAAAGCGGACCTTTGGTAACTGAACCGTTACAAACACCAGGTGATGCATTGGCATTAATTTGGGCGTCTGAGCATGGGTTTGATAACTGGGGTCAGGTCAAAAAATATGCACTGGATGCCCGTGCGCTGGTGAAAGGTTTTATAGATACAGCTTCCAATATACCGCTCCGCAATGATGCAAATCAATTTTTGCCGGAAGGCTATCAGGCAACACATGCAGAACTGGTATTGTCGATAGACGGTATCAGTCACAAGCTCTCGGAGGAATTGGATGGGCAGACCACACTCGGTATTAATTTGGGGGTAGAGCTGCGTAAAAAACGGATTAGTGAAGAAGCCCAGACATTTGTAACGAAAGTACGTGTACACGGTAAAAATACAGACGGCCTTGTTACGTTCAAAGAGGTTGATGCAAAGCAATATAACGTTGATCAACAGTATGTACCGATCACTAATCCGCTGGAGTTGAGTAGACTGTTTGAAGCAACAACGCGCGTGGCCAGTCATACAGACATGCTGAACCCAATTACCCGTGAAAGGATCGACGCAATTCAGCAGCAGTTCGCAGATTCCGGGCAGACGCTGTATGACAAGCTTGCCTATTTACAGTCTTTAAGCAGGCAGCTTGATCAGTCTGGTGATGAATTATCCATACCGTTGACGGAGGCTGATCAGCAGTTTATTGAGAGTAATGCATTGGTGCCGCCACGGCTTGGTGGGCAGACCGAACAGATATTCTGGACCCGCTATCGAATGTTGCATCAGGTTCCCGGTATCAAAAGTATGGCGGTTGCGAATATTGATTTAAAAGATATCGGTGCACTTAATGTGTCTCATCAGGCACGCACTTTGGTTCATGATGTCAATGACGGGCAAACCGGTCGTGAGATGGCTGAAATACTCGCGACCGGACAGGATGCTGTGACTGAAATGAAGTCGAAGTTTTTTGAAATTTATAAACAGACTGCCACTGAAGTGCTCGAACATACAATTAGTAGATTTCGTGAAGGTGCGGAGCCTAAAAAATTCTATCAGGCTTTATTGGATGATTTAAAGCAAAACGGACCGGTCGTGCGTATGGGCGGCGATGAGATCGTGTTTGCGTTAGCTGGTAATCGCACGTTTCTTCCCGAGCTGTTCCAAATTATGGAAATCACTATGCAAAGGGCTAAAGCAGAGGGTATTGAAGCACGCATAAGTTTAATAGTTACAGAGTATGGCAATTATGACGATGAAAGAGATATTGCTGCAGAATTTCAAAATACCACTATCAGTGAATTACAGGGAGAGTTGCAGGGCCTGCTTAATTATTCTGATAATATGTTGAATCAAGGGGTTAAGCCGCACGAAAAGAATGTTACGTTGTTGGAAAATATTATTCAAACCATCCCGCCGCATTTGCGTCCCGACGATCTGACGGCGCCGATTCCAAATGCGATTTTTCCGGAAAGCCCTACTTATCCTGATGGTAAAGGTCAACTGGTTCCAACATTGATACCGGTGATTTATAGTGAGGGGGCTATGCAGTTTTATGACTTGCAGGGTGGTGGCGCACGGTTGTCCGAAATGAAAACAGCAGTTGAAGGTAGACTTGAGTTTGCCGCTGGTGTTTTAGCGCAGGTTTTGACCGGTGGCACTGGTACCGATAGCGGCCAGGATGTGGGTGCCGATGCTTCAGACGAGAGTGGCCCGGTAACCGATAGTCTGACACAAACGCCTTCTGATCAAGAGAGTGGCATTGTCGATCAACAAAAGCCTGGAGGGGCAGAGGGTGGGCAGCTGTTTGACACAACGGATCGCTCAACGAGTGGTGATTACAATCGGAACCCCAGTGGTATAAAGCCTCAGGAGAAAGGCCCGGGTTTGATCAATCAAACAGTCAATGCGTCACCACAGGATACAAAGCCGTTTGATCAAGCATCCCTTGAAACGGGTACTTTACAACAGCCTGATCAAAAACCTGCAATGCCGGAAATAAGGCCGTCCACGATAGTGGTTGGAAGCCAACCGGTTGAAGAAACCAAGCCATCAACCGAAAATGCGGTTTTACAATCAGCATTCAACAGATTGCACTTGGATGTGCGGGGTGATATGACTTTTGAGGCTTATGCCGGCTTTCCGGAGGGAATACGTAAGCAACTGGAGCAGGCTTCAGCAGAGTTTCATGCCCGGCAAGCTCAGCGTAATGCGACGCTTGCACAAACGGATGCATTAAAAGTTCAGAATGCGACAACAGTCAACGGTATCCAGCAAAGCAAGCAAGTCACAGCCGCGCTGAATCAACAGACAGCGGATATCCATCAACAGATTAAATCACTGAAAACACAGATCACAAATAATGAAGCGGCACGTAGAGCAAATCTTTCTGTGCTGGAACAGCAGTTGAAGTCAGCCAGCACAGTTTCAGGGAGTGCCACAGGCAAGAGCGACGGAGAAGTGAACAAAATCGTCAGCCGGATAAGCGGTGAGGTTGAGGCCGGACAAGTGGTTACTGGAACATTTAATTTAAATGCAGCTGAGATTCCGATGATTTCACTCATTGGTAAGCAAGGTGAAGTGGCGAATAGCTACACACAGGCTGACAGTATCCCCAAATACATGCTCAGAAACACA
>JANQRI010000002.1 GCA_028284675.1 Gammaproteobacteria bacterium | reverse complement strand
CGGCGTATAGCTGTACGTGCCGTTGCCGTTATCCACCAGCGAGCCGTTGGCCGGCTGGGTAATGCCTGTAATGCTCAGGGTATCGCCGTCTGCATCGGTATCGTTCGCGAGCAGATCGGCTGCATTGATCACCAGTGTCGCACCGGCATCAACCGTAACTGAATCATCAACCGCGTTCGGATCAGTATTCGTGGGCGCCGGTGCGTTGACGTTGATATCAACGGTTGCGGTGCTGGTACCGCCGTTGCCGTCATCGACCGTATAACTGAAACTGTCCGAACCGCTGAAACCGGCATCCGGTGTATAGGTATACGTGCCGTTGCCGTTATCCACCAGCGAGCCGTTGGCCGGCTGGGTAATGCCCGTAATGCTCAGGGTATCGCCGTCTGCGTCGGTGTCGTTCGCGAGCAGATCGGCTGCATTAATTGTCAATGCGGATCCCGCATCGACGCTAACCGAATCATTAACCGCATTTGGATCGGTATTGGTATTCGTAACTAATATATTAACATTCGCTGTGGATGTCCCACCGTTACCATCATCGATGGTATAACTGAAACTGTCCGAGCCGCTGAAACCGGCATCCGGTGTGTAGCTGTAAGTACCATTGCCGTTATCAACTATGGAACCATTGGATGGTTGGGTAAAACCGGTAATGCTCAGGGTATCGCCATCCGCATCGGTGTCGTTGGCGAGTAAATCACTCGCAGCAAATGTTATCACTGCGCCTGCTGCACCGCTCAGAGAGTCATCGCTCGCACTTGGGTCCGTATTAGTCGCTGCAGGTGCATTAACATTGATATTAACGGTTGCGGTAGAAGTACCTCCATTTCCATCATCAACCGTATAGTTGAAACTATCGGTACCGCTGAAGCCACTGTTTGGCGTATAAGTATAGGTGCCGTTACCATTATCCACCAGCGAGCCGTTGGCCGGCTGGGTAATATCAACAATGCTCAGCGCATCGCCATCCGCATCGGTATCATTGGCTAATAAATCGGTTGCGTTTATAGTTAACGCGGTATCCGCATCAGCGGTAACGGAATCATCTGTCGCGTTTGGATCCGTGTTATCGGCAACAACAATATTGACCGTCGCGGTGGACGTTCCACCATTACCGTCATCAACCGTATAACTAAAGCTGTCGGTGCCGCTAAAGCCGTCATCCGGCGTATACGTAAAAGTGCCGTCGCCGTTGTCAGTGATTGTCCCATTATTGGGCTGGGTAAAACCGGTAATCGTTAATGTGTCGCCATCTGCATCGGTATCATTGGCCAGCAGGTCAGCCCCGTTAATAACAACAGGCCTGTTTTTTCGAGTATTGGCATTATCGTTATTTGCAACCGGGTTTGCATTGGTTGCTGCCGCAGCCACATTAATTGTAACGTTTGCGGTCGCCATACCGCCATTACCATCATCTACGGTATAACTAAATGAATCTGTTCCGGTAAACCCTGCGGTCGGAGTATAACTGTATGTACCGTTACCATTATCGGTGATGGTACCGTTTGTGGGCTGTGTAAATCCGGTAATTCTCAGGCTATCGCCATCAGGATCTGTGTCGTTTGCGAGCAGAAGCGCCGCATCAAAATTTAATACTGTATTTTGATTAGCATTAAGCGTATCGCCTGTCGCCGTTGGATTACTGTTAACCGGTGCTACTGTCGCCATTTTCCTGTTCCCGCCTGTTTCCTAAGTTCACTAAAAAAGTTACCGCTAAAAAACTTTCATCTCGATTCCGAAAAATATTGTTTTTCTGTTTGGGAAGCGGGCCGGGACCAAATGTTTAATCCCGACCACTTCCACTACATACACTAAATACTAGTTAGCTAAGCTATCTCAGACTCTTAAGTTATTACTCTTGAGACTGGCTGATATCTTGCCGTTCGTTCTCAACGACGTCGATGTTCTTTTGGACGCCCTCTGAGATTGATCTCAATGCTTCAGAACGAATTTGGTAGTCAAGCATGATTTCCTGCAAAGCAACCTGAGTGGCAAAAGCTTCTTCGAAAGATGATGCAACATCACCGATCAAATCGCTTGAGCTTGTAGTGCTAGCACCCAGTCCGGTTTGCGGAACTGCAGTTGTTGCTGCGTCTGTCATTTTAAATCTCCTAAAATATTGTCACTAAAAATCTTTAAAACTGTTGTTTAACTGAAATTATTTGTATGAACGTCCGCCCGCGACATAGTCAAGCGGGGTTTTTGCCATGCTTTGAATTTCAGCCATCTTTGAAGTATGGTAATCAACCATTTCAAAAACGCTTATTTCACCGTTTTGATTTGCATCTGCAGGATCAAATTGCGGTGCCGCGTCACTGCCGGTTCCTGATTTACCAGTTCCTGAAGTATCTCCAGAAATGGACTCAGCCAGCGAATTAACAGCTTCTGCTAATGCGTTCAACGATTCACTGAGGCTATCGGATGCAGAAGACTCGCCGCCTGCCGGCGCCTGGCCTTCACCTTCACCCTTGCCTTGCAGCAAGCTCATCAGCATTTCGATTATTTGTAACAATAATCCAACTACCCCTTCGAGATCGCCTTCACCTTGTGCCGACAGCACATCGTCGAAAGACTTGTCGAAGCTTGCTCTGATATCAGTGGTTGCCGGATTAGCCATTGGGGGCGTTTCGGCTGCACCCACTCCACTTATTTGCATATTTACTTCCTCCAGTTAAGGGGAATGTACCGGAGCTTTGTAAAACATCGCTCCGGTATATTCACTACATACACTACTTACTTAATTACAGGAATTCTCATTCAGACTCTTATGTTATTATTCTTGAGACTGACTGATATCCTGCCGTTCATTCTCGACGACGTCGATGTTCTTCTGAACGCCTTCAGAGATTGATCTTAATGCTTCTGAACGAATTTGATAGTCCAGCATGATTTCTTGTAAAGCAACCTGAGTGGCAAAAGCTTCTTCAAAAGAAGAGGCAACATCACCAATTAAATCGCTTGAACTTGTACTGCTAGCTCCCAGTCCAGTCTGGGGAACTGCTGTTGTAGCTGCGTCTGTCATTTATACAACTCCTGTTATTATATTTATTAATAATAATTAAACCGCAGGACGACCGCCGGCAACATAATCAAGCGGAGTGCTTGCTGATGCTTGCAGACTGTCCATGCTGGATGTGAAATCATTCACAACGTCAAATACGGTACCGCTACCAGACTCACTGCCGGCTCCAGAAGCTCCGGCTGCTGGTGCTGCTGCAGCTTCACCACCTGCGGCTTCAGCGCCTGCGGTTTCACCACCGGCAGCTTCACCGCCACCAAGTGCTTGAATAAGCTGTTGCAACAATGCAATTAGTTGTGAAAGAAGGTCTTCGATACCACCGGCTTCAGAAGCTCCGCCTTCACCGGCTCCGGCACCGCCTTCAGCGGCTTCGGCTCCACCCGCAGGTGCAGCGGCTTCACCACCAGCTTCAGCTGACTCTTCTCCACTCATAGATTGAGCAAGCTCACTTACTTGAGTAGCAAGGTCAGACAGCTGTTGTGCCAAACCACCGGTTTCATCTTCGCCTTCCATCGCAGAAGCCAGTTCACTGACTGCGCTTTCCAGCTCAGCTACCGCATCACTCAGGCTACCGGTCTCACCGGCACCTTCACTGTCTTCACTGCCTTCACCGCCTTTAGCTGAAGGGGCTGCTGCAGATTCACCAGCATCTCCGGCAGGAGCAGCGGCTTCACCGCCTTCACCACCGGCACCGCCAGCAGGAGCTGCTGCTGGTGCAGCGCCTTCACCGGCAGCTGCGGCTTCTTCACCGCCTTCACCGCCACCCAGCGCTTCGATAAGTTGTTGCAACAGTGCAACTAGTTGTGAGAGAAGATCTTCGATACCACCGGCTTCAGAAGAAGACTCGCCTTCACCGGCTCCGGCGCCAGCTTCAGCTGCTTCACCAGCGCCTGCCGCAGCAGGGCCTTCGGATGCATCAGCACCACCGGCAGCAGGGCCTTCGGCCGCATCACCAGCACCGGCAGCACCACCAGCGGCTTCTTCGCCACCTTCACCGCCTTGCAGCAAGCTCATCAGCAACTGGATAACCTGCATCAGGACATCCATAATCTCATCGTTGCTTGGACCTTCACTACCTTCTTGTGCGGACATCGCGTTCTGGAAACCCAGGCCTTCGGATGAACCTAGCAGTCCTTCTCCGCTCATCGTATCCGGTGCTTCGATTGCCGCACCAACTGATCCGATTCCATTTACATTCATTACGTCATTCCTCCCAGGGAAAATGTGGTGAGGCTGAATTGGCAGAACAGCCTCGACCACGACTTTTACATACACTAGATACTAAGCAGTGCAGAATTATCATTCAGACTCTACATATTTATTATTCTTGAGACTGACTGATACTCTGCTGTTCGTTCTCTAAGACGTCTGTTTTTAAACGCCTTCCGAGATCGATCTCTATGCCTCTGAACAAAAAACTTATAGTTCAGAAGTATTTCCTGTAATGCCACTCACTACTGTGTGGCAAACGCTTCTTTGAATGATGACGCCATATCATCAAGCAAGTCGCTGGAACTCTTACCGCTACCGGTTAAACCAGTTTGCGGATTTATAGTCGTCACGTCTGTCATAAATTTTTATCATCATTAACATTTGCAACCACTATGATTAATTAATAAGCCGGCCTTTCGGAATATAACTGTCGATCATCTTTGCGCGGTTTTCAAAATCAGACATACGTTTATTATGCGCATCAAGAAATTCACTCACGCTCTGTTTGCCACCGGCGAGATCACTTTCTCCGCCAGCCACTACTTTTGGCAGTCCCGATTCAGTATCATCACCTGGCGGAGCAATTGCATCCATCAGGCCACCGACTGCATCGGTTAAATCATCAAGATATTTTTGTGCTGCACTGATTTTTTCAGCATTCGTCGCTTTACCCTTGCTTTCAGCCAAACCCACCATTACAGATACGATTTCAAGTAAAACGGTAACTGTTGATTCATGCTTGCCATCACCCTGTGCTGCATCAAAAAGATTTTTTAATGCGGAATCGAATGAAGGCGTAGATGCGGATTCGGCAGGCGCCGAGTCCTTTAGCGGGGTATCATTCACTCCGACTGTGTCTGCATCTACTTTCATAAATTAACCTCTCAGTTCTTCCGGGAGTAAACCGGGACCAGGTTTTACGAAGTCCCGGTTACTTCCACTTCATACACTAGATACTAAGCAGCAGGTTTAGCATCAGACACTCAAGGGTTTATTCTTGAGATTGACTGATTTGTTGATACATGTTTTTAAAACACATATCGAAATTCTTTTATTTGAGCAGGTGGTTAAAGCGTTAACGCACCTGCTCAATCACTTTCTTGTAACAATGCTCGCCGTTAAACCGGTCGACCACCCGCCAGAAAATCCAGCGGAGAGCGGGCCGAATCCTGAATCGCAGCCATATTCGCAATATGGTGATCAACGACTTCACCGATAGTTACAGTGCCGTCCTGATTCAGGTCTGCCGGATCGAAGTTCTGCGCAGCATCTGCGCCGCCTTCTTCACCACCATTCATTGACTCTGCCAGTGCGCCGACTGCTTCGGTCAATGTTTGTAAAGACTCCATTAACGCATCATTTGCGTCACTGCTATCCGCACTCTCCGGCGGCATCATGGTGGTCGGGGCAGCAGCCGCAGCCGCTTCTCCTTCATTTCCACCCTGTAGCAGTTCCGTCAGCAAAGTTATCAATTCCAACAACAAAGCGATGATGTCATTGTTGCTGCCGCCGTTACCGGAAAGCAGCTTGTTAAATGAATCAACCGATGCTGCTGAAGGAGCTTCGGCGGCTTTCGCGGCTTCTGATGCCGCACCGGCCGTGCCGATTGAATCAATATTCATGACTTCCTTCCTCCACTCTAGGGAAGGTTGGCCGGGGATGGCCCCAAAGACTCACCCCGGCCACTTCCACTAAATACACTAAACAGTTAAAGGACTGTCAGACTCTCAGATTATTATTCTTGAGACTGACTGATATCCTGACGCTCGTTCTCAACCACGTCGATGTTCTTTTGAACACCTTCAGAAATTGAGCGTAATGCTTCTGAACGAATTTGATAGTCCAGAAGAATTTCCTGTAAAGCTACCTGAGTGGCAAACGCCTCTTCAAAAGAAGAAGCAACATCACCGATCAAATCGCTGGCAGGCGCACCCGGAGTACCGCTAGTCGGGGGAGTAGTAGTTACATCAGTCATTGTTATAACCTCCAAAATAAAGTAAACACAAAAGTTTTAAGTTAATTCATGTAACTTGCAGATCCCTCATCTTTAAGATTGCCCCCCTAACAGGAAATCTTCCGATGAATTCAGCCGATATATATTGTAAAATACGGCTTCGATCTTTAATTGTTACATGGCTTTTTGTGTTAGCCTCTTACGGTTGGGGCAACCTTATGGTTGAGACAACCTGGTGTAACTTCTCCAGTACTGCGCCTTTTCCATTCACTGCTGGCCTCCCAAAATCCGATATAGTTGCTAACAACTATGCGACACAGAATACCAACCAAACTTTTGCTATCCAATCAGCCTGATGTCCTACCACTTTTAATGGATCTTTCTACTACTTATAGGGTGTTTCTGGTAATACTTTCAGCTAAAAAAGTCATATGGAATTAGTAATAAAAACTATTACTTTTTTGTTGCGATAATAGAAAAAACAACTTTGTCTGATGCAAAGCCTGTTTTAATAATATGTGGAATACCAAAACCCGAAGGCTTACAAACATTAGTTTGCCAAGATTTTATGCGGTTTTTTGAGGGATTGAGAATTGAGGATATGTGGATAAGAACGGGATATTTTTAAAGCTTACGGTTTGTCGATATTTTATAAAAAAGTAATAGAGTTATATTACCATCGTTATATACCTATCAGCCCAATTTGCACTCATTGAAAGCACAAAAAGCACCGGATAGCCTGGTTTTTTTGTGAAACCCACCGTTATTTTCAAAAAAAAAGCCACACCCGGAGCCCAGGTGTGGCTATAACGAACGCAGATACTTGTTAAAATTTACACAGTTAAGTTATAAGACTTCTAAATTTATTTAGCCATAAAACCGCAGATTGCCTTGTGCGTGATGGCTGTCTATTGGCGTATTGCCGAAGAAAATATCACCGACAGTCGTTGCATTACGGCTGATCGTTTCTAAATTCAGGCTCGCAATCTGGCCAATTTCCTGCACTGTCTGAAACCCGTTTTTATCAATATCCGTATATAGTGGAATCAGCGGTGCACGCCGGTCGGTCGCTAAAAATTGCTGGCCCAGGCTGGGACCTGAGTTCGGTGCCGCATAACCACTATACCCGGAAGGCTGCATTGCGGTCGGCGCATATAAAGCTCCCATCATAGGTTGCGATATTGCAGGCGGTCCATAAGACAAGCCGGTCATTGCCTGCAGACCCAAGCCGGAGCTGAAACCGAAACCGCTGGCCGGTTGCAGGCCAAGCGCGGTATTGACCGGGCTGAAACCGAAGCCGGTATTTTGCTGCATACCGAATGAGTACGGCGCAAAGCTATAGCTGGCCTGGTTTGAAATGCCGCCGCCGATCATGCTGGTCAGTAACGACGTCAGCTGCTGGATCTGCATCAATAGCTGCATAATGTAATTATTACTATTACTCTGCGGAGCCAGTGAAAACGGTGCCGGTTGAGTTGAAAACTGAGTCGGCGCTGGAGCTGCCGCAACCGGGGCATTCACCGGAGCCTGATAGCCGCGAGCGGCCATATCATAAACCCCAGTATGCGGTGGCGCATAATGATAACTCTGTGGCGGCAATACCGGCCGGCCTTTCAAGGTATTAAACTCAAACTTCGCCGCACCTTCAGGGTCTTTCAGCAAATTTTCCAGCTGACTGCCGGCTTTCCATTCAACAGTGGAACCGTCACCGCGCAGTACATTGACACTTTGATCATTAAAAAATACCGCCGGACCGTCCGGATTACCGGCATCGTATTCACGCGATTTATGTGCGGTCTTATAAGTTTCACTACGGCCTTCCTTTTTGCTGTCAATATCCGACAGAATATAGGTGTAGTTTAGATTGGGTTTATTGATCGTTATGTTCAGACCCGTTGACACCGTCAATCGATGCTCAAGCTTCTTGGTATCAATATCAATTTTTGCGCCGGAGGCACTGATAAGCACACCCTCATTGAAATCGCGATTCTTGCTCCATTTGGCATTTTTCACCAGATCATCAAGTACGCCGGCATCGGTGATGCTTTTGCCATTTAACTCGGAGAGTTTCACGCGATGCGTCTGCATATGCGGATCACCCCAAACGCGATTCAGCACAAGCTCCTGATTTTTTTGATCAACCCAACCAACGATAAATTCATATTTATCACCGGTGGTTCTGACAAATAAATCATCAGGGGTATCAAATATACGCCAGTCACCAACCTCTTTTTTGATATTGTTGTCAATATACTGCGGCGCCATCTGGTTGTTCAGCTTTGGACCCTGAAACGGGCGACCGAAATTCAACTGAAAACCATTGTTGGATGCATGCAACGGCGGTCCGTAATGCATCGGTTTACCCACCGGAGCCGGGCCATAGTGCATTGCCTGCGAAGCATATGACTGCCCGATATTCGCGGTAATATTCGACAGCGACTGGCTCAACAGCATCAATGTCTGGCTCAGGGTATGATCCAGCGTCGGGGCCTGTGAAAATACCGGCCGTGCCTGTGGGGCATACGCCATCATTGATAAATTCTGTGCCGACAAATACTGGGATTGTGGCTGGGTTGTAAAAAACTGTGTCGGTGACTGAGTCACATGCGTTGACGGCCAGCTGTTAACATTACCCATGCTAGCGAGTTGTACCTGAGGCGGCGGCGTATACGCCAAAACTGATGGCGACGCAAATGAAAAGCTTGGCATAGCAGCGTTTACTTTGCTGGAGAAGCCGTTGCCCGGCCCGTAAGCCGAGAAGCCGGTACCGTTGCCCGGTCCGTAAGCCGAGAAGCCGGTAGTTGAAAATGCACTCATGGACGGTGCATAAGCCACGGTTGTTGTATGATTTATATAAGCCATTGCTTAGTCTCTCTGTGGTATGCTTTTTTTGAATCTGCGCGATGCTTAAAATGACATCGCGCAGACAATGATCATCAAACACTCAGAAATTATGTGAATGACTGCCTACTGATATTATTGGTGCCTCTGATCAGTGTTCCGATCACAGCCTGCACGGCGGTTTCTTTCACCCGCCGCTGAGCACTTTCAGCCTGAAACTTCAGTATCAAGTCGCTAAATGCCTGCTCACTTTGACCCGCCTGTGTCAGAGTGTTTGCGGTGCCTTGAAAACCATCATTCGCACCACCGAACGCGCCTTGTTGCGCAGCCTGGTTAATTTGGTCTATAGGTTGTTGAGCTTGTGTAGCTTGGGTTACCATCTTTTTACTCCTGCGTTAGTATCTACATTTATGCAATCACGGCGTTATTTTTGTGTTTGCTGTTGAGTCACAGCAAATGCCGTAAAATCATGCTGCCGCGCAATTAGCGCAACGGCTGAATTTGAGATTCAATAATGCAGGCAGGAGCAACATGGGTCGGATAAAAACCCAAACAAGCACCTATTAGAAGGGACAAAGTTGAATTGAACGGAATATAAAACATTCCTGTCTCCTGCCTAGTATCTAAAAATCGTGTATGTAATGTCGTGTTTTCAGGCACTTTGCCAAAGTGCCGGCGCCGCTATACAGCTTATTCTGCATCTCACCGGTCTGCCTTCCGGTGTGTGCGACTTGAGTAACAGCTTATCAATATCAGCCTGAAAAAAATATACAGCTGACGTTCTAAAACTTTAGGGAAGCCTTAACCACTCTTATCACTTTCGCTTATATATCCCCGTAAATTTTAAGCGCCTTAAAATAAGTGACTAATACCGAGCGTCCCAAACAAATTACCGCGCCTGACATACAAGCGATGGTATTGAATATACTAACTAATTTTAAATCACCTGAATATTGAGCTTTCGTTTTAGAAATTGGGTGCAGACAATTACATTTTTATTTCACCTATATAAGGTATATTCAAAATTTTTCTATGCTGTTGAATGCTTAAACCCAGGATTAACGACATTGGCAGCACCTTTATCGAATAAAATGCCGTTATATTTTTGAATAAAGTCCGTGTTTTTACCAAGAATGTGATAAAAACCAAACGATCTATTACTTTTGTTGTATTGAATCGTGGTTTTCTATGCAATAAAGTGTAGGCGCTAGTCCAAATAAGGTATTTTTTATGCCTAAAGTCTTATTACTGAAGGTGTATTTTGCTAACCCTCGTACTACGCTAAAATGTATACACATGAATAAGCCTAATGTGCTTAATTAGTTAAATAAGGCAATAAAAAGCACTGGGTTAATAATAAAGTCGGTTGAGAACAGCTCAACACGGTTTTACTAAAGCTTGGATTTATATCCATGTGAGCGCTGATAAATAGTTGGGTTTTTGTTGTCATCGCGGTTTTTACGCACAGTATGAGGTTAATAACGTTAAAAACCGTCGGAATGGGAAATGCCCCATGCAACAAAATGAAAATTGCACATCACAGGAAAGCCCATCTATCAGCCTTAATATAGCTGTAGAAACCGTCGATATTGATTTCCCGGCCCACGAATTCTATAAGCTGAGTGAATTACGGGAAGCAACCCGAGGCATGTATGAAAGCCTTAGCGCCGACTCACTCAGAAGTATGCTCGACTACACCAGCTGGGAAGTCGAGTCAAAACTAAAACTTACATATATAACGAATGTCATTGACGATGCTTTTACTAAAGATGAAAAAGTGATCGTCGCTATTGACCGAAGTTCGAGTGTTGACTGGGTTTACCAGCAGGCCATTGAAGCCTCAAACCTTGATCTGGCACTCAGGAGTCGCATAGGTATGATCGATAAAACTGTAAGCCCCGAGAAACGCATGAATCTGATTACACGATTCAACCGGCAGAATAAAAATGCCATGGCTGTTTTGTTTATATCCAGCGACGCCATCATGAATGGACTGTTAAGCAGTCCGACCAAGCCGGAACGTCCTGCAAAACGTAACCGGATTGTTTTTTTCGACACGCTGCGCAATAACCCTGCAGCACTCGTGGAATTTGCAAATTTATTTCAACTACCCCAGCAAACCAATCCCACGAAAGTGGAATTTTTGAGGATCAATGAGCCTGAAAAAGATAAACATTCCTCTTTTTATGTGTGAATTTTGTCAATGCATCAAGCCGATTCTCAACACACAGTAATGTGTAAATCGAGTCCGATCCGAATTTTTGGATCGTTTGTACGGTATCTTTCCCCTTGGAAAAATACTTTAATTTCAATACATGGGTAGAGGTTATTCTAGATGAAATTATCAATCGTGTTCTGGAACAACCATTCGGATGCAAGCTTAAAAAAGACGCTTCCGCGTAATATCGGTAGATCTCTCGAAATTAATGAAACGAGAAACTTTAACCGGGTACTGGAGCTCTTGGAAGGCAATTCCGATATAGAGATGGTATTAGCTACATTACAACCGACTGATCTGCAGACTTTCTGTCATCTTCAGCAGTTGCGACAACATTATCCAAATGTTGCGGTCATTGTTATCATCGATTCGATGTTGCGTTTAACAACTGTGACCAAATTGCTGCAACGCATGATGGGTAAATCTGCTAAAAACCTTAAAAAATTAGAAATTGATGCGTCGCAGGAAACAGGCGAAAGTAATTCACAGGATACTACCGGCGATATCGCCGAGTGGATCGCAGAGGAGGATGATGAACCATTGCATCTTACTCCGCGTCAGCTGGATGTGCTTTCACTGTTAATGCACGGTAAATCCAACAAAGAAATTGCCAGACTTCTGGACCTTTCCGAAGGCACCGTGAAGATTCATTGCATGGCAATTTTCAAACAACTTGGTGTTGCTAATCGCACTCAGGCAGTTATCCGCGCTGAACAGATTCTGCCGAAACTACGTGCAATGCAATCCAAACCTGAAGTCAGTCAACAACACTAACTCACGCTTTGTAGCTGTCAAACATTCAACTTCTAAAGACCACAGGGATGTGGTTGCTTTCTTTCCTAAAAGCAGCACTGATGTGCTGCTTTTTTTTGTCTATTACTATACGACACCTGTTTACTTAAAGTGCTCAGATAATCGATGGTTTTGCGGTTACTTCGTTTAAGTTAAGGGGAAGATTGAGGACTTTGGGCTCAGTGGTTCCGACGCACAAGGATGTGCGGAATGCAGGTAATGTAGGGAACAATTACCTGCCCGTGCCCGTGAAAGCACTCTGCCTATAGTTATTCCGCTTAAATTAAGGGGAAGATGGAGAACTTTAGGTTCAGTGGTTCCGACGCACAAGGATGTGCGGAGTGCAGGCAATGTAGGGAACATTTGCCTGCCTGTACCCCGGTTGCTACTCTGCTAATAGTCACCTAGGGTGGCGGTGCTTTTGTGCTTCCCGTGCCCGTGACAGCACTCTGCCCATAGTTATTCCACTTAAATTAAGGGAAAGACTGAAAACTTTGGCTTTCGTGCTTCTGACTCACAGGGACGTGAGAAATGCAGGTAATGTAGGGAACAATTACCTGCCTGTACCCGTGACAGCACTCTGCCCATAGTTACATCTGTGGACGGTTTGGTCGGAGTGGCGAGATTCGAACTCACGACCCCTGCCTCCCGAAGACAGTGCTCTACCAGGCTGAGCTACACTCCGGCCGTTTGCGCCGCATTATAAA
>JANQRI010000028.1 GCA_028284675.1 Gammaproteobacteria bacterium | reverse complement strand
ACCAACAACCAGGTGATCGTGCGCGAATACGCCCCGCCGGCTGGATCCAACGAACCGTCCAGCTTCACCGTCCACCCGGTGAAAAACGGCCAACCGGATTTGAGTAAAGGTTACACATTACCGGCCAGTAACCTCAACGAAGCAATGCATTTGGCCAATGTGGCACTGCAGAACGGCCAGCTGCATACGATGCTGAACGGTGCGTCGAAAACGATGCCGATGAATGTTAAAGGCCCGTTAAGTCAAAGCAGCACCACACTGAACGTGAACGGCAACACCCATACCATCGATCTGCAAAAACAACTGCAGGGCGGCAAAACGTTCTACATGGCCTACTACCCCATGGGTAACGGCAAACAAAACAGCGTGTTCCTGGATGTTGCCACCGAGGCCGAAGCCATAGCGCTGCTGCAACAAAAAGCCAATACCCCTGGACAGCTTCGGGATATTTCACCCCAACCCGAAACAGCACAACCGATAGGCGATAATGCCGAGAAGGTTAAGCGGATTTATTACGATAAACCGGCATCGCCAGTCGTAGACCCGGACAAACCCATTGACCTGAATGATCACAGCAGCCGTATTGGTGATCGTAAACTTGATGATGGCCTGATCAATCCGGATGAAAGCACTGCAACACCGATCGGCAGCCCGTTTACATTAAACCCCGATACCAGTAATGGGCAACAAGTTGAGATTAATACAGCTGCACCGACCACACCGCAGTTTACGTTCGAGCCCGGCAGTATCACAACACCCGGTGCGCCTTCACAGCAAAGTATTGTAAACAATACGCCACCTGAAAGCTTACCTGCCAAAAGCCCAATCACCAGTGAAGTGAATTTGAATGCACCTGCCCCTGAAGCCGGTGCGCCGAATCAGATTGTCGTAAAAACTGCAACTGTAGAGTCGACAGAAGTTGATACAACGGACGATGAGCCAAACGTTGTTCAGCAGCAAATTGATAAGGTTGCAGCCGATTTACAGGAAAAAATGGAGAGTTTCATTGATCACTATGCGGCTGCAGATGATTATGGGTTCACTAGAACGCGCTTACTGCCGGCGATGCTTGCACCTGTGCGAGATCTGTTGGAGCTGGATACGGCAGAAATTGCATCAAACACTGATGGTAGTAAGCGTAAATTAACTCAGGCTGAAAAACAATCCCTAAGAGAAGGTGCGCTAGAGTTTGTTGCAGATCGCATGTTAGAGGTGTTAAGCAACAATGATCCAGGTGTGAAAATAGAGAATGCAGTGAAAATTCACGTTCATAATGCCTTTGAAGCTTTTAGTAAAGCTTTAAATAGCCCTGATTTTGAACAGGACTTCGGAA
Organism: Gammaproteobacteria bacterium; assembly: GCA_028284675.1. GTDB lineage: Bacteria > Pseudomonadota > Gammaproteobacteria > HTCC5015 > HTCC5015 > JANQRI01. The sequence continues at coordinate 91,022 of JANQRI010000028.1, read as the reverse complement.
TTGCTGAAGAAAGTGGGAGGCATTTGGAAGATAGGTTGGGAGAGGGGCGCGAGCATTCGCATGTGGTTAGGACTGCGCTCTATTGGGTTTTTGGTGAGCTGTATAATGGCATGGGGTCTCAAAATCCAAATTCCTCGTTTCAGAGACTGCGTGCAGAAGCAGCTGAGCTTCTCAATGATGGTTCATTCCCAATGTTAACCCAGGAATTATACGCAAAAGCCAGTGAGGCTGTGACCAAGGCTATTTCCATAATATTTAGTGGCGAGTACATGCCTGACTTCGGTGATATGACGAAAGAAATGCAAAAGTTTTATGAAAGACGTATGGCGCCTAATTTATCGAATAGTGGCGTTGATATACAGTTTGGAGTTGATGACCCAAATTTAAGTTTTTTAGATCAGGCAAAATCTTTAGCCGATATTATTAATTCAGGTTTGAATGTAAATATAGATCAGGTGAAGCAGGTTGTCCGGCATGAGCTTGGTGTTCACTTTCAATTCGCTCATCTTGATGCAGGAGTTAAAGAAGGAGCTCATCTAATTGATGGTATGACCGATGCTATAATTACTCGATTAAAGCTGGATGAAGTTGAAATTTTACCTGAAGGTGGTGGCCCAAAAAGAAAATTGACCGACCATGAGAAAAAAGAAATTTTTCAGAATGAATTTAATTATGTAGCACAAAAAATTATATCGATGCTTGATAAGAATAAGCCTGAAAGTGAACCAACTAAAGCCCAGTTTGGAATTGCTAGTCAGGCGTTAGATCAATTGGGTACCTATATAGATGAGCCTTTGACTGACCCTGATTCAGTAAAGCGGGTTTATCAAAAAGCGGTTGAGTTTATGTATCAAAACGGAGGTGATGCGGTCCAGCAATCGTATATTTTCACTGTCTTGCAGTATGATGCAATGTTTAGATTTTATAATAGCTTCGGTTCTTCCGATTCTGGATCAGCTTTTCAGCAGGCAGCAAATAAAGTTAAAAATATTATCCAGCAAAGCCCGTATTCAGATCAATATAATGAGCTGTCAAAAAAACTTGATATTATAATCGATAAAACAGCCAGCCTGCTTTTTAGTGGTGATCATAAGCCGGATTATGGGGTAGATAATTCCAAAGGTGAAGATTTTTACAATCAACACATCAAGCCTCACTTTCTCGGCACACAAACTGACGCGGCTCAAAAAAAAACAACAGAAATAACTAATCGTGACGCACCAGATGCGGTTGCTAAGGCTTCACCTCCGGAACCTGTATCCATACAAATAAAAAAAATCGGTGATGCGATAGAAAAGGAATTGTCTAGTCATTTCTACCCAGGTCATTTGAATGCATTTCAAAGTGAAGGGTCTATGCTGGTAGACGGTATACTTGATGTGGTAGCCGAACTTTTAGTATTGGATACTGCTAAAATTCAAACAGCTTCGGGTGGGGTGCGTAATCTTAATGGGGCAGAAAAGCGTCAAATTACAGAGAATGTATTCGAACGGGTCTCAATACGCATTTTCAACATGTTGAATGAAACAAGGTTGGAAGCACCTATTGGCAGAGAGCATTTCGATTCCACTCGGCAGGGTTTGGAGGAATTGCGCGCATATATTGATGCCGGAGGGGAGAAGATCTCATCTAAAGTAAGAGAAGCTCTTTATGAAGGGGCAGGCACCGGCAAAGAGCGTGCACGTATTATTTCACTGCTTCAGTTTAAGTTGTTTTTGGAAATGCATGCTAAGTTTGGTTCGCAAAGTTCAAACTCAATGTTTCAAAGTGTGACCGAAATGGTAAATGAGGCTATTCAGGAAAGCCCGCATCGTGGTGCATATGCGGAGTTGTATCAGTTAACTAAAGCTATTTCTGAGGCCGTGAATACACGGGTGCTGAGTGGTAATCACCATCCGAATTTTGGACTGGATACTTTGAAAATAAAGGATATCTATGAGAATAACATCGTGCCTCATGTGTTTGGTGCGCAAAATGCCTCGGCTCAAAAAAACAATAAATTAAATGGAGATTCTGTAGGAGCGGGGTATTCGCAAATTTCATCCCCGGAATCTTTATCATCACAAATACAGCAAATCGCTAATATGATTAAGCAGGAATTACCGAATCATTTTTATAAAGTTCATTTGATCGGGGATGAAAGCGAGAAAATTTTATTTGCAGATGGTCTGCTGGATGTTGTAGCTGAATTGTTAGTGCTTGATACAGCAGAAGTGTCTGAGGGTGGGAGTTCTGGGGTGAGAGGCTTGACAAATGAAGAGAAACGTCAAATTACAGCTGATGTGTTTGAATATATTTCAATGCACATACTTAATTCATTGAATACGGTGGTTTTGGATGAGTCCATTAAATCAAAGCATTTCGACTCTGCTATGGAGGCTTTAGAGGAACTTCATCAAAAAATAAATAATAACGGGATGTTTAGTTATTTTACGTCAGGCGTCACAGGTATTTTATATGGAGATCCATCGGTTGCTTATCAGCATGGAAATATTTTGAAGATTTTGCAGTATAAACTTTTCTTTGATATGTATGCCGGCTTTGGTTCGCAGGATTCCGGCTCAATGTTTCAAGCTGTGAGCACGCTGGTGGATAATATGCTTCAGGGCAGCCCTCATCGGGAAGCTTTTGAAAAATTGTATCAAAAAATGAAAGCTATAACTGGGCAGTCCCTTGATTTTACAGTCAGTGAGAATGTGGTCTCTGCTTATGATGAAGATACACCTAAGATAAAAGAAGTGTATGAGCGGGATATTAAACCGGGAGTTTTTGGAGCAAAATAATATTGGAACGGCCATTGCGCAGCCTGGCGACTGACTCGACTTGATGTAAATTAAGCGCCTGGTAAGGCTGCCCGGCTTAGCTGGGCTTAAACTCTTTAATTAACAGCTGCTCATACAGACTGCCGTTCGTCGGGTCTTTGTACAGTGGAAACAGTTTGGTTTCTTCATTATGTATCCGACTGTGTAACAGTTCATTAATGGCTTTGAAGTCGGATAAAAACTGCGGTTTTTGCTGTTCGTCCATTTTTCGGGTTGCATAGCGGCTCAGGAATTTATTGATCGTTTTGCCGATCAACAGCATCTCATCTTTGAATTCACGAATAACCTCGAATTGTGCTGAGTTGGCCGGAAATACATATTGCAGGCGCATATAAAACTTTGTATTTTCTTTCGCAAAGTGGGTGCGCAGCAGGCTAGCGAAGTCATTAAGATAATTGCTGAGCTGAACAAAATTGGATTGGGCAACGGCAGATTCCATATTGGTCAATAGTTGATCCAGTAATGCATGCTCGGCTTCCAGTTCTTTTATCAGGCGCAAATCGACCGGGATTCCGATTTTGGAATTAAACGCAGAAATATTATTTGTAATATTTTGTAAACGCATGCTGTTCCCTCCGATATGCTGATATTGTTATGCTGATGCGGTTGCTTTACAAAATCCGGTGGCAGTGATCTGGTATGCAAGCAAAGGCATGTAAGTATTCCTACCTGCTCAAGCATAGGCGCCAGAATAAAAATTAATCGTGATCATGATCACATTGTCGGATATATTTTCTAACTGGATAAATTCTAATTTAGAATCAGTATCGGCTGGGTTCTAAGCCCAATATGAAGGGAGATAAATATGGCTACTGAAATCGATGAGGCAAAAGTCGAAGATCAGGGCGCAGAGCAATTAAAAGCAATTGGCGGGGTTTATACAATCACCGCAGTGGGCATGTTTTTATCAACCTTTTTAACCACGATTGCATTATGGAATGTCGCACCACGTGTATTTCTGTTGTTATGGGCGTTTAGTTACTGGGCGGTTATAGTGGTCAGGGTGGTTGCTTTCGCGTATTACACAAAACGAATCGGCAGTGCGTATATCGATTCAAAAATGCATAAATTTGTTTTCAAGTGGACGTCCACGTTTAACGGAATCAATATGGGTTTGCTGATGTGGACTGTTTATCCGGTTGTGCCGCGTGAGTATGGGCTGATTATCGTTGCGGTAATCAGTGCGGTTATTTCCGGTGCGAAGTCGACCACGCATCTGAAAGCGGAGCTGGGTTCGTTTGTAATGCCCTGTGTGGTGCTTGCAATGCCGGCATTAATATTTTGCGGCGACCTTATCAGCCTAATCATGGCGGCATTGATGTTATTGCATATATATGTCTCATCCGGATTTTCCAGGATCAATAACGTTGAATTTAAACTCCAGCTGGAGCGGCAGATTGCGCTGAATAAAGAAAAGCAGGAGGCGGAGATTTCGAATCAGGCCAAATCAGAGTTTATCGCATCGGCCAGTCATGATCTGCGCCAGCCTTTGCAGGCGTTAGGTTTTTACCTGCGCATTTTGCGTGATCGGTTCAGTGGCGACAATATGATGTTAAAAAAAGCGATGGCTTCATTCGATGCGCTGGAGTCATTGCTGAAATCTCTGTTGGATATGAGTAAACTGGATTCCAACACCGTGCAGGTGGATCGTCGAAATGTATCAGTGCGATCATTGTTTGAGCGTTTGCAGCATGCCAACGAATATGCGGCCGGCTTAAAAGGGTTGCGGCTACGGTTTTTCAGTCCATCCGATGCGTATTTGTATACCGACCCCAGCCAGCTGGAACGTATACTCGGTAACCTGATAGAAAACGCAATTCACTACACAGCAAAAGGTGCGGTGCTGGTGTGTTGCCGGCGCCGTCAGAATCACTGTCTATTACAGGTTTGGGATACGGGGCCGGGAATTCCTGAGGGGGAGCATGAAAAAATCTTTAATGATTATTATCAGTTAAACGGTTCAAAAACAGAGAGCCATCAGGGTTTGGGTTTGGGGCTGGCCATTGTAAAGCGACTGACCTCGCTGTTGGAGTGTGATTTGCATTTAAGTTCGGTTGAGGGCAAAGGCACGGTATTTTCGTTGAGAGTGCCACTGGGTGATGTTGATACAGAAACCGAGTCATTAAGTCGTAATGTGGTGATGTTTAAAAAGCATTTCACCGATAAAGTCGTGCTGGTCGTTGATAATGATGCGGATATTCGTGAGAGCTTGAGCTTGTTGCTTGATTCCTGGGGCGGGATTGCGCTTTCTGTGGCAGATAAAGCGGAGGCGTTGGAGTTGATTGAGCGTGAGCAGATCGAGCCTGATCTGATAATCGCCGATTATCGTTTAAGTGAGGATGAAACGGGTGTGGATGTGGTAGAGGCATTGCAAAGCCGGTTTGCTCAGCCGGTGCCGGTGATTATTGTGACCGGTGAAACGCAGATGGGAAGTATAAAAGACATCGAGGCTACCGGGCTGAAATGGTTGCCGAAGCCGCTGCATCCGGATCAGTTGATGAGTATTTTAGTTGCAGTGTTAACCATGCAAGATAAGAGCGCAGGATGGGTGTAGTGGATAGGTTTGCTGATTCCATAGCGCCTGGTAACTTAATGGTTTGGATAGTATTTAAGCCAATACAGATCAGAAGAATGTAAAAAAATAAAAAAGTTTTTCTGGTTTAGAATCAGCGCCGGCTTGCGTGGAAGTTTAATATAAAGGGAGATAAATATGGCTGCTGAAATCGATGAGGTAAAAGTCGAAGACCAGGGCGCAGAGCAGTTAAAAGCAGTTGGTGGGATTTACGCATTCGCTACGTTAGGCTCTTTATTGGTAACCGTTATACTGACTGCTGCATTTTGGAATGTCGCACCACGTGTATTTCTGTTGTTGTGGATGTTCAGCTTTTGGGTGGTTATATTAACCAGGGCCGGCGCTTTTACGTATTACACAAAACGAATCGGCAGTGCGTATATCGATTCAAAAATACATAAATTTGTTTCCAAGTGGACGTCTACGTTTAACGGAATCAATATGGGCTTGCTGATGTGGACTGTTTATCCGGTTATGCCGCGTGAGTATGGAGTGATTATCGTTGCGGTAATCAGTGCGGTTATTTCCGGTGCGAAGTCGACCACGCATCTGCAAGCTGAGCTGGGTTCGTTTGTAATGCCTTGTGTGGTGCTCGCAATGCCGGCATTAATATTTTGTGGCGACCTTATCAGCTTAACCATGGCGACATTGATGTTATTGCACATATATGTCTCATCCGGATTTTCCAGGATCAATAACGTTAAATTTAAACTTCAGCTGGAGCGGCAGATTGCGCTGAATAAAGAGAAGCAGGAGGCGGAGATTTCGAATCAGGCCAAGTCTGAATTTATCGCATCGGCCAGTCATGATTTACGCCAGCCTTTGCAGGCGTTAGGTTTTTACCTGCGCATTTTGCGTGACCGGTTCAGTGGTGACAACATGATGCTCAAAAAAGCGATGGCTTCATTCGATGCACTGGAGTCATTGCTGAAGTCGTTGCTGGATATGAGTAAGCTGGATTCCAATACTGTGCAGGTGGATCGTCGTAATGTATCGGTAAAATCATTGTTTGAGCGTTTGCAACATGCCAACGAATACGCGGCCGGCTTAAAAGGGCTGCGGCTACGGTTTTTCAGTCCATCAGATGTCTATCTCTATACAGACCCCAGCCAGCTGGAACGTATACTCGGTAACCTGATAGAAAACGCAATTCACTACACAGCAGAAGGTGCGGTGCTGGTGTGTTGCCGGCGTCGCCAGGATCATTGTCTATTACAGGTTTGGGATACCGGGCCGGGAATTCCTGAGGCGGAACATGAAAAAATCTTTAATGATTATTATCAGTTAAGCGGTTCAAAAACAGAGAGCCATCAGGGTTTGGGTTTGGGGCTGGCCATTGTAAAGCGGCTCACTTCGCTGTTGGAGTGTGATTTACACTTAAGTTCGGTTGAGGACAAAGGCACGGTATTTTCGTTGAGAGTGCCATTGGGTGATGTTGATCATGAAACCGAGTCATTAAGTGATAATGTGGTGATGTTTAAAAAGCATTTCACCGATAAAGTCGTGCTGGTCGTTGATAATGATGCGGATATTCGTGAGAGCTTGAGTTTGTTGCTTGATTCCTGGGGTGGGATTGCGCTTTCTGTGGCAGATAAAGCGGAGGCGTTGGAGCTGATTGAGTGTGAGCAAATCGAGCCTGATCTGATAATCGCCGATTATCGTTTAAGTGAGGATGAAACCGGTGTGGATGTGGTAGAGGCATTGCAAAGCCGGTTTGCTCAGCCGGTACCGGTGATTATTGTGACCGGTGAAACGCAGATTGGGAGTATAAAAGACATCGAGGCTACCGGGCTGAAATGGTTGCCGAAGCCGCTGCATCCGGATCAGTTGCTGAACATTTTGATTTCACTGCTTATGATAAAGCCGGATGAGAAAAAACCGGAGCATAAAACAGGTGTTACCGGTGATTAGGTCTTCGACATGCGAAAATAATCTGGCTAAAAAGCTTGGGCGTATAGGTCAAGCCGGACTGTAAAGCAGCCCGAGTCGCCTGGCCAGAAAACAGGCTTCAGTGCGGTTGGCGGCTTTGAGTACGTTCAAAATCGAAGATGCATGTGCACGCACGGTATTTTCAGAAATTTCCAGTTGCTGTGCAATCTGGTAGTTGGTGTGGCCCTGATCTATTAGTTGGAGTATTTCGGTTTGTCTTTGTGTAAGGCTCACATTGTCTTTTGATACTGACCCCGAAAGCACATGCTTACTTTGTACTGACTTATGCACGAATATTTCGCCATTGACGATTTGTTTGACTGCATCGCAGACTTCCTGATTATGAGCGGTTTTCGGTATATAGCCCCGAACCCCGATTCGCAGAGCCTCTTCAGCGAGGCGTTTGTTTGCATGTGCCGAAATAATAACGATGGGAATATTTGGATAGAGATCCTTGATTTTGTTGATGCTGTCACAGCCGTCACTGTCCGGCAGGGTTAGGTCCAAAAAAATATACTGAATTTCAGAGCTTTTTTCAGACAGGGTTGAGAGCGCTTCTGCGCTGCTTTTGGCTTCGAAAACGTTTTCACAGTTTGACTGCGATTTCAGTAACTGGTGTAGCCCGAATCTGAACAGCTCATGATCGTCGACGATAAGGATGTTCACGTTTGTCCTTAGGTGTGTCAGCAGGTGTTGGCGTTAGGGTAATCCACATAGTCTTTACAGACTAATTATAATATCCGATAGGCAGGTCTGAAGTATAGCGTTATTGTACACGCAAATCAGCTACTAACAGGGTGATATCGCAATGATGAACCAACCGGCGGAACTTCGTTCGGGCTATACCACAGAGAAACCAGGGTGTTCTTAGATGACAGGGATAAACTCTATTTCGGAGCATGCCGGAAGTAGCTTGAAAGGCAGAAGGGGACGGGGCATACGATACTTGCTGGCTTACCAGCCGGCAGGTATCCGTTGCTCCTGGCACTTTAGGAGCCGTCACTGGAAGGTTGCTTCCAGAGGGGTTTTGCTACCTGCCCGAAAAGAGCGCATGTATCCTCGCGCAATTTGCAGGATGGTAAAGGTCCACTAAGTCAGCCATCCATACTACTGATGAATACTGCAAAACGGTATTTTATTTGAAGTTTTTGGGTGATCAGAAGGCTTGTAACTGTTAAACCGCTGCCAGTGAGCGGGCTGCTTCTCTATTAGGGGTATGCCGGCTAAGCTCAACGTTAGGGTTCGGCAGCATACTTTTCTCCGGGGCGACAAACGATATTGGCTCACCCCAGCGGTTCCCCTCTTTATCGGTGTAATTAATATCCTGATGCCAGAGCCCGTCAGTCGGGTCGTAGGTGGGTAGGCTGTATGTGGGTATTAAGTCATTGGACATTGCTTGTCTCCATCGTTGTCTTCTTGCAGGCCCGGTTATTTGGGGCTTGCGACCGGCTCGATAATGCACGCCACCGAAGGGTCGCTGCTCGGTATGCGTGGCTGCGGTCTAGGATCTGGCTAAGCGTATGAAATCGAGTTGAAATGTGGTTCAACCCGACTTGACAATAATTATATTAGAAGCGGTCGGAAGGGAGTATCCGGCATTCGCTAGGTATAATGTATAGCGTCGGATATAGAAAACTCAGACTAAAGTAATATGCCATTGGTAAGCAATTTCAGGTATATATGAGTTTTGTTTTAATTTTCAGTATGTTACGACTTTGAGTCGGTAGTGTGCACGACTTTGAGGTGGTTGATAAGTGCGTGCTTTATGCCAGGCAGCAAAATTTTCTCGATAATGGATTCAAGCACCCGGGTAATTTCCTCAAACTCAGTATAAGGATAACCGGCAGACACATTGATCGGGCAGGCCGGAGTGTTTGAATCTTCCAGTAAGCGCACCTGCTGCTTATAGCTGGTATTATTTGTCTGCTCATCAAATGCTAATGATGTTTTCACCGCATAGCTGAGCTGTGAAAGCGTGTTTGTAAACCGCTGCTGCATGGTTGTTGGCCCCCGAGCTTTGTTGATAGCGTATAGCCTGGCTGGCTTCCTAGCTATACGCATTGTTAAATTATATTCGATCGCGTTACGGGGAACAATTGAACGAAAGTAAGAGGTTTTAAAGTGTTTTAATGGCTTCACTGGCAGCATTGTTGAATCAGGTTCGGGGTTGTAATATTTGTAAAGGTTTGCCGCTGGGGCCCCGGCCTGTGTTTCAGTTTCACCCTAAGGCCAAAATTTTAATCGCCGGTCAGGCACCCGGTAAAAAGGTTCATCACTCAGGTGTGCCGTTTGATGATGCCAGCGGTAATCGTTTGCGCGAATGGATGGGTGTTAGCCGTGAGGTTTTTTATAACCCGAAATATATCACAATTCTGCCGATGAGTTTTTGTTTTCCCGGTTCCGGGAAATCAGGTGATCTCCCGCCTCGGCCTGAATGTGCACCGGCCTGGCGGGAGCAGTTGCTTGGTATGTTGGTGAATTTAGAGTTTACATTAGTGTTGGGTAAGTATGCCCAGGCCTATCATTGTTATAACCCCAGTTCCTCTTTGACCGAAAGGGTGCAGTCATGGCATAAGTATTGGCCGGCGGTGGTGCCGCTTCCGCATCCGAGTCCCAGGAATAATATTTGGCTACGGCGAAACCCATGGTTTGAAGCTGAATTGTTGCCTGTGCTGCGTAAGCGTGTATTTGAAATCATCGGCCCTGTATAAGCTGGTGGTATCTCTGTGTGGCATACGCTTCTGCTAAGTTACGAACCCTGTCTACGATGATTGATAGTTTGTTCATCGGTTGTCTGAATGTTTATTTCTTTATTCCCCGTGACTGTGGTTCTGGCTGCAATCGTTAGTGCCGTACTGAGCGCACTGCTGGCTATCAGGCAAAAGCTTGCGGCAATAATGCAGCCACTTAACCCGGTGTACTGTAACAGAATGCCGGAAGCCAGAACGGCGATCACTTTGCCGATATGTGCCACCGTCTTATAGTATGCAATATCGACCGAGGCTGATTTTCTGCTGGCGTATTTTAAATGCAGATGATTGTGGGGAACAGTTGCCAGGCCGGCGAGCACGTGGTAGATCAGCACGATTGCCAATAATACCGGTAAACTATTTTGGGCAGGCAGTGCCAGCAATGGCACCAGTGACAAGCTTGCGGTTGCGAGTGGCAGGATGCTGCGATAACGCCATTTCTTTTTGATAATATTACCGATGTCGAATTCGGCTTTTAGCAGCCGGGCAAAAAAAGGTTGTGTGATGCCGAAAATAATAAAACCTGCGGCCAGTATTGCGCTGGTTTCTATTGCGGAAACGCCGCCTTGAGTCAATGCGATCGGAACGGCTATGACCAGCCAGATATCGCGGCCTGCATATAAAAATGCCCGTGCGATTGCCAATACCCGCATTTCTTTTTTTACCGAGAAAAAATTCCGATAAGACACTTTGCGTTTTTCATTGATATTACCCAGAAATTGTGCAGCGCATAACGCTGCGATCAGTGTGAGTACGCCGAATAACGCCAGTGTGATTTGGAAACCCAGCCAGGCGAAGCAAAACCCGCCTGCCAGCAGGCCGATACCTTTTGCGGTTTCATTGCCTCCAAGTAGGGTCTGGATAGGCAGGAGTTTATTGTTTTTTGGTGCGAGCTGTTTAATCCAGGCACTGCTGGTTGTTTTAATCAGCTGTTCACCGATGCCTCTGCATGCGCGTAATAAGCCGATTAGCAGCATTGCAGGGATCAGAGCCAGCGAAGGGTCGAATATCAAATAGCCAAAACCTGCAGCACTATGCATTATCAGTGCGAGCAGGAATGCGGAGCGATATCCAATGCGGTTAATCAGAAAACCTGAGAAGAAATTAGCCAGCAGACCAAAAAGTTCATAACAGACGAACATTATGCCGATATTGATTGGGGAATATCCTAGTGTTGCGAAATACAGCGGTACCACGATTCTGGCAGCGCCATCACCCAGAGTGGCTGCCCAGTAGCTGTACATGACAACGGCTTGTTGCGCGCGGGGGGTATTAAAGGCTGAGTATGTGGTATTGACTACAAATGCTCTCTCGTTTGACATATTATTTTGAGGTTATTCTGCGAAAAGGCTCGTTTGCCGATATTTTGTTATCACCGGTTTTAAGTTTTTTTGTTGCCGGATGATATTTATTAGCGGTTCGAAGGGGGAAAAAGTTTAGGAAAATTTTTTACAGCAAGCCCTGTTAAAGCCAAGTTAATCGAGTTCGATTTAAGTTATAATAATCGCGGTTTAATTATTATGTTTTCATCGAGATGGAATTATCGGCAGTTTTTTTGTCCCGCCTTCAATTTGCGTTTACCGTAAGTTTTCATATTATTTTTCCAACACTCACGATCGGCTTGGCGATTTACCTGGCTTTTCTTGAGGGTATGTGGCTGAAGACCGGACGTGCACTGTACAAGCAGTTATGCCTGTTCTGGGGGCGTATATTTGCGCTGAGTTTTGGTATGGGTGTGGTGTCGGGTATTGTGCTGTCTTACGAGTTCGGCACAAACTTCAGTCGTTTTTCCGAAGCAGCCGGAAATGTGTTGGGGCCATTGCTGACCTATGAGGTGATGACCGCATTTTTTATGGAAGCGGGTTTTCTGGGAGTCATGCTGTTCGGCTGGAACCGGGTTGGGCCCCGGCTGCACTATTTTGCCACGCTGATGGTGGCACTGGGTACAACGGTTTCGGCGTTCTGGATACTGTCGGCCAATTCCTGGATGCATACACCGGCCGGAACAGAGTTGCGTGACGGCGTATTTTATGTCCGTGACTGGTTCGAAGTGGTTTTTAATCCGTCATTTCCATACCGGTTGGCGCATATGCTGTTGGCTTCACTGATTACCACGACTTTTTTTGTGGCGGGTATTTGTGCCTGGTATGTGCTGAAAGCACGTGAGCAGGAATTTGCCGGGCGTGCACTAAAACTGGCACTACTGACCGCAGCATTGTTAACGCCTTTGCAGGTGTTGGTCGGTGATCTGCATGGTTTAAATGCTTATGAGTACCAGCCAATGAAGGTGGCTGCAATGGAAGGCCGCTGGGAGACCATGGCCGGTGCACCGTTACTGTTGTTTGCGTTGCCGGACCAGGAGGCTGAAAAAAACCGGTTTGAAATCGGTATTCCAAAAGGTGCCAGCCTGATTCTTGAGCATGATCCGAATGGTGTGATTAAAGGTCTGAAATCAGTACCCCCGGAAGATCGGCCACCAATGGCACCGGTGTTCTTTAGTTTTCGGGTGATGGTCGGCCTCGGCATGCTGATGCTGTGTTTGGCCTGGTTGGGTGTTTGGTACACATGGCGAGGCAGCCTGTTGACACGGCGGTGGTATTTACGAGTATTGTTATGGATGGCTCCGGCCGGCCTGGTGGCGACTTTGGCCGGTTGGTATGTTGCCGAGATCGGGCGGCAGCCGTGGTTGGTCAACGGTTTGTTGCGGACCGTGGACGGCGTATCGCCGCTTGCCCCGTGGCAGGTGTTGACCACCCTGTTGGCCTTCGTGCTGGTTTACAGTGTGCTGTTCGGTGCTTACCTGTATTACTTGTTGCGGATAATTCGTAAGGGGCCGCAGATTAAAGATGAACCGGGATCTATAACACCTGCCAAACATGCGCAACCTGCGTTTATGCCGGTAGAGGGTGACTGATGGATCTGGTATTGATTTGGGTGGTCATTATTGCTGTCGGTGTGATGGTATATGTGGTGCTTGACGGATTTGATTTGGGTGTTGGTATTTTATTTCCGTTGGCTGGTTCTGATCGACATCGTGACACAATGATGCTGAGTGTGACTCCGTTTTGGGATGGTAATGAAACCTGGCTGATACTGGGCGGCGCCGGATTGCTGGCCGCATTTCCAAAAGCCTATGCGGTATTGTTGTCGGCACTGTATTTGCCGTTAATGTTGATGCTGATCGCGTTGATATTGCGCGGCGTATCGTTTGAATTTCGCTTCAAGGCTGATGAAAGTCACCGTATTTTATGGGATATTTCTTTTAGTGTCGGCAGTTCACTGGCGGCGTTTTGTCAGGGAGTAACATTGGGTGCGGTAGTGCAGGGGATTCCGGTAGAGGCGGGCAGCTACAGCGGTGGCCCGTTCGGATGGTTGTCGCCGTTTTCCATATTTACCGGTTTGGCGGTTATGACGGGCTATGCACTGCTTGGAGCAACCTGGTTGATTCGCAAGACCGAAGATGATTTGCAGCAATGGGCATACCGGGTGGCGAAAATAATACTGCCGTTATTGTTGTGCTTTATTTTGCTGGTCAGTGTCTGGACTGCTTGGGCTGAACAGGACATTGCGAATCGCTGGTTTTCATTGCCGAATTTTTATTGGCTTTCACAAGTGCCGTTGGCAACATTGCTGCTGGCCGGGGGCGCCTGGTATTGTTTGGTTAAGCGCATTCAGGGTCCGCCTTTTTTATTAAGCGTGGCATTATTTTTATTGGCGTATATTGGTTTGGTGATCAGCATCTGGCCGTATATTGTGCCGCGTGCAATTACTTTTTGGGAGGCGGCATCACCGCCCGAGAGCCAGCTGTTTGTATTGATCGGTTTCGCGATTTTTATGCCGTTTGTGATTGGCTACACCATTATGGGGTATCGAATTTTTGGTGGGAAGGTCAACGAGAGTGACGGTTATCATTAAAAAAGCTTTCATGGTGAGCTTATGCCGTTTATGCCGGGTAACGGTGCTGGGGTTGTGTTCGCAGGTTTCTTTTGCCGGTAGTTTCCAGGCTGATTTTGTTAGTGCTGCAGTCGACCGGACCAGGCATACAGTGCGTTATGATGGTTCTTATATACCCATTGATTATCCCAATGGAGATGTGCCCGCCTATATTGGAGTATGTACCGATGTAGTAATCAGGTCGTATCGTGCTGTTGGTGTGGATCTGCAAAAAATGGTGCACGAGGATATGTTAGCAAATTTTGAGCGCTATCCCTCAAGGCGGATATGGGGGCATCGTACCCCGGATCACAATATTGATCACAGGCGGGTTCTGAATTTGCAGGTTTTTTTCGCGCGACATGGTGAGGTATTACCAGTAAGTAACCGTAAGGAAGATTATTCACCGGGTGATATCGTTACCTGGATGTTAGCGGCTGATCTTCCGCATATTGGTATTGTTAGCGATAGGGTGTCAAGCGATAGCGGGAATCCATTGATTGTGCACAATATAGGTGCCGGGCCCAAGCTTGAGGATATGCTTTTTAACTATGAAATTACCGGGCATTACCGGTATGCTCCCGGGGAATATGAAAATTAAAGCCTTACGTTTTTTCGAATATAAAAAAGCGGCGATTAACCGGTTTGCCTGGTTTATCGGTCTTTATTGTATATCGTTATGTTTGGTTGCAGGCGTTACATACCTGATTAAATATTTTCTATTCTCAGGCTAATCGCATATATATTCGATTTTTAGCTCCGGTGCAGGTTCCAGGGTGCTCAGTGTCGAAAGTAATTTACCCGACACGCTTTCCAGTCGCAGGTTATAGCGGTTAGCGGAGATCTGATAATAGCGGAGTGAAGTTTTAATCGTATTTTCCAGATCGGTCAGAGTGTTATGCAGTTCGGGTGTTTTATTGTTCAGCAGTGTTGCCGCTTCGCGGCTTAAGCGTGATTCTAATGCGGCGCGTTGGATTAACTTTTTTAAACGGTCATCTTTACGGGTTTCCAGGGGCTTTATTTCTTTTTGCAGCGCCGAGAGATTCTCTGCTGTTTCAGCATTTTCGCTCACGAATGTTTTAAGTGCGTCGAGGCGTTTTTGTAAAGCCTGTTCAAGTAATTGCCAATGCTGCATTACTTTTTTATAGTCTTTTCGAAGGTAATGGCTTTGTATCGCGAAAAAACACGCCAGTAATAATAAAACCCATAGCCAGATTTCGGTCATGTTTATATCAAGCCTGGGTTAGTTTGAGCCCTACAATGCCGGTGATAATCATCAGGATGCTGGCTAAACGCAGCCACTCCCGGGATTCATTGAATAATAAAATGCCGATAATTGCTCCGCCGCATACGCCGATTCCGGTCCAGACTGCATATACAGTACCGGCCGGTATGGCTTTCACCGCCAGAGCAACCAGGTATGATGCGCTGATAGCAAAAACAAACAGTAGTAACGTGGGCCAGAATCGGGTGAAACCCTCGCTATACTTTACGGTGACCAGCCAGGCAATTTCCAGCATGCCGGCGGATAATAAATATAGCCATTCCCGTGTCAAAATCATTTTCTCCCAAGATGTTTTTAGCAAAGGCTCCCAAATATCAGCAGGCAAATGTAACAAAAGTTGAATACAGCATTCCAGGGCTTTTGCCGGTCAAACGGTGCTTGTGTACCAGTTTCTTGCATAGATAGTTTTATGTTGGTGCAATGATTGCCGCTTTTGGCGTGGCATCTATTGCGGGCATTTAAAAAACTTAAGGTATATCAATCACTTGGTGAAAACTCGGTAATTGGCATATGTTTTGCAATTGTTAGGTCAGTGGTCATGGTCCCCAACCAGGAATGTTGAGTACTTTTGATTACTGCTAAAACTTTTGGTCTAACTAGGCGTAAGCGTCTTTTCCGCTGCCCTCATTCCCCCTCCCCCCAAGGCGGCGGGAAAGATGCTTTAACGTCAGCTAATACGCTTAAGCAATATTTTTGAGTTACGTTGGTAGTTGTAAAGTTGTTGCTTAACCGGCGGTAGTTGATTTTCTTTACCAGGTTCAAATCCCTGTTCGCGGAACCAATGCGCGGTCTGTGTTGTTAATACAAACAAACTGGTTAAACCGGCATTAATGGCCTGCTGCTCGATATGTTTCAGCAGCTCTTTGCCTCGCGCATTATTTGTGTGATTAGGGTCGACCACGATGCATGCCAGTTCCCCGGTCTTTTTGTCTTTGTAAGGGTATAGGGCGGCGCAACCGATAACTTTGCCGTCGAGTTCGATTACTGTGAATTTGTCGATCTCCAGCTCAAGTTGTTCACGCGATCTTTTTAACAATGTGCCGTTTGCTTCCAGTGGTTTTATCAGCGCCAGTATGCCGCCAATATCTTCAATATCGGCAGTTCTGATTGTTTCATATTTTTCGGTTGTAATCAGGGTGCCGACACCATCGCGTGTGTACAACTCCTGAAGCAGGCCGCCGTTTAGTTTATGGCTGAGTAAATGTATTCTGGAAACACCCTGGCCGCAGGCGTCAATCGCCGATTGCAAATCATGTTGCACCGGTTCAGTGAGAGATTTGTCTGTATTTAAAAGCTGTTTTGCCTGCGCGATTGTTAATTGTGTTATTTGATTTCTTTTTTTATCCAGCAGTCCCGGTCCATCCAGCATAAATATCAGTTTATCCGCATTTAATGCGACGGCAGTGGCAGTCGCAACATCTTCCGCGCGTAGATTGAAAATTTCGCCGGTCGGTGAGTAGCCTAATGGTGATAATAATACAATGTGACCGGCGTCCAGTTGGGCCTGTAATGTGGCACTGTCTATTTTGCGGATTTCGCCGGTATGGCAGAAATCAATACCATTACGCACGCCATAGGGTTTCGCGGTTACAAAGTTGCCGGATATAACCCTTAATTGGCTGCCTGCCATGGGTGTATTGATCAGACACAGTGATAGTTGTGCCTCAATATCCAGCCTGACTCCGCCGACTGCTTCTTTTACTGTGGGTAGAGCGTGTTCATCGGTAATGCGTAATCCGTCTGCATAGTGACTTTTTGCCCCGAGCTGTTTCAGACGAGCCTCGATTTGTGGGCGGGCGCCATGAACCAGCACAAGCTTTATACCCAGGCTTTTTAAGATGGCGATATCATTGATCAGTGTATAAAACGCCGGGCCGAGCAGGCACTCACCGCCAAACTCAATGACAAATGTGCGGCCCCGGTGCGCATTAATATAAGGCGCTGCATCGCGCAACCACTGTACACGGTCGTTGGGCTTGTGCTCCCCTGATTCCGGGGATGCTGTCATTTTTATATCAGCTGGTATCGACATGATGGATACGGATTGTATAACTGTATCCGTATTTCGCCAATAACCTTATTGCGATAAACACTGCGTTGTCATTTTCAAAGCTGCTTGTCGGTTACCGCGCCTTCTGATGCTGAGCTGACCAGCTTTGCATATTTGGCAAGTACGCCCCGCTTGTAGCGAGGCTTGGGTTGTTTCCAGTTTTTGAGTCGTGTTTTCAGTTCGCGTTCGGAAACATGCAGGCTGATGCTGCGTTTTTTGGCATCGATTGTGATGTGATCACCGTTCTTGACCAGTGCGAGCGGTCCGCCGACATACGCTTCAGGCGTAATATGGCCGACAACAAAGCCGTGACTGCCGCCGGAGAAGCGCCCATCGGTAATCAATGCGATATCTTTGCCCAGCCCTCTGCCCATGACGGCAGAAGTTGGTGAGAGCATTTCCCGCATTCCGGGGCCGCCTTTTGGACCTTCGTAGCGAACAACAATCACGTCACCTTTTTTGACTGTACCGTCCAGGATTCTCTGCAGCGCCTGTTCCTCGGAGTTATACACGCGGGCTTTGCCGGTAAAGCTAAGACCTTCTTTACCGGATATTTTGGCGATCGCACCAGCCGGTGCTAGGTTGCCATAAAGCACAACAAGGTGGCTGTCTTTTTTAATCGGTGCATCGAGTGCCCGGATGATGTCTTGTTTGGCCGGATAGGGCGCCACGCCTTTGAGATTTTCTTTTAACGTTTTGCCGGTAACGGTCAGGCAGTCGCCATGCAACAAACCTGCATCTAACAGCATTTTCATTAATGGTTGGATGCCGCCGATTTTTATCAGTTCGGACATCATATAACGGCCGCTGGGTTTAAGGTCAGCCAGTACCGGCACTTTTTTGCCGATACGCGTAAAATCATCAAGCTTGAGCTTGATATTGCAGGCATGTGCGATCGCGAGTAAATGCAATACTGCGTTGGTGGAGCCACCCAGTGCGATCACCACGGTGATGGCATTTTCAAAGGCTTTTTTAGTCATGATATCCAACGGTCGGATATTTTTCTTCAGCAGTTTCAACACTGCGGCACCGGAAGCATGGCAGTCCTGCTGCTTGTCTTTGGAGATTGCGTTTTGTGCCGAGCTGTTTGGCAGGCTCATGCCAAGTGCCTCGATGGCTGATGCCATCGTATTGGCAGTATACATGCCGCCGCAGGAGCCGGGTCCGGGAATCGCATTTTTCTCGATTTCTTTGACTTCTTTCAGCGGAATGGTTTTTGCCGCATAGGCTCCGACTGCCTCAAATGTTGAAACCACATCAATATTTTTACCCTGGTAGCGTCCGGGCATAATGGTTCCGCCGTAGACGAAAATCGCTGGCCGGTTCAGGCGTGCCAGTCCAATCATGCAGCCCGGCATGTTTTTGTCGCATCCGCCCAATGCAACAACGCCGTCGTAGCCCTGGCATCCGACAACCGTTTCAATGGAGTCGGCAATCACTTCACGCGAAACCAGGCTGTATTTCATACCTTCGGTACCCATGGAAATACCGTCTGAGATGCTGATGGTGTTAAAGATGATGCCTTTACCGCCTGCCTGGTCGGCGCCTTCGCATGCTGCATCAGCCAATTTGTCGATATGCATATTGCAGGGGGTTACCATGCTCCAGGTGGATGCAATACCAATTTGCGGTTTTTTGAAATCCTCATCACTAAAGCCGACGGGCCTGAGCATTGCGCGGCTGGGTGTGCGTTCCACACCATCGACAACTTGTGAAGAATACTCTCTGGGTGATGGTTTTTGTTTAGTGGGAGTTTTACGGGTGTGCTTTTTGGTCATGGCCTCTGATTGTCCGGGTTTTTCCTAAGTAGGAGAAGCATTAAACCAAGACAGGGCAATTGTCTCAAGCATAAATTGATCTAAGCTGGCTTGCAGCCAAGCACGGTATTTTGTTCTACCTGTATACGCTTGGCTATTTTGAAAGGCTAGAGCTGATCAGGCAATCGGCCGGGTGTAGCGCCCGGCCGTATATTGATCTGTGATCAGACTATTGAACGGCCACCGGCGACAAAATCCGCCACAGAATTCCGGTTTGCGAGTTCATCTATGCGTGCATTGAAAAGGTCCACACGGTCATTGACACGCTCTGCATCGAATGTGGTGCCCTGGCCATTGCCGGGCGGTGCATTAAACAGAAAATCAGTTGCAAAAAACGGATTGATGAAAAAAGGTGAATAGTACTGAAAACTGTCATTCTTATCTTCGTTATCTGAGGATAATGCTTCGGTTGCCTGATTCACCATGTAGGCTGCAGTTATATCATGCAGTTGGTCGTAGGAGTCGATGCCATGTCCCTGGGTCAGGTAAGCCGGTCCAAAAGAGCCGTAACCACCACCATTGGCCATCATTGAGAAATAATTATCCAGCGATGCCTGAAACATAATCGCCTGATAAAGGTCATAGGCGTTAAACTGAAAATGTACGCCCGGGTTGGGATTGGTGTTATCTGCGTAATAAGTCGGGTTGTTTGTGATTGTTATGTAGTTCATCGTATCGATACCTTGTATTAACCAGGTTAATTAACCCAAGGTTTCGCCTTTTATGATGAAATGCACGAATGCATATAGCCAATGATATGCGACAGCGCACCGGGCGGTACGGACAACGTGCGGTCATGGTGTGCATAAAGCACACGGGCAGGCTAAACCTTAGTATCCAGTTATCAGTGTGTTGGCGGTGATTAGTTTTAGTCACCGAACCACACTACTCGTATAAGTAAAAGTTATAACAGGTGCGGATATTATGAAGTGATTCCAGGGTGCCAGCATGGAAAGCATTTCAAGTCGTTGTATGGAGAGCTGCCAAGCTGCTCCCGGCTCTTTAATCCGATCCAGTTAAGCCAATTATACTCCGATGAATCAGCTGGCTGAATCGACTATAAGTGGTAATAACAAAAAGTAATATATACCAATCGGTGCAGGTAATTATTTCAGGGCAGGCCTGATGATGGCTTTATCTTGGGGTCAATTGGGGTTGCCCGTGCGCATAACTCAATACAATACGCCCTTCCAATAAATCGATCACCGTTTCACCAGCGATGCCAAGGCGCCAGCCTCTCATAAGCGGGATGTCCCGTTTATCCTGCGCCAGCTTATTAATGTCATCCCGTGTTGCGAGCAAAGTGGTGCTGATCTCATGTTCAGCGGCCTTCAGCCTGATTACCGCAGCGATCATATCGGCCAGTGCTTCCTGGCGGTGGTTGAGTTTTCTGGGGATTTTGAATTTCGGCCAGAGTTCCCGGGGTTCGTTTTTGGCATTTTCCACCAGTGATAGCAGGGTTTTTCCCAATGTTTCACTATTGCCGTTATTCAGGCCTCTGATCCGTTTTAGTTGTTCGATCTTGGTTGGTAACTGTTGTGCCAGAGTCACCAAGATTTCATCGCCCAGAATCCATTTTCGGGGTTTGTTCAGCTGCATCGCGCGCTGCTCGCGCCAGCTGGCCAGGTGTTTGAGTGTGTTCAGTTGCAGGCCTTTCAGTCGGCTGACATTTTTGACTCTTTGCCACATTTGCCCGGGGTCAATTTCGTATGTGGCGGGGTCGCACAGTTTTTTGATATCGTCTTCCAGCCAGGTAAGTCTATTGTATTCAATGAGTTGTTTTTGAACCGTAGTATATAAATCACGCAGGTAACGAACATCATCAAGCGCATATGCCAGTTGCTGTTGATCCAGTGGCCGTTTGCTCCAGTCGGTACGGCTATGGGATTTATCCAGCTCCACATTCAGAATCTGTTTGACCAGGTTTGCATATCCAATTTGTTCGCCGTAACCGAGTAGTGCGGCGGCTAGCTGAGTGTCGAATACAGGTTCAGGCAAAATCCCAAACAATCGGAAGAATATTTCCATATCCTGTCCGCCGGCATGGAAGATTTTAATGATATCGCTGTTGCATAGTAGTTCTTTGAGTGGGCCCAGTTCATTCAGTGCCAACGGGTCAATGCAGGCCAGCTGTTCGTGATTGCCGATTTGAATCAGGCAGAGTTGTGAGTGATAGGTTTTTTCACGAATAAACTCGGTATCTATGACGACCCATTGACTGGAGGCCAGTTTGGCACAGAGGTCTTCCAGTTTCTTCGGGGAGTCTATATATAAATCGCTCATCATCATGCCAATATTTTACGTAATGAATCCAGGCTGGCATTGCCTTTGGCCCGTTTTTCTGATTCCGGTATATTATCGGCGTTTTCCCACTGAATATCATCCATGGGCAATTCCTGAAGGAAGCGGCTGGGCTCGCAGGTGCTTATAGTGCCCTGACGTTTGCGTTTTTTGGAAAAGCTGATTGTAAGGTTTCGTTTGGCGCGGGTGATACCTACATAAGCCAGTCTGCGTTCCTCATACACTGCGGCATCAGTCTCGGCGCTGTGGTGCGGAATCAGACCTTCCTCAAAACCGGCGATAAATACATGCTTAAACTCAAGGCCTTTGGCGGCGTGTAGTGTCATCAATTGTATTGCATCGCGCTCGTCTTCTTTGCGCCCGATAATATCCATCAAGGTCAGTTTGCCCAGCAGCTCATCCAGTGTCAGCGGCTGATCCTGGCGGTCGGAGAGTTTTTTTATCCAGTCGCAAAGTTCGGTTACATTTTTGATGCGTGAATCGGTGACCGCTTTGTCTTTTGTGGTATTTGCAAGCCAGTCAAGATAAGCAATTTCATCAATCAGCTTATGCAGTAATTGCGGAGCATCCAGCGAGTGGCTGGCAAATTTAAGTTCATTGATCAGGTCGGTGAAATGGCTCAGACGGTTAACTGCAGCAGAGGAAAGTGATTGGCCAAGCGCCGGATTATTGAGTGCTTCGAATAATGCACAGTTATTGTCGCCGGCAAAGGCGCCAAGTTTTTCCAAGGTGTTGGCACCAATTTCTCTGCGCGGGGTGTTAATGATCCTCAGCAGAGCCGCATCATCGTCCGGATTGACGATTAAACGCAGGTATGCGAGCAGGTCTTTTATTTCAGCGCGATCGAAAAATGCAGTGCCGCCACTGACTTTGTAAGGGAGGTCGTGCAGGCGCAGTGCGCTTTCAAATAAGCGTGATTGATGATTGCCACGATACAAGATTGCAAAATCACTTAAACGGCAGGCTGTTTGAAATTTTGTATGCAAAACCTCCAAAGCTAATTGTTCAGCTTCGTCTTCAGGTGTGGCACAGGGGATTATTCGAACCGGGTCGCCGTAACCGAGTTCACTCCAGAGTTTCTTCTCAAAGTGGTGCGGGTTATTTGCAATTAATTGATTCGCGCATTTGAGGATTCGCCCCATGCTGCGGTAATTTTGCTCAAGTTTAATGACATCCAGATCGCTGAAGTCTTCGGTCAGCTTTTGTAGGTTTTCCGGTTGTGCACCGCGCCAGGCATAGATGGATTGGTCATCATCACCGACTGCAGTTAGCCTGGTTTGCTTGCCCATCAGTGCGCGTACGAACTCATATTGGCTTGGGCCGGTATCCTGATACTCATCAACCAATAGATAATCGAGTTTTTTTTGCCATTTCTCTCCACAGCTGTCTGTGCTTTTGAGTAGCTGCATTGGTAGAACAATCAGGTCGTCGAAGTCTACCGCATTATAAGCTTTGAGCTGCTGTTGGTAGCGCTGGTATAGTCCGGCGATTGTGGCTTGTTGGCCATCTGCGGCCTGTTTCAGTGCATCTGCAGGTGTTTGTAAAGCATTCTTGAGCTGTGATATTTGCCAGGCAGCACTGGCCGGGTCCAGTGTGTTACTGCTGTTATGTTCCCGCAGTATCTCCTGTAGCAGTGTTTGTACATCGGTGGCGTCAAAGATTGAAAACCCGGGCTTATATCCCAGGGTTTTGCATTCCCTACGCAGAATCTTTAAGCCCAATGTATGAAATGTTGACACCGACAGTGGCGTAACCAGCTTTTTTCCGACCCGGGCGCTGATACGGTTGCGCATTTCCTCCGCGGCTTTATTGGTGAAAGTGACCGCTGCGATGCGTGCGGGGTCAACTTTATGTTGTTGAAGCAGGTATGCTATTTTTTCGGTGATTACGCTTGTTTTGCCGCTGCCGGCGCCGGCCAGCACCAGTAAATGGCGGTCAATCAGTTTTGTTGCTTTTTGTTGTCTGGGGTTTAGCTTGTTCATTGAGGCCCGGTATTTTACCGATGTGTCGAAAATAAACACTCTTGACTTTTTGGGTTCACCCGGGGCTGTGTGTGCTTGAATTTTTATATGGGCTGCATAAAATGCGTGCACAAGGCCCTATGGTTCTTTATCCAAACCCACAGGCGGTCGGTAATCCGCCAAACGATGGTTAATTCTGGGGTTAATTCTGGTATTCATATATGCACATTGATGTTAAAAGCGGTTTGCTGGATGTTGCGCGTCAGTTGCAATCACCGAATTGTGACGAACGCCCACCCGGGGTAAAGCCGGAGTTAATCGTGATTCATAATATTAGTTTGCCTCCGGGCCGGTTCGGCGGGAAGGAAATTGATGCACTGTTTATGAACAGCCTGGACCCATCCGTGCATCCGTATTTTTCTGAAATAGCAGGGCTCAAGGTGTCAGCCCATGTTTTATTGCGGCGTGATGGTGAAATTGTGCAGTATGTCCCGTTTCAATTGCGGGCCTGGCATGCGGGTGATTCCGCTTATTGTGGCCGGTCCCGGTGTAATGATTTTTCGATTGGTATTGAGCTTGAAGGTACTGATGTCTTGCCTTTTACCGAAATACAGTATCAGCGACTGGTAGCACTTGTAGATTGCCTCTTGAGGACATATCCTAGCCTAAGTGCAGAGCACATTGTCGGCCATAGCGATATATCGCCCGGTCGTAAAACCGACCCCGGTGAATGTTTCGATTGGGATAAGTTTCGCACCAGCCTGGCCGGATTATTCTATAAATAAAATACGGGTCTACCTTAAGAAAGGAAAAATATGGCGCTTATTGTAATTATCACAAGTTTGGTTCTGGAGCGGTTTTTCGGCCATTTGCAGCATTTGCGTCGCCTGGAGTGGTTTTCGGATTATCGCGGCTGGTTATTTGGCTGGGCACCGGAGCGCTTACAGCAGGGTTTGGCCGGGGTGTTTTTAGTGTTAACGCCGATTGTGTTGGCCATGCTGCTGATTCAGTGCCTGTTTCAGGATGTCGCCTGGGGGTTTTTTGAGCTGGTTCTGGGCGTTGTTGTGGTGACTTACTGTCTAGGCCCTGAGGCTTTAAATGAGCGTATCGATGCGTATCTGCAGGCCTATGAGGCCCGTGATTTTGATAAGGCCCGGCAAATTGCCCGGACACTGGTTGGTGACTCGGTGCCGGAGGATGTCCATCAGCAATCAAAAAAAGTCACGACAGCAATTCTATATGAGGGCAATATCCGGATTTTCGCGGTTTTGTTTTGGTATATTCTGCTTGGACCGGTCGGTGCCTTGTTGTATCGCACCGCTGCATATTTGGTTCAGGACAGCCGCAGTGTGGATAATCCCGGCTTTGCAAATGCCGCGGAAAATGTGCATGGTTTGCTTGACTGGCTGCCGGCAAGGTTATTGAGTTTAACTTTTTTTCTCACCGGCAGTTTTGACGATGCGATGCAGGGTTGGCGAAGAGTTTCGCAAACGGAGCAGGAAATTGCGCAAAGCAACCGTTCTATTGTGATTAGCACCGGTTGTGGTGCGATGCGCCACGAAGTCGAGGATGATGCAGCACTGCATGCTGAGGGGCAAAGCGAAGATTATGATGTTCAATGGGTTCGCACCGCGCGGGCATTGGTCATTCGTTCTGTTGTTGTCTGGTTGGCTGCAGTGGCACTGATGACAATGGCCGGCTGGTTCGTCTAGCATTTATTCAGAAATCAATTATGCAGAATCATTATTTACAAGCCGCAATTGAAGCGGCCAAAGCGGCTGAGCAAGTCATTAATCACTATTATAAAAAGCAGATTGATGTCGAATTAAAGCAGGATCGCAGCCCGGTGACTGTCGCTGATGTCGAGTCAGAGCGGGCAATTAAGTCTGTTATTCAAAGTGCGTTTCCCGAGCATGGTTTTTTCGGTGAAGAGACCGGTAAAGAAAATGCGGAAGCAGAGTATCTTTGGCTGATTGATCCAATCGATGGGACAAAAAGTTTTGTCCGGCAGTACCCTTTTTTTTCCACCCAGATAGCATTGATGCATCAAGGGCATTTAATTGCAGGTGTTTCAAATGCACCGGTGTTTGGTGAAATGGCCTATGCTGCAACAGGAGAGGGTGCTTATCTCAACGGCCAGCCGATCAAAGTCAGTGGAGTGGCTGCGTTACAGGATGTCACTTTATCACTGGGTAATATCGCGAGTCTCGCACAGTCCGATAGTTGGGGTAAATTGGGAGAACTGATTCCGCAGGTGAACAGAATTCGCGGTTATGGGGACTTTTTTCATTATCACTTGCTGGCCTCGGGGAAAATTGATCTGGTGATCGAATCAGATGTGAATATTCTGGATATTGCGGCATTGGCGGTGATTATTTCAGAAGCAGGTGGGGTGTTAACCGATTTGCATCAAAATTCTCCCGGCCTGGAGACGACCACGGTGTTGGCGGCCGGGAATGCCGGCTTACATGCACAAATCGCCGGGCACTTGGCGTATTAAGCTTTAAGTGGATATTTAATCCAGCCCAAAAAAAGCTTTGGCGGTTTCGGTGGTTTCCTTTGCCACTTGTTCAGGCGGCTTCCCGCTAATAGCGGCTACGGCATGCAATATATGTGGCAGATAAAAAGGTTCGTTGCGGCGGGTTTTGGGTTTGGGTTTTAAGTCACGTGGCAGTAGATAGGGCGAGTCTGTTTCCAGCATTAGGCGGTTAGCCGGAATTTTGCCGATAAAATCATGTAAATGTTGCCCCCTGCGTTCATCGCACACCCACCCGGTAATACCGATATGGCAGCCGAGTTCGAGATACGCGTCCAGTTGCGACTCATTGCCGGTAAAACAGTGCACGACTACAGCGTTCAAGTCCCCAATAAACTGTTCAAGAATTTTTATGAAGTTTTCATGTGCGTCGCGTTCATGTAAAAAAACCGGTTTGCCGATTTCGCAGCTGATTTCCAATTGCTCGGCGAAGCACTTTTCCTGGGCAGGGCGCGGTGAAAAGTCCCGAAAAAAGTCCAACCCGCATTCTCCCATCGCGACGACTTCAGAAACATTCCCCAGGGCGCGCAGGGTTTTTGCAGTCTCCTGGTTAAAGTCTGCAGCCTCATGCGGGTGTATGCCGGCAGTGGCATACAATTGTGGATAACGTGATGCAAGCTTCTGGGCGTGTATGCTTCCCTCGGCAGATGCACCTGTAACAATAATGGTTTCAACTCCGGCGGTGTTTGCGCGCTCCAGCACATCGTCAAAGTCATGTTGAAATGACTCGTGTGTCAGATTGGCACCGATATCAATAAGGTTATGTTGGTTAGTGTCAGTCATTTAAAAACAGAGTTTCGTAACAGATAAGCGGCTATTTTATACGAATAGGTATTAAAATTCCTATCCTGTCCTGGGGTGCCGTTTTCTTACTTTAGAGGCGTATTTTTGTTAGTCTATAGGCGGGCGCAAGGGAAATAACAAAAGAGTGTATTGATAAAATGTCGATCATAGATAAGGCGGTTTCACATCTGGGAAGTTTGTTGGTTAAGCACTTGTCCAGGCCGCTGGGATATTACAGATCTTTTTCTATATGTGATGTGGCTACATTGGAGAAAGTATTGCAGCCGGCGGATGTGCTGCTGGTGGAAGGTAATCAGCGTATCAGCACGGCGATAAAATACATGACTCAATCGACCTGGTCACATGCGGCAATCTATATCGGCGATGCTTTGGCGGAGAAGCAGGATGCAGGTAAAGCAATGCTGATTGAGGCTGATTTAAAATCAGGTGTCATAGCCGTTCCAGTATCAAAATATGAGAGTTTTAATATCCGTATTTGTCGGCCTGTCAATTTAACACGCTCAGACAGGGATGAAGTGATAGCATTTGTAATTAGCAGATTGGGATATCAATATGATTTGAAAAATATCACTGATCTGGCGCGTTATCTGATATCAACTCCACCTGTGCCGCAGGCATGGCGGCGTCGAATGTTGGCACTGGGTAGCGGTGATCCGACCCGTGCGATTTGCTCAACCTTGATTGCGCAGGCTTTTCAGGAAGTGCGTTATCCGATTTTGCCCCATGTGTTACCCGCCAATGCCGATGGAAATAGGGATTTTTCAGCAAAAGAAATTATGCATATTCGTCATCACAGTTTGTATGCGCCGCGTGATTTTGATTTATCACCTTATTTTCAAGTGATTAAACCAACGCTGGAATCAGGTTTTAACTATAAGGAAATTGTTTGGGATAATACTACTAAAGTTTTGGTAGGTATTTCGGAATTAGCCGGCTAAATTGATAAAATTTTTGTATAATCAGTGTTGGAGTGTTTTTGATTTAGTATAATCTTCATGTTTTTTAATTAAGAATTAATCTAAAAAAGTAGAAGCATTTCAAATCTCTTTAGAACGTTTTCCCGTCAAAAAGTTTTTTTTAGTTGCAGGATCTATGAATTGGATCACTCGTCTAAATAATTAAGAACACCGGAAGCTCCCTCCAGCGAATCGTCTGGATTTACCTTTGGAATAATAACACGGCTTTAATCCTCTTGTTGGGGGAGGTGATGCTGCATGAAGTATGTTGTATGCGTATCCGTAGTACTTTTCCTGAATTACAGTGAGGCGTTTGCTGCGCCCTTTGTTGAGCATGTGCTCCACAAAGGCGATAGTGAAATTGTCGGTTGGGAAGTGCGCTCAGTTATAAATAGAAATATTGCTTATCGTATCAGCGGTCAGGATCGTACCGGCCTGCACCGAAAAGAAAAAGACTTTTTGCAAAGTGCTTTTCGGCTCGATAATAAAGCTGTGTCGACACTGATTGACTGGCATCCGCTGCGTGGAAGCTTTCGCACGACAATCGGGGTATTTGTCGGCACTAACGATATAGATCTGTATGCTGCTCCTGATTTTAACCGGAAGTACGATGATGTTACTTTTAAAATTGATAAAAGTGGCATTCCGGATAGTTTTTCTTTTGAAGGCGGTGAACTGGATCTAAGTCAGCTTGGCATTGATGAAAAAGTGACTTTAGAATCAGCCTCAGTTGATGTTGATAAAGAAAAAATACCGGATCAGGTCGTGCTTGAGGGGCCACAGGTAAGTATCGATGAACAGGATATAAATATTAGCGGTGTTGCCCGCTATAAATCTTTTGCACCTTACTTTGGTATAGGCTGGGGCAACTCACCCTACTCAAAAAGTCGATTACGTTACAGTGTTGATATTGGTGTGATTTATTACGGTAAACCGGATCTGGATATTACATTGGACGGAAAAATTGTTCATATCCATCCGTTGATAACGGCTGAACTTAATGATTACGTGGCTGGGCGGGAACAGGAATTACAGCAAAAATATTCAAAGTACAAATTGATGCCGTTTTTATCATTCGGTTTGTCGCTGACGTTTTAAACAGGCTTTATTGGAGCCTGCCTCAAAAGCCGAAGTAATTTTGAAGTGGGTTCTACCAGATTGTCTGCAGCGCGCGTAACACATCGCGACGACTGATTTGCCCGACCAGGCGGTTTTCCTCATCGAATACTGCATAGCGGCGCAATGGGGAGTTGTAAAATAATTCGGCCAGATCGACGATACTCATATCGGCCTGAACGGTTTTAACATCGCTTGTCATGTATTCAGAAACTTTGCCGCCCAACTCCTCGTGATAGCAGGCGTTCAGCGCAATTTTCATACAGTCACGTTCTGATAATATGCCGACAAGGTTGCCATGCTGATCGACAACTGATGCGCCGGAAATCTTTTTATCAACCAATTCGTTGATTGCATCCAGAATGTCCATATCCGGTGTAAAGGTGACCAGATTGGCAGCCATATAGTCTTTTACGGTAATTTTTTTCAACACAGCTTTTACCTCCCTTTGGTCCGGGCGTCCTTACCGGCTGTTTGCACTAGACTTCCTGCTTTTATATAGGCCGTTGTTAAAATTGTAAAGCTTTTATAAAAAAAAGCATTGATATTTGAATATTTGAACGCCTTAGAAAGGTTCCGGGCGTTTTGAATTTTGCTCGCGTAGCGCTTTTCTTTTCTTCGCGCAGGGCTTTGTGCACAGTTCGCAGGCACTTTCCAGGCCTTCAATGCTGTTAAGTCCACCGCAGGTTCCGCTGAGCCGGCGCCCCCCGAGTATTATCCCGATAGCCATTCCTGCGATCGCTATCAGCATAACCAGAAAACTGACGATAATCAGATTGAACATATGATATTCCTATTGATCAACAAAATACGGTGTAAATTCAGGGGTGGTTTTAATGGAAAAATCACTGCCGGTTCTGATAATGAACAGCGCGGCGATGTTTTCCCGCTCAGCCAGAGCATACCCTGATTCGGGGCCCAGCACCATCAGTGCGGTTGCAAGCGCATCTGCATACATGCAACTTGGTGCAATAACAGTCACTGATGCAAGCTTGTGGTCGATTGGCTGTGCGGTACGCGGGTCGATTGTGTGAGAAAAGCGTTTGCCGTTCTGTTCAAAATAATTCCGATAGTCTCCGGATGTCGCGATACTCATATCACCGGGTGCGACAATGCGAAAGATTTCACGATTACTGATCACCGGCTTTTCCACCGCAATTTGCCAGGGTTTTCCTTTGGAGTTTATGCCTTTCATGCGCAGCTCACCGCCGATTTCCACCATATAATCGGCAATGCCATGGGTTTCTAAAAGTGCCGCCATTCGATCGACTGCATAGCCTTTGGCAATGGCTGATAAATCAAGCATGGTTTCGGGGTTTAGTTTTCGTAGCGTTTGGTCTTCATGGTTAAGGATAATTTTATCCATGCCGGTTTTCTGTATGGCTTGCTCGATTTCGGCAGGATTTGGAACGGCAGTGTCGCGCTTCTCAGGACCAAACCCCCATAGGTTGACGAGTGGCCCGACCGTGATATCGAATGCCCCCAGGCTCAGTTCGGCGACTGAGACAGCTTCTATCAGCACAGTTAGCATGTCTGAAGACAGGCTAAGTGGCTGGGTGCTTTTATTCTGGTTGATTAAGGAAATCTCAGAGTCGTTAAGATAGGTCGACATGCTTTGGTTAATCGACGCTAATAGCTTTTCCAGATTGGCCTGTAGTTTTGTCTGGTCAACAGCAGGAGGTAAGTCGGTGATTTTGACTGAATAGACGGTGCCCATCGTGGCACCGTCGAATTCAGTTGGCTCATGTTGAGAGGTGCTTTGTCCGCAGGATGCGCACAGTACCGCAAGCAGTGTAAAAGCGCCTGGTTTAACAGTGGCAGTTATTTTCGTAAGCACCGCGATATAGTGTTTTGATGCTTAACCGCCAAAATCATCCAGCATGATATTCTCATGTTCAACTCCCATGTCTTCCAGCATTTTAATAACTGCCGCATTCATCATGGGTGGTCCGCACATGTAATATTCGACATCTTCAGGAGCCGGGTGATCTTTTAAATAATTTTCATAAAGAACTTCATGAATAAAGCCGGTGTAGCCTTCCCAGTTATCTTCAGGCTTGGGGTCTGATAATGCTGCATGCCAGACAAAGTTATTGCATTCTTTTTGCAATGTATCAAAGTCATTAACATAAAACATTTCCTTGCGGCTGCGCGCACCGTACCAAAAACTGATTTTACGATCAGAGCCCAGTCGCTTAAGTTGATCAAAAATATGTGATCGCATGGGCGCCATGCCGGCACCACCGCCG
This sequence comes from Gammaproteobacteria bacterium, assembly GCA_028284675.1. GTDB lineage: Bacteria > Pseudomonadota > Gammaproteobacteria > HTCC5015 > HTCC5015 > JANQRI01. Next base: position 59,941 of record JANQRI010000028.1, on the reverse strand, counting down.
ATAAATACCATTTCAGCTTTGGTGTCTTTCGCGAAAAACTCGCCAAAAGGGCCGGAAATTGTGACTTTATCGCCGGCTTTAAGATTAAAAATATAAGATGACATTTTCCCCGCAGGAATGTCTTTGGCTCTGGGCGGAGGTGTCGCAATGCGCACATTAAGCATAATGATGCCTTTTTCCTCAGGGTAGTTAGCCATTGAGTATGCGCGTAACACCGGTTCTTTTACCTGCGACTCATATTTCCAGATGTTGAAATGGTCCCAGTCCTCATGAAATTTTTCATCGATTTTAAAATCGGTGTATTTACACTCATAAGGCGGGCATTCGATTTGTATATAACCGCCGGCGCGAAAATTAACATCTTCGCCTTCGGGCAGTTCCAATACGAGTTCCTTGATAAAAGTGGCGACGTTATGGTTAGAGCGGACGGTGCACTCCCATTTTTTGATACCGAATACTTCTTCCGGCACCTGGATTTTCAGGTCCTGTTTGACCGCGACCTGACATGAAAGCCGGTCACAGCCGGCCGCTTCACGTTTGCTGATATGGTTTAATTCCGTCGGTGTGATTACGCCGCCGCCCTCAAAAATTTTAACCCGACATTGTGCGCAGGTGCCGCCTCCACCGCAGGCGGAAGCAACAAAAAGACCCTGGTCGGCCAAGGCGCCGAGCAGTTTCGAACCCACAGGTGCTTCGATGGTTTTCTCGCCGTTAATCGTCACTTTGACATTGCCGCTGGCCACCAGTTTGGATTTGGCAAACAAAATAATCGTGACCAGTAACAGAATAATCGCGGTAAAAAAAGTGACCCCTAAACCGATTTCGAGCATTGCCGATTCCTTATTTCACTATTGCATGGTTACAGTTGGATGCCGGAGAAGGCCATAAAACCCATCGACATCAAACCCACGGTAATAAATGTAATGCCAAGGCCCTGCAGGCCGTCCGGTACATCGCTGTATTTCAGTTTTTCACGAATGCCTGCCAGCGCGGTGATTGCAAGCGCCCATCCCAGACCGCTGCCCAGTCCGTAAACTGCGCTCTCGGTAAGGTTATAGTCGCGCTCCACCATAAACAGTGACCCGCCAAGGATCGCGCAGTTCACAGTAATTAAGGGCAAAAATACGCCAAGCGCGTTATAGAGTGCCGGGAAAAAGCGATCAAGCGTCATTTCAAGGATTTGCACGATTGCAGCGATGACGCCAATGTAGCTGATTAGACCGAGAAAGCTCAGGTCAACTTCGGGCAGGCCGGCCCAGGCCAGTGCGCCATCTTTCAGCAGGTATTGGAAAATCACATTGTTCACCGGCACAGTGATACCCTGAACGATCATCACCGCGATGCCCAGCCCGATTGCGGTTTCGATTTTTTTCGAAATTGCCAGGAATGTACACATTCCCAGGAAGAATGCGAGCGCGAGATTTTCAACGAACACCGCGCGCAACAGCAGGCTCAAATAAGCTTCCATTACACGACCTCCGTTCTGTGCACCTGGTGAATCTGGTATTCAGGTTTTTCAACCTGCTCTTTTTTCCAGGAGCGTAAAGCCCAGATAAACAGACCGATAATAAAAAATGCGCTGGGCGGCAGCAGCATCAGCCCCATCGGGTCATACCAGCCACCTTCGGTGACCAGTGGCATTACCGTGTAGCCAAGCAGTGTGCCTGAGCCGAATAACTCTCTTACAGTGCCGACAACAATCAGGATCAGGCTGTACCCTAAACCGTTGCCGATGCCATCGACAAAACTCAGCACCGGGCCGTTTTTCATTGCAAATGCCTCAGCCCGGCCCAGGACAATGCAATTAGTGATAATCAGGCCGACAAAAACCGACAGCTGTTTGCTAAGCTCATATGCATATGCTTTCAGGAACTGGTCTACAACTATGACCAGTGACGCGATAATCGTCATCTGCACAATGATGCGTATGTTCGCCGGTATATGGTGACGAATCATGCTGATAAAGAAGTTTGAAAACGCGATGACAACGGTCAGTGCCAGACACATAATCAATGAGGTCGACAGCTTAGTGGTTACTGCCAGTGCTGAACATATACCCAGAATCTGTAGTGCGATCGGGTTGTTGTTCAGGAGTGGGTTAAGTAGAACGTCTTTTGCTGAGTCGGACATGTCTAGTTTTCCAGGTTAAGATTTAGTTTTGCAAGGAACGGTTGATAACCTTGAGCACTGAACCAGAATTGCAGCATGTTGCTGACACCCTGACCGGTCAGGGTGGCGCCGGCCAGGCCGTCGATCTGATATTCTGCATTTGGCGCCGAGGTGTTAACGATACCTTTAATAAGTCCCAACGCAGGTTCTCCGGCAGGGTCGAACAGTTTTTTGCCGCGCCATTTCGCTTTCCAGCCGGTATTATCAACCTCGCCGCCCAGCCCGGGTGTTTCGGCATGCTCGTAAAAACTGATTCCGTATACAGTGGTCAGATCATTTTCAAGCGCAATAAAACCGTGCAGCGTTGACCATAAACCATAACCGCTGATTGGCAGTATTACATAACGGGTAGCGCCGTTATCTTTAATCAGATACACCGATGCATATTGGGGTTTGCGTTTTATACCCGCAATATCTTCGGTTGGTGCCAGTGCGGTGCTGGTGGCCGGATCTTTGGCTGTCTTGCGCTGATCGAAGGTTGCCGGGTCGATATCATCGGCATATTCACCGGTTTGCAGGTTGATCACACGGGCCTCTACATAGCGCTCATATAAGTCGGCGATGTTGCCGCCCTGGTCCAGCAGACCGGCAACCTGCAAGATGTTTTTTTGCTTATCGAGACTTTTATTGGTCAACTGGCGGGGCTTGAGCAGTACTGCGGCAGAGGCGACTACGATCGAGCAGGCCAGGCAGAGAGTGACCGCGACTGTCAGTGTTTTTCGGATACTGTCGTTGGAAGCCATTCGTTGAATCCTATGCGTTAAGCGCGCTGCGGCGCAGCCGTCGGTTAATATTCGCTTTCACTACAAAGTGATCGATCAGCGGCGCGAATAAATTAGCGAATAAAATTGCCAGCATAATGCCTTCCGGAAACGCCGGGTTAAGCACGCGAATTACGACCGTCATAAAACCAATTAGTGCCCCATAAATCCAGCGCCCGGTATTGGTCATGGATGCACTGACCGGGTCGGTGGCCATATATATCATGCCGAACGCGAAACCGCCGAGTACCAGATGCCAGTACCAGGGCATCGCAAACAGTGGGTTGGTTTCACTGCTGATCAGGTTTAAAAGGAGTGCGGTAGCGACCATGCCAAAGAAACACCCGAAAATAATCCGGAATGAAGCCACACCGGTATATAAAAGGAACGCGCCGCCAATCAGGCAGGCCAGGGTTGAGGTTGAGCCCAAAGAACCCTGAATCGAGCCGAGGAACGCGGCCATCCAGCTGATGCCGGAATCGGTGACGGCTTGCATCCCGCCTTCGGCGGCCAAGGCCAACGCGGTAGCGCCGCTGAAACCGTCCACTGCAGTCCAGACTGCGTTCCCTGATTGGGTTGCCGGATAGGCGAAATACAGGAAAGCCCGTCCGGTGAGCGCCGGGTTCAGGAAATTTTTACCGGTGCCACCGAATACTTCTTTGGCGATAACCACACCAAAACTAATGCCCAGTGCAACCTGCCACAGTGGGGTGGTAGGCGGTAACGTCAATGCAAACAGAATAGAAGTCACGAAGAACCCTTCGTTGACTTCGTGGTTGCGGATCGCGGCGAAAGTGACCTCCCAAAGCCCGCCGACCACAATGGTGACGATATAGACCGGCAGGAAAAACATCATGCCGTGAATAAAGCAGCCGATCGGATTCGCCGGGTTATAAACCCCAAGAAACGCGATGCAGTCCAGCAGCCAGCCACGCCAGCCGGTTTGTCCGTCCAAGCCCATCGCACTCAGCGCAAGGTTGGCCTGATAGCCGGTGTTCCAGCCGGCCATCACCACGCAGGGCAGTGCGGCAATCCAGACATAGGTCATAACCCGTTTCAGATCCAGGCCGTCGCGTACATGAGGTGCGGTTGGTGAAACATCGGACGGTGAAAATAAAAACGTATCGACCATTTCATAAACCGCGTAGTACTTCGACAACGGACCGCCGGTCGCGAAGTACGGGTGCATGCGATCCAGAAATTTGCGTAAGCGTGAAATCATTTAACCTTCCTGTTCAATCTGGGTTAAGTTGGCGCGTAATACCGGGCCGTAGTCGTACTTCGAATGTGAAACATAGCTGCACAGCGCGAGGTCTTCCTCGTCAAGCTCGAGGCAGCCAAGTGACTGGGCGAGATCGGTGTCTTTCGTGACCAATGCCCGCAATAATTGTGAGGGCAGAATATCCAACGGCATGACTTTCTCGTAGTTACCGATAGGCACCATCGCGCGCAGACTGCCGTTCATGTTGGTGGTCATATTAAACCGGCGTTTGCGGTTCAGTGACGAAATAAATACTCGCATCGCGGAGAATTTATTTTTCCCGGGCATGATCCAGCCGAGAAACTCGCGCTCGCGGCCTTCATTGAGCACTGCAATCTGTAAATGAAACTTGCCGAGATAAGCGGCCCAGTCGGCTGCACGACGGCCTGACAGTATCGAGCCGGAAATAATACGCGCTTCGCCGTCATATAACTCGTCTTTTACCAGGTCTTCAGTGCTGGCGCCGAGGCGGGTGCGAATCAGGCGGGGGTTTTTCACCATTGGACCGGCCAGCGCAATAACCCGCTCAGTCCAGATGCGGCCGCTGGTAAACAACTTGCCGATTGCGATCACATCCTGATAATTCAGATGCCAGGCGGTTTTGGCTGCATCGACCGGGTCGAGAAAATGCATATGTGTGCCCGGTAGCCCGGCCGGGTGCGGTCCGCTGAAACTCTGATGGTGCACGTTCTTGCATTTTGTGTCAGGAATTTCCGCTGCAGCGTCATGGCAGATGAATAGTTTTGGTGCAAGGTGTGACAACACGGTAATACCGTGCTGAAAGTCCGTTGCATATTCCTTAATAATTACTATCGGGTCTGCAGCCAGCGGGCGGGTATCCATTGCATTCACAAAGATCGCGCTGGGTTTGGTGTCCGGTTTCGGCTGTTTGCTGTAAGGCCGGGTTCGCAGGCAGGCCCACAGGCCAGAGCGGGTTAAATTGTCTATAACCTCTTCTGTGCTCAGATTGCCGAGTTTGTCCGGAACATATGCCTCAAAGGTTTCCTCATCATCGCCGTCCAGCTCAATCACGACCGATTGCAGTACACGTTTTGCACCACGGTTAATTTTAGCCACTACCCCGCTGGCCGGAGAAGTATAGTCGACACCGGGGTTTTTCTTATCTGAAAACAGCACCTGGCCGAGTTTTACCCGGTCGCCTTCACGCACCTGCATGGTGGGTTTCATGCCGATGTAGTCGAATCCGAGTACCGCAACCGAGTTAATCTCGGGGCCGGGGTGGATTACCTGCTCGGGTTGCCCGGCAACCGGTAAATCCAGGCCTTTTTTGATTTTTATTGTCATCGTATCAATCCGAGTCGGTTTGCCGTCTGATCACGTTAACCGTTTGTTATATTTTACAGGGAAAGAACCAGCGTTCACGCGGCGTGATTATAAGGTGAATTGCGAGCAGGCTCCAATTTATATAAGCAAATTCCTTTTCTTACTGCCTGAACAGAGAGTTTAGCGTATCTAGCGGCTTATTTTTAAAAACATTAAAGTGCAATTTATTCATTGGATAGGGAAACAGCACTTACCTTTATCGTCAGCCGGGCTATAATGGATGCTTAATGAGAGGTCTCAATGTCCAACACAGAAGCTGAAATCCGCATAAAACTCCAGGCACTGTATGTTGAGCACCGGGATCTCGATGAGGTCATCATTCGCCTGTCATCAGACCCGACGATGGATCAGCTGCGACTGAAGCGGCTTAAAAAAAAGAAGCTCAATCTGAAAGACATGATTACCCGGTTGGAGAATGAGCTGATTCCGGACGATATTGCCTGAGGTTTGTTCTGGCCCGGGCCATTGCTCTGTGAATGTGCCGGGTTCCCTGACGCAGTTTTTCAAAACCTATACCAAAAGTTAAGCGGTATAACCTCCGCTGTATAGGCGTTGTTGAGTCAATCGCATACAGTTCGTTGTGTAGATTGCCAGCGATTTTAGTGTATGACGACAATATCACCCAGTTCAGGTACCCCTGTACCGGCATCCGCCCAGCCGGTGGAGCCGGTGACCAGCGCTATGCGGCAGTTTGCCGGTGAACTGCAAAACCTCACCCCAAGCGCAGCCGGCATCAACACACCGTTCTATCTGGCTCAGCAAATATCGAATTCGAGCTCTGGCGCACCGGGAGAGTTTCAGTTGTTTGGAGGTGTTAGTTACAAGCATGAAATCGATCCCGACTTATATGGGCGTAAAGATAAGGTTGTGCTTCAGTGGTATGCCGGTATTAAAAGTGCCGGGGGTGAGCTTATCAGTGCTCCAGAGCCTGTTAGTGGTGATGCGATTATACAAGGTATTTTTGGTGGAATGGGTTTACGTGGTGCGCACGATGTTGTGCATCATCTGGCGACAGGCAGTGCGGTTAATTTTAAAAATCAGCAAACAGGTCAGCAATCGAACAGTATTCTGGGTGAGTTGATTAATACATCAGTTAATGCCGCATTAAATCGCTGGGATATGGCAAATGGGGTGAATATCGGAGATGTGGCAACACATGCGCCTCAAATTAAACATGCTGCACATGCAGTATCTGTTATTACCGAAGATAATAAGCCCGAGCGCTTTAGTAATATTCTATCTGTTGATGAGGCCCGCGATTATCTCCCGTTACGCGGCGAGTTTGAGTTGAAACAAGTGGGCGCCGATGAGGTGCGGATCAAATCACGCGGCATCGTCGAGTACGCGTTGTTTGACGCATTAACTCAAATGTTTAATTCGCATCCTGAAGCAGCCAAAGAGCTCAGCGATATGCGCATCAATATGGTTAAGCATTTTTCCGAAGTGATGGAGGCCTATATTCGTGGAGCAACAGAGTACAAAGGAACCAATATCGAGCTGACTGCAGAAACCTCCCGCCTGCTGATCGAAACCTATCGCACCGGTATGCAGAAAGCACAGCATAAACTAAAAAACAAACCGGCAGCAGATGTGTTGCGCGAACAGATTTTTTTTTATGATAGCTTGCTGGGTAATAGCATCGATAGCAATGGCGGTAACACATCCGGCCCGGGATTATTGCAGCAGTTAATGTCTAAGGTCGGTTTGGGTGGACAGTCCTCTGGGGATAATACACAACAGCACAAGGTTGAGCAGAACCTGTCGGAAATTCGTGCACATCAGGCGCAGCAGCTCTCCGAATACCAGCAACGTCAAAAAGAGTTTTCGGTTCAACAAACACCACAGTTCGCGCAGTCAGGCCCGGTCAGAGACCCGATTACCACACAATATTTTAATGGTGAAAATATCACCATCAAATATAACGGCCAGGAAGTTGGTGATGACTTCGAGCTGGAGTTTCAGGGTAAAAAGTTTTCCCGGGACGATATCATTCGGCTAAGTGGCGGTATCGATGGCAGCAATATTGTGTTATCAAAAGAACTATTTGGCCATCAGTTGTTTGTTAAGGTCAGTCATTCTTTGCTGTCAGAACCCTATAAATTGTTTTTGTACAGCAGTAAATCTGAACCGATGACACTGGAAATTAAGTTGTTGAAAAAGCTGCCCGGTGCGCCGGAAAAACTGGGTGCGCGCATGGTGGTCAACACACTGCTGGCAGCTCAGCAGTTGGGTATTGAGCCGTTGGTTTTTGCCGGTGCGAAGACGAGTGAATATGTTGGCAGCGGTTATTGGTTTTCATTGGGATTCGGTGCTGATACAGCACTGGATGGAGAGCAGCGTAATAAATTGCCGTTTGATGTGCGGTCACAGTTTGCAACAGTCGGTGATGTGCTTGCGTCCTATCCTGAAGCGGATAAGTGGTTACATTCACTGAAGCGTGGTGGTGCTTATAATTTTGATACTACACCCGGTAGCCGCTCCTGGCAGTTTTTGAACCGGTTTCTTGAAAAGCATGATATCCGGTTGGGAGTGGAGCTGCCGGTGACTGCGACTGCGGATGGGCACAATTTAACCGAAGCACAAATACAACAACAGCAGCAACAGAGCCAACAGCAAATAGCGCAGCAGCAGTATGGCGAAACACCGCAACAATCACAGCAGGCGGAGCAGGGCCCGTCGCAACCCGGCCGGAATCGAGGGGATCGCTGGGCGCATTTGTTTAGTGGGCAGCAGGTGCCTGTCAGAGCTGATGGCCAGATTGATGGAAGGCCTTATGCGCCAATCGAGTTTCACGGGCTGAAGTTACTGTTGGATGCGTTTGCGCGCCTGGCCGGTGCCCCCGATCGTTCAGCGGTCTGGGTAACGGATATTGAGCCTGATAGTATAAAGTTTAAATTATATAATAACCATTTGTTTGATATGCCGCCCGAGTTCACTCTGATACATGATGATAATGGCAAAAACGTTCTGCATTTTGCTTCGATTTATCGAAGTGATAAAGGCAATGGCGCAGCAGGGCTTGCTGTACGCATGATCATCAAAACAATTATCAATGCGGCGGCTCTCGGCATCGACGAAGTGCAAATGGTTGCAGGGCGCTATGGCTCTGGTGTCAAGAGTGCCGGAGCATCTGAAGAACAAGGTTATCGGGTTTGGCCGCGGGTGGGCGCTGATGCAGAGTTGAATTTGCCTCTGAAGTCACGGCTCAATAAGGCTTTGCGCCCGGAAGAAAAAATCGAATTGGGATATGATGCCGATTACCTGCCGGAAGAAGTTAAAAATGCAAACACCGTACAGGACCTGCTGCAAACACCATTGGGGAAGAAATGGTGGCGCTTATATGGCACCGATATACATTTGACGGTTGATTTAAAACCAGGTAGCCGCTCCTGGGAAGTGTTGCAGCAAACTGTCGATAAGCTGAAGATTGCTGATCAGCATGTGCGCAGTGTGATTGCGCAAAAAATCGATCCCGCATTAGCGCAGAAAACACAGCAAAGTGTGCACGGTGATATAAGCCAACAATCACAACAGCCGCAGCAGGCTCCCGGTAATGCCGATACGCTTAAGGCAATACGCCAACAACAGCAGGCACAGCAAGTGGAGCAGCAGAAAATGCAGCAACAGTTTGGTGGGTCAATACAGACAGTTAGCCAACAGCCGCAGTCGGGCCCGGTCAGAGACCCGACTACCGCGCAATATTTTAATGGTGAAAATATCACTGTCACATTCAATGGTCAGAAAGTTGGCGATGACTTTGTGTTTGAACTAGAGGGAAAACAGTTTTCCCGGAACGATATCATTCGTTTAAGTGGTGGTATTGATGATAGCAATATAACGCTGGACGATATTTCGTCTGGCAAGCAATATAAGATTTTGGTTGATCATCCTGAGATGTCGGAGCAGTATGTTTTGCAGTTGACTGGCTTCGGTGGAGACATGATTTTGGAAATTATGTCCCTTTATATGCAGCCTGGTGCGCCAGATAAGTTGGGAGCACGTATCGTCACCAATACCTTACTGGCAGCTCAGCAGTCGGGTATTCAGCCGTCGGTTATTGCCGCAGCCAAGTCACGGGAACACGTGGGTATCGGTTATTGGCTGTCTTTAGGGTTTGGGGCTGAAGTAATCCTTGATGAGGATGAGGGGCTGCGTAGTAGTTTGCCGCAAGGATTGGAATTGAAGTTTACAACTGTCGGTGATGTGATTGAGTCTTACCCGGAAGCAGGTAATTGGCTGCGATCATTGGCGGTTTACGGTGGTTACGATTTTGATACTGGGCCCGGTAGCCGTTCCTGGCATTTTTTAAATCAGTTTCTTGAAAAACATGATATCCGGTTGGGAGTGGAGCTGCCGGTGACTGCAGAGCCAGGTGATGTGCAGGAGAATGCAAGCCCTCAGGCGGAAGATGGTTTGGGCATTACCACCGACAGCCTGAGTGATCAGGTGCCGGGTGAATCCTCCAGCGCATTGGTCGAACAGTATCAACAGTATCAAGGGTTTGCCGAAAGTAATAATTTATTTAACCTGGCTGATCAACAAAAGCATCCCGGTTATACCAACTTTAGTTTCCATAAAAAAATTGAGAACGGTCCTGGCACAATTGGTGTTGCGCCTTACAATTTGCCTGGATTATTATCAGAGCAGGCAGGTGATTTAACAACACCGGTGGAGAGCGGTGAGGGGCAATCGACACAAACCGAATATCAACCGGCACAGCTGGTGCCGGCTACCTTTAGCCCGAAAAGTACAAGGCCTGCAGAATCCTTCCCCGAACAAGCCCGTTTGGAGCAGGTGCTGCACAATGCGTATGCGCAGTTACCCGAAGTGGTTCAGGCAGCACTAACTCTGGAAGAATTCCGGCAGCTGGACTTTACCGAAATCGATCTGGGGCAGCAGTATAAAGATTACGCGGGCTTGCATCCCAATGTGACGCATCAGGGCGATAAACCGCCAATGCGGCTGGCAGACTATATAAAGTTCGGTCCGGAAATTCAGCAAAGCTTGCAGCACTGGTCGGCACAGGCCAAACGCAGTGATGTCGAAATCAACACCCAACTGAAACAGGCACAAGTCTATCGGGGGCAGGCAGCGAGTCTGCAACAACTGACCCGGCAAATCCAACAGGTGACTGCGGCTTTAAAGGCCGCGCGATCTGAAAAGCCAGCCCAACGCGCTGAACACATTACAATGCCCTCACGCTATCCGGCGGCGCAGATGGTTCCGGAGCAGGCCGGCAATGCGGGCAGCAATATCATCAGTACCGCACAGGCCGGTGCACCGATTGGTGGGAAAGTAAGCACCAATGTGCCGATGATTTCATTAACAGGCAAAACCGGTTTGGGTCAATACACTCAGAGCAATACGATACCGAAATATTTATATAAGCCGAACCAGCAGGGGCAATTACAGTTACATGTGGTGACAGAGTCCGGGAAGCGCTTAAGTCTGCAGGCGGTACCGTTGAGTGTATACACACCGCAAGGCAACACTGGTACGCATTACACGCCTGAAAGCGGCTGGCAGGATATTCCACAGCTGAGCTCGGCAGAACAAAGCCGTATCAATCAGTATCTCCAGCAATCCACTTTCATGCTGCCGAGCCCGGTGATCGCACCGACAACACCGGCTGCTTCAGGTCAGGGTGTGCCGGCTGCAATACCACAGGTTGCACCATAAGTTAGTGCGGCGATGCCTCAATTTGGTCACTAAGGCTGTTTTGTGCACTTGGCATAAGCATCTAAAGTAAAAGCACCTATTACTTTCGTTAAGCGCTAGCCGGTTTGTTGTATTGCTGCCTTAGAGGCAATTTCCGACAATACCTGCATTATCCGAGCACACGGAATACCCATGACTGAAATCAATTTAGCCGATGGCGGTGGTGTTATCGTGGCGTTAAGCCGGGCTGAGGTCTATGGGTCCGCAGGAGCATCCGGGCCGTTCGATCAGAAAATCCGCTTATTCGCGCAAACAGATCCCGACGCCGACACATTGAGCGCGGCGGATCGTGCAAAAGCGACAGAAATATTAACCGGTACTTTGTATGTGGTTGATGAAACGCTGACAGCCGATGGGGAAACTGCAGTACAGGCTCAATTAAAAGCACTGCAGGATCAGCCTTCTGATACTGAGGCTTCAATAGAGCTCGCGGCGTATAAAGCTGCAGTGGATATACACCGGGCCGATATTGTAAAAATACTGGAAGACACCGAGTATGTCGTCGACGGGTCGTTAACATCCGCTGGGGAAATCCTGGTGATTGAAAAACTACAGGCATTGAGAGACAGATTTCCCGGCGAGAGTATATCCATTGGATTTGCGTCTTATGGTGTTCTTCTGGATGCATACAATAGTTCTAGCGGTATGCATGGGTCGGATTTTATTGACAAGGCTGTGAATATTCACGGGATATATCAGGCCAGAATCAGTGAGATGCAGACGGCACAAGCAAACCGGGCAAAGCAAGCCGAATTGGAAAGTCAGTTATCGGCCTTGCTGGATGATTTGGATATCAGTCAGGAGCAGTTGGTTCAAGCTGCGATTGATGCGGGTTTACAGGTTTATTTGCGGGGAACCGATGTTCCAATAAATGAATATCTGGATGCAATTGCTGACGATAAAATTCAATCACTCTCTTTATTAGTGCAGCTGGCGGCAGAGCATACAGAGATGCAATTCCAACAACAGCTGGAACTGCTCAAACAATCTTATCCGGCAGAGTTTGCGAAATGGGAAATCGCGCTGTTGCCGACCGGTCATACGATAGACTCGTTGAGTCGCCAACTGGAACTGGAGTTACTGACAGTGGAGGCCGTAGGCAAGGTGGTTGCCGATGCCGTCGCGGAATATGAGCAACAGCAGGCGCAGCGTCAGGCAGAGTTGCGAACGGAGGTGCAGACATTCTTAAATACAGTACCGGAAACCCAACGAAATACCTGGCATGACGCGCTGGTGCGGCTTGATCGGGATCTGGCAGCTTATCTGATGAAGCATCGTGCCGAAGGCAGGATGCTAAACCCGGAAACCATTAATGCGCTAATCAGCGAATTGCCGGCAGTGAAACCGGCCAAACATGAAAAATACTCTGTACGGGAACCTTTACAGGAAAATGAGGTGTACCGGCTCAATAATAGCCCGACTTTGCGTCAGGACATCATTAATATGATGGGAAAAATAAGGCAGGAAATTATTTATAATTTTGAATTACGGGGTGAGGAAGATGAGTTGCTTGGTCGCTTTTATGTTGCCTGGCACGGTAATGGTTCGGGTACACTATATTTTGATAAAGAGAACAATGTATTGCCGGCTGATTTTCATTTTATATTACATTATCTGCCGTTGGAGATTCCGCTGGAAACCGGTTCGGTAGTGGATTTAGGGGAGTTGTTGGACGCGAAGAATTCCGCAGGAGAGTATTTGGTTCCGTATCTGCATTTTGCAAAAGGGCAGGAGATGCCGCGCCTGCCGACCAACCGGGAAGTGCAGGAATTGGATCTGGAAACATTGTTGCCGGCTGAGCCTTTTGAAGACCTTAATGATGTGCTTATATTTTTAAATTTGGCAGTCAATACTGCTTTCACATCGCCGCTATTGCGATCCAAAGCATTTCGTGAGCGCTTTGAACCGGTAATGACAGGGATTCTGGCCGACGCTGACAGCATAAGAGCAAAAGAAATACGCGATTGGCTGGCTGAGGCGCTCACGTTAAAAATAAAGCTCGGCACAGACCAGCAATCGAGGCACCCGGAAGAAAATCAACGCCTTGAAGCAAGGCTTAAAGAATTGGGTGCGGGGTTGACGTATCTGGTGTATGAGTTCGTAGATGCTTATCTTGACAGTTTGCCAAAAACCTATGAGATATACAGTTCAGTACCGTTACCTGCACCGCGGTATATCGGCTATGATATTCGGCCTGAAGACGATCAAACTCAGGTTGATACCGCACAAAACCCGGATAGTTCACCGGCAAATGACTCGCAGAATGGAATCACCGACAGCCTTGATGCCGCCGGGTCGCAGTTATCGGAGCAGCTGGCCACGCAATATCAACGGGCCGGACAGCGGGATCAGTTGTTTGACTGGTCGGATAATGCAACGCATCCGGGCTATCTGCAGATCAAAACCGGGGTTGAGCCTGTTGAACAAAGCCCCGGAGTTATAAAATTCGGTCCGGACCTGTCACAGATTTTTGCAAACCAACCTCTGCTACCCGGGCAGTTGTCTGAGGTGGGTGGTGGTGACAAGGATTTTTTCAGTAAGCCGGAATATATTCCATCAACATTTATCCCGCGGCTCACACCTGATACCACGGCTTTATCAGCAAAGTATGATCAGTTGCCGGCATATATAAAAGCTGAGTTAAGCCTTTCGCAGTTTCAGCAGCAGGCGATGAGCCCGGCAGATATTGTTAATCACTATGAGCAATTTATCGGTTTGGAAAAGAGTGTCCGTGATGGATTTACGTTTGAACAGTTCCTCGGTTTTGATCCGGAGATAATCAGTACCCTGAAGCGCAATTCGGCAGTTGCAAAGAAACAGCATGCCGAAATTAATGCACTGAATGCGAAAGCCGAACAGGCCGGTGCCCAGGTGAATGAAGCTGAGCAGCGAACCGCACAAATAAAACAAATCACCGCACAGTTACAACAGCAGACTCAGCAACGTATTCAGTCAATGCCGGATTTTTCAGTGCGCCAGCGTGAAGGTTCAACTCAGGATAGTGTTGCTGCAGGCGCAATAAAAACGCTACCGAAGATACAGGGCAGCGTTGAAGCAGGTGTGAACGTGCAGGGTCGCTTCAATCTGAATGCAGTGAAGATACCGCGCATACCGATCACGGATAACACCACCGGGCCGGCATTGGCAAAATATCCCGGTGCACCGGATATACCGGTCTATGTATATGCACCTGCCAGTGATCATAGTAATAAAATGGTGTTGAATATCGTAGCGGATCAGCCAGGCAAAGGTCTGGTATTGATGCCGGTTTCAACTCTGCAGATACCGGTAGCTGCCGGTGCCGCGCCGACCTATTTTGATGGCACAAGCGGCGGCTGGAAAAATCTGCCGCAAATCACTCAGGCTCAACATCAAATGCTTGAGGGTTTGCGTCGCCAGACCATATCCGGTTTTATGATGTTCCCGGCAGCCCCTGTACCCGCCGCACCGGCCCCTGTTCCGGCCCCGGTCGGCGTGCCAATACCTTGAAAGATTAACGATTGCCCGCATAATAAACGCATATCCCGGTAATTGAGGCCGAATATGCGAATGGAAAAATTCACCAATAAACTGCAAATGGCGCTTAGCGATGCGCAGTCGCTGGCGATTGGTCGTGATCATCAGTTTATCGAGCCGGTCCATTTAATGGCGGCGATGCTAAATCAGCAGGACAGCTCGATACGGCATTTGCTGATCCGGGCCGATGTGAACGTTAATTTATTGCGTTCGCAAATCAATGAATACCTGGACCGGCAACCACAGATTCAGGGTAATGCCGGTGATGTTCAGGTATCCAATGATCTGGGTCGCGTGTTCAATGTGACCGATAAGCTTGCGCAACAGCGCAAAGATCAGTTTATCTCCAGCGAATTGTTTTTGCTCGCGGTGCTGGAGGTCGGCGGCGCGTTGACGGATATGCTGAAAAAAGCCGGGGTGCGCAAAGACCGGATTGAAACATTAATCAATGAATTGCGCAGCGGTGAGACGGTCAGTGACCCGAACGCGGAAGACAGCCGTCAGGCCTTACAAAAATACACGATTGATCTGACCGAGCGGGCCGAGCAGAACAAGCTTGATCCGGTGATCGGGCGCGATGATGAAATCCGGCGCGCGGTTCAGGTGTTGCAACGGCGTACAAAAAACAATCCCGTATTGATCGGTGAGCCCGGTGTCGGCAAGACCGCGATCGTTGAAGGTCTTGCACAGCGAATTGTAAACGGTGAAGTGCCCGAAGGATTGAAAAACAAACGGCTGTTGTCGCTGGATCTGGGCGCATTGATTGCCGGCGCGAAATATCGCGGCGAATTTGAAGAACGTTTGAAAGCGGTGTTGAAAGATCTGGCGAAACAGGAAGGTCAGATTGTGCTGTTTATCGATGAAATTCATACGATGGTCGGTGCCGGCAAAGCCGAAGGCGCAATGGATGCCGGTAATATGTTAAAGCCGGCGCTTGCGCGCGGCGAACTGCATTGCATTGGCGCGACAACTTTGGATGAATATCGCGAAAATATTGAAAAAGATGCAGCCTTGGAGCGGCGCTTTCAAAAAATTCTGGTCGATGAGCCGGGTGTTGCGGATACGATTGCGATTTTGCGTGGTTTAAAAGAACGCTATGAAGTCCATCATGGCGTGGATATCACTGATCCGGCGATTGTGTCGGCCGCGACCCTGTCACACCGCTATATCACCGACCGGCAGTTGCCCGATAAGGCGATTGATTTGATTGACGAGGCTGCAAGTCGCATTCGGATGGAAATTGATTCCAAGCCTGAGCAAATGGATAAACTCGACCGGCGTTTGATTCAGTTGAAGATTGAACGCGAAGCCTTAAAAAAAGAATCGGATGAGGCATCAAAAAAGCGCCTGGAGGTATTGGAGCAGGAAGTTGCCGAACTGGAAAAGCAATACGCGGATCTGGAGGAAATCTGGAAAGCCGAGAAGTCTGCAGTCGAAGGTGCCGCGCATATTAAAGAGGCGCTGGACCGGGCCCGGGTGGAACTCGAAACCGCGCGTCGGGCCGGTGATCTGGCGCGTATGTCGGAACTGCAGTATGGACATATTCCGGTGCTGGAAAAACAATTACAGGCCTCCGGAAATGAGACTGCCGCGCAGGAAGGTGCGCGTTTATTACGCAATAAGGTTACCGAAGATGAGGTTGCTGAAGTGGTGTCCAAATGGACCGGTATTCCGGTGGCCAAAATGCTTGAAGGTGAACGCGATAAACTGCTACGGATGGAGGACGCGTTGGCTAAGCGTGTAATCGGACAAACCGAAGCAGTGGATGCGGTATCGAATGCGATTCGGCGCTCACGCGCGGGTTTGGCTGATCCGAACCGGCCGAACGGTTCGTTTTTATTTTTGGGGCCGACCGGTGTCGGTAAAACCGAATTGACCAAAGCATTGGCGGAGTTTCTGTTTGATACCGAAGAGGCGATGGTGCGGATCGATATGTCCGAATTTATGGAGAAGCATTCGGTCGCGCGGTTGATTGGTGCACCGCCCGGTTATGTCGGCTATGAAGAAGGCGGTTATCTGACCGAAGCGGTGCGGCGTAAACCGTATTCGGTGATTCTGCTCGACGAAATAGAAAAATCACATCCGGATGTGTTCAATATTCTGTTGCAAGTGCTGGATGACGGCCGTCTGACCGATGGCCATGGTCGTACGGTGGACTTCCGTAACACCGTGATCGTGATGACATCGAATCTCGGCAGCCAGGAAATTCAGGATCTGGCCGGGGAAGGCAATTATCAGCAAATGAAATCCGCGGTCATGGAAATTGTTGGGAATCATTTTCGGCCTGAGTTTATCAACCGCGTTGATGAGGCTGTGGTATTTCACCCGCTCGCGAAAGAACAGATTCGCAAAATTGCTGATATTCAGTTAGATTATTTGCGCAAGCGGCTGGCTGAGCGTGATATTAATCTTGCGGTCAGCGATAAAGCGCTGGACCGGCTCAGTGAGACCGGCTTCGATCCGGTGTACGGTGCGAGACCGTTGAAACGTGCGATTCAGCAGCATATTGAAAATCCGTTGGCAAAAAATATATTGGAAGGGAAATTTACCGCCGGTGAAACCATCACGGTTGATGCGCATGATCTGGGTTTTGAGTTTACTGCGTCCGGCACATAACAATCTGAAGATATTGGGGGAGATATGAAAAAACACCTGAGTGTGATGTTTTTACTGTGTTGCGCAAGCTTCTCGGTTTTTGCGGATAATGAGCAGCTGTTTAATGTATTCAGCCTGGAAGCGCAGGCCAGCGCGGAAGTTGATAATGATGAAATGCATGTATTGCTTGCGGTGGAAAAGCAGCATGTTAATCCGGCCGCCCTCGCAACTGCGGTCAACACGGATATGAAATGGGCGTTACAGCAGCTTAAAAACAAATCAGCTTTAAAAGCGCGGAGTCTTGCATATACCTCTTATCCGGTTTACGAAAAACAACGCGTCAGCGGCTGGCGCGCATCCCAGCAGCTTGAGATTAAAAGCGCCGATATCCCGGCATTAAGCGATATGGTCGGCAAGCTGCAAAAACGTTTGCAGGTTAAGAATATGCGCTTTAAACCGACCGCCGAAACGCGTAAAAAAGCCGAGGATGCATTGATCAAACAGGCTTTGCAGGCGTTCAAGGCGCGATCCGAACTGGTGCGTAAAACCATGTCGGCCAAGTCCTATGAAGTTGTTCGCCTGAATATCAACACTCATGGGCAGTATCGCCCAAGAGTCTATGCCCGTCAGGATGAGTCTGTGATGTTTTCCAAAGCGGCCGCCGCGCCCGCGGTTGAAGCCGGCAGCAGTGAATTAACCGTAACCGCGAATGGTAGTATTCGCCTGCAATAATGTGCTGAATTAAAGCACTTTGTCTTAAAGGTCGATAGTTTCCGGGTAGCTCCTTAAATCTGGAAACCAGCCGATGAGTGTTGCCGAAAACACCGAGCAGCAAAGCGATTTTTTTAAAGAGGTCATGGTTGCGCGTCAGCCCATCTATAATAAACAGATGGGCATTTACGCGTATGAGTTGCTGTTTCGCTCCCATGATCAAAGCATTGAAGAAATTGGCAAAGACAACGCCACGGCTGAGGTAATGCTGAACAGTTTTCTGGATATGGGGCTGGAGAATCTGGTCGGTAAACGGCTTGCTGCAATCAATTTATCCGAGTGGTTTTTGGGCAAAGCGCATACTTTGCCGTTGCCCCAGGAGCGGATTATTCTGGAAATTCCGGGTGACCTGCAGATTACTGCGGCGGCTATCGGGGATATCCATAAGCTGAAGGCTGCCGGCTTTAAGCTTGCGATCGATAATTTTAAATTCCATGAAGCGATTTTGCCGCTATTGTCGGTAGTGGATATTCTGAAAGTCGATGTGCGCCATGTTGATCAGGCCGCATTAAGTAAGTTTGTTAAACAAATTAAAAAATTCAAAAACCTTTCGTTGCTGTCATTAAAGGTCGAAAATCGCCAGGAGTTTGATTATTACCGTGATATGGGGTTTTCATATTGCCAGGGTTATTTGCTGGCGAAGCCGCAAACCTATGCAACCAAAAGCCTGTCCAGCAGTAAATTGGTGGTGATGAGCCTGTTGTCGATTTTATATAAAGACGATTTTGATTTTAATCAAACCGAAAATGTTGTCAGTCGGGATGTTTCTATCAGCTATAAATTGATGAAGCTGATTAACTCGACGTTCTTTGGTTTGCCGAATGAAGTGGAATCAATTCAGCAGGCATTGGTGTTAATTGGCCGGGACCGCCTGCGTAGCTGGGTTGCGATGCTGGCATTAAGCAGTATGGATGATTGTCCGGTCGCATTATTGGAGTTGACTGTGGTACGGGCGAGGATGTGTGAGTTGCTGGCAGAACATGCAAACTTGCAGCCGTTAGAGAGCTATTTTACCGTGGGCTTGTTTTCGGCATTGGATACCTTGCTGCAACAGCCGCTTGAAAAGATTCTGGCTGAGTTACCGTTAAGCGATGAAATTAAGTCAGCAATATTAAATAAGAACGGGCCGATGGGTGAAGCGCTGGAATGTGTTGTTAACTGTGAAAAATCCAACTGGGAAAAAATGCGGTTTCACTCCGTGGATGCAGAGGCTATCTCCGAGTCTTCTTACAAAGCTTTTATTTGGGCAACTGATCTGATGAGTACGCTCTAATTCAGCTTGCAATGTGGGGTCTCGCATAAGGCTAATGCCGATATGTTGAATATGCTGAAATACGGAGCCTTCCAAAACGGGCTGGCTTCTCCATCGCCATACATTCTTAATGTAACCGGGCCGCGGGTCTGGACAGGTATAAAAAACGGTTTAGAAGAAGACAAAGACTCCAGTTCATAATGGGCAGACCCTGCTGGGGTTTCCACTTCAATTGATGTCGGCAGCTTATCCCCCAAGTGATGTGGTTTAAATGAGATGGCCTGTATATACAGTTTACCGGGGTTTTTCAGTGTAAACTTTGCGGGCGCTGCCCAGGATTTTTCATCAGCAGGCCATACCACTTTATACTGATAATATGTGGGGTTCCAGGTTGTGAAATAAGATCTGAACCCGTCATTGGTGTTCCATTTGATATTGTCTTCCTGTAGAAATATTTCAGTCAGAAAGTCATCAACCGGCGTGCCATCCAGTTTGGTGAAAATGTATTTTTTATTAAAATAATGCAGGCCTTTTTCTGATAACAATACTTTCATTCCGCCGTATAAATGCCTGATCGGAAGTTCCAGTGCGTCGGCCAGTTGCTTGCAGCTTGGTTTATCGACTTCGTGAGATACGAATACCACGTCCCGGTCTTTTAAATCATCAATCTGGTCTGAGATATTTAAATCTTCACCATTGTAAGCTTGTACAAACGGAAATTTATACAAGTTCAGGTCTTTAAAAGGTGTGGACTTAAATGATTTCGGGTCTTCGTAAAAGAAACCGATCTTTAAATTCGCGGACTTTGGAAAGAATGACCGGTAAAGGTCGACATTCTCAACCACCGAACGGGTCCAGCCCACAGTGTTTTTGTAACTGTAGTTCAAATGAGTGGCGAGCGGAACGGTTGATATTATCACTGAATATACAATAAATACGATGCAGCTGAATTTTACTGCCGCTATTATTTTTTCTTTAGGGGGTATCGTATCAATTTTGAAGTTGGTGATAAATGCGCGTGCAGATTGATAGAGCGTGCTTGAAGTTTGGTTTTTGAAAATGTGATCGCTGATTTGATAAACAAGCAATGCGATGACCGGCATTAGAAAATAGGTGATTTTTCGGTTAATTGTCCCAAAATTGTATTGGTCGTTGCCTGTCAGGATAATCGCTGAGAGAAATATTACCGCAGATACGGCCAGTATCGATATAAAGATATTATCCAGTTTTAATTTTTTTCTAAACAGAAAATAAACGATACATGAAAACAGTAATGGCAGATAAAAGTTTTGTTTGGAAAGCAGCATTGTTGTTGATGTTAAAGTGGAACCTTCTATTATGCTTTTCCATAACAGTGCTGCGACTGGTTCGCCGCCGATTTTGGCAATGGTGCCCCCAAGTATTAATAACGGGACTCCAATGGCAGCAATAAGTAAGCTGAGTCGGCGATTGAAGAAAAATACCGCGATTAGCGGCGCTATTATTAAACCGTCGCGTTTTGCCAGCAGTATCGCAATGAATAAGATAGCTAAGGATAAAAACGATTTTTCATTTTTTT
Source organism: Gammaproteobacteria bacterium (assembly GCA_028284675.1). Lineage (GTDB taxonomy): Bacteria > Pseudomonadota > Gammaproteobacteria > HTCC5015 > HTCC5015 > JANQRI01. The sequence continues at coordinate 38,996 of JANQRI010000028.1, read as the reverse complement.
GCTGGAGTAAAATAATGATTACAAGTAGTAGCCCGATATAAATATGCGGTCTGAAAAATACGGTTTGTTCGACCACAAAAATAAATATCACCGCTAAAAAAATAACGGCCGGCCAACGTAAAGGCTTGCTTACAAGTGCGGCAATGAGCAAAAACTGCAGCAGTGTGACGTACTTTGACAATGTTGCGGTGAAACTGCCGAACCATATCATTTCGAATGCATCAAGCGATATTGCTGTAGTTTGTTGAGAGAGCACCCAGCGGCCATAGTTCAGGTTATAGACCCACTCTGAATAGGGGTGGCCGGTTTTGGCGTAATCCAAAACATAGACTGCCGGTGCAAGCATATGATCCCAGTGCGAAATCATCCCCAACTTTGTAATGGCGATCAGAAACGCTATGGTTGGAGTAAGAATGAATAAAGCGGTGGTTGGCAGGCCTGTTTTGCGATTATGGCAGGATTGATTCTTTGAACCTGCTGTATGAATGAGATATCCAAGCAGGCCGAATGCAAATGAGGTGATCAAAAAAGATCCGCTGGAAAGTCTGACATGCAAAACCGCCAGCAGGGGAATGATATGTAGGCCCAGCATCAAGGCCAGGGTGGCCCGAAGTTTGTAATCGGTTTTAAAAGTGGTTGTGTAATACCAACCTGCTATGCCGCAGATTCCAAGCAGAATAAAAAATTTGGCAAGCCATACGGCATTAATAATATGTTCACTGCCGCCCGTGAACGTCATTCACTGGTTCTCCGAAATGCAAACCCTGTTACAGTTTTTGCTAGGCTAACACGAAAGATTTTGGAATACCATTAAACATCTGTCGGAGATTGTTTTGTGGTCAATGCAGCGGATTTTTTGTTCTTTAACTGACTGTGCCGGTTGAGCTATAATTTCGGCGCAAATTTGGGGGATAATCAACCCTGTAGCCAACCTATGCCGCTTAAAAAAAACAAACGCAGGAAAAAAAAGCCCGGTAGTCGCAAGCGCGGCGTTAAGCATAATCTCTCGAAACGACAGCAGTGGTATATTGGCCTCGGCGGTATTTTCGTATCAATTCTGCTTGGGTTAATTTTGTATTGCGTATACCTTGATACTCAAATTCGTAAAAAATTTGAAGGCAAGCGCTGGGCATTGCCGGCACGTGTGTATGCACGTCCGCTGGAAATTTATGCCGGGCAGGCGCTGAATAAAAAAGCGTTACTGCAGGAATTGCAGTTTTTGAATTATCGTCAGGGTGACGAGGCTCCGGGGACCTACAAGATTTTGGGTGGTGCGGTGGTGTTGAATACCCGCGGATTTACCTATTGGGATGCGCTGGAGCCGGCGCGCAAGCTTACAGTCATGTTTTCCGGTTCTGAAGTTGTTGAGATTCTGGATATCAATACGGGTACCGAAGTGAGTTTGTTGCGTTTGGAGCCGGCGCAGATTGCAACCATCTATCCGTCGCATAAAGAGGATCGTGACCTGATTCGCCTTGATCAGGCGCCGCAGTTGTTAATCGAAGCATTGCTGGCGGTAGAAGACCAGGATTTTTATCAGCACCATGGTCTTAAGCCGACCTCGATCGTGAGGGCTATGGCCGCGAATTTGCGCGCCGGCGCGGCGGTGCAGGGTGGCAGCACCCTGACTCAGCAGCTGGTAAAAAACTTTTTTCTCAGTAACGAGCGTACATTGCGGCGTAAAGCGGTAGAGGCATTAATGGCTTTGTTGCTTGAGTTGCACTATGACAAGCCGGATATTCTTGAGGCATATCTGAATGAGGTTTATCTCGGCCAGGAAGGTGAGCGGGCAATACATGGCTTTGCATTGGCAAGTCGTTTTTATTTTGATCGCCCGCTGACAGAACTGAGCCTTGAACAGGTTGCGTTTCTGGTCGGCGTCGTAAAAGGCCCTTCCTATTATAATCCCTGGCGGCATCCCGAGCGGGCGGTACAACGGCGTAATCTGGTTATTGGGCAAATGCTGGCCGAACAGATGTTAACTGATGAGGAGGCCCGGTTGGCACGTCTGGCGCCGCTTGAAGTGCGGCCGCGTGGTGCGTTTACCGTGTCGTCTTATCCGGCATTCGTTGATTTGGTAAAGCGGCAGTTACAGGATGATTATCGCGATGAAGATTTACGCAGTGAAGGGTTGCGGATTTTTACCACGTTGGATCCGTTGGTGCAGCAGGCTGCAGAGCGGGCGTTGTCCGAGCGTTTGCAAACACTTGAAGGGTATCGAGGCCTTTCCTCCGGGACTTTGCAGGGTTCAGTGGTTGTCAGCTCCAGTGATACCGCGGAAGTTCTCGCGATGGTTGGTGATCGTGATCCCAGCTATGCCGGGTTTAATCGTGCACTGGATGCCAAACGCCCGATCGGCTCATTAGTAAAACCCGCGGTGTATTTATCCGCGTTAAGTCGCCCGGATACGTATAATTCCAGCTCAATCATTGAAGATGTACCTTTAGAGTTGGCTTTGCCGACCGGTCAGGTGTGGGAGCCGGCCAATTATGATCAAACATTTCACGGTGAGATCCCATTATTCCATGGCCTGGTGTACTCCTATAATGCCGCCACCGCGCATTTGGGGCTTGAGCTTGGTGTTGAAGAGGTGATTGAAACATTGCTTAACATGGGATTGGATGAGCCTCCGCCGGCTTATCCGTCGTTGTTACTTGGTGCGTTGGAGTTGTCGCCATTACAGGTGACAAAACTGTACCAAACCTTGGCTGCCGGTGGATTTCGGGTGCCATTACGCAGTGTTCGTGAAGTATTGACCGCAGACGGAAACCGCCTGACCCGTTATTCCCTGCAGGTCAGGCAAACTCTGGATAATGCCTCTGTTTATCTGATTAATGATTTGTTGCAAAAGGTCGTTGAAGTGGGTACCGCGAAGGCGTTGGGGGCGCGTTTCCCTGCGCTGAAAGCAGCCGGCAAAACCGGTACCAGCGATGAATATCGCGACAGTTGGTTTGCGGGGTTTACCGGGCAGCATCTGGCAGTGGTTTGGGTGGGTCGGGATGACAATGAATCCGCCGGTCTGGCCGGCTCTACCGGGGCATTGCCGGTCTGGATGGATTTAATCGCCCAAATCAGTACGCGTCCGCTGCAGACAACGGTGCCGGGGAATATTGAACATCTCTGGATTGACCTGCCAACAGGTAAACGAAGTCGCGTAAAATGTGACAATGCGGTTCAATTGGCGTTTATAATAGGCACCGCGCCTGACGCAAGTGTGGACTGTGGTCGTAAATCCTTGCTGGACTGGTTTTTAAGGTAGCTTATGCGCCAGTGTGTGCGGCGTGATATTAGCACGGTCCGGAAGACCATGTTATTGTCGGTTAAATAAGTTGCAATGGGAGCAAATTATGCAAATCAAACTATCAGGTATATTGTTGGTTACCGGTATTACATTTTTGTTTTCGGGGTGTGCGTTATCACCTAAATATGACGACACAGACGAATTCGGAACTGAAGAGTTTCAGGATGATTATTCAGGTTACGATGACAGCGGCTCCGGCAAAGTTAAGCATGGTATCGGCAATCCGGCGGTGCTGGATCTCTGGAATCAGGCTGAGTCGGCTCGTTTGGGCGGCGATTATGACAGTGCAGTGCTGCATCTGGAGCGTGCTCTAAGGATTGCGCCGAATGATGCGGTTATGTGGAGTCGTCTGGCGGAAGTACGCCTGTCTCAGGGTAATGCGAATCAGGCGGAGAATTTGGCTGCCAAATCCAATGCCATGACGGTCGACAATCCGTTATTGAACTATCGAAATTGGCTGATTATTGCCAGAGCGCGACAGTCCAAAGGAGATGAGATCGGGGCGCAGGAAGCGGAATACACCGCAAACTCTTTTCGTCCTTAACATAAAGAGGTCTGTGCATAATTACTACTCCCAAGCCCGGCGTCCATAAGCTGATCGACCGGGCTTCTCCGACTGAGCTGCTTGGCGCGTCCGGCCCGTTGGCCGATAAGGTCGACGGTTTCGCACCGCGTCGTGTGCAGCAGGAAATGAGCGAGGCGGTTGCGGAGGCATTACAGGATAACGGGATATTGCTGGTAGAAGCCGGCACGGGTGTTGGCAAAACATTCGCGTATCTGGTGCCGGCGCTGCTCAGTGGTCGTAAAATCATCATTTCAACCGGCACCCGCCATCTTCAGGATCAGTTATTTCATCGCGATTTACCGTTGGTTCGGCGCAGCCTGGGCATCAGCGCGGATATCGCGTTGTTAAAAGGTCGCCGCAATTATCTATGTTTATACCGGCTGCAAAATGCCGCTGTTTCCATGAGTGACCGTATGCAGGCATCGCAGCTGCAGTCGATCCGCAGCTGGTCAGGTATCACTAAGCAGGGCGATATTGCCGAGTTGGCTGATGTGCCTGAAAGTGCACCGGTCTGGGCAAAAGCCACTTCAACCGCAGAGAACTGTCTGGGTACCGACTGCCCGGAGTTTAATCACTGTCATCTGGTGCGCGCCCGCCGCCGTGCTCAGGAAGCCGATATCGTCGTCGTCAATCATCATTTGTTTTTTGCGGACATGGCGTTGAAAGAAGAAGGTTTTGGCGAAGTTTTGCCCAGTGCCGATGCGTTTATTCTGGATGAGGCGCACCAGTTGCCGGAAACCGCCAGCCGTTTTTTCGGACGCACTGTCAGTGGTCGTCAGTTTGAGGAATTTGCGAACGACAGCATCGCTGCGCAGCTTGAGGAGGCGCCGGATAGGCCGGGTTTGCGCGAGATTGCACAGTCTTTATTGCAGGAGGTCGGTCGTTATCGACTGGCATTGGGTACAGCTGAAGTACGAATGGCCTGGCAAACACAGGTTCATAATCCGGCATTGAAATCCGCGCTTGCCGGACTTCGGGACGCTTTGGATGCGATGCGGGATGAATTGGCTGAAGTTGCCGGTTGTGGGGAGGCGCTCAGCCGTTGTGCAGAACGTTGCGAAGCTTTAAGCGCGTGCTTGAGTTTATTTGAGCAGCAGGAATCCAATGATCTGATTTTGTGGTACGAAACCATGCAAAATGGTTTCAGAATGCATGCGACGCCGCCGGAAGTCGGTGAAATTTTTCAGGAGTATATGCAGGCTTATCAGGCTGCATGGGTGTTTACATCGGCGACTCTGTCAGTAGCCGGGCGATTTGATCACTTTCAACGACGTATGGGCTTGGCTGAGAGCCGTGGGCTGCAGCTGGACAGCCCGTTTGATTACCGAAACAATGCATTGCTGTATTTGCCGAAGAATATGCCTGAGCCCAAAGCCGATCACTTTCTGGACAGGCTGATCGAAGTCAGTTTGCCTGTATTGGAGGCCAGTCGCGGGCGGGCATTCATGCTGTTTACCAGTTACCGGGCTTTGCAGTATGTTGCGGACCATATTCATTCGCGGCTGGATTATCCCTTACTGGTACAGGGTGAGGCACCGCGCAGTCAGTTGCTTGATCGATTCAGGTTGTCGGATGGTGCGGTATTGCTCGGCACCAGCAGTTTTTGGGAAGGTGTTGATATTAAAGGGGAAGCACTATCCTGTGTAATTATAGATAAATTACCGTTTGCAGCGCCCGGTGATCCGGTTTTGCAGGCGCGTTTAAACCGGTTAAGACAGCAGGGGGGCAACCCGTTTTTCGATTTACAATTGCCGCAGGCGGTAATTGCCCTCAAACAGGGTGTCGGCCGCTTGATTCGGGGTGTGGAAGATCGCGGTGTTTTAATGATTGCCGATCCGCGAATTCGAGGGCGTGCTTACGGTAAATTATTTTTGGACAGCTTGCCGGCAATGCCGGTTGTTGATGATATTGAAGAAGTAACCCGGTTTTTCGGGAGGGCCGGTTGATATGCGTATGCTTGCAATAGAAACGGCGACCGAAGCCTGCTCAGCTGCGTTGATTGACGGCAGTGAAATCAGGCAGCGTTTTGAGCACAGGCCACAACAGCAGGCGCAGTTGATTTTACCGATGATCGACGAGCTAATGCGTGAGGCGGATTTACAGGTAACGCAGCTGGATGCGATCGCATTTGGTTCGGGGCCGGGGAGTTTCACCGGTCTGCGTATTGCCGCTGCAGTCACCCAGGGCATTGCAATGTCTGCGGATATTCCGGTGATACCGGTTTCCACACTGGCAGCCATCGCGCAGCATACCTGCCGGATTGATGAACAGCCGGCGGTGCTGGCCGCAATTGATGCGCGGATGGGTGAAGTGTATTGGGGTGTTTATCAGCGTAATAGTGCCGGACTCATGGTGAGTTCAGAGTCCGATTGTGTGTCTGCACCTGATTCGGTACCGGTTCCGGCTACCGGAAAATGGGCCGGGGCAGGCTCCGGTTGGCGGGCTTATCCCGATATACTAACTGCACGATGCGAAGACAAGTTAATTGAGGTTTATTCCGACCGCTGGCCGGTGGCTGAGGATGTGATTACGCTGGCACGGCCGGTATTTGAAAGTGGTGCGATGTTGTTGCCGGAGCAGGCCCAACCGGTTTATTTACGCAATAAAGTAGCCCGATCCAAACAGGAGCGCGGTTTATCATCTTAATCAGAATTGATCCAGACCTGGATCTCAAATAATTACAACAGCTGCCGTTATTATTTAGGGTGCCTCTAAAAATCCAAATTTTTAAAGGTCCTCTATAGAGTGTTTCAGGATAACGCCTAATAATACTTGCAGCCGATGAAACAGGTAATAGTTGATAGTTTGATGAGTCGGACAGTTCCGACAGTGACCCCGGATACGTATTTGATGGATGTCGCGCATAGAATGCGTGAGGAAAAAGTATCATGCATGGTGGTTGTGGAAGCCTGTGAGCCGGTTGGAATTGTGACCGAACGCGATATGGTGAGTGTGCTCGGTGAGGTGTTGGAGGAACAGCGCTCCCGGGTTGCGAGGGTGAAGGAGTTCATGTCCAGCCCGCCGATCACGATAATGCATGACACGCCTCTTTTTGATGCGCTGGTTTTAACCCAGGGCCAGAAAATTCGCCATTTGCCGGTCGTCAATGAAAAAAACGAGCTCTCCGGTATCCTGACCTATACCGATCTTGCGCATGCTTATGAGCATATCATTGAGCAGCAACGTGAAATTATCAGCCATGAAATCAATATTGAGAATCAGCGTCTCCGCGAAGTCAATGAACAATTGCAGGCATTATCAATGGAAGATGCATTGCTGTCTGTAGGCAATCGCCGGGCGATGGAAGTCGACCTGGCTTATACACATAATGCCGCGACGCGTTACAAGCGTGAGTACTCGCTGGTATTGTTCGATGTGGACTGTTTTAAATCCTATAACGATTATTACGGGCATCAGGCCGGTGATGATGTTTTAAAGCTGGTTGCCGAACATATTCGTTGCTCAATCCGCAAAGCCGATCGTTTGTACCGTTACGGTGGTGAGGAGTTGTTATTGTTGCTGCCGGAAACCGGTGTCACTGGTGCTAAAATTCTGGCCGGCCGGATAGTAAAAGAGCTGGCCGAGCGGAATATCCCGCATGCAAAAAGTCAATTCAATGTGTTAACGATGAGTGGCGGCATCGGTTCGCCTGATCTTGAAAAAGAGGGTACATTTGAAGATTGGCACCATATCATTGCGCAGGCTGACCGCGGGCTTTATTTTGCAAAAAACAACGGTCGTAATCAGGTTTGTTGTATTGCGAATGTCAGCTCGACGGAACCACAGCCAGCTTCTGCCCCAGTCTGACCGCGCTGCCCGGTTGACTGGTGGTCGGCCAGTTCAGCGGGTTGGCGGTTAACAATATCACGGTCGAGCCCATATTAAAGCGGCCCATTTCCTGGCCTTTCAGCAGATGAATGTTTTGATCAGTATAGCTATATTCACTGATTTTGTTGCGGTGAGGTGGTGTAACCAATCCATGCCATACCGTTTCAATTGCGGCGACATTAATTGCGCCGACCAGGATCAGTGCCAGTGGACCGACGTCACTGTTAAATACTGTCACCACCCGCTCATTACGCGCGAACAGGTTTGGGATGAGCCGTGTAGTGTATGGCGCCACACTGAATAAGCGCCCCGGGATATAAGACATATATTTGAGTGTTGCATCAAAAGGCATGTGAATCCGGTGGTAGTCGCGCGGCGACAAATAAAGTGTCGCAAATTCCCCGTGTGCAAATGTGTTTGCGAGTTCAGAGTTGTTGCCTAATAAATCTATGAGCCGGTAATCCCGGCCTTTCGCCTGAATCAGCCGGTCACCATGAACTTTACCGAGTTGACTGATGCACCCATCCACCGGACAGCATAATACTCCGGCATCTTTATCGATTGTCCGCACTTCAGGTTTCAGCGCACGGGTAAAAAATGCATTAAAGCTGGCGTAGTTTGCCGGCTCGGCATCAAGTGCTTCCGACATATCAACCTGGTAGCGCCGTATAAACCAGTGCACAAACGGGTTTTTCAGCGGTGACTCAATACGGGTTAGAAAAAAAAGCAGCCTCGAAATAAAGTGGTGCGGCAGGCAATATAGTAAGCCTGCTTTCAGGCGGTCAGCCCAAAGGCTGCTTCCAGCGTTGTCCGTCATCGGCTAATGATGATGATGGTGGTGGTGAGTATCAGTGCCCGGGCGCATTTTTTTGACCGGTAAGACCAGCCCGTGCAGTGTATGGTCGGCTTCGTTAATTTCCAATGTGATCAGCTCGCCCGCATGCAGGCGTTTTTTCGGTTTGTGCAGCATTAAATGGATGCCGCCGGGGGTTAAAGAGACTGAAGAGTTGGCCGGGATAACAAGCCGGTCAAGTTTGCGCATCTTTGCAATGCCGCCTTCGATATCGGTAGTGTGCATTTCCACAGCGTCGAAGTCATCTGAACGCAGTGATACGATATATTTGTCTGCAGAAGTTGGGTTGTTAATGGTCATATAGGCTGCTGTTACATCAAGCCCCGGTGGCGCTTCGGCAACATAGGCATCGGCAATTTCCAGCTGGGTGGCTGCTTGCAGTGGTAAGGTGAAAAAAAACAGCAAAATAATCAATCGATACATGTTCAGACTCTAATTAAAATAGTTATAAATTTTCGTAAAATCTTCGGCAATAATTGCAGGGTCATGCGGTGCGGAAAACAATGCTTTCAGGTGTCCCTCAGGACTTAGCAGAAAAATACCGGCACTGTGGTTGACGATATAGTTCTCAACATTTTGCTCAGGAATTGAATAATATGCGCCCAGACTGCCGGTCAGATTTTTTAACTGCGCATCAGGTCCGGTGACTGCAGTAAAATCCGGATTAAAATAATCGATATATTCTTTCAGGCGTGCGGCGGAGTCGCGGGCAGGGTCCACTGAAACGAGTACAACTCTAAGGTCTTCGGCAGGAACTCTATCGGCAAGCATTTCAACCGTTTGCTGCAACGTGTTCAGAGTCAGTGGGCAGATATCCGGGCAATAAGTGAAACCAAAAAACAACATGCTCCAGCGGCCATTCAGATCAGCATTGCTAAAAGGGTTGTTATGCTGATCGGTCAGAGAAAACGTATTTAAAGGTTGAGTGTTATCCGGTAAAAAAGTCGCATGGGCCGTCTCGGGCGGTGGGTCAAATAGAAAAAATGCGCCACCCAGGTATAATCCGGCAAGCAAAGCAGCCAGGCAGAGACTAATTGAAATTAAAGTAAAAGGTTTAAACACGGCGAATGGAACATTATGATTGAACCGGCGCAGAATAATGGCAGTAGTTTGATGGAAATGCAATGACCCCGGAACAGTTATGCGAAAAAGTTGCTGCCGGTTTTCAAAGTGCCGGTTTATATTTCGGTCATGGCACAGAAACCGCCCATGATGAAGCCGCGTGGCTGGTTGCTGCGGTGTTGGAGGTTTCGCCGCAGCAGTCGTTACCGGTGACCCCGGTATCGGCTGCCCAGCGAAATAAGGCGTTTGAGCTGATGGAAACCCGGATTACGACCCGCAAACCGCTGGCCTATATATTAAGGAGTGCATGGTTTTGCGGGCTGGAGTTCTATGTTGATGAGCGGGTTATCGTGCCGCGTTCGCCGCTGGCAGAGCTGATCGGGGAACAGTTTTCCCCCTGGTTATTGGAACCGCCCCGGCATATTCTGGATTTGTGCACCGGCAGTGCCTGTATTGCAATTGCGTGTGCGCACGCATTTCCCGAAGCGCGCGTGGATGCGAGCGATATTTCAGCCGATGCCATTGCAGTGGCCGGTTTAAATATTCAGAACTATTCATTGCAGGACAGGGTCAGATTAATTCGGGCGGATGTGTTTGACGGTTTACCTGCGCAAACCTATGATTTGATTATCAGTAATCCGCCGTATGTGGATGCGGACGATATCGCATCAATGCCGCCGGAATATCGCCATGAGCCCGGTCTTGCACTGGCTGCCGGTGATGACGGGTTGACCATTGCGCATAAAATCATCGCCGGAGCGCGCGCCAGGTTGAGCGAAAACGGTGTGTTGATTTGCGAGGTCGGTAACAGCGAAGCGGCATTATTGCAGGTCTATCCGGACCTGCCGTTTATCTGGCCGGAATTCGTTTGGGGTGGTTCGGGTGTATTTTTACTCTATGCAAAAGATTTATATGAATAATAAACGCATGAATTACAAATCCAGCTTTATTCTCGCACTGGTATTGTCGTTAATTGGTTTGCCGGGATATGCGCAGGACAATGCCCGAACCTATCAGGAATGCCTGCTGAATGCGACCAGTGAAGGCATTATCAGCAGCCGGCGTGATATCGGTCTGGTCAAGGAAATGTGTGAGCAGCGTTTTCCGGAAACCGCACCGGGGATATCCGGTGAGAAAGTCGAAGATGAAGTGTTGGCGAACATTGATATCTGGACGCATCGCGGTGAGGACAACAGCATCAAAGGCAGTATCTATAACGGTAATTCCGATCTGGTCATTACCCAGGTCACACTGTTGCTGACACCCAGCAAGAGCGGCGATGCAGTGCAGGATTTTTTCGACTCCGAAGAATACGAAATCAACCGCAAAATTTTGCCGTTTAAAACCAAAACCTTCTATATTCCGGCCGACGATACCGAAATCACCGGTGATTTTCACTGGAATCTGATTCGCGCCAGAGGTTATTGATTCTCCCTTAAAGTCGCCTCGCGGCTATTACTTTTGGTGTAACCGGCCTTCGGTATTAAACCTTAGTGTTATATCCGGCTGTTATCGCCTGTGCTAGTTTTGTCCAGCCGGCAAATTCCTATTTATTTGAATACCCGCCGGCGGTTTTGCTGCGACTAAACAGGCTAAGCACCTATGGCGGAAATAGAATTAAATACCCTGATTCCGGCGATAAGCGGATATGCTGTTGCTCCGGAGCAGCCCGGTGACCGGGTGTTTGCCGAGAACCTGCATCGCGATATAAAGCTTCATCTGGCCCAGACAAATAGCGACGCAGAATCATCTCAAAACTCTTCAGCTACACAGCAGAATTACGACGCAAATCGCCCGGCCGAGCTTCGCGATGGATTTTTTGATGGGCTATGGGCCAATGAAAATATTCGTCAGCTGGACTGGTCGCAGTTTACGGAAACGGCACGCAATCATTTTGCCCGGTGGTATCGTCAGGGCATGCCGCCCAGTAATGAGTTTGCACCGAACCCTGGTAGACTGGTCTTCAAAATAATCAAAGCAGCCGGGTTTGATGACCGTGGCAAAGCGCGTGTTACATTGTGGATGACCTTGCCCGAGGATGCGCGGCGTCCGGCGGAGTTTCAGGCGCGCCAGGTGAATAAATATTGGAAAATTGATTTTATCCGGAATTTTAACTGGATTACTGTGTCCGGTGATCAGCGCCGTTATTTTGCGGATTGGCTGATCGAAAAAATGCCGGAAACCTCCGGCATGACACATGCAGAGCTTAGGTACCTTAGAGAAGTCGCGCAGGCGTTAGGATATGATTATTTGCCGCATCTACGCAGGGTATTGCGAACACATATTGGATCAGATCAGTATTGGCGCCCTCCGGAACTGGCCGGTAAGGAATTCGACAGTTTGTGGGAAAACAATATCATTCGTGACTATAACTGGGCTGAAGCAAGCAGCGGTCGCCGCAAAGCATTTGCGAAATGGTTGCACGGCATGCCGCCATTACGTAAAGGGGTCGACAGTAGTCATTATGTAACCGAGATGGCCGCTGAACTTGGTTTTAACACCGGTGTCGCGGAAATGCGTACAGAGTTATGGCCGTATATTCCGGCAGAGTGGCGGCGCCCGGAAGAATTACAGGCGCCGGTGTTTGATGCCGTCTGGTCATTGCCGCCGGTGCAGAATGTAAACTGGGTTTTTACCGTCAAAGGTGAAAAGACTGTTGCTGCATCATTCGCCGAGTGGCTCAGAAAAAGTATGGGCCGTTCTCTAAGTGAAATTCATGCAAAGCATTTGTTGAGAGTGGCTGAAGAGATGGGGTTGGATTCTGTCACGGCGATGGGTAAAAAAATATCTGAGTGGCTCTATACGTCAAAAGGCAAAGGTTTGCAGTCTGCTATCGAGGAATTTCAGACCAGGCCAATGCAGGTATTGCTGACGCATCCGCTGTTTCAATATTTTGACTGGTCAACACTGACCACGACAGAAGAACGTAATATCTTTGTTGATTGGATAAACAAGGGTATGCCTGATGTTCAGCAAAAAACCACGCCGCAGTTTAAGGCGCTTAAGCAACTGGCGGCTTTGTTTGGCCTGGAAAGTATTTCATTAATGGGACGCGAATTAGATGCATATTTCGAAGCGCAGGCAAAGCGCCCGGCGCAGTTTACCGGCAAAGTGTTTGATGTTTTATGGGAAAACCTGAATTTCAGGTTTGCGACGGATTGGGTCGCCGTAAATGCTGAAACGCTAAAAGATTTTAAAGCCTGGGTGCATCAGGGGGTGCCGGGTGAGGATACGCTGAAGTCGATAAATAATGCGAAACTAATAAAAATAAAAAAAATTGCTGAAGATATTGGCTTTTCAGATATTGAGCCTATGAGCAGGCTTGTGCTTGAGCCATTATCGCAGGAGCTGAATTGGCCCGCTGAATTTACCGGTCAGGCATTTGAGTCACTAAAGCAAAGTGAGTGGTTTCGTAAGCGGGGTTGGGTCTGGGAATTTGTTCCCACGGGGCATATCAGGGTATTTGTTCAATGGGCGAACACCGGTATGCCGGATGAAGTAAATATAAAAAATCAAAAAACGTTGGCTGCGCTGAATGCAGTAACGTCCAGGTTGGATGCTAAAAATATTTCGCAGCTTAAACAGTTGATGCAGTCGGCATCAGAGGCATTTCTTGCGATCAAAAACGCCAAGCCGGCCTGGTTGACGGGTAAAGCATTCGACGTGTTATGGCAGCAGGCAGAGTTTAGAGTGCAGGCTGACTGGCATAATCTTGAAAGTGTAACAGCAGCAAATTTTGTAAACTGGGTGCGTCTGGGTGCGCCTGACAAGCGACGGTTAAATAATATCTCGCCTGAAGAAGTGTCGGTAGTAGAAAGTGTAGCCAAAGAACTTGGGTTTAGCAGTATCTATGCAATGCACAAGATGATTTTTGATCTTCTGTCAAATGCTCCTGAGTGGCCGGCTGAATTTACCGGGCCGGTTTTTGATATTTTAAAAGCGAGTGACAGGTTTCAAGGTCATGGTTGGATTTGGCAGTTTGTAGCGCCTGATCATGTGCAAGTATTTGCAGACTGGGTACAGAACGGTATGCCTGATGAAGGTGTAATAGATGACCCGCATGCATTAGCTATAGTGACTGGAGTAGCCCAGAAATTGGCCTATGAAACTTTCAATGGGATGCGCTCTGGGCCAAATAATTTATCCAAAAATGTGCCCCTGGGTTTGCGGTATAAAGAAAATGTAGAGGTGTTAAAGTTTGTCACGAATGGTGTAAGCCTGGGTCGTAAATGGGTTATAAAGCAACAGTTAAGCGATTTGTCGAAAAGCTATCAGTTAGAAATCCCGGTTAAAGCTATGCCTTTATTGCAGGCGTTGCTGAAACATAAAAACCTGTTTAGTGCGGCTAATGATCTTGGGCTGGATCATACAGATTATAAACAGCAGCTTGATGTTTTGCTCGAAAATATTCGTCGTGATCCACAGCAGTTTTCTTTGATATCCGATTTTCGCGATTTCGCACTGGCGCGCATGGAGCTTGGGTCGTTAATGGTTTGGTTGGCAGATCATCATGGCAAAGAGTATCTGTCAGACAAAGAAGTGGATGCATTGACCGCAGCGTACCGTTTTGGCAAAACCCCTGAGCAGCAGGTTGATGCCTGGAAATACACGCCGTTAAAACCAGAGGAGTACGATAGTTTTTTACAAAGCGGGCTAGCGAAGCTTGGTTGGAGTCTCAAAGAGTTTTTCGCGGAAGTTGATATCTCTGTGGCCCGTATTAAAGACAGCGATTTTTATACCTTGGTGCTAAGAACTCTCAGAAAGCAGAACCAAGCAGAGCAGCTTGAGCTGATCCGGAGTGCCATGCGGGCAGAAACACCGGCAGACGAAACAGACGAAGCTGATTTGCAGGATTCGAGTGGTGATCCAGAGGCTGCAAGTGTTGGCACAGACGCTAACCAAACCACCGACAGCCTGACAGCGCCGGCGCCAAACCAAACAACGCAACCTGACGATAATCCTATTGTTAAACAGTTTGGCACTGATGACGACAGCACCGTCAGCACTCAGCTGCCGGGTGGATCATCAGGGCCGGATAATCAATCCGGTTATACGCACCTAAACGTCAACGGTTTTGAGTCGGATGAAAATAAGTACGGTGGTTTTAGTGCGAAGCCGACAGTGACATTGCCACAAAACCTGGTTGAAAGCTTTCAGCAAAACAATCAACCACAATCCGATAATGCTTATGAGGTTTTGCCTGCTGCAATACGTTCAGCCTTAACCGCGGAACGCTATGCGCAACTTGATTTAAATGCGGATGACATTCAAACACGTTTTAATCGTTTCCAAAACCTGCATCCGAATGTCAGAGCCAATATTCAATTCAACGACTTTGTCGGTTGGGACGATCCAATTATCAATCAGCTGGAGCGTAATTCAGCGCATGAAACGCGTCATGATGCGGAAATAAACTATCATAAGCAACGAACTGTGACTGCACGACAATTGGCTGACAGCCAAAACCAACTTGCACAGGCACAACAAAAACACACCGAAGCGATAGAAGCCGCCCGCGCAGCGAATTCGCAGCGACCGGGTTTTTTTGCTGAACCAATTCAATCCACCGCACCTCCGGCACACTGGCTTGGTGATCAAACACAGGTTCTTCCCGGCAATACACAAAACAATATTGTGAGCGCGAATTTTGGCAAAACCGGTGATTTCATACCGCAACACACGATCGAGCCCTTAGTGCCGATGGTGACTCTGTCCGGTAAAACCGGCAGCCTGGTAAAACAATATCAGGATCAAACGAGCAGTATCCCACGCTATCTGTATTTAAATACTGCCGGGCAGTTACAGTTACATGCGGTGGTAGAAAAAGGCTCACAGCTGGATACCGTCGCGATACCAATGCATATTCATAAAGCACCGATCAATGCGTCGGTCACGGCATACACAAACCAGGGCTGGACTGGTCTGCCACAGCTAAGTGAATTGCAGAAGAACGCGGTCGATGCGCATATCCGCATACAACAAACCAACATCGTACCGGTGATGCCGGCACCTGCTGTGCCCGCACCATCGCTGAGTGCTCCGGTGAATTTGCCGGTGTTGCCTTGAAGCCAGATATCAACCATAAGCGCCGGTAATATAGTCTTCGGTTAGCCTTTCCTTGGGATTGGTGAATAATGTGGCGGTTAAATCGTATTCGATTAGTTTGCCCATATACATAAATGCAGTGTAATCCGAAACACGACCGGCCTGTTGCATATTATGGGTGACAATCACGACCGTGTATTGATCTTTCAGATTTTGAATTAACTGCTCGAGTTTAAATGTTGCAATTGGATCGAGCGCCGATGCCGGTTCGTCCAGCAGCAGTACTTTGGGTTGCATCACGATGGCGCGCGCGATAATTAGGCGTTGTTGTTGTCCGCCGGACAACGATAATGCATTATCATTCAGCCGGTCTTTGACCTCATCCCATAAATAAACACTGCGTAACGCCCACTCAACCATTTCATGGATCATAGTGGATTTCCGGATACCCTTCAGGCGTAAACCATAGGCAATATTATCCACTATCGATGCAGGAAACGGATTTGGTTTTTGGAATACCATGCCGACCCGGCTGCGTAATTCGGGAACATATACGTCCGGTGAATAGATGTTTTGGCCATGAATGGATATATTGCCGTCCAGACGAAAGCCGTCAACCAGGTCGTTCAGGCGGTTAAAACTACGCAGTAATGTAGACTTACCACAACCGCTGGGGCCGATAAACGCAGTGACCTTGTTTTCCGGGATCGTGATACTGACATCATGCAATGCCTGTTTGGATTTATAGTATGCACTGAGCTTGCTTGTCTCAATGCATGGTGTCTCCGGTGCTTCAGCCGTCACAGTTTGTTGCAAAGGGTATGACATAAACGTGCTCAGTTATCGTGGACTTTGTATTTTTCCCGCAGGTTGTTGCGGATATAAATCGCAGTCAGATTCAGAACGATGATAATCAATACCAACAATAAAGCGGTTGCATAAACCAATGGTCTTGCCGCTTCGACATTCGGACTTTGAAAGCCGACATCATAAATGTGAAAGCCGAGGTGCATAAATTTGCGATCCAGGTGCAGGTAAGGAAAGTTGCCATCCAGCGGCAGTGACGGCGCCAGTTTGACGACACCCACCAGCATCAATGGTGCAACCTCACCGGCGGCTCTGGCAATCGCGAGTATCAGGCCGGTCATAATCGCCGGGCTTGAAATCGGTAAAATCGTTTTCCATATTGTTTCGGCTTTGGTTGCACCCAATGCGAATGCGCCTTCCCGAATCGCGCTCGGTACTCTGGATAAACCTTCCTCGGTCGAAACAATAACCACCGGCACGGTCAACAGTGCCAGCGTTAATGAAGCCCAGATCAAGCCGGGTGTACCGAAAGTTGGTGCCGGCAGGTTTTCCGGATAAAACAGCTGATCAATTCCACCGCCGAGTGTGTAGACAAAAAACCCCAGACCAAAAACACCATATACGATTGATGGTACGCCGGCGAGATTATTTACCGCGACACGAATCAGGCGGGTCAGCACGCCCTGGTTGGCATATTCATACAGATATACTGCGGCAACCACGCCAAAAGGGGTAACGACCACCGACATCAGGAGTACCATAATAATCGTACCGAATATTGCCGGAAATATACCGCCTTCGGTATTGGCTTCCCGCGGATCTTCAGAAACGAACTCCCATAGTTTGGCCAGATAAAATATTAATTTTCCGAATACGGACATATCATTGGGTTGGTAAGCTCTGACGATATTGGCCAGTGATATTTCAACCCGCTCGCCACCCATTGCTTCCATAATGACGGTGGTGCGCGCGGCGGCATTGTTCAGTTCCTGAAGCTGCTGAAAGTATATTTGGTATTGTGATTCAAGCGCCTGTTGCCGTTGTTGTATATCGGTATTGGATGCAGTGCCGGCTTTATTTTTTAGTTCCAGCTTGCGTTGTTTTAAGCGGAGGCGCTCAAGTTCATAGTTAAGCTTTCCGATTTTGTCTTTTTCGATACTCTTTGCCTGGCTAAGCAGTTGATGAACCTCGGCTAATTTTTCATTCAGTAAGCCATACTGTGTTGCGCCTGAATTGATTATTGTGTTCGCTTCCCGAATTTCTTTGATATAGCCGTAAAACGCCCCCCATTCCTTTCGTTCCAATACGGTGATATCCGCTGGAGTGTTTTCAGACAGGATGTTTATGTCCAGTATCCAGCGAAAATCCAGTCCGGTAATATCACGGTTGCCGGTTTTGATCAGGCTGCGTTCTATTTGACTGCGGTCGCCTGCATCTATTTGCATGCCGGCGTCCAGCAGGCGTTGAATGCCAACTGGCTCGGTCCTGATACGTTCACCGATCACACGGTATACCCGGTTGTCCGGCTGTTGATGGCTGATTTCATAAACATCTTTGGGCCAGAAGTGACCAAGGCCACGAACCGCGATCAGCAGCAGGAGCCCGATAACCAGAATCAGGCTTGCGGATACCGCAGCTGCATTTAACCATATCCATGGCAAACCGCTATGGAACCAGCTTTTCAGACCGAGGTTATATTTGTTTGTTGTTGCGCTCATATCAGAGTAATGATTACAGTTTGCTGTATTTATCTCTTAGAGACTGACGGATAACTTCAGCCAGTGTGTTAAACGCGAAGGTCATCATAAACAGCACCAGTGCCGCGAGAAACAATATACGATAGTGTGTGCTGCCAACCTCGGACTCTGGTAATTCCACTGCAATGTTTGCAGAAAGCGTACGCATACCTTCAAATATATTAAGGTCCAGGATAGGTGTATTGCCGGTGGCCATTAATACAATCATTGTTTCACCAACCGCCCGGCCCAGCCCGATCATCACAGCGGAAAATATTGCCGGGCTGGCAGTCGGCAGAATAACCCGCGTCATTGTCTGCCACTGGGTTGCGCCCATGGCCAGTGACGCATTGGTCAGGTGTTTGGGTACATTAAAAATTGCATCTTCAGTAATCGAAAAAATACTCGGTATCACTGCAAAACCCATCGCAATACCGACCACCAGTGCGTTACGTTGATCGTATTTAATGTCGAGTGCCTGATCCAGCCATAATCGTGTGTCGCCGCCGAGAAAATGTGTTTCCAGCCACGGGCTCAACGCAATACAAGCCCAGCCGACGGCGATGGTAACGGGTACCAGTAAGGCAGCCTGCCAGCCTTCCGGCACGAACAGCCTGATTTCGACCGGCAATCTTGACCACAGATACGCAAAAAATAATACCGCCGGCGGTAATAATAATAAAATGCTTAAAATTCCCGGCAGGTGCGCTTCAGTAAACGGCGCCAGCCATAGGCCGGCAAGAAAGCCGAGTATCACGGTCGGCAGTGCTTCCATAATTTCGATGGTGGGTTTAATCCAGCCGCGCATTAACGGTGACATAAAGTATGCGGTGAAAATCGCTCCCATTATTGCCATTGGTGTCGCGATCAGCATTGCAAAGAAAGCAGCTTTTATCGTGCCGAAAGTTAACGGCACCAGACTGAATTTCGGCTCAAAATCATTTGATGCGGCAGAGGATTGCCAGATATATTCCGGTTCATCGTAGCTCTCGTACCAGACACGCTGCCACAAAGATGCCCACGATACTTCCGGGTGTTCGTTATGTATTTTGTAAAGATAAATTCTGTCACCGGCATCTTCCAAAAGAACTGCATCGGCACGAGGTGATAGTGCGGCATGTTTAATATTTTTGCCTGCAAGCGGTTCGGATAACAAATGACGGCTTGCGGTAGTGTGAAAAACCGAGAGTTCTTGTTGTTCGTTAATCGTCAGAAAACCTTTGCGGCGTTGCTCGGGCTCAATGATTGATATGCTGCTGGAGCCGGATGAAAACTCGCGGATTTTATGAAGTTTATATTCGCCTTTTTTATTACGGACCTGAAACCACTGATATATATGACCCTGATCGTTGCTGCTCAGTAAAGACAGACCGCCGGTGGCAAACTTGAGATCGGTTAATTTGCCGCCGTCCGGGTTCAGTGCGAATTTCTCATTCAGGAAAAAACTCAGATCTTCATCAATGCGATATACATATAATTCATCTTCATCCGTTGCGATATAAGCCCAGCGTAATTCCGGGTCAATCAGCATGCCGACAGGCCGGTTGGCGTTATTTAATAATAACGAAGTGCTGTCATGTTCCAGAGTGACTGTTTCATCAAATAGTGAAGTCTCTTTGTTGAAAACAGATGCGGATATTTTTTTCTCATCGCTATATGCAAGAATGACCAGTTCATCATTGCCGGTCGCTGCGGAGATTAACTGTAATGTGCTGTTGCCCGGGTTGATTTTTAAAGGAGTTTCACCGTATGGATATTCGATATGCGGAGTGATTCGTCTTTGATCTTGCGGATAATCGATATGATAGTGATGTTTGATAAACAACGCCGTACCATCGTTGAACCCCAATGCAATAATGCCTTCAGCTGAATCTATATTTGCGACTGCGGTGATTTGTGCGGATTCCGGAACCGGTATGGAATAATTTTCGATGTCTGTGCCGTTTGCGGCGTTAAAAAAAACGGCTTGTCCTTTTGCGGTAACGCGCAGGCCAACCTCAAGTTGTTCTTCGATACTTAAAAACAGCGTATCGCCGGCAGCCGGTGATGGTAAGGGGTAGTCTGCTTTGAGTTTTGTATCGGCCGGGAAAAAAACTGGCAGCACCACTGAGATCAAATAAATAAAGATCAGTGCAATTGCGGCAATAATACTGAAACCGCCCAGGCGGACCAGGTTTTTGGTCAGTATGTCTCTGAATTTACGCAGGTGCCGCTGATGCGGCAGTTCACTGTCGAGAGTGTAGGGTGCCGCCGACGGACTTTGTTCTACAGCGCTGCTCATCGGCGGTCTTAACCTTTATTTGGCGCCAATCAGGGTCATGGCCCGCTTGATCACTTTGGGAGGTATCGGAATATAACCGTCTTTAATCACGACTTCCTGCCCCTGTTTGGATAAAATCATTTTGATAAATTCGCGTTCGATCGGAATCAACGGTTTGTTTGGATGTTTGTTCACATAAACATACAAAAAACGGGTCAACGGATAGCTGCCTTTTAGTGCGGTTTCTGCGCTCGCGGCAACGTATTTTTTGCCTTTTTTCGCAACCGGTACCGCTTTCACACCGGAGGTTTTATAACCGATGCCGGAATAGCCGATGCTGTTCAGTGAATTTGAAACCGATTGCACTACCGATGCAGAGCCCGGTTGTTCATTGACGGTGTTTTTGAAATCACCTTTACATAAAGCAATCTTTTTGAAGTAGCCGTAGGTGCCTGAGACCGAATTACGACCGAATAACTGAATATTGCGGGCACCCCATGCGCCGCTTAGTCCCAGGTCGCCCCATTTACTGATGTCTTTTGCGCTGCCGCATTTCAGTGTACTGGAGAAAATTGCATCAATCTGCCGGATATTTAATCCGGACACTGGATTGTCTTTATGCACATAGATCGCCAGTGCATCCAGAGCAACCGGTATTGCGGTTGGCTTATAGCCGTATTTGCGTTCGAACGCGGCTATTTCCTTATCCTTCATTTTACGGCTCATCGGACCCAGGTTCGAGGTGCCTTCGGTCAATGCCGGCGGCGCGGTCGACGAACCGGCGGCCTGAATCTGAATATTAACGTTCGGGTAAAAGCGCTTGAATTCCTCTGCCCAGAGCGTCATCAGGTTGGCGAGGGTATCCGAGCCGACGCTGGATACATTGCCGGCTACGCCGCTGCTGGTTTCATACGGTTTGAGGCCGGCGAGCAGCTTGTCCCCGGCAGCTGTTGCCGTATTGGCCAGGCCGAGCCCGATGGCTGCAAACAGAATGGTAATCTTTCGCATTGATTTCTCCGTGTTTAAAAAGGGGTTGCCCTGATTTGTAATTCGAAGCAAGCCGCAATACTATGTCGTTTGCGTTACATTTAGTTTACAAAATTATGAAGCTATCTGAAAAACTCACGGTTAAAAATCCGGCACAAACCGGGTTTTGCGTTTAAACTCGCCGGATGCCAGATTCAATGACTGATCATAATGATGCGATCCATCCGACCGCGGTGATAGCGCCTACCGCGGTGCTGGAGTCTGGTGTGAAAGTCGGTCCGTATGCGGTGATCGAGGATAATGTGCAAATAGGGCGGGGGACTCATATAGGCCCTCATACAGTGATTCACAGCCATACCAGTATCGGTGCTGAGAACCGTATCCATGCGCATGTAGTGCTCGGTGATGCACCGCAGCACCTGGCTTATGACGGAGCGGAAACCCGGCTGGAAATCGGCGATGCAAACATTATTCGTGAGATGGTCACAATGCACCGCGCAATGAGCGTAGATACGCCGACCAGTATCGGTAATAACTGCTTTATTATGGCGAACAGCCATATCGGCCATGACTGCCAGGTGGGTAATAATGTGACTATTACCAACAACACTGCACTGGCCGGGCATGTTGAAGTGGGCAATTATGCAGTGCTGGGCGGTGCCGCAGCAGTACATCAGTTTGTCCGGATCGGGGCGTATGCAATGGTTGCAGCGTTTATGATGCTACGTAAAGATGCGATGCCATATTGCATGATCGCCGGCGATCCGGCCCGGCATTATCGTTTGAACAGCATTGGCTTAAAACGCAACGGTATTACCGGCGATAGCTATAAAGCGTTAGAGTCGGCCTACCGCCGTTTAAAGCAGGGTGGTGAGCTGGCCGGGCTACTGCAAACCGAAGAGCTGAAGTATTGGCAGCAGTGGTTGAATAATAAATCCAAACGCGGTATTTCCGGGTTTTTGCGGGCAGCAGCTACCTCATAACAGACTGTGGCTTTTATTACTTTCGTTAATTCACTGGCTTAGGTTATAACCAAGGTTCAATACCCTGATTATCCGGATTTTGGCATAGTTTGCATGTTAATCAGGCATGGCAGGTTATGGCAATAAAGGATACAAATACGGTTTCCGGCAGCAGTGAGCAGCCCGGTATTTCAGCTCATATAGGCCCAAACACCCAGACTCAGCAGCTGTTTCAGCAGCGTCTGGCGCAGGTTGCGCCGTTACCGGTGGCACCACCGGTGACTACGCCGGTTGCGCCAGGACCGCTCATGCCGGCTCCGGTGTTTTTGGACCCCAATGCTGCACAGAATAAGCCACCAAGCCCGGGATATGAGTTAACGCCGTATACTCCACCCGAAATAAAAATACCCGCGTATACGCCCAAGCCAGCCAATCAATCCGGTACGACTCCCGGTATGAATCAGGGAGCGGGCAGTTCGTCGGTGGAAGGTGCTGCGCGCCATAACACCGCATTGTCCCCTACGAATATCTCCGTGCTGAATCAGTCTCTGAAACAGATTTCCAAAACCTTACACCTGGAGTTATTAAGCCCAGGTGCACAGTTGCAGATTAATCGTGCAGCGGATCAAAGCGGTATTAATTTAAGTAGTCAGTATGCACTGGGCTTACAAACCCCAACCGACGGTAATCATTTGGCATTGGTGGGCTCGCTGCAGGAACTGATCGGTTTATTCTCACAAGCCAAGAATGCACAGTTCTTTGCATCGATGTTGAATGCCAAGGCCAGTGTCACTTTAAAAGGTATAGAGCAACGTTATGCAACAGCGTTGAATACCGAGGCATTGAATCATACCCGTGAACATTTGAAACATCTGGAAACAGCAACTGCACCCGGTTACCAAAGCTTTGAACAGTTGTATCCGAACTTAAGCCTGAGCACCGTTACGGATCGCTCCAGTGCATGGAAAAACGGGATCGGGGCAAACCGGCAGACAGATCGTTTGGGGGCGGGACTGGATCAACACTATGTGTTGGGTTATCAATTGCCGGTGAAGTTGAACAATGACATCACCATACAAGTGCCGGTTAACCTGGCCGGACCACTGAAGGATTTGGCACAGTTTTTTCTGAGAGACGGAGACAGCTGGTTACAGGCCAGTGGCTTGATCAGCAACAAAAGCACTGGCTTAATCCCGGAAGGTGTGATGCAGCGCTATGCAGCTGCCAAAGCGAATGCGGGCGATACGTTTAACCCGGATCAGCGCAGCGAAAATCAAACCGGCAGCACTATCGGTCAGCAGCTCAGCAGTGATGTTGATTTATCAGTCGTGACTGATGAAGAGACAACGATACCGACTGAATTACCGAATGAGACTGAGCGGTCGCCGTTTATTAATGTAAAACCGACAGACCCGGACGAACAAAAACAAAACACCGGTGTGATTGGCCTACAACCCAAAGACACCATACAACCGTCAAAACCGGAAAATTCCGCCGGCGCAAATAATAATGCAACCGGACCGATTAAAGCCAGCGCAGCTGATCAAAATCCGCAGTCAAACCCAGGAAGTTCAGAAGACTCTGATATTGAAGCCGGTATTATAGATTACCTGGAAAAAAATCCCCGCGAGGAAATTACAGTATATATATTATTGTATGCTCAAATGACAGGAGAGAACGTTCAAGTGACAAAGAATGGCGGTTCTGCGCCAAGAGAAATAGCCGGCGAAATAAGTAATGTTCGAATAGAGCAGGGTCGGCTGGTTTTTAATATTAACGGGCAGCCCTTTGTCGCAGATGCAGCTTATTCGACGAAGCTGATGAATAATTTAAAAATACTCACTGATGAGGCCGTAAATACCATCGGAAGCAATGAAGGAGGTGTGTTAAATATACGAAAATTTCAATTAATGGAAAGGCTGCATGCCGCATCCGGCTTGCCTTTTCAAATCAAGGAAATAATGAAAAATGAGTTTGCCGGTTTAAAGCCTGCACTGGATTCTGAGCTGCGTAATTTAAAATCACGTATTGCTCCAGGGCAGGATTTACATGCTGTATGGCAGCGTTTTGTTGAGAGTATACAACATGATCATCCTTATATTTCTGAAGAAGACATTATGAAATTTATCCAGGTTTCGGATTACAGTGGTAAAGGCTTCAAGCATTTCATACTTAGGCAGTTGCTCGCTGATTATGTGGCGCGGGCCAGAGGTGATGGTGAAGCCCCTGACCTGAGAGGTTTATATCTACGTCAAGTGGATTTGAGTGGCATGGACTTTAGTGGTGCGGATTTTAGCGGGGCTTATCTGGGGTTTGTTAATCTGACTGCCGCTGATTTAACGAAGGTTAATTTTACCGGAGCGACACTGAAGAGTGTAAATTTGGATAAAGCTGACTTGAGAGAGGCAATATTAAATGATGCGTCTTATGGAAGTGCAAATATAACCCCGCAAACATATATGCCTGAAATTGAGGTTGTTGAGGAGCGGCAGGTCCAGGATATTGCTCTAGAGCAAGACGCTTTTACACAGGCTATGCAGCGAGATGGTGGGTCTGCTAAATTTGGAACTGTGGCGCCGTTATTAATGAATGATGCGCAGAAACAACATTTGGTTGAGTTGGTCAATAATGATCTTCCTCTGAGGTTTGCGATTTTAATTGCGCTTAGCAGCAATATTGAGAAAGAGCTTGAGAGTGCTCCAGTTGATATCCGAGATGTGGATTTAAATGCCGAATATACACTTGATCAGCAGCGCCTGATACTTGCAACTTTAGCGCTTCATGAGTTGGAGATGTACCATAAGTTTTATGATACGATGGATTTGGACGAATCGGTAACTACGAAAGAGGCCTTCACGAGATACCTGATGGGTAGAATTAGGGGTAAGCTTGAAGCTTTGCAACAAGGGGAGAAGGTTCAGAGGTTGCCGGTGATAGGCCCTGGTTATGTACCGCAGGACGTTGAGAGTAATAATGCTAAGAGTGTTCAATTACCTGCTGAGGTGGTGCGTGCAATATCGGGTTTGCGTCCCAATATTGCACCGAATTCAGTAGTGTCTGCGAAATTTTCTGCAATGGATATCCAGGAACTCAGAGCGACTGTTGCTGATCTGTATGTTGAAACAGGCAATACTGGTGTGAGCGATGCGGAACTGGAATTTATTAGGTTTGCCTATTCTTTGGGCATGGCTTTTCATTCAGGTGTGGATGATTTGGCAAAACCGATTGTGATCAGCCAGGTCAATAAGCAGGCTCAAAGCATGAGTGATGCGTCCAGGGGGTTTATGCATCAGCTTGTAAATGCAATTCAACACAGTGACTCTCCGGAAAAACTTGAATGGGCAATAAATTTTTATGTATCAAAAGCCAAGCAAAATCAAGGTTTGGACGATGCTGTTCGTCTGCTGGATCTTTTTTTGATTGGTTTAAAACATCAGAATGATAATATCCAATAACCTGAAGATTTTTTGAATGTGTATCGGCATTTCTCCGTTAATGTTGTTGATGCTTATAAGCAATACTTTGCATTACCGTAGAAGCAGATGCGTTTAGTGCCCAGGGCATGTTTATGTGTTATCGGAGTGAAGCCTCGAATCAATAGTATGTTTTGAGTCTATGGGCTATAGGTTTTTTAATCCTGTTTATGGCAGCTGAGCCTGGATTCCTGCCTGCGCAGGAATGACAATGAAAGCATGCATGGAAAAAATGATTAATGGAATCCGATTAACTCATCATTTTTGGGGCAGTTGAGCTTGGATTCCTGCCTGCGCAGGAATGACCAGTGGAGGCGTGTATGAAAAATATGATTAATGGAATCCAATTGACTCATCATTTTTAGGGCAGTTGAGCCTGGTTCTGCCTGCGCAGGAATGACAATGAAAGCGTGCATGGAAAAAATGATTAATGGAATCCAATTAGCTCATCATTTTTAGGGCAGCTGAGCCTGGATTCCTGCTTACGCAGGAATGACAATGAAAGCGTGCATGAGAAAAAATGATTAATGGAATCCAATTGACTCATCATTTTTAGGGCGGTTGAGCCTGGATTCCTGCCTACGCAGGAATGACAGTGGAGGCGTGTATGAAAAATATGATTAATGGAATCCAATTGGGTCATCATTTTTAGGGTGGTTGAGCCTGGATTCCTGCCTGCGCGGGAATAACAATAGAGGCGTGCATGGAAAATATAATTAATGGAATCCAATTAGCTCATTATTTTTAGGGTGGTTGAGTTTGGATTTCTCTCTGCGCAGGAATGATGTGGTTGTGATTGATCGTTAGTTGTTAGTCGTACGCTTTTGTTGATAATGTATGCTTAGATCTAAGCTGCTACATTTTAATTGAGTAAAAATTTTTCTAAGTGATGCTTCTGTTTTTTATTTTATGATCTGCTCGATTTTGTGGAGTCAACGATTTCCATAATCGCATCGATTTTGGATTGTAATTTGCTCTCGCTTGATGCTCTTAATGTTGCATGCCCGACTTTACGGTTCGGTCGTGGTTTTTTGCCGTAGTCGTGGTAATGGCAACCTGGAATACTGAGAATCTTTTCAACCGGCGGCAGTTCTGAGATAAAGTTAATCATTGCGGCATGGCTATGTGCTTCGGTTGTGCCTAACGGCAGTCCGGTTATTGCGCGCAGGTGATTCTCAAACTGGCTGACACCGGCGCCCTCTATAGTCCAGTGTCCGGTGTTGTGCACCCGTGGTGCCATTTCGTTCGCGATCAGCTGTCCCTCTTTGACAAAAAACTCGGTCGCGTGCACGCCGACGTAATCGAGTTTTTCCAGTAACGGTGTGACCAGTTGCTGTGCCTGTGCCTGCAACTCAGGATTATCGTAAGGCGCTTTGCTGATTCGCAGGATGCCGTGTTCATGCATATTGTGCACCAGCGGATAAAAAGCGATATTGCCGTGCTGATCTCTGACTGCGATCAGTGAGACTTCGCGCTCAAATTCAATCCACTGTTCAGCGATTGCCGCTTGCATTCCAATTGCTTCAAAAGCGCCGTTCAGATCCTCGCGGTTGCGCAATACTTTTTGTCCTTTGCCGTCATAGCCGAGTCGACGGGTTTTCAGTACTGCCGGTAAGCCGGTGGTTTCGATCGCATCCTCCAGGTCGGCGGCGCTGTCCACGCAGTGAAACGCAGGAACCGGAATATTGAGTTGTTTGAATAACTGTTTTTCCGACAGCCGGTCCTGTGCAGTCGCAAGTGCTTTTGCACCGGGGAACACCCGGGTTTGTTCGGCAATCACCTGTATCGCATCGGCCGGCACATTCTCGAAATCAAAGGTAATCACATCAGCCAGCGCGATCAGCTCCCGCAATTTGTCCGGGTCATCGTAAGCCCCGACAATTTGCTTTGCGACCCGGCCGGCGGCCGCATCAGGGGCCGGGTCCAGCACAATAAATTCCTGGCCCATCGGGTAACCGGCCAATATCATCATTTTGGCGAGTTGTCCGCCGCCGATAATGCCGATAATCATGGCGTTTAAGTGCTATTGCCCGGTGTGGGGTTTTGCAGGACTTTTTCGGTCTGTGTAGCCCTGAATGCATTCAATGTGTCGCGGTGTTCGGGGTATTTGTTGGCGAGGATGCCCGCGGCAAATAACGCGGCGTTTTTGGCACCAGCTTCACCGATTGCAAATGTTGCAACCGGTACACCGGCCGGCATCTGCACGATCGACAGCAACGAGTCCAGACCATTCAGGGTTTTGGATTGTACCGGTACACCCAGTACCGGCAGCCGGGTTTTTGCGGCGGTCATGCCGGGCAAATGCGCGGCTCCGCCGGCACCGGCGATAATCACTTCCAGACCATTGGTTTCTGCATTTTCGGCGTATTCGAAAAGCAGATCAGGGGTGCGGTGTGCCGAGACGACCTTTGATTCGAACGGAATATTCAGCTCGGATAAGAGGTTTGCGGCGTGCGTTAACGTGGGCCAGTCAGATTGGGACCCCATAATAATGCCGACAAGTGGCGTGCTCATTTTACCGTTTGGCTCCGGAAAAAAACCGCTAATAATAGTGGAAAACGGCTTAGGAATCCATTTTTTGCCAGGGCTTCTAGAGAGTTCTAGGGCCCCGGTGCGCCCAAGCTGAAAATACCGCTTCTCCTGATAGTGACCGAGCCATCCGGGTTTTTGATGCCCGGCAGTAGCGGCAGCACGTTTTGCAGGCTTTGCGGCGCATCAGGCCGGGTATTGACCTTTAATTCAGCAGTGTATTTTTGGTCGGCGGTCAGGCGGGCATCGCCGTCGATTGTCAGCGGGCTGTTGATATCTTTGAGCACGCCAAGCACTCTTTCCGGGTTATCGCTCGGTTGGTGTACGACGGTCAGCTGAAAGGCGCCCAAGTCAATCACTTCCGGGTAGGTAATCATAGCCTGTTGCCAGTTCAGTTCCGCATCGATGCGTGGCAAGCGGTTTCGTTCAATGATGAGTTCATTGATATTTAAATCCATATTGCCGCCGGCTGCAATCGGCAGTGTCAGCTGTATGACAACCCATTCGGCATCTGCCAGAAACTTTGCATTATGAACGAATACTTTGCCGAGGAGTGTTGTCGCTATCGACGCGGTGCCCTGTATCCCCGGTTTTTCAGTTGACTTTAATTCGATATCGGCGCTAAGTCTGCCAAACAACAGCCGGCTGGGTTTGATATTCCAATACAGTGGGCCAATAGATGTTTGCGGCATAATGACGCGTTCGGCACTGCCGCGCCAGAGGCTGCCTTTAACACTTTCAAACCGGATTTCTGTATACTGTTCAATTTGCTTGGTGAGTAAGGTCGCCGGTGCGGTGAACACCAGTATTAACAAAAATGCTGCGACGCCAAGCAGCAGTAGTCTGATTGTGCCGATCATGAACCGCCGCGCAGCAGCGTAATTCTTGCATCGACCAGCCCGGGGCCGTCTGCCGGGGTGATCGACAGGCTTTTTATAACAATACCTTCTTCCTGATCCAGTTTGCCGAGCATTGAGATTAACCCATCGAAGCTGCCCTGGTTAAACCACAGTTTTACGCTGTTGCGGCCATCGGGTTCCATTCGTTGCAATGCACCTTTAAGGCCGGCTGATGCAAAGTTTTGATCGACTACGGATAACAGCGAACGGGAACCACCGCGGCGGTTGGGATTGGCGCCACGTAACTGGATAATCTGTTTGCTGGCTGACTGCATCCAGCTTAGATCATCGCGTTTAATCGCGGTTGATTCATGCAGTTTATTAACGTTGCTGCTTAATGGTGACCACAGTAAAAAGTACAGCAGGATGCAGGCGAGGGCGGCGATACCGCCGATCAGGTAACGGCGTTCGCGGGCTTGCAGATTTTCAAACCATTCTTTCATGTCCTGTTTCCTGAGTCTTTGAGTTTGAATTTAGATTATTAAAATAAATTGCTTATATTAGAATCTTTTAATTATGTTAAGTAATTAGTACATGTTGTATTTGCCGGGACTCGCCCCGGCAAGCGAGTGACTTTCTTTTACAAAAAGGGCCACTCGCCGCTCTTGCGCGTCCTTGCACGCGCGGCATTCGAACATCCATGTTCATCAAAACTTGTCTCGTTGACACGCGCTTACACATCGCTACGCGATGTGTGCGTCCCTTGGCCTGTCGCGGTGATCACAGGTCGCGCCAACAGGTCGTCCTGACCTGCAGGCGCTAAAACTCACTTCCTGTGAGTTTTACCCTATCACCGTGACAAGCCTGTGCGTGTCAAATAGACGTAATCAAATTTCTCCTCAATATGGCCGGAAAACGTAGTCGAATTCCTAAGTTATATGTTCTTAATTTCCTAGTAACCTCTGATTGTGCCGATCTATAATTTCGTTATCCTCAAGCGGCCTGTAACTTCTGATTGTGCCGATCTATAATTTTGTTATCCTCAAACGTCCACTAACTTCTGAGCCCTCCGCGCTGGCGGATTGTATTTCGGTCGAGAGGCCGGTTTGTTGATCCAGTTGTTGCTTTAATGTATCCAGGCTCTGCATATCCGGAACGCTTAAATCAATATCCAGCCGCTCGCCGTTAAAATTGATTGAGTTGATGTTGATTTTTTTGTTCGTGTTTATTTTTTCGGTTGCGATGCGCAGCATTTCAAGAAATGGACTGTCAGCACTACTGGCGCCGCCAAGTTGTTTTAGTTTCTGCTCCATCTGGAATCGGGGTTTCACAATATTGCGTGCTTGTGGGAACGCGCGTTTATAAGTGTCTTCCAGTTGTTGGGTGAGTTGACGGTTTTCATTTTTAAGGCGAAAGTATTCGATGACATTGCTGCTGAACAACACAGTAATTAACACCGACAGCAATATCAGTGGAATACGCCAGGGTTTTAACAGCTTGCCGTATTCTTCCCGGTAACTGAATTCGCCCTGCAATAAGTTGATGGCCGTTTCTTTTTGATAACCGCGAGCCAGTGTCGCCAACGGTTCCTGATTTGGCTCGATAACTTCGACTTCGATTTCCTGCTGCAGCGAAAGCTCTGGTGTCTGTTCGTTATAGTTCCATAACTGAATGCGGGACGGTGTGGGCTCTTGCGCCAGTGCGGTGTTCAATAGTACTGAAAGATTTTCCAGTTCGCAGGCAAAACCATTGTTTTTATCGGTTCGCACCAAGGCGGTTTTACCGCCAATAAATACAGTCCATTGATTTTCTGTTAACGGTACCGTCAGCACATCGGGCATTAATGCATGTGGTTTGATACCGGCAGCGGCCAGCATATCCAGCCAGTTTTGCAATCGTTCTTTATTGATTGCGACTACCGGGATATGCAGCTGTTTATTTGAGGGTGTGTCATCCTCTCCGGTTTCTGTATGAATAATGACTGATTGCTCTTTACCCAGTGCAAAATGCAATTCTTCAAGGTCTTCAGCCAGTTCTTCCTCCAGTGCATAAGGGGCCGCCTGGCGGAATTTGCGCCGGTTACTGCCGGCGGGCAGGGTGACCTGATCCAGATAAAGGTCGGTGCTCGGCACCGCGCAGACAACTCGTCGCTGCTGGGTAAAGTCTTTCACCGCAGCCAGCGAACCCTGACGAATGGCAACCTGAGGATTACCGGTAGCGTCTATTACCACCCATTCGGCGGATTGCTGTTCGTAGTTGGGTTTTATAAACAAAGTTTCCATCGTCGCCTGATTATAATACGCTTTGACTGCGTATTATAACGCGCATTAGACCTTCATTGTTGCGATGGATAACACTTCTCAGGCTTGCCCGGCCCCGGTCGACCCGGGCTTCGCCGCTGACTAAGAAGTACTCGGATGATACGCTGAGATCATTTCTTTGAAATTCCCCGGAGTTTTCGACGCCGGCTGCCTGTAAAAATGCATCAATCGTCTCGAAAACTTCATTGCTGGAGTTATTGTTTTCGGTGATTTCGATCCCGGATTCTGACTCTGTGACTTCTGCTGATTTAGGTTGTTGTGTAACACTTTCCGCCGCACTTTCATCCAGGCCTAATGCGATTAATACTTCGGTAGACGCAGTGTTCACATTCACTGGTGTATGCGTAGGCAAAGCGGTGATATGCGGCAACAGCAGGGCGAGCTTGTCAGCATCTTCAAGTCCTCTGATCATCCGCAATTCACTGGTGCTGCTAAATCGGCTGTTGGCGGTGCGATAGGGTATTTCCAGTCCGGCGTAATAATCATCTTCGGCGCCGGCACTGCCGCCGGCTTCAAAGTTGTCGTCCAGCCAGTCGATTACCGCCTGTGAGATCGTTGGTTCCAGTTCAAATTGTTCCAGCAGCCGTTCGAAGCGTGCCACTGAAACGGGGTCGATTTTGCCGTCCTTGATCAGGTTATTAATATTGAATCGGCCTTGCAGGTCTTCGATATTGCCCGCAACAAAGCCGCCGTCGACCGGTAATGGCGGCGTATCGGTGGCCCAGTCTTCCTCCAGGCTGTCAATTTCCGAGTCCTGGCGATCCTGATGCAGAACACTCATACCGAGTGCTTCGGCGCCCAAAGCATACAGATAGGCCTGATTGCCGTTGATGATATTGCCGGTGCGCCGAATACTGAGCTGATGGTCGCCGGTTAAAAAAACCGATGTGGTAACCGCGATGGAGACGATCAGCAGTGCAGTAATTAATGCAACACCGGTTTGCTTGGTATGTGTTGGTGGTTTCATTGCGCGGTATCGAACAGGCGGCTTATTTCAATATCACCGGCCAGTTCCAGAGTTAGCCTGACCGCAATCGGCAGGCCGCTGTTGGGTTGATTGACCGGCGGCCAGCTGGTGTTCCAGTTTTTGTCGGCGTCCTGAAACTCCAGGCGCAGGTTCTGTACGTTAGTCAACAACTCGGATTGTACGGCTTCCTCCTGTGGGCCGCGATGAATATGCGGCCAGTACCATCGATACACAGTTTCATCTTCAAGTACATATGCAACTCGTTGCAAAGTGCCGCGCAGTTGCTGTGCGGGATTACGCCAACCGCTGTGGCTGAATTCGACCAGTGCGTTATAGTTGGTTTCGGTTGCCAATGCCGGTTGTGTGTCGCCAAACTCATCCCGTGCGGATTGGCTGTTTAGCTGGCTGAAATCACGTTGCATAATCGTTAACGCCATTTGCAGACTGTGCAGCTCGGCGGTATTGATTTCGGTGATCTCACGGGTTTTCATTGTGGCATTCAGGCCGCTATAGCTCATCACTGCCAGCACCGCGAATACTGCGACCGCGACCAGCAGCTCGATTAACGTAAAGCCTTTCACCTGTCTATAAATAGGCATTGCTACTTTGTTGCGCGCAGTTCAGGGTTCAGCAGGAAACCACTCATAGTGATCAACGGAAAATCCTCATCGCCGCCGGCCGGAATCACCGATAGATCGACCCGCCGCATATCATCGATCGATGTTTCGCTGACTTTCTGAATCCATTCCCATTCCTGCCCGAATGATTCAACATCATCTTTGGTCGTGCCTTTTGATGGCCATTCCTGCTCTGCACGCAGTTCCGCGAGCCGGTCCATCGCAACCCAATGAGCGATGGTTTTTTCTTTTAAATAGGCGGTGTTGCCGGCGGTGGTGCCGGTGGTTTTGATAATCGCCATCAGCGCGGTTGCAATAATGGCCATTGCAACCAACACTTCCAGCAGGGTAAAGCCGGTTATCGAAACGCGTTTTTGATAATGCGGATAGCGGACAGGCACGTGCTTAATCCTCTGCGCCGGCGAGTTCGAGTTTGCCGAGTGCATCCGAGCTTAGGGTTAGCCGCCGGTCGCTTTTCCAGGTAAAACGAAGATCAAATGGTGAGACTTCGCCGCTACTGAGAATAAATACCTGTGGTTTGTCGGTTTGCACGGCGCTCATCACAATATCCAGACCTTCAAGCGTGAGCTGAAGTTCCATGTCTTCCGGCAATTCCCGGGCGCGAAACAGCTGATCCTGCTCAATAGCGACCCATTGACCTTCAAACAGCTCGAAGAACTCATAACCGTTTTCCCAGAAACCAATACCGAGTTCGCGTGACTGCAGGATTGCCTCTTCCTGAGAAAGTTTCAGCAAAGCCGATAAGCGTCGGCTTTCCTCGCGCAGTTTTTCCGCACCGGGTTCACCGATAGCTAATGCGCCCATGGTTACGATAATGCTGATGATCACAATCGCGACCAGCAGTTCAATGAGCGTAAAACCGCGCATCATTGTTTTAAAAAACTACTCCAGTGCCCAGTTGCCGATATCGGCATTGGCACCTTCACCGCCGGATTGATTGTCAGCACCCAGTGAAAAGACATCATAAGCACCCTGCTCACCGGGAAACAGGTATTGATAGTCTGCGCCCCAGGGATCTTTTGGCAGGCGGTCCAGATAGCCGCCTTCTTTCCAGTTATTGGGTGCCGACCCGCCGGACGGTTTTTCAACCAGTGCCTGCAGGCCCTGGTCGGTAGAGGGGTACTGAAAATTATCCAGCCGATACAGATTCAACGCACTTTCAATCGCACGGATATCCTGTTTGGCTTTGGTGATACGTGCCTGATCCGGGCGGTCCATCACACGCGGCACAACAAATGCGGCCAAAATACCCAGGATAACGACAACAACCATGATTTCGATCAAGGTAAACCCCATTTGCGAATGGCGCTTTATCGCAGGCTGTTTCTGGTTAAAATGCACATGAGTCTCCTTGTTGAACACGATAAATATAAAACATCATATGATAGAGCGGCTATGTTAACGCAGAATGCCCGGATGAAGCGATATTTTCGGATGGCACTGCTGCCGGTGGCACTGTTGCTGTTGTGTCTGTTGTTACAATTGTTGGAATTACACGCTTTGCTGCGTTATGACCGCGATGCTATTTTGAGCGGGGCATTCTGGCGCTTGTTTACCGGTCATTTTATGCATCTGGGCTGGAGTCATTTATCGCTTAATCTTGCCGGTTTGCTGTTGGTTTGGCTGTTATTTGGTGCGCTGCAGTCCTGGAAGCAGTGGTTATTGCATTGGGTATTCAGTGCACTCAGCGTTGCTTTCGGCTTGTTGTGGTTTAATCCGGAACTTATATGGTATGTGGGCCTTTCAGGGGTTTTGCATGGTTTGTTTGTCGCCGGTGTGCTAACTGAGGTCCGTTACCGCAAACCGCTTGCTGTGCCGGTATTGCTGGTTTTTATCGCCAAGCTGATTTGGGAGCAGTTGTATGGCCCATTACCTGGTTCCGAGCAGTCCGCCGGTGGGCCGGTTGTGGTTGATGCGCATTTATATGGTGCGGTAGGCGGGCTGATTTCCTGGTTATTGTGTGTAATACAACAGGCACTGAAAAGCCCTTGATTTTGGCGGTAAATAGACTGACTCCAGAAACTTTCGTTATAGAGGCATTTGAGTATTTTTTTTCATCTTTATTACCAATGCTGTATAGAAATAGTGGGTTTAAGCCCCTATCATCCATTCATACAGTTGAACAACGGGGTTTGGTCAAATTGTACATATAATGTACAGGCTAGCAGCATAAGGTTATAAAAATGAGCGATCCAATCAATATAAATAATATACCCGGATTACTGCCGATGGTGGGCTCCAAGGTGGAAACGGGTGACCCGGCAGCCTCTCAGGTGGCCGATGAGTTACAAAAGGCTATTCAGAATCAATTGAAGGACGGCCCCCTGGTCGTTTACCTCGAATCTGAAGAGCAACAGCAGGAGTCAGGTTTACCCGAGCGGGATTCGCTAGCGAATTCTGATTTTCATATTCGTTATGCGGATGATGATTCTGATATTGTTTAAGCGAGTAGTTTTCGGGCTATAACTTTCGTTAAACTTTGGCTTTTCACTATAACCAAGGTTCAATACCTTCAATAATACAGTTTTGGCATAGTCTGCGTATCGATAGATATGGCTGGCAGGCATGGCAATACAGGATACAGCGACGATTACAGGTAATGGCGGGCCGCTGGGCGGTGCCCCGGCGTTGACGCCTAAACCGGTATTGGAGCAGACATTTCAGCAGCATTTGTCGGAACATAAGCTGGCGCAGGTAATAGCACCTCCGGCCCCGGTGACAGTACCGGGCCCCGGGCCGCTGATGCCGGCTCCGGTCATTTTGAATCCCAATGCCCAAACCGGAACCCAGCAAAAAGATTATGGGCTAACACCTTATAAAGGGTTCCCGCCGATACCGATTGATACGCTTAAACCGGCCAATCAGCCCGGCTCGAGCAAGGGAGCGGGCAGTTCGCCGGTAACCGGAACTGTACCCGATAGTATTTCAGGCCCGGCCACCGCTCTGACCCCAACCAATATTTCTGCGTTGAATCAGGGGCTGAGCCAGATCTCCAAAACCTTACGTCTGCAGTTATTAAGCCCCGCCGCACAACTGGCAATTAACCAGGTGGCTGATCAAAGTATCAGTTTAAATACCGAATATGCTTTGGGTTTAAAAACCCCGGGGGACGGTGATCATCTGGCACTGGTCGGATCTCTGCGGGATCTGATCGGCTTACTCTCACAGGCGAAGAATGCACAGTTCTTTACACCGATGTTAAATGCTGATGCCAGTGTGACTTTAAAAGGTTTGCTGCAACGCCATGCAAAAGCGTTGAATACCGAAGCACTGAATCACACCCGGGCGCAGTTGAAGTGGCTGGAAACAGCCAGTGCACTGGGACACCAAAGCTTCAAGCAGCTATATCCAAACTTAAGCCTGAGCACGGTCGAAGATCGATCCAGTGCTTGGCAAAATGGGATCGGGGCAAACCGACAAGCAGACCGTCTGGGCGCAGATCTGAATCAAAACTATGTGTTGGGTTATCAACTGTCGGTGAAGCTGAACAATAACACCATCATACAAGTGCCGGTTAATCTGGTCGGACCATTAAAAGATTTGGCGCAGTTTTTTTTCATGGGCGGAGACAGCTGGCTACAGGCCGGTGGTTTAACCAGCAATAAAAGCACTGGTTTAACCCCAACCGGTGTGATGCAACGTTATGGTGTTGCGAAAGCGAGTGCAGGTGATACTTTTAACCCGAACCAACGCAATGAAAATCAAATCGGTAGCACGGTCGATCCACAGTTAGTGAAGCCTGAAGGGGTGTCGGGAATAAATGATGAAGAATCCAGTATCAGTACTCAATTAGCAAACGGCAGTGAGCCTGAATCAATTATCACGGTAAAACCCGGCAACGAAGACACTAAAAAAGAAACCGGTGTAATCGGCTTACAACCCAAAGATGCAATACCGGTACCTGAACCGGAACAAAGCGGCAGTAGCGATAACCAGGGACCGATTAAAGCCAGTGCGGCGGATGGGAGTCCAGATTCCGGAAGTGCGGCTTGCTTTATAGCTTTAATGCGGTATAGGTTAGATTCTACGATTGATAAACGTGATGCGAGCTTGGCGGCAAAATATTGGAATCTGACGCAGCAAAAGAGTTTTGTTCAGATGCTTGGTGCCGGGCTTGATCCTAATGAAGCACTGCTTAGAGCATTTGCGTCCGGAGTGGATAAAGAGTTGACGGCAGCGCCTACCGGAAGTGTTGATCCGCAGGTGCTGTATACACACGAACAGGTTCGGTTAATATTGGCCGCGATTGCGCAATATAATCTGCAGCAAAGACAGGCTTTGGAAAGAGGTGCGCTAAATGGGAATGAGTTGAATGAGGTTGATATAAATATTCAGTTTCTTAAGGGATTATTTGACGAGTTTAGGCTGAGGCCGGCGAACTTTCAAGAGGGTAGTGGATATCAAGCTAAGGAAATAACATTTCCAGACTTGCGGGAGTTTCCCGAGTTGATACGCACAGCATTGTTAGGTTTGCGCCCTGCGTTGAAACCGGTTGCAATGCGTCCACCCGAGCGGATACTTTTTGAGCCGGCAGACATGAAGCGGCTAATACAGTTGCTTGAAGGTTATAGTCGACAAAATTCGGGTAATGAAAGTCAAATGTTTTTTAATTGGCTGCTTATCGCTATTCCGGGGGATTTACCTATGGATCGCCCGGTTCCTTTTGCACAGGTGAAACAATTGATTGAAACGATAGGCCGTTTATACTCAGGTGTTGAAGTGCCGGAATCTGTTTTAGAGTTAGTTACCGAGCCTGTAGGCTTGCGACGGGAAATTATATTGTATTCCCGTGAAAACAATGTCACTGTCAGTAAAAACGAAATAAAGCTGGCTGAATTGGCAAATGCGTTGGTGAAAAAATATACTGTAGCCGGGTTGGCAGAGAGTCAGCCGGAGTTGCAGTCGCCGGAAGAGTCCGAGATAGTCTCGTTAGGAAAAAATGATATTCGTGAGCATATGTATCTAATGTCCGGTCCGTTCAAAGATCCTTTATCAAATGCAGTTAAAAATAGCCATACTCTGGAAGACTTAAAAGATGCAGTTAATCAGTTAGTCAGGCAGGCGGAACAGCTTGGGGGCTATGAAGACTCGATTCGCATGCTGGAATTATTTTTAATGGGTTTGAAATACCGGGAAGAGTTGTAGTAATAAATCTGAAAGCGCGTTATTCGATTTGTCATTCCTGCGTAGGCAGGAATCTAGGTCTGACACTCAATCACAACCCTGTCATTCCTGCGCAGGCAGGAATCCATGTTTGGCTGTCCCCAAGGTGATGGATTAATTTAATACCATAGATCCATCCATGATAGATCTTTTTTTCATAACGGTGTTTTCATTGTGATGACTTCGATTTGATCATGCATAATCGATAAAATCGTTTGATCTAGGCTGGCACTCAAACACAATCCTGTCATTCCTGCGTAGGCAGGAATCTAGGTCTGACACTCAATCACAACCCTGTCATTCCTGCGCAGGCAGGAATCCAGGTTCACGGTTCTCAAAATGATCACTTAATTTGATCCCATAGATCTGTCCATGATGGGTTTTTTCTTCATCACAACTCTGTCATTCCTGCATAGGTAGGAATCCAGGCTTAACTGCCCTAAAAATGATGAGTTAGTTGAATCTCACTAATCGTGTTTTTCATGCGCACTTGCATTCTTTAATTGTTTTTCATGTAAGGCCATTGCCGCTTTATTGTTATGCAATTTACAACATACTGGATTCCTGCCTGCGCACACTACTGTCCGGAATAAGTGTCACAAGTTCAA
Organism: Gammaproteobacteria bacterium; assembly: GCA_028284675.1. Lineage (GTDB taxonomy): Bacteria > Pseudomonadota > Gammaproteobacteria > HTCC5015 > HTCC5015 > JANQRI01. Next base: position 52 of record JANQRI010000028.1, on the reverse strand, counting down.
AACACCCTGAATTTTTTGATGCTCTCTAGCGAATGCTCTGCGTTTTCGATTG
>JANQRI010000014.1 GCA_028284675.1 Gammaproteobacteria bacterium | reverse complement strand
TGTGGGTGATTACAGCGTGACCTACTACACCGATACCAACGGCCAGAGCCAAACACGCAAGCTCAACAGCACCAACCTCAAAGATGCGATGCAGGAAGTACAGACCAGCATCGCAAACGACCAGTTACCGGGTTTACTCGGTGCACCGGCACCTCAGGCGGCAAATCCGGCTGTTCCCACACAATCAGCCCCAAACCCGGTGACACAGCGTCTGGCAGCCGATGCGCCGCCGGCTGTGCCGCAACCGACGGTCAATACTCAAACCTTGCCGACCAATAGCCAGGTGATCGTGCGCGAATACGCCCCGCCGGCCGGATCCAACGAACCGTCCAGCTTCACCGTCCACCCGGTGAAAAACGGTCAGCCGGATTTGAGTAAAGGTTACACATTACCGGCCAGTCACCTCAACGAAGCAATGCATTTGGCCAATGTGGCACTGCAGAACGGCCAGCTGCATACGATGCTGAACGGTGCGCCGAAAACGATGCCGATGAATGCCAAAGGACCATTGAGCCAAAGCAGCACCACACTGAACGTGAACGGCAACACCCATACCATCGATCTGCAGAAACAACTGCAGGGCGGCAAGACGTTCTACATGGCCTACTACACCCTGGGTAACGGCAAACCAAACAGTGTGTATTTAAATGCCACCACTGAGGCCGAAGCCAAGGCACTGTTGCAACAAAAAGCCAATACCCCCGGACAGCTTCGGGGTATATCACCGGAACGAGAAACAGCACAGCCGATTGGTGATAATGCCGAGAAGGTTAAGCGGATTTATTACGACAAACCGGCATCGCCGGTCGCAGACCCGAACAAACCGATTGACCTGAATGATCAGAGCAGCCGTATTGGTGACCGTAAACTGGGGGATAGCCTGATCAATCCGGATGAAAGCACTGCAACACCGATTGGCAGTCCGTTTACATTAAACCCTGATACCAGTAATGATCGTCCATTACACTGGCAACCTTTTATACAGCCGGAGATTGCAACGCAGACCGGTGGCAGTATTGCAACGCCGGGTGCAGTACAAAGCACGGCGCTGCCCGACATTCCGGAAGGAGTTGGTTTTGAGTTCGGGCAGGGTATTACGTTGAGAGATAATTTCGATAGCGGCAACGTTGGTAATCCGTTTGAAGTGCGGGCGGTTTCAGATAATCAAGATGCGGTTGAGGATAATAACCGTGGAACTCTTGAAGATGTTGAGAGGCGGGCTGATTATGAGCAGCAGCAACAGCTTAAGCAATGGAATAAAGAGTTTGGGGAGGCAATGGGTAAATTGCCTGATGACCTGAAAGATAAGATATCGAATGATAATAGATACTTGAAAGTTTATTGTTTGGCAAAAAGTGGCTCCAATCAAAAGTTAAATTTTTCATTCTATCTGGGTAATGCTATATCGATGGCTGGTATGAATTTATCAGTGCTGCAGTCGCTAGGTGTGAATTTTCAAGGTGCAAATTTAAACGATATGAATTTGCAGTTCGCGGTGTTGGAAGGAGTTGACCTGAGTGGAGCGTCACTGAAGAATGCTAACCTTGCGGGCGCTAAATTAAATGGTGCCAACCTTAGTGCAGCACAGTTGAAAAATACCAATCTTGCAGGTGCCAATCTTAAGGGAGCTGTTTTAAAACAGGCTCAAATATCAGGTTCCGATTTTTCGGAAGCAAATATGAGAGGAACTAGCTTGAGTGCGGCTTCTGTTGGGTCTTCTATAGATTTAAAGCCAGGCCTCAATAATGAAACGGATAATAGAATAACAAGCTTCCAAGGCGCTGATATGACAGGGGCAAATATGGAGTCGGCTTCCTTTAATACAGTTTCTTTTAAGGAAGCAAACCTCTCTGGCGCAAATTTAAGCGGTGCTGTTTTGTCAGAAGTTGATTTGGTTTTTGCGACTTTAAATCGTGCAAATCTTAGTGGAGCCAGGTTGAATAAACAAAGTTTGGCGCATGTCGATATGAAAGGCGCGAATTTAACCAATGCGGAATTGCCGGGTGTATACATTGACAGCACCACTGAAAATATTAGGACGGTGACATTTAAAAATGTCAATCTGTTCGGTGCTGAGATTGTCGGGGTTGATTTAAATCGTATTTGGCTTAATAAGGTAAATTTTATGTCAGCGACATTAAGAGATGTGAATTTAGAGGGTGCGGTGATTGATCAATCCAGTTTTATGGGGGCTTCACTGTCGCGTGTTAATGTTAATAGCGCAACTTTTATGGCTGTAAATATGCTGGGCTCAATTTTGAGAGGTGTTTCACTGGATAATGCAACGTTGATTGATACGGATTTGTCAGCTGCCCGAATTACGGGTGGTAGTATTGATGGACTGCAGCAGTTATCAGACCAATAAAGTTACATTATGGTTGTTATATCCTGGTTATTTCACAAGCTGTTACAGCACCTCCGACGCATAATCCGCCAGCTGTGAACGTTCTCCTCTTTGCAGGGTCACATGGCCACTGTATTCCCAGCGTTTAAAACGATCGACCACATAGGTAAGTCCTGAGGTGGTTTCGGTCAGGTAAGGTGTATCAATCTGTGCAACATTACCGAGGCAAACCACTTTGGTGCCGGGCCCGGCGCGGGTGATCAGGGTTTTCATTTGTTTGGCAGTCAGGTTTTGTGCCTCGTCGATAATGATATAACGATTTACAAAAGTACGGCCGCGCATAAAGTTAACAGACCTGATTTTGATTTTGCTGCGCAATAAATCGTTGGTGGCTTCACGTTCCCAGTTGCCGCGGTGCTCGGAGCCGGTCAGGACTTCGAGGTTGTCCATTAATGCGCCCATCCACGGGGTCATTTTTTCCTCTTCGGTCCCGGGTAGAAAACCGATATCCTCACCGACCGGTACCGTAACCCGGGTCATCACGATTTCGCGATAGCGGTTCATATCCAGGGTTTGCGCCAGTCCGGCGGCCAGTGTCAGCAGGGTTTTGCCGGTGCCGGCGTTTCCCATTAGAGTTACAAAGTCTATTTCCGGGTCCATTAAGAAGTTCAGTGCAAAGTTCTGTCCGAGGTTGCGTGCACCGACTCCCCAGACCGAGTTTTTTGGGTTGGTGTAATTGGTAGCGAGTTCGATAATGGCGTTTTCTTCATCCCGCTTGCGTACAATCGCCTGAAACTGGCTGTCATCGTCCAGGTGCAGGCATTCGCCGGGCAGCCAGGTCTCGGCCAACGGCCCGGTAATGCTGTAAAAGGTTCGGCCTTCTTCCTGCCAGGACTCCATTTGTTTGCCGTGTGAGTCCCAGAATTCTGCAGGCAGTTCGCTGATACCGGTAGGCAGCAGGTTAACATCGTCCAGCACCTGATCGTTGAAATAATCTTCCGCACGAATGTTAAGAGCACGGGCTTTGATGCGTAGATTGATATCTTTGGTAACCAGCGTCGCTTCGCGTTTCGGGAATTTTTTTTGCAGTGCGACCGTTGCGGTCAGGATGCTGTTATCCCCTTTGATGCCGGGTAATGTGATCGGTAACGGGTTTTCATGTTCATGAATTTGAAAAAAAAGTTTGCCGCCGGTTTTGGGTTTTTGTGTGTTGTTACCGTTATAACTGATGGAGTCCAGTGCTATTCCGCTTTCGATTTTTTTGTCACCATGATGGCTGATCAGCTCATCGAGAAACCGGCTGACCTGTCGGGCGTTGCGTGCAACCTCTGACAGTCCTTTTTTGCTGTTATCCAGCTCTTCGAGCACAGCCATCGGTAAGTACACATCATGTTCCTGAAAGCGGAACAGCGCGGCCGGATCATGCATCAACACTGACGAGTCCAGTATGAACATTCTTTTTGTGCGGGTCATCGGCTTATTTGAGATTTTTCACTGCAGTCAGTACTTCATCTACATGTCCGTCGACTTTTACTTTGCGCCATTCCTGGCGCAATACGCCTTTTTTATCAATCAGAAACGTGCTGCGTTCGATGCCCTGAAATTTTTTACCATACATGTTTTTAAGTTTTATTACGTCGAAAATATTGCAGAGTTTTTCATCCGGGTCGGTGATTAATTCGAATGGAAACTCATGCTTGTCTTTAAAATTACAATGGGTACGCAGGCTGTCACGGGAAACACCGAATATCTGTGTATCGAGTTTCTGGAATTTTTTGTAGCTATCCCGGAAGTCCTGTCCTTCCCGGGTACAGCCCGGAGTGTTGTCTTTGGGGTAAAAATACAATACGGTGTTTTTTCCTTTCAGGTCCTGCTGGCTGATTTTGATCTCGCCGGTTGCTTCCAGTTTGAATGCGGGGATGGGCTTGCCGATGGCCGCTTTAGGCATGGGTTTTAACTCCTCCAAAGTGATCAATTAGCCACAGTGTACACGCCCGGGCCGGCGCTGTTAACCGTGTTACCATTAAGTGGTATCGGCCTGTATTACGGCTTGTTTAGGGTCGCATGCTTGTCAAGCAGCGGTAGTATCAGTAACATGCCGCCTTCCGGCAGAGAGGCAAAACTCATGTTTCAAGGCAGTATGGTGGCTTTAGTCACTCCCATGTTTCCCGACGGTGGCGTCGATCATGATGCATTGACCCGCCTGATTGATTTTCACTGCGAGCAGGGTACCGATGCGATCGTTGCGGTCGGTACGACCGGTGAGTCTGCAACACTGGACTTTGATGAACATGCCGATTTGTTACGGTTTATCGCCAAGCAGGTTGGCGGCCGGGTTCCACTGATTGCCGGCACCGGTGCGAATGCGACCAAGGAAGCCGTTGATTTGACCCAGCAGGCCAAGCTTGCCGGTGCGGATGCCTGTTTGCTGGTGACACCGTATTACAACAAGCCGACCCAGGAAGGTTTGTATTTGCATCATAAAACCGTTGCCGAAGCGGTTGATATTCCCCAAATTCTCTATAATGTGCCGGGGCGGACAGCAGTGGATTTATTGCCCGATACCGTCGCGCGTTTGGCGGCATTACCGAATATTGTCGGCATTAAAGAAGCCACCGGCGATATCGCACGGACCGAAGAAATTATCCGCTTATGTCCGGCAGAATTCGCAGTGTATTCCGGTGATGACGAGACCGCGATGGCCTGTATGCTGGCGGGTGGTAAGGGCGTGATTTCAGTAACAGCCAATGTGGCGCCGGCCGCAATGCATGCGCTTTGTCAGGCGTGCCTGGAGGGCCGGGCTGATGAGGCGGCATCCATCAATAAACCGCTGGAAGCACTGCATCGTGATTTATTTGTTGAAGCCAACCCGATTCCGGTGAAATGGGCGTTGTATGAAATGGGGCTAATGCAGGAAGGTATACGGTTGCCACTGACCTTTTTATCTGCACAGTACCACGGTATTGTGCGGAATGCGCTTAAGCAGGCGGAACTTGTTTGAGTCAGTATTATCTCAGTGTTGAGGAATGGGTTTTATAAATAAGCGGGTGGTTAATTCTGCAATGAACGCAATATTGAAATCGTTTTTTTTATGTTTGGCTGCAGTGGCATTATTGGGCTGTGGTTCTTCCGGTGAAATCAAGGATCCTGAGTCTTTGGAGTATATGCAAAGCCGCTTAAGCAAACCGGTTGTTTACCCTAAAGGCACGAGTGCGCCGAAAAGTGATAACACATTTGCCGTTCCGGATTTGCCCGCTAAGCTGGATCGTAAATATGATTTAAATCAGCTAATACGTCCGCCATCATTACTCGGTGCATTAAAGCCCACCCCGAAGAAAACCGATCGCGATAAAACAGCGGAAGATGACGAAGACAGTTAAGCGTTACTCTTGGGCTTTTTGTCTTTGTCGAACTCGATTAATGCGTAAGCTGAATGGTTGTGAATCGACTCGAAGTTTTCTGACTCGACTGTATAGCTGCGGATACGGTCATCCTTGTTAAACTCGGTTGCAACATCCCGCACCATGTCTTCGACGAATTTTGGGTTGTCGTAGGCTTTTTCGGTAACATATTTCTCATCAGGCCGTTTCAACAGACCGTACAGTTCGCAGGATGCGGTTTTTTCGACGGTATCAATCAGTTCTTCAATCCAGATAAATTTGTTTGCAAGTACGGTTACGGTTACATGTGAACGCTGATTGTGCGCGCCATAGTCGGATATTTTTTTCGAGCAGGGGCACAGGCTGGTCACCGGAACCTCAACTTTAATCTGTGTTTTTATCGCCTGATTTTCAATTTCACCGATAAATGTCACTTCATAGTCCATCAGGCTCTCAACACCGCTGACCGGCGCTGATTTATTCACGAAATAAGGGAATGTCATTTCGATAACACCGGCTTTGGCCTCGAGCATTTTAACCATTTCGTACAGCATGTCTTTGAAAGACTCGACTGATATCTCGCGCTCATGCCGGTTCAGGATATCAACGAACCGTGACATATGCGTGCCTTTAAAGTCCTGAGGCAGATGCACATACATATTGAAGCGGGCGATGGTATGTTGCACGCCGCTGCTACGGTCTTTGACCAGGACCGGGTGACGGATATCTTTGATGCCGACCCGGTTGATGGCCAGACGCCGTGCATCGGCGCTGCCCTGTACATCGGGAATGTTTTCGGATGCGCAGTCCGCCAATTGCGCAACTTTATTCATCGGTTTCTTGCTGGGTGATTTCATGATCTGTTACCGGCGTGTCAGGCCGGTCGTATATTTAACCTGGTAGTGGTATTTGTGTTCAATTTTGGAGGAAAAACAAGCTTTTAGCTAATTCCGAGTAATTTACTGGGATATTAGCTTAGTTTTGACCGCTTGGCAATCATGGCTGTCCAGCCATGTGGTGATTTGGTTTTGCAGACCGACCGTATCCAGACCTGCATCTTTTAATGTGTCCTCACGTGAGCCGTGCTGCACAAAGCGATCGGGCAAGCCGATATTCAATACCGGTATCATGACCTCTTTTGTGGCCAGGAATTCGTTGATTGCACTGCCGGCGCCGCCGGCTACACTGTTTTCTTCTACCGTAATGAAACGGTCATGGCTACTTGTGAGCTCAAGAATCAGGGCTTCATCCAGCGGTTTAATAAACCGCATATTCACCAGGGTTGCATCCAGGCGTTTTGCCAGTTCCAGTGCCGGTTCAACCATCGAGCCAAAAGCCAGTATTGCGGTGCTGTGGCCGCGATGTTTTATTTCCGCTTTACCGACCGGTAGTGGTGTTAATTCCATATCAATTTCGTTCCCGGGGCCTTTGCCGCGTGGATAGCGTACCGCAGCCGGGCCGTCATGCAGGAAGCCGGTGGTCAGCATTTGCCGGCATTCGTTTTCATCTGCCGGCGCCATAATCAATGTGTTGGGCAGGCAGCGCATGTAGCTGTAATCAAAACTGCCTGCGTGTGTCGGACCGTCGGCACCGACGAGGCCGGCCCGGTCAATAGCGAATAATACCGGCAGGCCCTGCAGCACCACATCATGTACCAGCTGATCATAGCCACGTTGCAGAAATGTGGAGTAGATAGCGACCACCGGTTTAAGCCCTTCACAGGCCAAGCCGGCCGCGAGCGTCACCGAGTGCTGTTCGGCAATACCGACATCAATATAGCGGTCCGGATATCGTTGTTCGAATTCAACCAGACCCGAGCCTTCGCGCATCGCCGGTGTAATGCCGACCAGGCGCTCATCTTTGGCAGCCATATCGCATAGCCACTGGCCGAACACCTGCGTATAGGTTGGGCCCCCGCCGGATTTGCCGGATTGCATCCCTTTATTCGGGTCGAACACACTGACTGCATGATATTTGACCTGGTTTTCTTCGGCCGGTGCGTAACCTTTGCCTTTGGTGGTGATGATATGCAGCAGGCGCGGACCTTTTAAGTCTTTCAAATTACGCAATATTCGGCTTAATTCCAGCACGTCGTGTCCGTCTACCGGGCCGAAATACTGAAATCCAAGTTCTTCAAACAGTGTTCCGGGTGAGACCATGCCTTTTACGTGTTCTTCCGCGCGTCGTGCGATCTCTTTCATCGGGCCCGGCATTGTGCCGAGCATTTTTTTACCGCTTTCACGCATGCTGGAATAGAGTTTGCCGGATAGTACCCGTGCCATATATTTGTTCAATGCGCCGACATTGGGCGAAATTGACATTTCGTTATCGTTCAGGATCACCAGCAGGTCGGTTCCCAGGTCGCCGCCGTTATTCAATGCTTCGAACGCCATGCCTGCAGTCATGGCGCCGTCACCGATAATCGCGACACAGCGACGGTTTTCGTTCTTCAGCTGGCTGGCTTTTGCCATGCCCAGTGCTGCGCTGATTGAAGTGCTTGAATGGCCTACGCCAAAGCAGTCGTAATCGCTCTCATCGCGTTTCGGGAAGGGCGATAGTCCACCGTGTTTACGGATCGATTGTATGTTTTCACGCCGGCCGGTCAGAATTTTATGCGGGTAGGCCTGATGGCCGACATCCCATACCAAGCGGTCGTAAGGGGTGTTAAATTCGTAGTGCAATGCAACGGTCAGCTCTATGGTGCCGAGATTTGCACCGAAATGTCCGCTGGATGCGGCCACCGATGTGATCACAAAATCACGTAGTTCCTCGGATAGCGACAATAGCTGATCTTCGCGCAACTTGCGCAGATCGGCAGGTACATGAATTTTGTCCAAAAGCGGATAGGGCTGTCGTTTACTCATCGTGGTATTCTAACCAATCTGGCGCTCCAAGCGAAAGCGGTTGATGACAAGAGTGTGCAAGCAGGCCCTAGAACCTATCTCAAAATTAGCGAGCGCTGCTAAGGCGAGGCAAAAATGATCGAGAAAGCGCAGTTTACACGGAGTCTGCACCAATGGCGCCCCACATTTTGAGAGCGTTTTTAACGACGTATTAGCAAGCACAGCAATTTTGAGATAGGTTCTAGTAAGTACGGGCTACTATATAGTCGGCGATTTGCCGGAGCAGGTCCGCTTTATGATCGAATTCCTGCAATGCCTCAATCGCGGCCTTATGCGTGTCTTTTAACTTCTGTCTGGCACCGTCAAGGCCAAGCAGGCTGGGGTAAGTCGGTTTGTTCAATGCTATATCGGCGCCCTGTGTTTTACCCAGTGTTTCCGTATCACCTGTTACGTCCAGAATATCGTCCTGGATCTGGAAAGCCAGACCGATATGCCAGGCGAACTGTTTTAACTGCTCCCGGCCCGCCTCGCTGGTTTTGCCGGAGCTCAATGCAGGCAATAGCACACTCGCCTCAATGAGCGCACCGGTTTTGAGTCGATGCATATGCTGCAGTTCGTCCAGGCTTAACTGTCGGTTGACCGCAGCCAGGTCGATTGCCTGGCCGCCGGCCATGCCGGCATGACCGGCAGCCAGAGTCAGCGTGCTTACCATTTGCACCAGTTGTTTGTCTGAGCTGGTTTGTGCGGATTCACTGATCAGCACTTCGAATGCGAGGGCCTGCAATGCATCTCCGGCCAGAATTGCAGTCGCCTCATCGTAGGCTTTATGGCAGGTCGGGCGACCCCGGCGCAGGTCATCATTATCCATCGCCGGCAAATCATCGTGAATCAGGGAATATGTATGAATCAACTCCAGTGCGCAGGCGATACCATGAAGGTGTGTCACCGGAATATCCAAAGCCATGCCGGTGGCATAAGCCAGGATCGGCCGTACCCGTTTGCCGCCGGCCATAACCGCATAGCGCATTGCCTCATGCAAACGTTGCGGTTCGCGATTCTCGGCGGGTAAGACACGGTCCAGTGCGTTATTGACCTCGATCTGCAGGGATTGCAGTTGTTGCTGGAAAGCCTCTTCAGCGGTCAATTCGATAGCTTCTTTCATTTATGCTTTTCCCCCAGGGCTTGGCCCGGATTACATTGGTATCTCTCAGCCTGCTTTCCCGGGGGTATCGTCCTGGCCGGAGAATTTTTCCGGGCTGCCGGTTTCAGTTTTTTTTAGTAATACTTCCACTTTTTGCTCTGCGTTATCAAGTGCCGACTGGCAGCGCCGTGTCAGTTTAACCCCTTGTTCAAACTGTTTTAGCGACTCTTCCAGCGTCAGTTCACCCTGTTCGAGTTTGTCGACCAACGATTCCAGTGTTTGCAGGCTTTTCTCGAAGGAGTCAGCGTTTTGTTTGGCCATTGCTCAGCCTCCGGGTTTTATGTCGTGGTCCCGAGTAGTTGCCGGCTCGGATATATCCGGCGCATGATAAACGGATTTTAACAAAGGTCCAGCACATTCTTTACCCATTGTATCGGGACTATTTTCATACCCTCGATGTGATTACTCTTCGGGCGGTTGGCTGCGGGTATAATGGCGGTTTTAAACCCATGCTTTGCCGCTTCCTGTAATCGCTCCTGACCGTTCGGTACGGGGCGTATTTCCCCGGCCAGACCGATTTCGCCGAACGCAATCAAATCATGGCTTAACGGTCGGTTGCGAAAACTGGATAGTATCGCAAGCATAACAGCCAGATCTGCAGCGGTTTCAGTGACTTTGATGCCACCGACAATATTGACGAATACATCCTGATCATGCAGGGTCAGTCCGGCATGACGATGCATAACCGCCAACAGTAGCGCGAGGCGGTTTTGTTCCAGCCCGAGGGTCACACGCCGTGGGTTTGACAGATGGGTCTCGTCGACCAGTGCCTGCACCTCGATTAACATCGGGCGTGTGCCTTCACGGCTGACACCGATAATGCTGCCGGGTACCGGTTCTTCATGGCGGGATAAAAAGATTGCCGATGGGTTGCTGACCGGTTTCAGGCCGTGCTCCAGCATCGCAAAAACCCCCAACTCATTAACCGCACCGAAACGGTTTTTTACCGCGCGTATCAGCCGGTAGCGCTCACCTGAATCACCTTCAAAGTACAGCACGGTATCGACCATATGCTCCAGCACTCTGGGGCCCGCGAGCACGCCTTCTTTGGTTACATGGCCGACGAGCAGCAAAGTGGTGTCGGTTTGTTTCGCGTAACGCAGCAGTTGCGCAGCGGTTTCACGTACCTGTGCGACTGAACCCGGCATAGAGCCCAGCTCTTCGGTATACATGGTTTGAATAGAGTCGATAACAATGACTTTGGGTGCACTTTTTGCGGCGATTTCGATGATACGTTCTACACAGGTTTCGGTCACCATTTGTAGGTCCGGCACATCCAGTTGCAGGCGGCCTGCGCGTAAGGAAACCTGCTGTAGAGACTCTTCCCCGGTGACATACAGGCAGTTCATTTTGTCGCTAAGCTTTGCCAGTGTTTGCAATAACAGGGTGGATTTACCGATGCCCGGGTCGCCGCCGATCAATACCACCGAGCCTTGTACCAGGCCTCCGCCCAGCACTCTGTCCAGTTCACCGATAGTAGTTTGAATGCGGGGCGCCTGTTTGGCGCTGACCTCGCTAAGCCGGATCACTTCGCTATTCGTAACCAGGCCCTGGCTGCGTTGCCTGGGGCCTGTTTTTATACGTTTTATTTCCTCTAATGTGTTCCATGCCTTACATTCACCGCACTGTCCGGCCCATTGGAACGTTATTGCGCCGCATGCCTTACATTGGTATTCGATTTTAGGTTTGGCCACGGGATTATTGAGAGATAGCGTGTTCGGGAAAGGATATTGTTATGCGGTTTCTTTATGGGCTTGTTGCTGCTGGCGCCGATGCTTGCCGGGGAATATGCGCACCATTTTGACCGCATTTTTACGGGTTTTGATCACTTCTACCGGCAGATCATGAAGCAACAGGCTGGTTCCCGGTTCAGGGATCATTTCCATATGTTCGAGTATCATACCGTTTAGTGTTTTGGGGCCATCTGTCGGCAGATTCCATTGCAGCACTTTATTGATATCGCGGATATGTACTCCGCCGTCTATCAGATAGCTTCCGTCGGCTTGCGGGTAAACATCTTTGGTATTTGTAACTGCATCGGTCGTAAACTCCCCGATGATCTCTTCAAGAATGTCTTCAAGCGTGACCAGCCCCTGCAGGTCTCCGTATTCATCCACGACCAGCGCCAGCCGGCGTTTTTGTTTCTGAAAATTCAGCAACTGCTTCATTAGCGTGGTGCCTTCGGGAATAAAATAAGCCGGGATTAACGCCTGTTCCAATGTATCTTTGTTAAAGTTCTCTTCATCCACCATTAAGCGCATGATTCGTTTTACATGCAGCATACCGATAATGTGATCGATGCTTTCACGGTATACCGGGAGTCTTGTATGGTTGGTATGATTGAGTTGTTCGATAATTTCATCCCAGCTGTCGTTTAAATCAATCCCCGCTACTTCGTTGCGCGGTACCATAATGTCCTCGATCGATGCTTCCTCAAGTTCCAGGATATTCAGCAGCATACTGCGGTGTTTTTTGGGGATCATTGCGCCGGCTTCTTTAACCACGGTATGCAATTCTTCACGGCTTAAGCTGGTTTCCGTGGCATTATCGATGGTCACTCCGACAAGCCTTAACAGTGCATTTGCAACTGCGTTGATGCCGACAACGAAAATGTACGCAAATTTTAATAGTGGGGTGTAAATAAATGCAGCCGGGTAAGCGAGAATTTCAGGCCGTAATGCAGCCAGAGTTTTCGGTGTCACTTCAGCAAAGATAACAATCACAACGGTTAGCAGAAGGCCGGCATAAACCACTCCCAGTTCGGGAATCACCCGCAATGCAATCATTGCGGTTAGCATGGACGCCGCGATATTGACCGCATTGTTGCCAATCATGATCAGGCCGATCAGGCGATCGGGCCGCTCCAGTAACTTATTGACCAGAATGGCACCTCGGTGTCCGGCCCGTGCCAGATGCCGCAGACGGTATCTGTTGATCGACATCAGTGCGGTTTCAGAGCCGGAAAAAAACGCAGATAACAAAATTAGTGCGGCCAGCAGGCCTAGCAGCGCGCCCAGGGGAACATTATCCAAGCAGGCAAATCCTCATTGTGCTTACGGAACATAAGTGTAGCCCAAGCGGCAAATTTCATAAAGGTGGTGTTTAAATAGCAGGTTTTTATTTATCTATCAGCTACTTATGTGTTATTTCGATGCTGATTTGGCCTTACAGTAACCGTTTTGTCGGTGTTTTCGGAAATGCTCGGTATATTGAAGGTTACGGGGATAATATAATTTCCAGCACTAATTTGGTGCCAAAAAACGCCAGCATCAGAGACACTATACCGCCCAGAGTCCAGCGAATTGCGGTTTTGCCACGCCAGCCGGCCAGATGCCGGCCGAACAACAGAACCAGAAAAACACCCCAGGCCAGACAGGAAAATATGATTTTATGGTTGAACCAGTCATCGGTGAACATAAAGCCGGTTAACAGTGACAGGGTTAGTAGTAAAAAACCCATTGTAATCACCTGAAATAACAGTTTCTCAACAGTTTGCAAAGGCGGGAGTGATGCTGTTATCCGGCCGGGCTTATGATGGTGTAGTTGGTAATCCTGTATCGCCAGAACAATAGATAGCAGTGCTGCGATGCTTAAAATACAGTAAGCGAATATCGAGCTGATAATATGTATTTGCAGGTAAATGGGAGGGTTGGTCATTTCAGGTGCGGGCGTATAAAAAATTACAGCCAGCACGATACTGATTATGCTGACCGGATATAGAAACAAGCCCAATGATTCCAGCCGGTTGCGCAGGTTGATAATGATGCCTCCAAATGTGGTTAGCCAGGCGAACATACAGAGGCTGTTAAAAAAACTTAAATTAAGGCCGCCAGCTATAAATACCAGCTGATATATCAGCAGTGCATGGAGTAGCAGAGCGGTCACCGGTGAGACATATGATGCAGGTGTCAACTGAGCCGGTCTGCGCATATGCAGAGTGATCAGCACGGTGGCCACCAGGTAAAAGGTGCAGGCTGAAATAGCGAGTAATGTTTTATACAGCATAAGTTATTGGGCGGCTTGAAAGTATTTGTTTTAAATTGTGGATTTTATGGTTGCTCTATATCTAATATACGCAAATAATGGATGGTGCCAAGCATAGTGGGGGTTGAGTCCAATAGTCAGGCTTTTGTGAAATAATGCGCATAATAAGCCAAAATTTTTGGGTTGGTACTAGGGGTAAATACCAGGCCCGTGCTAGCATTTTACTATAGAACCTAAGAACCTATCTCAAAATATCATGAGTGTGGGGAAAATAACGCAAAACTGTGTTGGTTAAAGCCTGGTTTACGATTTAGTTTAGTACTGTGAGTGCTTAATTTGTGGCTGATAGGTTGCAGTAATTTAAATATTGATCGGTAAGCTTTTATACATGATGGAATTTCGAATTCTTGGTTGCAGCGGCGGTATTGGTTCTGGTTTAAGGACGACCTGTTTGCTGTTGGATGAAGATGTTTTAATTGATGTGGGTACCGGTGTAGGGGATTTGAGTCTGGAAGAGTTGAGCCGGATTCAGCATATATTTTTAACCCACTCACACCTCGATCATATTGCCGGTCTGCCTTTGCTGGTCGACACCTTGTTTGGCGTAAAAAGCAAACCTTTAACGATTCATGCATTGCCGGAAACCATTGAGACCCTGAAGCAACATATATTTAACTGGCAGATCTGGCCTGATTTTGCCGAGCTTCCGAGTGCTGCCGAGCCCAGTATGCGCTATGTTCCGATGCGTTATGGCGATCAGATTGAGCTGGGGCATCGATCAATTCGGATGCTGGAAGCCAGCCATACCGTGCCTGCTGCCGGTTATAGTATCAGCACCGAGAATAGTGCAATTGCATTCAGCGGCGATACCTCATTCAGTGACAGCATGTGGGATGCATTGAACGGGATATCCAATTTGAAACTACTGATTGTTGAGTGCGCATTTGCAAATGAGCAACAGGAGCTCAGTGATTTGGCTAAACATTATTGCCCAAAATATCTTGCTGAAGATATCAAAAAACTTAAAAATAATCCTAAAATAGCGATTACTCATCTAAAGCCGGGTTACGAAGAGCAGATTATGTCAGAATGCGAAGCGGCAATGCCGGGACGGGATCTGCTGCAGTTACGTACGGGTGATCGCTTTAAATTTTAAAGTGCTTGATACGCTTGTAATTTATACTCCAAAGCCATGCTTGAAAATCTTACTGAACGCTTTAGTCAGGTAGTCCGGTCGGTCAGCGGCCGCGGCCGGTTGACGGAAGACAATATCAGCGATGCAATCCGCGATGTAAGGGTTGCACTACTGGAGGCCGATGTTGCGTTGCCGGTAGTGAAGGATTTCATAGCGCATGTCAAACAGCGGGCAGTGGGCGCTGAGGTTATGCAAAGCCTCAGTCCCGGGCAGGCGTTTATCAAGATCGTTAATGATGAGCTGGTGGACATTATGGGGTCTGCTGCTGAACCCTTGAAACTGAATGTTCAGCCGCCTGCGGTGATTATGCTGGCCGGGTTGCAAGGGGCGGGTAAAACCACAACTGCGGCAAAACTGGCGAAATATATAAAAGAGACTGAAAAAAAATCAGTATTACTGGCCAGTTGCGATGTATATCGACCGGCTGCGATTGAACAGTTGCGCACGTTGGCTGCACAAATTGATATCGATTTTTTCCCCAGTACAGACCGTGATAAACCCGCCAAAATAGCGCAGGCTGTGATTAAGCATGCCCGGCAGTCGCATACCGATGTCATTATTCTGGATACCGCAGGGCGGTTGCATCTTGATGATGCGATGATGTCGGAAATCAAGGTTTTGCAGGAGACGGTCAACCCTACGGAGAGTCTTTTTGTTGTTGATAGTATGACCGGTCAGGATGCTGCAAATACCGCCAAGGCTTTCGATGAAGCGCTTTCGTTAACCGGGGTTGTGCTGACCAAAACAGATGGTGATGCGCGTGGTGGTGCAGCACTGTCAATCCGGCATATTACCGGCAAGCCGATCAAGTTTATCGGTGTCGGTGAGAAAACTGATGCGCTGCAATTATTTCACCCGGAGCGAATAGCATCCCGAATATTGGGTATGGGGGATGTCTTAAGCCTGGTTGAGGAAGTAGAGCATAAGCTGGATAAACAGAAAACCGAAAAGCTTGCACGCAAAGTTAAGCGTGGGAAAGGGTTTAATTTGGAAGACCTCAAGGATCAGTTGCAGTCCATGCAGCAGATGGGAGGATTTGCCGGTTTAATGGATAAGCTTCCCGGTATGGGGGCAATGCCGAAAGGTATGATGCAGCAAGCGGATGAAAAGCATGCAGACCGCATGATTGCAATTATAAATTCAATGACCCCGTTGGAGCGACGCAAGCCTGATGTGATTAATGGCTCTCGTAAAAAACGGATTGCCGGCGGTTCAGGCACAAAAATTCAGGATGTAAATCGCTTGCTTAAGCAGCATAAGCAGATGAGCAAAATGATGAAGCAATTTGCCGGTGGTGGAATGAAAAATATGTTGCGCGGTTTACAGGGTAAGCTGCCGCCTGGCATGCGGACCTGACTGTTGTTTCACCAGGTAAACCTAGATATTCGCACCAGCGGCCGTGGCACCCATGAGATTACCGGCGAGATAGAGTCGGCGATTCGGGCCAGTGGTATTAAAATTGGCCTTTGTCATATTTTTGTTGCGCATACCAGCGCCTCCCTGGTGGTTTGTGAAAATGCTGATCCTCAGGTCAGGCGGGATCTGGAGGCTTTCCTTGAGAGGTTGGTTCCGGATGGTGATGCTTTATTCCGTCATACTGCCGAAGGTCCTGATGATATGCCCGCGCATATCCGTAGCATATTAACGCAAAGCGCGATCACCATCCCAATACGGGAAGGCCGTTCTGCGCTGGGTACCTGGCAGGGTATTTTTTTGTATGAGCATCGCTATCACGCACACTTGAGGCATATCACAATAACCGCATATGGTTGATTTTTTTGCGTGACCTTCAAGTGATTTGCCCTTATATTTAACTAACACGATGAAAATTAAGGCTTTAGCTGGAGTTACGTTCCGTATTAACAGGATAGTTTTCATACTAAGGCTGCGTTTTCGCCTTATCAGCGCATAAATCAGAGATTTTCTACAATGAGGGTCAGATAGTGTTGCACGAGATTCCCGGTCGTATCGATAAGGAGCGTAGGCGTAACCGCGCGAGATTATCCATCGTGCCAGCTGATGCCCAGAAGCCCGGTTCTTTTTTTCATGCAGATAGCTTTAAGGATAATGCAGCAAATGTCGTGGTGGTTGATGATCGCCTGACAAGTCGTCAGATTACCAGTGAGTTATTGCTCGATATAGATGGCTCTTTGTCGCTACAAAGTTACAGCAGCCCTGCCCAGGCATTGGCGCAAGCGGGTGTAACGCCACCGGATTTGCTGATTACCGATTATAAAATGCCGGGCATGAATGGCATAGAGCTCATGCAAAGGGTCCGGGCTTTGCCGGGTTGTCACGATGTTCCAGTGATGATTGTAACCGTGTGTGAAGATCGTGAGATACGATACCGGGCATTGCAGGCGGGTGTTAACGATTTTCTTGTGCGCCCACTGGATCAGCGTGAATACCAGGCTCGTTGTCGTAACTTATTAATGCAACGGCAAACACACGCGAAGCTTAAAACCCGATTAAGCTGGCTGGAGCAAAAAATGCTTGCATCGAGTATGCAGGTGCGTGGTCTTGAGCAAGAGTTATTGATGAGGCTTGCCAGGGCCGGAGAGTATCGGGATGAAATCACCGGAACACATGTATTCAGGATGGCAAAATACGCTCGCCTGATCGCGGAAGGCCTGCAGCTCTCACCAGGAGAATGCGAGGAAATTGAGGTGGCTGCTCCGATGCATGATATTGGCAAAATCGGAATTGCGGATGACATTTTGTTGAAACCGGGTCGCTTAAATGAGCAGGAACGCAAGATTATGAGGGAGCATGCTCAGATTGGATACGAGATTTTAAAAGACAGTTCATCGAATTATTTGCAGCTGGGTGCTGTAGCCGCGCTCAATCACCATGAACGGTTTGATGGCACTGGGTATCCCAGGGGTTTAAAAGGTGATGAAATCCCGTTGATAGCCCGCATAGTGGCAGTTGCAGATGTGTTTGATGCTCTCACTTCTCCGAGGCCTTATAAAGATCCGTGGTCGGCCGATGAAGCTAGTATGTATTTGAAAAGCAATAGTGGAACTCATTTTGATCCGGATTGCGTAAATGCTTTTTTGGTGCACCGTGAGCGCGTTGAGCATATTAGGCAAGCTGCACCCTAAGCTGATTTGGACTATCGAACTTACGCTCCTCTAAGTTCTTTAACACTGGAATCATTAGTTGATGAACGCTGCAGACTTTAAAGCCGTAACCAAGCAGTTATTAAACCGGATATCCCGGGGCTTGAGCAGTGATCGCAAAAAAATAAAAGCCGATATAGGTCAGGGTATTTTCCGGATTATATTGGTGAGTATGTTTTTGGGTTATTACTTAATCATAAGCATTTATGACCCGGGCAGCACGGCGGTTTCCATCACGGTGGCGATGTTTGTTGCCGGTTATCTGGTATTTTCATTGCTGTTGTTTGCGTGGACTGTCATTGATCGCAGTGCGGTATTGTCACGTCGAGTGATATGCATCGTTGGAGATTACTCGATTGTTACATTAACACTCTATCTGGGTGGTGAGCTGGCGTTACCCGCTTTGTTTTTATATCCCTGGATCGCGATTGGCAATTGGTTGCGGTATGGCGCCAGTTACTCGATTATTTCAGGCGTGGTTGGGCTGTCGTATTTTATGTTGTTATCAATTGTCAGTCCGTTTTGGGTGTCCAATCCGGTGTTGACACTAACTGTGTTCTTCACTTTTTTGGCAAGTACGTTAAGTGGCTATTTCAAAGTTCGCTCCAAGTATTATGACCACAAAGATACTGAACATGAGCAGGCCGCTATACGGGTGGTCATTGCGTCTTTGTATTTGGTGTATTTTTATATTGCCTGGCACAGTGCGGATTTAATTGGTAGAGAAATTATCACCAAGGCCGCAGTTGCACTGGCAATATCTGTGATACTTTCTATTGTGATTTTTTCTATAGTTCTTTTGAAGCTTGGTCGCCCGTATGTCAGACGTATTTTCGGTACCGTGGTTGATTTGGCCGCACCCACTTATGTGCTGATAGTCGCCGGTGAGTTGGCATCTCCTATGGTTATTTTGTACCTGTGGGTGCCTATGGGTAACGGTTTCAGGTATGGGGTTGGGTATATTAAAGCCTCAACCGCATTAAGTGTTTTGGGTTTTATGTGTGTTTTTTTGATCAACGATTTTTGGTCTGAGCATATTTTGATCAGCGCCAGTTTGCTGGTATTAATAATAGCATTGCCGCTTTATATGTCGGTTTTGATTAAAAAACTGAATTTGGCGATTGATGCGGCTACCGAAGCGAATACCGCGAAAACCCAGTTTCTTGCAAACATGAGCCATGAGTTGAGGACTCCGTTGAATGGTGTGATTGGTATCAGTGACTTATTGCTGGATGAAGACCTTAATCATGAGCAGCATGATCTCGCGAGAAAAATTCAGTCCTCCGCACATTTATTGCTCGGGATCATAGAAAGCATACTGGATATTTCAAAAATAGAAGCCAGAAAAGTCATTCTGGAGAAGCGGGTATTTGATTTATATGGAGTTCTCAGGCAAATAGCAACAGTGTTTGAGACTCAGGCGAAGGCAAAAGGGTTAAGTTTTCGCGCAAATATCTTACCGGAAGTGCCGTCATTAGTCGTCGGGGATGAAGTGCGTTTAAAACAGGTGCTTTCGAATTTGCTTGGCAATGCAATAAAGTTTACTGATCGAGGGCTAGTCAGTATAAAAGTAAAACTGGTTGAAGAAGCCGATGGAGTGGCGTTGGTATGTATCCAGGTGCAGGATACCGGCATCGGAATTCCCGAAGACAGAAAGCCCGTGATTTTTGAGCCCTTCACGCAAGCTGATAGTTCGGTTACCCGTAAATACGGTGGTACCGGACTGGGGATGTCGATTGCAAAACAACTGGTGGAATCGATGAGCGGTAAGATAGATTTCGAAAGCACCGAAGGAGTTGGCTCTTGTTTTTCGATTACTGTGCCCTTTGACTGCGTTGATACTGAAGACAGTGCCGAAGTACTGGAGTCGTTTAACCGGGTGCAGGTTATGTCTTTGATTGACCTTTCTCATGCAAGTAGCTGGATTACACATCTTAGTAATTGGGGGTTGCAGACTTTTTTCGCCAAGAATATCGATGAGTTGTTGGGTAAAGCATCCGGGCACAATATATCCCGCCCATTGGTTGTGATTGTGGAAACCAGCGTTTTGAATATTGCTTATGACGAGTTTGTTGATCGGTTAAAGCAGCAGGCGAGTTTTAAAAAGATTTCAATCATCGCGCTGTTGGGTGAAGGCAGTGATTATAAGAGCGAGGAGTTGTTTGAGTATGGTTTTGATAATGTGTTGAGAATGCCAGTGCAGAAAAAAGCACTGTTCAATGCAATCCATGTGGCATTGGTTGATTATGACTCTTCCGAAAATGTTATTTCACTATCTGATTATTATCGTCAGCGTAGCGTAAGAAGGCTTAAAATTCTGGTGGCTGAGGATAATAAAATAAATCAGCTTGTAATAGAACAGATATTGAGCAAGGCGGGTCATCAGGTTTTTTTGGTTAGTGATGGTGAGCAGGCCCTGGATCAGTTGCAAAATTCGGTTTTCGATATGTTGGTTGTAGATGTCAATATGCCGAAAGTTAGTGGGTTGGATGTTATTAAAGCTTACCGTTTCATGGATACCAGCTTTAGAGTTCCCGTGATTATCTTGACTGCGGATGCAACGCCCGAAACGCAAAAGGCATGTAAAGATGCAGGGGCGGATTTATACATTACAAAACCTTTGGATGCGCGCAAGCTTTTGGATTCTGTTGCTAAGCTGTCTGCACGTAATAGAAAAGAAGAAGCTATTGCTCCGGAGCCTCCGCGCAAAAGTAAGCTGGTTAATGAAGAGGTGATCGGTAATTTGAAAAAATTGGCTGCGGGCCCGGGCTTTCTTCAAGAGCTGGTCGACGTGTTTGGAAGGGAAGGTCGACGCAAAATAGAGGTTGTTAAGTCATCTTTCAAAGAGGTTGATTACCCTGAGTTTAAAGATTCTGTGCACTACCTGAAAGGTGTAGCCGGTGACTTGGGTGCTGATTGTATGGTGGCGTTATGTAAGAAAGCTGAAGAGTTAAAACCTTATCAATTGGGTGTGCAGCATGAAAAGCTTATCCAGGAGTTAGAGGAAGTTTTTGTGTCTACTCACTTGGCATTAAAACAAAGTGTTAAGCCGGAAAAGGCAAAAGGTCTGGAAGAGCAGTAGAGTATTTTATGTTGTGCCGTTTGAGGCTTCTGGGGGCGCTCATATTTTGCCCGGTTGCAGTGTTAAACTGCAGCCGGGCACGGTAAAAATATATATGATTAGGCGGCTATCGACGAAAGCTTAAAGCGTTGTCTGGCGACTATTTTCTCCATAAACCGCAGATCTCTTTTGCCCAAATGCATGGCTTTTTCAACCCAGTGATCCGTGATTGTCTTTAGTTCTTCAAATGTGATTGGGTTACCACACAAGCTTCTGTTTGTTTTTACTATTTGCCATGCGTTTTGAACCCGGTCTTTTTCAGAGATATATTTGTAAACTTCACGTGTTCCCTGACCATTTTCTACAAGGATATCGATTACCCCCATTTCATGCAGTTCTTCAGCAGAGTAGACTTTGCCGCTTAGCAGTACCTGTTCTGCATTTACAGGTCCGATCTTGCGAGATAGGAAGGGATATGCACCCATGCCGGGGAACCAGTTGAACAGTACTTCGGGAAAACCGAGTTTGGCGCTTCTTTCAGCAATAAATACATCAGCAGATAATGCGGCTTCAAACCCTCCGCCTAATGCATCGCCTTGGACTAGTGAGATATGAGTAACCCCTTTTTTATGCAAGGTTGATTTGTTGTAAATCGTTTCGATACAGGCATAAGCGTAGTCTTGAAGAACTGCTTTGTTTTTTGTTTCTATCAATTGCTTAAACAGCCTGAGGTCTCCACCCAGGTTGAAAATTCCGGGACTGTCGGAGGCCATTACCTGATATTGCATATCAGAATCATTATTGCTATGCAGTGCTTTGTAATAGTTATTTAGCTCTCTTACAAGTGCGAAATTAAAACAGGGTCTGGCTTCTGGCCGCATATAGCACCAGTCGAGTCTATAGCGGGAGTCATAAAAAGAGTTAATTTGTGAAGCAGATTTTATAGTATTTAATGTAGGTGTCAGGTTTTGAGTTTGCGCGTTCATGCAACTCTCCTTTTGCGGGTTGTTTAGTTTATAGGGTGTGGTCTTATTCTAAGATTATATTCCCAGAATGCCTGATTGGAACAGCTTTAAAGCTTAAAAAAGCTCTAAAATTGTTGTCTTTTTGACAGTTTTTTACTGTTTATCGAGAAGCTTATACAGGTTTTGAAAGTATGTATTAACTACGTATGTTGTTAAGTTATTGTTTGTTTTTATAAAGTTTTTTTGATTCAATCGCTTATCATGAAGTGCATATATTTAACTCTAAGTAGCAGTTACAAACGTTTAACAAAGTGTGTACCAGCTGTTCATGATGGAATATTTCTCAGACATAAGATTTTGACTACAAGAGTTTTAAGTATTTATATCAGCAAATAGCAATCTCAGTTTTTTTATTTCTCAGATCTGCGTTATTTGGAGAGTATAGGCATTTATAAGTACATGTACTTTGCCTGAATTTCAATTTGGCAGGCTTCATTTAAGGTCGTTTTGTGTATATTTCTTGTTTAACTTTGAGGGATCGGTAATATAACCCTCTTCATCAAGCTCCGGGTACGGTGTTTCTTTTCGCCGGCAGTATGCTGCGATTTCCGGATAACACCATTCAAACAGGGTTTTTTTGAATACCTCACTTGTAAGCCGGGATTTTTGGTAAAAGCCGGCGGCTTCGCGTTGCCTTTGGGCCTCGTATAAAATCAATGCAGTTGCAACACTGACATTGAAGGACTCAACCAGGCCCTGCATGGGGATTGTAATAGACTGATCTACAGCACTTTTGGTTTGGGGGCTGATGCCGAACAGTTCGGAGCCCATAATGATTGCAGTAGGTTTCGTATAGTCTGCAAGCCGGAAATCAATCGCAGTCATGTCCGTATCCGCAGCCAGCAGCTGGAAACCCCGGCTTTTGAGTATTTCCATTGGCTCTTTAACGTCTTGATAGCAGTGTGTATTTACCCACTTGTTTGCCCCTGCCGAAGTTTGGTGATGCTGGGCAATTTCGCCATTTGTGGTCACTGCATGCACCTCGTGAATACCCACCGCGTCACAGCTGCGCATAATTGCGGCGAAGTTATGGCTCTTATGGACATTTTCCATCACGACGGTCAGGTCCGGTTGACGCCGCATCAGGCAGGTTTGTAATCGTTGATAACGTTCAGGGGTCATAAGGTCGCATATAAGCAATATCAGGAAGTATTTATTTTAGTCTGATCCGGTGCATATAGCCATTAGATAGGAAATGTGAAGGACTTGTTATCCCTGCAGCCTTGAATGTTATTGCTCCAATCGTAGTTGAATAACACTGGCATGCTCATCAGAAATACAACTAATAGTGTATATGGTTTTTGTGTGAGCTGAAGGTATTGTGCTTGCAAGTTTTTCGAGATTGCGCAATGGCATTACAAATGGGAAATTGAAGCAAGATTTTTCATAGTCACTGTTTTTATATTAAAACTGTAATGCAGTCTTTACAGTTTTCGGATATAAGCTTTGTTTGTTAGTAAATTTGCAGTGAAATCAATTACTGTAACAATCCAGTCAATAAAAATTCATATTCATGTCAAGCCACCTTAATCGGGACTCTGTATAACAAGCAGCGTCGGATAAACGGTTGATCAAAGGCTGTTAAGAACCGGGTCGAATCGGTTAATTAATTAAAGGTAGCCGGGTAAAACACAAGACTTTTGATCACCGTTGACTTCTCTGGGTGCAAGCGACATCGCATTTCAGCGAATTAACCGGCACGGCAAAGCCACACCTGCCGCGAGGCAGGGCCGGAAAGCCACGGGTCTTAACAGTTTCATTAAACAAGACAGCCGAGTTGCAGCCGTTGTGGGAATACCTGTTCTCAGGTTTTCTGCAGGGAGTGTATTCGTACACGGATGTAACGGTGGAGAAGTCTGAGGAAAGACCAATCCAATCACAAATCTTTTTTGGAGGTGTTTAATGAAAGTTAAAGCTATTTTAGCTACCGCTGTTTTGGCAGTAAGCGGTGCTGCTAATGCAGCAATAGAGGGACCCGTAGGAAGTAACACTATTGACTCCGATTTGGTATTGACCATTTATGATTCCAGCCTGGATGTTTCATATGTTCAGGATCTGGAAGTCAACTATCTGGATATTATCGGTGCCGGTGGTAGCTTCACGGACTCTTTCAACCTTGATGCGGCTGCATTGAGTATTTTTTCCGGTTCGAACCAGGCAGATCTGAGCTGGAGCCTGGTTGCTGCGGGTCAGGACTTTTTGCTGCCAGGCAGCCAGTTCGGTACTGTAACTACTGCTGTTGACCCGTTTGCACTGGACTTTGGTTCACTTTCCGCCACAGCAACGGCTTTCAACAATTTAGCGACAGTTGCGAATCTGGATCCTGCGATCGGTGGCAGCACTGACGGCGGTGCGACTTCCGGTGTTACAGGTTCGATCTTAAGTTTTGAAGCAGGTGCATTCAACAGCAATATCCGCAGTACAGTGGGTTTTGCAAACTCTGCAAACGTTAATGAAGGGCTGATGCTTTATTGGATTCACCTGGATGATAACTTTGTAGATGTGGCTCCTGAGTTGGCGACTCAAGTGGCATGGAATCTGGATCTGGCTAATGCGACTTTAAGTGCAGTGCCGATTCCTGCGGCTGTTTGGTTGTTTGTATCCGGCCTGCTGGGTTTGGGCGCGATTTCACGCCGCCGTCAGGCTTAATTCCTAAATATCCTGGGAGACTTTGAATGAAAAAATTAGCAGTATTGCTTGCAGCAACAGCTGCATTTGCATCCAGCCATGTAATGGCATTACCACCGACCACAACACCTGAACTTGAAGTGACATTGTCAGGTGCGAGTGCACAGGATGAAGCACTTCGTGATCTTATTGAAAGCCTTTGTGAAACCGGTACCTTGGATTTCTACAATGAAGACGGCAGTTCCGAGCCTGAAGGTTTCAATGCATATTTCTGTACAATTCTGTTGTCCAACTTAACCGACACTGATGGTGACGGCAGCCTGGCTGCTTTGGACACCAACTCTGACAGTGCGCTGGATGTATTGATCTATAAGCGTTCTGCCGGTGGTTCAGGCCAGGGTCCTTTAGGTCTGTGTGATGCAGCGATTGATCAGGTATTGGTAGACGGCACTTGTGTTGATGATGGTACCGGTGGTGATCCGGTTGCCGGCGATGGTAACTATCTTTGCCCGAACACTTCACCGCGTTCATCCGACGGTGGTTTGTCTGATCTGGAGTTCAATAAATTGCCTCAGCCTGCCGGTAGCGTATGCAACGGCCTGCCAGTCGTCGACAATGCGATCTGGGGTACGATCTTTAATACTCCGGTTTCATTGAATCTGCGCAATGCATTGCAATGTGTTCAGGGCTTGACAGTCGGTGCTGAAGATGTGGACAACATGCCTGGTTTGACCAAATCAGTTATCGCGAGCATTTTCAACGGTGCAATTGAAAACTGGGACTTGATTTTTGTTCCTAATTTTGCAGGCGATATGGTGCCTTTGTCTGATGCTGTGGCTGATTTGGTAGCCAACGGTAGCTGCCCGGGATATGACACTGTCACTTTCCCTATCCCGTCAGACACCCGTGTTCGTGCTTGCCGTCGTGTTGCAACTTCCGGAACCAACACTCAGTTTCGTGTTAAGTTCCTGAATGCGCCTTGCACTTTGGAAGCGCAGGATCAGCTGCCGGATAACACGCCGTTCAGTGATACTACAACCAATGCATTCAGCAACTGGCAAAATACCAACCCGCCGATTGGTGTCGCACCGGCTATCATTGAAACTTCCGGTTCCAGTGATATGCGTGACTGCATTCAGGCTTTCTCTGACACCACTGCTCCTGCTACACAGCGATGGGCAATTGGTATCCAGTCCACTCAGAATAACGTCGGTAACGGCGATAACTACCGCTTTATTAAAGTGGATGGTGCTGCGCCGACCGTTGAGGAAGTGATTCGTACACATTATTTCAACTGGGTTGAGTCGGTTTGGAGCTGGTTGTCAACTGGAGATGAAAATGCGATCGATGTGCAGCGCACTTTGTTAAGCGGAACTGGTGGTGCTGCTTCAGTTGGTGCATTGGTAACCGGCAGTTTCACCCAATCTTTTGGCGCTTCAGGCCTGGTTGCTCTTAACACAATTCCCGGTAACGTTCCCAGCATTCCGATAAGCCCTGCTAACCCGGTGGCTACTTCAACTCATGCCGGTGGCGGTCTGTTAAGCGCGTGCCGTACGCCTCAAGTCAACACTGCAACTCCGTGGTCTCCGTAAGCTCGAATCCACGAAGTTAAAAAAATAATATTCGGCGCAGGTGCAATGCCTGCGTAACTAAAGACCCGGCTTTGGCCGGGTCTTTTTTTCATTAACTCAAAAAACTAAGCATAGGGTTATCTGCGAAGATCATTTTTTTGAAACAATTATTAATTACCTTTCAGGAGTTTTTTGATCTGAGGGTTGAGTTTTATGCGCCGCTTTTTATTGTGTTGCTTTATGATGGTTTTTGTGACGGCTCCGGTGATGGCGGAGCAGGATGCACCGATAACATTACAGGAGGTGAGTCGGGCACAGGGCTTGATCAAAGGTGCGGAACTTAAGGCGCGCAAACGCGGTATCGATTTAAAACAGCTGCGGCTTGGTCTGGAGCAGGCTTATCGTCAGCCGCCGAATACAGAAGAGTTACAGTTTGCAGCAGACAAGGTCCGTATTTTTTCTGATGCAGGTAAACCTGTCCGCGATCAATCCAGGCCGGATAAGCAGGTCTTGTCTGAAGCCAGTTATCAACAGGGTCTGATTCTCGGTGCGATATCTCAACAGCAGCTGAAAGCAATAGATCCAGATGCGTTTATGAAAGGCTTTAAGCGTGGTTATAAAAGGAAGGTTTCTTCGCCGAAAGTGGCTAAAGCCACGATACTGGTGAGAAGCTATTATCGCCAGCAACGTATGCTTGGTGCCGATGAGAGGCTTGCGAAATCAAAAGCGTTTTTGGAAAAGAATGCTGCGCGTGAAAATGTGATCGTGACGCCCAGCGGCTTGCAGTATGAGATTATAAAAGAAGGTGAGGGTCCCAAACCCAGGCCGGTTGATATGGTGACAGTCAATTATATTCACACAAAACCGGATAGCGATTTTTATTACAACTCGGCCGAGCATGGACATAGTGAAACGTTGGCATTACGGGGCCGTATTCCCGAAGGTTGGCGTGAATTGTTTCTGCTTATGAAGAAAGGCGGCCATTACCGGGTTTATTTGTCACCTGAGCTGGGGTTTGGCGATAAAGGTCATGGTAAGCACTTGTTGCCAAATGAGGTATTGATTACTGAATTTATTCTGCTGGATATTGTACCGCCGCCACCAGTGGTTGGTTTACGTTGATATGGTTTTGTGAAAAAACTTATAAATATCAGTTGGTAAACGATGTTATTTTGTGCTGGGCCTTAAATATTATACAACCTGATTTGTTTTTCTGTCGGCATCTTTAATATTTCGCCGGCCGGCTATATTGCTGTGGGCCGGGGTCATGGTTCTGTCATTTTTCACCCCTATACTCAGCATGTTTGGCAGCATGTGTCGAATTTGATCCGGGCTATTCATATTGAACTCTAGATTACTCAGGAAATTTCTATGATCCTATCGGTTTGCCGAAGTGTTAAGCTGTTTTGTATACGACGGACTCCTGTATTGTTGCATTTGATAACTGCTGCCGGCCTGGTGTTGTTCAGCGGTCATGCTTCCTTGCAGGCATCACCGCGGGTTTGGGTCAGTGGTGTGCCTTATCAGGCACCGGCCGGAATTCCGAATTTACCGGTATCCAGCAGCACACAGGATTGGATTGAATTCGGCGAATTGTCCGGTAACCCCGCTGATTCCACTGCGCTGATTGATGGCCGGGTCATGCTGATCGATCAGCAAACCGGTAAAGTGATATTAAACTGGGAAAGTTTCGATATTGCCGAGGGTTATGAAGTTCGGTTCGTGCAGCCGGAAGATACTTCAGTTGCTTTGAATAAAGTCGATGCGAATGCGAGCCCCAGCCATATTTTGGGCAGGCTAAGCGCGAATGGCGGTATCTATTTGATAAACCCGAACGGGATTTTGTTTGGCCCTGAATCTGAGGTTAATCTGGGCTCGTTGCTGGCATCGACGCTGGATGTTGATAACCAGTTGTTTATTGATTCTTCAATTACCCAGGCGATTAATCAGGGGGATAACGGTTTGCCGGCACTGAGTGCGGCCGCAGTCAACGGCGCACGGGTTTTGAGGCTTGATGATAACGGTATTCCTCAGTTAGTTGATAACAGCACCGCGCAGCCGGGTGATATTGTGATTCTGGAGGGCGCTGAGCTCCAAACCACGACGCTCAACGGTGTGGTTGCGGTCGCGCCAAATATTCTTAATGAGGGCCGTATTCAAACACCGGGTGGGCAAACAGTGTTGGCTGCAGCGCAGGACGAAGCGTTTTTGGTGTTTTCAGATGATCCGGGCTTGAGAGGTTTATTGGTTGAGGTTGAAACCGGTGGTGATGTCACAAACCTGGGTGAGATTATCGCTGAACGGGGCAATGTCACGTTGGCCGGCATGGCGGTTAATCAGGAGGGCCGGATTACCGCAACAACTTCAGTCGATTTTAACGGCAGTATACGTTTGATTGCGCGTGACACACTGGAACGTGATGATACCGGTGCCGGTAATGTTAATGTGGTGTCTGCATTGCTGGATGAAAAGCCTGCACTGTCCAATATTGAGAACAGCAATTTAACCAGGAACAGAATCGCACAACAGGCGGGTGAAGTCCGCTTTGGCCGTAACAGTGTTACTGAGGTTTTACCTGAGCTTGCTAGTGATGTAACCGCGCCGGATGCACAGGCGCAGTTATTATCCGGGGTTGAAGTCGTCGGTGAGACAATCACTTTGCAGCAGAATGCAAGAATCACCGCGTCCGGCGGTGAAGTGTTTTTGCATGCGGTCAGTGCACCTGATCAGGCTTTTGATGAAAATAATAATTTCAATTATAACGCGGTTAACCTGGATGACCGGGATCTTACCGGTAGTCGTATTCTGTTGGAGAGTGGCAGCCTGATTGATGTGTCCGGTGCCGAGGTTGTATTGCCGGCTGAGCGTAATGTTGTGGAGCTGGAATTACGGGGTAATGAACTGGCCGACTCACCGCGTCAGCGGGATGGTATCCTGGATGGGGCGACTGTGCGGGTGGATGTGCGTCGTGGCACGCCGATAGCAAACATCGAGCCGGCGCTTGCAAGTATTCCGCGTACCGTAGCGGAACGCTTAACAACCGGCGGCAGTGTTGTGCTGCGTTCTGAAGGTGAGGTGATTCAACAACCGGATTCGTTAATCGATGTATCCGGAGGTAATACGCATTATGAGTCAGGGTTTATCCAAACGACCAAACTGGTATCCGAAGGTCAGGTTTATGATATCGGTGATGCCGATCCGAATCGTATCTATGACGGTTTATTAGGCGAGGCGTTTAAATTCCACGAGCGCTGGAATATTACCGAGAATTTCCAGAATACTTTTTTGAATAGCAGTCGGGGAGAGTTTGTCGAAGCCTATGATCAAGGTGCTGCGGCCGGCAGTGTATTTATTCAGACACAGGCTGCGTTTTTACAAGGTGATATTAAAGCAGACACAATTGCCGGGCCGTTTCAGCGTCAACCTGGAGCTGGTAATTTCCCACTCGGTGGATTATTTCAACTGTCGTTAAATTTACAGGGTATCAATATTAGTCAGGCGGCTGACTCAGTCGCGTTCGATATCAACCAAAGGTTACTCCAGGGGCCGAATAACCCGGCGGGCCCCGGGCTCAACCCACAAGAATTAAGAGCGATAGACGTGCAACTGTCTGAAGCGCAGTTTAATGATAGCGGTGTCAGTCGGTTCGTTATTGAATCCAGAAACTATGCTGTGACGATAGCTGAAGGAACCGAGTTGAGTTTGCCGGCCGGCAGTATGCTTGACGTGACCGCTGCTGCCGGTATCACGATGGATGGTGCAATTCGCTCACCTGGAGGGACGGTGAGTTTTGAAACAGTTGAGAATGTTTCGATGGGTGGGCAGTTCTATGTAGACGTGAACGGCCCTGATTTTGTGCTGAATAAGCCGGTAACATTAGGTGCCAATGCACTTATAGATACCCGTGGTTTATGGGTTAATGATGCCCCACTGCTAAATGAAGCTTTGGGGCTGGGTCGACCGGATACGCCATTATGGATTGATGGTGGTGAAGTGAATCTCGATGCGCGGGGTGATTTGATTCTTACTGCCGGCAGTTTGATTGATAGCAGCGGTGGTGGTTGGCTGGATGCAAATGGAGACATAACTGCCGGCACAGGGGGCGATATCAGCTTAAGTGCGGTCGAGCGCCGCCAGGAGAATATTGCAAATGTTCAGGGTGTCGAGCTGCGCCTTGACGGTGATATTCGTAGTTTTGCATTTTACCGGGGAGGGACACTGAGTTTAACTGCGCCGTCGGTTTTCATTACGGATGGTGATGCATCAGGTGCCCCGGGTAATGCACTGGTGCTGGACAGTGTATTTTTTCGCTCCGGTGGTTTTAGTGCATATGACGTTAGTGCGAGTGCATCCAGCCAGGCATCCAGTGTTTTTACCGTGGCCGGTGATGCGGATATCCGTTTGCAGGCGGAAAATTTTTTACTGCCTGAGGTGTTTGGCAGCACAAATAATGGCCCCTTGGTTGCGCTAAGCGGCAGCAATGCAGAAGGGGGGCTGATTAGTCAGGATTTGGCATTATTGCCGACCGGTGCGGACTTAAGTCAGGCCGTCTCACGCGGTATATTACCCGATGATCAACGCTTGCCGGTCGATATTGCATTTACGTTAAATAATAGTCCAGACCCCAGCCTGGTCCCAGGTGCGCAGGAGTCTCTGTTAAGGTTTGATACCGGGGCAAGAATTATTACGGATGCCGGTGCAAGTGTTGAAATGCTGGCAAACACAAGCCTGTTTTTAAATGGCGTGATCGAAGCGCCGGCCGGCCGAATCTCATTAAGCCTGTTCGATACCAGTAGCGGTGAGCCGTATCAGACCAATAACATTGATGATGTCGGTATTTGGCTGGGTGCTGACAGTCGTTTAAGCACTGCGTCAGTATTTATTCCTGAGCCCGATCCATTAGGCTTGCGCCGCGGCCAGGCACTGGATGCCGGTTCAGTAGAGCTCAGTGTCAATCGCGGTTTTATTATTGCTGAGCAGGGGGCGACGATTGATGTATCTGCAGATGTTTATACGACTGATGCATTTGTGCCGTTGCCTTTTGGTATTGGCGCCGGCATTCAGGAGCAACAAGTCACTGCTGATGCCGGTACGATCAGCTTAACTGCGGCTGAAGGTATATTGTTCGATGGTGAATTTATTGCAGATGCCTATAAGCCGGGTGGTGCAGCCGGCGGTGAATTACTGATTGCGCTTGATCCCAGTGCCCGCTCAGTTCCGGCGGCAGATACGAATAGCCCCCCAATTGATTTCAATTTCCCAGGCATTTCATTCACCGGTCGGGACATTATTTTGCGTGAAAATGTAAATCAGCCGCTTATTCCATCCGGCTTGGATGCTGCAGCTTTTGGTCGGGATGACAGTATTCCCGAACAGCTCAATGGAGTTGCAGTTTTCGATACTGCGCGACTGTCTGAGGCTGGTTTCGATTCTTATGGATTCACATCAGTTTTTACAGCGCAGCCTTCGTTAGCACAGCAGGCTCAGGGTGCGGTGGCTTCTTCGGGGGCCGGTCAGATTATCTTCGAGGGTGATGTGGTGTTGGGGGCAAGGGAGCGCATTGGTCTGAATGCAACTTCGATTGCTGCACAGGACGGCCGGGCACTGGTCACCGCGCCTTATATCAGTATAGGGTTTGATGATCCGGATCAGAGCGGTACTCCGGCTGAAACAGTGACCGAAGAGATTAGTGGTGGTCATGGCGAGCTGGTTTTTCTTGCGTCGGCGCCGGAGAGTTTGGTGGGACAGCCGGCATTGGATATATATGCACAGCTTGATGGTCAGGCAACAACAGACTTACTGAGCGCTTTACAAAATCCTGAAGCGAATGGGTTGATTGATTTAATCGGCAATGTATCAACCCAGGGTGCTGACCAGGTGATTATTGCCAGTGGCGGTGATATCAGAACACGCGGCATCTTAAGCGGTGGCCAGGGTGACGATGCACGGTTTCTCGGCCGGTTTGAAACATTTGGTGATCTGACTTTGCAGGCTGATCAGGTTTACCCTGCAACATTATCTGAATATATTCTGGCGACCGGGCAGCGCAGATTGACCGATTTTATTGTTCCGGATCCCGATAACCCTTCGAATACACTGGTGTTGCCGACTACTTCCGCAGAAGCTTATGACTTCCTGGCCGGTGTTTTGTTTGAAGGGGGTACATTCACACGGGTAGAAACCATTGATAATGTGCCTACTGATGTTGAAAGGCAGATTGTGGGTGTCGTCGAATCTGTTTTTGGTAACCCGGATGCCACGCTAACAATATTGCCGGGGTCAGGTGGTACACCTTTACTTAGTGCCGGTGGCAGGTTGATACTGGATTCCCCGAATATTGAGCATGCCGGGGTATTAAAAGCGCCGCTGGGCCGGGTGGTGTTTAACGCAAGGCCGCAAAGTGGAGAAGGTTCAGTCACCATACTGCCAGGCAGTCTGACTTCAGTATCTGCTGAAGATCAGATTATTCCGTTTGGTGAAATTGATGGGGTCGGTGATTGGGTTTATTTGCCAAGTCCCGGGGAAAGCGGTATTGGTTTGCGTTTGTTTGATCAGGCTTCCGGGGGCGCACCGGAGAAGAATGTTCTGATTAACTCATCGAATATTGATTTGCAGTCAGGAGCCGGCATCGACTTATCGGGTGGCGGCGACTTGTTGGCTTATCAGTTTATTCCTGGGCCGGGAGGGTCACAGGATGTGCTTTCTCTGGCGAATGCCGGCGAATCATTTGCAATCTTGCCCGGACTTGATCCCGGGTATGCGCCATTCGATGCAAATAGTTATAGCGATTTTACGGTGCCGGACGCTAACGCCACTGATATTTTCCGTTTCGCATCACGTCCGGGTGACAGTGTCTTTTTAAACGGTGCAGGTGACCTGCCTGCAGGTGAGTATGCGGTGCTGCCGCCACGCTATGCCTTATTACCAGGTGCGTTTTTAATTACTCCTGTTCCCGATAGCAGCGGCCTGCAGGCCGGCCGGTCATTGCGTCGCCTGGATGGTGCGCCGGTTGTTGCCGGGCGCTTTACCGTGACTAACTCAGGCATTCAGGATAGCCTGCTTTCCGGTTTTATCGTGGAGTCAGGCGAAACAGTCGGTACCCGCAGTGAATATGAAGTCTCTTTGGCAAATACGTTTTTTGCCGATCAGGGTGATGAGCTTAATCTGTCAATTCCAAATGATGCAGGTAGCCTGACATTGCTTGCTGAGCGCAGTCTAAATATTGAGGCTGATTTTATTTCAACTGTGGGTGAGCAGGGGCGTGGCAGTCGCCTGGATATCAGCAGTGATGAGTTGGCGGTTGTTAACCGGTTTGACAGCAGCAGTAGTGCAGTGCAGATACTGGATACGCAGCTCAGCAGTATAAACGTAGAGAGTATATTACTCGGTGGGCGTCGCAGTCTCGATCAGGCAGGGACACGGATTAACGTGCAGACCCGGCAGGTTACAGTGGCTGAAAATGCTCAGGTGAGTGCGCCGTCCATAACGCTGGCAGCCACGCAGCAGGTACAGGTTGAGAGTGGTGCGCGCCTGATCGCTGCGGGTGATGTTGCATCGCAAGGTCAAAACCTTACTTTGATTGATAGTGGTGCGTTATTAAGGGTTTCGGCTGGAGAGCAGGTGACATTCACAAACCAGGCGGCCGGCAGCACGATGGGTGATCTGATGTTGTCAGAAAATGCTCAGGTTGTTGTAGACGACGGCTCTGTGTTGTTTTTCTCTACGAATAATACCGAAATAAACGGTGATATTTTGATGGATGGCGGTTCATTGAATATTGGCGCCGGCCTTGTCAGCCTTGGAGAAGTTGAAAATGTCAGCCAGGGCCTGGTATTTGATAATCAGGATTTAGCCGCGTTGAGTGTGGATGAACTGATATTAACCAGCACCGGCAGCATTGATTTATATGGCAATATCGATTTGAGCTTTTCAGATGTTGAACTGGTTGCGGAGTCATTAATCGGTTTTGGTGATGCAGGCGATATCGCGACACTGGCTGCAGCTAATCGTTTAACGCTAAGCAGCCCGGTTCAGGTGTCAGGCGATACAGCGCCAGTGGTAAACGGTACCGGCACAGGCGCTTTGAATATCTCAGCGAATGAATTGGTGTTGGGTGCGGGTGAATTCGGAGTGGCCGGTTTTGAGCGTGTTGGTTTTACCGGTACCGGTGCAGTGGTGGGCGACGGGCGCGGACGCTTTACCATTGTGGGTAACAATGAGTTCAGTTTACAAACCCCATTGATCACCGCTACAGGAGGTGCCAGTACTCAGCTTCGCTCCGATGGGCTGCTTACTGTAGCAGCATTAGGCTCTTTGCCCGGCAATGCCGGTAATGATTTTAATCAGGGTCTGGGTGCGCGTATCGCATTGAGTGGTGATGCGCTGAGTTACAGCGGCACAACGGAGCTGGCCAGTGGCCAGCTGTCTCTTGAAGCAACCGGTATCAATGGTGATCTGTTGGTGCAAAGCGGTGCATTAATCGATACTTCAGGTCGTGCGATACAGTTTGATGATATCAACGTGGCATCCAGAGGAGGTATTGCGAGTTTCCGCAGTGCGCAGGGCGATATCATTATAGAAAGTGGTGCAACGATTAATGTATCCGGTGTTGAAGGTGAAAACGGTGGTGATGCCGGTGCGGTCAGCCTGGAGGCGTTGCAGGGGCAGGTTACACTTGCCGGCGAATTGTTGGCTGCTGCCGGAGATAATGCCCGTGGTGGTCGTTTTTCATTACAGCTTGATCAGCTCGGTGATTTTGCTGCGTTGAATGATCAGGTGCAGGCGGGGAATTTTACCGAGGCATTTATTTTGCGCCTGGGTAACGGTGATTTAAATATCGCTGCTACAGATATTATCGCAGCCAGGGCAGTGACACTGACCACCGATAATGGTGGTATCACGCTGGGCGGAACGATCGATGCAGCCGGTGCTGAGGCCGGCCGGGTGAATTTAAATTCGAATGGAGATCTGGTGTTGGCAGCCGGCAGCCGCATTCTGGCGAATGCACAAACCACCGGCGAAACCGGCGGCAGTGTGTTTTTATCAAGTACCGGCGGCGGTTTGATTTTGGATGATAATGCGCTGATTAATGTATCCGGCGGTGATGGTATGGCTGATGGTCAGGTGCATTTCAGAGTATCCCGTACGAATGCAGGTTTACCACTCGTGATTGATAATGTGAATGGCGGTTCACTGAATGGTATTGCCGGCGATGGTGTTGCAACGCTTTCCGCTACTCCTGCTTTTTTCGCTAATGCGATTCAAGGCGCCGAACGTATCGATGTTGAGGCGTTTAAGGTGTATGCAGACCCTGCGCAGGTCGACCAGGCTTTAATGAACAGTATTCGTAATGAAACCATTGCTTTTATGAATAATGCCGACAGCCTGGAAACCGCATTGTTCGGTGTGTTTGACCGTAATGACAGATTCCATTTGCAGGCCGGCATAGAAATCCGCAGCGGTTCCGATTTGACGGTTACCGATCCGATTGATTTTGGTGAAGGGCTTGGGGGTGAATTTGATATTTTCGGTAATATGGGTGGAGATCCGGAAGTTACAGGTTCAGCCTGGCGTTTTAATGAGGCTCTCGCAACAGAAACTGTGGGTGGTGTCGATTTTGAATTTTTCAGTAACGGTGAAGCCGGCTTTTTTACATTGCGGACAGAGGGTGACCTGAATATCAATGCATCAGTTTCTGACGGTTTTGCGGATGTGTTTTCGACTACTGCATTTGCCAATGTACAGGAGCTGAAAAATGAACAGTCCGGTTGGAGCTATCGTTTGATTGGCGGTGCTGATCTGGCCAGCGCAGACCTGTTGGCTACAGCGGTAAATGGTACAGGCGGTTTGAGCCTGGCTAATGATGTAATTCTGAGATCCAGTACCGGTGATATCGATATTGCGGCCGCGGGTGATGTCAGTTTTGGTAATAACGCGGTTTTATATGCTGCAGGTCGTGATACCGGGGCCGGATCATTTGATGCGTGGGTTGCGGCACAGGCTTTTCCTTTTGATCAGGTTGATAACTCAGTGATTGCCGGGGCCACTTACCCGGAAGATGGTGGTGATATCAGGCTTTATGCCGGCGGCAATATTACAGGCAGTGACTCGCAACAGTTTTTTGCTGCCTGGTTGCAACGGATAGGCAGTGCCACTGATGGGATAGGCGGCGTTTTTGCGGATACAACCCCGACTACCTGGACCATAGTGCCTGAAGATTTCAGGCAGGATATTGCATCATTTGGCGGTGGCAATATAACCATCGAATCGGCCGGTGATATTGTTAATCTGTCGGTGTCTGCTCCGACAACCGGGAAGCAGGCCGGACAAATTGAGGATCCCACTGCAACGGTGGCACGATTTATCACCAACGAAGTGTTGGTGCAGGGTGGTGGTGATTTATCAGTGACGGCCGGTAATGATATTTTGTCCGGCCGCTTTCTATTGGGGCAGGGTGAGGCGCGTATCCGCGCAGGAGGGGATATTATTGCCGCTGAAGCCGGGCAGGATACGGTGCTTGCCTTGGCCGAAGGCAGTTATGCACTGAATGCTGGTGGTTCAATTGATATTGCCAGCGTTTTTAACCCCACTTTATTAAGACCCAGCACTTTACAGCAGGGCAGAGGCTCCAATATTGCTTTAAGAGAAGTACAAAGCCATTTCTTTACTTACAGCGAAGATTCAGCTGCTGCATTTACCGCATTATCAGGTGATATACGCTTTGCCAACCGGGTTAATGTGCCGGCCAACCCCAGTGTCTTTGGTGTGGATGCAAGCGACCTTCGCAGTTTCGTGTCTGAATATTATCCGGGTACGGTGGAGGCAACCGCGTTGCAGGGGAATATTGAATTATTAGGCAGGCAGATGAACTTATTTCCATCTGCGCAAGGAGGTGTGTCTTTCCTGGCAGCCGGCAGTGTCAGTTCTGTCACGGATACAGTTATAAATATATCGGATGCGGATATTAATTTTTTGCCCAATATATCCAACCCTCTCAATATTGTTACCAGTGCCCAGGTTGGTTTTAGTACTTCGATAGAGAGTGCGTTCTCTCTGGTTGATGATGACACGCGCTTCAATGAGAAACTGATCATACATGCGCCTACCCCGGTACATATCAATGATCGGGAGCCGGTCAGGTTTGTTGCACGCGATGGCGATGTCAGTGGTTTTCAGCTTTTCTCACCGAAGCAGACCCTGGTCACCGCGGGGCGTGATATTAGTGATGTTAATTTTGAATTTCAGCATGTGGATTTGCGTGATATCAGTGTCTTGCAGGCCGGCAGAGATATAGTGTTCGAAACGCCGAGACAGAGAAATACCAATTTGCTGCAGAATGCGGGCAGCGATTTGGGCATAGAGATCGGCGGGCCGGGGCGTCTGGACCTGATTGCCGGTCGTGATGTAGCGTTGGGAACATCCGGAGGTGTACGCTCTATCGGTAACTTTAACAACCCCAATCTTTTAACCGCGCTTGGGTTTGGGCCTGAATCCGGCGCGGATATTTCTGTGCTTGCCGGCATTGGTGGTGTTGCGGAGTATGCGGAGTATGCGGGGTTTGCGGAAAATTATCTGGCACCCTTTGTTGAACCGGCCGGTTTTGATAATTCCGGGCAACTGATTGACTTCGTGCTCTCTGGTGCTTTCCAGGGGGATCTGGTTGCGTTCGTCAGTGATGAAACCCGGGTGGACTATCGGGGTCAATCCGAAGACCCGTTGGCAGCGGCACGTGAAGATATGCGAAGCCTGCCGTTGTTTACTCAGCAGAAAATTGCATTCCAGGCGGTTTCCGTCAGGCGTGATAATTACGCCGGCGATTTGATTGAATTTGTGACCTCCGAACGTTTTGCCGGCAATATTGCGGCGGCTGTTGAAACGCAACTCGCACAAAACGGTAATCCGGTATCGGTATCCGGTCGTCAGCAGGCGATTGATATTCTGTCTGGGATGTCATTGACCGAACAGCATGCAATCGCGCTGGCTGCTTATAATGCGGCGCCGGTTAACGCGCAACGTGAATTGGTATTGCAGGCTTACTTCAATGAAATCCGGCAAGGAGGAGTTGAGGATTTAACCGGGGCAATTGATGATCCCACGCGGGACGGTTTTCCACGCAGCTTTGCTGCGATTCAGACTTTATTCCCTGCCAGTGCTGATAATGGGTCGGCCTATCAGGGTGATATTGGTTTGGTATTCAGCACGATACAGACTCAGCAGGGTGGCGATATTAACCTGCTGGCGCCGGGAGGCGGTATTGATGTTGGTCTTGCGGCAGGCGGCTCATCGATCAGTAAAGATGCATCGGAATTGGGTGTGATTGCATTACGTATCGGTGATATCAATGCGGCAGTGGATAATGATATTAATGTAAACCGGGCACGGGTGTTTGCACTGGATGGCGGTGATATTTTGTTATGGTCTTCGGCGGGTAATATTGATGCGGGTCGTGGTCCACAAACTGCGTTGTCGATTCCGCCGCCGCGGGTGACTGAACAGGGTATCGATTTTCAGGCTGCAGTAGCCGGTAGCGGCATCCGTAATTCCCGGTTTACCGCCGAGCGTGCTCCTGGCGGTGTGTTTTTGTTCGCGCCCGGAGGAATTGTTGATGCCGGAGACGCAGGCATCGGCTCGCAGGGTGATGTGCTGATTGCCGCACAGGAAGTATTGGGCGCTGACAACATTGATGTGGGTGGAATTTCAATCGGTGTACCGGTTGCCACCGGGGTATCGGCAAGTTTGGCTGCTGCCAGTACTGCCGGTACAACAGCTAGTGACTCTGCGGAGGATTCAGTGAGTGGCGATTTGGCTGAGGGCCAGCTTGATGACCAGGGTGTTGCATTTGTGACCGTAGAGGTCATCGGTCTTGGTGAGTAGGCTCTGTGGCGTTTAATATGAGTAAGCGCATATGCACGTCACAAAAATGTAATAAAAACTTCAAATTTCTATTTGTGCTGAACAATTATACTTTCGCCCGTTATTTTGTTCTGCCCGGCATCCTTATAGAAGTATCGCTTCATTATGAATTGCTCCGTTAGTATGCGCGCAACGGTTTTTCGTTGTGTTTTTTTGTTTTTTTTGCCAGCTATATTGCTGCCATACCTGTTAGGCGGCACGGTTCACGCTGCAAATGACAATGCTGGTAGTCAGCAGCCGGCGGAAGTTTCCGCAGCGGAAACTGAAGACGATACACTTTCAGAAGCCGGCCCGGAGAATTTAAGCGCTCAAACCGTTAATCCCACCCCGGCCGAGTCGCCCAAATTTAATATCTGGCAGTACGAAGTTGAAGGCATCACTTTATTACAGCCTGAGGCAATTCAGCTGGCTTTAGCTTCTTACCTGGGACCGGATCTGGACCTTGATACAGTCAACAAGGCAGCCGAAGCGCTGGAGGTTTTATATCGTGATGCGGGTTACCCGACGGTATTTGTTGATGTGCCCGAACAAAATGTTGTTGGTGGTCAGGTTAGATTACGTGTGACTGAAGGTGTGGTATCACGGGTTTGGGTGAAAGACTCGGATTATTTTTTACTCAGTGAT
Organism: Gammaproteobacteria bacterium; assembly: GCA_028284675.1. Classification (GTDB taxonomy): domain Bacteria; phylum Pseudomonadota; class Gammaproteobacteria; order HTCC5015; family HTCC5015; genus JANQRI01. The sequence goes on along the minus strand of JANQRI010000014.1, from coordinate 45,906 downwards.
ATTAAAAAGCGCGTGCCGTCATTAACACCAGGGCAAACGCTGTATATCCCTGCAGTGCAATCTGAGCTAAGCGCGCTGAATACCCTGAGTGCGGATTTGCGCGTGGTGCCGGTTTTAAGGCCCGGGCGTGATCCGGGTACTGTTGAAATTGATTTAAAAGTCAACGATTCGCTGCCGTTGCATGGCAGTATCGAAGTCAATGATTACTATTCCGCGAATACGACAGAAACCCGTCTGAGCGCGAATATCAGTTACGACAACTTATGGCATAAATATCACAGTTTTTCATTGCAGGCGCAGACCGCGCCTGAAGAAACCGATGAGGTCAGGGTTTTTGCCGGTACTTATGTATTGCCGGTCGGCGGCAGCAGTCGCCTGGCGTTTTATCTGGTGGATTCCGACAGTGAGGTTGCGACACTGGGCGGTAATCAATCGGGAAATTTATTGGTGCTCGGCGACAGCAGTATTTTCGGCTCGCGCTATGTCAGACCGTTGAGTTCAAATCCCAATTTCCAACATGTGTTGACCTTGGGCCTGGATTATAAAGATGTTGAAGAAGAAGTGCTGTTTCCGGAAAACCCCGAGGATCAGGGTCTCAGGACGCCGGTCAGTTATGGTTTATGGTCTGCACAATATAGTGCAACCTGGCGGCGACCGAGTTCATCGACCCGCTTTGGCGTCGGCACTTACTTTGGTTTGCGTGGTATCGGCAATGGTGTTGATGAGTTTGAAGATAAGCGTTTCAAGGGTGAGCCTAATTTCTTTTATTTACAGACCAATTTCCGGCGTACCGATGCGCTGCCTGCAGGCATGTCTTTGGTCAGCCGTGCGAGATTGCAGTTTACCCGCTCCTCCCTGATCAGTAACGAACAGTTAAGCCTTGGCGGTTCAGGCACTATCAGAGGGTATCTGGAATCACAGCGATTAGGTGATCGGGGGGTTCATGCGGGCCTTGAGTTTTATTCGCCACGGTTTTTTAAAGGTGTGAAATCCCTGACGGATTTTAGAGTATTGGCCTTTGTTGAAGGCGGTGAATTGACGATTCTGAATCCTTTGCCGGACCAAACGGATCGCTTCACACTGGCCAGTGCCGGTCTGGGGTTGCGGTTTGGTGGCTTTGGTGGTCTGGAGTTTTCACTGGATTGGGCTTATCCGCTTAAGGATGCCTGTGACGGTGCTTGTAATGAAAGTGGTGATATTGAAGAAGGTGAGAGCAGAACGGTTTTTCAGTTACGTTATGCGTTTTAATCCTGATGTCATCTGAATTGTATACATAAAGAGTGTGTGCTTAAAAATGTTGCGATACCGACACAGTCGATTCGTACTCTACAGATAAGGGCGGTGCCATGCGCGTAATCATGATTGCTTTAATGGTTTTTGTATTGCCGGGTCCGGCATTGGCCTGGTGGAATGACAGCTGGCCTTATCGTTTGCCGATTACATTGGATACCTCGTCAACCGGTGCGGCTGTCAATGAATCACTGGCTGAGGTGCCGGTGTTGTTAAGGTTGCACTCGGGCAACTTTCCGGATTTTTTCCTGCTAAATGAAAACTTAAGCGATCTGCGTTTTGTTGCAGGTGATGATAAAACCCCGTTGACGCATCATATCGAACAGTTTGATTTGGTTAACCAGCTGATGTTTGTCTGGGTTAAGGTGCCGCAACTGACCGGTGGCATCAATACCGAAAAAATCTGGATGTATTACGGTAATCCGGAGGCGGTGAATAATGCTGAGTCCGGAGGTACTTATGATGTTGCCCAGGTGGCAGTGCATCATTTTGAAGAGATTCAGGGTTTGCCGCTGGATGAAACTGCATATGCAAATAATATTCAGGATATGAGTGCCGTGCCGAATCCGGCATCATTAATCGGGGCGGGTGTTACATTGGCAGAGGGTAGTGCGTTAACTCTTCCGGACAGCCCGTCCTTACGTTTGTTGCCAGCAAATGGAATGACTTTTTCGGCCTGGCTGAAGACATCAGGTGTACAACAGGATGGGTATTTAATATACCGTACTGACGGGGTCAATACCTTGATTCTGGGTGTTGATCAGTCGGCACTGTATGCCCGGTTGAGTAATGACAGCCAGGTTTTTGAAACTCCACGCACCGCGCCGCTAACCCCGGATGTCTGGCAACATGTTGGCTTGACCGTGACACAAAACAGTTTGTCTGTTTTTGTGAACGGTACTGAGCTGGCATCTATCCAGGCTGAGGTGCCGGAAATAGCCGGACCGATCTATATCGGTGCTTCGGTGGAAGGCACGAACTACATTACCGGTGAACTGGATGAGTTGCAGGTTTCCAATAAAGCCAGAAGCGGTTCATGGTTGCAGTTGGCTGCAAAAAACCAGGGCCCGCAGGATTTATTGTTACGTGCGAACGAGGCTGAGCAGTTAGGCAATGCCGGTGGTAGTTCGTATATGGTGGTGATTTTGAAAAACATGACCCACGATGGTTGGGTTGTGATCTTTTTGCTGTTCATTATGGCGATAATCAGCTGGGTGGTTATGGTTGCGAAAGGTTTGTACTTGAGGCGTATTCAGGAAGATAACCGTGCGTTTATGCAGAAGTATGCTGAGCTGGGGAATAGTGATCCGGCATTATTGGATCATGAGGAAGATGAAGAGGAAAAAGAACTGGAGGGCTCTCCGATTACTCAGGCTATTTTCGGTAAGCATGATCATTTTCAGAGTTCACCAATATATCATTTGTACCATAAGGGTTTAAAAGAGGTTCGCTTTCGTATCGGTACTGCGGTCGGAGCGCAGGCAAGCAGCCTGACGCCGCAGGCTGTGGAAACGATTCGGGCATCAATGGATGCTTTTCTGGTGCGTGAAATACAAAAACTCAATGCGCAAATGGTTTTACTGACAATTGCGATCAGTGGCGGTCCTTTTCTGGGTTTGCTGGGTACGGTGGTCGGTGTGATGATCACTTTTGCGGCAATTGCGGCTTCCGGAGATGTCAATATAGCCACTATTGCGCCGGGCATGGCCGCAGCGTTGCTCGCAACCGTTGCGGGCCTGGCCGTTGCGATACCGGCATTGTTTGGATACAACTATTTGGGTGCCAGAATTAAGGATGTTATTGCAGACATGCGGGTATTTGTCGATGAGTTTGTAACCAAAATCGCTGAATACTACGGTTAGTTTATTCAGGATGATTCATGGATGAGTGATTAAAAAATTAAAGGCTGGCCATGAAAGCACAAGAAGACAATGAACCATATGATGAGATCAATATCACACCGATGCTTGATCTTGCTTATGTACTGTTATTGATTTTTATTATTATGACAACTGCAACAGTGCAGGGGATTACCGTTAACCTGCCGAAAGCCAGTGCAACCCCGAGCTTATCCAAACCGCAAACCAAAGCGATCACGATAACCCAGGACGGTACGATATATCTTGATACTTACCCGGTTACTCTTGAAGAGCTGGAGTCCCTGCTCAGACAGTATAAAGCCGTTAATCCGGATTTGCCGGTGGTTGTAAAAGCAGATGCGCAAATACAATATCAGCGTGTTGTCGATGTTCTGGATCTGGTTGGGCGACTGGAGATCAGTCAGCTGGGTCTGGTGACAAAGAAGCTGGTGAAATAAAAGTGCACTGGTGCAATGTCTGAGTACCCAATAGTTTTTCAGCGGTATGGCTAACATTCGTTGGAAGCGCTATTTGCCACTCCTGGTCGGTGTGGGTGTGGTCGTCTTGATTACAGCTGCTGTGGTTTATTTTTTGGGTTCATTATTGGAGGATGACCCTCAGCAAAAAAAAGTGGTGCAACAGATTACTTTAATTACACCGCCACCACCGCCGCCGCCACCACCGGAACCGGAGGTTGAACCTGAAATTGAAGAAGAGGAAATTATTGAAGAGATGGATGAGCCAATGCCGGATCAGGTAAATGATGCGCCTGTAGGTGAGAGTCTTGGGCTGGACGCTGACGGGGCTGCCGGCGGAGACAGTTTTGGATTGGTCGGTAGAAAAGGCGGACGAGGAATACTGGGAGGCGGATATGCCGGTAAATTGCAGCAGATGATTACCCAGCTGGTGCTGGATGATGAGCAGCTCAAGCATTTGAACTATGTGGTTATTTTAAAACTTTGGGTGTCAGAAAGCGGTAAATTGTCACAATATGAAGTCGTGCAGCAATCCGGGGATGCGCAGGTGCGGGATTTCCTGGAGCTGGCGCTGGCGCGTTTGGATAATTTCGATACGCCGCCTCTGGAGATGCCGCAACCGATAAAACTAAGAATTAAATCCAGAATATAAACATGCATTCAGAATCAATTAATAAGCAATTATTCATCGCGGGCGAAAGTAAAGTGAATATATTCAGAACAGCCATTTTGTTAACAGGCATAATCATAACAATGTCTGCTCCAGTTATTGCTGAGCAGCAGGATTCAGAAGTGCTATTGGATGGCAAGGAGCTTTATAAGTTACAAACCAAAACCGAGCGGTTGATTAAACTCCTGGTTGAGGAAGGTATATTGGATAAAGATCAGGCCAGGGAATTGATAAAAAGGGCTGAGCAGGAGGCAGTTGATAAATTTGGTGCGGTGACGGAAGTGGTGCCGGAATCCGACAAGGATGCTCCGGAAAAACAAGAGCCCGGTGTTGTCAGGGTGCCTTATATCCCGAAACATATTCGGGATCAGATCAGGGATGAAGTGCGTATCGGTTTAAAAGAGGACGTCAGTAAAGATGTGTTGGGTCAGGCTAAAAATGAGCGCTGGGGTGTGCCGGGCGCGTGGCCGGCCTGGATAAAGCGCATCAGTTGGTCTGGAGATATTCGTTTCCGCGGGCAGCTTGAGGGGTTTTCGGAGGATAATTCAACACAGTATCTGGATATCAATGCGATCAATGATGCCGGTGGCACGATTTTGGCTGGCACGGATGCGTTTTTGAATACCACTGAGGACAGGAGCCGGATGCGTTTGCGTGCCCGGCTGGGGTTGAAGGCAAAAATCACCGAAGGTTGGACTGCGGTCACGCGGTTGGTAACCGGTAGCAGCAATAACCCGGTATCAGCAAACGTCACGCTGGGTGATTCGTTTACGTCTTCAGATATTTCTTTGGATCGGGCTTATATCAAACATCAAACTGCGCCAAAAAACTGGGAGCTTTGGTTGGGGCGTATGCCGAACCCATGGTTCAGCACCGATCTGGTATGGGATGATGATCTGAATTTCGAGGGAATTGCAGCCAGTTACTGGCCCCGCAGGTCAAATGATTTGTTTGATTCCGATATACAGTTTGACCCATTTATCACTTTAGGTGTACTGCCTTTGGAAGAGATTGAGTTGAGTTCAAAAGACAAGTGGTTATTCGGTTTGCAGCTGGGTTTTCATTACACCTGGTTAAATCAGAACCGGTTGAGAATGGGGCTGGCGTATTATGATTATCGAAATATTGAGGGCAGACTCAATAACTTCGGCAGTGAACTGCTGGATTTTACCGCACCGGATTTTGTGCAAAAAGGCAATACCTTGTTTGATATACGCAATGATGCTGATCCCAATACTGAATTGGCGGCGTTGGCGTCTGATTACAATCTGATCGATTTGACGCTTGCTTATGATATTGCCAATTTTGTACCGACCCAGATTATTATTGAAGCCAATATTGTAAAAAATGTCGGTTATGACAGAGATGAAATATTTCAACGTACCGGTGCGCTGATTGAGGAGAAAACCGACGGTTATCAACTTAAGGTAACAGTGGGCTGGCCGAAAATTAAAAAGCGTTATGACTGGCAGGTGTCGCTTGCGTATAAAGAGCTGGAAAGGGACGCGGTATTGGATGCGTTTACCGATTCGGATTTTCACTTGGGCGGCACTGACGGCGAGGGTTATATTTTAACCGGACAGTATGGTTTGGCGGAGAATACCTGGTTGCGGATGCGCTTACTGAGCTCTAATGAAATAGACGGTCCGCCGTTGGGTGTGGATATTTGGCAGGTTGATTTGAATGTTAAGTTTTAGAGGGTGATCTCAGGTTTTTATTGTACTGCCGGGTTGACAGAATTTTTTAGTGAGATCTGCATATGCAGAGGAGTTAATCAAATGAAAAAAGTATACGGCGTGTGTTTTATTTTATCCGGATTGCTTGTGATGCCGGTTATAGGTTTTGCTCAAGGGCAGGATGCGATTGCAAGAGCGCAGTATATGTTGCGCCAGGTCAATGCAGAGAAGAATGCGCTGCAACAGGAGAATATCCGGCTCAAAAAAGAGTTGGAAGCGTTGAAGTCAGATATGCAGGTAAAGCTTACTAAGTCAGAAAAGGGTAATAAAAAGCTATCCGGCAAGGTTAAGAGTCTGCAACAACGCAACCAGCAGTTTGCTGATGTATTGTCTGAGCTTAGGCAGCAATATAATGAGTTGCAATTAAAGAACTCCGGTAATGAAAATATGTTGGGTCAGTACTCGGAGAATTTGCAGCTGTGTGTGAATAATAACAAAGAGCTATATCAGGTTAACCTGGAGCTGTTGAACAGCTACCAGAAAAAAGGCGTTTGGGCTTCTATTAAGAAGGCTGAGCCGTTTACCCGGCTCAAAAAGGTACAGATCGAGAATATGGCGCAGGAATATCAGTATCGGATAGAGGATTTGCAGGTTGAGCCGATTGCACAAGCCGGAGAGGAAGGTGTATCGATGCACTGAAGTGTTTCGTATTCATTGCGCCCTAGAGGATGGCGTATCGGTGAACTGAAGCACTCGTATTCATTACGTCGTGGTGATGATGGCAACTGTATTTTTATGACTTTTGGGTTACATTTTTATTATAAAATTATTAAAAAGTTGTGTTTTGAGAATACCTCCAAAGAATTTTTATTTTCTTTTGTAAATAATTCTTTCATTAAAAATTCATTTTGAATAGTCACTTTACTTAGTATGATATACGTATAAACTGTTACCACCTGTTGCAATGCATGGCTGATGATGGAATATCGGCTCCGGTGCTCCATTGGGCCATGCATTGTTTATTATGTGTAATGGTTTTGTGAGGTTGATGTTATGTATGCAGTATCCCGGGTCAGGCAAAAATTTCTTAGTCATTCAGCCCTTTTACTTCTCCTGTTCTCAAGTCAGTGTTTTTCCGCAAGGGTTACCATTGACGGCAGCTTATATAATTCTGATTTTGATTTGACCTATGAAGATACGGATACCGGTTTGTTTGGTGTTCCGTCGTTGTCAAATAATGTTATTTTTTTCACGCCGACCGGTTTTTCGGCAACCTCTTCCAACGGGGCCGGTGCCGGTTTTATCAATAGTGCTATTCACCTCACTCTGACTCCGCATGAAGGACGGGGGTTCGATGCATTTGAGCTGACGGAGCGGGGAGATTATATCCTCGAGGGAAGTGGTGCCGGTGTTAAGGTCTATGGCCAGATTCGGGCACGTAGCATCGATAATGTATTGGCTGAAAGCTCAGTATTTGTGCGTACTCCGGAACCGCTGAATCAACAGGGAATTAATAATTGGGAAGCGGGCGCATTGATCGACGAAAATGCAGGCGATTGGCTGCCCTCTAATACCGGTGTCATATTCAGCATAGAAAATATACTGTATGCGAAAACCAAGTATTTGAATGAGTTGGCGTTTATTGAAAAAAAGTTTACCGCGGTGGATGTTAAAGTAGTGCCTCTGCCGGCAGCATTGCCATTATTGCTCTCTGGTCTGCTGCTGTTACGTTTGATATTCGCACGTCACAGATAGCGCCCAAGCTTCTCCCGGTTATTAGTTGTGCTTGCGAGATTCAAGGATCTTGCTTTAGGCGGGCGGCTGTAACAAAATTGCCATAAATATGTAATACCCTGCCTTGCTCCATAATTGCCAAGGAATTTCAGCTGATCATGATGCTTATATTGCCCAGAATCACGGTAATTGCCTTTATTGTGGCTGTTTTAACCGTTTTGCCGGGTAGATCCACGGCCGAAGAACCGCTTGCTGACCCTTACCTTGTTCAGCCCGGTGATATTCTGCAGATTTCGGTATGGAAGGAGCAGGATATGCAGCGGGAAGTGCTGGTTCGCCCGGATGGCCGTTTTTCATTTCCGCTGATCGGTGAGGTCGATGTTCGGGAAAAATCGGTAGGTCAGTTGCAGGCCGAACTGACACAAAGAATTCATCAGTTTATTGCCGATCCGGCGGTGATTATCAGTGTCAAACAGGTGCAGGGTAACCGGGTTTTTGTGATTGGCCAGGTAAACCGCCCCGGGGATTTTGCGATGAATGGGCGAGTGGACGTTGTGCAGGCATTAAGTATGGCCGGCGGTATGACAGCGTTTGCAAAGGCCGGCAGCATCAGGATTTTAAGACGCGATCGTGATGGTGAGCAGCAGGCGATCAGGTTTAATTTCAATGATATCGAAAAAGGGAAAGGCCTGGCACAGAACATCATTCTGCAAAGCGGTGATGTTGTGGTTGTTCCTTAGTACAGGCCGGTGACCTTTATACTATATAACAGATGCTTCCAGGCCCCGGCATGGTCATGCATTTTTATTTCGACTTTCCTCTGGTCAGGCGGTTTGTCAGCGGGTGATTGGTATTTTACTCCTGATGCAAGGTTGAGCTCAGAGTATAACGATAATCCGTTATTACTGATTGATGGTGGAGAGAGTGCGTGGGGCACAATCACAGAGGTTGATCTGGGTTTAAATATGCGCTCTGAGAATCAGGTTTTCCGGGTAGATACCCGGTTTTCAAATGCTGAATATGACAGTCGCGATGCACTTGATTATGAAGATACCTATCTGGATTTGGTTGACCAGTTGTTTTATCAGCGTTCTCAATGGCGTTTTGCGTTATCGTATGCCGATCAAAGCACTCGCACCAGTGAATTGCTGGACAGCGGTCGTGTGCAATTTCGAATACCGGTGCAAACCCTGTCACTGGAACCGTCCGGTGTGATTTTTTTATCCCAACGGGATCAGCTGAACATTGCTTTTGCCGGTTCTGAAGTTGAGTATGAAGATGGTTTGGCGTCTGGTTTTGTCGATTATCGCTACACAACACTGAATGTGACCTGGCAGCGCGATATTGGCCTCAATACTAATATTCAGGCAGGTCTATACAGCAGCCGGTATGATGCTCAGGTCGTGGAGCGTACAATAGATACCGTTGGCCTGGATGTCGGTTTTAACAACAAGCTCACAGAACGGTTAACGCTTAATACCCGCTTGGGTGTTAGAGAAACCGAATCGGAAACCCCATTGGTGTCCGGTGGGGTTTTTAGTGAAACGGATAATGGTCAGACGCTGGATGTTTCGGTCGACTATGCTTTTACGCGCAGTGCATTAAGCGCATCGATCAGCCGTTCCTTATCACCCAGTAGTTTCGGTGTGATAAATGAGCGTGATGAAGTTGGATTTGGCCTTGAGACCCGATTAAATACCGGCCTGTCAACAAGTTTGCGGTTGATCTATTTTCAGAACGATGCAATTACAGAGTCTGCTTTTGTAAATGACGACGACGACAGGTTGTTTGGTCAGCTGATCGCAGGGTTTCGCTGGGATATAGGTCGCAACTGGTGGTTGAGCGGGCGCTATCGTTATTACTATCAGGAATTTGATAGTACAGAGGATGCTGATTCAAATCTCTTCAGAATAACGTTTGGCTATAATGTTGGAAGATAACTAATATACTTTAACTATGGTGCAAGCAGTCGAACATATTGAGCCGATGCCGAAGAACCTGCGGGATTACCTGGCGGTGGTTAATCGCCGGAAGTATCAGGTATTAATCACGGCATTTATTGTTTTATTTTTAATGGCATTGCTTGCCTTCGGTTTGCCGCCGGCATACCGCTCTTCAGCAACCATTTTGATCGAGCAACAGGAAATACCGGAGGAGCTGGTACGCTCCACTGTGACCAGCTATGCAGACCAACGAATACAGATTATCAGTCAGCGGGTGATGACCAGCTCAAATTTATGGAGTGTTATCGAAAAATTTCATCTCTATACCGACCGCCGTGAAAAAGATCCGAGAGAGGTTTTGGTTGAACGTATGCGCAGTGATATCGCATTGCGCACGATCAGTGCTGAAGTGGTGGACCCACGCAGTGGTCGCCCGACTGAAGCGACTATTGCGTTTACCTTGTCTTACGAGAGTCGCTCCCCCGCAACTGCGCAACGGGTTGCGAATGAGTTGACATCACTTTTTTTGAATGAGAATTTGAAAACACGCACACAAATGGCTGCTGATACTTCCGGATTTTTGACCGAAGAAGCACAGAAGCTTGAACGTGAAATAGCTGTTCTTGAAAAGCTGCTGGCTGAGTTTAAAGAAAAAAACATAAACAGCCTGCCGGAACTGGTAAGTCTGAACCTGACTTTGATGGACAAAACCGAGCGTGATCTGCTGGAAATCGAACGCCAGATACGCTTGTTGGAAGAGCGTAAAATATATCTGAAGTCCGAATTATCGCAATTAAATCCGGCCAGTACGGTTTTTTCAGAGTCCGGTGAGCGTATTTTAAGTTCCGCGGGTCGTTTGAAAGTGCTGGAAGCCGAGTATATAAAACTTTCCGCGACATATTCTCCGGAGCATCCGGATATACAGAAACTCAAGAAAGAAATTGCCGCATTAAGGCAGGAGCTTGGCATGGTGGCAACTGATACCGGAGAGCTTCAGAAGCAGCTTACGGGTTTGCGGTCCGAGCTGGCACTGGCCAGAGATAAATATTCTGCCGAACACCCGGATGTAATACGTTTAAAGAAATCAATCGCAGGTCTGGAGAAACAATTGGCTGAGCGTGATGATGTCGTCGTCGGGGGCGCTGCGGCCGGTGTCAATGCGGATAATCCGGTTTATATACAGTTGCAGACAACATTGAATGCTGCCAATAAAGAGCTGCAATCCTTGAATCTTAAAGCGCGTGACTTAAAAAATAAAATAGCGGATTTTGAACAAAGACTGGTCGATAGCCCACAGGTGGAGCGTGAATATAAATCACTCACACGCGATTACCAGAATGCGACGTTAAAGTATCAGGAAATAAAAGCAAAGGAAATGGAAGCGCGGCTGGCGGAGTCGCTGGAAGTGGAGAGAAAAGGTGAGCGGTTCACCCTTATTGAGCCGCCATTACTGCCGGAGAAGCCGGTTAAGCCGAATCGCAAGATGATATTGGTTGTCGGATTCTTATTTTCAGTCGCCGGTGGTATTGGTGTTGCTTTTTTATTGGATTCGGTCGACGGTAATATTCATGGGCGTAAGGCGGTTGCCAATCTGCTAGGTCGCCCACCACTGGCATCGATACCTTATATACAGACTGAAGAAGAGTTAGGTAAAAAAATCAAATATCTAAAATATGGTGTGGTTTCCTGCGTGGGCGCCTGTTTGTTCGGCGCGGTTTTGTTTCATTTTGTTATTATGCCAATAGACACATTCTGGTTTGTGATGTTAAGGCGTTTGGGGATATAGGCAGTGGATAAGATTAGACAGGCAATGTCTCTTGCCAGCAAAAAAACGGATCAGGTTGAAGAACCAGTCCCGATAAAGCACGAGCCTGTTGCAGGTAAAAAAATTGACTATACTCAAACGCGATTGTTGGGAGGGCTTAAGGGGAGGTTCAGACGGCGACGGGTTATTTCCGCCGGGGTAAATGGCGCGATTGAGAATGCTTATAAGATTTTGCGTACTCAGGTGTTGCAGCTGATGAAACAAAATGGCTGGAATTCAATCGGTGTGGTGAGTGCAAATCAGAACGAAGGTAAAACGCTGACTGCGATTAACCTGTCGATTAGTATTGCCCAGGAATCACAGCATACTGTGTTGCTGGTTGATTTTGACCTTAAAAGCCCGTCAGTGCATACCTATTTTGAGGATACGCCCGAATATGGAATTGGGGATTATTTTTTTAATGATATTTCCCTGCAAAAAATACTTTTCAATCCTGGTGTGGATGGCCTGGTGGTGTTGCCGGGAAATCGTCCGTTTACTAATTCATCAGAGACCTTGTCATCGCCGAAAACAATTAGCCTGGTCGATGAACTTAAGTCACGTTACGCACAAAGAGTGGTTATCTTTGATTTGCCCTCATTGCTGAGCAGTGATGATGTATTGGCATTTTCCCCTTATGTTGATGCGGTATTAATGGTAATTGAGGACGGCAAGACCGGACGGGATAATTTATTGCAGGCGATGGATTATTTAAGAAATACCAATGTAATCGGCAGTGTTCTGAACAAGTCCGGTTCGATCGTCACTTTGAAAAACTAAACCGCAGTCTGCAGGTATTGAAGGTGGTTTATTATGTATGAAGAATTTTATGGGCTTAGCGGTAAACCGTTTTCATTGCTGCCTGACCCGAAGTTTTTGTTTCTAACCAAAAAGCATTCAATTGCTCTGTCATTGTTGGAATACAGCTTAACCGAGCAGGCCGGTATTACGGTTTTGACCGGTGATATCGGTTGCGGTAAAACGACTTTAGTCAGGTCTCTGCTGGACAAACAATCGGCACGTCAGGAAATCGCCTATCTGGGTAATACCCATGAATCAATGGGCGATATGTTGCGTTGGATTTTATATGCTTTCGGTATTGAGCAAAAAAACAAAGATAATATCGAACAGTTTGATGCGTTAAACGCGTTTCTGTTGCGTACGCATGCAGCCGGTAAAAAAGCGGTGCTGATTGTCGATGAGGCACAAAATCTGGGTGCCGAAACACTGGAACAGATGCGCCTGCTGTCCAATATGAATGCGGACAACCGGCAGTTGCTGCAACTGATACTGGTTGGTCAGCCGGAGCTTAGAAACCAGTTAAAATCAGAAGGCTTGGAGCAGTTTTCACAAAGGGTTACGGTGGATTATTTTATCGAGCCTTTAAGCCTGAGCGAAATTCGTGAATATATAAAGCACCGGCTGGGGATGGTTGGCGGTGATCCGGAGCTGTTTAGCCGCGAGGCGGTGAATGTAATTATTTTCCATTCGCGGGGAATTCCGCGACTGATTAATATTCTTTGTGATAATTCACTGATCTATGGTTTTGCCGGCCAGGCAAAAAAAATCGATGGCGATATCGTCAGAGAGGTTGCGCGTGACCGGCTGGGTGGGCGCATATTGCCGATTCAGCAGGAGGATAAGGGTGCCGCTGAGATTGGTAGTTAGAACCAATCTCAAAATTACTACGCTTGCTGATACTTCGTTAAAAGCTCGTTCAAAATGCTCATTTATTTTAATAAACTCCGCTTTCTCACTCGCTTTTGCCTCGTCTCATCGGCGCTCGCTTAATTTTGAGATAGGTTCTACTAAGATTTGCCAGTTTGCTGTTAACCCAGGGGTATGTGAAGTTTAGCGGCAATAAAGGGTGCGACGATTGTTTCAAGCAAAACCAGCGGCAATACTATTGCGGGAAAAGGCCAGCTGGTAAAACCACTGATTAATATTGATTTTAGGTTATTGTCGAATATCTGGGTGCAAAGCCAGAAAAGAAAAACAAAAAATGCGGTCAACTGGCCTCAGCAGTTGTTGTTTGGACTTTACCGATTGCATCCAGCTGTTTTTGTAACTTGATTTTGTCCAGTGAGCCAATCGGCAGGTTAACAAAAATTTTGATTCGGTTTTCCAGTTCGTTGAACGCCTGGCGAAACGCGAGCATTTTTTGCACTTCATCGCCCTCTGCGGCGGCGGGGTCAGCAATACCCCAATGGGCGGACATCGGCTGCCCGGGCCATGCCGGGCAGGCTTCTCCGGCGGCCTGATCGCAGACGGTAAATACAAAATCCATCACGGGGGAGTCTTGCTGTGCGAATTCGTCCCAGTTTTTACTGCGGGGATTTTTCACTGAGATTCGCATTTGCTGCAGAATCTTTAAAGCAAATGGGTTTACCGTGCCCGTTGGGTGGCTGCCGGCACTATATGCATTGAACTGGCCGCGTCCCCAGCTATTTAGCAATGCTTCGGCGATAATGCTGCGGGCCGAGTTGCCGGTGCATAAAAACAGTACATTATAGGTTTTTTCCACTACTTCCCCCAGTCAAAATAGGTCCACTTAACTCAATACAATATGACAAATATATTACAAAAAAATGAATTCAGTGAGTTTAGGGTCATAATTTGGTTATATAATCCCAATAGTCTTATGCGCACTCCTTGTGGATAACCGGCCGCAATATCCAACAGACTTGCGGGTTGCTTCGTATTGTGCCGAATGCCGTAAAAACACAGATATATGCATTTATCATCACTGAACAAAAAACTGACCTCCGATGCATTATGGGCTTTTGCCGGCCAGGCGCTCTCTGCAATTGGGGTGCTGCTAGGCATACGTCTTTTAACCGAGTATCTGCCGCCGGAACGTTTTGGAGAGCTCATTTTGCAGCTGGGTGTTGCGGCATTGCTGCTCGCGTTGGTGTCGACGCCGGTTTTGCAGGCGGCATTACGGTATTACCCTGAATTACTGAAGTCCGATGGTGAACGTGCTCTTAGAAAACATATCTCCGGCCAGCTTTGCCGTGTGTTGGGCTGGGCTTTTGCGGTATTAGTGCCTTTAGGTATCGGTGTTTGCCTATACCTGAAACAATCACCGGTGATCGTATTGTTACTGGCACTGGTGGTGATTGTTGATATCGCGCGTGCATATGAAATGGCTTTTCTGAATGCGGCGCGTTTGCAGCGGCGCTATGCGATATGGTCTGCGGCTGAGGCATTTGCAAGGCCGCTGCTTGCAGTGAGTGCAATTTTCTTTTTTGGCGTCGAAACATGGGTGGTGTTGCTTGCTTATTTTTTTGCATCGGCACTGCTATGGTTTTTTTTGAAAAAGCCACCTGCCCGGCAGCAAGCGCAGGGAGTTACGAAAACAACTCATTTTGATAAAACGATCTGGCGCTATGCGCTGCCATTGGTGCCATTGGCATTAATCGGTTGGGTAAGCGGTCTTGGTGACCGTTATATCATCGGTATTATGCTGAGTTTGAATGAAGCGGGTATTTATGCAGCGGCTTACGGATTAATCAGCCGGCCGTTTTTAATTGGTGGAAAAATTGTTGAATTGGTGATGCGACCTGTTTATCAGCAAGCGGTTTCAGATAATGATAATGCGCAGGCAAACAAGATATTCCAGCAATGGTTACTTGTGGTTTTTGTATTGATGTTATTGGGTGTGTTGTTTGTGGGGTTTTTTAACCAGCAGATTGCTGCATTGCTTTTAGGGGAAGCGTATCGAAAAAGCAGTCATCTGATGATTTGGATTGCAGCAGGTTATGCATTTTTAACGGTGTCTTATGTGTTTGAAAGAGTGTGTTATGCCTGCGATAAAACTTCTTATGTATTGTTTGTGCAGGCGATCGGTGCAGTGACGGGTTTATGCGCAACCGTAATTGCGATTTATAAATTCGGATTAACCGGTGCGGCAATGGCGGTGCCGGCCTATTTTGGAATTCAGTTGCTGGCATCAATTGTCGCTGCAGCGAAAACTGTTAAGAGCCCGATTGAGCTGGAAGCCACCACAAAATTTAGTTAACAGAAGTAAAATGAAAATTCAAGAACGTAATAATATGCTTTATATTGGCCAGCTTTGGGATGGGTGTACTTGCCGTCAACGCATGTTGGTTCTTGAAAGCCTGGGATTTAAAATTATAGGCTTTGATACTACTGACTATATGCGGCATCCAAATCGTATTGTGAGATCATTGTCGCACCGGTTGAATGTTGGCTCTCCGGTAAAGATGTTGAATGATTCACTGATAAAATTTGTGGAGCAGCTACAGCAGCCGGTTGATTTTATCTGGATAGATAAGGGGAAATGGATAAAGCCGGAAACCCTAATCGTTCTAAAAAACAAATTAAAAGCTTTTCTGATTCACTATACGCCGGATCCGCAACTGTTCGCTAATAAGTCGGTTTTTTTTCAAAAAAGTATTCCTTTATACGATATTTTATTTACCACCAAACCTTTTGAGGTTGAGAAGTATCGTGATCTGGGTGCCGGGTTAATAAAACTGGTGTCGCAGAGTTATGACGGTAAAAAAATTCGGCCAAAAGAGCTCGAGTCGGCACAGGTTTCCAGGTATCGTGCTGATGCAACATTTATTGGTCGCTACGAAAAGCACTATGCTCATTGTTTAAGTCCCGTTGCCGGGGCCGGAATCGATTTGAAAATATGGGGGCCTGGTTGGCGGCGCCGGCTTCGCAAATACCGTATAAAAAATGCTTTTTCGGGCGATGGTGTATGGGGTGAGGATTATGGCACTGCATTAAATGCCGCATGTATCGGAATAGGGCTTTTGTCGAAACTGATTCCGGAAACAACAACTACACGTACTTTTGAAATACCTGGCAGCGGTACTTTTATGCTCGCTGAGCGTACTGAAGAACATCAGGCGCTTTTTAAAGAAGGTGTCGAGGCTGAGTATTTTAGTGATCTGGAGGAGCTGCGGGATAAAATTCGTTTTTATCTGAAGCACCGGGAAAAGCGTGAAAAGATTGCAGCTGCCGGCTATCAGAGGTGCCTGAAGTCAGGTTATGACCATGAAACCCGGATGAAGCAGCTGGTTAATATGGTTTTTCAGGAAGCGGCATAAAATGCAGGGCAAATCTGTCATGTTTGTTTGTACTGAGTTGGATGCGCATGGAGGAATACAGCGTTTTAATCGTAACCTGCTCAGTGCCCTGGCTGATAATAATGCGGATATCGATGTTTTCTCGGTAAATGATAAAGAATTTAAAAGTTTTGCTGATCGGCCGAAAGTGGCGCGGTACCTGTTTGGGGCGTCTTGCAGTAAGTTACGGTGGTTGTTAGCGGTATTTAAAGCGCTGATATCAACGCGATATGATGTATATGTTTGTGGTCATGTAAATCTTGCGTTTGCATTCCAGCTGCTCCTGCTTTTTTCCGGTAAATTCCATAAGTCGACGATTCTGATTCTGCACGGCGTGGATGTATGGGGGCGGATCAAAGGAGTCAAGCGATTCGCGGCCAAGCGTTTTTTGAAAGTGTTGGCTGTCAGTCGTTATACACTCAAGAGTTTTTTAGCTCAGGCTGCCGGTTTTTCTGATGCCAGGGCTTTTGTGTTTCCGAACACGATCAGTCCGGAGTGGGTCAATTGTCATGATTTGCCTGTCAGTTCCCGAAAAAATCACTCAAGTGATGAAGTGGTCAGACTGTTGTCTGTTACGCGGCTGGACCGCTCAGAGCGGGATAAAGGTTTAATTCATGTATTGGAAGCATTGTCTTTGCTGAAAGATAAATATCGGTATGAATATAAAGTTATCGGCGATGGGAATGATCGCGATTATTTGCAGGGGCTTGCAGAGGAGTATGGGATTGATCATCGTGTGAGCTTTCTGGGGTCGGTTTCAGATACGGATTTGCTGGAAAGTTATGCGTCGGCTGATTTGTTTGTATTGCCGAGCAGTAAAGAAGGTTTCGGGATTGTGTTCCTTGAGGCAATGTTTTTCGGTTTGCCGGTAATCGGTGCAAGCGAAAAAGGGGCGGTTGATGTTATTGAAGACGGTAATAATGGATATCTTGTACCTTTTGGCGACACGCGTTTTCTGATGGATACTTTAAAGCAGGCTATTAGTGATAAAGATTTGCTTATAAAGATGGGTGCTTATGGGCGCAGCCTGGTAATTGATAATGGGAAATTCAGCTATGCAGCGTTTGTTGAGAGATCGCGAACATATTTGTTGGAATCTATGAATACGGCATAACGGTTGTGTAAATGAATATCTTTCAGGTTATTGCCGGCATCCATAATCCTTCTGCAGGTCCGACTTATTCGGTTGGTTCACTGGCGCATTATCTGGGTAAGCATGGGCACCGGGTTTCGATTGTTGCAACCGGAGCGGAGCCAGAGGAGTGGCCGTATGATTGCGATTTTCATCTGTTTGGTTCCAGGCTTTCAAGGTCCGAATTGTTTTCCGCCGGTGTATTGAAATATACCCGGCACTTGCTAACGCAAAAAGTTGTCCTGCATGGACATGGAGTTTGGCGTGCTGCTAACTTATTTCCCATTTTTAAAAACAGTCGTTCATTGGCGCCGGTAGTCTGGAGTCCCAGGGGAATGTTAACGGAATGGAGTATGAATTATAAATCAGTGCTGAAAAAACCATACTGGAATTTTCTGCAAAAGCGTGCGTTATTAAAAGTTAATTGTTTTCATGCAACCGCCCAGTCTGAATATGACGATGTCAGGCGAATGGGCTTTTCACAGCCGGTTGCGGTCATACCGAATGGCGTTGCGATACCGCCTGTTGATGCTGAACTATCTGTTAAAAAAAACCGGATTCTGTTCTTAAGTCGTATTCACCCCAAAAAAGGCCTGGATATATTGCTTGAAGTTTGGGCAGCGCTTGCCGGGCAGTTCAATGATTGGGAGCTGGTTATTGCCGGGCGGCTGGAAGGTGCTTATGCAAAAAAAATTCAGCATTTGGCTGAGAATTTAAATCTGAAAAATATCCGCTTTGCCGGAGAAGTGTTGGGTGCTGAGAAGACTGCACTGTTCCAAAGCAGTCGCTTGTTTGTATTGCCTACCCATTCAGAGAATTTCGGGATGGTGGTGGCTGAAGCGCTGGCGCACGCGGTGCCGGTCATTACCACAACCGGCACGCCGTGGACTGATTTGGCTCAGCGTAGCTGTGGCTGGGTAATTTCTCCGGAGCGCAAGGCACTGCAGGCAGTGCTGGAGAGCGCATTAAGGCTCTCTGCTGAAGAACTTGAGTCGATGGGGCAAAGCGGGCGTGCATGGGTTGAGCAGGATTACTCCTGGCAAAGTGTTGCTGAAAAAATGGCCGGTGTTTATGAGTGGCTGTCAGGGAGTGCGCATCGACCTGATTATGTCATGGTGGGTTGAGGGTTATGTTGCTCGCTATAAAAGAAAAAATACCGCATGTATTAATAGTTTTTTTATTCATGTGTGTATATAAAGCAGAGGCTGCTACTTACTATGTCGATAGCCGTGATGGAAATGATACGAATAGTGGCAGAGATCAGAGTTCACCCTGGCGTACGCTCGCACGTGTTGATCGGCAGGTATTCAGAGCAGGTGACAGGCTGCTGCTCAAACGTGGTAGTGAATGGTTAAATGCCTCAATAAAAGTCAATGTTGAGGATTTTTATTTAGGTGCTTATGGTGAAGGTGCCCGGCCGCGTCTGATTGGTGCTGTTCAGATGATATTAAAGGATTGGAGCGCTGCCGGGCAAGGTGTATATAGAGCACGCATCAGGCATGATTGGGGTGTGCAGCTTGTCGCTGAGAATGGTGAGCGTTTTTACAAAAAAACGGATAACCCCGGTGGAATGTCTGCTCCCGGAACGTTTTTTTACGATAAAGAACGAGGGCATCTATATATAAAGCCGTTTAGTTCAAAAATTTCTGCTGAAGCTGTTTTTTGGGTTGGCAGTCAAAATCATGTAATAGAGTTACAGGACAGAGCTGATGTCAACCTGCAGATCTCTGATTTGGAAATTTCCTATTCAAATCGTTTCGGCGTTGCGCAATGGTGGCAGGGCAAAGCGGTTCAATATGGTGATGTATCGATAAAAAACTGTCTTTTCAAAGGGAACGCATTTTCAGCGGTTGCGTTGGCCGGTAAAGCGAGTTGGAGGAGAATTACGATATTGGATAATGAAGTGACCATGAATGGGGGTGAGGGAATTTATATAGGACCCTATGCGGCGCGTGAAAAGCTTCAGATATTAAGTAACAAAATTGGAGGTGTTAATGATCATAGCTTTGGTTGGCGTGGCGAAGGACATCGTTCGGCATTCAATGGTGATGGTATCGATGTTAAGTACGGCAATGCAAATGTCAGAATAGTCAACAATCAGGTAATTGGTGTGCATGGCCGGCATGGAATTACCACGCAGTCAGCGGGTTCGGTTATTTCAGGTAATCAGGTAAAAGAGGTTTATCTAAAGCAAGGCACCGGCCAGGCAGCGATATCTGCGGATATCCAGGCTTCGCGCGGTGAAAAAAAAATCGAAGAAACCCTGATTCATGATAACTACATTGAAGCAAAACAGTCGCACGGGATTGTGTTGCGTGGATCTACAGAGTTGGATCCGCCCATTAGAGTTGAAAATAATGAGATTATTCTAAAGCGAGGCAGTAATTTTGCACAAATTGGTTTTTTATCAGCCAATAATGCAAATATAACGATACGTAATAATTCGGGGCAGGGTGGTCGTTATGCTGTTGTATTAGCCGGTGAACGTCCAACTAATATGAAAATTGAAAGGAATCGTTTTCTTGGAGTTGAGGTGGTTTTGCGGATTGAAGCAGATGTTTCTGACGGATTGTTTCTTGCGGAAAATCAAATATGCAGAAATACCGCAAAATTGATCGATTGGGATGTTGGCAAAAGTGCAAAAGTGGTTGATCGTATAAGAAAAGTAATTACCTCTGAGAAATTTATGATGGTTGAGTGCTAGCTGGGTTTCAAAAAATGCATCATAACTATCATCAAATTGTTAAAACATCAAAAATCAGCCTTGATAAAAGAGTGGCGTGGTTTTTTTTATTGAATGGTTGTTTTAGCGTATTAGTATTTTTGTTGGCGGCATTTGGCCAATATTCCTTTGAAAGTCAGCCGGTAATATATTTGTCAATTTTGTTTTTTTTATGTAGTTCTCCACTGCTTTTTGCAGATCGTTACAACGGTAAATTTGCGATTTTTTTGATTTTTATGCCGTTGTTTTTTTTGTTTTATGGCGCATCTGACTTAATTCGTTTGCTCCCGGGTTTTTATGATAATACAAAAAACTATCGTGAGCCCGGGTATTTGAGTTTGGCTGAATTTTCAATATTGATCGGTGCGGCACTTTATATAGGTGGTTATTTATGGACTGCCAATATTAACTATAAACAGTCTTCACATGCGGTTAAAGCGGAGTGGAGCATACCTATTATCCTAATGTTTGGCTTGTTTTCCTGGGCTGCCGGGTTAGTGGGAACATGGATTTGGCAGTTTCAATATGTTGACTGGAATAATAAAACGAACATACAGGGAAATTTCACCGTTATATTTGTAATATTAAGAATGTTGCAGCCGGTAGGTGCGGCACTGCTGATATATGCTTATTTGATTAAAAAATCTACGCCGTTGCTGATCCTTGTGCTATGTATGTTATTTATTGAGTTTGTATTTGGGTTTGTTGCTGACTCTAAAGAGCTTTCGGTTCGTAGCATAGTGATTTTGGTTATTGCTTATCTGCTTTTGTATGGCAGTTTTCCTAAAAAATGGATTATTGCGGCTGTCATCGTATGTATTGCAACCTTTTCAGTTTTCCAGGCCTACCGTTATGAAGTGCTGCAGCAGCGTGACACCGGTCGCCAAGAAGCATTGCAGGACTTTTCTGCCAACCTGGATAAAGCGCTTGCATCCAAACAGCTTAGTGAAGGCAGGGCGATCAGCAGTATTAAAGGTATTGTTGAGAGAACCAACCTGAAAGGTAATATGCAGTTAATTGTAAGCCGGACTGGTTATGACGTGGCATTTCAAAACGGTTATACAATAGGTTTGCTTTTTCATGCGGTGATACCAAGGTTTATTTGGCCGGATAAACCAGACAGCTCGGTAGGGCGGTTGTTTAATCGGGAGTTTAAAATTTCAGAGGATCCTGACACATATATATCTGCAACCCATATGGGTGAGCTGTATTGGAATTTCGGTTGGCCTGGTCTTATCGTTGGCATGTTTTTTATAGGTTCTTTTATGGGTTTTTTGAGTGCTAAGTTGTCATTGGTTGATAACCCAAGCGCGTTAAAATTTTTAGTATTAATATCGACGATTTATTTATTGTGTTTTCGTTTCGAAGGCGGGATTGCGTTACAGTATACTTTATGGTTGCGGTCAACAATAATGCTGATCCTGCTTGATATGGTTTTTAAAAGGTATCGAGCTGTAGAGCCTAAAAACCCAAGAAGATTTAATATTGCCTAAGGATGGTCTTGTGAAAATTCATACTGTTTATGTGCTGGCTAAAAATGAGATACGCAATATTGAACGTAGTCTTAATGCGTTGTCAGATGCTGGGCTGAAAACAGTCTTGCTGGATTCAGGGTCCACTGACGGAACGCTTGAGGCGGCAGGTCGCTATACTAATGTGGTTATTGAACGCTTCGAATATAAAAATCACTGTGATGCTTACAATCTATTAACCAGCCGTCATGCGGCTGATGAAGTGATTATGGTACTGGATGCGGATATGTGCGTATCAGATCGCCTGGTCAATCAATTGCAGGATGCCTTTTGTGCGAACAATGCATTGCAGGCAGTGATAGCACCGGTACTGATGTACTGGGAGGGCAGACCGCTTAGATATTGCAGTTTGTATCCGCCAAAACCGATTGCGTTTCGTGGGGGAGGTGGTTATTTTGAAGCGGTTGGGCATGGGGAAAAATTAAAATCAGGTATTGCTGTGACCCGGGTTGAAGCTGAATTAATTCACGATGATCGTAAACCGCAGAACCAGGTGCTGGCGAATCAATGGCGATATGCGCAGGCAATGGTGGATCGAGTTGGGCAGGGGCGTGCATCCTGGCGGGACCGTTTACGTGTACGGACACCACTATTTATGCTGATTACGCCAGTGTATACCTATATCGCAAAGCTGGGCATTCTTGATGGACGCATTGGTTTTATCTATGCATTGGACCGCTTGATTGCCGAGGCATTGGCTTATCGCGCGTCACTGGTTTCCAGGCTTGATCGTGCCAAAGGTGGAGCGCTGGAAAAAAATATTGCCCACAAATAAAGGTTGGCCAGGGTGATGAATGATAAAGTTGATTTAAGTACCTACAATAACGATTTTTATGATCCTGGTAGCCTTATTGCAAGAATTGCATGGCAATTAATTAGTGCTGTATTTTTTGAAACGGTACTGCCATGGCCCAACCGGTTTAAGTGTATGCTGCTGAGATTTTTTGGTGCGAGAATTGGTAATGCAGTGATTATTAAGCCAAATGTGAAAATCAAGTTTCCGTGGAGATTGATAGTCGGAGACCACGTTTGGATTGGTGAGCAGGTATGGATAGACAATCTCGATATTGTTACCTTGCAGGATAGTAGTTGTGTTTCACAAGGTGCATATCTTTTGACCGGAAATCATAATTACAGAAAAACCACTTTCGATTTGATGATTGCACCTGTTTTGATTGAACAGGGAGCCTGGGTTTGCGCAAAAGCGGTTGTTTGCCCGGGGGTAACAGTAGGTACTCATGCGGTGCTTTCCGTCGGGTCAGTTGCAACAGAAGATCTGCAGTCTTATTGGATATATAAAGGCGTGCCTGCACAAAAGCATAAAGAACGCCTGATGGAGTCGAGATGAAAGTCAGTATCATCACTGCCGTATACAATAATCAATCAACGATACTTGATGCGATTAAATCCGTGCAGAGCCAAACATATGAAAACATCGAACATGTTTTAGTCGACGGTCTGAGCACGGATGGCACTACGGAACTGATTGAAAAAAATGCAAGATCCGGCGATCAGGTTATTGTTGAAAAAGACAATGGGATTTATGACGCGTTAAATAAAGGTATACGGGCTGCTACCGGTGAAGTCATAGGTTTACTGCATTCCGATGATGTTTTTTATGATCGTAATGTTGTTGACAGTATAGTGTCAGTGTTCGAACGTGAGAAAGTTGATTCGGTGTATGGTGATATTAATTATGTGCGCAAAGACGCGATGGATAAAGTCATTAGAAGCTGGCGGAGTGGTGATTTTAAAAGAAATAAATTCTTTTTTGGGTGGATGCCTGCACATACATCCTTTTTTGTTAAAAATAAAATTTATCAGGAATACGGTTTGTTCGATACCCGTTACCGGATAGCGTCTGACTATGAGTTGATGTTGAGGTATCTTTGGAATAAAAAAGTCAGTGTTGCATACCTGCCAAGTGTGACTACGAATATGAGAGTGGGTGGGGCAAGCAATAAAAGCCTGGGTAATATTCTTCTGAAAAGTAAAGAAGATTATGCGGCGATCAACAAGTTTCGGCTTTGGGGTGTTTTCACATTGGCATGTAAAAACGTTAGAAAAATTCCTCAATTTTTTTAGGTATATGTAAATGACAAAATCAGCATTAATTACCGGTATTACCGGGCAGGACGGTTCGTATCTGGCAGAGTTTTTGTTGGAGAAAGGCTATCAGGTGCATGGAATCAAGCGACGCGCCTCATCATTTAATACTGAGCGTATAGATCATATATATCAGGACCCCCATATCAGTAATCAGAATTTTTATTTGCATTATGGGGACTTAAGCGATGCTTCGAACCTGACCCGGATTATACAGGAAGTGCAGCCTGACGAATTATATAATCTTGGTGCACAATCGCATGTGGCGGTGTCTTTTCAGGCGCCTGAGTATACTGCTGATGTGGATGCATTGGGGACATTGCGTTTGTTGGAGGCGATTCGGTTTTTGGGTATGGAGAAAAAGACCCGCTTTTATCAGGCGTCCACTTCTGAGTTATATGGCCTGGTGCAGGAAGTCCCGCAAAAAGAGACAACACCGTTTTATCCCCGGTCTCCATATGCAGTTGCCAAGCTTTATGCATATTGGATTACAGTTAACTATCGTGAAGCCTACGGCATGTATGCATGTAACGGAATTTTGTTTAACCATGAATCACCGCGCCGGGGTGAAACATTCGTTAGTCGAAAAATAACTCGTGCATTGGCAAATATAGCTCAGGGTCTGGAGTCTTGCCTGTATCTGGGTAATATGGATGCGCTTAGGGATTGGGGGCATGCGCATGATTATGTCAGGATGCAGTGGTTGATGTTGCAACAGGAAGAAGCCGAGGACTTTGTGATTGCGTCTGGTAAACAGTACTCAGTTCGCGAATTTGTTCGGCTCGCAGCTCAGGAGTTGGGTATAGAGATTGAATTCGAAGGCAAAGGTTTGGATGAAAAAGGTATTGTCAGTTCAATTAAAGGCGATAAAGCACCTGCAATCAAGCCGGGCGACCAGGTTGTTGCGGTTGACCCAAGATATTTCAGGCCGGCTGAAGTGGATTCTTTATTGGGTGATCCCGGCTATGCCAAGGAAAAACTCGGTTGGGAACCGGAGATCAGTCTGCAGGAAATGATCACTGAAATGGTTAATTGCGATCTTGAACAGGCGCGACAACATGCGTTGCTAAAATCACACGGTTACCGGGTATCAGTATCCTATGAGGATTAAACTGTATGCGTGATACCACTCAATCTGTTTTTGTGGCCGGCCACCGGGGTATGGTGGGGTCTGCCATTGTACGAAAATTAATAAACCTCGGGTACAAAAATTTTGTGACCAAAGATCGCAGTGAGCTGGATTTGACTGACCAGCATGCGGTAGCGGCTTTTTTTGAAACTGAAAAAATAGACCAGGTGTACCTGGCTGCTGCGAAGGTTGGTGGTATCCATGCAAACAATACATACCCGGCTGATTTTATTTATCAGAATCTAATGATTCAAAGCAATATCATTTATGCTGCGCATATGGCCGGTGTTGAGCGCTTATTGTTTTTGGGGTCTTCCTGCATATACCCTAAACTTGCAGCTCAACCGATTAATGAGACAGAGTTATTGCAGGGGATGCTTGAACCGACTAATGAGCCGTATGCAGTTGCAAAAATTGCCGGTATCAAACTGTGCGAGTCTTATAACCGTCAATATGGCCGGGACTATCGTTCGGTTATGCCGACCAATTTATATGGTCCAGGGGATAATTTTCATCCGGAAAATTCACATGTAATATCGGCACTGTTACGGCGTTTCCATGAAGCAAAAGAATCAGGTGCGGCACACGTGACTGTATGGGGCAGTGGTAAACCAATGCGGGAGTTTTTGCATGTGGATGATATGGCCGATGCCTGTGTGCACATCATGGAATTGGATTCTAAGGTCTATATGGACAACACCAAACCAATGCTGTCTCATATTAATGTCGGCACCGGAAAAGATATTACGATTTGTGATTTGGCAGAAACGATTGCCAACGTGGTCGGTTATCAGGGTGTAATTGAATTTGATGATAGCAAACCGGATGGCACACCGCGCAAACTGCTGGATGTCAGCCGCTTGAAGTTATTGGGTTGGCAGGCGGGTACTGAACTCAGAACAGGTCTTGAAAATACCTATGCGTGGTTTCTGGAAAATCAACATGAATTGAAAAGTTAAAAGCATTGTTTGATTTTCGCATCATGCGCAGGAGCGACATTGACCTTAAAAAATAAACATTCGCTTTGTATGGATTTTTCGATAGCACGTATGTCTGCTGCGGTATGAGTATATTTTTGGGGTTTATCGGGTTTTGTTAAGTTGATAACAGTATTTGGCGGTGTAAGTGTTACAGAGTAGTCGTCGGCATTTGCCTGGTAAATAAATAGAGAGGCAATAATTGAGAGTGCGGTTCGGCCTGATTTCATTGAGGTCCTTAATAAATATTTGATTTATGTAGAGTGTTTCCCAGCCTGATCTGGGTAGGCTGATTTTGTATAGCGATATAAGTTGTTTCGGCCGGCGTGGATGGGATTTTAATATTTTTGTGATCTTGAACAGGTAAACTCAACCGGTTAACGCCGGTGCTGAGTAGGGAAGTCAAATATAAGGAAAATCAACTGGTTAGGCTTATCGGCAAAGCGGTTTAGGATATTATCCCATGTTTTTTTCGTACCTGATAATGAGGTATTTATAATGGCAATCACCCCGTGTGACGAAGCCTTGCATGACAATGCAGTGCCGTCTGCGCGCCCGGCTTTAGTGTGGCGTGAACCGTGGCACCTATGGGCGATATTTTCGCTGTTTTTAGGCATTATGATGGTGCTTTTTGGCGACGGTGTTGCGTTTATGGTTGATCGCTGGCTGACTCAGGATGAGTACAGTCATGGTATATTAATTCCGCTTATTTCCGGTTTTTTAATCTGGCAAAAACGTGGTGAGCTGGAGTTGCTGAAGTTTTCAGGTTCCTGGCTGGGATTATGTCTGGTTTTTGCCGGTCTGCTCGGTTGGTTTGTCGGGGAGTTGAGTTCACTTTATACGATTATTCAATATTCTTTTTTAATTTCACTATACGGTTTGTTTTTATCAATAATGGGCTGGCGGGCATTTAAAAAAATACTGGCGCCGCTATTGATTTTGTTTTTCATGATTCCGCTGCCCAATTTTATTTACAATAATTTGTCCAGCGAGCTTCAGCTTATTTCATCATCGATTGGTGTGTGGTTTATCAGGCTGTTTGATATCTCCGTATACCTTGAGGGTAATGTTATTGATCTTGGAAGTTTGAAGCTGCAGGTGGTAGAAGCCTGTAATGGGCTTCGGTATTTGTTTCCGCTGATGACGCTCGGAGTGATTATTGCCTATTTTGCGAAGATCGCACTTTGGAAACGGGTATTGATATTTATATCAAGCATACCGGTGACAATTTTAATGAACAGTTTCCGAATAGGTGCGATCGGCTTGACGGTAGAGTATTGGGGGCGCTCAGCGGCAGAAGGCATTTTGCATGATTTTGAAGGCTGGATAGTCTTTATGTTTTCATTTGCAGTGCTTTTTCTGGAAACCTGGTTTTTATCGAGATTGGGTGCTGATGGTCGCAAACCTTTCAAACAGGTTTTTGGTCTTGATGTAATGCCCCGGAGTGACAACCCGGGCAAGATCGAACATAGAAAAACACCAAGGCCGTTTATTATATGCGGTGTGTTGCTTTTGCTGGGCGTGTCTTTTCTTTTTACAGACCTGCAAAATCGGGATGAAGTTATTCCTGTCCGTGAACAATTTGATTTTTTCCCAATGAAGCTGGGCGACTTTCGCGGGTCTCCTGGTTTTCTTGAGCAGCATTATATTGATGTGTTGCAGTTAAACGATTATCTGCTCGCGGATTATCGTGATAACAACCGAAATTTGGTTAACCTGTATATGGCTTATTATGATACCCAGCGCAAAGGTGCATCCGCGCACTCGCCCAGATCATGTATCCCGGGCGGTGGTTGGGTGATTCAGGATCTAAGTCAAAGGTCGATTCCGGTGCAGACATCTGCGGGTCAAAATCTAAGTGTGAATCGTGTCCTGATCAAGTCCGGCAGGCAGACACAGCTGGTGTATTACTGGTTTCAGCAACGCGGCAGAATTATAACCAACGAATACCTGGTCAAGTGGTATATTTTCTGGGATGCGCTGACTCGCAGCCGTACGGATGGCGCATTGGTCAGATTAACTGTCAGAATTGACGACTCGACCGATGTTCAGTTTGCAGACGAGCTATTGTCCGGATTCGCGCAGGACTTGCTTACCGTCACGGATGATTACATACCTTTATAAACAGTCATGGATTTACTATTCGGTTTAATTACATCATTGTTTTTGACGATGATTCTGATTCCGCCGCTGATTAGGTCAGCGGCGAGTATCTCGTTTATCGATTTACCGAATGAACGCAAAGTGCATCAAACCGGCATACCGCGAATTGGTGGGCTGGCAATGGTTTGCGGTGCACTGGTGTCAGTGCTGCTCTGGTGCGAACTGGATCGGTTTGCGGTCAGCTATCTGATTGGTGCCGGAATACTTTTTGTGTTTGGTGTATTGGATGATGTTCGTAATCTGAATTACAAAATTAAATTCGGTGGTCAGCTGCTTGCGGTGCTCCTGCCGGTTGTCTATGGCGGTGTCAAGATTGTGCATTTCCCGTTTTTGCCGCTTGATATGATATTGCCTGATTACCTGGCGATTCCATTTACGATATTCGTGTTGTTGGGAATTACCAATGCGATCAATCTGTCGGACGGACTGGATGGACTGGCGGGCGGCACAACGCTGCTGGCATTGGGTGTGATTGTGGTGTTGGGCTATCTTGGTAACGGCATATCCTCGATGCTGATTTCACTGGCTGTGATTGGCAGTATCGCTGGATTTTTACGCTATAACACGCATCCGGCACAAGTGTTTATGGGTGACAGCGGCAGCCAGTTTTTAGGTTTTTCAGCCGGGCTTCTTGCAATTCATGTCACCCAAAATGTGAACACCGCATTAAGTGCGGCATTACCGCTGTTAATTCTGGGCTTGCCTGTATTGGATACACTGACAGTGATGATACAGCGCATCAGCGAAAAGCGTTCACCTTTCTCACCCGATCAAAACCATATTCACCACAAACTTTTAAAGCTGCATTTTGATCATCATGAGGCGGTTTTCTTTATCTATGTGGTGCAATCCGGTCTGATTTTGGGTGCATACTTATTACGTTACGAATCGGATCTGTTGATTACCGGACTTTATATGCTTTTCTGTTTGGCAATAGTCTGGGCATTGCGTCAGGCTGAGGCAAAAGGGTGGCGGGCCCATGCACCGGCGACTCCCGCGCAATCACATCTACTGACACGCTATATTATCTGGCTGAGAGACCGGCAGCGCTTGTCACAGTGGTCTTTATATACTGTTGCGTTGGTATTGCCTGCATATTTGATCGCAGTCGCGGTATTCAGCGGACGGATTTCAATCGATATCACGATGCTGACATTGTTGATGTTGGGAATATTGTTGGCTGCTGCGCTATTGAATTTCCGCAGGCATAATAAGTTGTTATGGCTGGAGAGAGTGTGCATTTACATTACTATCTCCATTTTCGTGTATCTGATAGAAACCGCAGCTGATCCGGGCACAGGTATTCGTGTCGCACTAAATGCGATGCTTGCGGCCATCGCGTTGGCCGTGGCGGTAAATATCAGGTATGCGCAACAGAAAAACTTTGAGCCCACGCCATTGGATTATCTGGTTGTATTTCTTGCGCTGGTAATGTCCTTTTCGCCAATTACTTTGGTGCACGGTGTGGATATCGGTGTGGGTCTGATTAAATTGATTATATTGTTTTACGGAGCAGAATTGTTAATCAACAGGGTCGGCCCCAGACAAAATTTATCGCGTCTGGCGGTTTATTGTTCTTTAAGCCTGGTTGGAATCAAAGGGATTGTAGCCTTATAAATTTTGTTTGCTGTTAATTTTCGGGAGTAGTGAGTTATGCGCAGTCATTGGGTCGTTTTAATACTGGTGGTTATATTGGCAGCCTGTGGTGGTGCCGAAGACCGCAAAGCGAAACATATCGAGCTGGGGGAAAGTTTCCTGGCCGAGAAAAATTTCGAAAAAGCCCGGCTGGAATTTAAAAATGCGATTCAAATAGATCCTAAAGATCCTGGTGCACATTTTTTACTGGGTAAAACCCGTGAGCAGTTAAACGATTTCAGGGGTGCGGCCAAAGAATACATGATAGTTATCCAGCTTGACGAAAAAAATGTTGAAGCCAGAGCACGATTGGGGCGTTTGTATTTGCTTGGTCAGGCAAAAGAGCAGGCGCAAAAGATGGTGGATGAAATTCAGGCGCTTGAGCCGGATAATCTGCAGGCTGCAATTATCAGCAGCGGCATATCCGCGCAGGAAGGGGATATTGACACTGCAATTAATGGCGCGCAAAAAGTGCTGGAAGCGGATTCGGCGAATCGCGATGCCATATTTTTGCTGGCGTCTTTATATACCAAAACCGATAAAGCCGATGATGCAATTAAAGTATTAAATGACGGTTTGGAACACTTTCCGGAAAATACGGCGATCCGGTTGATACTATCCAATCTTTACCTGAAGCAGGGCAAGATGGAAAATGTGCTGACAGTATTAAAAGAAAGTTATGAATTGCAGCCTGATGAATTATCACATGCGGTTCGTCTGGCAACTGCGCATGTACTGAATAAAGATAACCCCGAAGCGGAAAAAGTACTACGCGAGGCGGTGGCGCGTGAGAAAGAAGGTATTGCTGCAAGGCTTGCATTATTGGACTTTATAAAAAGTCAGTTTGGCATGGAGGCAGCTGAGAACGAGCTGCAAAAATATATTGCTGCAGAGTCTGATAATTCAGAATTCCGGTTTGCGTTGGCAAAACTATATGAAAGCGAAAAAATGCCGGACAACGCAAAAGCCGTTTATCAGCAGCTGGTTGAACAGGAAAAATTAAAGCCGCCCGGTTTAAAAGCCAGAAACCGTCTGGCGAGACATTATTTTGTCGAAAAAAAACCCGAATCAGCTGTGGAATTGATCAGTGAAGTTCTGAACGAAAACCCGAAAGATCGTGAGGCCTTATTGTTACGCGCAAACTATGCGTTGGGCCAAAAAAAGTCCGATGATGCGATTGCTGATTTGCGCACGGTTCTGAAAGACAGTCCGGATGATGCGACAGTGTTGAAACTGTTAGCCGGTGCGCATATGGCTAATAACGAGCCCAATCTGGCATTGGAAAATCTTGATAAAGCGGTGATCGCAGCGCCTGCAGATATCCCGACACGTTTCCAACTGGCTAAATTGCAGGCGGAAAACGGGTTGCTTGCACGGGCTGAGCAGAATTATAAAGCCATTCTGACATTGGCGCCCAAAACCCGGCAGGCGCATATTGAGCTGATTAAAATGCAGATGGCTCAAAAAGATATGACGTTAGCCCGGGAGTCGCTAAAAAACTTTGAAGCGCATTTTCCGGACGACCCGTCGCGTCATTATTTCAAAGGTTTAATGCATCAGTTCGATCAGGAGTTCGAACAAAGCATTGGTGCGTTTAAAGCGGCATTGGATGAAAAGCCCGCTGCAGTCGAGCCGATGACTGCAATGGCCCGGTCGTATGTTGCGCTTGACCGGGTGGATGAAGGTGTTAGCTACTTTAAAACACTGCTGACGAAAAACCCGGATAATGTGATCATAAAAAATATGATCGGTGAATTGCTGTTGCAACAAAAAGATTTTCCCGCTGCGGCGCAAAAATTCAGTGAAGCGGTTAAGTTAAAACCTGAATGGTGGAAGCCGCATAGCAATCTGGCCAAAACATATGTGCGTCAGGACAAGGCTGATAGAGCAATAGAAGTCTATAATAATGCACTGGATGATACTGCACAGAATGAAAGGATAGCGGTAGAGCTGGCCTCACTGCATGAGAATCTCGGTAACAGCGGGTTGGCAATGCAGCAGTTGCAGGAGTTGCGTGCCAAAGGCATGCAGAATGATATTGTGAATAACAATCTCGCGATGCTGCTGGTTACCTATAGAAACGATGATGAAAGTCTTAAGACTGCCGCCGAACTGTCCGAAGCTTTTCGCGATTCCAAAAATCCGGCGTTTCTGGATACCTATGGCTGGGTAAATTTGAAGCTTGGCAAAAACCAGGAAGCCCTGACCGCATTAAAGCGTGCATCAAAGCGTGCGCCGAATTCAGCGATTATCAACTACCACCTCGGCGAAGCGTATTATCTGGATCAGCAATACGATAAAGCGATGCTGAGTCTGCAAAAAGCACTTGAAAGCGGTCGGGAGTTTGAAGGCAAAGCGGAAGCCGAGGCATTGCTGTCACGGTTGCCGGCATCTGGTAGTGCGCCGTGATGTGCTTGGGATATGAAGTTGAGAACACGTGTTTAGCGAAAAGACAGTATCTTTCTTATAATAGTTAGAATTTTATGGATATTATTATGAGGTTTTACATTTTATTTTATGCGTTATCATAATAGTTAGTCCTAGCTGTATTTGCCGGGACTCGCCCCGGCTGGCGAGGCACTTTTGTTTCGCCAAAAGTGCCCAAAAGCATTGTCCCATTACTTGTCTGATTGTTTAATCTAATGGATTAAACAATCAGATACCCTGTGTTTCTCGTCTTTTGCCGGTCCGTCATACAGGTCATCCTGACCTGAATGCCGGGCTCGCCTTCCCTGGCTCGCCCCTGACGGGCCCTGTGCCAAAAGACTGCGATACTCGGCTGCGTAAAAGGGACGAGAAGCAAACACTGCGGGCATAGTGATGACTCACTTTTATAAACGTCAGATCAAATCATAGTTTTTACATATTATTTAATGTGATTAGTAGTGTTAATTATAGATAGAATATTTATTGTCTTCGCTTAAATGATGCCACGATAGGTAAGCTGCAGCTGCATAGTAAGCTTTCTAAACCTATGCACACCAAACGGACGGAGTCCCTTCGTTAAATATTGGTGGCAGTCCTGGCGGTGTGGCTTCTATCTATCACTTTCGTTAAGCAGCTGACCGTTGGTTATATTGCCGATTCAGGTCCAATTCCTGACAATTCGGAAATAGCAGAATATCAACCAATAAACCATGAGCGAAATCAGCGGCTTCGGCTCCTTTAATCCCTTATTAAATCCACCGGAGACTCCCGATGTGGCGCCGGGCACCTTCGGTCGCCAGCTACTGCAGATCGCTCAAACCCCGCCGGGTAACGGCAACCTTCCGGTTTGGGCAAAAGAAAGAGCACTCGTGGAGACACTGCAGAATACGCCATATGTGGATGGGAACAGCCTGACCCGGAAAGGTGTTGACAAGGTTTGGGAAAAACACGAGCAATTCAAAAGAGAATATCCCGGTTTCGACCTTCCTATGCAGTTTGCCGCGAAAGGTGTGTATGTCGATCACTCGGCAAACTATACAGGGGAAAGAGACATAGACGCAGCCCTTCGGGATTCGAAAATACATCAGGAATATACACAAGAACTGCAGCGACTCATAACGCTGAAGGGTTTACTGGAGCAAATCGGCAATACAACGCTCACCGGGTTTATCGATCAAAATGCAGAACTTAAGCTGCAATGGGGAGAACAGGTTTTATCACTTAAAGAATTTGTATTTGTGATGCGTGAAACACAGGGTGTCTATCCGACAACGCTTCTGATTCAGTTGGCTGAAGAGCAGTTGAATCAAATGCAGATTGATGTGTCTGGTGACACTAATGCAGCACAAATCGAAACCTTTAAGCAGGCAAATGAAAATCGTATTCCGGAATGGGAAGCGCGGCTGAAGTGGACAGGTCTAAGCCTGGATAATGTGCTGACAAGTACCCGGCCGCTGAATCCGGTCACGGTTAACACCGTGATAGAAACCCAACGCCAGGAAGTGATCACGGCATTCAAGCAGGCTGATAGAACAAAAACAGCTCAGTGGCGCCAGGCACTGCGGCCGACCGGTATAACCATCGATGCCGCTATTGATCAGGCGGATGCACTCACCCAGGAGTCAGTGCAACAGGTTGTCGACAGAATCGTAGATGATTATGAGCAGCGACAGGCAGTACTTAAACAACAGGCTTCGGAGTTTTTGCGGGAACAGGTTCCAGCTGATACCCATGGCTATTGGATGCGCGCATTAAAAGCTCTCGATACAAACCCTGTTGATTATCTGGTTCAGCGGATTGATAAAAAACAATCGCTGGATGTGGATGCAATAAACGCAGAGATTGATCAGTTGCCGGCGATCAAGTCACAGCTGATTGGTTTAAGTTCAACGTCCAAGAATGTAGAAATTATAGAAGGTGAGCAGTATAAAATTGTAAATATGTTTCCGGATATAGTGCTTCGCAAGCTGCGTAATGAAGCAGTGGGTGCTGATTCGGGTGATCTGCATTTTCGCTTTATCGATCAGAATGGCGATACGGTAACCGGGTTCAGTCTGCAGGGCTCAGGCTCGTTAATTGTTGATATGTCTGATAAGAATATCATGCTGAGTCCGGAGGTGATGTGGCGGGAGGGTGATGGGCATTCGCAATTTGGGGGTATGTTACCGTCACATGTGATCGTCAAGGGGGCCAGCGTTGAACTATCCGAATTGATCGGTCGGAAAACTAAGAGTGGCGGTAATTATATAAAGCATATTTTACTGTCCAAAGGCGATGAATTTTATAAATTACCGACGAATGCACAAATCAAACAGTTGCAACAGATTGTCGACAGCGCGGTAAGCCCTGAAGCGGCCCAGCAAGCCTGGGAGCACAAAATAACCCCGGCCGAATTACGCAGCACTGCCGGTATTGTTTATCAGGAAATGCTACGCTCAGCGGTTGCCGGATATATCGCACATATCGATATGCAGTACAATCAGGTTGCCTCAATTGAAGATGCGGCCGAAATGAAGCGCCGGCTAAAGGACTATTATTCCGGTATACAACTGGGGCGTTATACCGATAAAGTGCTTGATCGTGTCAGGGATGGATATGGTCAGCGTATCGCTGAGCTGTTGGTGTCCGGTGTTAAAGTCGATGATATTTTAGTTGAAATTGATCTGTCACATGCCAATTTAATCCAAAGTAATTTGGTTGATATGCGGTTTGATCATCCAAACTTGAGTTTTGCAAATTTGGAAGATGCTGATTTGCATGGGCTTAAACTCATTTCCGAAACGTGGCAAGGTATCAACATGATTGGCGCAAATTTGAGAAAGGCAAACTTGGCCGGTGTGACACTGCATGGTGTTGATTTGACAGGTGCTAAGTTACAGTTCGCAGATCTTACCAATGCTGATTTAAGTGTGGTGTTCCTAAATGGAGCCGATTTATCCGGTGCTGATGTATCCGGTGCAAGATTCGATGAGGTTTGGCTTAATAGGGCTAATTGGGACGTGCTTCAATATGATGACAATACAGTATGGAATAATGTGCGATTAACACTGAAACAGTTTCAGGCATTGGGGCTTGAGTCGCCGGGTTTGAATACAGAAGCTTATGCAATTGGGCATCCTGATATAACTATGCTAGTAAAGATTTCCGGTAAAGGAAAGCAGATAGATGATTTGACTTTAGAGCCTCACCGAAAGCATCCGGTTAATCGTGAAGCTTTGCAGGGCGGTATCCCATTAAATTTGTATCACTACGACTTTTCCGGAGGTGATTTCTCCGGTATGACTATAGATTCCTCGTCAGATTTCGGTTTTTCCAATTTTAATAATGCAGATTTAAGACGTACAAATTTAGAGTATGCTCATATAATGTTCTCGAGTTTTTATCAGGTTTTTTTGCAGCAGGCTCAATTAAATTTTGCGAATGCACCCTATGCAGATTTTCAGCAGGCTGATTTATCATCGGCATCAATGAAAGATTTTTACGGGGTTGGAGCAGGTTTTCGGAGTGCTGTTTTAGTTGATGCGATTTTAACATATGCTGATTTGCAGGGTACTGATTTTACTGATGCGAATTTGCAGGGCGCTAACTTAAGGTATGCAGATCTGCGTTCGGCAAATTTACAAAACGCAAATATTAAAGGTGCTGACTTGCGCAATGCCGATTTAAGAAACGCCAATCTGGAAGGCCTTGAATTTGACGGTCAAACTTTATGGAATGGTGCGCGGCTGACGTCCGCACAGATTGCGATGTTGAATTTAAGCGAAGAGCAACTATTAAAAAATGATGATATGGAGTCTTTCGCTGCTGCGGATAATGGACAGGCAAATATTGCATCCGAAACAAGCGAGCAGCAAACCACCGACAGTTTGACACCATCTGCATCTAAACAAGCAGAGTCATCCACTGATAATTCGATTGCCGAACAATTGGGTGTGAATAACGATGAGAGTACCATTAGCACCCAACTGCCGGGTGGATCAGATAATCAGTCTGGTTATACGCGCCTGAATATTAATGGTTTACAGCAAGATGACAATCAGCGCGGTGGTTTCAGTGCCAGGCCGACGGTGACATTGCCACAAAACCTGGTTGATAGTTTTCAACAAAATAACCAGCCGCAAACCGATAATGGTTATACGAACTTATCTGCCGCGATACGTTCAGTACTAACGGCCGAACGTTATATGCAACTTGATTTAAGTGCGGATGAGATTCAAACACGTTTTACCCGTTTCCAAAATCTGCACCCGAACGTCAGAGCCGATATTCAATTCAATGACTTTGTTGGTTGGGATGATCAAATTATCAGTCAATTGGAGCGTAACTCAGCCCATGAAACCCGCCATGATGCGGACATAAGGTATCGTCAGCAACAAGCCATCACCGCACAGCAACTGGCCGACAGCCAAAACCGGCTTGCACAGGCTCAACAAAAACACACCGCAGCGATAGAAGCAGCTCGTGCAGCAAAATCGCAACGGCCGGGTTTTGTTGCTGAGCCGATCCAGTCGACCCAATCGACTCGGGCGCCCGCACAGTGGATTGGCGATCAAACACAGATTATTACCAACAATGCACAAAACAATATCGTTAACGCGAATCTTCACAACACCGATCATTCTATACCGCAACACAGGATTGAGCCCTTAGTACCGATGGTGGCTCTGTCGGGAAAAACCGGCAGTTTGGTAAAACAGTATCAGGATAAAACCAGCAGCATTCCACGTTATCTGTATATCAACACCGCCGGTCAATTACAGTTACATGCGGTGGTTGCAAAAGGCAAACAACTGGAGGCAATTCCAATACCGGCGCATATTCATAAAGCGCCAATCAATGCTTCAACCACGGCATATACAAACCAAGGCTGGATCGGTGTGCCACAGCTAAGTGAATTGCAGAAGACCGCAGTTGATGCACATATTCGTATACAACAAACCAACATCGTGCCGATGATGCCTGCACCGGCGATACCCGCTGCGCCACCGGCACCCATTGGAGTTCCGCTGAACGGCGTACCTGTGCCGTAAAGTATTTCGAATCTATTACTTAGGTAATAGATGAATCACAGTCACAGATTTTCTATAACCAACGCTCAATTGTTTGCCCGGGTGATAGTCTTTACCCTCTGATGCAATAAATCCCGGATTTTTTACTAAAATGTCGCTGATTGAAAGCATAAATACCAACCAAATTGCCGCTGCGGCTATACCAGATTCCCAGCAGCCGGAGCAGGCAGTGCAGTTTCGTGAAGCTTTGGGTCAGCCTGGCCCCCGGCCTGCTGGTTTATCAGAACCCGGGTTGATTGCACAACTGCAGGATACAGGTGAAGCGGCACCTGAGCCCGATTTGCTCGAACGGCTACGACAACATACTACACCCGAAAAAACGGCTGCATTCATCGATAGCCTGTCTCCGGAACACCGGCGGGCCTATGAAGCTGCGCCGCCGTTTTATAAGCTGATATTCGAGCTGGGTGAGCCGGCGGATACCGTTGACCCTTACTTTATAGAACTTATGAAGTCATTTGCCGGTAATAACGGCACTGAAATGTCCAAAGAGATCGCCGCGCATTTTTTTACTGACAGGTTCACATTTTTTGTATTGGAAGACAGGGTGTTCGATGAAATAGTGAAAAATCCCAGAATAGGGGATGTACAGGCATTTAATTATAAAGGCGACATTTTTTTTCGTAAAAGCCTGTATGGAACGCAAGCGACAATTGAGTTAGCGATGCATGAAGGGTCGGAAATAGTCAGAAGTCTCAATGGTGAACCGATCTGGACTTTTCCAAATGAGCAGGCCTGGGAATTGAGGTCGTCTCGGGACACTATGGAATTTTTGCAGAAAAATAAAATTACACCTGTGTTGCATGGAAAAACCGCTGCTGAGGAAGAACGGCGTGTTAAAACAAGATATTCAGCAAGGGACTGGCAAACCGGTGTTGCAGATATAACAAAATTTATTATCGGGCGCATCAATAATATAGAGCAGTTCAGTGCTGCGGATCAGCGGAAACTCACGCGTGATATAAGCTATGTGACGTCTAAGCAACTGGCCCAGGCAAGATGGTTGTTTGATGCTGAAGCGGGTGTTTTGACTGTAAAAGAGCCCAGAGGTTTTCTGACTATTCAGGAAACAAATTTGCCGGCAGGTCAATACCATGTTTTGGATCGTGATGTGCCTTTGCAGGCGCCGGTTAAAGCACAGCCCATTAGTTCGGTCGCAGACTCTTCGTCTGCAAAAAAAGTTGCTGCAACAGAACACAAACCGGGTGATGTGCACCTGTTCAGCCGGGTGGAATTTAAATTCGATCCCATGTTGCCGGAACTGGGCTGGTTTTTTACCTGGAATGCGGGGATTCGTGATGGGGAAGGACAAATCCTGGCTGAGGGTAATCCACTTGAAAGTTTATTTTCGGGTGAGACGACAGTAAGGCAGGGTGAAAAAGCACATGATATTATTTCTCATGTGGTAATGGCCAACGCGGTAAGTTTGGCGCCTAAAGATAAAACCGCATTGCCGGGTACCGGTGTGTTATCTGAGTTTATGAATAGCGCAGCGCATGCGGCACTGGATTCTTGGGAAGCTTCCAATAATATTAGGGCTGAGAATTCATTGGAGCTAATGGAGCTATTGCGAGAAACCAGCAGGGTAACTTTGGTTACTGGTGATAATAAGGTTTTGGCACCCAACACAGATTTGAATGAAGTTAATAAGGCCGACTATGAAGCCCTTATTGGTGTTGTTCAAATTAAACCGGCCAATTATCCGAGTGGCCCCTCCGCACAGTCCACTTTGATTGTTGAAAACGCGTTGCTTGAGTCCCTGAATGAGTTATTCAATCAACATCCCGAAGTGGCTCGTGAGCTGAGTAACAACCGCAGCGCAGTAGCTGAAAAGTATCTTGAGTTAACGCAGTTATCCGATAAGTTGCTGGCTGAAATCAGCGCTGCCGAAGGTAATGCTGAAACTATTCTTGAAATCAGCCAGCGTGCTGAATATCAGCCGGATGCTATTGAGTTAGAATTCAGTCCCGCAACCTCACGCTTGCTAATGCAAGCTTATCAGTCCGGTTTGCAGGCGGCGCTGGACCAATTGCAGGGTACGCCATCAGCCCAGGTGATTCAGGCACAGATTGATTTGTATGGGCAGGCTTTAAGTTTTGAGTCCGGCGCTAAATCGCAGGTTGATATCCAAATGCAACAGCAGTTGCAGCAGCAGCAAAGACAACAGCAATTTGGCGGGGCAATTCCGCAGCAGCAGCAACAGGCGCAGATGGGACCGGTGGATGATCGGCCTGTATATGAGCGGGCGTTGGATACGGTAAGTACGGAAAACATGCAAGTATCAAGGGTTTTTATAAATACAGATAAGGTGGTTGAAAATGAAAGCCTGGCTGGTTCTTTTGATTATTTGGGCCCTTACGAAGAAGATTCGAGTGTTGGATTGGCGATAGCGAGTGAAAAAGCGTTACAGACTCGTTTGGAAAATAAATCTTTATTGGAAAAAGCGGGTGTGTCACCGGCGGAACATGGGGCCGATGTGCATGCATACAAACCATTGGATCAGAATAACGGTGTGTCTATATATGCAATAGCGCTTAATAACGTGCCGGGTGCTACTTTGATGTCTGATTTAAATTCGGGTAAGCCTTTTAGTGATGAAGATATTAATTTTATTAGAGATAAAATTCAGTTTCTGAATAGTCGTTTGATAAGTACTGGTTTGCAGAATGGGGTCAATGAGTTTCATTTAGATAATATTTTGGTGGAGCGTGATTCTAAAGGCAAAGTAGTAGATGCCCATTTAATTGATTTGGCTTTAACTCAACTTAGAGCAGAAGAAGTGGATTTCTCTGAACTTGAAGGCTTTATATTTCTGGAAAATAATGTCATTCAAGGGCTGTATCCTCAAACATCAGATCAACGGGATTACGCACAGCTTTTTTCCGATTTGGCAAACCATCTAAGTATAGGTGCTCATCAATATGGGACTGGTTCAAGTAGTGCTGAAGAATTCGTAACGCTTTTAGAACAGGTCTCTGTTTATATTCCGCAGTTATCCGAGTCGGTGAATATTCCTTTAAGAAAAGTGGTTTCTCTGGCTGTTCAGGCAAGTGGCATAAATGTTAATGAGTTACAGAGATTGGCCCCGGAGAAAAGAGAATTACTGGGGTTGACCGATATTATGACTGGTGAAGACGGTCAGGCTTTACCCCAATCTGATACTGCTTTATATGATCAATCCGGTAATGTAATGTCTATTTCAGACGCTGAGCGCCGTATTCAAGGTATCAGCTTGCAACCGGCGGGTGGGGATACAGTCACTGTTGCAAATATCTATCGTGATTTTTCTGAGCGTATGGGGCAGCAGGGTGCCGACGGGATTCGTTCACCGGCGGATTTTTTGATGTTTGTCGACCGCTTGTTTGACGGCATGGAAATTTCATCGACAAACCCGCCTGTTAATCGTGAGCAGTTGTATCAGATATTGGTAAATCCGGAAGGCAGCTTGATGCAACAGGTATTCAGAACGCAGGCCCGTGGTATTCTGGCCACGCATGGTGACCGACCTGAGTTCCGGGATGCATCAGTCATGCAAGAAGCATTGGTGCAACATAACACGGCTGTGCAACAGGCCGCGCAGCAGATTATCGATGCGATTCCGGATGTGCAGGGGCGTCGGGAAGATGGTGAAAACGCAGTCGCATTGTTGGATATCGACGGCACATTGATTGCAGAGCTGGGGCTGCATAGTCTTGATCTCAGCGATGCCGGGCGTATGCCGGTTTCCGAACAAATGCTTGCGGATGCATTAAGCCGGGAACATCAGAATCCGCTTGCATTTCAGGCCATGCAGGCAGCAGTGCAGGCATTAAACGATGCCGGTATTCCTTATTACTTTGTGACCGCGCGCTTGCCGGCTGAAGAAGCGAAAGTGCTGGAAATGATGAAACAGCTGGGTTTTACCGGTGAACATTTTCAAGGCATTAAATTTAATAATGGCCAGTTGGATAAAGTCGCATTGCGTGAGCAGCTTGCCGAAGAAGCAGACGCGGTGTTCGCGATCTCAGTAGGTAATAAAGATCAGGATCTTATTCAGCCTGCAGAGCTGGAAACGCATCGGTATACGGTGAATATCCGGGTTGCGAATGTCGGTGAAGCACCAGATGGTTCAGGCGCTCAGATGGTATCCGAAAACCAATCTCCTGCCGACAACACTCAAACGGATCCGGGTAATTCCGGTGACCCAATCACCGACAGTCTGAGTTTCGAGAGCAGTCCGTTTACAGTAACGGAGAATGAAGGGTTGTCGGAGGAACTGGCGCAACAGTGGAGCACTGATGCTGAAAGCACCGTGCCGACCACGTTTGGCAATACCGAAAACCAACATGGC
Organism: Gammaproteobacteria bacterium; assembly: GCA_028284675.1. GTDB lineage: Bacteria > Pseudomonadota > Gammaproteobacteria > HTCC5015 > HTCC5015 > JANQRI01. The sequence goes on along the minus strand of JANQRI010000014.1, from coordinate 4,133 downwards.
TATACCCGCATCGATTTATTGGGCCAGTCGAATAAGAAAAAACCCGGTTTCGGTGCATTGGGTGGTCCGCAGATTGACATCGGTCAGCTGATCAAGCCGGCCGAGTCGCCGCCGGTCCCGGGAGAGATGATGCCGGGAGTTGAGCCGCCCACGGAAAAACCGGTGATTGATCGAGAAGCACAGCAACCCATCATCAACAGGCCCGGTGAAGCGCCTTTGGGTGTGCCACTGATTACCCAACCCGAAAACACCCCGGGTCACACACAGCCATCAGCATCACCGTTAGATACCGGTGTAAAGCCATTCGGTATAGAAAGCCCCGAAGCCCCGAAGGTATCTCCGGAGATCCAGCACACCGGACGAATCAACGAACAGATCGACGTTGCGCAAACCCGTGCGTATCAACAACTGCCGGCAGCAGTCAAAGCACAGATTACATTGACAGAATACCAAAGCCTGGATATGACAAAGATCGATCCGCAGGTGTTGGCGGCGGATATGAACGGTTACCTGCAACTGCACCCGAAAGTCAAAACCGATGATAACGGACAACCCCGTTTCCGAATGATCGATTACCTGAACTATGATCCGGGAATCCAAGATCAGCTGGCGTTAAACTCGGCACGCTTTGGCGCCTATGATGCGAAGGTCCAAAGCCTGCAACAGGTAGCGCAGATCAATGCGCAACTGGCCAATGAACTGAAAGGCATCACCGCGCAAACAAACCAAACCACCGCAGCGATACAACGCGATACAGCGCGCAAACAGCAACAGAGCCGGGTGAGTGTTGAACAGATCAATCTGAACCGGACTCAACAACACATTCCCCGTCCGGGTCAGCGTGGTGGGGATGTGGGCAGTACCATCACTGCGATCCAAAACAACATAGTGAGCAAGCCACCGATCAGTGGCACAGTATCCGCCGGGACACGGTTGAGCAGTGAAACACCAGCGCCGGGGTATATATCGCTAAACGGATTAACCGGTCCGGCGTTAAATGATCCGAACTACCGGGGCGCGAACAGTTTACCGCCGTATGTGTATGCAAAAGACCAAAACGGTGAGCTGGCATTGCATGTGGTATTAACACAGAAAAACACGGTTCGCTTGCAGCCGATCTCGACGGAGTTAATTCCAGTGAAAGCAGGCACAGCGGAAACCATTTATAACGGTGGTTGGCAGAGTGTACCGCAGTTAGATTATGCACAGCAGCAGTTATTAAACACCATGCACGGTACGCCGATCATTAAAGCTGCACCGCTTAACGTGCCGACCAAAGGGAAAGTAAACAATCCGCAACTACCGAACCCTATTCCGCCAATCAATAACCCCACCTCGGGCTCTGCACCGGTACCGGTGAAAGTGCCTGCTGTGCCGGTGCCTTAACTTTATAACAGACGCTTATCACTTTTGGGATATACACCTAAAGTTCAATAGTGCAGCATGCATCACACGGTTATGCTTCAGTGTACGGCTTTTGTATTTAAATTTCCTAATAAACTAATCGAGTACATAAAACTGTAATGACCATTGGCTCAAACTCAAGCATCAGCATGGAGCCGGCAAAAACTTCTATGGACCAGGTGCATTCGCCCATAGGTGAAGTTGACTTGCCTAAGGTAGAAAAGTTTTTGCAGCGAATGAATCTTAATGGCTTGAACGGTAATCTGGTCGCGCAAGCAGGTCCGCAAGTTAATAACCCTTATCCTTATATTTCTGATGCAGAGTTTTTAGTGTGGCAGGCGTTGGCCGGTGATCGGCAGGGTGATCCGGCTTTGGCGCCGGATAAAGAGCTGCTATCGACAGTAATCGCATTATTAAGTGCCGGAAATCGAATACAAAAATTAGAAAAACCCGATATTTCAAGAAATATCGTGCATGAAAGAGTTTGGCGCCTGTTCGCAAAATATTTGCCTGATAGCGAGCCTAGGGTATTAAACCTGTCAAAGTTACTGAACCGGTATCTCACGAATGATCAGTTTAAGCTGATATTTCCAGGCCTTGGTGGGAAGCCTCCGGATATTACCGGCCAGGAATATGCATTATGGAAAGCGCTGGTCGGCGAGGCTGCGCATAATCCTTATCTGGCGCCGGATAAATTGATGTTGCCGGCTCTGCTTGCGGTAATGCAGACCAAGAATCAGTCTGCTGCGGCAGAGACACTTGGAATTCGCTCCGTCGGGGTTCTCAAGCAGTTGAGAAATGCATACGAAAAATTTGGCTGGCCCGGGAAAGCCACAGCGGAAAATTTTAAATTGCTGATGACCGAGAGGTTAAGCAGTCAGCAGTTTGCACAAATCTTTCCGGATGCGGGTACTCAGGCAGTGGATATCACTGATGAAGAGTACAGCGTCTGGAAAGCGTTGGTGGGTGAGCGCGCTTATAATCCGGTATTTACGCAGGACAAAGCGTTATTAAGGTATGCAGTTGTTATTGCAAATACTGAAAACCAGACAGAAGCAGCTGGTAAATTACATGTAACCAGTGCTCAGGTTATATACACCATAAAGCAAATATTTAAAAAATATCAGTTACCGGGAAACCCTGATTTTAAAACCTTAAAAGGGTTACTGGGGACTGCTGAGCTGGCTACTCACAAGGAAAAGCTTGATCTGCATATACAGAAATTAAATTTGATGCACTTGGCTTTAACGGGAAAGCAAAGCGATGGAATACCAGAGGATATAAGGTTGTTGGAAACAGGGTTGTCGATCATCGCTCATTCTGGTCTGAGTGAGGCCGCGAATGCACTTGATATTACATTGGATATATTAAAAAAACGTTTGAAAGCACTGTTTAAGCGTTTTTCCCTGCCGGGTCCGGTTACACAGGAAAATTTTATAGACTTATTAAGCGAGCTTGTGAGTCCAGAGCAGCTTGACTGGCTGTTAGAAGAAGAGGACTTGCCGTTAGCTGCGGCGCCATTAGTGTATTACATTCCTGTGCCTGAAATTGAGGTAGTTGCTGGTAATGGTGAGCTGGAACAGTTTGATTTAAGCTTGAATACAGAGCTCAGTGTGCAGTCATCGGCGGGTTTGTCTGATGTTGTGATGGAAAACTTTAAACGAACTCGATACTGGCAATTCGAGTCGGAGTTGAAAATTCCCACGATAATAGAGGAAAGTAACCAGGCTTTACAGGAAAAAAGCAAGTTGATTGTTGTTGTTGATAAAGCGCATGGGGCAGAGTTTGTGTATGAAAAAATAATGGATGCCCTGGAGGAAACTGGTGGTGAGTGGCAGACTAGAATTAAATTAGTGTCTGACAATCATGGTAATGGTGATGGTGGACTGTCAAAGCGCAATATCACTTATTTTCGTAGAAAAGAAAGTGTTAACGTATTGGTTGTATCCGGGAGTGCTGTCAAAAGTAATGGTAATGATGGCCCGTTGATAACCGAAGATACTATTCTGAATGCAAGCAATCAGGCAAATAAATTCCGGATTATATTTTTCGACCCGCCGATACGCCATCCTGATGCAGCTGGACGTTTTTTAAATATTCTTGATACTGTCAGCCATCAGGGTATTTCAGTACAAGCAGAAAAGCTTTCGGTTTGGTATGCTGATGGCCGCATATCGCCCGCCACGGGTGATCGGGCTGCATTGCTGCAAGCTGATCCGAATATGTCAGCAAGTGAACCTCCTGTGAATAATAACTCTGATGTCGGCGGGTCTGACGACCCAATCACCGACAGTTTAAGTTTCGGGAGCAGCCCGTTTACAGTAACGGAGCACGAAGGATTGCCGGAGCAGTTGGCGCAACAGTGGAGCACCGATGGTGAAAGCACCGTGCCGACCACGTTTGGCGATACCGAAAGCCAACATGGCTATACCCGAATCGATTTATTGGGTCAATCTAATAAGAAAAAACCCGGTTTCGGTGCATTGGGTGGTCCGCAGATCGATATCGGTCAGCTGATCAAGCCGGCCGAGTCGCCACCGGTCCCGGGAGAGTTCATGCCGGGGGTTGAGCCGCCCGCGGAAAAACCGCTGACAGATCCAGCGGCACAGCAACCCATGATCAATACGCCGGGTGAAGCGCCTTTGGGTGTGCCACTGATTACCCAACCCGAAAACACCCCGGGTCACACGCAGCCATCCGCATCACCGTTAGACACCGGTGCAAAGCCA
>JANQRI010000011.1 GCA_028284675.1 Gammaproteobacteria bacterium | reverse complement strand
CCTACGCGCGCTTTACGCCCAGTAATTCCGATTAACGCTTGCACCCTCCGTATTACCGCGGCTGCTGGCACGGAGTTAGCCGGTGCTTCTTCTGTAGGTAACGTCAAGACTCAGGGGTATTAACCCTAGGCTTTTCTTCTCTACTGAAAGTGCTTTACAACCCGCAGGCCTTCTTCACACACGCGGCATTGCTGGATCAGGCTTGCGCCCATTGTCCAATATTCCCCACTGCTGCCTCCCGTAGCAGTCTGGGCCGTGTCTCAGTCCCAGTGTGGCTGATCATCCTCTCAGACCAGCTATAGATCGTCGCCTTGGTAGGCCATTACCCCACCAACAAGCTAATCCAACGCGGGCTCATCCTATAGCACGAGGTCCGAAGATCCCCCGCTTTGCTCCGTAGAGATTATGTGGTATTAGCCCGAGTTTCCCCGGGTTGTCCCACACTACAGGGCAGATTCCCACGCGTTACTCACCCGTCCGCCACTCGTCAGCGTCCAGCAAGCTGGACCTGTTACCGTTCGACTTGCATGTGTTAGGCATGCCGCCAGCGTTCAATCTGAGCCAGTATCAAACTCTCCAGTTTAAAACTTAAAACAGTTTGATGAAGCTCACAAAACATACGAATCGGAATGATTACGTTTGCTTGGAGTACTTCATCGAATTACTCTGAATCATCAAAGTTCCGATGCAAGCACCCACACAAGTTATCAAGTTTTTATTGTTAAAGAGCAAAAAGACCGCGGTGCACGCGGCCTGGGCAAAGACCGAGAAGTATACCGCGCTGCCGAATTCCAGGCAACACTGTACCCACTCAAATCTGCTATTTATTCATTCAGAAAGCCAGGATTACCGGCTTTTATCGGTGTCTTCGCCTTGTGATATTGCTTTGTCAGGCGACGATCCGAAGGCTCCCCATGACTGAGGAAGCGCGCATTATACGGACCTTTTTGCAACCGTCAACAATTACCTACAAAATCTCTGCCGAGCGCCAGACAGGGGTCTCACAGGCAGTCCAAATCAGCCAAAACGCTCCAGCAGCTCCTCAAAATAAGCGGTCGTACTGCGCAAGCCTTCAGCCAGCTGAATGCCGGGCACCCAACCCAGCTTTTCGGTTGCCAGACTGATATCCGGGCGCCGCTGCACCGGGTCATCCGGCGGCAATGGCTTGTTCACAATGGAAGACTTCGCACCGGTCAGCTCAATAACTTTTTCCGCCAGCTGCATAATCGTAAACTCTGTCGGATTACCCAGATTTACCGGCCCCGGGAATCCATCCTCGGAGCCCATCAAGCGTATAAAACCCTCAATCAGATCATCTACATAACAGAACGAACGGGTTTGCTGACCTTCGCCATAAACAGTAATCGGCTCACCGCGCAACGCCTGGACAATGAAATTCGACACCACCCGGCCATCATTCGGCATCATCCTCGGCCCATAGGTATTGAAAATACGTGCAACCTTGATATTCAGGCCGTGCTGACGGTAGTAATCAAAAAACAGGGTTTCCGCACACCGTTTGCCCTCATCGTAGCAGGAACGCGGCCCGATCGGATTCACATTCCCCCAATACGACTCCACCTGCGGATGCACAGTGGGATCCCCATATACCTCACTGGTCGAAGCCTGAAAAATCTTCGCCCCAACCCGCTTTGCCAGACCCAGCATATTGATTGCGCCGTGCACACTGGTCTTGGTGGTCTGCACCGGATCATGCTGATAGTGCACCGGTGATGCCGGGCAGGCCAGATTGTAAATTTCGTCCACCTCCACATACAACGGAAACGTAACATCATGACGGATCAGCTCAAACTTTGGATTGGTCAGCAGATGCGCGATATTTTCCTTACTGCCGGTATAAAAATTATCGACACATAACACTTCGTGGCCGTCTTTCAACAGGCGATCACATAAGTGTGAGCCCAAAAAACCGGCGCCGCCGGTGACCAATATTCGCTTTCGTAATGCTGTTCGCATTATTTTATCTTCCTCTTAATTGGTTTTTTCACCGACACGCTGCAGTACCATCAACTTTATATACTTGGTACGCACATACTGAGCGGCCAGATAGGCCATCACCAAACCCCGCCAGCCGTCTAAAAAGCCGCGCTTTAAAAAATAGTATTTTACGAATCGAACCCACGGGTTAACAATAACATTTAAAACATGTGCCCGCTTGCCGCGCGCATCCAAACCCTGCGCCATCGTGGTCGTGTATTTATCCATCGTACTGAGATGCTCAGCAAGCGTCCGGTAAGGGTAATGTAAAATCTGCCCCTTCAATGTACCCATCGGTCCATCCAGCTCAACACGGTCATGCGGGTTATTCCCACCCCAATAACCACGCCGGCGGTCAAACAACCGTAAATTCCAATCCGGCCGCCAGGTGCCGTGACGCACCCATTCACCCATATAAAAGGAAAGCCTCGGCATACGCCAGCCGGCCTTTCCGGGAAACCCCGCATCGCGCAATGCGAGGATCTCCCCGCGCAGATCATCATCAATCCGCTCATCCGCATCCAGGCACAACACCCAGTCATGCTCAGCCTGCCGGATAGTAAATTCTTTTTGCGCAACATGCCCCGGCCAGTCGCGCTCAATCACGCGCGCGCCACAATCTGCAGCAATACGGCGGGTTTCATCCACGGAATGCGAATCGACCACAACCACTTCATCGCAGAATGCCAAAGACTCGATGCACTCGCGAATACGGTCTTCTTCGTTAAAGGTAATAATACAGGCAGAAATTCGGGGCCGCTCGGCGCTGCTCACTACTAAAACACCTCTTATCCGGAAGCGTGGTTTAACCACGAACGCGCAAGTATAGTAAGGTCAGACCATGATGATCAACGGAAAAGCGCATAAAGCGCCTTTTTATTAAGGCACCAGCTACGGAACAGGGACAGGCACCGGTGCTGACACCCCTGAACCTGGTGCAGCCGGCACGGTCGGCGCCATCACCGGGCTCGGCATGGCAAACGTAGGCTGCCGAACCATCTGATTGATACTACTTTGGTCCGCCGAACTCAGCTGCGGAATATTCTGCCAGCCGCTTTGAGGTTTATAATACGTGCCACTGCTGCTTTGTGGTTTGTGCACACTCAGCTGCACCGCCTGCAGACTCAGCTGCCTGCCGGATTCTGTCACCACATGTAACTGTAATTGACCTTGCTCGTTTGGCTTATATAAATACTTCGGGATCGTGCTGCTTTGGCTGTATTGATCCAAACCGGTTTTACCTTTCAGGGAAATCATTGGGACGCCCTCGGTGTTTGCATTCACTTTACCACCGATAGGCGCACCGGCTTTTGTCGTGCTGATGATGTGGTGACTGACCTTACCGGCCGCACTACTGGCAACACCTGCTTTATCCCCGATCCATTGTGCCGGCGGTGCAGACCGCTTTACTGTCGACAACGACTCAATTCGGACGTTATTTTGTTGCTTCACCTGCACCGTCGACGCCTTAAGGGCCGCAGTATTTTGGCGTATCTGTGCCGTTACCGCTTCCAGCTCCTGTGCCAGCTGACGGGATGCATCGGCCTGTTGGTTTAGTGCTGTTATTTTTTTATCGTGTGCAACGTTTTGATTTGACCAGCGCTCCAATCGATTAATGATCTCAGGTTGAAAACCCAGATAGTCGCCAAAACTGAAACTGCGCACTTCCGGATGCAAAGCCTGATAGGCTTGATAACGCGCAGCTAAATCCAACTTGTTGAGATCCAGATTCAGAAACTGTGCTTCAATGATCTGTGCCTGCAGCTGCGGCGACAGTGTTTTATACGCCTCGCGTTTGATCTGTTCAATCGTTACCGACGCTACAGGTTTTTCCGGAGCGGTGTTACCGGTACTGACTGTCGCCGGCGCGATCTGTGCCGGTTGATATTCGGTTTGTGTTGCCTGACCCTCTCCGGTCTCTACTGGTGCAGTTAAATCACCGGCCTGTCCGGATAACAATCCAGGCAAGTCGTAAGGCGTAACACCAATCGTGCCGGCACCGTTCTCAACTTTTGTATGGAAACTGAAGTTTGTGTAACCAGCGCTTGCCTGTTGGTCAGTCAGATTAAATAAGCCATTACTTTCCGCAAAGCCTTGATACTGTTCGGCCAGTGCATCAGATGATGTATCTGATATCTGACTCTCAAGGCTATCGGTAACTAAGCCGGCAGAACCAGCTTCCTCTTGTATAGTATCTTGTATTGCACTGTCATTAGCCGCGCTTACACTGTCAGCCATACTTTGCTTAATAACATCTTCAGATGTTAGTGTGCGATCCGGGGCTTCATTGCCAATCGGGCGATTAGAGCCATCAGGATAGTGCTCAATCCAATATTCATCCGAAGAAAACTTATATGGCAAAATCGAACCATAAACCCCGGGTTTAGCTATGGAGAACACTATTACTCTATCTCCTTGACTGACTCGCGCTATAGGCTGCTGCCCGGGCGGAAGAAGTGATGTTTCCCCTGAGTACCCTATAACCGGCACACCCAATTCTTGTGAAAGTTTTTTTGCCGCCCCGTTTACTCCGGCATGGCAACTAGCCAATAACACACATGTCACAGACTCTTCAGCGACAAATGGTTTCAGCATCTCGACAACTTCATGTGGCTGCACCTCTCCATCACCATTCACCATATTGGGATGCGAAGCAGTATAGGCCAATGGGCCAACTTGCCCGCCATGACTAAAGACGACGACCTGGCCAGGTTCACCCAGTATCTTGCCATCCGATGAGGAATCAGAACCGGCCACCTGAAAGTCCTTTGCAAAACTAATCCACGGCGCATTGGAACTAGTGCGCCCACTACTCTCCACTTTTGGATCATCAAACAAGCCCACCATCAATTTATCAGAGACTTCCACAGGAACACGATTATACTTGGCTGCCTGATAACGAATATATGCGCCAGGTTGAGTCTTTCGCATGACATATTCCCGCAAAGAGATACGATGATTTTGCTTTGTCACTTGGTCGATTGTCGCCAGCAGCATATTTAGCTCTTTAGGTTCCGTTATCACCTGACCCTGAGCAGCACTACTGCCAAAATCAGCCACTTCACCCAACACAGCTCTAACCGGTTTATAGTTTTTATCAAACTGGATATGTAATGGCTTTAGTGCCCTCGTCGTCACTGGTTTTAAACTCAGCGTTAGATTTTGTGTATTGAACTCAACCTGTGCATTTTTCCCACGTTTCAAAAATTGCTCACTGATGTCCTGCACAACACCAGCTGATTCCGAAGTATCCACCCATGCTTGAAAACTTTGCCAAGCATGCGTTAAAACCGAAAACTCACTGGTATATAAACCTGAGCGCTGCAGTATAAACTGCGTGAACTCATCACGTTGATTCGTCCCTGTTGCGGTTTTGCGTTGAATGCCCAACCATTGCGCCTCATTTGAACCCTCAGGCAGTCCAGCCGTGGAGATCCCGGTGTTACTTGCAGCGAACAGTTTATTTATAAATTGCTCTAAATCGTTTACCCCTAACTGTTTTTTAATAGCCAGAAATGCAGCCGTCTGTTTTTGAGGAAGTATATTGGTTAAAGCCCAAACAGCTGCCGGATTCCCCCCTTTAAGCGCTAGTGCGATTAATAGCTCGATATCTTTATCATATAACGCACCCTGTTCTAATAAAGCCGAAACTTTAGGGTGAGCACGTAAAAGCGCCTCATAATCCTGAGGCCGGACACCCGGTTGCCTCGCCTCAACAACTGAGTCTGACTGCCTATCTGGCGTTTGCGCAAACCATAACGTCGCTTTTTTTTCATCAAAACCATAAATCTGCTCTGTGCCCATTTTGCCCAAAGCACGGCCAAACCTACCATTATCTGCATCAACAAGAGCACCATTCACAGTGGACATATCCGAAGCCACATGTACAGAACCAATGAGACTGTTGTTGCTAGGATTTATTTTGATCATGGTTTTTCACCTACGAACTTTATAAAGCTGAAAATCATTTATCCATATAGCAAAAACATAACTGTTTAACTTTTTGAATAGAAACAACATTGCACTATGGAACTGGAACAGGAACCGGCGCCGGCGCACTTGAACCGGCCGGCGCGGTCGGTGCCATCACCGGGCTCGGCATCATGAAAGTGGATTGTTGGAGATACTGATTGATTTGGTTTTGCTGTGTTGCATTCAGCTGCGGGATATTGCGCCAGCCACTTTCAGGCGTGTAATGTGTACCCATACTGACTTGCGGTTTGTGGACATTCAACGGCACTGCCTGCAGGCTCAGCTGATTACCGGATTCAACCACCACATGCAACTGCAAATGACCTTGCTGATTGGGCTTATATAAGTACTTCGGTATCGTGCTGCTCTGGCTGTATTGACCCAAACCGGTTTTACCTTTCAGTGAAATCATTGGCACATTGGTGCTTACTTTCCCACCAATCGGTGCGCCGGTTTTTGTTGTATTAATAATGTTATTGCTTACATTACCTGTTTCTACACCTTGCCTCTGAATTATCTGCGCGGGCGGATAGCGTGAAGGAATTGTAATACGCTCAGCGCTTTGGGTTAGCTTTTCAGATTGTGCTACCTTTAAAGCCGCAGTCGCCAGCTGGATTTGCTGCGTTACCTGTTGCAGGCTCTCAGCCTGATCCCGATAGAGCTGTGCCTGCTTTTTATAGGCGTTCACTGCCACATCACTGCGATTGGCCTGATCCGACCATTGCTGTAAACGCTGCTGAATCTCCAGTCCAAATTTTATATAGTCAACCAACCGCATCGGCGGTTTATCATCCTGATGCGTGACGTTCTGATGTAAATCCACGTAATCTTTATACTGCTGCGCCAGATCGATTTCGGTTAAATCCAGTTGCCGGAATTCATCCAGTGTCAGTGTTGTCTGAACCGCAGCCGGCAACCGGCTATAAGCATTGCGCACCGTTTGTTCCAACCGGGCCTCGGGCAAAGATTCTGCAGGCGTTGTGTTACCAGTGCTGATTGTCGCCGGTGCGGTGTGTGCCGGAGTGTATTCGGTTTGTGTTGCCTGTCCCTCTCCGGTCTCCACCGGTGTTGTTAAATCACCGCCCTGCCCGGATAGCAATTCAGGCAAGTCGTAAGGCACAACACCAATTGTGCCGGCACCGCTCTCAACTTTTGTATGGAAACTAAAATTAGTGTAACCAGAGTGACTCTGCTGATCAGTCAGGTTAAATAAAGCATTGCTTTCCGCAAAGCTCTCATACTGTTCTTCCAATGCATTGGATGATTCACTCGATACCTGACCACTTAGACTGTCGGTGGTGGGACCCGTGTCAGACGGGACACTATCAGATTGCAGACCGGGGCCCTTCGTTTCAACATCGCCACTTAATAACTCAGTTGGGAGGCGTGCTAATACACTATTTATAAATGTCTCTCCATTAAGCATAACAGGTGATGCTGTAGCAACTTCCTGAGAAAACAGTTCCAATAACTCAGCGACCAACGATTTTGCCGCAAGCTCACCGCGATAATATGCATAAACCAGGTTCGCAACCGATGCCGAATCTTCAAAAATGCTGACCGGGTATTCGTTGTTTTGCTGAATCTCGTTATAAATCTGTTCAACGGTATCCGGATCAGGCATTTGTGTGGTGTCTGCCCAGACCCACAAATCTTTCACTACCGCAGCTATACTTCTGTGTGTGGCATGTTCTGCCAGAATTCCAGCTGCATTAGGATGTTGTATATCACCACCATTTGCACGGCGCACTGCTTCACCGACCACAAACTGATGCTGCAAATCAGCCGCCGTTACATCAGGAAAATTTCGCTGCATGATCGTTTTCAAAATATTACGCGCTCGTTCAGTGTATTCTGACGTCAAACCCGGGCCTGCCGATCCGTACAGAATACTTCTGCCAAGCTGTAAAAACTGCGCAAAATCCTCCTGATCCTGGACCGTATGATAGATACCTAAAGCACTGTCTGTTTGTCTCCAATTCTCAATTACCTGATATCCAGGCAAGCTGCCTCCATTCAAAAAACCAAACATTGCTGGTGACGGATCAGAAACATCAGTAAGACTCTTCAATGCACCAAGAACCACACCGTGAGAATATAAATCTGCGGCCTGGCCAGCATTGCCCAGATCAGTAATCCAGCTTGGATACATTAACACCGTGGTCTGAGAGCGCAGGTTGGTAATATCGATGCTATCATCCGGGTTACCCTCCAGCAAATGGAGCTCATGAAAAAAGTGACGCAGCGCCTTGCGGGCTTTTTCTAGCAAGCTTCTGGTCGGCAACTGCTTTATAAGAGCATTAACCGTGTCAGGGAAAGGATTATCAGGATCACCGGTTAGGTCAACATGCCCCGCAATCGCATCAAGTATACTTAATGGATGCAGATCCAACCGGTAACGCTCATAAATCGTCCGGTATCTTTCCAGCGGCGCCAAATCTCTGAAACCCTCCTGCCGGGTAAATTCATCCAGGTCGTTAAACACTGCCGTACGTAATGCTTTTTGATAACGCGCATGCAAAAACTCAAACTGCTCACCTGAATCAAACAACTGCAGCAGCAGTTCGTCAGCCACGCTTTGCAGAGGAAGATCGATATGGTAATCGCGCAGCAACTCCTGTTGGCGGGCTTCAAGAAGCTGCTGAATATCGTCCGGCAAACCTCCCTGGCGCAAATCAGCGAGATTACCCAACAAAGCCTTGAATTCATCTGCAGTCAGCCCTGATATTGCATTTAACTGAGATGGTTCACTGCTATTAGACTCCACCAGGCCCAGATTTTGTTTTACCTCATCAGAAAGCCCTGGCAAAGCCGCCACATCGACACCACTGAATTCGATCAACTGTTTCACGATGACCTGGAAACCGCCTCGTATCTCTGCATCCAGCGAAGCTAATGTACCGGCAACCTCAATCAACGAGGCTTTCAGTGATTCGTGGTTTTGTGCGCTGCCTGCATAAGGCGGACTAAGGTTTCCAACACCACGATGGAGATCAGCAACCGCATCCTGAAACTGCTGAGTGGCTTTACCAGACATAAATGTCACAACCAGCCGTTTCTGGAGGTCAATTAACCGTTTCACCTGAGCATACGTTACCGGGCTGCTTAGTGCTCTAAGATTAAGATCAATCATGTTGACCGCATCAGCCTGACCATGCTGATCACGCGCAACTATTACATTACCAAAGTGAATTTCATCCCCCGGTATATACAGGCCTTTAGCCCATAACCCCCAATTAATATTTGCAACCGTTCGCCCGATCTTATTTAGATCATCACTGCTAAAGAGCTTATGCCCCATCATCTCGTTATACAAGCTTTCGCCGGGCATATAGCTTAACGCAACCGCATACATCTGTGCGTGATACTTATTTTTACCAATCAACCGGTAACCGAATATCTGTGCGCCGTAATCGGCCGGATTCAAACCGGCCTGTTCTAATAATGCTTGATTGTTTTGTCTTTCTTTAAGTTGCGACTCCGTTGCAACTGCAATCCCTATGCGTGGATCTTCCGCTACCGGGCCCAGATAAAGAAAACGTGCTTCCTGTTTTACCTCATCCGTCAATTTTACTTTTTTCAATTCTGCATCAACCAACGCAGGATCCGGGTTGGCCGAGGATGATACAGGTCCCTGCTGTGCTTGTTGTGCTTGTTGTGATTGTTGCGGACTACCAACAAACTGACGTTGCATTCGCTGCTGATTCAGTTGCTGCTCTTGTTGTTGTTTTTGAATTTCCGTTAAATCCCGGCCATCAATACCTTGTTGTGGCTGTTGACCAGGCGTATCAACCGATGTATTTTGCAACTGATGATAACGCTGCATCGCCGCCTGAGTTTCTTGTTCAATAAACGTATTTAGATTCGTATTACCCCGCGAGCCATGCATAAACGCACGGACTTCAAAATGCGGCGCCTCCGGCCCGGACGGTACACCCAGCATCGCGAGCAAACCCACACCGGCATGGGTGCTGATCGGCACATTGCCGCGCCAATAGGCATGGGTAATATCTGCCAACAACCGAAATGTAATGGCCGCTTTTACCCGCTGCTCCAACGGTAGACTTGTATTAATGACTTCACTAAATGCCCTGTCCAACCCAAGGCGCACTTTCGAGCGCAAACCCAGATCATGCCCATGCGCAATCTGCGCTTTCTCATTGCGGATATCAACAAAACCAAAGTCAAACTTCATACCATATGCCTGCAACACCAGCGGGTACCGACCCTCATCACCATATCCATCTATCAGTGCCTGCGCCTCGGCAGTGGTTGCATGTAGATAAGAAGGTTCGCTTCTGTCGGGATCAATAAATTGGTAAACAGGGGTTAATACAGGTTTCAGCTTACCAAAATACTCAGCAGGCGTGTTTTCCAATCCATTCACGGGGTTATATTCAGCAATGTCGCCAAACGGTCGCCAGGAATCCGGCTCAATCGGCAACCCCTGTTTGTGCTGGTTATACGCCTTGGCATGATAACCGATATACTCAAGGCCCGACTTTATCGATTCACCTTCTTTTATCAGAGAAGCAGAATGTGCGATCAGTTTTCTGAAAGTTTTATCGTACTGCATGTCGTCAGCGGTTGACGTCAACAATGCGCCCGGTTTGATAAGCGCCGCAACCTGTTGACCCGACATCATCCGGCTTTTGAAAGCTGGCAGAAAATTTTCGTTATATTGCGTAATCGCCTGGTGCTGGATTTTACTTGCGTCGGTATACAACCGCATCGATTCAAACAGCGAATAGTTCAGATGCAAGCTCCGCAAATGAATCTGTAGAGCATTGTAAAGCAACATCGCATCATTTTGGTTTTTCACTTCACCGGAAGCGTTAAACATAGACGCCCAATTAAGCTCCGCTCTCGTGCTGACTATTTTTTTCTGTGTTTCCTCAGCTCCGCTAAAAAAAGCGAAATCCTGTTTCTCTTTAGATGTCAGTGCAGGTGGCTCAAGATACAACACCATATCCTTCTGCTCCTGCTGCTGTGATTGTTGCGGGCTATAAACAAACTGACGCTGCATTGCCTGCTGTTGTTGTTGCTGATCCAGCTGTTGCCTTTGAAGCTCACTGAAATCTCGATCACCGGGCCCCTGTTGTTGCTGTTGGCCCTGAGTATTATGAGTTTGGCCAGACTGAGCTTGAAGGTCCGAATCGGCACGACCCAAGTTAGGGAAGAGCGATTTTATTCTGCCAAGAAACCCATTTGAATTCTCACCCTTATTTACCTTTGACTTCTCCCTTGCAACAAGATCAGGCACGTCATCCATATTCAGAACATCAGCATTTCCCAGCAGGTAGTTATAAAACCGGATATGCGCCTGTAATGTCTGCGCAGCCGGTGTATCTTCCAGCCGCAGTAACGCAATCTGCAGGCCGCTGCGATATGCCTCGATTAACAGGCGTGATGTCTGCGGTGTCAGCTCAACACTGGTGCTGTTAAATTTTTGCGCACCGCGCTTAAAGGCTTCAATGATTGAGGAAAAATGCTTCACCATCCGGATACGCATGTCGCTGAGCTCTTTAGCTGTCTGCGGGTTGGCTTCCAACATATTTCTCAACGCATAAGACATTGCCTGATCAATCACACCGGTGGATTTTATATGCAGTGTACCCTTGTCAACCGGTGTAATCGTAAAAGCACCCTCCAGGCGCTTGAACTCCTGCGCTTCACCAAGGGCACGTTGACCATCGAACTCTTTTGGCACATCAGCCGAAAGGCGTGACTGCTTGTCGGCATTTTGTATGATTGCTTTGCCATATACTGCAACTTCGGCCAGGTTTACGCCATGCCGTTTATCCCAGCCGTTTAACGCATCATTAAGCTCCGTATTGATAATTTCACCAAGAGTGCCATTAGTCGAAAAAGAACCATCCGTTGTTACCAGGTTCACTGCTGTCCCTGTTGCCATGTGATGCACAACATCATGGCCGTCCGGAGGGGTGATACCTGGACCATCGTCCGCTACAGCCCGGCTGAGAATCTCTTCGGCAGCCACCACAACATTATCATCCTGATCCTTAATGCTTACATGCCATAACAAGCCAAGATTACCCCCGGAGCCTAATGGTAAAAATTTATACTTAACACTGGAATACAGCCGGAATTCAGACGGTGACTCACCGAACTGGCCCGGCATCTGCTGTGCAAGCATTAAAGGCGCAGTTTGCAGCCTGCCAATAGGAGCATTTTGCTGTAGAAGCTTGCTGTTAAATGCGGCAACAACACCTGCATCGGGCGTTAACCCGCCAGAACCGGACACCTGGGTTACCGGAATATTTGAATTTGGTGATACTGTTGCCATGCGCTCACACAAGCTGTTTGTACAAGTGTACTGTAAGTATTTTGAGCGCTAGCGCCTATACTACCTCGGCTATAGCGCTTAACTTTTGTTATAAGGCTACCTGCGTGATTAAGCATTAAACACCTATAGACTGTAGGGTTATAACGGTGTTGCTTTTAATACCTGAGTAATTTACTATACTATTCCATAGTCCGCAGCCGCGGTGAATCTGAATTTTCTTTTTTTTCAGCAAGTTACCGGCCTTTGCAGCACAAGGCATGGCGCCCGGCGCGCCGGATTTTTAAATGACAAGCCAATAGAGCCTATATATAAGGACTCCTGTATGAGCAGCCAGTCACAACAAGATGTTGAAGAGATTATCGATCGCAGTTACGAATTCGGATTCGTAACCGATATTGAATCCGAGTCGGCACCGCCGGGCCTGAACGAGGATGTGATCCGGCTGATCTCAACGAAAAAAAATGAGCCCGAGTTTTTACTGGAATGGCGTTTACGCGCATACCGGCACTGGCTGAAAATGCGCGAGCCGAAATGGGCGCATGTGCATTATCCGCCGGTTGATTTTGATGCAATCAGTTATTACTCCGCACCAAAATCTTTAAAAGACGGCCCAAAAAGCCTCGATGAAGTCGACCCTGAACTGCTGAATACTTATGAGAAACTTGGCATTCCATTGCATGAGCGCGCACGCCTCGCCGGTGTTGCAGTGGATGCCGTGTTCGACAGCGTGTCAGTTGCAACGACCTTTAAAGAAAAGCTGTCCGAAGCAGGTGTAATCTTTTGCCCGATCTCCGAAGCGATACAAACGCACCCGGAGCTGGTGAAAAAATATCTGGGCAGTGTCGTGCCATACACCGATAACTTTTATGCAACGCTAAACTCCGCAGTGTTCAGCGACGGTTCGTTTGTGTATATCCCCAAAGGGGTACGCTGCCCGATGGAACTGTCCACTTATTTCCGAATCAATGCAGCAAACACCGGACAGTTTGAACGCACGCTGATTATTGCCGATGAAGGCAGTTATGTGAGTTATCTGGAAGGCTGCACCGCCCCAATGCGTGATGAAAACCAATTGCATGCGGCAGTGGTGGAACTGGTCGCATTGGATAATGCTGAAATAAAATATTCCACAGTACAGAACTGGTATCCGGGCGATGAAAACGGCAAAGGCGGTATTTATAATTTTGTAACCAAACGCGGCGCCTGCCTCGGCAAGCATTCCAAAATCTCCTGGACCCAGGTTGAAACCGGTTCAGCTATTACCTGGAAATACCCAAGCGTGATTTTGCGCGGCGACCACTCGATCGGTGAGTTTTATTCGGTTGCGCTAACCAATAATTTTCAACAGGCCGATACCGGTACGAAAATGTTGCATCTGGGTAAAAACACCCGCAGTACGATTATTTCGAAAGGCATTTCGGCAGGCAAAAGCCAGAACACTTATCGTGGCCTGGTGCGCACCGGCGCCGGTGCGGAAAACGCCCGTAATTTTACGCAATGCGATTCATTACTGATCGGCGACCGCTGCGGCGCACATACTTTCCCTTATATTGAAAGCCGCCAGCCTTCCGCAGTAATTGAACATGAAGCCACAACTTCACGCATTGCCGAAGACCAGTTGTTTTTATGTCAGCAACGCGGCATTGATGCTGAAAAAGCCGTTTCAATGATCGTAAACGGTTTTTGTAAAGAGGTTTTCAATCAGTTGCCAATGGAGTTTGCGGTTGAGGCACATAAGTTACTCGAAGTCAGTCTTGAAAATGCCGTTGGCTGAGCATGCATGATTTTTCGGTTGCTTACTACGCTATACGCTACCTCAGTCACTTATTTCTAATGAATCAAAGAATTACTAATTAAAGTTTTTTAGGATCTTACAACATGCTGGAAATACACGACTTACATGTTACTGTTGATGACAAGCCGATTTTGAAAGGGCTGAATTTAACGATTCAGGCCGGTGAAGTACATGCCATCATGGGCCCAAACGGCTCCGGCAAAAGCACGCTAAGCAATGTGCTGGCCGGTCGTGAAGACTATGAAATCACAAGCGGCACTATCAAATACAAAGGCCATGATCTGGCCGAGCTATCGATTGAAGAAAGAGCACAGCAGGGTTTGTTTTTAGCATTTCAATATCCGGTTGAAATACCCGGCTTAAGCAATATCCAGTTTTTAAAAGCATCACTCAACAGCATCCGCGAGTCACGCGGTGAAGGCCCACTGGATGCGATTGATTTTTTACAGCTAACCAAAGAAAAAATCAAACAGGTGCATCTGGATGAAAGTTTTCTGCACCGCTCGGTTAACACCGGCTTTTCCGGCGGCGAAAAGAAGCGCAATGAAATTCTGCAAATGCTGCTACTTGAACCCAGCCTTGCGATTCTGGATGAAACCGACTCAGGTCTGGATATTGACGCGCTTAAAGTGGTTGCAACCGGCATCAATGCCTTACGCAGCGAAAACCGTTCGTTTTTACTGGTCACGCATTATCAGCGCCTGCTGGATCATATTGAACCGGACTTTGTGCATGTACTGGCCGATGGGCAAATCGCGAAATCAGGCAATAAAGAGCTGGCACTGGAATTGGAGCAGCAGGGTTACGGCTGGATTACCCAGGCAGCGAAAGATAACTCACAAACAAGCACACAAAGCTACTCGGTTAAATTGTAAACATCATGTCTGCATCCACTGAACATCTGCTAAACAATATCCGGCAGCTGCAAAAAAATCTGCCGGCACCGGATCAGCCCTGGCTGAACACATTTCGTGAGGCCGGTTTGTCACGGTTTGCCGAAGCCGGTTTACCAACGCGCAAAACCGAAGCATGGAAATACACCAATGTAAAACCGCTGGCAGAGAACAACTACTGGCAAAACGCCCCGGCCACTTCCGAAGCCGACACCTATACCGCCAAATCGTACCTGTTTGAAGGAACATCGAACCCCCGGCTGGTGTTCGTTAACGGTCGCTATACTCAAACCCTGTCGAATATACCGGTACTGGAAAACGGGGTTATTATTGAACCGCTGGAAAACGCGCTTAAGAATCGACCGGGCCTGGTGCGCGAACATCTGGGTAAAGCGGTCAGTGAAGCTCACCCTTTCGCTGCGATTAACGCCGGGCTAATCGCCAACGGTTTGTTTGTTTTTATACCACCAAGCGTTGTATTAAACGAACCGATACATGTACTGCTGTTAAATACCGAGCAGACCACACGCTTCAGCGCGCATCCACGCATACTGATTGCAGCCGGCAATCACAGTACCGCAGAGATTATTACCCATGAAGCAGCCATCGGTAATGTCGACGCATTCAATAACTGTGTAACTGAATTCGTGCTTGAAGCCGGCGCTCAAATCAAACACAGCAAACTGCAAACCGGCGGCAATACCGGGATCAACCTTTCCGGCTGCTATGTGCAGCAGGCACGTGACAGCCGCTTTGAATCACACACCATCAGCCTCGGCGGCAGGCTTTTACGGAACGATTTGAATGTTAAGTTCACTGAGCCCGGTGCAAGCTGCAGCCTGAACGGGCTTTATATCGGCTGTAATGCCCAGCATATCGATAACCACACGACGATTGAACATGCCGCGCCTTACTGTGACAGCCATGAATATTATAAAGGCCTAATCGCTGACCAGGCGCATGCAGTGTTCAACGGCAGAATACATATTCATCCGGATGCACAAAAATCCAATGCGGATATGCAGAATAAAAATCTGCTGTTATCAGCAAAAGCTGAAATCGATACCAAACCGGAACTGGAAATTTACGCTGATGATGTCAAGTGCAGTCACGGTGCAACCGTCGGCCAGCTTGACTCAAAACAACTTTTTTATTTACAAACCCGCGGCATGAATCCACAAGCTGCGGCGCAGATGTTAAGTGCCGCATTTCTTGGTGAACTGTTGGAACAGCTTCCTTCTGAAAGCCTGCGGCAAAAAGCGACGAAACTGGTTGAGTCACGCCTGCATGAAATTACCCAGAGGCCCGTAAGATGAGCTCTAGAGCGGACACATTCAACACAAGTGAGACCTCAGCCATCGAACAGATACGTGCTGACTTCCCGGTGTTGAAGCAAACGGTACACGGTAAACCGCTGGTCTATCTGGATAATGCCGCGACCACACAAAAACCACAGCAGGTTATTGATGCGGTAAAAAATTACTATACGCATGACAACGCAAACGTACATCGCGGACTGCATACGCTTAGTGAACGCGCAACGGATCAGTACGAGCAGGCCAGAAACAAAGTGCGCGACTATATCAACGCTGCATCAAGCAATGAAATAATTTTTACGCGCGGCACCACTGAATCCATCAATTTGGTTGCGCAAAGCTTCGGTCGCAGCCGCTTAAAACCCGGCGACGAAATTATTATCAGCACGATGGAGCATCATTCAAATATTGTGCCCTGGCAACTGACATGTGAGCAAACCGGCGCAACACTCAAAGTCATTCCGATCAGTGATGCCGGTGAACTTGATCTGGATGCATATAAGAAATTACTGTCGAAAAATACCCGACTGGTCGCATTGGTGCATGCATCAAATGCACTGGGAACCGTTAACCCGGTGACCGACATTATTGAGCTGGCTCACGCACAGGATGTACCGGTGTTACTGGACGGTGCACAGGCTATCGCGCATATGCCGGTGGATGTACAGGCACTGGATTGTGACTTTTACGCATTCTCTGCGCATAAAGCGTTCGGCCCAACCGGCATCGGCGTGCTTTACGGTAAAGAAAAACTGCTGGATGCGATGCCTCCCTATCAGGGTGGTGGTGAAATGATCCGCACGGTTTCGTTCGAACGTAGCGAATACGGCCAACTGCCCAACAAGTTTGAAGCCGGCACTCCTCATATTGCCGGCGCGATCGGTTTGGGAGCTGCAATCGATTATATTTCAGCGCTTGATTTCAGTGCGATCCATCAGCATGAAAGCAGTGTGCTCGAGTATGCACATCAACGGGCTGCCGATTACCCGGGACTTAAAATTATCGGCCAGGCCAAAAACAAAATTTCAGTATTGTCTTTTGTGCTGGACTACGCACACCCGCATGATATCGGCACAATAGTTGATCATGAAGGTGTCGCAATACGCGTCGGTCACCATTGCGCAATGCCGCTCATGGACCGGCTCTGTGTGCCGGCTACCGCACGCGCATCGTTTTCCATTTATAATACACATGCCGATGTTGATGCATTGTTTACCGGTCTCGACAGTGTCAGGAGTTTATTCGGATGAACCCGGAACCACACAAACTTTATCAGCAGTTTCATGACATGCTGGTAAACGCTTCAGAAACGAATTTCGATACCGACAGTCAAAAACTTGTGATGCTCGCCGGTGTCAAAGAGTTTCCGATGCGGGTTAAGTCCGCAACCTTGCCCTGGCATACAATAAATCACAGCCTGGAAGGCGCCGAACAGCCGGCAACCACTGAATAGATATAGAGGTAAGAAACTCATGAGCGTTGCAAATTATTCACCGTCTGCACAAATCACGATGACACCGGCTGCGATTGAACATACACGCAAACAGCTGGCAAAAGAAACCGCAGGCGGCTTGCGTCTGGCGGTTAAAAAAAGCGGCTGCTCCGGCTGGAAGTATGATGTATCGGTCGCAGAACAGGCGGACCCGGAAGATACCGTGGTTAAAATCACTGATGAAGTTAGTGTATTTATCGATAAAGAAAGTTTGCCGTTTTTCCAAGGGACTGAAATCGACTTCGTGCAAAAAGGCCTGAACGCAACTCTGGAATTCCGCAATCCGAATGTCGCAGATGAATGTGGTTGCGGTGAAAGTTTTTCAATAACACCGGACTCGTAATATGCAAGGTGAATGGGTAACTGTAGCACGTGAACTGGAAGCACGACTGGTGCCAGTGGGTACCGCTATACGGATTCCTGAAGGATCAAATGTGATGATCACACAGGCGATGGGCGGCAGCTTCACCGTGATGATTGACGGCAACCTCGCAATGATCGACGGCAATGATTCCGATGCATTGGGCAAAGAACCAATCACATTCGAATTCGAGGATGTTGACCCCGACGGGAAAGTTAATTCCGATCATATTCGCCAGGTCTTAAAAACATGTTTTGATCCGGAAATACCGGTAAACATCATGGACCTGGGATTGATCTATGAATGCGAAATCACCGAGAGAGCAACGGGTGATAACCTGGTCAATATCAAAATGACATTAACCGCACCGGGCTGCGGCATGGGTCCGATGCTGGCCGATGAGGTTAAACAAAAACTTTTAAAAGTGCCGAATATTACTGATGTAGAGGTGGAATTAACGTTTGATCCACCATGGAATCAGAGTATGTTATCGGAAGCGGCCAAACTGGAGTTGGGGTTGATGTGAATCGGGGGCTTGCATAAACCCAAGAATGCATTTTATCTGTAGTCGCTTAAATCTAATCACGCAATATCAATAAAATGCGCTTGATCCGATCTGACACTCAACCACAACCCTGTCATTCCTGCGCAAGCAGGAATGACAAAATATATTATTGCTTCTTCATTCACACTACCAGATGACATTATACTTTCTTGTCGGATCGTGTTTTTATTGAGCAAGAACCAATATATTTCATTTCACATAAGGCTTTTTTTGCCGAATGATAAACCGATCTCATAGGCATTTGCCGGATCTCCTCCCGACAGACGAGGCACTTTTCTTTGCTAGCCCAAAAAAAGTACCCAAAAGAAAAGCCCCCCCGGCGCGCTACAGGATTTGAACAGTGCTCGCTTTTATCCCGTTCGAGCTGTGGTACTCGGCTGCGCCTAAGGGAATACCAAAACCACTTAAAAAACAGAATAATTTCATAGAAACTCTAACGCTCTAAATCCAACTCAATCACGCCTTTGCTTTTATTTAACTTCAGGGCTGTACCGCGCCGCATTGACAACTCCCGTAATGCATTAAAAGCTTTTTCAAGTGACTCCGCCCGTAATACCTGTGGTTGAAGTTGCACCTGGAAATTATTTACGTTTATCGGTGTGAGCTCTGCTTGTTTAAATTTTCCGGCACTGAACTCTACTGTCGCAACAAGACCAAAATCAACATATGGACTGAATGTACCAAAGGTATAATTGCCGAGGCTGTATAAAATCAGGCCTTCTTTATATTTTTCAACAGCCTGTGCGATATGCGGATGATGGCCTAATACCAGATCGGCACCCGCTTCGATTGCCGCATATGCCAACAAGGGCTGGTAAGGCCGTAATTCCGATTCACGTTCGCGCCCCCAGTGAAATGAAACAACGACCACATCGACTCCCTGTTTAACCAGCAGGCTCACATCCTCATGTACATGCTGCTCATGACCGAAAGCGGCTCCGGGTTTATCAACATCAGCCCAGAATTCTTTCGGGAAAGTATTTGAATACGCAAGACAGCCGATGGTTTGCCCGTTTAACAACTTAAACCTTACCGCACGACGAGCGCTCTCCTCATCCATAGCGGCACCATGATGGTGTATACCCACACGCTCAAGCGCTGCCATCGTATCCTGCAAACCGGTCACACCGTAGTCCATACTGTGATTATTTGCCAGACTAAGCACATCGATCCCGGCACCCCGCAATGCCCGGGCAGTAATATCAGGTGGATTACGAAACAGATATTCTTTATCGACAGGCGGTTCCCCCCTTGTAGTCAATGCGGTTTCGAGATTACCGATCGCAATATCGGCAGCCTTTAATAAGTGCCTTGTATCACCAAATGGAAAATCATAGCCTCGTCTGGCCAGAAACGGTGTGGCTTTGCCTCCGAGCATAATATCGCCTACCGCTGCGATCCGTACCGTTGCACTTTCAACAACACGGTATGATTCCACGACTGGTTTACTTTGTGGATATAGGACAGGTGCAGTTGTCGCGCAGGAAACACAAAGCGCAATCAGTAACAAACCTATATAGAGATAAAACGCTCGGAGCATATTAATTCACAAAGCTATTTATTCATCCAATCACAAATAATGCTTATACTTGAAATTGCAGAATTTGAAAACTGAAATTAAGCAGGCTACCCTTGCGTATCCTCAAACCCGACAACGGAACCCCCTTCTTTGAACCAGCAAACAATCATTAGAAGTTATTATGCCATTGCCGGCCTCTATACATTGGCAGCCGCATTAATCTGGGGCATCAACACTCTATTTTTGCTGGATGCAGGCCTGGATATTTTCGAGGTATTTATCGCTAATGCCGCGTTTACCGCAGGTATGGTGTTGTTTGAAATTCCGACCGGCGTGCTTGCCGATACACGTGGCCGGCGTTTCTCTTTTTTGTTAAGCGTACTGATCCTGCTGGTCACTACGCTTGCATACATCGGCATAGCCCGTATGAACGGCGGCATGATTGCCTTTGCCTGCGTATCGGTTATAACCGGGCTGGGATTCACTTTTTACTCGGGTGCGGTGGAGGCCTGGCTGGTCGATGCATTAAAAAGCGTTGGTTACAATGACTCTCTTGACCGGGTATTTGCCCGCGGCGCGATGGTAACCGGCGCATGTATGCTTATCGGCACGTTATTGGGAGGATACCTCGGCAATATTGATCTGGAACTACCCTACCTGGTTCGCAGTACTTTGCTGCTGCTGGTATTTGGTGCCGGTATTCTGCTTATGCATGACCTCGGCTTTCAACCCAGAACATTACGTCTGTCCGCATTACCGGAGGAAATGCGGCAAATTACACGCACCAGTATTCAGCTCGGCTGGCAACAACCGGCTATTCGGCTACTGATGCTGGCTTCGTTTGTGCAAATGGGTTTTATGATCTGGGGCTTCTATGCATGGCAACCTTACTTTTTACAACTGCTGGGCTACGATGCGGTATGGGTTGCCGGCACAATTGCTGCGCTGATTGCAGCTTCAACTATTATCGGCAACACCATTGTTGATTGGTTCACCCGGTTTTGCGGCAAGCGTACCACTCTGTTGATCGCCGCAGGCATAATCCAAACGGTTGCAGCCGTCGGCGTCGGTTTGACGGATTCATTCTGGCTGGCCGTTACACTGTATTTATTCGTCACCGCCGCTCTCGGCATTTACGGGCCGGTAAAACAAGCGGTTATACATAATATCGTGCCATCTGAAAATCGCGCATCGGTGATATCTTTCGATTCCATGTTTGCTAATGCCGGCGGTGTTATCGGTCAATCCGGGCTGGGCTATGTTGCACGCATTCGATCAATCGCCGAAGCCTATGTCTTTGGAGGTTTAATACTGATACTTTTATTACCGTTATTGTTAAAACTCCGCGGCCTGAATGAAAAAGCCGATATTATTACCGGCACCCGGGCGGGCAGCCGCAGCCATTGTGCAGGCCAGGGCCTGCCGGAGACTTCACAATTGGATACTGCCAGGCGACACTGATTATCGCGTAACCCGATAAATTCTGAATTTATCGTTTACTTTTTTATGGTAATACAATGCACGCCCATCCAACGATAAACTTGGCGCCTCGACAAAGCCTTCTATCGACATAACTTTTGACGGCTCTGTAAACACCGCGCCGATACTTTCACGTACAGCACGGTAAATCGCCGGAGGGTTTTTACGGTCAAAACGTGTAAAAAAAAGCTCACGCCCATCCGCTGAAATGCTAGGCGCATATTCCAGCGCCCAGGTATTAATACGCTTAAATATTTTGTCACTGTCTTTTACCCTGGCAAAACCCAAGCCTTTACGTTTTGCGACCACCAGACCGGCTGTTTTAGGTCCACCTTCTTTTCCAAAACGACTGTCAACAAAATACAGATATTGCCCATCGGGGCTGACTTCAACATCGAAATTCACGATACCGGGTTTCTGCTTTGAAATACCCGAGACCAATACAACACCCGAAATATCACCATCGGAAAATCTTGCCTGATAAATGGTGGATAAAGTCGCACCATAGCTTCGGGGAGATACAAAATAGAAATTACCATAGCCATCCATCGTGGGCACACCTTCCAATGCCGGTGTATTTACACCACGAAGCTCACCTTTATATTCAAAAGTGATGCCGTCTATCCGCTCAGCGTAGTGCAGATTGGTATCCACCGAAGGATCATTCGAATTATTAAAAAGCAGATAGCGCCCGTTTGATGTAATGAACGGTTCCATCGCATCATCCTGGTACCCACGGATATCGACTCTTTCAGGGTCGCTAAAAGCGGATGCAGCATGCAGCCCGGCTACTGGACATAAAACTGCGATAAAAAACCAGGCTCTCAGAACAACTTGCAGCATACTTATTCCTTGTATCTAAAATGACGCTATCAGGAAGCGCAATCTTTAGCGATAGCCAAGCGCTTCAAGCGCGGCTTGACCGGCTTTCCGGCAACCTGTTCATCAGCGAAAAACTCTTCCTGAGTTGAAAATCGCTCTACCCAGAATTTTTCATATATTGCGAGCCAATCCTTTATTGAGCGAAGGCGCTCTATATTAAGCTCAAGATAATGATCGCGCCCGCTTTGAACGCGGCTGATCAGGCCAGCCTGCTCCAGCACTTTAATATGCTTGGAGGTCGCCGCGAGTGAAATACTAAAAGGAGCCGCCAGCTCGGTGACCCGCATTCGTTTCTTACCGGCCAACATCATAATAATGCTCCGCCGCGTGCTGTCCGCCAGCGCCATAAAAGCCCGGTCTAATAGCTCATTATTTTGTTCAACCATGAGGTTGAATGTTATATCGGGGCACTTTCTAATTCAACAAAATAGTTAATTATTTGTTTTGGGGAAGCCTATCCGAGACCACCTGATTCCGCCCTCTTGCCTTTGCCTGATATAACAGCCTGTCCGCACGCCGCAACATATCATCCAGGCCGCTTCCCAGTTCGGTTGATATCCCGATACTGATAGTGATTTTGAGCCGGTGACCTCCACCGAATTCAAATGACCGTGCCTCAATGGCCTGACACAAACCTTGAAAAAAACGAACTGAATCTTCGGCGCTGATATCATTTGTCATAATACAGAATTCTTCACCGCCCATACGGGCGATCAGGTCGGTCGTACGCTGCAAATGACTCAGCAATATCTTCGAAATATGCTGTAAGGCTTTGTCGCCCACCTCATGCCCGTGGCTATCGTTAATATTTTTAAACTGATCGATATCAATCATTGCACAGGCGATATCAATTTTATTGCGCCGGGCACTGGCATATAGTTTTTCCGCAACCTCGTAAAAATAACGGCGGTTGTAAAGCCCGGTCAAATAATCCTTGGTTGCCAGATCCCGCGTCATCTGAATATACTCAAGATTTTGCAGGCTCTGGGTTACCCGGCAGTAGAACTCCTCGACAATAAACCTTTCTTTCTCGATAAAATCATTCGCACCGACTTTAATAAACCTCGCCCCCATGGTTTTATTCTGGTCAACTGTTACTCCGAGTATCGCTATACCATCCCGGCCATACTTTCTGCGCAGCCTTTTGGTCAGGTTAAAACCATCCATTTCAGGCATTGAGTAATCGGTAATAACAAGCTTGGTATCCGGATTCTTCCGAATGACTCTCAAAGCATGCGCACCGTTTTCAGCCTCCAGCACACGATACTTTTGTATTTCCAGCAAACGACAAATCGTGCGCCGGAAAAACTTGGAATCATCTACAACCAATACTTTGGTCTCACTGTTTTTTTCAAGGCGTGACAATAAAAATATCAAATACTCAAGGCTCTGCTTGTCATCCTTAACCACATAATCAACGATACCTTTACGCCAGAGCTCTCTGCGCGCATCTTCAGTGACATTTCCCGTAAAAACAATTGAAGGTATGTTTCGGGACAAAACTTCGTCAACAATCTCGCCCTGAGACGAATCGGGCAAGGTATAATCGAGTAATGCGGCAAAGAAATTATTCTGATATTTGCCGAGTATTGACACAGCTTCTTTCAAACTGCGTGCCCAGCAAATATTCAGATCCAGTGCACCCAGCACTTTCTTGCTGATCATGGTGCCTGAAATTCTATTGTCTTCGACGATTAGTAAGTTTCTCATCGCGGCTTATTCTTATATTTTCCGCCGACTACCGGTATTACCGGGAGCCGGTTATCACTTCTGACCCAAGCACTGAACCAAGCCAGTGCAGCTGGATTATATAAGTGTTCTTACATACAATAAAAGAACCTTTTGTCCAACCGCAGACATAGTTCACAATAAAGTGCATCGCATGCGGCAAATATTATTGGGATAAGCGCTTGAAAATTGCAGGATATACCGACTCCCTGGCAAAAAATCATGTGCAAATCCATTTACGTCAATTATGTTAGGGCCTGTTAACAAGCCCAAGGTTAACCGTCTTATGCCGGGTTAACAAATTTACCGAACAGCTGTTGTATATTTAACAACAGCGCGATGTTTATCGCACGTGCAGGCTTCACTATATCGCTGCTGCAAGCCTTGCACCCTGATCAATTGCTCGCTTTGCATCCAATTCAACGGCCAGATCCGCCCCGCCAATCAGGTGCACAGGCACAGTAACCTGCTGCTGCAGTGATTTCTCCAGCTCATTCAATGATTCCTGACCCGCGCAAATAACGACTGTATCTGCATTTATCACCGCCGGGTTGTTATCGACTGTTATATGCAGCCCCTGATCATCTATTTTTAAATACTGTACGCCGACCAGCATCTTGACCGCATTTTTTTTCAACCAACTGCGGTGTATCCAACCGGTGGTTTTCCCAAGATTAGCACCCATCTTATTGCGACTGCGCTGCAATAAAGTAATCTCTCTATCCACGGGCTGACATTGTGGCTCAATGCCAGACACACCGCCGCGCACTGTATTTTGCGGATCAATACCCCAGGCCCGTAAAAATGCCCCGGGACTCATTGCAGCCTGCTCAGGATGCAAAAGATAATGCGCCACATCAAAACCGATACCACCGGCACCGATAATCGCCACTTTTTTACCGGCCTCACGCCGCCCTTTTAATATGTCAATATACGATACGGCTTTTGGATGATCCTCACCGGTTATGCCACTGCGTCGCGGTATAACACCGGTTGCGATCACATATTCATCGTAGCCCTCTTCAGTGAGTTGCTGCATATCGACCCGGGTATTCAGTCGCAGCTCAACGCCGGTTAACACAAGTCGCTTACGGAAATACCTTAGCGTCTCGTGAAACTCCTCTTTGCCCGGTATGCGTTTTGCCATATTAAACTGGCCACCAATCTCCGCTTCGGCTTCAAACAGTCTGACCCGGTGACCGCGCGAGGCGGCAACCGTCGCAAACGCAAGGCCCGCCGGTCCGGCGCCAACAACCGCTATATTTTTCTTTTTATCTGCCGGATTATAATTCAGCTCTGTTTCCATACAGGCACGCGGGTTTACCAGGCAGGAAGCCTGTTTACTCTCAAACACATGATCAAGACAGGCCTGATTACAGGCGATGCAGGTATTTATTTCTTCCGCCCTGTCATCGATGGCTTTACGCATAAAATCCGGGTCTGCGAGAAAAGGCCGCGCCATAGATACCATATCCGCATCACCGGCAGCGAGAATGTTTTCCGCAGTATCCGGCATATTAATACGATTGGAAGCAATTAACGGGATATCGATTTCCGGTTTAAGCTTTTTTGTAACCCAACTGAATGCACCACGCGGCACCATGGTTGCGATCGTTGGTATCCTTGCCTCATGCCAACCGATACCGGTATTAATAATAGTCGCGCCGGCGTCCTGTATTCTTTTTGCCAACTCAATCACTTCATCCCAGTTACTGCCCTGCTCAACCAGGTCCAGCATGGATAAACGGTATATAACAATAAAATCACTTCCGGTTTTTTCTCTGACTCTGCGTACAATCTCAACCGGCAGGCGAATACGGTTCGCATAAGAACCACCCCAACGATCAGTACGATGATTTGTGTGTGCGGCAATAAACTGATTAATCAGGTAACCCTCGGAGCCCATGACCTCCACACCGTCATAACCCGCCTGCTGCGCCAAAGCTGCGCAGTTAACAAAATCGCGAATCGTTTTTTCTACACCCCTACTAGAAAGCGCACGCGGGACAAAAGGACTGATAGGCGACTTACGTTTCGACGGTGCAACCGCCAGTGGGTGATATGCATAACGCCCTGCATGCAGTATCTGCATACAAATCCTGCCATCAGCCTGATGCACCGCATCTGTGATTTTTCTATGTTTTTTAAGCTGTCGTTTCCCACTCAGCGTAGCGGCAAACGGCTTGGCCCAACCTGCGATATTCGGCGCAATACCACCGGTGACAATCAAACCGACACCACCACGCGCACGCTCGGCATAAAACACCGCCAGACGCTCAAACCCATTGCGCATTTCTTCCAGACCGGTATGCATTGACCCCATAACTGCACGGTTTTTAAGGGTGACAAAACCCAGGTCCAGCGGGGTAAACAGATGTGGATACGGATGACCCATCTAATGCTTAACGATTAAAGTCAGGTTTTTGCCCTGCACTGATCGCCGCAAATGACTCCAATAAATCATTCGACTGCAGAAATGCAGCATTCCAGGTTGCAACATATTGCAACCCATCTTCCACGGACTTATCAGCGGAATAGTTCATGACCTGCTTTAAGCCCTGCACCACAACAGCAGAGTTACCGGCAATTTCATTGGCCAGCATATCGGCTGCAGCCGTTAACTCTGCCTGATCCGGATAAACCTGATTGATCAGCCCAATACGTAAAGCCTCGGCTGCATCAATATCCTTACCGGTCAATGCCAGTTCCCGTGTATGACCTTCACCGATAATTCGGGGCAGCCACTGCAACGCACCCAAATCACAGGTAATGGCCAATTTAATTTCACGGACACTAAAGCGGGCGGCTGCGGAACAAATTCGAATATCAGAAGCCGCAATTAAACTCATCGCCCCACCGATACACCAACCGTGTATTGCCGCAATGACCGGTTTTCTGCAAATGTATATATTAAGAAACGCCTTTTGCATTTGATGAATTGTGCGCATCAGTGCATCGCGTTTATCAGCCCTTAATTCACCCTGCAGCTGCGCACCCAGCTGCGGCAACATCGCTTTCAGGTCCAGCCCGTATGAAAAGTGATCGCCTTTACCTTTAATAACGATGACTTTGATTTCATCGTTTTGATCGGCTTCCTCAATAACCTGCGGCATTTCAGCCCAAAACTCCGGCCCCATCGCGTTGCCTTTCCCGGGTCCCGATAATGTAATATTGAGTACACCCTGATGTAGGTTCAATTCCATTGACTGTCGCATCGTGGCCACTTACGCTCCTTGGAAGTTAATGCGACCCTGATTGTGCCATAAAAACAACGATATTGAGACCCGTCAGATCACCGTAAACTGACGATATACTGATAAATCCGGCAAAAAAACGGGCACTTGTATAAGTGCCCGTCACTGAAACTATATTGCTGCTATTAGAGACAGCTTATTATCTGCGCCGCGGATGATGCCCTCGGCTCTTTTTCCATTTGGTAACCACTTCATTTTCAATCGGCTTATGGCCATCGGAAACTGCCGCCCGATATTGCTTGTCTTCGGTGCTGTCATCATCATCCACAAGCTCACGAAACTCCTTGCGCTTGGAAACCAGTTCTTTGGCTGCCTGCACCGCAGCACCTTTCATCGCCATATCGTGGCCTTTAAGCTGCATACGTCCGCCAAAATAAAACCCAACAATCACACTGAGTAATCCCCAATAACCTGGCGGCATATTGGCATAGGCTTGTGATATTTCAGCGAATCGCTCCGGCCAAAAAGGCGCTATCACAAAAAAGCTCAGCACCGCAAAAGTCAGTAACGGTCTGGGCAAACGATTTAAACCGTCAACCACCGAGTCCCACCATGTTCTGTTCTTGCGCTCATGAAATTCCGCGGCGAATTGCTGCAATACCGATGAATCCAGGCCCATATCAGCCATTCTTTCCTGATGGTCTCTTACGGATTTTTTTTCCGCATTCGGTTTAAATACTTCGGCGATATCTTTACCGCCTTTGAATATACCCGGTAACCAGCTTAACCAACCCATTATGCAACCTCCTGATCAAATTCATCGACCCGATTAAACCACCCTTTCAGAAAAACTTTTTGCGACGGGTTATTTGCGACAATTAAACGATAAAAATTTCGTCGCTCCTCAACCAGTGCAGCCAAAAACATCTGCCCCATATTTTCCTGCGCCCACTCAGCACCTCGCCGCGTGTTCGGCCCCATCGCGCCATCTTCATCCAGTGGCGGCGAATAGTCCGCCTGATTACAAACACTCTGCACGAATTTGATTGCACGCCTGGGGCCATGATTCACCGCACTGTCAAAAATGAACGGCCGAATCTCCCCGGGCAACTTATGAATACCCGGGCCATAATAATAATTTCTTTCATAAATTTCGCGGGCAACATCTTCACTCAAATTTTTAACTTCGCTGACCAATGCAGCCCGTCCCAGATAACGCGACAGGGTTTTCTGTGTAATACCATAATTGGTCGGCCCCCCTCTATCATCGGGGTGATCAACATAGCCGCCTTCACGTCGCAGAATATCGTCTATCAACTGATCAACAGTTTCCACAATATCTCTCCTTATTATTCGAATACTGTATCTGAAAAAACCCGGTTATTTGATGCCCTAGTAAATATTATTTTTTAAGCATCAGATAGAGCACTATCAAATTTTTAGACATTATTTCAAAATCAGCAAACACAGTAATTTTGAGATAGATTCTAGTATAGCACTGCATTTGTATATTGCCACAAACCACAGTCGCCTGGGCAGTAACAGTTATCATAAGTGGCACAAAAGCCTATATACAGCGTATATATATTTCTAGTGTGATCCGGTTTCGGTTAATTTATTTTTTTGCATATCCTCCAAAGCCTTCCAGACTGTAACCCACGTTTCCGGAATCTTTTCTGCAACCGCTTTTGCGGGAATATCATCCAGTGTAATTACACCCGGAGGTTTATCATTCGGAAACTCGCCACGCCCTGCGAACAAAACCTTGCCGGTAACCGGTACATCCTGAGCTACCGCTTTGACTGCCAATACGCTCAGGTTCAGCTCTTTCAATGGATTGGCAAATGGAAAATTCTTGCCTTTAAGAACCTGGGTCCACATTTCAATTTTTTCACCGGCATAAATAAACCCGTCATAACGCTTAACGGAGAGTACTAATATACCCGAGGACGTCAATACCAGATGATCGATAGTCAACTCACCATCCATACCATCAGGTAAACTGACCTTGTCCAGAGTCTTTCGGCCAAAGCGACTCAACAACCGCCTTACCCGCCGCTCACCCCGACCATGCTGGATCACCCATATTAATACCGGTAATACTGCTATAAATAATAGTATGACTGCGGTGGTCCACCCTCCAGGTAAACCAGTAGCAAATATATTTTGTATACCCTCCAAACCCACTCTCCATTAACTGTTTTTATTATTTTCTAAACGTTCTCCCATAGCCCCGGATAAACACACCGTTACTCTCCGGCTCTGGCACGCCCGCTGCCGGAGTTTATGGAAAAACCGGCTTGAGGCCAAGCATATGCATCAATCCCATAATATATTATGCAAAAACTATACATTGGTTATATTACTTTCGGCTAATACGTTCGGCATATTGGCTACGCAAAGCCAGTTGTTATGATTGGTTTCAGGCCCGGCACTACCGGAAACTGAGCTGTTTCATTAGACAAAGTCAATATATCCGGCAGAGCCGCCAAACCTGTCATCACCCCAACACTGAGGAGATCCGACCATGTCGATCGCTAAGCATTCTGACGTAGATCTTGCCAAAACCCCGTTTCGCAACCGGGGGGAGAATACCGCAGAAAGCAATACCGAAGCTCCTCAAAACCTGAAACGGGCGGCACAGAAAGTGCTGAAATCAGTCGAAAACGATCATTATAAAAAAGCCAGTGCATCGATGGACGAATTGATGCAACTCATGCATGAACTGGTGCTACAACGCAAAACCGGCCGCGAATCCCCTTTTTATTTTCTGAATGAACAGCCCGAGAATACCGCCATCAGAAGTGTTACCAAATCAATCATGAAACTGATCGCCAACATGCCGGCAAAAAGATCAGACACTCTGGTTGAGAAGCTTATCGGCCTGATTAGCAATCTCACCCGGCAGAACCATTCCGATGACCCATTAAGTGATGGAGCAGTCGTAAAGATTTTTGATGAGTTTGAAGCATTAACCGAGAACCTGCAGCAAAGTGCATTTGAATTGCGGGAAGAAGCAGAAGTCAATAATGAGCAGTTGATCGATACCGTAATTGATATATCCGATGTGCTGCAACCTCTGACTGAAAGTTTATCAGCCAATATTTCCACATTGGAAAAACTGAATCAGCGTATCAACAGTAACATTAATATTGGCGATGTTGATGACATCCTTGACGCACTGATTGCAACTATCAACAAACTGCCGCCAAAACGCGCGGCCGCCTCGATGGAACAGCTGCTTGGTTCAATCGGCAAATGGATAAAACAAATCAGCCTGAACAGCCAGCAATACATTGCAAGTAACGATGTTATCCAATCAATCGAAATTTTAACCGAAAGCCTGAAAAATATTTCAAACCGCTTACGCCAGCTGGGTAATTCATGCGACAAACAATATAGTCCGGCTGTTTCCAGCAGCTTCTATACTTTAAAGTTATTGATTATTCGGCTGAACACTTATATGTACAGCTTAAAACAATCAGGCCGTTCCGGTACCGGCGGCCCGAATGTGTCCGGCTTATCGGAAACACTTAATGCATTAATGCAAATCATCATTAAAATGCAGCCTGAAAAATCCGAACAGCTGACCGCCAAACTGATCGCATTGATCGGCGAGCTTGGCATGAACTACACACCGGTAAACGAGCAGTCTGATCTGGATGTAATAGAAATTTTAAGCACGATAGCCGAGCACATTAATACTTTACCTGCCAATGATTCAAGCACACTGATGGCAGATCTCGAATCGATGATGGAACAGCTGATCAACAAAAGCATTGATTCGGAACCGGCTTCAAGCGAAACTGAAAACCAGCCTGGCAGATTCAACAGTGCAAAGGTCATCAGAAAACTTCAGCGCGTCACTGACAACCTGACAAAAGGCTTTATTAAACTGATTCCCGACCCGGAAACCGCATAAAGAAAGAGCGCATACTAACTAAGGCGCCACCGGCACAGAAACCGGTGCCGGTGCACTTGAACCGGCTGGCGCGGTCGGCGTTATAACCGGATTCGGCATCATAAAGGCAGGCTGTTGCATAAACTGATTGATTCGGTTTTGCTCTGCTAAACTTAAGCGTGGAATATTTTGCCAGCCTTTTCCTGGGTCATAATACGTTGCCTTTGCATTGCCGCTATCCATTACATGCTTCGGCACAGCCTGCAGGCTGAGGTGCTGACCCGATTCAACCACCCGATGTAACTGCAGTTGACCACTTTGATTGGGTTTATACAAGTACTTCGGTATCACATCACTCTGGGTGTATTGATTTAATCCGCTTTTACCTTGCAGTGAAATCATTGGGATATTTTCAGCTTCCGTATTCACTGCCCCAACAGTCGGTGCACCACCTGTGCTGATAATGTTATTACTGAAACTGCTGACTTGATTACTCTGCTCCGGAATCATCTGTGCCGGTGGAAAGCGTGAAGGTATTGTGATGTATTCTACGCTTTGGATTGGTCGTGATGCACGCGCTGCTTTTAGTAGCGCAGTCGCCTGTTCAATTTGTTGTGTGATTTGTTGCAGACTTTCAGTCTGATCCCGATAGATCTGTGCCTGTTTTAGTTTAGTATCGGCTTCCACATCACTGCGTTTGGCCTGCATTGACCAACGCTGCAGGCTTGCCTGAATTTCTGATCCGAATTTTATATAGTCCACAAACCGCATCGGTGGCTTACCGTCCTGATGGGTCACATTGAAATGCAAGTCGGCATAAGCTTTATATTGCTGTGCCAGATCGATTTCAATTAAATCCAGTTGCCGGAATTCTTCCAGGGTCAGTTCCAACTGAACCGCTAGCGGTAGCTGGCTATAAGCATTTCGTATTGCGTATTCCAAGCGCGCCTGTTCGGGAGAAGATTCTGTGGGTAAAGTATAATCGGTTTGTGTCGCCTGCCCTGCACCGGTTTCTACCGGAGCAGTTAAATCACCGGCCTGCTCTGACAATAACCCCGGCAAATCATACGGCGCAAAGTTGATTGTGCCTGAATTATTCTCAATCTTTTTGTGCACACTGAAGTTTGTATAACCGGCGTTTTTCTGTTGATCGTTGAGATTAAATAAACTGCTCTCTTCCGAAAAACCTTTATACTGTTCCACCAATGCAGCAGACGATGCATCCGAAACCTGATCATTCAGGCTGTCGGTGGTTGGGCCACTATCATCGGAACCGGAAGTATCCTGAATGCCGCCCGGTTGATCAATCGTTTCGAGAATGGCATCCGAAATATCTTCATTACCGGTAATCGACTGTAAGGTTTTGCCATTAACAATTGCCCCGGACAAAGTGCTTAAACCAAGCACCTGACTGAAATCCGCATCGCGCAAATCAACATCCGGCCACCGGTTACCCATATCGCTTAAATCACCGCCAACCCGCACCCCACGCAAATCTGTTACACCTTTATCAAGCAAACCCTGAATCACAACCTGATCGACCAGTATAGCACCCCGGAGATTCGCAGTTTGCAGCGCTTCGGGCGATACCGCGGATAAATCACCAATCAATATTACGTCATTAAAATCAATACCACTTAAATCATCACCCAAGCTGGCCAAGGCGACACCATCCAGCACAGATTTATTCAGCTTTGCATTCGCACCGGCATCACTCAAATCAGCACCGACCAGATCAAACCCACCCAAATCATCACTCAAATCATTGCCCAATATTTTCGCACCGGATAACACACCCCATTGGGAAACAATCAGCCAATCAGGACGGTATTTAGAAATTATCATTTCGGCTGCATGAAATGGCCCATTCCCAAAAAACTTTATATAACTCCTGGCTTCATCTCCCATACTGCGAATCGCCTCTAGATCCAGCGTCGCACCGGAAAAATTTGCATACTTAGTGCCATACCAATGAATTGTAGCATCATTGAAATTAGCGCCCTGCAAAAGGGTTCCAGATAAATCAACATTATCAAACTGTGTCTTTTCAAAATTAAAGCCCCGTAAATCCTGACCGGCTAAACTCGCATTGAAAAGCTTCGTAACACGGAGCTGTTCCAGCTGGAACGTAACGTTTGTCAAATCCCCACTCAAAGTCACACCTCTAAAACCCAGTGTTACAAATTGATCATGGCTTATCGACGACAATGTGGCTGCATCCACAATACTATTGGACAAAAACTCTATGTGCGACTTATCAAACGCACTTAAATTGACGCTGCGGTAATCACCAGCCAGTCGCACGCTTTCAATTTTTTGCGGCCCTGCAGCTGCACTCAGTAGACTCCCCAGTGTTTGCGGATAGAATGTCGCACCGGTTAAATCTGCCTTGCTCAAATCAGCACCATCAAAACGAAAACCCGGGAGAAATTTAAAATTCTGAAAATAACCTTGTAATCTCGCACCGGAGAGATCCACTGATACGGCTCGGGATCTTGTTATCTGCGAATCCTGACTACCGAGCATAATTGCAGGTAACATCGGCATATCTGACAAATCAACTCGTTGGAGTATCCGGTTACGATAACCAGTGTATACAAACAACTCCGGCACAGGAACAACACTGGCGTACCATTGCCCATGCTCAGCGGGAATACGCGTTTTCAGTTGATCCGATACGAATGCACCGTTTGCATCCAAAATCCCGATGTCCCGTATAATTCTGGCACCCAGTCTATTATCAGGATTATCCTCCATATAAACTGATGGAAAATTATCCACCAGATAGACTGATGGATCAGACCTATCCGGATCAACACGAATCAAAAAAACATACCGTGGGATATGGTTGGATATCTTACTCTCACTCATGTACTCCTTGGAACGCTGGCTCAGCGCCTGGTTATACCCGTTCTTGCCGACAGGCATCGCATGCGCCAACACCGTGTCGTACTGCAACTGATAACCTTCACTCTCAACTATCGGTGATTTTTCCTGATCTGTGACAACAGCACTCATACCAAACAAGCCGGCCAACTGTGCACTCATGGCCTTCATAAAATTTTCCCGCCCGGTGTCAGAAAAATCTTTTGCATAAACCGACTGCAACGGCGGGTGGGTAATCGACTCAACATCCGCAATACCCGAGCGTGACACCACGATCGAACCCACACCCTGCAACGCTTTCATCCAATCCCAAAATGCCCGCCTGTCAGATAAACCGGGGCTATCTTCATATTTTATTATCTTGTTATTTTCGGTATTTTCCCAGATTCAGATATCGTAGTTTGAGTGCCATGAATACACAAAACGTTCGGCTAGTGGTACACCGGGCCCCTCCGGGAAAAACTCCATCACAAAATCCTGACTGCCGCTATTTCGAATTCGCTTAACCGTTGCATTAACCGCTTCGGTTACATCAGTAAATTGCGCAGATTCACCGATCGGCACACGATAAACCTTGCTCGGATCCAGTGTCTGACCTGCCGGCGGTAACGGGGTGGTGTTTAATGCATCCAGATCAATCACGGCCTGCTCTGGGCCCTGCGGAACAAGATTGCCCTGTGCCTGCCAATAGTCTGTAGCCCAACCGGCTGCATATCGGTTGGCATGTCCCGAAAACTCAAGCTCCTGTAAGCGGCTTTCGGTCACATCGGCTTCCAACCACTCGGAACGCGTTAATTTGACCGGGCCATTCCCAATATCAAACTCCAGCTCCGGATCACCATCAGCACCGGCTTCGTACATTTCCATCACCGCCTGAGAAAACACCTCAAATGTCGGCAGACGCCCAGTATCGATACCGGCCCAGACGCCGCTCTGATATTCGTCATACAATCTGCGCAGCAGGGTTTCAGCATCAAAATCTGAGTCTTCCGGAGCTTGCGGCGGATCACCGTTACCGGTTTGGGCGAGTAATTGCAGTTTTTTCTGGAATAACGGCGCGCTGTCGCTACTGACAGATGCCGCAGTATCCGCGGCAGGCAGGTGGTTTGTTAACGGGTGTCCGTTTATCGCGCTCATCAGGGAATATCGTCAGCTGTTTAACAACCGTATTCTTGCGTTTCCGGCTATCGCAAACAATATAACCGCGGTTATAGTCGCTAAACGAAAGTACTAGAAATTCTATTAGAATCAACCCTGAGCATTCGCGAGATAAATAGCCCGGCGTGGCGCCGGATGCCCTTCTATTGTCAGTGCCGTGTTTTGCGGGTCGAGAAAATCAATCAAGGATACATCACCAGACCAGGTTGTGGCACGCTGCTCTTCTGGCGTTGTTATATTGATATCAATCAAACGGATATTTTTAAACCCGGCGTTAGCTAACCAATGCTCCAGTGCTGCACAGGACGGAAGATAATGGACATTTTTCATTTGCGCATACCGCCCGGGTGGCACCAATACAGACTGATCATCACTCTCAATGATTAATGTTTCCAACACTAACTCACCATCAGGCTTTAAACAGCGTTGCAGCTGCAACAAATGCTCCAGCGGCTGCCGACGGTGATACAGCACACCCATCGAAAACACCGTATCAAAACATTGCAACCCGGCAGGTAATGCCTCCAGCGTAAACGGCAATACAAATACATTATTAGCCGCAATAAAATGCTGAACTGCAAAATATTGCATTAGATATTGCAGCACCGGATCGATACCAAGCACCACCTCCGCACCGGCACCGGCCATACGCCAGCAGTGATAACCGTTACCGCAACCAACATCCAGCACCCGACGACCCTGCAATGGTTCAATGGCATCTGACAAACGATCCCATTTCAAATCGGAGCGCCATTCGCTGTCGATATAAATATCACAAATATCAAACGGGCCTTTGCGCCAGGGCTTCCATGTAAACAGCAGCTCAGTTAATCGATCATGCTGCTCCCCGGAATATTTTTCAAGTGATTCAATGCGTACAGCTGCAGTATTCAAATCTGTTTTGATTTGCGCCGGTTTGGGCAACTCCTGCAAAACCTGGTGCCAACCGGGCAATCGGCGGTCACGATTCGGATGCAACGCCTGCTGAATCAGTGCCGGCAGTGTATCACGCCAACCATTAAACACGGCATTGGACTCTAATACCTCCAAGCCCCGGTAGTATTGCAGAAAATCGGTCATTTAAGTTAAACAGCAACTAATGCTATTGAACAATAAAGAATAAGCGACAAAGCATGCTTTATGTGAAGAAGGTTTCTTTAATCAACAGAGCGGGCCAATCGAATTCCACTGAACTGCCAACGCGCATCGGGGAAAAAGAAATTTCGATATGTAGCACGGATATGAGATTGCGAAGTCACACACGATCCGCCACGCAGCACCATTTGATTACACATAAACTTTCCGTTGTACTCAGCCAGTTCACCCTGTGGCGGCCGGTACCCGGGATACGCGGCATACGGGCTTTGCGTCCACTCCCAAACATCGCCAAACATCTGATGCACACCCGGGCCCGGCAATGCCGAAACCGGATGGAAAAATTCGCTATCGACAAAATTCCCCTGCACTGCAGAATCGCGCGCCACCACCTCCCATTCCTGTTCGGTCGGCAGCCGCGCACCACACCAACGCGCATATGCATCGGCTTCATAATAGCTGACATGTGAAACCGGCTCAGCCAGAGAGAGTGCCTGCAACCCGGCAAGCGTAAAAACCTGCCACTCGTTACCGGCTTTCTGCCAGTACAATGGCGCCTGCCACTGCCG
The DNA here is from genome assembly GCA_028284675.1 of Gammaproteobacteria bacterium. Taxonomy (GTDB): domain Bacteria; phylum Pseudomonadota; class Gammaproteobacteria; order HTCC5015; family HTCC5015; genus JANQRI01. The sequence continues at coordinate 199,475 of JANQRI010000011.1, read as the reverse complement.
CTGTTTCAATAATGCCCAGGCATCAGACAACCAAAGCTCCGGGCGCTGATAACCACCATCCTCGATAAACGCAAGATACTCTGCATTCGTAATCAAACGTGATGCAAACTTAAATGGCTGCAAATAATATTTGTGTGACGGGGTTTCATTGTCGAACGCATACCCTTCCCCTTGATAGCCAATTATATGCAAACCACTATCAACAAACCGCCACTCCAGCGGCACAGTATCGCTTGTGGGCAAATCCGGGCTTTCCTGATAAGCCGGATACAAAGGATTAAAGGAAAACAAATGTTTTAAATCAGTTAACATCAGTTCCTGATGCTGTTGCTCATGCTGCAAGCCAACTTCTATCAGATGAAGCAGCTCGGCACTTAAGGCTTCGGGTTTATCCAACAGTTCGAGCATATGTTGATCAACATGGGTTCTATAATTGTTGACTTCCGTCAACGTCGGCCTTGTGATCAAACCTCTGTTCGGACGCAAATATTGCGCACCAACACTATTATAGTAAGAGTTAAACAACTCTCTGTATTCAGAGTTATAGCAACTATAGTTTTGAATGCTTTTTTCCAGAATAAATGTTTCAAAAAACCAGCTTGTATGGGCGAGATGCCATTTCACCGGACTCGCATCAGGCATGGACTGGGCAACCGTATCCTCAGGATGCAGATCTTTACAAAGCCCGGCAGTAAATCCACGCACCGCCAGATAACGGGCTTTATTGACACCCGATGCAGTAACGTCAGATCGCGACTCATTGATAACATGACGGCTGGCACTCATATTTCCGGCTCCAGACTAAAAGCCATAGTGTAACGAGTTCGAGGTACAACAAACAACAGTGGAACCACCGCCAAAAAAGAACGGCGCCCATTCGGGCGCCCAGTTTTTATTATTTTGGCTGTTATTTTGCTTATTGGTGCCAAAAACAGCGGCGCAAGCATAACAAAAAATACATAAAATTGCGCGTTTTTGTGCTTTTTTATCGTTTGCATCACAAATTTTTCGATGCTAAGGTGCGAATCGCAGCTTTTACGGGGGGTAAAGTATGAAATTTATCTATTGCAAAGCACTTCTTTTACTTGTTCTTGTCTGTCAAACCCTGTCACCCATTCATGCCGCCGCAATCAACTACAGTTTTCAAAAGTCGACACCGGTCGGCAGTTGGCAGATCCGCGAGGAAATGACCACCAATCATAAGGGCAAAAAAACTCTGGTGGTAATAAAAACCTCTTTAGTGGGACGTGAAACCCGTGATGGTCAGCCTTATTACTGGGTGGAAATGGAAACCCAGAATTATAAAATCAAAAAAGACAAGCGCAAAAAAACCGGCGATCGCGCAATTGTAAAGTCACTGATCGCCGAATCAGCCATGTCCGGTAATATGGCAAATGTAATCAATAATCTCCGGGGCTTCGGTAAAGAAATTATTTTTCAAACCGGCAACCAGGAACCGATGGCCATTTCAGAAGGCGGGTTACTTGCAGATACTATGATGAAAGCCATGGGCATCGAAATTAATTATGACTTTCAGGCAAGCGGCAACGAAACCGTCAAGCTGCCGGCCGGCACATTTAAATCCCAGAAAATCAGCGGCCGTGGCTCTGCTGAAATGAATATGATTATTAAAAAAATTCGTATCGAGAGCAATTCAACAATGTGGGTTTCCAGCCAGGTTCCGTTTGGCATTGTAAAAGCGGTTTCCAATAATTCGGTAAACGGCAAACCACAAACCGTGGATTCCAAAGTGGTTCAATTCGGTAAATCGGGCGCACGTTCGCAGATTACCGGCGAACCCAAGAGCATGCCGGGCGTACCTGGGGGCCTACCTAAGTTCGGAAACTATTAAACGCCGGCCTCATTCTTTATCTCAACCGAAATTTTATCGGTCAGCTTTTACGGTTTTAGGGTTAGCGCCCTGGCAGCAACATCAGGCTCAAACCGGGCCAGTAGGTGATAATTAATACCACACCAAGCAAAATAAAAAAGAACGGTAATGTTGCTTTGTAGATATCAAGCACCGGTTTTTCAAACCGGTAACTCGCAATAAAAAGATTCATTCCCACCGGCGGTGTAAAATAACCCAACTGCATATTAGCCAAAAATATAATACCCAGATGCAATGGATCAATGCCGTAACCCAGTGCAATCGGCAGTATTAATGGAATCATAATCACAATAGCGGAAAAAATATCCAGCATCATACCCAGCAGTAGTAAAAAGATATTCAGCAAAATCAGAAAAGTCCATTTACTATCGATATGCGCCTGAATAGTATCAAACACGCGAGTCGGTATTTCCGCATCAATAATATAGTTGGTTGAGGCCAACGAAACCGCCAGGATAATCATGATGCCACCGACCATCAACATCGCCTCACGAATCACTTTGGGTAACTGCTGAAATGTAATTTCCCGACGAATCAACACTTCAACAACCAACACATAGAATGCAGTCAGCGCTGCGGCTTCGGATACCGCAATAAACCCCGCGTATATCCCGCCAATCACTAACGGCACTAACGGAATTTCCCAACCGGCATCTTTGACCGCACTCCAGACCTCATGTCCGCTCCATTGAGTCTGTGTACGCGCAAGCTTCCGGGGAGCACGCCAGATACTGAATAGAGAAAGCGCAAAAAGCATTAATAAGCCAGGCAATATTCCGGCTATAAACAGATCATCAATACGCACCGGCGTACTTAAGTTTAACTGCTGTGCAACAACTCCATACAAAATTAACGGCAACGATGGCGCAAACAGCAGGCCAAGGCTGCCGGATGTGGTAACCAGACCCAGGCTAAAGTGTTCTCGATAACCGGCCTCAAGCAAGGCCGGATATAGCAGCGCCCCCAAAGCAACAATCGTTACACCGGATGCGCCGGTAAATGCAGTAAACAGTGCACAGGCAACCAATGCAACTATCGCCAAACCACCGGGTAACCACCCCAGCAACGCTTTACTCAAATACACCAGACGTTGCGGCGCACGGCTTTCCCCCAACAAATAACCGGCAAAAGTAAACAATGGAATTGCCAGCAACACTGACATATCAGATACACGGTAAACTTCAATCGCGATGACCGACAGGTCGATGCCTTGCTGATAAAAACCAAACATTGCACTGGCCACTATCACCGCAAACAACGGTGCACCACAAAGTGCAATAATTACTAAAACAATACTAATGATCAGCATTGTCAGCGGGGTCTCCAAACAACCCGGTTTTTATTCGGGTACCGCAAAACAACATGTAACGCAATGCAATCAAACCGAAAGCCAATGGCACAATCAACGCCGCCGACCAGGATGGCAAACCGGCAAATACTGTACCTCCAAACCGGTACTCATCCATCACAAAACGCACCGCATAAAAAGCCACCAATGCACAGACACAGGCCGTGAACCCACTGGTAAAAACCTGCATCCACAGAAACTGCCGCGTGGACAAAAGCCGTGAAAACAAATCAATAGCAATATGCTTATTATGACGACTGGCCGCAAGCGCACCCAACAGTGCCAGCCACAATACCATCACCCGCAATAAAGGGTCGGCCCATAACAAGCCGGCATCAAAAAAATTTCTCAGAAAAATTTGCGCGGTCGCCAACACTATCATCACGATTAAAATCGTGACGATTAACCCGTCTTCTATTAATTCTATAAACTGTGTAATTTTGTTGCCCGGTACTTTAAGCGTATCGTTCATTCCAACTGCGCCTGGCTGCGATAGGCATTAATATGTTTCTGCATAAGCTGTAAAAATTCTTGTGTATATGCACCTTTACGTGCCAGACCATCCAGGCTGCCATTTGCAACGTTTAACCAGGTTTGACGCTCGGCGGCAGTCGGTTTAATAAATTCGATTCCATTTTTTTGCAGGACCAATTTGGCATTTTCGTTATCCTGCTGGTTTAGCTCATCAAGCTTACGAAACTTGTCAGTCATCACTTCACTGACAATTTTTTGATCACCTGGTGTAAGCCTTGCAAAAGCGCGCTTATCAAGCACCATCATACCGATCAGCAATACCAGCGGGGAGTCGGTCAGATATTTAACTTTGGTATGCCATTGAAACGCGATGATACTGGAAGGGTTGGCAATAACCGTATCCAGTAAACCGGTTTGTAACGCCGTATACACATCGGAGACCTGCAGCGGTACCGGTGAAATACCGGCGGCTTTAAACATCGTCTCCCCAATTACATCGCCTTGCGGTATCCAGACACGCTGCTTTTTTAAATCAGCAATACCTGCCACCGGCGCACTACCGGCTATGTACGCAAAACCGCCATTGCTGATACCGACATTCACCAGGCCATTGCGCTCTAACCCTTCCCGAATACGTGAGTCCATATGTTTGCGCACATAATTCAACTCCTCCAGACTACTGAACTGCATCGGTAAACTATAGATTTGCGCATCCGGATAAATTTCAGCCAATGTCCCGGCAGTCACTGCTCCACCCTGTAACTGACCTATACGTATTTTGCGCAGTACTGTGGCATCACTGCCCATCACACCACCCGGATAAAATTTCAGCTTTACCCGGCCCTCGGTACGCTGTTCAATCTCTGCCGCACCCATGCGCATTTCTTTCATCCAGGTTGTTGCATCCGGGGCAATAGTTGCTATTTTTAAAACCGTAGCCGCATTCAGGTTAAAACCGAGCAGGCAACAAACCAAGCCTAAACTCAACGGCAATTTTAATTTCAACATTTTTTTCTCCAGCTTCTGTGCTCAATAAAATTTGAGCATACAATCCGCCTGTTAAAAGTATTCGTCAGAACTTTGCAATAACGCTCTGGCCTGTTCCTGAGCAAGAACATTACTTAAGGTCAGCCCCGGCTGCTCAACTTCCGCTTCCAGCACCTGCTGTAATAACGCATCATGCAATGCCCTATCAAATACCAGTCTCGCATAATGACGCGCAAATAATACCTTGGCCATCAGGTTTTTACCCTGTGACAAACTGATCGCCTGTTCAAAATGCATGCGGCCCAGTTCCGGCTGCCCACCCAATGCCGCAGGCCTCAGTGTCTTTAATACACCCATAAAAATATGCGCACTGCCGTTATCGTAACGTTCATCCAAAGCCAACACATGTTGTATCGCCGCCTGCACCTTGGGCAAATCCGCAATTGCCTGCCAGTTATCCGTATTCACCTGTATCCACCCGGCCCACGCAGATGCATGGGTATATAAGTAAGGCACCTCATCCGGGTCATCTATTTTTTTCAGCGCCTGCTGGTAACTGTCCAAAGAACCCGCACTTGCCGCACATAAGGACTCCCCAAGTGCTTCACATAATGCCATGCCGGCGTATTTTAACGCGGTCTCGGACATTTGTTTTGCACGTACCGGATCTGTTACAAAAGCAGTCGCATAAGCATTGTAAAGACGTGCGCCGGACACTAACAGCTCGGCATCGCCAGGATTATTGATAATTAGGCTGTCAATCAGAATAAGGTATGCGGGTGCACCATCACGCACCGTATCAGGGTCTTTTTGGTTAACCACTGCATCGGACAATGAACCGGCTATATCACCAAAGCTTACACAGCCGCTTAATAAAGCAGCAGCCAACACGGAAACCAACCCGCCAAATATTTGCATAAGGTATCGCTTAAACACGTTAATAGTTTTTAAATACGCTCAAAACAAAAAATCAGATTTATTGTCGAGCGCGAATTATAAAGTATGTTTGCGATGCTGGCAGGTATTAATGTGTTTTCACAGCATACAACCCAAACTACAAAAGCCTGTTATGTTACGTTTTTATGTCAGACCCAGTTAAGTGTATACCATGCCAAAAACAAGCCCTAATCAGATATCCGCTAGGGGGAACCCTAACGGATATCTGACGAGCATCCCTGCCCGATCACAAAAGCGCATTGTCTCCCTAATCCCTGATGATTCATCAATCCTTTGGCGCTCGCTCCCTGAGCTCTAAATCATCCTTGTCAATCCGACAATCTCCCAAGATCGTCATACACTCATGTGATGTCCTAATGTATCCATATATCGACGGCGGCCCGCAATCCTTGAATGAATCCATATACGAAATTACCAAAGATATTAAAGCCCACGATGCGCGCATACATACGCTATTGCTGCGCCTTGGCCTCCTGCTCAACATCCAACGCATGCACGACTGCCACCGCACTCATATTCACAATTCCCCGAACCGTTGCACTGGGTGTCAGAATATGGCCCGAGCGATTCAGGCCGACCAGAATCGGACCGATAACCACCCCTTCATCCAGGCTTTTCAATAGGTTATAAGCAATATTCGCAGCATCCAGATTCGGCATCATCAACAGATTGGCAGCGCCTTCAAGACCCGAGCCCGGGAAAAGCCGCTCACGAACACTCTCAGAAATGGCCGCATCCGCCTGAATCTCACCCTCGACTTCCAGAGCCGGTGCTTTTTCCTTCAAAATGCTCAAAGCCTCACGCATCTTCACCGCCGACGCATGTTCGGAGCTACCGAAATTGGAATGCGACAGCAGCGCAACCCGGGGCTTTAAACCAAAACGCCGGACGATATCCGCCGCCAAACGCGCGGTCTCGGCAATATGCTCGGCACTGGGATCATAGGTCACATGGGTATCACTGATAAAAAAGCTCCCTGACTTCAACGTCAGCAGGTTAACCGTTGAACACCCGCTGGCACTTTTACGCAACTCAAAGACACTCGACATACGCCTTAGATGCGCATCGAATTTTCCAGTCAAACCACAAATCATCCCGTCTGCCTCACCCTGGCTTACCTGCAAAGCGGCAATCACCGTGGGGTCATTTAAGACCATGGTCTTGGCATGATCCGGAGTAATGCCGTTGCGTGCATTCAACTGATGCAGTAATTGCCAGTCGCGCTCATAGTTTGGATTATTTCCCGGCTCCAAAACCTGAAAGTGTTGATCAATCCGAATACGCAGGCCAATATCACCAATTAACTTTTCTATTCGCTCACGGCGACCAATCAGAATCGGCTTACAGATTCCATCATCCACCAGCACCTGCACTGCACGCAATACACGCCGGGACTCACCTTCAGCATAAATAATACGGCGCGGGTTACTGATAGCCCGGTCAAAAACAGGCCGCATGACCATACCCGAGCGATAAATAAAACTTTCCAACTCCACCTGATAGGCCGCAAAATCCTCAATTTCACGGGTTGCAACACCGCTTTCCATCGCAGCTCTGGCAACACGTGGCGGCACAACCTTCATCAACCTGGGATCAAAAGGCTTGGGTATCAGATAATTTTTACCAAAAGAGAACTGTTGTCCGCCATAGGCCACTGAAACCGCATCGGAGGATTCCGCATGCGCCAAATCAGCCAGTGCTTCAACACAGGCGATTTTCATTGCATCATTAATTGTGGTTGCACCGACATCAAGGGCACCGCGAAAAATAAACGGGAAACACAACACATTGTTAACCTGATTCGGATAGTCCGAACGGCCGGTCGCAATAATTGCATTGGCGTTCCCACGCAAGGCCTCTTCCGGCATGATCTCCGGCTCCGGATTGGCCAATGCCAGTATTAGAGGCGGATCGGCCATCTTTGCGACCTGCGCGGCATTTAATACTTTAGGTCCGGATACCCCCAGAAAAATATCGGCTCCGGCAATCACATCATCCAAAACACGTGCTTTTGTATCAACTGTAAACCGTGCTTTGTATTGATCCATACCCGCCGTACGTCCCTGGTAAACCACACCATCAAGATCACACACCCTGATGTTTTCTTTTTTTAAACCCATCGTAACCAGCAAATCCAGACACGCCAGTGCCGCCGAACCCGCACCGGAACACACCAGCCTGACATTCTCAATGGGTTTATCCAATAGGCGCAGGCCATTACGAACCGCAGCGGCCACACAGATCGCCGTGCCGTGCTGATCATCATGAAAAACCGGTATCTTTAACCGCTCTCTTAAGCGACGTTCAATCTCAAAACATTCCGGGGCTTTTATATCCTCAAGATTAATTCCGCCGAAAGTCGGCTCCAGAGCCGCAACCACTTCCACAAATTTATCCGGATCGGTTTCGTTAACCTCCAGATCAAATACATCAATTCCGGAAAACTTTTTAAAAAGGACCGCTTTACCCTCCATCACCGGCTTCGATGCCAGTGGCCCTATCGCACCCAAGCCCAATACCGCGGTGCCATTGCTGATCACAGCCACCAGATTACTGCGCACCGTCAATTGGGCAGCCTGTGTTGGATCTTCTGCAATCACTTCACAGGCCGCCGCAACACCCGGCGAATAAGCCAATGACAGATCCCGCTGATTGATTACTTTTTTGGTCGGCGTGATTTCCAGTTTGCCCGGCCGGGGAAACTGATGATAGTCAAGCGCGGCTTTCTCAAAGGTTTCAGTCATCGTTGGAATCCATTCAAAATCATTATTCAAAAATCAGTTTTTCAGACACCGCACACTAAGAGCTGGATGTGCTTATCTCCCCAAGATATTGCAACTGACCACCTTCAACCAGATAGACCTGCAGTTCGTAACGCCTGCTTTCCTGCCCCGACTCACCACCTGATGTTGCAGTCGCGGTAAACGTGACCAGATAATTTTTTTCATTAATACGGTCAATGAAAAACCATATCTTGTCATCCAACACCTGTTTGGCGGCACCTGCAGTCACAACTTCAGGTAACTGCCACGGCTGCCATAACCCGTCCCGCTCCTTAAAAAGGCGATAACGGTATTGCTGCTGGCCTTCCGAGTCGGCCAGCCAAACACGGGAAATCAATTCACGTTCACCGTCATTATCCAAATCAACCAGGTACTGATGCTGGCTTTCAATAAAACGTTTATAACCGGGATTAGCCTCCAGTGACGAATCAAAGCTTAAAGTGCTGATATCGCTGACCAGCCATTCCACACCCTGCTGGCCTTCAGAGCTGACAACTGCGTCAATCTCACTCTCCAGTTTGTCACAGATCGCTGCATTGCAGGAGCGCACCAGATTACGCTGCAACCGGGTCGGCGGCTGCAAACTACACAGCTGCTGGTGCTGCCCACGCGCATTAAGCTGGTAAACAGACATACGAATTTGACTATCCGGCTGGATCTGCTGCTCCACAATATAATTCTCATTGCGATAACGCATGACTGACAGTTTGCTCGCGCCGCATACCCGCCCGGCGGCATAAAACTGATCGAGCAAATCATTACTCAACAGCGCGGTCTGTATACCCACTTCCTGATAAAATAAATTACGCGTACAGCCCCCCTGTGTCATTTTTGCCGAATAACGCCGCTCCAGGCTACCGTTATTGTCAATATCAACTAAAGAACGGCGGATACGCCCATCACTGTTCTGGACCAACCCGGCAAAGCTGATTCCGTCCTCACCGCCCAATACCGATCCGTCCGGGCCTTTATCTAAAACTTTTATTTCGCGCTCAGGATTAAAAAACTGCTCCAGACTCTGGGTGCTGCCTTGCTCCAATAATTGCGCAACCACCCGGCAAACACCACCCTGACCCACGTCATAAACCGACTCAACAACGCGATTGGGGAGAAAACTTCGGGTACCCTCTGCTTCCAGACGCTTTATATATTTTTTATACGCTGCAGAGTAAATGGAACGGTAACGGGCTCCAGGTTGAGACTGATGCAGGCGATAGTACAAATCACCTAAACTCAAATACGGAGAAGCGCGCCGCGGATCCGATTCGATTACCGATTTTAACAATGATGCAGCTTCCAGCTCACGAGCTGGCAATCTCGACAAAAAACCGGCATAGGTTTCCAATACATCGATATAAGTGACTTTGTCTATTTCCGCGGGCCGGCTTTTCTTTAAACGTGCAACACCAGCCTCTTCCAACACTTTGGCCGCACCGTTTGCATCACCGGTCTCCTGATAAACACGTTCCGCAAGGCGTATGGCTTTTTGAAATTTATCAGCCTCACTCGCAGAAGTATTCGAGTCTGCCCAAACAGCTGTAAACCCGGACACCAGCAAAACCGCAGTTAATAAATATCGCATTGGCATCAGCCCCTTATTTACACGTTGCACCATCTTATACACCCAAAAAGAAAACAGCGGCTCATCCGTGTTACAGGAAACACTGCCTTGCAACCAGCATAAGTAAATCCCGCAAGCCTAAAATCAATCATATCGAATAATAAAACAGTTTATGCATACAACAACAAAACAATTTAGTGGCCCCACTCTCACCAAGTTCATGATCAGCAAACGTTACGTACAAACTAACACGTAATAACACGGATGCTGTTTGAGTTTGACGCTATCAAAAGAAATTTAACATTTCCAACAACCGACGATTTTTCCGCAAAGTTGACGATAATCCCACAAAACACATTGTCAGTCAGAGACAGTTTTTCATCAACTTATCTATAAAATATTGAAAAGCTTCACATTTTATTAGTTGGCCCCAATTTTGCGATTACCTGGGCAAGTGAATCAGTTTTGGGGTAGGCCGATGTTAGTTTTTATCTTGCTGACAATGTTTATGGGCGGTGTAATTATGCTCTCCGCATCTTTACTGTATCTAAACAGTGCTGGTGACCAGTTTGGTCAAAAACAGTTTTGCTCGATGCCGGTGAAGCAACCCGCGAACACACTTATTTACGACGATGTCGAGCTGCCTTCGATCAGTGAAGCCATTGATCCGGTAGAGCTCGAGAACGCCAAAGATCCAGACGCCAATAAAATTCTGGAATTCACCCGTACTTCCCGGAAGTCCGAAAAGCAACTGCCGCTTTTAGGTATGCCGGACAAAGCTTTCTATCATATTCACTGAAACCGAGTCTCCCAGGACGCCTGAAATCCGAAATTCAATCTCCCGGGGCTACTCTTCCACCCGGGGGATGGATTTCAGGTCTTTTTCAGCTCCCCCTATTTACGCCTTACGCCGTTATTCCGGTAACCAACCAGAACATCACAAAAAACGGCTACGGCTGAAGCGATCGGCCCATTTAAGCAACAAACCATCCAGCAGTGCATGCACAGACAGCCCCAGCTTCTCCTGAATAGGCTTTTTCTCGATGTATTTAACTTCATAAACCTCTGAAGACTCACAGCGCTCTATCAAAAACTGGTCGCTGGTTTTTAACTCATCCACCAGTTTTACATCCAACGCTCTTTTTCCAAACCAGATTTCACCGGTTGAGACCTGATTGATATCGACACTTGCACGTTGTTGCTGCACAAACTCTTTAAACAAGCCGTGTGTATCCTCCAGATCCTGCTGAAATTTGGCCCGCCCTTTATCGGTGTTTTCGCCCAGCACTGTCAGGGTACGCTTAAACTCACCGGCAGTCAGCAACTCAAAATCAATATTATTTTTTTTCAGCAGGCGATGAAAATTCGGTAACTGCGCCATTACACCAATAGAACCCAGCACCGCAAAAGGCGCCGCCAGGATACGGTCCGCTATACAGGCCATCATATAACCGCCACTCGCAGCAACCTTATCCACACAAATCGTCAATTTGACCCCCCGCTCCTTGATTCGCAACAGTTGGGAGGCAGCCAGACCATAGCCATGCACCACTCCCCCAGGGCTTTCCAGGCGAACCGCGACTTCATCCCCGGGCTGAATCACCGACAATATTGCGGTAATCTCCTCACGCAGTGACGCAACCGCGCTGGCGCGCATATCGCCGTGAAAATCCAACACGTAAAGCACCTGCTTACGGGCACCCGGTGTTTCACTGTCATTATCCTGTGGCGTTGATTTACGCGCTTTTTTTTCAGCCTTTGCATCCGCTTTGGCTTTTGCCTTGTCCGCTTTATGCTGCTGTTTCAAGCTGAAACGGTCCAAAACAACCGACTTGATACTCTGCTGCATGCCATGGATCTTTTCATTGAGATGCTTGATCTCGATATGGCCATCCCCGGTTTTATGCTTATCCCGCATCATCAATGCCGACAGGCCACCCACTAAAAGCAAAAGCCCTATTATCACGGTAAACAGCTTTGCAAAAAAAAGCCCGTAATCCAGTAAAAATTCCATATTTCGCCTCATTTTTGTATCGAAAACGGGCAGTGCCCGAGGGCGATAGTTTATGGATTTTGTATAGAATTGCGAGCCCTTAATACGCGCTTGCCGAGTAAACTAAAGCGGCGGCGGCTTTGTATGCCGAAACAATCACAACACAGCCTGATCACCTTGACTGGACTTCATACAAAATCAGCCGCTTACTTTGATTATCAAATGACACCAAAAGATCCTAAAATAAGCGACGTAAATACGATACCATGCGAGAATAGAACCCTCCGGGTCGTTCGAAGGTCATACAAACGATGAGTATTAATGCACATTTTTATAATTCAACCATGGTGGACACACTTGGCCCGATTTATTTCATCGCGCTTAGCCCTCGGAAAAACCCTGTCTAACCCGCAATAGCCAATAACGTTATGCTGGCGGAATTTATCGCACTGATTGAAAGTTACCTTGGCGGCAAGCTGAACGGCACACAGCTTACCGACAGCATCACCCGCTTTGTGGAAAAATACCCGGATATTACACCCACCGAGCTGCTGGAAAGCACCCAGTCCATGTTAACCAGTGGCAAACTGGCCCCCAAAGATTTCCGCCTGATTTCCGAAACACTCACCGAGCTGAATATCCAGCGTGCGCTGGAAGCGCAACATGAGTCCGCAATCACGGCCAATGATGGTGAAGTACAGGAAACCATTATTTTACCGCCCGGCGCACCCGGCGATGATGAAACCCTGATTGAACCCTATCCGCCCAGCGCCGCAGATAATCAAAAAACCCTGATTCTGAAGTCGACAGGGAACACACAGCAAAATGCCGGTGAACAAAATCAAAAACCGTTTTATGACACACCCGGCAATGAAAACAAGACATCGGAAATCCCGGCTATCCTGCCTTCAAAAGTCGGTACCGTCCTGAAAAAACGTTTTGAGCTGCTGGAAATCATCGGCCGGGGCGGAATGGGTAAAGTATTCAAAGCGCGCGATCTTGTAAAAGTGCAGGCTCGTGACAGCAACCCTTATGTCGCAATCAAAGTGCTTTCTGAACGATTTAAAAAACACTCCAGAGCTTTTATCGCACTGCAGCGTGAAGCCAGCAAAGCCCAGCGCCTGGCACACCCGAACATTGCAACCGTATATGACTTCGATCATGACGAAGAGACCATCTACATGACGATGGAACTGTTACACGGTCAGCCATTCGATAAACTGATCGGCAACCTGCCGCCTGGCGGCCTGCCGCTAAATCTCGCGCTACACTATATAGAAGGTCTCTGCAACGGCCTTGGCTATGCTCACAAACAAAACCTGATTCACTGCGACCTCAAGCCGGCGAATATTTTCCTGTGCGACAACGGCTCCGTTAAATTACTTGATTTCGGCATCACCCGCGCGATCAAGAAAGAGCAGCAGAAAAGCGGCGATGAAACACTTTTCGACCCGGCCAGCTTAAAAGCACTGACCCCCGCTTATGCTTCGGTGGAAATGTTCCGTGGCGACCCGCCGGACCCCCGCGATGATATCTATGCGCTGGCCTGTGTTGCCTATGAGCTTTTGACCGGGGTGCATCCTTATAAAAAAGTTGCCGCACATAAAGCCCTGGAACTTAACCTGAAACCGACACCGATAAAAGGCAAAGGCATCAGCCGCAAGCAACAAAAAGCACTATACGATGCGCTCGCACTTGAACGCAGCAAACGCCTGCAAAGCGTTGAAAAATTCATGGAAGGCATGCAAAAACCCAAGAGCCGGCTTAAACAATTAGTCGCCGGCAGCGCAATCATTATGCTGCTCGGTGCAGCATTGCTGATCAAGCCGATTCAAACCGAAATTCGCGAGGATGCCGAGCTGGAGATGATCCAGTCAATTAAATCAGGCAATCAAACCCGTCTTGCGGAGATGCTCAACAATATTCAGGACACAGATGAAAACACACGTGCTTACCTGACCTCTGTATTACGCAAAGAAATCATCAGGTTTTACGAAGAAAAAATTAATGCGGTGATTGAAGCGAAAGAACAAAAATATAATTTTCCGGAAGCTGCCCGGCTGTTAAATCAGGTCAGTCAGCTGTACCCGGATTCCGCATCACTGGCTGAGGCAAGAAAACAACTCAACGCCAAAAAAGCCAGGTTGGTGAATACCTTGCTGAAAAACTATTCGGCACAAAAAAGTAAAAATAAAGACACCAGCAGAATACTGGAAATATTGGCTGAGGCTGAACCCAGCCACCCATTGTTAGCCGAATACAGAAACAGCCAATAATCTGACCCAGGGCTTATCCAGCCGGATGCCGACGACCCGGATCGCTGATCTCACTCATTTTGTTTTCGATCCAGCTCTGTGCCTGCTCGGTCACAAGTTTTGGATCTTTACTCGCGGTTTCAATCACAGGGCCAATCGAAAAAGTTACAGTTCCGGGCCATTTTAAAAAACTTTTTCGGGGCCAAAACTCACCGGCATTATGCGCAACCGGTAACACATTAAAACCGCTTTTAACCGCCAGAAAAGCACCACCTAAACGATAACCCGGCTGACTGCCCGGTGACTTCCGGGTACCCTCCGGAAAAATTAATACAGAACGCCCCAATTTCAAATGACGCGTACCCTGCTCAACAATTTGATCCACTGCACGGGTTTTTGCTTTACGGTCAATCATAATCGGACCGGCTAATCTGAACGCCCAACCAAAAAACGGCACCCAAAGCAACTCTTTCTTTGCAACCCAGGCCATTGGCATCAGCTCATAAGTTAACACCATGGTTTCGTAGGTGGACTGATGCTTGGCGAGAATAACAACCGGGTCGGCCGGTATATTGTCAACACCCTCGATACGATAGCTCATGCCACAAAATAATTTTAATGCGGTCGCATTAACCCAACCCCAAAATTTTGCAAACGCATACCGCTGGCGAAACGGCAGAAAGAAACAAAAACAAAGCGCGGTTGCCAATATTACGGTGCTTAAGCAAAACACACAGCCATACAGCACGCTACCCGTTACTGTGCGAATACGGCTGATTGCCTTCCGATACGTCATCGCCAAAATCTTTCTGTTGAAATGTTATTGCTGCAAACGCGAAATATCCGCTATCCGGGTAAACGCACCATGCAGGCTGTTCAATAAAGCCAAACGGTTAGCCCGTAGTTTTATATCTTCGTCCATGACCAGCACCGCATCGAAAAACTTATCGACCGGCTCATGCAAGCCGGCAAGCTTCACCAGTGCCTGCTCATATTTACCCTCAGCGGATAACGGCTCAACTTCCGGCAATAACTTCTGTAAACGCGCATAAAGAGTCTGCTCAGCAGGCTCTTGCAACAAACTTTGATCGACAGCACCCGGTGCGCTGCCGTCTGTTTTTTTCAGGATGTTGGCAATACGTTTATTCGCCGCCGCCAATGCCTCGCTTTCAGGCAGCTTGGTGAACGCTCTTACCGCCTGAATGCGCTGGTCAAAATCCACAGGGCGTGTAGGCCCACAAGCCATAACCGCATCGACCTGTTGCGGCGTATACGCCTGCGACGCTTTATCTTCATATTCGGCGCGCAAGCGATTCATAATAAACTCAAACACCTCATCAACCACAGCCGGTGCATTGACTTCGGCACTGAACTGCGCAGCGGCCTGTTGCAACAACTCCAACAAATCCAGCGGCAAGGATTTTTCCACCATAATCTTCAACAAACCCAGAGCCGCGCGTCGTAATGCATATGGGTCCTTATCACCGGTCGGTTTCAACCCAACCGCATAAATACCGGTCAATGTATCCAGTTTATCCGCTATCGCGACACACTGACCAACCTCTGAATCGGGCAGATGGTCGCCGGCAAAACGGGGCTTGTAATGTTCCTCTATCGCAAGCGCAACGGCCTCAGGTTCACCATCGTGCAACGCATAATAGCGGCCCATGATGCCCTGCAGTTTTGGAAATTCACCGACCATCTCCGTCATCAGGTCGGCCTTGCAAAGCAAACCTGCACGGGTCGCTGCATCCACATTGGATTTAATTCGTGTTGCGATAATACCGGCCAGGCTCGCCACCCGCGCTGCTTTATCATATACACTGCCAAGACGCGTCTGAAATACCACGGCCTTAAGACGCTCATTGTATATCGACAACGATTGCTTGCGATCCTGATCCCAGAAAAACGCCGCATCCGCGAGGCGCGGCCTGATAACACGCTCATTACCCTGACGAACTTTTTCCAGATCCAGGCTCTCCAGGTTGCTGATCGTAATAAAATTCTCCGTTAATTTTCCGTCATGATCATATACCGGAAAATATTTTTGATTACTTTTCATTGTGGATACCAGCGCCTCAGCCGGCACCTGTAAAAAATGCTTGTCAAAACGGCAGGCAATCGCGACCGGCCATTCCACCAGTGCGGTGACTTCGCTGAGCAATTCATCATCCGCCTCCAGATCAACATGACCATTGAGTTGTTTGGCCAACTGACCCAACTGTAGTTTTATTTTTTCACGCCTGTCAGCAAACCCCACAACCACCTTACCGGTCTCGTATAACAGGCCCGGATAATCCGATGGTATTTCAAGTGTGATCGACGCCGGGTAATGAAAGCGATGCCCAAAAGTCTGATTACCACTATCCACTCCAAGAATATTCGCCTGAACAGCTTCACTACCAAACAGCATGACAAGCCAGTGCACTGGACGCACAAACTCCGCGTCACTATCTCCCCAGCGCATACGTTTTGGAATCGGCAAACCGGCCAAAGCCCGACTGACGATATCAGGCAAACATTCTTCGGTTACCTCTCCGGGTTTTACTGTTTTATAAAATAGAAACTGACCTTTCCCCGTATCAATTTGCTCAAGCGCATCCACACTGACGCCACAGGAGCGGGCAAAGCCTTCGGCGGCTTTGGTCGGTTTATTATCAGCATCAAAAGCCGCCTGCAAAGACGGGCCACGGCGCTCAATCATTTGGTCGGCCTGCGTGACCGGCACTCCGGATACCAGCACCGCCAAACGCCTGGGTGTCGCATAACGCTGACTCTGTAAGCCTTCGAAACCAAGTGCAGCCAATCCCTGCATGATGCCGTTTTCAAATGCCTCTGAAAGCCTGCCCAGTGCGACCGGTGGCAGTTCCTCAGTGCCGATTTCCACTAAAAAGTCTTTTGTCGACATCTAAACCACCGCCTTCTTACCGATCACCATTGGAAACCCAAGCGCTTCACGCACATCGTAATAGCGCTGGGCAACTTCCCGGGCCAATGCACGAACACGTAAAATGTAGCGCTGTCTTTCGGTGACTGAAATCGCATTACGCGCATCCAGCAAATTGAAGACATGTGAAGCTTTAAGCACCTGTTCATAAGCGGGCAAAGGTAAACCGGAAGCGATCAGATGCTGGCTTTGCTGTTCACAATCATCAAATAAACGAAACAACACATCGATATTGGCATGCTCGAAATTATACTGTGACTGCTCAACCTCGTTTTGATGATACACATCACCGTAAGTGACCGTACCGCCAGGCCCCTGCGCCCATACCAGATCATAAACACTTTCTTTATCCTGCAAATACATTGCAATACGTTCCAGGCCATACGTTATTTCACCGCTGACCGGCCGACAATCCAGGCCACCCACCTGCTGGAAATAAGTAAATTGAGTCACTTCCATTCCATTGAGCCAAACCTCCCAACCCAAACCCCAGGCTCCCAGGGTCGGTGACTCCCAGTTATCCTCAACAAACCGAATGTCATGAACCAAAGGATCAATACCCAAGGCTTTTAATGAATCCAGATACAGCGTTTGAATTTCCAGCGGCGATGGCTTTAATAAAACCTGATATTGATAATAGTGCTGCAGGCGATTTGGATTTTCGCCGTAGCGGCCGTCGGTTGGCCGGCGTGAAGGCTGCACATAGGCAACACGCCACGGCTCAGGACCAATCGCACGCAAAAATGTTGCAGGATGGAACGTCCCGGCCCCCATTTCCATGTCATAAGGTTGTACGAGCACACAGCCCTGTGCGGCCCAGAAATGTTCCAGGGCTGCAATCATGCCCTGAAAAGTCTGCACATTATTTGTTTTTTCGGTTTGCATAGCCTGATATATGGATCGATTTTCACCGGCCGAACCGGCGGGTCGGCAAGTATAACGTAACGATAAACAGGTCTGCACGGCTATCTGCGAATCCGCTTAACGGCAAAACGCCTGCTTTCCAACAAACTGGTGAAATGCGGCCAAACTTGCTTGACATGTGTAATCATCACCCTGAAACTTGGCAGTCGCCAGGGCTTGTACGCATTTGGCCATGACCAGCGAGCAATCAGCTCCAATTGATCTACCGTCAATCAATATGCGCACTTTATTAGTGCAATCAAAGCTCTGATCGCCCTAAACTAGTGCACCCATTGCCCGTGGCATCTGCAAAGCATTGATTTTTAATGTATTTTTGATGGCACACTTTGTGCTGACTTTATTGAACTACGCTCCACGCAGCGCTTTCAGGACCAACAATCCGGAGGAACACCATGTCCGCAAGTGAAGTATTTAAGACTATAAAAGACCAAGGGGTTAAATTCGTTGATTTCCGTTTTACTGATACCCGCGGAAAAGAACAACACGTCACCGTGCCCGCCCATACTGTTGATGAATCAGTGTTTGAAGACGGTAAAATGTTTGATGGCTCATCCATTTCCGGCTGGAAAGGTATCAATGAGTCCGACATGATTTTGATGCCGGATACAAGCACTGCGGTAATGGATCCGTTTTTTGACGAAAGTACACTGCTGATTCGCTGCGATGTTATCGAGCCATCAACCATGCAGGGCTATTCACGTGATCCACGCTCCCTCGCCAAACGTGCCGAAGCCTATCTGAAGTCCACCGGTATCGCCGATACCGTTTATTTTGGCCCGGAAGCCGAATTTTTCGTCTTTGATGACGTGAAGTGGTCAACCACAATGGACAGCTCCTTCTATCAAATCGGCTCACACGAAGGCGCCTGGGCTTCAGAAGTGCAAATCGACAGTGGCAATATCGGCCACAGACCCGGTGTTAAAGGCGGTTACTTCCCGGTACCACCGGTAGACTCACTGCAGAACATTCGTTCCGCTATGTGTCTGACCTGTGAAGAAATGGGCATTCAAACCGAAGTACATCACCACGAGGTTGCCACCGCAGGACAATGCGAAATCGGCACACTGTTCAACACTTTGGTGAAAAAAGCTGACGAACTGCAAATCTATAAATATGTCGTCCATAACGTTGCTCACTCATACGGCAAGACCGCCACTTTTATGCCTAAGCCGCTGGTTGGTGATAATGGTAATGGCATGCACTGTCACCAGTCTCTCGCGAAAGGCGGTGAAAACCTGTTCAGCGGTGATCAATATGGCGGCCTGTCTGAAACAGCATTGCATTATATTGGCGGCATTATCAAACATGCCCAGGCAATTAATGCATTCACCAACGCGTCAACAAACTCTTATAAGCGACTGGTTCCCGGCTTTGAAGCACCTGTTATGCTTGCCTATTCAGCACGTAACCGCTCAGCTTCAATCCGTATTCCATATGTTGCGAGCCCCAAAGCACGCCGCATTGAGGTACGCTTCCCTGACTCCACCGGTAACCCGTACCTGGCATTTGCTGCAATGTTAATGGCCGGCCTTGACGGTATCGCCAATAAGATCGACCCGGGCTCAGCAATGGATAAAGACCTTTACGATCTGCCTCCGGAAGAAGAGGCTGAAATTCCTAAGGTTGCTTTCAGCTTTGACGAAGCACTGGCCGCTCTGGATAAAGACCGTGCATTCCTGACGGCTGGCGGCGTATTCAGTGACGACCTGATTGATGCATACATTGGACTGAAATCAGAGGAAGTTGAGGCACTGCGCCTGCACACCCACCCGATTGAGTTCGATATGTATTACAGCGTCTAAGCAAGAACCTCTTGTGTTACAGACGACGAAACGCCCCAAAATGGGGCGTTTCGCTTTATACGTATTGCGAAAATGAGATATTGGTAACTGCATATTGGTCTATACTCAGGTAGTATCTAGATTCAATTTGATGCTGGTAGGTGTGAAATGCCAATACGTGCACCATTATATGGCTTGGCGTGCGTAATATGCTTTTCAATAGTAACCAAAGCATATGCAGAACCCGAGCCACCGGACCAAAATGTAGAGCAGACCGGTTCCCAGATTCCGGAGGGTGGCTTACAGCTTACACTCCCGTCATTTAATGTTATTTCCGCTAACAAACCTCTAAAACTCGATTTAAAGCCGCTCAAACAAAACAAAAAAGCGGCCGCCTACCAAATACTGGAAATATTAGCACCCAGGCCAAATCAGACAGTTTTCATCAATACCGCTAACCTGGGTATCAAAATCAAGCTTCTACCATCCATCAAAACCGACCAGGGTCACAAGCTGCAGATTTTACTGAATGATGAAGTGCTCACCGAAAACAAGCTCTCATATATGCTAGACAATGCGGATCCAGGCAGACATCGGGTTTCCGCACGCGTCATCGACGAAGCCGGCAATACCGTAATCAACACCAAGCCGGTCACCATCAATATCGAAAAATCCGTCGCGCAAGGCTTTTAAAACCTGAGCTTTGCCATCCAGTTATTAAACCGCAAATCCAAAATATTACCGGGACTCAAAAGCAACTACCGGGAAGAGCGCGTGCCTGGCGACCCTGCACTAACATCGTGCATTCCGTTATACTAATCTAGCTTTGAGACATCACTCCTGGCAATACATAAGTACTTGATTTTCATCATATAAACCATAATCCAAGCCCTTTTCAAAGGGGGCTCTAAGTTGGATCGGTTTTTGCATTGCTTAATTTATGAATGCGGTTATGCCATTGAACCAAACCTTTCACACACAAATTCTTGAAAATTTAAGCACGTCAGTATTGATGACCAATACTGACTTTGTGCCTATTTTCATAAATCCCGCCGCGGAAGAACTGTTCGGAATCAGTATGCGCATGGTCGGGCAGTTTAACCTGGCAGATGTAATGGTTGATGATGGACCAAAGACACTGCTGGACTGCTTAAAGGTCGCAGAAGGCGGCAGGCAATCCTGCACTTATCATGAAATCACGATCAAATCGCCGAATTCCGCGGAGCAGGCTGTTAATTGCACGGTTGTCCCATTGTATGAAGCCTCAACAGACTGCGGGTTCCTGATTGAAATCAACCGGGTCGACCGAATTTTAAAAATCGCGCACGACGAACAACAAATCGCCCAACATATGACCGCCAGAGCAATAGCCAGAGGCCTTGCACATGAAGTCAACAACCCACTGGGCGGCCTGCGCGGTGCAGCTCAGCTGCTGGAGCGTGAATTACCTGAAGAAGCTCGCGAGTACACACGAATTATTATCAGCGAAGCCGACCGCTTGCGTGCACTGGTCAAAAACATGCTGGGGCCGCGCTCACTGCCACAAAAATCTGAACTCAGCATTCATGAAATACTCAATCATGTTATCAAACTGATTCTCGCTGAAGCCAATGGCAACTTAAAGATACAGCTGGATTATGATCCCAGCATTCCGTCAATCCCAATAGACCGGGATCAGCTGATTCAGGCCATACTGAACATTGTCCGCAATGCCTGGCAGGCGGTACGCGACAACGAAAGCGGACAAATAACACTAAGAACCCGTGTGCTCCGTTATTGTCATATCGGACACACACTACACAAGCTCGTATTACAACTGCAGGTTATCGACAATGGCCCGGGAATACCGGAAGACAAACTGGAATATATATTTTTCCCAATGGTGACCGGTCGCTCCGAAGGCACCGGCTTGGGTCTGACCATTGCCCAATCTTTGGTGAGTATGCATGGAGGATTAATAGAGTGCGAAAGCGATGCAGGTAACACAACATTCTCAATCTTATTACCATTCAACCACTCATCAGAGAGCAAAGATGGGCAGACAGGATAGTATTTGGGTTATTGACGACGATCAGTCGATTCGCTGGGTGCTCGAACGGGCTCTGCAGCAGGCTGATTTACAGGTATTTACATTCAATAACGCAGACGATGCAATGACTGCAATGCATCATAAGCTGCCGGATGTCGTCATCACCGACATACGCATGCCCGGCATGGACGGGTTTGCGTTCATGAGTAAATTCAAACAGGAACACCCGAATATTCCGGTCATCATCACGACCGCACATTCGGACCTCGACAGCGCTGTATCTGCCTATGAAGGTGGTGCATTCGAGTATTTACCAAAACCTTTTGATGTGAATGATGCGGTGGCTTTGGCACAACGAGCCTGTGAACACCACCATCAAACCAGCGGCAAACTGGAACTCACTGAGGAAAAACTGCCGGAAATTATCGGTGAAGCACCCGCCATGCAGGAAGTTTTCCGGGCTATCGGACGACTCTCGCAATCGAATATCACCGTCCTGATTAACGGTGAATCAGGCACCGGCAAAGAACTGGTCGCACGCGCATTACACCGGCACAGCCCAAGAGCCGCAAATCCATTCATCGCATTAAACATGGCCGCGATTCCGCGCGATCTGCTTGAATCCGAATTATTCGGTCACGAAAAAGGCGCTTTCACCGGCGCTCAAAACCAACGCCAGGGCCGGTTTGAGCAGGCCAATGGCGGTTCTTTGTTTTTGGATGAGATAGGTGATATGCCCGCAGAACTGCAGACACGTCTCCTCAGAGTACTTTCTGATGGCGAGTTTTACCGGGTCGGCGGCCATGTTCCGATTAAAGTCGATGTCCGCATTCTCGCTGCGACTCATCAAAACCTGGAACGCCTGGTACATGAAGGCAAATTCCGTGAAGATTTATTTCACCGCCTGAATGTAATCCGGATTCATACTCCAGCACTGCGCGAGCGTAAAGAAGATATTCCGCTACTGATGCGTTATTTCCTGAAGCAGGCAGCTCAGGAACTTGCCGTTGAGGTGAAAACCGTTCACCCCGAGGTGGAAAGCTGGCTCAAAGAGCAGCCCTGGAAAGGCAATGTCAGACAACTGGAAAACTTAAGCCGTTGGCTGACAGTGATGGCCAGCGGCCGTGAAGTGCAGTTATTGGACCTGCCGTCAGAACTGCTGGAGCAGGGTCAAAACCAGGCCATAGATGAAATCAGCGCTGACAATAGCTGGGAGGCATCACTGCGGCGCTGGGCACAGCACGAATTAAATCGGGGCTCAAAACAGATTCTGGATACCGCGTTACCGCAGCTGGAACGAACGCTGATAGAAGTTGCGCTGGAAAAAACCGGTGGACGCAAACAGGATGCAGCAAAACTGCTCGGCTGGGGGCGCAATACACTGACCCGCAAGCTCAAAGAGCTGGGAATGACTGTTTAAAAAAAGATTTACCGAAAACTACAGAAAAAAATCAGGGAAAAATATCAGCCCATCGCCTTAACAAGCCGATTCAGACGGCTTTTATGCCGGGCGGCTTTATTGCGATGAATAATATTCTTGTTCACCATCGCATCAATCATCGGAACCGCATTCGAATAGGCCTCAGACGCAGTTTTCTTCTCTCCGGCTGCCACCGCTTTAATAACTTTCTTAATTGAGGTACGAAAACCCGAACGCAGACTGTTATTGTGCTGACGACGTTTCTCCGCCTGTCTGGCGCGTTTTCTGGCTTGTGCTGTATTTGCCACGTTGTTCCCGATGTAAAATGCTTGTTTTCTAAAGAGGGGCGCGATTATCCCAACTCCACCACGTATTGTCAATTCCGGGGCAACCGGGATTTAGGATCGTTTTGCGCTTGCAGCAATCGCCCAAGCCGGTAGACTTGGGCGCTTTACCGCACCTATTGACCGTGTCCAAACAACCAGAGCACCCTGAAAAAGCCCGACCGGAGAAACAAACCGGCTTACTGCGGGCTTCCGGCACGGTCGGTTCGATGACCCTGATATCAAGGGTTCTCGGGTTCGTACGTGATATGGTCATTGCCCGCCTGTTTGGTGCCAATATCGCGACCGATGCATTCTTTGTTGCATTTAAAATTCCAAATTTTTTCCGCCGGCTGTTCGCAGAAGGAGCTTTCTCGCAGGCATTTGTGCCGGTGTTTACTGAATATCGCGAAACACAAAACCATGAAAAGCTGCGCGACCTGGTCCGGCATGTCAGCGGCACGCTGGGCGCTGTATTACTACTATTAAGCACCATCGGTGTCAGTGCAGCACCATTGGTTATCCTGGTCTTCGCCCCCGGGTTCGCTGACGACAGCGAGCGACTCGACCTCGCTGCACGGATGCTGCGGCTGACATTCCCCTATTTATTTTTTATATCGATGGTTGCACTGGCAGGCGGCATACTGAACAGCTTCCGGCGCTTTGCAATACCGGCGTTCACACCGGTTCTACTGAATGTGTGCTTAATTGCCTGCGCAATATGGCTGAGCCCGCATATGGAAACACCGGTATTTGCATTGGCCTGGGGTGCATTTATCGCAGGTGTCGTGCAGTTCTTGTTCCAGCTGCCGTTTTTATACCGGCTGAATATTCTGCAATGGCCCCGTTGGGGCTGGAAACACCCGGGCGTACAGAAAATTCTGACGTTGATGCTGCCGGCGATGCTGGGCTCGGCGGTCGTGCAGATCAACCTGCTGCTCGACACACTGATCGCATCAATGCTGCAAGGCGGCAGCGTCAGCTGGCTGTATTTTGCCGACCGGCTGGTGGAGTTTCCACTGGGTGTATTCGGAATAGCGATCGCCACCGTGATCCTGCCGAGCCTGTCCCAAAAACATGCCACCGCCGATACACAGGCATTTTCCAACAACCTGGACTGGGCGTTGCGCCTAAGCCTGCTGATCGGCGTGCCTTCGATGCTGGGGCTGCTGATTCTTTCCCAACCCATGCTGATCACATTGTTTCAGTACGGTGAGTTCACTCTTTTCGATACACGCATGGCCGCCTATGCGTTAATGGCATATGCGGTCGGCCTGCCCGCATTTATTCTGGTTAAGATACTGGCACCGGCATTTTTCGCAAGGCAGGATACACGCACACCGGTTAAAATCGCGATACGCGCGATGCTGTTGAACATGCTGATGAATATTGTCTTTGTCGTCACACTGATATATCTGGACTTTACCGCCACACACGCCGGTCTGGCGCTGGCCACTGCGTGTGCCGCATGGATACAAACCGGATTACTGACACACACACTGAAACAACAGCAGGTTTACCGGCCACAACAGGGCTGGTCGCGCCTGATCATACAAATAGGTGCGGCAACACTGACGATGTGTGCGGTGCTGATTTATTTTATGCCCGGCGCCGAAACCTGGGCACAGTGGCATTATTGGCAACGGGGAATACAACTCACCGGCCTGATTGCGGCCGGCGCGGCGGTGTATTTCGGTACGTTATGGCTCAGCGGAGTGCGCATGCGGCACTTCCGTGGGCATAACTAAGTAAACACTGATGGTTTTATTGTGGAACTGATTCGGTCTCACTACAACTTAAGTGCCCGGCACCGTGGCTGCGTTGCAACCCTGGGCAACTTCGACGGTGTACACCTGGGGCATCAACAGATCATTAAACGCGTCATTGAACAGGCTGAAAACATGAGGTTGCCATCAACGCTCATTACCACCGAACCATTATCACGTGAATACTTTGCACCGGATACTGCGCCATCACGACTCACACGACTGCGCGAAAAGCTGACAATTATCCGCTCGCTCGGTATCGAGCGGGTATTATGCGAAAAATTCGATGCAAACCTGGTTAACTTAACTGCCGAGGAGTTTGTCCGCAAAATACTGGTCAACGGCCTGGGCATTAAACATATGGTGATCGGTGATGACACCCGCTTTGGTAAAAACCGTAAGGGCGACTATCAACTGCTTGAGGCAATGGGTCAGGAGCACGGGTTTTCTGTTGAAAACACCGACACATTACTGGCCGGCCAACAACGCATCAGCAGCACCCGTATCCGGGCCGCACTTGGAGACGGCGATATGAAACTGGCCGCCGAACTGCTGGGCCGCCCCTACCATATGTCCGGCCGGGTCGCACACGGTGATAAACGCGGGCGCGAACTGGGCTTCCCGACGGCCAACATTCATTTAAAACGCCGGCAAACACCTCTGATGGGAATCTTCGCAGTCGAAGTCGGCGGACTTGGACCGGAACGGCGGCCGGGGGTCGCGAGTATCGGCATCCGTCCGACTTTCGGCGGCGGCCGGTGTCTGCTGGAAGTGTACCTGTTTGATTTCAATACCGACATCTATCATCAACATGCGGATGTATATTTTCTGCAAAAGCTCCGTGATGAAAAACGTTTCGACACAGTTGCGGCACTGGTCGAACAAATGCAGGCGGATGCCCGCCAGGCCCGTGATTTTTTTGCTCAAAAAGCCGCAAATGTGTAATCTTGGCGCTCGCCTGTGACACAGCTTTAATAAAGAAAACAAAAGTGACCGATTACAAAAAAACACTCAACCTGCCGAAAACCGCATTTCCGATGAAGGCCAATCTGGCGCAACGTGAGCCCGAGACACTTGCGCGCTGGCAATCCATGGACCTGTACCGCAAAATCCGTCAACAGCGGCAAAACGACAAAAAATTTATTTTGCATGACGGCCCGCCTTATGCAAACGGCGATATCCATATCGGTCATGCGGTCAATAAGATCCTGAAAGACATCATTGTTAAATCCAAAACGCTTGATGGTTTTGATGCGCCTTACATTCCGGGCTGGGACTGTCACGGCCTGCCGATTGAACTCAATGTTGAGAAAAAAATCGGCAAACCCGGCAATAAGGTCACCGCCACAGAATTCCGGCAGGCCTGCCGTGAATACGCAGGCAAACAGGTCGACAAGCAACGAAACGACTTTATCCGTCTGGGCATTTTCGGTGACTGGGATTCACCTTATTTAACCCTGGACTATCAGTTTGAAGCCGACATCGTCAGAACACTGGGCCGTATTATCGAAAAAGGCCACCTGTTAAAAGGCCATAAACCGGTGCACTGGTGTCTGGACTGCGGCTCGGCTCTGGCCGAGGCCGAAGTCGAATATGAAGACAAAGTATCACCGCAGATTGACGTACGCTTTCAGCTAAACGATATCCCGGCAGTTAATAAATTGTTCGGTTCAAAAGATGAAAAAACAACCTCAATCGTCATCTGGACCACAACACCGTGGACCCTGCCGGCAAACCAGGCGGTCGCATTACATCCGGACCTGAACTATCTGCTGATTGATACCGGCACCGAGCGCCTGATTATCGCCGAAGCACTGCTTGAACAATGCCTGCAACGGTACGAAATTGAAAACCATACTGTTCTGGGAAACAGCAACGGTGCCGCATTGGAAGGACTGCAATTGCAACACCCTTTCTACGAACGGACGGTTCCGGTCATTCTCGGTGAACACGTCACGACCGAAACAGGTACCGGTGCGGTCCACACCGCCCCGGGGCATGGTCAGGATGACTACGCGGTTGGATTAAAATACCAGCTGCCGGTCTACAATCCGGTTGGCGGTAACGGTGTATTTCTGCCGGATACCGAACTGCTGGCAGGCATACATGTGAATAAAGCCAACGATTACCTGATCGAGCTGATGCAAGAAAATGGCTCCTTGCTGCATGTCGGTAAACTCAAGCACAGCTACCCGCATTGTTGGCGACATAAAACACCGATTATTTTTCGCGCCACACCACAATGGTTTATCAGCATGACGCAAAACAATCTACGTCAGCAGGCGATGGATGCGATTCATGCAACCCAATGGATGCCGGACTGGGGTCAGGCACGCATCGAGAGCATGGTAGACAACAGACCGGATTGGTGTATTTCACGTCAGCGCACCTGGGGTGTGCCGATTACATTGTTTATTCATAAAACCACCGAGGAGCTGCATCCGGATACGCCCGCATTAATCGAACAGGCCGCTCAGCGGATTGAGCAACGCGGCATCGATGCGTGGTTTGAACTGGATTCGGCCGAATTACTCGGTGAAGATGCCGATGATTATATTAAAGTCACCGACACGCTGGATGTCTGGTTCGACTCAGGTGTAACGCATGCTGCCGTGCTTGAGCGGCGGGCCGACGAGCTCAAACAGCCACCGGCGGATTTATACTTGGAAGGCTCCGACCAGCATCGCGGCTGGTTTCAGTCCTCACTGCTGACTGCTGCTGCGATTCATGGCACTGCGCCTTACAAAGCCGTGCTGACTCACGGCTTTACGGTTGATGCACAGGGCCGAAAAATGTCCAAATCAACAGGCAATGTGATCGCCCCGCAAAAAGTTTTGAAAACACTCGGCGCGGACATACTGCGCCTGTGGGTGGCTGCGACGGACTACAGCGCTGAAATGAGTGTATCCGATGAGATACTCAAACGCACATCGGACTCTTATCGTCGAATGCGTAATACAGTTCGCTATCTGCTCGCGAACCTGGACGGGTTTGATCCGGCAAATGATCTGATCGAAAACCATAATATGCTCGCGCTGGACCGTTGGGCGGTTGATTCCGCATACCGAGTGCAACAACAGGTCATCGCTGCATATGGCAGTTACCAGTTTCACCGTATCTATCAGCTGGTACACAATTTCTGCGCGGTTGAAATGGGTGGCTTCTATCTCGATGTGATTAAGGACCGCCAATACACCATGCAGACCGACAGCCTGGGTCGCCGCTCTGCGCAGACCGCGATGTTTCATATTGTCGAGGCAATGCTGCGCTGGCTCGCACCGATTTTAAGCTTTACCGCCGATGAAGCCTGGCGTTATGTGCCTGGCGACAATCGCGCCGAATCCATTTTCACCGAAACCTGGTATGAAAAGCTTGATCCGCTGGATGACAGCGAAGCATTAAACAGCAACTTCTGGTCTGAAGTACTGACGGTACGCACTGCGGTAAGCAAACAGCTTGAGGGTTTACGCGAATCCGGGGAGATCGGCTCTTCTCTGGACGCTGAAGTCGATGTGTATTGCGAACCGGGGCTCCACGCCCAACTCACGCAACTCGGTGATGAACTACGTTTTGTGTTTATCACCTCTTATGCGCGTCTGCACCCGCTAACCGATTGGCAAGGCGAGACCAATGAATCGGATGCCAAATTCAAAATCAAAGTCAGTGCCTGCCAACATAAGAAATGTATTCGTTGCTGGCATCACCGCGAAGATGTCGGTAGCGACTCAAATCACCCCGAGCTTTGCGGACGTTGCGTAATGAATGTGGACGGCGCGGGGGAACCGCGCCAATTTGCCTGATTCGCTCTCGAGCGGAATAAAAACCTAAGGATCTATCAGCCCTACGTTCAGTACTGTGGGACTCACATTCGGTGGTGTCACGGTAACGGTCAGTGTCCCGACATCGGCGTTCATCGGGTCTTCATTAATTGAAACCGCATACACCAGGCCGCCGGCAACCGCCGGATACGGCGATGTTAGACCTACATCGATATTGGTATTCGGTACGGTAAAACTGGTAGAACCGCTGGTCGTACCGACATCAGTCGAGAAATCCACCGAGGTACCGATAATCGGCGGATTACCGTTCACATCCGTAACCAAAAAGAACAAAGTGGTAGACAAAGTCACTGCGCCCACTATAGGGGAATCCTGCCAGGCACCACCAACAAACGCGACCGGTTGAATGCGAACCCCGTCAGTCGACATCGTCAAAATAATATTACCGAATGTTACGATCGAGCTGTTGGGCGAGCAGAGTGTTGAATGCGCACAGTTGGGCCCGGAATACAGACCATCGGCAACATCATAAACCCCGCCCGAGTTCAGTGAATCGATAATCGGGAAATTCACAAACTCTTCATTATTGTCACGGGTGCCATCAGCATTCTTATCCAAAAACGGCTCACCGATATCACTGATCTGGGTATCACCATCATCAAACAAACCGTTGGAATTATTATCGGTAAACGACTCAGTGCCGGCGACCCAGGCCAGAACGCTTGCGCGAAAATTACTCAACTCCGGTGCGATCGCGGCCGGGCGCGGTGCCTGACTGGTCCAGACCACTGAACATGTGCCACCAATCGTGGTACACATCGGTTCAACCGAACCACCCTCCGCGGCAAAACGAACCGTGGTCCCATCAGGTATCGTAGTATTATTATTTAATTGATCAGCCAACCGCACGGTAAGATCGACAGTAGTACCATCAATGCTGCCGGAACGTGAATTAAGCTCTGACGCGGCGATACTCAGGCTGTTTTGATCAGGTATGCCGACGGATGGAAAATCAGAAACGTCCGGATTGCCTAATTCGGTCTCATCCTCATCGCTGCACCCGGCCAAAACCACTGCTGCCGATAATGTCGCATATAGAAACAATCTACGTGTTTGCATTTCAGGCACTCCCGATCAATGCTGTCAGTATTATTTGTACCATGGCCCCGTCGTTTCGGCTGCCCGGCTGATCTTAAAAATACCGCCGTTTATCGCAGCCTTGGAAAATTAAAGCGATGTACGATTCCGAAGCTGACACTGTCAACCGAGTTATCATCACCATAGCGCATAAACTCGATCACAAACGCAGTGTTTTCACCGCCATATAATTCCAGGCCACCCCCAATACCCGGCTCCTCATCGTCGCCGCTGACGGTATTGGTGTCGATATCCACTTTCGTGGCACCGCCCATCACATACAAACTGACCTTTTCAAAAGGTAAATTAAATTTCACAAAGGCCCCGCCATATGTGAGCTCCGGATCTCCCAGATCCTCACTGTTATCGGAACCAAATCCCAAGTGCGCTTCAACATCAATATAATCGCCAAACTCACGGCCAAACTTGAGTCCAATTCCGGTGGTATCCAGACTAAAACCTGTTTCGGAATCAAACTCGGAGGACGCCAGATTCGCGCCCCAATAAAATTTTGAGTCTGCCAGGGCGGATCCCGTTATCAGCGTCAACGCTAAAAGTGGGGTAATAATGGCGAATTTCATTTAAGTTCTCCCTAGACGGTGGAGTTGCGGGTTAAACTATAATCGCTGCCGCTTAAAAGTTAAAGTGTTTTCACAGATAAAAGCAAGAACTTATTGTAAATGATAAACTAATCTGTGACACATATACTATTTGCTGCGGCATAAACCGGAGAACCTTAAGCATGCATCAAACCTATCGTTGGTTTTGGCTCAGCGCCGCCATTATTGCGATTGACCAATTGACCAAAATCATCGCCGATCGTTTATTGAGTTTCGGAGAACCAGAACCGCTGCTACCACTGCTAAATGCCGCGCTGGCTTATAATAGAGGTGCCGCATTCAGCTTTTTAAGCGATGCCAGCGGCTGGCAGCGCTGGTTTTTCATTGTGCTGTCACTGGTTGTCAGCATTATTCTGATTGTCTGGATTATGCGCCTGTCTGTGCGTGAAAAATGGACGGCCGCATCACTGGCACTGATACTCGGCGGCGCGATAGGCAACCTGATAGACCGGATCATTTATGGCCATGTGGTTGATTTTATTGACTTTTATTACCCGGCTGGAAAATCCTGCCTGCCGCTGTTTGCAATGTATGCCGGACAAACCTGCCACTGGCCCACATTTAATGTCGCTGACTCAGCGATCAGCATCGGCGCGGTTATACTGCTGGCCACCAGTCTGTTCAGCCAAGAACAACCAAAATAAAACCCTCAGTGAAGGAACTACTTGCAAAATCATCATCAAATATACAGGCCGGTAATATCCAGTACACAGTGACTGCGCTATAATCCGCTACAGTTACAGAGGCAGCTTATGCAAATTATTCTATCCAATCCACGTGGGTTCTGCGCCGGCGTACACCGCGCAATTGAAATCGTTGAACGGGCACTGGAACTGTTTGGCGCACCAATCTATGTCCGTCATGAGGTCGTGCACAACCGCTATGTAGTCGACGAACTTCGGGAAAAAGGCGCAATATTCGTCGAAGAACTGGAAGAAGTGCCGGATGGCAATATTGTGATATTCAGCGCGCACGGTGTCTCTCTGGCTGTACGCGAAGCGGCCGCCCAGCGCCATTTACGGGTATTCGATGCAACCTGCCCGCTGGTCACCAAAGTGCATATGGAAGTCAGTCGCTACAGCAAAGACGGCCATGAAGTTATTCTGATTGGCCACCGCGGTCACCCGGAAGTGGAAGGCACAATGGGCCAATACCGCAATGAAGCGGGTAATAACGACAGAATGTATCTGGTCGAAAGCGTGGAGGACGCCAGGACCCTGCAAATCGAAAACCCTGATCACCTCGCATTCGTGACCCAAACCACCCTGTCGGTCGATGACACCAAAGAAATTATTGATGTGCTCAACGACCGCTTTCCAAATATCATCGGTCCGAAGAAAGACGATATTTGTTACGCCACACAAAACCGTCAGGATGCGGTGAAAAAACTCACTGCTGAATGCGATCTGATTCTGGTGGTCGGCTCAAGAACCAGCTCAAACTCCAACCGCCTGCGGGAAATTGCCAACAAAGAAGGTGTGGATTCTTATCTGATCGATGGCCCGGAAGATATCAATGCCGAATGGCTGAACGGCAAACAAAACATCGGCATCACTGCCGGCGCCTCCGCACCTGAAGTGCTGGTCCAGCAGGTTATCCGTCACCTGGAATCCCTCGGAGCAAAACTGGCAAACAACGAAGTCGTCGGCCGTGAAGAAAATGTCGTCTTCGCATTGCCGCGGTCATTACTCAAAGCCGCCATTAACGAATAAAGCGGCTTAAGAAAAAAAGCCCCTACCCTACGGTTGCGCTTACCGCGACCTTATCAATCAGCCAACATGAGTTCACCACAAACAAAGCGCTGACTGAAAACATGCCGGCGGCGATATTCAATATTCAACAAAAGAATCAAAGCAAAAACACTTATGGAAATTATTCAGGCAGTCAATATATTACTGCAGAATGACTAGAACCTATCTCAAAATTGCTGCGCTTGCTGATACTTCGTTAAAAGTTCGTTCAAAATGCGGGGCTGCGAAGCAGTAAATTGCATATAAACTCGACTTTGTCTCCTGAGTCGTTCTAACTCCTCCGTCCCTGGAGTCGTCCGCTTTTTCACTCACTTTTGCCTCATCTGACCACCACGGATGGTGGAAATGCAGGTTTTGCAGGAGCAAAAACCTGCGAGCCGCGCTCGCTTAATTTTGAGATGGGTTCTAGTATAAGTGTGTTTTGTACTTAATTGCCCATTCACACCGAAACAACGACCAGAATATAAAAATCATATCAAAAACCAAACCACAGGAAACAGCCTATACTTTGTTCGGCCACAAATACTAAAAAGGAACATTTGGTATGCTTTACACAGCCATTCCGCAAACAGAACAAGTCACGGTCGCCAAAGAAAAAGGCCCCAGCTATACCTTTCCATCAGAGCCCTTTGATGCTAATTGGAAATATGATTTGCCGTTTGGCGAAACAGTCATCCGCAATAATGGTCGCGCTTCCGGGGATCCGATTCCTGCGAATGGTGCGGCTGAAATATTAAATTTACTCACATGCGCCGCGGTGACTTATATTTACACCGACAATGCAAGCAACGTACTAAATACCGTTTTATACCACTCACATACCGGGATGATCCCAAAAAGTGAATTCCCCACCGTCGCAAAATACAACACAAATAGTGTGCCGCTGGCACAAATTTATGTTGTATTCGCATCCTCGCAATCAATGAACCTCGCCACGCCAAGCGCTGGTATTCAAACCGCAGCAGATGTTCTGGTTGATTTACTGCAAACCGTTAACATACCTGCCGCCAATATTTACATTATCACAGGTACCGGGGCACGCGTCGGCGCCAACAGTGAGGGCGAAATAGGCTTATGCCCAAATAGATACTGGTCGGGAGGCAACCTCGCAACCACTTTAACAAATGCCGCAAACGATGCGTGCAATGATTATCAGGCTCAGTTTACAGGCGGTCAGACAAAAATAGGGTTTATGGGTTCAACACACAATAAATCCAAAAGCATCGCTTTAATCAATACATTAAGCAATGCATTTACCACTGCCGCCGATGACACTGCTTTATTAACCGTATTACAGAACTTTATGAACACCGGTCATAGCTTTAAAGACGGCTCCCTAAAACTGTATCTCACAAAACGGCTCAATACAGCATTTAGACCTCTACACACAACGGCGATTACCTCTGTGAATGCAAAAACACAATGTACGGCTATTATTAATGGCATACGCAACGGAATTTATTAGCAAACCTCAACTGTTTTGCTGATTTGCTGAATATTTTCCCATGCAAATGGAAAACACAGGTATCATTCCGATGAATATTCGGAAAGCATTTTGACGGAGCGTCAGCTTTTTCGTATACCAACCCAACAGGACATTTGACTGTGAGCAAAAATTACAAACAAGCCGCTGCTACGGTTGTCTATTTAATATTTATTATCGTGATTCCGGTTGCATTGACCCTGCAATCCATCGAATCACCGGCAACAC
The DNA here is from genome assembly GCA_028284675.1 of Gammaproteobacteria bacterium. Taxonomy (GTDB): domain Bacteria; phylum Pseudomonadota; class Gammaproteobacteria; order HTCC5015; family HTCC5015; genus JANQRI01. Next base: position 165,038 of record JANQRI010000011.1, on the reverse strand, counting down.
TGACCCAAACCTCGAGCAACCCCACCCCACTGGGTTACACCATCAGCCTGAGTTTGTTTTTGTTTCCAATGACTGCTCTTATTATTTGGCTGTGGCGGCATAAAGAAAACAATTTTCATAAGAAAGCATTTATTTATTGCATCGCCTTAATGTCTCCAACCGGCATTATTTTGGATATTCTGTTTGGCAACACTTTTTTTGCTTTCGAAAATCATGATGCTGTAACGGGCATCACCTTCCCGGCAGTTGGCGGACCTTTACCGGTAGAGGAACTGATATTCTATATTTCCGGTTTCACCACGGTGCTTTTGATATACATATGGTGTGATGAATACTGGTTTGAGAAATACAATGTCCCGGATTACACGAACGAGTCACAAAACATCAACAAAGCACTTCAGTTTCACTGGCAGTCGTTAATCATCGGGCTCAGCCTGATTTTAGCAGCCATTATTTACAAAAAGTTTTTTTCCGAAACCCCGGCGGGCTTTCCATGGTATTTTATCTACATCATGACAGTCGCCATTATTCCGTCAATGGCTTTATATAAAAGTGTCAGACCTTTTATTAACTGGCGCGCTTTCAGTTTTACATTTTTTATTATTGTGCTTATCAGTCTTATCTGGGAAACCACATTGGCATTACCCTATGGGTGGTGGGGCTTTCAGGATAATGCAATGATCGGCATTTATATCGATGCGTGGCATCGCCTGCCGATTGAAGAGATCTTCGTCTGGTTTACCGTCAGTTATGCAACAATCATTATTTTTGAAACAATCAAAATATGGCTGGCATCCCGCAAACGGCTTAAAGACTTTTTATAACACGCAAGAGACAATAGCAGACCGTGAAATGAGCAACTATCACAATGTGCTTTTCAACATGGCATTGATCGTTAGGTTTTTAGTCCACTCAAAATTGCAACAGACGGCGAACCGCCTGCTGCAAAATAATGCTCCAACCCGGCATTTTCGTTACCCGAAAAAACATATTTTAAAAAAGGAGGCTGTTACACCCGCTTCCATGCACAGCCTCCAATATTGCTCAGCCCAAAAAATTCAGCAAGTTTCAGTCACTCTGATTGTTTAACATTGGAAATAACTCAATAATATTTAAAACACCCCCAATGCCTCTAATAGCGAAAAACATTTATTCATAAACCATGCTCCCAAGCGAGACCCACACCAATACGGCACTCATACAGCCACAACACAAGCCAAAACCTAAATCGGCAACAAATTATTATTAACAGCCCTGTTTAATGTAAGTATTCTTCGATACTTAAATCGATCACTTGCTTGAGTGATAACCTGTTTGAGATTGTACTCATCATGCGTCACCAAATACTTGGTAATTCTTGCGCTTTTACGCACAATATAATAACAGGCTTAAATTATAAAAAAGCGGATACAGTTTTTAAACAAACCACTCTATATAACCAGGGGCAACCCTTACTGAATTGTGCCGACACCTGAAATTGGCGTACTTCAAAAAACTCAAAAGACAATGATTTTTGCTCAACACCCATTCAGTTGCCCACTGTTTTGATGAAAAAAACCATTTTACAAACTCTGGATGCAGACCCAAATAATATTGAACTTATACCGGGAGCGGGTATCCAAGATTTTGTTTTTGCAAAAATTGAAAGCCAGTTAAGGCAACTATACCAGCAACCCCAAACCATCGACCGGTTGTTGCTGGAAACGCTAACACAAAGCTTCATTATGCATGCTCTGAACAATTATACGACGCACCGGCTTCAACAAGCAGACCAACAAGTTCGCCTTGGAAGAAATTTGTTAAACCGGATTACCGCATATATCAGCGATAATTTAAGCGAACCGATAGGCCTGGACGAGCTTGCTGCACTGGCAGGTATCAGCCCATATCATTTTGCCCGTTCCTTCAAAAAAGCAACCGGGCTTTCGCCGCATCAATATATAATTCATTGCCGAATGCAAAAAGCAAAACAGCTACTGCTAAAATCAAAACTATCAATCACCGATATCGCACTGGATGTCGGGTACAAAGATGTATCCAACTTTATCAATGCATTCCGAAAAGCAGTTGGCACCTCACCTAAAAAATACCGCTCTCCATAATCACTATCGAAACCAGTCCGGGTTCGCAACCATCCTGCGTTCAAAACGCTCAGATAACAGACTCTAAAGTGCTCTAAACCCGAGCCGATAATACCTAAATGACCCTAAAGCCATCAAAGTCGGCACTGGTAAACAGGTAAATTCAATCCAAATCCAAAGGAAAACACAGATTGAAGCGAACACCCAAAATAGCCCGGTTGATTATTTGCACAAAATGACAGACACAAATTCAATCACGTTAAATAATGTGCCAATTGAATGGCAGCTGGAAAAAGGCACGTTTAGCTTTTTTGGAATTGATTCCACACTTTTCTGGAACGACCCCTCGCTGCTCAGAATGCTAAAACCTTTGGCCGATGAAATCGGCTACCCGCTTTTCAGGCTCCTGGTCGCAAAATCTTCCAGCCTGGGAACACACGAAGATTATCACGCGATGATTACCATGCTCAGTGATAACTTCAAGGAAGGTTTTCTAAAATGGGGAAATGCCGTTTCAGCCGCAGGCTGGGGGCGTTTTTCCATATCATCCCTGGATTACGAAACCAATACCGCCACTGTAATACTGACAAACCCCTGGGAACTGCGCATGCAAAAAACACTGGTTGAATCCGGTGAGAGCTGGGGCTGTCCATTTATTCAGGGGAAACTGATTGGTATTTTTTCCCATGCATTTAATACACCGGTATGGGCAGACGAATCAGTCAAACAAATTGACGGCAATACCCACATAGAATTCTCCATTTATCCGCACAACAAAACCATTGAAAGCGAATTAAAAGACCTCCGCATACAGCATGACCAGAAGGAAAAAATGTTGCTGCAGGAGAAACTGGAACAGAAATCCAATGAGCTTATCTTTCAGGCCAACCATGACAGCCTGACAAAACTCCCGAATCGGGCCTACCTGTACAATAATATTGCCAACTGGGTTTTTCCAGGCGCACTACCGTTCAGCGTATTATTTATCGACCTGGATAATTTCAAAAATATAAACGACAACTTTGGGCATCGTTATGGCGACGCGATACTGATCGAGGTAGCCGATAGAATTCGTGGCCTCTTCAAAAAAGAAGACACCATTGTTCGCCAGGGCGGTGATGAATTTATTATTCTGACCAAAACCATAGATCCCGAAGCTATAGACACGCTATGCAAAAAAACCATAGATTGCATTGCAAAACCTTACCTGGTCAAAGATATCGAATTTACGATTGGCATCAGTATCGGCGTGGCGAACTATCCCGCACATGGAGATGACTTTGATGCAGCGCTCAGCGCAGCCGATATCGCAATGTACGAAGCCAAAAAAACCAAAAACAGTCACTACATTTTTTCCGCGGAGATGCATAAAAACAATCTTCAGCAAATTGAAATCGAACACCAGTTACGCATGGCATTGGAAAAAAATGAACTCTATATGGTTTATCAGCCACAGCTTGACACTCAGGGAAGATTTTACGGGGTAGAAGCGCTATTAAGGTGGGAAAACGACAAACTGGGCAATATTCCTCCGGATTTATTTATACCCATCGCCGAAACCACCGGCATGATGCCGAAAATCGGCCACTTTATCATCGAACAGTCATTACAGGATATTTCCAAAATACAAAAACAACTGCAGCGCGAATTTCAGCTATCCATCAATATCTCCATCAGACAGTTAATGGAAATAAATTTCATCGATACCTTACAAAAAAGCATCGATCAATACAGTTTCAAAGAACAAAAACTAACACTGGAAATTACCGAAAACATTTTTATCGAAGAGTTCGATTACGTACGCCCACTGCTGGAACACATCAGCAGTAGAAACATATTGATCTCCTTGGATGATTTCGGCACCGGTTTCTCCTCGCTCAGCATGCTGCGAAAGCTTCCGATTTCCGAGCTCAAAATTGATAAAAGCTTTGTTGACGAAATACTCGACAACAAATATGACGAAGCGATGCTGGACAGCATTATCGCGCTGGGCAAAAACGTAGGCATCAGCACACTCGCTGAAGGTGTTGAAAAGCAAGAACAACTGGAGCTTTTACAGTCACTCGGCTGTGACCTGATTCAGGGCTATTATTACTCCAAACCCCTCGATAAAAGCGATTTAACCAAGTTTCTTTCAACATCGTCTGAGCCGAAAAGCATACCTACAGAAATATTAGAACCTATCCCATAATAATCCACGAGCGGCATCAAAAGCACTTCGGTCGCGACTGCACGACTCAATATTGCAGCGCAAATTAAAAAGTCAGTACCGGCTCGGCAGTGAATTTTCATTAAAGCCTGTACCCTCTACCGAGCCAACAAAAGAACCTGACCCGCCTCCTCAAAACCAGTGGACAAAACCCGATTTACAGCTTTTAATCAAACCTGACGCGAATCGCTCCGCATAGTAGGCGAAATCGGAGCCTAAATCCTTTCACATCGCCCGAAATCTCGGTTATGCTATTTTCGGAATAAGCCACTGCAGAAGTCTACCGCAAGGGGTTTTATGGGTTATATTTAAACCCGCCGAGAGGCATCAGCCACGCCGGCTATACAGAGTTCATATTTTTGTAACAATGAAAAAAGCGTATTCAACAAGCATGATCTGCGCAATATAGACATACAGGGTTATCTGATTGCACAATTCAAGCGATGAATACAGAAAGCAATTATCGCAAATAAATCTCATAGCAAAGAAATACTGTTAACAGTCTACCGGAGAATGAAATGATTCAAGAAGTTGAAGGGGATATCCTATTAAGTAAAGCCCAAGTTATCGCACATGGCGTCGCAGCCAACGACCCGATGAATCAGGGCCTGGCGCAAAGCCTGCATGAACAATACCCGGCCATGCATAAAGATTACCATCACTGGTGCAATCAACATCACCCAAAACCCGGCGAAGCCTGGATGTGGGGCGGTCCTAATGGCGTACGCATCGTGAACCTCATCACTCAGGAAGGCGGCTATGGTCACGGAGCACGCCCGGGCAAAGCAACAACCACAGCGGTCAACCATGCGTTGCGCGCATTAAAAAAAATGATTGCTAAAGAAAATTTTAGCTCTGTCGCATTGCCCCGCCTGGCGACCGGTGTTGGTGGCCTGGACTGGTCGGAGGTTAAACCGCTGATCGAAACCCAATTGGGTGATCTGCAAATTCCAGTATTGGTGTACTCTGTTTACATAAAAAACCAGCAGGCAAAAGAGCAGCTTTAGCAATCAACCACTGTTGCGCGATTCATATCACAGGGACGTGAGGAATGCGTATCATGCTTCGCAACTTATATTTATTTTCTGTATATAAGGTTGTTCACAGACACACTTTACGTGTTTCAAAAACACTTAAAACCAAAACTTGCAGATTACTACCAATGGTGTAGATATTTTCGATAAACTGGCAACCATAACACTTACAACCAGTTGACCATGAAAATAGCCATCTACAGCGACCTGCACCTGGAATTCAAAGACTTTGAGCTGCCATCAGGCGAAGCTGATGTTATTGTATTGGCAGGTGATATTCATGTCGGCGATGCCGGTATTGATTGGGCGATGCAACAAATTCCGGATAAACCGGTGCTTTATGTATTGGGCAACCATGAATACTATCAGCATAACCTGCCGGCGCTCTGCGAATCCATGCAGCAAAAAGTCAAAAACTCCAATATTCATGTATTGGAAAACGATGCCATTATCATCAATGGCATTCGATTTTTGGGCTGCACATTCTGGACGGACTACAACCTGTATCAGGATGTTCCATTTTCAACCTTGTATGCAATGAATGCATTGGCGGACTATCGCGCCATCTCAACCGAAACCGGTTTATTGGTTCCGGAAGATACGATAAAACTCCACAACCACTCAAAAGCCTGGTTAATCGAGCAGCTGTCCGATACAGAAATACCCACCGTGGTAATCACCCACCACGCACCGGCCAAACCGTCAATCGATAAAAGATACATTGATGACCCTTTGACCCCGGCTTTTGTATCTGAGTTGGATAGACTGGTGGCTCACTCCGGCGCACGGCTTTGGATACATGGGCACACACACTTTGCCTGTCAGTATCGATTAGGCAATACCGATGTTATCTGCAATGCGCGAGGTTATCCGGGTGAAACGGTCACCGGGTTCGACGCTGGGTTGGTTTATGAGTTAATCAGTTAGGCGTGGTACAGCTGAAGGAAAGTTATTGTAAGCATGGTGTTAGTAAGGAGCGAACGCTCTGCGCCGGTATTCTTCATTACTAATTTCCATATAGATCAATTACTTAAAAAAACAACCAAAACTCTATTCATAGCACCCCCTCAATAGCGGCATTGAAATTGCGCATTGAATAGAGGCATTGTCGCAAAAACGAGATAGTGCTAATCTGAATACTTGTCAACCCCATATTTAATACAAAACAATACTTTTAAGGCTGCCTTTAAAAATGTAATAAAACCCGACAGTCTCAAATATCAGATGCAAACAATAGAACTTGAACCAAATAAGAAAAACAGAATTGAAAAATGGGTCTAATTTTAAAAACGCAAATTCCTTTTATAGAGTCCCCATGAATTAACATATATCACAAGGGCAAAACTAGCACAGGTGATCACAATGAAAGGTTACGAACTTAAAGATAAATTCCCAAGAAAAAAAAGAACTGTAGCAGACCTAGCAAGATTTTTAGGTAATCGCGCACAAGAACACCCTAATTATTGCTTCTTATTAGGTGCAGGAGCATCCGTTACTTCGGGTGTTCGATCCGCAGGAGAGTTGGTCGAGGAATGGCGAAAAGATATATACCTGCCCTTAAGCGAATCAACTATTTATGAATCAGAAATTGCAAAAACTTGGCTTACCAATAATGAATCAAGCTGGTATATACCAGAAAATGAATATGCATGTTTGTTTGAACGAAAATATGACTTGCAATCACAGCGCAGAAATTTCGTTGAACAAGAAGTAGACGGAGCTTCGCCCTCAATAGGTTATGCATATCTCACAAACTTAGTTAAAAGCAATCATCTTAATACAATATTTACTACTAATTTTGATGATTTACTGAATGAGGCTTTTTTTAGGTTTACTGATATAAGACCATACGTTTGCGCGCATGATTCCTCAGTGAAAGGCATAACAATAACATCAAAAAGGCCAAAAATTATAAAACTACATGGCGACTACTTATATGAAGACTTAAAATGCACTACCGAATCAACCGCCGTATTAACAGAGAATATGTCTGACAAGCTAAGACAGTTTTTGCGAGAATATGGTTTAATTGTTGCCGGTTACTCAGGCTGTGACAAATCGGTCATGAATATTTTAGTTGATTTAGTTTCCAAAGATGGTTTTTTACAGAACGGCATATATTGGTGCTTAAGACACAATGATGACATTTCTGATAAATTAATAGAACTTCTAGACAATGAAAGCGTATTTTATGTAATAACCAACGGATTCGATGAATTAACTGCTGAGCTAAATGAATTTTGTTACCAAGGTGAAATATCTGTTGTTCATACTGATTTATTGGCAAGATCAATGAAAATAACCAACAATTGGCTAGAGTCAAAAACTCTAAACAGCAGCCCGTCAAAAATAATCAAAAATCATATAGAAGAAATTAGAAAGCATAAGAAAAATAGCTATTTCGCCAGCGCCTTAACAAAACTCGTAGGAGAAAACAAAGAAAGTGATTCTCAGAGCAAGCTTAGTGATGAAGAAACAGTCACAATAATTGAATTGAATAGCCTAATAAGTCGATGTAAATTTGATCAAGCCATATCCAAAATTAACGAAAAACTACCTATAACGAATAAACACCACTTCAAAAAACAGCTACTACTGTATAGCTACAGAGCATATAGTGGATCAGGCGATAAGATTAAAGCCGTAGGCATCTGTGATGAACTAATAAAAATTGACCCTGACAACCCCACCCATTACATTCGAAAGCTAAAAGTAACCCCTACTGTTGAAGCGAAACTTATATTAGCTGATCAGGCGATTTCAAAAGATGAATACTCATGGGTTGGGTATTACGAAAAGGCACAAACTAAGGAGCAAGCTATTGATTTCGGTGTAATTTCAAAAATGGGCGACAAATTAAAAGAAATAGAAGATTGTTATGAAATCTCAGTTTTAAGAAAACCCCACATTAGAAACCAATCATGGAAAGCATACTTCAAATTCCTACTAGAGCACGACATCCCCTCCAAACAAGAGAAACTGCTCTCCATAATTCAAAAGCTCCAATCTCAAGACAAATTTAGCCCAGAAGTATGTGAATTGATTTACTTATATTGCGAGAAACATAACAGCACTACGATTAATGAATCCACAGACAAAGAAATAGAAATTTTTAGTTATTTAAACGAAGCGATACAAAAATTTTATCCAAAAAAATGTAATGATTTTTGGGGCATTATTGTTGACGCATCCTTAGAATTTAATAATCATGCATTCGCAAAATCTAAAAAAAATCTTTTTAGTGACGATGATTTCGAAGGCAACCCATCAGATTATTACATAGCAATGGCTAATTACTACCTCGAAATATCTAAAGATATAGATCGTTCGAAAGAATATTTACAGAAAAAAATCTTGTATTGCGAAGAGCCAGAGCTTCTTTCGTACTATTTAAATATTCTTTTATACAAAAACGAAATAACTTTAGCAAGAAATGAATTTGAGAAGTACAATCATATACTAAGCTTTGAACACAAAAAAAATATTGAAGCCGACTTACTTATTGCTGAAGGAAAGTGCAACCTAGCAGTTCAAAAAATTGAATCTCTTGCAGATGATCCCTATTTTGATCATAAATATTCGAGCAAAATTTCGTATGCACACCTTACTTCTGGAAACTATCAAAAGACTTATGAATACTGTAACGCAGTAATCACCAGAAATGGATTTACCAAAGATTTATATACGGTCAGAATCAACTACGAGTTTGCAAAACGCAAGTTAAACAAAAAACCCAACAAATCAAAGCTAGATGAAATTATTAACACATCCCTTGAAAAAGATGTAGTAGCCGTAGGACACTTGCTAATCGGAAATACAAAGACATGCATAGAAATGCTTTTGGAGCAGATAAACAAGAGGCATTCAAGAATATATAGCTATAGCAACTGGCCGGCCTTACAAGAAGTTAAATCAGAATTATTTACTAAGGCAGCGTTTAAACCTCCTATCGTGGACCTTGCATCTTCTGAATCCAGTTAAAACTTCGATGTTATTTTACCTAAGGAACATAAAGCTGCACTATACAAAGTTTAGTTTTTTCTGACCTCGATATATTATAATTACAAAAAGATGATGCACTAATCATTTGTGAACCCTTCTAATCTTAAGATTATCTACAAGATAACCATTCTGAGCGCCAGCCGCATAATCAGGCCGCCTTTTAACAGTAAGATGATTTTAAGTAATTAACCGCCTTAGCTAAAGTCGTTCGGAACAAGACTAAAATTTAGTGATATGTTTTTACACTTCAATCAGTTCATGAGGCTTCAAACCATACGCTCTACAAAGCTTAAAAATGGTAAGCAAGGTTATATTTGCTGGATCACCCTTTTTCTCAATCCTTTGTACAGTTCGAAGTGATAGTTCATATTGCATTAAATCTTCCTGGGAAAGACCTTGCTCTAAACGTAACTCTTTGATTTTCTTTTGAATTTTTTTAGCAAAGCGCTCAAATTCTTTCTCTATACCTGATTTTTGCTGGGTGCTATTCATGATAAAAATCCATTGATTTGACCCGCAATATATGTCATGTTTGCATCCCGATGACCACGCAATATATTGCGGGTTTAAAAATTATTGCACCGGAGCAAAAACGTGAGTGATTTCGATGATAGCCCTGAAGGGATAGAGAACACCCTTATCCAGCAGTACGCCAATCCCCTGATTCACGGGAAAACACCCGACACTTTGAGTGCCTGTAATAGCGTGTTGCGTTTTGTTCAAGACGCTATTGTTGTCAGCGATCTTGGGGAAATACAATTAACTGCTTCTGGAAGGGATGGCTTATATTACATACTTCAAGGCATTCGAAATGCATTAGATTATGAATGCTTTCGAAAATAGGCTGGATGCTTAATCTGCAGATGGTGGCTAGGGACAGATTAATTCGTCAGGAACGAACTAATGCGAGCGCAGCGAGTCCGCAGGAATTGATTTTTATTTTTTAAAATTAGTTACTTACAGCGCTTGCTCGATTTTGAACTGTAGTTTAATTACACATCAATTATCATTTATTAACAGGGAGAGCCGGTGATCGATCCAAAGATATTTATCGACTTTAGCCTCCAAACCTAGCAATAAATTTACGTTTTATGCCTGTATATCAGGAAATAGTAGCTTTGTCTTATATAGTGATTCTACCTCTACAACACTATCTTCATCAGACCATTTATCAAATGTTTCTGTAACATAGCTAATCAAATTCTTGTTGAGATACACGTTGGAGTATGACTCTCTTTCATAATCTAGCATCTCATCGGTTGAATAATTTCCAATTAATTTTACTACATATTTGCATAAATCTGGCTCGACGGATCGCGCTTCCTTAAGAAGAAAATGCCTAAATATTCTAACCAAAGCCCCTAACTCATTAGGATTCTGCTCTAGAACAATGTTAATTCTTCCTTTGCAAAGATTTTCAAAATAGTCATCTGAACAATAAATATAATTGTCTCTAATAGAATAAAAAATTGATTCCCAGTTAGTGATAGTTGTATTAATTATTGAATATATATCCCTATATTTAACAATATCGTTTTTAAACGCCCAGGTATCTTCAATATGCCATATATCGATAATTTGTCGATCGAGTTCTTTTCTAAAACCCCCAAACCTATTCTTCTTTGCTGAACCCTCTAGCAACGCTTGTAACTTTTCTCTGTCTCCTACAAATACAAAATCCAAATCTGAATCAAATTTTCTTATACCCTGAAGCGCCACATCACGAACTGCACCCCCGAAAAGTAACAGATCTCCATGGACTTTAGCGGTGTCCATAAAATCAAAAACCGATGACCAGCCCTCTCGTTGCGAGAACAACAGACGCTGAATTCGCTTCTTTAATATTTCTTTGTTTTTAGCGACTTTCTTAGGCATTTGACTGAAGGCGATATAGATCATCATGAATATCAATCAAATATGAATCCGTCATCCCTGAAACAAAATCACATAACAATTGCGCTTTTTTGTATGTTTCGGAAAATTCATCAGTACTTTTTCTCTCATATACTCGTCTGTAGCTTTCAGAGATGCGCTTATATACATACTTACTGAACGGGTCATCGTGATCATCACTTACTCCCTTCCACAACATACTCATGAGGCCACTCAAATAATTATACCCTTGAAGTTCTAATTTAAGGACTGTTTTATGATTATATCCATGCTCACGATCAAACTGCTTCAATTTCTCACGTAATTTATTTGATGATGAAGTTTCTAGCAAATCTAAACTTGGCTCAGCCTCAAAACGCAAAATTTTATCGACGTTTCCAACAAAATTTTCTACGACCGAATCAATCATCAATGATATAGCTTTAACACGAAACATTTGCATTGAAATATCATTTAATTCTTTAGGGCTCAGACTCTCTTTTTTAAACTCTTGATTCTTACTTTTCGAGTATTCAACCAGCTCACAAATCTTGGAATCTCCATCAGCATCATGAGTAATCGCATCTATTACATCGTAAAATGAAGCGAATCCTTTTTTTACTGTATCTTCTGCATCAAGCACCAAATAAGCAATATCATCACAAGCCTCCATAATATAAGTGAGAGGGTGTCTACACCCCTCCTTAAGCCCAGTTTCCTTCCACACTTCATGCACTATTTCCTTCTCAGACAAAAAAATGCCAAACTTTTTCCAGCTTTTATCTTTATACCCTGAAGAGCTTGAGAAAATGGGATACTTAAGCATCGCGGCAAGAGTGGCATATGTTAAATTTAACCCATAATTGTCATTTAGCATCTGGAGTGTAGCGACCAGCCTAAAAGTTTGGCAATTCCCATCAAACTTTAAAAAGTCCAGCCCTTCAGATTCTGAGAGTCCAACTTTTTCCTTATTAGTTAAAAACCAGTGCCTCATAGCATCCTCTCCTTGATGTCCAAAAGGAGGATTACCCAAATCATGTGCAAGCCCAATAGCAGCTAGAAGGCTAGGCACATTCCTTTTAACCTGAAGCTCTTCATGGTTAGGGCCAAAAACTTCCTCCGCATGATCAAATGCGAGGCGGATACCAATGCTGCGCGCCAAATTCGACACTTCATATGAATGGGTTAATCGTGTTCTTACACTGTCATTTCTTTCAAGAGGGAAAACCTGGGTTTTATCCGATAATCTACGAACGGGGGTCGAAAATAAAATCCTATCAAAATCACGCTCGATTTCTAGACGCCCGGATGCTGTTTGAGAACCGCTATGCTCTTTCTTTTTATCTTTGCGTCTCTTGCCATTCAGAAGTTTAGCCCAATCCATCCTTTCCATTTTTTTAGTCTCATAAACTGTAGTAGTTAATACTTTAATACATAGAGCGCCTATAACACCCTTAAATCAGCAAGAATTCCCCAACCATCGCATTAGTAAAATCGATGCCCAACAAGCAATGAGCCAAGCCCCCGATAAAAAATTTAATCGCTCTACTAAAACTCTTCAATACAAAGCAATCCTCTACTTCAGCATTAAGAAAAATGCGCAGAGCCAATTCAGATTATTCTTCTGAGCAGCTTACTCATCGATAATTTCAGGTTGCTATACTCAAACGAGGCACAGTAATTTGATACTTAGCATCCAAATGACCACCTCTGACGATTTCCCGCTTACCACTGCCAAAATTTACCCTAGAAACGTCTAATCGCTCTAACCATGGGTAACCAGCTTTCTCTGCCAGACACATAAATAAACGGTTCACTTTCACCGACCCCGAAGCCGCTAACAGGCGGTTCAACAGTTGCGGGCATAATGCTGTTAACCCTTGCATAAATAACCACGCATGCTCAAAACTACGCTCATCCCGCACATGATATAACACCTCCAAAATCGCCCGTTCCGGTGCTGCCACCAGGATCACATAACTATTATTGACCGGATACTCGGTTATACCTACCCGAGGGTCACTATCAGCCGCAAAAAGATTAGTCGCCATGAAGCATATCGGGCAACCCCAGTCATATTGCTTAAACCAAGCGGGTAGCTTATCGCCAGTAGACCCATAAAGCCATACTGGAGCATTGACTAAGGGCAAAAAATGAGCAAAACCTTGCCGCTGCAACGCACTCTCTCCGCCGGCGTGTATGGACAACTTCATATGCTGCTGCATTGCATAAAGCCCACCGGTCCAATCAACTTTATCCCCTGCTCTAGCGAATGCACCACGCCCAATCTTCACCAACCAATTTGAATTAACGTAGCTTGAAGAAAGCTGCTGGTAAACCCCTTTAGCACTCAACCAAGACTGCACCGCCACCGTGTTCGCAGGCCAATATATCATCAACTGGTTTATTTTACTTCTATTTTCACCATTCATATTGGTGAAAATAGCTCAATAATGAACCTTATACAAGCCAAATAGTTTAAATAATTCTTAATATCACAAACTTAATTAGTGAAAATTCATAAAACATAAACTATGAGATACCGCACTACTCTAATTCTCGAATTTCCCCAGGCCCCTATTCTCGAACTGCCAAACACTAAAAGCGAATAATCGTACAACCGAATAAGCGAGCAATCGTACACAGGCCATGGCAAAACCCTCAGAAAAACTGGCGGAATCCCTCGAAGCGCTGCACAAACTTCAAAAAAGCGGACAGCGGCATGGATACAGGAGTTAGAACGACGCAGAAAGCCAAAACCAGGTTTACTGCATTTTGCGTCGACGGCTACCGCGCATTTGTAAGAGCTTGTTCAACGAAGTATCAGCAAGCGCAGCGATGAAATAGGCTCTAGAATTAAACTGCTCTCTCGCACACGATACCAGCCAATTCAGAGACCAACTTATAAGACTGTTTAGCATAACCACCGCTTGTCAACACAACCGTGGGAATATTCCGTTTTACCAGTTGATCAATCACAAACCGGTCGCGCTGAATAACATCCTCAAAGCCGACATTTAAACCGCCCAAAGGATCGCCGGCAAGAATGTCCGAGCCAGCGTTGTAGAAAGCCAGCTGCGGACTGTCGGATTGATCCAGAAATGGTAGAAGCTCCTCCTTTAGAATGCCCAGATACTCCTGGCCGACAATGCCGCTTCTAAGCGGTACGATATGGGGGTATTCATCAACATCTCCAGGGTGCATTCCCGGGTAGATCTGAAAATTATACATATCAAAATTTCGCACACTCGAGTCATTAATAAAATATGACTCAAAGCCATTACCTCGATGAGCGTCCAGGTCAACCATCAGCACAGTAGCTTCGTTATCAAGCCGGCTGATCTGACGAGAATGCAAAATACTCAAAGCCGCATCGGCGAAAAAGCAAAAACCTTCGCCATGGTCAAAAAATGCATGATGATAGCCTCCGCCGATGTTCATCGCAACGGACGCAAAGCCCTCTAATACAGCTTGTGTTGCAAGCAAAGTGCCACGGCAAGCGAAGCGCATCGGTTCAATCAGATTGGATTGCAAAAAAAAGTTCGGTAATAACCACGCCGGCATAACCTCGATCACACGCGCTACTGTTTTTGATTTTTTTAACGAAGCCAAATAATTATCCGAGTGCGCCAACTTGAGGAGGTCGTCAGTAACCGGCTCTTCGGGCTCTATCCATAAATCCCCCAGGCGATCAATTTTTGATTCCATCAACGCCCATGCGCGACTGAATTTTCGACTATCAAATGGATGGAGTTTCTCTACACCTAACAGGCTATAGTCATAGCGCGGTGAATATACAAACTTAGCAGTCATGATTTTTGTTTCATGGATTTTATTTGCAATGCATATTGAAATACATCTTTGGGCGTCCACATTTTTATGGAATGCCCAATATACCGTAATTTGAATGCAAAGCGCTTTTTGGAATCACCCGCCTCCACCATTGACTACCCGAGAAGATAACAACATGACAGCCACAAATGATGGGCGCAAATCACCTCAGCGGCATATATAATCGTCCAGCCGGGCCAAATTATGCTTTTTACCAGCAAATAGCTAAATTGGGGTTTAAGACCGAAAAACATAAGGAAATACCCTTAATAACACGCGCTTTAAACCCGATTATTGCCGTAAAAATCCCCGGCCCCTGCCACCCGCATATCTGTGTTCAGCCTCTTGAAAAAGCGATACTATAGTACTCTAAACGCATGAAGACTCAGGGGAAATTTCGAAAATGGCAATGAATATGGATTATGTAGTCAGAGAAGAAGTCGACAGACGACAGGTAATCCGGCGTGAAAATGACATAGAGCGAATACAGAACTATAAAAATAATATCGAACGTATTACTCTGACACGTTTGTCACTTTTGATGGCAGACTATGGAAATAGGCATGATAACTCTGTCATTCGGCGCTTTATGAACCGCCTTCTAGCCATGACACAAGACGGTGAAAGCCACAGAATTATTCTTGTCTTAGATCAAAGCAGTGAAAATCAAGATTACCGTCTTCTTTACCATACAATGCATGACCATTTATGGAAAGAAACCTTTGAGTCTATACTACTAAGAAGGAAAACAACGTATTTATCGTCCGGCTGCAAAAAAAAACCAGGCGAAAATCATATTTTTTTTCAACATGATAGATATCATGATTATGCCTGCCCATTTTTTCAAAACATATATCTGATTTTTATGGAAGCGTTTTTTATCGACAAAAACGATTCTTCTAAAGAAACTTTTCGTTGTCGCTTCATCAAGAAAAAGAAGCTTAACATTCAGTTTTCTCTCCCTACCTTACTGGATGAACTACAAAATCAAGATAGCACTCTCTATGAAATTTACTCACCTGATGTATTAAAAAGAAAATTAAACAAACGCCAGGAAAAATGGGACAATGGTCACTATGAAACTCCTTGCCCTGACCCATCTTATGAAAAATTACCTGATAACTGTATAACTGAATGGGAACAAAACTACCGAACAAATAACGGCGCATTATCTCAGAACTTTTATGATTATCACCTTAAAGAAGTTGAAAAAATCATCAATGCTGAATATATCAAAATTTGCCGCTCAAGCTTCCTGTGGAATGAAACATTCAATGTTTCGAATATTTTTTTCTCAGTACGTATGTTCTCAAGAGACAGTAAGCGCTTTCCCACCGCAAATAATAAAAACGGCACATATCCCTATGATGTCTATACAATTATCCCTGAACAACAATATTCTCATCTTTCATCGGCTCTTTCACGTTTAACAAAGAGAAGCCATAAAGGCAAAAGATTTAAAGGGCGAGATGACTTTTTCTGGAGGGAAATTAAAAGCTTAAAAGGCAGAAAAAAAATACTGAGTGAAACTCAAACACGTTGGGGTGATTATGCTCGCGCCCTAAGCGATATGACTTACAATGGCGGCTTTGTCCGATTGGCCATGCATACATTCCCAGAGAATAGCGCAAACCGTCTGGGAAATAATATCTGGGAGAAAGCACAGGATAAAGAACTATCAGATAAAATTTTAAGAGAAGATCCGGAGTTTCTGGATTATCGCCGTATAGTTTACCATCATTATATTATGTCACTAGCCACTCCGCATGCAACGGATGCGAAGCTTTTTCTAATTCCCAGTATGATTGGCGGTAGTCCATGGTGCTGCATGGCTTTTTTACTTCATGCCCAAAATAACGATCTACATCAAACATGGGTAAACGGATACATTATATATCATGATATTTATAAGCAGGTCATACATAACATCGGGTCTGAGGTTACAACACTATATATGGATGAATTAAGAAACCTTTATTATGAGATTCTGTTATATGCATTTGATAACAAAGAAAGTTTCGATGCATCTGACTTCATATATCAATTTAATTTACGCACCAAATATTTATGCCGCATTTATCCCTTTCAACAAGTCATACTGAAAAAAAATCCAAACACAGATAAAAAGAATCCACGCGAGTTAGATTTCATCATTAATCTTAATGATAATCCTTATTTTTCCAAAAGCACCGACTATGCGTTTCTGGACTGTTCGAAAATTAAAAATCATTTTGCAGGCATACCCGATCCATATAGAGAAAGAATACAAATGATCGCTCAACAGAATGAAGATTTTAGATCTTTACTTGAAAACCTTTCTAAAGATACACCCCACTGATTTCAAATAAAACAGAAACTAATATCATGCCTATAGAAAATAAATATAAAAATCTTATGGATGCGCTTATATTAGTCGCTCATGCCAAACGCAATGAAATTGAAACCATAATTAACGACAAGGAATATCAGAAATCAATAAAAAAGGGTAGTGAAAAAGATCAAAGACCATTTGGAGACGCTATTGAAATTTATTCATTCTTATCTAATGCACTACCAACTCTTAGTACTGAGGGTGACTCCACGCCTCCTGACAACTCAACCATAGGAAGCAATCAAGGAAAGGATAAGGAGTTGTCAAAACTGACTTATTTTTCATCACAGTTAAGTGCAATTTACAAACAAACGGGAGATTCATATAAAAAAAATATAAAAGAATTATTTATGAAAGTTCTTGAGGAGTTAAATACACCTGGCGAACGTAAAGTACTCTTAAGCCAAAATGAAAGTGAGATACGTAAACATTTTGGCAGCAAAGCCAGCCCCATAGCTATATCCAAACTTATTATTATTAATCCTGAAGAAGACTTATTTGAAAACAGGCCAGATGAAAATATAACTGCTTATGAATGGTTAAAATTAAAATGGGGAGATAGTCTTTTATATTTCAAAGATGAATTGAATACAAATATTCAACGAGATTATCTTTTTAATGATGAGTTAAAAGATTACGACTCTAAGCTAGCAAAAGCTCTTCATGCACAAAGTTTAACTAAATCGAGTAAAGGAGTTTCTGTAACCGATATGATTCCTACTAAAGATATTAGAACAAAACGAGAAGTAAAAGAGACTCCAAGGCAGTTGCTAAAAGAAAATAATCGAATAGAACGCTTAAGAATAAAGTATGAGCTCTAAAAGCCTTCAATTCAGTATGCAAAATCCAACCTAGGCTCTATCGAAACACCAAATAACTGTAACTTATTGATTATTAATAGATTTCACTCTTCTGAACCCTAATATTTAAAAAAAGTAGCGAACTTTATTAAATATTAAGTATCATATCTCTTAAATTCTGAAAAAAAACAGAAACCTGGAGAGTAATCATGACTTTAGAAAACTTACTGTTATTGGCACAACAAGCCCTGAGTCTGGTGTTGATGGGGCTATCTGTCTATTTCTTTGTCAAATCGATACACGAAGATGATAGAAAATGGGCGCAGAACTTTCTGCTTTATGCCATCAGTGCAGCCATTTTAGGGCTGGGGTTTGCTAATAGCGCCTTTAATAAACATAACTTCAGTCCACCACCCATTCAGATTTTTGAATGCCCGACACTGGAGCGCAGGGACACCCATACCATCCCAAAGCTAAAAATTCTTGTACCACCTGATGAACCCATCACCAGGTCTTGCACCTTCTAAATTATTCACTTACATCCAAAGGAGCATCAATAATGAATAGGGACAATAAACAGGTGAGGGGCGATGTGTTTGTGGCAGATTTTCAGCTCTGCTTATCTTACTACTAATGGTGGACGGGATCGTGCCGTCCGACTCGTGAAGCAACAGTTTTCTTAACCAACTGACGGTGGACGCGATGGTGGCCAGGGACAGAATCGAACTGCCGACACGGGGATTTTCAGTCCCCTGCTCTACCGACTGAGCTACCTGGCCATATTTGAATGGCGTTATGTTACTTTGTTGGCTCGACACTGACTGAAAATGGATTTTCAGCCCGCCTACCCTGCCGCTCACGCGGCCACGCTACCTCGCCATGATTTGATCAGATGCGAAAGGTTGCGTATTAAAGCGGCTGACTGACCTCGAGTCAAGTCAAACACCTTCAGTTTGGGCTTAAACCAGCTCAATATATAACTTTAGTTAATTAATTGAAAATTCTAGCTACTTTTATAACTTTCGCACTATTGTCAACCCAGCCGGATTTCGTGATATTTACTCCCTCACTTTATTCCAATCCCGTACTGAGGTACCAATATGAGCGAAATTACGGAACTTGAAGCAGAAGGGTTTTTTTCGTGGATAGACAGAAGAAATTATAATGGCGTAGGCGGCAATAATGATAAGTATGTTGCACTCCACAACTTTGAGCACCTGCTTTCTATTAATAAGCTTCCTGAAACGCTGGCAGCAAGAGCAGGGGGAAGCACTAATGCAGGCATACTTCTAAATGTAATGGAAAAAGCCATCTCCGACCCTGAATATAATAAGTCCTACCCAGAACATGATAAGAGTAAATTCCTGCATCTGCAGGAATTCCTGAATGCCGCTCGGGGCTATGAAGTGCTTGAATAAAATCCGGTAATTGAAAAAACCCCTGTTATTGCCGCTCCGGGTCGACAAACTCATCGGGCAGCTTGGAACCTTCGCCGAAGAAGTATTTTTCCATTTCTTCTTCCAAAAATTTGCGGGCTTTTGGGTCAACCGGGGTCAGCCGGTATTCGTTGATCAGCATGGTCTGGTGTGCGAGCCACTGTTGCCAGGCTTCTTTGGAAACCCCTTCGTATATGCGTTTGCCGAGGTCACCTGGATAGGTCGGCCGGTCCAGCCCTTCGGCTTCTTTACCCAGTTTTACGCATTGGACGCTGCGCGTCATGTAACTCTCCCGCTTGATAGTGTTGCATCAGTTTTTTGACCGGTGCGGCCAGGCCGCCGACGGTGCTGCTGCTGTTATACCAGAGCCAACGCGATTCATCCATTACTTGCGGCCTGGTGTTGATCAGCACGGCGATAACCGGTGTGATATCGAGATGAAAGTGGCTGAAGGTATGTCGCATTACCGCCCAGGTTTCATACACGACGATATCGCCGATATGCTGTTCCGCCCAGTCGGCCGGATTTTCGGCGATGGGAATTTCCGGAAACCCGAGCAAACCGCCCCAAATGCCGACCGGTGGACGGCGTTCCAATAGAAATTCTTCGCGATCGTTTAACAGGATCAGCATCTGGATTTTGCGCACCGGGGTCTGTTTTTTCGGTCGTTCAGTGGGGAATCTTGCAACGCTGTTTTCCCGGTGTGCGCTGCAGGTCTCGCTGACCGGGCACAAGTTACAGACGGGCTTTGTGCGTGTGCAGATGATTGCGCCGAGATCCATAATGGCCTGGGTATAGTCGGCAACCCGTGTCTGCGGTGTCAGTGCATCGGCATGGGCCCATAATTTTCCGGCAACCGCAGCTTCTCCCGGCCAGCCTGCCACGGTGAAGTAGCGCGTCAATACGCGCTTTACGTTGCCATCGAGTATCGGGTGGCGTTGGCCATGCGCCTGCGCGAGTATTGCACCGGCGGTGGAACGACCTATGCCGGGCAATGCCAGCACGGCTTCGTAATCCGTTGGAAACTGCCCGGCATGCTGATCGCGGATTTGCTGTGCGGCTTTATGCAGGTTGCGGGCTCGGGCGTAATAACCCAGCCCGGACCAATGCTGCAGCACGTCGTCCAGTTCGGCATTTGCCAGTGCAGCGACATCAGGAAAGCGCTGCATAAAATTTGTGTAATACGGTATGACGGTCGCGACCTGGGTTTGCTGTAGCATGATCTCGGATACCCATACACGGTATGCGCTACGTTCTTTTTGCCAGGGCAGGTCTTTGCGGCCGTGCCGGTCATACCAGCTCAGCAGTTTTTCCGAAAATTGATTGGTCAATCGAATAGTCCTTTTAGTAGATCCTTCTTTTTCTCTTCGAGCTTTTTCTTTTCCGCGGCTTTTTTGGCTTCAAGTTCGCGGCGCAAGCGCTCTTTTTCCTCGATTCTGCGTTGCTCTGCTTCGGCTTTTAGTTCGGCTTCCTTTTGTTTGCGTGCCGCTTCGGTCGCCTGGCGTTTTTTCTCCAGTTCGGCTCTTTTCGCATCGACTTCGCGTTTTTCTATTGCCTGTAAATACGCTTTGTAACCGAATTCTACTTTCGGCTCGGTGAATGTGCCTTTGATATCCAATGGAATCAACAGTTTTTTTACATCATCAACATCTTTACCACCTTGTCCGGTTTTTGTACCAACGATATAGGCTTCAACTCTAACATCGAGTTCTTCGGTGGGTAGTGCTGCGGTACCGCTACCAGCACTCCGAAACAGCGGCGCCTCCAATACAAAATTACCGATACTGACAACACCTTTCTTGATATTCGCATTGCCTTCTAAAGCGGCAAAGTCGGTTTTTTGTGCGGTGCTCTGGGGCCGGTAGGTTTTGCGTTTTATTTTGGCTTCAGCTTCGCGCAGTTTCTCGGCGATATTGATACCTTTTAGCGCACCATCCAGAAACTGAAACTCCAATACGCCATTGAGGTTTTCTTTCAGCACACTGACCCGCTCACCGGTGGTTTTGATATTCACATCAAAGCTGGCGGTGCCTTCGACCTTACCGTCTTCCATAAAGTCATTTAATAACGGCCCGACTTTTACCGTGGTCAGTTTCATATTCGTTGCATATAAAGGTTTGTCACCGCGCACATCCAGGCTTGCCGCACCTCGATACTGACCATCATATAAATCGATATTCAGCGGCTTTAAATCGACCAAACCGTTTTTTGCGGTGATGCCGGTGTCCAGATTGGCGGTTTTCAGGTTCATCACCTGCAGCTCACCGATTTTGAAACTGCCTTCCACATCAAGCGTGCGCAACATTTCGACCGGCAATACGATTTCCGCATCAGCCGCGGCGGCGGCCGCTTCTGTCTCATCGCCTTCCGGTGTTTCCACCGGCGGCGGCAGATAGCGGTCGGCATTGATCCGGTCAAGCGCCATCGCCACTTTCACCTGTGGCTTTTCAAAATTTTTGACCGACATTGAACCGGTCAGTGTGGAATCATCGAATATTAAATTCAGGTCACTCAGCTCCACCGCTTCGGTGCTGCCGTTAAACGCTGTTTCCATTTTCAATTTACCCAGCACTTCGGGGTCCGCGGTCACCGGTATTTCCAGCGCGAGTGTCTGCATGACCTCACGCAGTGAACCGGCTTCCAATTGCAGCGTTCCGGCAACCTGGGGTTTGTCGCCCTGAATGTTGCTCGCATTAATATCAACGCGGCTTTCCAGGCCGGCGACTTCGAGTATCAGCTGTTTGATTGTGGCGGAGTCTGCATTCAGATCCGCAGTGATACTGTCTGCGCTCAGTGCGAGTGCCTGCTCATTGCCCGGCAGCGGCGGACCACTGGCTTTAATGTCTAAACGAATATCGTTCAAACCATATTTTTGTGCGGCAAGATCCAACGCTGCGGTTGCCGCCAGCTCAACACCTGCGATCAGCTTCGGCGCTTGATTGCGCAATGCAAACTTGGCTTTGAGTTTGATCGGGTCACCCAGGCGGATGCGACCGGTGTTTAAATTAAAGCGTTCGATTTTGGTCACGGTACTGCTGGCATCGTCCCGCCAGGTGATATTCGCATCCTGAATGTCCACACCCCCGATATACAAACCGGCCAGCGCGGTTTCAGCCGCGGCACTGCTGCCTGCTGCCGGGTCCTGTGGTGAAGACTCCGGTGCGGGCGTATCCGGCGCGGCTTCAGTGTCACTACCGCCCGCGGCCACCAGGTCATCCCAATTGGTGACACCATCCGCACGTTGCTGCAAATTCAGCAGCAGCCCTTTCAGTTCCAACTCACCGACCCGGGTCTGTAACGTAAACAACGGTAAAAACGCGACTTTGATATTCACCCTTTCGATCGCAACAAACTGCTCATCGGTAAACCCCTTAGGGTTATTCAGGCTGACCTTACCCAACTCCAGACCAATCCACGGGAATACCGATAAGTCGATATCGCCTTCGATCACCAGATCCCGCCCGGTTTGCTCTTTTACCAGATCAACAATCGGCCCTTTGTATTCATTGGGGTCAACAAAAATCAGAATGCCAACCAACGCCACTGCAACCAAAAATAACAGCAACGCAAAAACCAGCAGTATTCGTTTGAATAGTTTCATCCTGTCTCCCGGGTATGGGCTGTGAGGTTTCGTTCAGCCGCGACAACATTAACACACACAAACCGGTGGCTAAAGTCACTTTGATTCACGCTCAGGCCCGGGGTTCTGGCATAATGCGCTCCTGGGCAGTGTAGAAATCAGACAGGCGGCACCCGATGGAAAATTCAATGCATCTTAAATCGAAATCGATCATCACGGCAGCTGTCGTGATTTTTTTACTGTTATTGATACTCGGCTGGTACTGGAGCCGCGAGCCGTCTATCTTCGATGTTCAAGCGCGGGCTGAAACACGGGCCGAACAGGATGGCCTGCCGATCGTCACCGGTTTTCTGACCACCGCGACACTGATCGAAGTGGCCGAAACCCTGTTGGATAAGCCCGGCGGTTATATCAGCAACGATGTGACGCCGCCCGGCATCGTGATCGACAATATCGGCAACTGGGAATTCGGCGTGATTGTGCAAATCCGTGACCTGGCACGGGCTTTACGCAACGATATCAGCCGTTCACAGAGCCAGTCGACCGCCGACCCCGATCTTGAGGTTGCCGAGCCACAGTTTAATTTTGACAGTGAATCATGGTTGTTCCCGCCAACCGAGAATGAATACCGGCAGGGTATCGATGCGCTGGAGTCTTATTTAAAACGGCTGACCGACTCAGGCGAACAAAAGGCACAGTTTTACGCACGGGCCGATAATTTGCGCGAGTGGCTCAAACTGATCGAAGTGCGGCTCGGCTCGCTTTCACAACGCTTAAGCGCCAGTGTCGGACAGGAACGGGTAAATACTGATCTGGCCGGCGATACGGAAGCCACGCAATCCACCCAAACACCCAGCACGCTCACCGTTAAAACGCCCTGGCTGGAACTTGATGATGTTTTCTATGAAGCCCGTGGCGCGACCTGGGCATTAATCCACTTATTAAAAGCGGCGGAAATTGATTTTGCCCAAGTGCTTGCGAAAAAAAATGCGACGGTCAGTTTACGGCAAATTATCCGTGAACTGGAAGCCACTCAGCAAACCATGTGGAGCCCCATCGTACTCAACGGCAGCGGCTTCGGGTTTGTTGCAAATCACTCATTGACTCTGGCTTCTTATATTTCCCGGGCAAACGCCGCAGTGATCGATTTACGCAGTCTGCTTTCCCAGGGATAAACCCTTTAACTAACCGTCCGGTGCTGGTTACCCGCACCGGACGATCCGATCAATCTTCCAGAAATGCCTGACCGAAATCTTTTATATGAATATTCAGGTCAAGATTCATCTCACTGATATTGTTGATCGCCTGACGATAATCGTCTTCTTCAGAGCTCAACTTTGAACTCAGGCTTTCATCCCAAAAGGGCCCACGCTCAATCGTCGTAATGCTTGTTGTAAGACCTTCAACACTGTCCGCATACGCCAGAACAAAATTGGCCGCATGCAGAATCTTTTCCACATCAATTTTATGATCAGGCCTACGGGACTCATTGATCTCCGATGCTGTACTGCGAAGCTCTTTCTCCATTGTATAATTGTCATCATTTTCAAGTTCCCCCCTAAGAACCAAATGGTCTTCAGGCAGCCCTGTAATCTGCAACAATTTTTTACGATGCTTTTTAAAAAGTGCTTTAGCCTCTTTGATCAGTCGTTCAGAAGTTTTTCTGGCATCCTCAAATACAGCTTTTAATACTTCGGGACTAGTATGCACAAAAAGATTTCCTAGTGTAGTCGAGCCGGTTTTTTTTATTTTATCTAAGCCCTGTATATTTGTAGGATTCCGTCCTTTGCTCATATCAGATGAGTCAGTTCCATCGGTGCTCGCCATTCCTAATGCTCCTTTGCTGTTTGTTATAGTTTTAATGTATGAATGCGACATGTTCAAAGTAACACTAAATCCACCCTGCAACAATACAACGTACGCTTTGGTTATATTACCTTCATCCCTCTCTATTGACGCCTGCAAATACCGTTAACGACATCTTTTTGAATAAATACACCATGTATAACTTTATGCATAGGCAGCCCATCCAACGTACTATATATCAATACAAGGCGTCCAAATATTTACGGGTTTATGGCTTTCAATATAAGTAAAAACTCCAGCCACTAATACGAACCAAACTCGCCGGACTTACCCCCTGCTTTATATAGCAACTGCACAGACTCTATGCGCATTCCGCGATCCACTGATTTGCACATATCATAAATTGTCAGTAATGCGACCTGCACTGCGCATAAGGCTTCTATTTCAATACCGGTTCGGTCTACAGTCTCAGCACGCACTTTGCACTCAACATATTGCGCGGCAGCATCAACCTCAAACCCAACATCCACATGCGTCAAGACCACCTGATGGCATAACGGCACCAGCACGGATGTCTGCTTGCTGGCCATAATACCCGCGATCCTGGCTATACCCAGCACATCCCCTTTTTTATGTTCGCCTGACTGAATTTTTTCCAGGGTTTCCGGCTGCATCGTAATTCGTCCGGACGCCACCGCGACCCGGCGGGTTGCTTTTTTGTCTGCAACATCAACCATATGCGCCGCCCCATCTTTATTAAAATGACTTAGCTTGGACATTAATCGTAAAACCTCATTTAATTTATTATCAAGAAAACATCTATCTTAATGATATACTAAAAGCATATGCAGTGAAGCCGGCTGCCAAGCAGCCTTAAACACTTATCCCCGGGTTTTACAGCTATTTTTTGCTACCGATGACAGTCACCGTAAAATTCTTTGCCCGTCTGCGCGAAGACATGAATATCGAAAACATGTCTCTCGATATTCCGGTACCCACCGATGCGCGCAGCGTCTGGGCTGCCGCAACCGGCCGCAAAATGCCTGAATACGATATCTTTTGTGCGATCAATCAAGCGCATGCCCATCTTGATCATATGGTTAACGATGGCGATGAAGTGGCATTCTTTCCACAAATTACCGGTGGCTGATATGAGTGTAAAAATTGTCACCGCCCCTTTCGATCCGCAAGACGAATTACAGCAATACCAAAAACAACTGCGGCCGGGTTGCTTCGGCGCAATGACCAGTTTTGTCGGTACATTACGTGACTTTAACAACGACTCCACTGTGCTCAGTATGCAGCTGGAACACTATCCGGGCATGACTGAAAAGCAACTTGATGCAATTGCCAAGATGGCGAAAACCCAATGGCAACTTGAAGCCACGTTGCTCGTACATCGTGTTGGTAAAATCCGCATAGGCGAACCTATTGTATTAACCGTTGCGTGGGCCACTCACCGTGATGCTGCTTTTGCCGGATGCCGTTATTTAATTGACAAGCTCAAAACCGATGCGCCGTTTTGGAAAAAAGAACAACTGAATAACGGCACCCGTTGGGTCAGCAATAACACCTGATACATACCTTACCGGAATGATAATGCTTATCATTCATTGCAATACAATAAACAAAGCCGTGTCGCCACGCAGAATGTTCAGCAGCATTCCGCGCTGAACTGTTTCTGCTGCACGTTTGGCCGTTTCAATATCATTCACCACCTGGCGATTCACCGACGTGATGATATCGCCCCGCCGCAAACCGGATAATGATGCCGGGCTGTGTGACTCGATTTCAACCACCTGCACACCCGGAACACCCTTACCGCTGATTCGCTTCTTAAGCGTCCTCTGTGTCGCGGCCAGTTGTGCACCGGCCAATTGCGGATGCAATACTTTGCCATCAACCGATGTCAGCTTCGGCTCAGCAATCTCTGCCGTAACAATACGAGCCTTTCCATCACGAATCACTTTCATTTCCACAACCTGGCCGATGCGCTGCAAACCAATCACATTACGCATGTCCGCCGAACTTTTTACTTTACGGCCATTCACTTCAATCACGATGTCACCGGCTTTTAAACCTGCTTGTTCAGCAGCTGAACCATTTTCAATACGGCTGATAACCGCACCACGCTGATGTTTTAACCCAAATGCATTGGCCAGCTCCGGTCCCAGGTTCTGAACCACAACACCGAGGCGCCCGCGTCGCACTTCACCATACTCAAGCAACTGCTCCATAATCTGTCTGGCCATGCGCGCCGGAATCGCAAAACCGATCCCGATATTACCCCCGCTGGAACCGAGAATCGCGGTATTAATTCCAATCAACCTGCCATTCAAATCAACTAATGCACCACCGGAGTTACCGGGGTTTATCGGCGCGCTGGTTTGTATAAAATCTTCGTACTCTTCGATTCCCAGGCCGGACCGGCTTAACGCACTGACAATACCGTCGGTTACGGTCTGACCCAAACCAAACGGGTTACCGATTGCAACAACGAAATCGCCCTGACGCAATGCATCGGAGTCCCCCCAGGGGACCGCAGTCAGATTATCAGCCTCCACCTTTAAAACGGCCACATCCGAATCAGGGTCGGTACCAATTACTTTCGCATCCAGGCGGCGATCATCTTTTAAGGTCAATATAATTTCTTCGGCATTTGCAACGACATGATGATTGGTCAACACATAACCGTTTTTCGCATCCACGATAACACCGGAACCGAGGCTTTGGGTCACACGCTCACTGGGCTGCTTCGGCAAATTAAAAAAATGCCCAAAGAAAGGATCTTCAAATAGGGGATTGTTTCGAACTTTAACACGCCCGCGTGTGGCTATATTAACAACGCCTGGCGTTGTCTGCTCCAACATCGGCGCCAAACTGGGCAACGCTTTGTCACCGACCTTCGCAGGCAGTGCTGCAACTGATATTGGTACTGCCGGCAAAAATAAATTTAACGCAAAAAGAATCGCTAACGCCTTGCCAAGCGCTTTCATTCTGAACTCCTTATCATTTAAACACAGCGAATAGGACTTCAATGTTTTATTGGAGTTCAAAAAAGATGCACTGACCCACCATACATAGTCGAGTGGATTTTAGCCGGGGCTTATCTTTGCCAAACCAGACAACGGTTATTCGCAGGCATTTCGTGATCAGCCAAAAACGTCAGGTTATGTCGACCGGCCAACTCGGACAAGGCTTCAAAATCACGCAGCCCGCTTAACGGGTCACGTGCTTTTAAAAATGCATCAAATTCAGCATTGCTGTCACTGGTGTATTCCCCATGATAATTAAACGGCCCATACAGACAAAAGCAACCACCCGGACCAAGCAAGCGGGCAACCCCCTGAAACATTAAAACCACTTCATCCCAGGACATGATATGCGCCGTGTTTGCCGAGAACACATGATCGGCAGCATCAACCGGCCACGGACGGTTCACATCCAGAACCAGCGGTTGCATCAGATTATCCAAGGCCGCCTCAGCCAGCCAGCTTTTAATGCCATCAATATTTTCCATTCTGTCGGTGGGCTGCCAAGTCAACTGTGGTAACTGCTCTGCAAAAAATACTGCGTGCTGGCCGGTACCGGCACCGATCTCAACCACTTTGCATGAGCCGGTAAAATATTCACGCAATACATTCAGAATCGGTCGTTTATTATTTTCGGATGCTTGTGAAAAGGGCTTTGGTTTGTTCATATTAATCAAAAAATATTAATTTAATAATAAAGACCATAATCGCCAGATTAAATACCAGCTTGATTATACGATCGCCTTTGCTAATCATCATATGAGTCGCCAGCCAACCGCCACAGGCATTACCTAGCGCCAAAAACACGCCGGCAAGCCAGTAGACACCAGTCTGAGTTGCAAATACCGTCAGACTCAACACAGTAAAGGGCAACACCAAAAACATCTTATGCATATTTACCCGCAGTAAATCCAGGCCCATAACACGATGCAATACCGGCATAATTAAAAACCCGACCCCAACCTGAATAATACCGCCATAAAAACCGACAGGCACCATTAAGCAATGTGTTAACAGTACACGCTTGGGACTGGCATTGCCTGAAGCACTTTCTCCGGCACCCGGCGCGTTGTTCTTTTTGCGCTCAAACAACATCATTAACATGACCGCCAGCATAATGACTGCCAGCAGGCGATTAAACCAAACACCATCGAGGCGCACACCGAGCAATGCACCGCATAATGCCCCCGGCAATGTGCACAATGCCAGCGTACAGCTTAACTTAAACTCGGTAAGCCCCTTTCGAATAAACACCCAACAGGAAACAATACACTGTGCCAGAATTGCAATTCGGTTCGTACCGTTGGCAACCGGCCCCGGCAAACCCATAAACACCATCACCGGAACAGTCAATAAAGACCCGCCACCGGCCATAACGTTTATGTAACCGGCAAACAAACCTGCGGTAAATAATAAAAGCTCCTGCCAAACAGACACTGGGCTGCCAACCGTTATTCTATATTCTGTATTTGTTCCCGCATCTGTTCGATCAGTACTTTCAAATCAACACTGGCCTGAGTCGTTGCACTATCGGCCGACTTTGACCCCAGGGTATTGGCTTCACGATTCAGCTCCTGCATTAAGAAATCCAGCCGGCGTCCGGCCGGCGCCTTCTTTTTCAATACCTGGCGTACTTCTTTGATATGTGTTTCCAGGCGCTCCAGCTCTTCCTCCACATCCATACGCTGCGCGATCATAACCAGCTCCTGCTCCAGCCGGTCCTGATCAACCTTAACCTGCAGGTCTGCCAGTTTCGTTGCCATCTTGTTGCGAATGGCCGCCAAAACATCAACCCGCCGTTCGCGAACCTGTTTCACCAATGCGGCAATTTCTTCACAGCGCCGCTCCAATAGTTCGGCAGTGCGTTGCCCTTCCCGCTGTCGCGTTGCGATCAGGTCTTCAAGCGCCGTTTCCAATTGTGTTAATGCCGCAGCTTCCACCGGTGTAAAATCTTTATCCGGTTCTTTCATCACTCCGGGCCAACGTAATATCTCCAAGGGTCTGATCGGCGCGGCTGACGCCAGCATCCCGGCAAGCTCTTCACCTGCTTTTATGACCGCACGCGCATAATCATGATTAATCAGTATTTCGGTTTGCACCGCAGCGTCTGCTTTATACCTTAAGGTGCAATCAAGTTTGCCACGCTTGATTTTCTCAGCCACTTTGTCACGCGTTGCCTGCTCCAGGCTTCTCAGATCCTCAGGCAGTCGCGTGCTGATATCCAGATAGCGATGATTAACGGAACGTATTTCCCAGGTTAATGAGCCGAACTCATGTTTGCATTCCAGATGCGCGAATGCGGTCATACTTTTAATCATCTGCCAACTCCAATATCAGGCCATTATGAATGCGCGATCATAACAAATTCGCACTGATAATAATCAACAATCCGGCTATAATGCGTCACCCATTTTTATCAGCAGCCACACCGGAGAGCAGGCGTGAATGAAACATTAAGGCCCAGTGGCCGCGCAGCAGATCAGAAACGCACCACACACCTGACCCGAAAATATACCAAACATGCCGAAGGCTCTGTGCTGGTTGAGTTCGGTGACACCAAAGTGCTTTGCACTGCCAGCGTAGAAGACAAAGTCCCGGGGTTCCTGAAAGGAAAAAACTGCGGTTGGATCACAGCCGAATACGGTATGCTGCCGCGGGCTACCGGCTCACGTGCACAACGCGAGGCTGCCAGAGGCAAACAAAGCGGCCGCACACAGGAAATTCAGCGGCTTATCGGGCGCTCATTGCGCGCGATAACCGATCTGCAAATGCTCGGCGAACGCCTTGTGACGGTTGACTGCGATGTTATTCAGGCGGATGGCGGCACGCGTACCGCCGCGATCACCGGTGCTTATGTTGCACTGCGGGATGCAATCAGTTATCTGATCGAAAAGGAACTGATCAAAGACAATCCACTGCATGGCATGGTCGCATCCATCTCTGCCGGTATATATCGGGGAACACCGGTGCTGGACCTGGATTACGCGGAAGATTCCGAAGCGGAAACAGATATGAATATTGTGATGAACGATGCGGGGGCTTTTATCGAAGTACAGGGTACCGCCGAAGGGCATGCATTTAGAATGGAAGAACTGCAAACCATGTTGAGCCTGGCAAAAAAAGGGATCTTTGAATTGTTTGAGCTACAAAAACAGGCTTTATCCGAATAAGCCACCCGGCTCAAATCACAATCCACAAACATCACAACCTGTTGTTAGTCACCTATGAGCGGACTCCCGAAAAAACTGGTTATCGCCTCGGGCAACCCGGGCAAATTACGCGAATTCCGTAATTTACTGTCCGGTCTGGGCATAGAGGTTTTTCCGCAGTCTGACTTTAATGTCAAAGAGGCGGCCGAAACCGGCCTGACCTTTGTCGAGAATGCAATTATCAAAGCACGGAATGCGAGCGAGCAAACCGGCTTACCGGCACTGGCCGACGACTCCGGACTGGAAGTCGACGCACTGAACGGCGCACCCGGTATTTACTCGGCGCGCTTTGCCGGCCCCGGAGCATCTGATGAGCAAAACAATCAAAAACTGCTGAATGAAATACACGATGCCCCGGACGAAAAGCGCGGCGCCTGCTACCGTTGCGTGATCGTATTGTTAAAGCATGCACAGGACCCTATGCCGGTGATTTGCGAAGGCAGCTGGGCAGGAACGCTGATCAGTAATCCCCGGGGTGACGGCGGTTTTGGCTATGACCCCTTGTTCTGGGTGACCGAAAAAAATTGCACCGCTGCCGAACTGGACCCGGCGGAAAAAAACCGTATCAGCCACCGGGGACTCGCAATCGATGCACTTTATCGCCACTTTTCAGGCTAATTTAGCCTCAAAAGTTTGTGTAAATTCTTCCCAAGGCTTTGCAATATTTTGATTTTGAATATAGTTTCCATTAATCAGCCAATCACATCATTTGCTTGACGTTTTCGGGCACTTAAGACATGTTACTCCCTTCGGCAAAACCCTTTTAGCAAGGCTGATTTCTTCCGGTTTAGCATTGCAGATATAAAGCCTGCGCTTACATAGAGCACCTTGTAAGTGGATAATAATCAGGCCCAAAAAACAACGCGCTACCGGACGAACTCAGAAACCGGGGTTTATTCAGGGAACTGTAATCTGCCGGAACACCTATGGAACCAGCGATTACCAGAACACTGAGCCGT
The DNA here is from genome assembly GCA_028284675.1 of Gammaproteobacteria bacterium. GTDB lineage: Bacteria > Pseudomonadota > Gammaproteobacteria > HTCC5015 > HTCC5015 > JANQRI01. The sequence continues at coordinate 132,816 of JANQRI010000011.1, read as the reverse complement.
GATAGTGAGGCTGCTCGTTGAACGAGATCAAAAACAAAGATAAGCAGCCGGTAGAACTCAATGAAGCTGCTTTTTTGCGCAAATTTATCCGCCATATGACCGGCACATTGGAGGAAGTGGTCGGCTTACATGATGCCGGCGGATTTATTGCTACGGTTTCGCAGCGTATTGGCGAGCAAATTAACGAAAGCTACAAGCAAGCGACCCGAACAAGCCGCTTTGACCGCCAACAGGTGATTAAAGTAATTGCCGACCTGCAAAAACGCATTAAAGGCAAGTTTCAAATACAGTTTGAAGATAATGACAAGATCGTGCTCGCAGCATGTATCTGTCCTTTTGGTCAGGATGCGATTGACCGCCCGTCAATCTGCATGATGACCTCAAATATTATCGGCGTTATTTTTGCGGAAAATCTTGGTTATGCAAAAGTATCGATTGAGGAATCCATCGCTCAGGGCGATTTAGGCTGCCGGGTGGTTATTTATTTAAAAGATAGCGCTGAGGCAAAAGCCGCCAGAGGGCGGGAATATTATCAAAGCTGATTGACACATCACAACACAATGATTAACGATAACACGTTTACCGATATTACCGACCTGCTGCCGGAACCGATGTTTTTAATCAATCGGCAAGGCAAAATCATCTCGGCAAACACCGCCGCACACGAAATTCTCGACTACAAAATAGAAGACAAGCTTCAGCTCAACCTGTATGACATCACCAGCGCTCCACGCCAAAAAATCGCTGAATACCTGCGTGCGTGCTTTCGTTCAGCCGAGCTGGTGCTGGGTGCGATCGACCTGCGCAACCATACGGGCCAAATCATTTCAGTCAGAACCGAGGGATGCCTGGCACAATTCAGTACTGATACTGCGCAATCGCTTATCATGCTGCGCTGTGTAGACAAGCGTAAAAGCAACATCCGCTTCCTGGGCTTAAACCAAAAGCTGGATGAAATCGCACGTGAACGCATTTTACTCAACCAGTCAAACAGTGATCTGGCCGAACTGCAACGCCTGGCACTGGTGGACTCTTTAACATCCCTGCCTAACCGTCGCTCGCTTGATAAAAACCTTAATTATGAATGGAAGCGGGCAGCACGCGATGGCAAGGCTTTATCGGCTATTCTTCTGGATATTGATTACTTCAAAGCATTCAATGATTCCTACGGACACCTGGTCGGCGATGCCTGCCTGAAAGATGTGGCACGCGCGGTACAAATTGCCTCACAAAGACCGGCAGACCTGACCGCACGCTACGGCGGAGAGGAGTTTGCCGTACTGCTGCCGGTCACACAGCGTGAAGGCGCGGTCATTGTCGCCGAACGCATTCGTAAAGAAGTGGAAAGATTAGGCATTTTACATAACGCTTCAAAAGCAAAAAATGTGGTTACCGTCAGCCTTGGAGTCGCAACCGTGGTCCCTTCTCTGGATGCCTCGCCACTGAACCTGCTGTCCAAAGCCGATAAAGCGCTGTATCAGGCAAAGGCCGGAGGACGTAATCGCGTCCATGTTTTCGGACGGTCGGTTTCTGCCTCTAATGACATCGCAAATACCCAGCCCGATCGACGTTATCAGGCCGGCAACAGCGCTTGAAAAAAATCCAGTGGCGCCCTTTTAAGCCAGACCTCTTCGGGCCAGCTAAACATGCAAGCTGAAACACACGGGCTACCGCCTCTGGCGCTTTATGTGCATATTCCCTGGTGCATAAAAAAATGCCCTTATTGCGACTTTAACTCGCACACCCGTATCAAACCTTTACCCGAGCGACAGTACATCGACGCGTTACTCAGCGATCTTCAATATGAACTGCCTTTGATAAAGGATCGTAATATTGTAAGCCTGTTTATCGGTGGCGGCACACCAAGCTTGTTTAACCCGTCAACAATAGAGTATTTACTCAATTATCTGAATACACACCTGCTATTAGCTCCGGATATGGAAATCACATTGGAGGCCAACCCGGGCTCTTTGGAGCATGCACGTTTTACCGAGTTTCGTGCGGCCGGTGTTAACCGTTTATCAGTCGGCGTACAAAGCTTTGAACCCGATCTGCTGACTAGCCTCGGCCGCGTTCACGACCGGGATGAGGCCATTCGGGCTCTTGAGACCGCGCAAACAGCCGGCTTTAACAGCATCAATATTGATTTAATGTATGGGCTGCCAAAACAAACTCTGCAACAGGCAGAAAATGATCTGGCTACCGCAATCGATATGGAGATCCCGCATATTTCACACTATCAGCTCACGATAGAGCCACACACCGCCTTCTATAACAGACCGCCCGCTCTTCCGGCTGATGATAATATTTGGGAAATGCAAACCCTCTGCCAAAAGATGCTCGCTGAACATGACTATACTCATTATGAAGTATCGGCATATTCAAAAACAGGGCACCGCTGTGCGCACAATCTAAATTACTGGGAGTTTGGTGACTACCTAGGCATTGGTGCCGGCGCACACCAAAAACTCACTTCTATCAGCCCATGGCAGATTACCCGGCGATGGAAACAACGTTTACCGGAACACTATATGCAGGCAACAATGGAGCAAACCCACATTGAAGGGGAACACGCTGTTGATGCCGGGTCAGGAGTATTTGAGTTTATGCTAAACGCATTGCGGCTCATTGAAGGATTCCCGAAAAAGCTGTTTGAACAACGCCTAGGTTTACCGCTAGATACGATTGAAACCCCGTTAAACAAAGCCATAGAGCAAAACCTGATTGCGTGCACACCAACACATATACGGCCAACTCAACAGGGGCGGCTTTTCCTTAATGATCTGCTCATGTTGTTTATGAACTGATTATGGACGCACTCGAAAATATCCAGGTACTATGCCCTTATTGCGGGGAATCATTTGATACTGTTGTCGATACATCCAGTACACAACAAAACTACGTAGAAGACTGCCAAATTTGCTGTTCACCGATCGTATTCGATATCGAGATCGACCCTGAATCCGATACGCTGCATTATGTTACCCGGCAGGAAAACGAATAAAGTCTCTGCGACCAGGCTATAGATTATCAAGCGCTTTTCGCTGGCTTTCCATACGCTCATTCAATAAACGCTGAACATCTTTGGCATCCTCCATAACCTGCTTGACGCCTTCGGGAGTATACAGCGGCGGGGCAACTTCATTTTGTTCCGCGGGCGCCTCCGGTTTGGCCTGCGGCTCCGGCTCATCACGTTGCGGCTCTACCGCTGAAACCACATTGGTATTGCTGTTAATGTTCAGCTCTTCAGCCAATATTTCATCCGCCGGCGGCTCACTGGAGTAATGCAACACACCTTCGGCATCGGTCCATTTGTATACCCGGTCAAAACCATCCGCTGAGCCGGGCAAAGCCGGTTTACTGACACCCTCAAACTTCGGCATTTTAGGCAGGCTGACAAGATCCCAAACCGGCCGGCCTGTCATCAGGTACCCGCCATAGCCTGTAAGCCCGGCTACGACTATGCATATGACAATCATTTTAAAAATCAAACGCATACCACCTCCACTGACAAGAGCCCGAGAATTATTTGGAAGCCAGCTCATGAATACCGCGCGATATTACGAGATAGGTTCCTGTTTTAGTCGGCAATTCAGCGCAGAAACATAACATGGAGCTGCATCACAGGCGACTTATACACACAAGGCTTTATTTGATTTTGGTTTGAAGCGATGCTGTAAAAAATTCGTAATACTACTTATTTTTGGATATAAGCACATGATTTTAAAGATATTTATATATGGCGCTATATTGCCTGCATATAACAGAGGCTTGACACACAGGTTTAAACTTGTTCTAGGCAAAGTTCATCCACAGAAATATCCACAACCCTGTAAAAAAACCATGCAGTGGCAAATATTTGACAGATATGACCCTATAAACGCTTGCCGAGGCTCGGCCGGATCAGTATTATAGCCGGTCTTTTTTTCCGTTAACGCACATTGAGAACCCCGAATGAAAGCTGATATTCACCCCGCTTACGCTGAAGTCACCGTCACCTGCAGCTGTGGCACCTCATTTAAAACGCGTTCGACAGCGGGTAAAGATCTGCAAGTCGAGGTTTGCGCAAGCTGCCACCCTTTTTATACCGGCCAGCAAAAAATAGTTGATACTGCCGGTCAGGTTGATAAATTCCGCCGTCGATACGGCAAAAAATAACCTGCTCCCCGCAGAAGCCTTGATTTAAAAACCGTCATTACCTGAGAATGACGCTGCTTGGTCCATGCTTCAGAAACACAACGCGCCCGGATCACACCTGTAATCAATCACTACGAAAACAGCTGGCAGCCCTGCTACTCTGCTGCCTTATCCCATACCCTGCATACAGCTGCGAAGCAGTAAGGACAGATGAAAAAATCAGTGTCCGCCATGTGTATGATGGTGATACCGTGTTGTTAACAGACGGCCGCAAACTGCGTTTTCTTGGCCTTAACGCACCGGAAACAAGAGGCCAAAAACACTTTGACCCAATACCTGGCAAAAACGCCAGGCAATATGTCCGAAAGCTTCTTAATCGACATGAAAACATTTTATTCCTGCAACATGATTCAGAACGGCAGGATCGTTACGGGCGCCTGCTGGCACATGCGTTCCTGAGTGACGGCCGCAACCTTGCACAAATATTAATAGAACAGGGGCTTGCAACCGCACTGATCATACCGCCCAATGTGCAGCTTGCAGACTGTTACAGCAGTAAAGAAAATTCGGCGCGTAACAAGCAGCGTGGAATCTGGAAGCGCCCTGAAAACCAGCCGCTGGCACTGAAAAAACTGGAGCCAAAACACTTGGGCTATCGCATTATTCATGGCCCCATAAGCAAAATACAGCATCGTAACGACACGGTATTTTTGTATTTCCGGCAGCACGGCAAAACACTCAGAGTTAAAGTCACTTCGAAAGACCGGCATTTTTTTCCAAATGGCTTTTTTGCCGGGCTCACCGGCCGGCATATGGAAGTTCGGGGCTGGCTGCATATGACAAAAGGCCGGTTTTATATGCGATCCCGTCATCCAAGCACCTTGCAAATCCTGCCCCACTGATTTACAAAACACCTTCTGCTTTTGCCATTTTTTACTACTATGCGATATTACCAAGCCATACTGTTTTTCATTATTATTCCGGCCATCGTTATGTCGGCATTACATGGCTGTGCAGTCAATCCTGCAACCGGTCGCCGCGACTTTGTGCTGATGTCGGAAAATCAGGAAATCGAACTGGGTAAAAAATATCACGCCGAAATTCTTAAACAGTACAAAATCTACAACAACCCTGAACTGCAGACCTATGTAAGCGGTATCGGCGAGGAACTTGCAAAAGTCAGCCATCGCAACAACCTGATTTTCAGATTTACTGTGCTGGACAGCCCGCAGGTCAACGCCTTTGCGTTACCCGGAGGCTATATTTATATCACTCGCGGTATTCTTGCGTATCTTAATTCAGAAGCCGAACTTGCAGGCGTGTTGGGCCATGAAATCGGTCATGTCACTGCGCGCCATTCGGTACGTCAACATAGCGCCGGCACAATGAGTAGTATTTTCTCCACGATTATTGCGTTTAAAACCGGATCACGGTCATATAGCGACCTCAGCCAAATTCTCGGCGGCTCATTACTGGCCGGGTACGGTCGAAGTCACGAACTGGAAGCCGACCGCCTGGGTGCCGAATACCTCGCACGCACCGGTTATGCCCCAGACAATATGATTGATGTGATCGGCGTATTAAAAAATCAGGAAGTTTTTGCAAAAGCACGCGCGAAAGCCGAAGGCCGGGAGATCAATACTTATCATGGTGTATTCGCCACTCACCCAGCTAATGATAAACGGCTGCGGGAGGTTATTGCCGCCGCGAAAAACTATCAAACAGCCGCGCAAAGACCGGATAATCGTGACACCTATTTGCAAATGCTAAATAGCGTTATCTACGACCAAAGCCCGACGCAGGGTATTATCCGGCAAGGTTTATTCTTGCACCCTGATTTGGGTATCGCATTCAAACTACCACAAGGCTGGCGCACCCAAAACCTTCCGGATCGTGTGCTTATGATTAACCAGCCCAGGGATGCGGTCATTCAGCTGACCGTGATCGACCTGAACAAGCGCGAGAGCCCGAAAGAATTTTTAAGCCAGGCATTGGGCAATCCCACCCCGATATCCAGCCGGGCTTTGCAGATAAACGGCCTGGATGCTTATAGCATGATCACTGAAAGCAACACCAGCTTCGGTAAACGCCTGACACGCTATGTCACAATATTTAACGGAAACCGTGCTTATTTGTTTGCAGGCACCGTAAAAGATAACGCCATGATGCAGACACTGGATGATACTTTTCTGAAAACCGCATCCGGCTTTCACCGAATAACAGCCGCCGAAAAAGAACTGGCAAAACCTTATCGCATTACACTACACACAGTAAAACGTGGCGAGAACTACGCTTCTTTAGCCGCCAAAACTGCGTTCCCCGATTACCGCGAACAACGTCTGCGCCTGATTAACGGACAATATCCTGCCGGTGAACCCAAGCCGGGAGCCACTATCAAACTGGTGCAATAAACAGAGTTACCTTATGAGCCAACATGACCCCAAACAATTTGTCTATCTGGTTGACGCAAGCATTTATATTTTCCGCGCCTGGTTCACAATGCCGGATACTTTAACAAATGACGACGGAGACCCGGTCAATGCCGTAATGGGTTTTGCTGATTTTCTGTTGAATTTTCTGGAACGGGAAACCCCTGAATATATGGCCTGCGCATTCGATAAAAGCCTTAGCATGTCATATCGCAACGAAATATATCCGGACTACAAAGCCAACCGTGATCCCGCACCTCCGGAACTAAAGCGCCAGTTTGAATATTGCAGAGAGCTGGTCAGGGCCGCAGGCATTGCCGAGTTTGCAAGCGAGCGCTATGAAGCCGACGATATTATCGGAACACTCAGTCATAACATGCGCCAACACGGCTTAAACAGCTGCATTATTACCGGTGATAAAGATCTTACCCAGCTGCTTGAGCCCAGCGACGCCTGGTGGGAATATGCAAAAAACAAACGTATGAAGCGCAATGATGTCATGGAGCAGTTCGGCGTTTACCCGGAACAAATTGCGGATTTACTCGCACTCGCCGGAGACTCAGTCGATAACATCCCCGGTATACCGGGAATCGGCATGAAAACGGCCGCACATATTCTGAAAAAATTCGGCACCCTTGAAAACGCACTGGCGAACGCCGAACAGGTGGGCACAATGAAATTTCGTGGCGCGAAACGCGCGCAGGTACTTCTACAGGAACACCAGGATACTGCACGGCTGTCGAAGCAGTTGACCGAGATCGCACATGACAAAAGCATGCCCACTGAGCAAGCTGCATTGTTGCGTAAACCCCATTGCACAGAGAGTTTGGACTCTCTATTCAACAGGCTGGGTTTTGGCAACTTCCGGCGCAATCGCTGGCAGAAAGTACTCTCCCAATAATTCAGGCTCAGTGAAAATGCGACAACTCAAGAGATAAAAGAAAATAATTTTGAGATAAGGTTCTAGAACCTATCTCAAAATTAAGCGAGCGCCGGTGAGACGAGGCAAAAGTGCGCTGGGCAAAGCCCGGCGTATGATCGAGCAGACGACTCCAGGGATGGAGGAGTTAGAGTGACGCACGCCTACAGGGATGTAGGTGTTAGAGTCGAGTCTGGAACAGAGACCGAGGATGCCAAAACCGAGCAATTTTGAGATGGGTTCTAATAACTGAGTTGCCAACCCAAAGTAATACTCAAATCCGTTTCCAATTGAGGTCCGTCCAGATCCTGTTGCACCGGCGTTTCGATCTCCAGTGCAAGCCGATTGGTTTTATCAGTACCAGGCATTATTAAGTTCAAACCGAAACCGAAATCAACCCGGGTGCCGCCACGGCGATCAGGGTCTGCGGTAGGCACCATCATCGGATTTAATCTTGGGTCTGCTCCATCGATATTATCCAGATCCTGATAACTTAGACGCGTCGACCAACTCCAGCGGTCTGCAAATGGGCGGGCATACCAGGTAGTGATTTCCAGCTTATTCCCCAAAGTATAGTCATTATCATTTTCACCGTTACGAATTACCGCCATTAGCTGCGCGCCCCAGGAATAGCTGAGCTGCGATGAAGTAAATGTAATTCCAGGCATAAAATCCACCGTGCCGGAACCCAGTTGCATCGGGTATGGGAGCTGTGTCGCGTTCGGGGCACTTGCCGGAGTGACATCCTGCTCATCAATTGAGCCCGTCGGCAAACTGACACCCAGGTTTAATATCCACTGATTACGATCCGTTTTGTGCAATGAATAAAGCCCGGTAAATTTCAGATCCCCAAAACCGTCAGACTCGGTAGTAAAATTGACGCCCATCGCGGTTAAATGATCCATACTGAAGTCAATAAAGGGCAGCATCCACATTAAAGTCCAACGCGAAGTCGGCGCATACATAAGCCCAAACATATGCATAGTCATATCCATATCCAATGGGGTAACCATAAACTGCCCGGCCGGTCGCAGAATGTCCGATGGCGCCAACCGGTTAGTACCGTCGCGATTACCGTCCATCTGCATATACATCAACCGATAAGACCACATAAACTCACCGGCCTCGTGAGTATGATCGCCCATTACACCGATTGGCGCATGCGAGTCCGCCCGCACAGTTTGATCGGCTGCTACATCATTTAATAAGAAAGGAAGAAGCAGAATACTGCATATTTTTTGAATTTTATTGATCATGGAATGTGTTCAAATTGAAAAACGTGGATGCTAGCATCCGCTGAAAATAATGGAATGCGACATATTGTCGCACCCCGCAACATACTCGGCCTATGCAGCCCCGATATTGCCGCGTACAATCAGCACCACAAAAAATCAATGCCATTTGCCGTTTAACCAAAGCGATATTATGCCTGTCAAAAACCCGATCACACTCGCCGGCGCACGTCTGAATCTGCAAAGACTGTGTATTATCCGGCTAATTGTTCTGGCCGGGCAAAGTACCGCGATCGGCTATATGTATTACGCCACCCAGGCATCACTGGAATACGGAATTATCAGCGGCACGGTGTGTGTAAGTGCGGCATTGACCCTATTGAGTGTTTTTCGTTTGCGAAAGCCCTGGCCGGTTACCGAACCTGAATTTTTTGCACATTTATGCATTGATATTTTCACTCTGACAGTTTTACTTTACTTCACCGGGGGTGCAACAAATCCTTTCGTTTCCTATTATCTGGTTCCACTGACAATCGCCGCCGCAACCCTGCCGTGGCGCTATACCTGGATCATTACCGGCTTATCACTCACCGCCTACAGCCTTATGCTGTTTCAGTATCACCCCTTAAGTATCATCGCGCCGCATGATCAACACACTCACTCATCTTCCGTTAATCTACACATATGGGGAATGTGGCTTAATTTTCTGGTGAGCGCGCTATTAGTAACCTTTTTTGTCGTCAGAATGGCTCATGCATTACGTGAACAGGAGCAGTCTTTGCTGAGAACACGTGAAAACGATTTACAAAACGAACAAATACTCGGCATTGCAACGCTGGCTGCCGGAACCGCTCACGAGTTAGGCACACCACTGTCAACAATGTCAGTCATACTAAACGAACTCGAAAAAGACAATGCCGATAAGCCTGATATGGTTTCTGATATCCGGATGCTGAAGCAGCAAATTACTGTTTGCAAATCCACCCTGCACAAACTTGCTGACACAGCCAAAGTTTCCAGCATCCGACAACTGCACCAGCCTGCGGATACATTTTTGTCCGACTTAATAGATGAATGGCAAGTCATTCGCCCTGAAGTGTCCAGTAAGTTTACGATCAAAGGCATCGAACCCGCACCTCAAATCACCGCCAAGCCAACACTCGGGCAAGCCATCCATAACCTGCTAAACAATGCAGCAGATGCCAGCCCGGATAAGCTGGACATCATACTCGACTGGAACGCTAAAAATCTGATACTACACATCAAAGATTATGGCTCCGGTATCCCATTACATATTGCAGATCAAATCGGCAAGCCTTTCTTGACCACAAAAGGTAAAGGATTGGGATTGGGACTGTTTTTAACCCATGCAACGGTTAATCGTTATGGCGGCCGCGTCAATATGTACAGCGATACAGGCGGTGGCACATTGACAGAATTAACGCTCCCGGTACATGCCTAAAATGACAGCTGCAAAAGAACAAGTTCTGATTGTTGACGATGACCATACCTTTACAGCCGTGCTGGCCCGGGCATTTAACAAAAGAGGTTACGCCACACAAACGGCCCATTGCACCGCACAGGCTATTAGAATTATAGAAAATCACCATTTTCAAAAAGCGGTTCTGGATTTAAAAATTGGCCACGAGTCCGGCCTGACACTCATCCCGAAAATTAAAGCACATAATAAAACAGCTGAGATTATCGTATTAACCGGATACTCAAGCATTGCAACCTCAGTGCATGCAATCAAGCTTGGAGCGACAAACTATTTATGCAAGCCGGCAGATGCAGACGAAATCCTCGCTGCACTTGAATCAAACAATGCCGATCCAAATATTCAGCCAGCGACAAATCCCATTTCCGTGGACCGGCTGGAGTGGGAACATATACAGAATATGTTGCAGACACACGACGGCAATATTTCTGCAACTGCGCGCAGTCTTGGTATGCATAGACGCACCTTACAACGAAAGCTTTTAAAAAAACCTGTCAAGAAATAGAAGATAGAAAGTTAACCCACACTTAATTTTGCTCCGGGATCGTTGACAATAAAACAACTAATATTGTTATACAGACTAGTACGTACCAACCCTATACGCCATAAGTAATACGTGTAGTTACAACTATTCTTCCACCAAAATAAATTTATAATTGACTGTCCGTCGAACACTGCATTTGAGGATATGAAAATGGAATTTCTACTTATATGTATTTCCGTCATTATCGTAGCCGCGCTGGATCTTTTTTTCGCCACCAAAGCACTGGAACGACAAATAGATAATTATTCCGCCGAGAAGGAACCCCACTAAGACCGGGCCACCAGCCTTTCTTTACTCTACGCAGGCTGTATCTTTTTTTAATAAGCAAACAAAGAACCCCTCCATACCGGTTTGAGGGTCCGGCAAAATTCTTAGCGTCCGCGACAGCATCCGATTTAACGGCTTGCCCTGCCATTGCGTCAAACCTGTCTGAGTGTTGGAAAATGGCGCCTCTACCGGCAAAACCTCCAACTGGCCTGCAAACTTCTGCAATTGCCGCTCGATGACCAGCTCATTCTCCTCAGGCGCATAGGAACAAGTGCTGTAAACCAGCAACCCTCCGGGCTTTAAAGCCAAAATGGCCGAATGCAGCAATTGCTTTTGTTTGCGCTGCATATCTTTTATTTTATGCAGGTTCCAAAATGCATAGGTATCCGGTCGATTCGCTCTGATCCTCGACTCCGCGCTGCACGGCGCATCCAGCAACACCCGATCAAACATCGACGGACATTGGCGACCCACCTTGGAGCCATCTTTATGGTAGCAATTCGCAATCTGCACACCGCAGCGACGCAAATTTTCAGTCAATTTATAAAAACGGTTTTTTACGACTTCAACTGCGGCAATGCGCCCACGGTTTTTCATTGCCTGGGCCAGTATCAAGGTTTTACCGCCCGGTGCCGCAGCCAAATCCAGCACCTGCTCCTCCGGGCACGCACTCAACAATTGCGCCGTAAACATACTTGAGAGGTTTTGCAAATAAATCTGCCCTTCCGTAAACGCCTTACTGTTTACCAGCCTCTGCCGGCATTCAAACGGCACCAAAAAAGCGTCCGGTCGCCAGCTGACCGGCCGACACCCGATGCCTGAAAAAACCGGGCTCTCAATCACATCAGTGATATCAGCAAGCAGTGTGTTGACACGAAAACCAACCCAGGGTGGGTCCTGCTGCAAAGATAACAGCACCTGATCAATGCTGGAGGATGGAATAATCTGGTGCAGTCTTTCCTGAAAAGCTGGGGGTAGCTGTGTAAGCAAGTGACGTTAACAATCAGTGAGTCAGGAGTATCCGTGAAGCGGTTAAATACTTGGGCAAAGCGATTGGGCAGATCGGCTCAGTTAAAGCCCTTAGCCCGAATCAACCGGAACCCGCTTTATGTGATTGCTCTGTTTCGAATTCTAATTCAAAAACTCATCAATCATATCCAGCAGCTCGTCCTCTTCAAAAGGCTTAACCAAATATGCTTTTGCGCCCTGACGAGAACCCCATAACTTATCGGTTTCCTGGTCCTTGGTGGATATAATGATCACGGGAATATGGCTGGTACTGGGATCTTTCGAAATCTCTCGGGTTGCCTTAAATCCTCCCAAACCGGGCATCACCACATCCATCAGCACCAAATCGGGACTATGTGTTTTGGCATATTCCACGCCTGTCTCCCCATTATGTGCGGTGATCACTTCGTGTCCATTATTTGTTAAGGTCTGCGCAATCGCGGCAACTTGTGTTTCTGAGTCATCTACAACTAATATTCGGGCCATAACTGGCTCCTCTGCGCCTTGTTGAGTAATCTGGACTAAGTATAACCCATGCTATGCAGAATTGGACTGACATAGATACACTTATTAGCGCTGCCACTGGGCAAAACTTTAACACCCGGCACTGCCGGCCACTGTCGGGCGGGTGTATTAGCTCAGCATGGCACCTGCAGGGGGATTCAGCCGAATATTTTGTCAAACTCAATAATCGCGCGGCGGAGGATATGTTCGCAGCTGAATCCAGCGGGCTGGATACACTGGCAAAATGCGCAACAATCAAAGTACCGCAACCCATATGCACAGGCTCAATTCAGAATCAGGCATTTTTGGTTACCGAATATATTCCGCTCAGCACCCGGCCCGATCCGAGGCTGCTGGGTGAGCAACTTGCCGCACTGCATGCATGCCGTAAGCAGTTATTCGGCTGGACGCGTGATAATTACATCGGGGCAACCCCACAAACCAACACCGAGGCGCATAACTGGATTAGTTTCTGGCGAACACAGCGCCTGGGTTTTCAGTTACAGCTCGCTGCCCGTAACGGCTATCGCGCTGCGCTTGAAGAACCGGGCAATCAGTTGCAAAGTGGTTGTGAAAGCTTCTTTGCAGATTATTCACCAATACCTTCGCTGCTGCATGGGGATTTATGGTCCGGCAATGTGGCTGGGACAACGGACCGGATACCGGTTATTTTTGATCCGGCGGTGTACTTTGGAGACCGCGAAACCGATATTGCGATGACCGAATTGTTTGGCGGCTTTGACCCGGCATTTTATGATGCCTATAACGCAAACTGGCCATTGGATTCAGGCTACCAGGTCCGCAAACATTTTTATAACCTTTACCATATTCTGAACCACTTAAATCTTTTCGGAGAAGCCTACTTACAGCAAGCTAAAGACACCCTGCATCGTCTACTGGCCGAGCTTGGCTAATACATCCATATATGCAAAATTCGTATAAACAAACACATCATTCCGATTTAGTTTTATCGTGCTGCGGTGTTTTTCACATTTGTCTGCCCGATGTTTCACCCGGACAAAAGTATTTACAAAGCCGACTGATGTTAATGCCTGCCAAACTACCCGCATTAGCTCAGACTGCCTCAGAGTAGCTCAATGTCAGACAACCCACTCAACATGGAGCAACTGGCTCAACATATCAAAAGCTGGGGACAATCGCTGGGTTTTGCCGAGCTTCGAATCACCGATACCGATCTGTCCGCCTACATCGATAAACATAAATCCAGCATCAATGCCGGGTTGCACGGCGAAATGCATTACCTGGAAAACAATCAAGCCCTGCGCTATCAACCTGAAAACCTGTTGCCGGGAACCCGCCGGGTAATCTGTGCACGCATGCATTATCTGCCGGCAAAAGTTGAAACGGTGGAACGCCTGGCCACACCGGACAAGGCCTATATTGCGCGTTATGCATTGGGCCGCGATTACCATAAAACCATGCGTAAACGACTGACAAAACTTGCCAAAAAAATTGAGTCGGTGATTGGCCCTTTCGGTTACCGGGCATTCGTCGACAGCGCACCGGTATTGGAACGCCAGTTGGCTGAAAAAAGCGGCCTGGGCTGGATAGGCAAAAACACTTTACTGCTAAATGAGCAAACCGGCAGTTGGTTTTTGCTTGGGGAAATTTACACAGACCTGCCATTACCGCTCGACCAAGCCGAACCCAAACAGCATTGCGGCGCCTGTACGGCCTGTCTCGACGTATGCCCAACCAACGCTTTTATTGAACCCTGGTTATTGGATGCACGCAAATGCATTTCTTATTTAACCATTGAATACAAAGGCAGTATTCCGATCGAACTGAGGCCGCTAATGGGTAATCGAATATTCGGCTGTGACGACTGTCAGATTTTTTGTCCATGGACCAAATTCGTGAAGCATTCCGAAGAGTATGATTTTCAACCAAGAAACAATCTGGATCAGGCTGAGCTGGTTGAATTATTTATGTGGTCTGAACAGGAGTTTCTTACGCGGACTGAAGGCTCGCCGATACGCAGAGCCGGCTATGAATGCTGGCTGCGCAATATCGCGGTTGCGCTGGGCAACGCACCTTCGACCACTAAAATTGTAAATGCATTAACGCAACGGGCAACACACCCCTCGGCCATCGTGCGCGAACACGTGCAATGGGCATTACAGCAACATGCTGGCCACCACAGTCAATCCAAGCAACCCTGAAGCCGGCAGCCAGCGATCAGGCTTCATCCCAAACAATATTCATCTCGCCCAACCCCGCTTTCAATACCTCCCAGGCTTCCCGGGCTTTTTCGGCCGGACCTTTGACGCCCAATTCAATCGTATATTTTTCCACGCCGATTGACGGCAGACTAAAAACTTTTATATCCGGATATAAAGCCAGTATCTTTTCCATCAATGGAATCAAACGACTTTCCGGCGTACCTGCAATTCGCAGGCTATACTCAGCCCGCTTCTCCCCTGCCAATCCCGGGTAGTTGTTATCCAATACCCACTCAATCATCGGTGCAGCCATTTGCGGGAAGCCGGGTACAAAATAATGCCGCTTATAACTAAAACCCGGGATTTGATTAACCGGGTTGGGAATCAACTCAGCACCTTCGGGAAATTCGACCATACGCTGTCGCTCTTGCGTTAAGTCTTCACCAAACCGGGCTTTCAACAACTCAAGCCCTTCAGGATGTGGCTTCAGGTTCACGCCGGCTGCGGCAGCAACCGCAGAACGCGTCAAATCATCCGGTGTCCCACCAATGCCACCGGTACTGAATACCCAGCCCGGGTACTTCAACGTTTCACGAAAACTGTCGACCAGCAACTCCAGTTCATCACCAACAATTCTTACCCAGCTTAATGACAAACCACGACACTTTAAAATATGAATCACCGCCTGCAAATGAGCATCTTTGCGCCGCCCCTCGAGAATTTCATCGCCAACAATAAACAGCCCTATTCCGCTCATTGCCTGGCGCCCAAATGCATCGCCCGTTTCTGTGTTTCTTTGCTATCGTCATTCAACGGTTGCTCCCAACCGGGAGTGTGCTGCCTGATCAGACTGGCCAGTGCCTCTATATGCCCGGGCTCGGCATTCATTGCCGGAATATAATCAAAGCGCTCACCGGATGCCTCATGAAACACTTCTTTGCTTTCAATTGCGATTTCCTCCAGAGTTTCCAGACAATCAGCCGCAAACCCCGGACAAAAAACCTGCACATGCTTAATGCCCCGCTCCGGAAGCACTTTGAGGACCTCATCGGTATAGGGCTGCAGCCACTCTTCACGGCCAAAACGGGATTGGAAAACCACCTGCCACTCATCATCTCCCAGTCCCAAAGCCTCTGCCAGCAAACGTCCGGTTTTATGGCACTCACAATGATAAGGATCACCTTTCAATAAATAACGCTTGGGCACCCCATGAAAAGAAAACAAAATCCGTTGCGCGCGCCCCGAGTTTTTCCAAAACGCTTCGATATGCCGGGCCATCGCATCGATATATGGCTTAAAATCGTGATAATTGTTTATAAACCGAAGCTCCGGAATACGCCGCCAGTGCTTCAGCTCCGTACTCAAAGCATCGAAAGTAGAGCCCGTGGTCGAACCTGAGTATTGCGGATATAGCGGCAAAACCAACAGCTTTTGTACATTCGCCTGCCTTAATTTTTCCAAAGCGTCGAAAATTGACGGATTGCCATAACGCATGCCCAGCACAAAATGCGCCGGTGCCGGATAATGCTGTTTCAGTGCATCACGCAACGCTTCCAACTGTTTTTCCGAGTACAGCAATAGTGGTGAACCCTGATCCGTCCATACACGTCGGTAAGCCCGTGCCGAACGTCGCGGCCGCACTCTGAGAATGACGCCATGGAGTATCACTCTCCATAACCACCGGGGAAACTCAACAACCCTTGGGTCAGCCAGAAACTCCGCCAAATACCGCCTTAACGCGGATGAATCAGGCGCATCCGGGGTTCCCAGATTGACCAGTAAAACACCCACTGCCGGCTGCTCTGTATGCCGGTAGTGTTCCTGCCCTTTATAAAAACTCATGTGTTTATATTACTCGCCAGATTTTTATCGTTTAGCTTTACCAGAACCTGTTAACACGAAGGTGGGAGCATAACAAAAGGGTAGCCGCACACATAGTATCCAATACCGGTAAAACCGGCAGGACTGAAAAAACCGCCTTCAGCGGTTTGATTTAAGACGCCGGTGTAATGGGCTTTTACGGGGAAAGTGCGCCTTTAGAAATTCCATTTGGTCAGCCAGTACGCGCCGGCCTTTCAAAAATATATACTCGGCATGCGTCGGAGCAAAGGGTATGGCCAATAACTCCATACCGGCCTGTTCGGGCGTGCGCCCGGCTTTATGATTATTGCAACGCTTGCAGGCAGTCACAACATTAGTCCAGGCATCAATACCACCCTGGCTTAGCGGCCGAACATGATCACGGGATAATTCTGAGTGGCGGAACCGGTTACCGCAATACAAGCACAAACTGGCATCACGACTAAATAAAGTCTCATTGCTTAGCGGCGGCTGATAATTTTCCAGCAATGACTTATTGTGGCCATAGGTCGCGATAATGGAGTTAACGGGTATTATACTGCGCTCACCGCTTTTGGCATTATAGCCTCCACGGACCTTGTACAATAGAATTCCGCAACTGTATGCAACCTGCTCGGCATAATACAGCCTGACCGCATCACGATAACTGACCCACTCCAAAGGCATCCCGGCGGCATCAGTACGCAGAACTTGTTGATTGAGTTGGTGCATATATAACCACTCGACAAGTAAGTTTTTAGTATTTAATTACTTTAGTTGGACAATTTCAAATTGTTTTTGTCACAACAAACAATGTATACCAAGCGTTTCTCAGACTTTATTAATACCTCTTTAAGGCTCTTCAAAGAGCCCTATACTTATCAACTTCGACGAAAATAGAAAATCTTTGAGGATTATCCGGACTTTTTGTAACAGTTATATAAAAAACGGGCTTGTAGCCAGTATAAACATAACCGGCACCATTGAATCAAGCCCGTAATTTATAAGAACTTTTTCACAATACCATACAGCCGCAACCGAGGGATTTTTCACATAAGCCCAAATCAGCCCTGATTATTTCAGGGTCATGATAATAGTAAAGCCCGCATCAATCACGGCGTTTGCTGATACGCTCACCGCGTTTGTCCAGACGACGATCAACTTTATCCCCGCGGTGATCCAGTCTGCGGTCTATACGTTCACCACGGTTATCCAAGCGCCGATCCACTCTGTCCCCTTTGGCATCCAAACGCGCATCAACCCGGTCACCACGCGTTTCCAGACGATCCGCGACACCATCACGACCCCGATCACGTGCAGCATCTGCACGCCGGTCCATCCGGTTTTCAACCCTGTCGCCCCGGGTATCGAGGCGATGATCCACCCGATCACCCCGGTGGTCCATTCGGTCTTCAATACGGTCTCCCCGCCGATCCATACGCTCCTCGATACGATCCCCCCGGCGGTCATGCCGATCCTCTATCGAGTCTGCCGCGACCACAGGCAAATATGAACCACATAAAATACCGCAGGTCATCGCAAAAACTTTTTGGTAAGAATTTTTATGCATTTTAAACTCCTGAAACTTTGAGGTTTTACTTATTTAACGCTGATGCCCTGCGATGGTTTACCCGAACCCAAAAAAATAACTTTTAATATAAATAATCCGGGTACTCTTTAAATGCAGGCATAAAACCAGAACCTATCTCATAATACCGCGCGGTGTTGTTCCATAAGCTTAAGCTAAAGTAATAGCCGACCTCCGAACGACTTAAAACCTCAGCTCTATTGGATAATCTGCTCTATATTGTTATTATTTACTCACACTACATACACTAGATACTTATCTAGCTTACTTGCACTACATACACTAAATAGCTAAGCAGCTATACTCAGAACCCCTCCTAGGAGGGGTTCTTTTTTTGCTTGATACTGTGATTTCGCATATTCATGCCAAACACAAAAAAATCTTGCCGTCATTACCTGTAGCCATCAATCTTGAAATGTTAGTCCCGAATATTTCTGGAGTTACGGTGTTCATTGATCCTGCGTCTGCGCTCCTGCGGCGACAACTGCCTGAGCTCACGCTGCAATACTTCTCTGGGCCTCGGCGGCAGACTACGTAAATAATCCCGTTGTCGCTGCCGTTCCTCACGCCAACGCTGTTTTAACACCCGGCGCTTCTCCGGCGGCAACTGCTTAAATAAACGATAACGATTGCGTAATCGTTGCTGCTCCGAAGGCGGCAGTTGCTTAAATTGAATAAACCGCTCACGAATCCATTGCCGCTGCTCCGGCTCAAGCGCCTGCCACCTGGCAAAACGTCGCCGGGCAAGCTGCCTTTGTTCCGGGGTCATCTGAATAAAAATCTGTGCGCGTTCAGCCAAAGCATTTTGACGCTCTACGTCCAAACCGTCCCAACGGGGCTGTAACTGTTTAAGCACCTGTTGCTGTTCAGCACTGAGCTCAGACCAGCTAACCCCTTTAGCCAGTGATTGCAGTGGCTGTACCAGCACAAACAAAAAGACTATTAACACCGGCAAACGCCTGAATACATTATTCATTACCGGACTCCTCATGATTCACTGGCTGAACATGCTGATCCCGGCCTTCATCCAGCCAGGCATCAAGCAGCAATTCATCTTCGGCAAAGTCACCCAGAAATTCCAAAAACTCCAGGCTTAAAGGCTTCAGCTCAACCTCGTTGAGTTCAGCTGCATAGCCGGCCTGGCCAAACGCCGAGACCAACAATAACCAAATATTAATTCGCATAATTCACACGATCTCTTATATAAATAATCTGCAAAAACATGCGACTTAACCTGCATGACCTTGCGAGTCCAGCCATATAACAAAATCCAAATCATCATAAAATGCAATTTCATCATCTGCCATCAGCAACTCCCATTCATCTGAAAGCGACTCAGCAGCGAATAAATGAGTCTCATCCTGAGTGGGCCGGGGCAATAACTGCACACTTAGCAAGACTGCAAACAATGCCGCAAATGCCAGCGGTATACTCACTGCCGCAGGCATACGCCATTTTTTGCGGCTGCCGACACGTTCAAGCGCACGTGAACGCGCCTGCCTTAAACGCGATAGAGTCGCCGCATCCAGCTCCTCTGCATGTTGTTGCAATGCGATTCTGGAGCGCTGCTCAAACTCGGTTTGCTGCTCTGAAGTTGGGTTTTTTTTGCTCATCAATCTGAATCATACTCCGATAATATACGGCGCAAGGCTTTAATTGCTCGAAAATGATGCGTCTTCACACTGCCTTCCGCACAACCGACCGCAGCGGCGGTTTGTTTTACATCCAGGCCTTCCCACACTCTGAGCAGAAAAACCTGTCGCTGTCGAATCGGTAACTGTTGTAATGCAGCAATTAAAGCCGGGCCGAAGTTTTCCGATTCAAGTTGTCGCAATGGCTCCACACATGCCTGATCCTGCACCTCAGCCACATCTGTTTCAGCTGCCGAAGTAGCAGGCAACCAACCAAACAGGCGTTTGCGAACTTTACTGCGGCGGTACCAATCTCTTATTCGGCTTTGTAATATTCGGTGAAACAGCGGCCCCCATTCATCACTTGGTCGCGCTGCATATTTTTCCGCAAGCTTACACATTGCATCCTGCACCAGATCCAGTGCCTCCTCGCGATCACCTACTGCTATTTCTGCCATTCGAAACGCACGTTTCTCAACAGAGGCGAGAAACCTGTTCAGCTCAGCCGCATTCGTCGACACGCTGTCTTCCGCTGTAATTGCCTCATCCCAATACCACTCCAGGGCTTCCAATTTTGCCATATTACCCCATCAATTTTGCTCTGCCTGAATGAGTTAACGCAGAAACGGCCAACAGGTTGACAGGAAGCGGCTGATTTATGCTTTTTTGACCTGGTAAAAACCCCAGCGTACAGGCCACAATGTTGTACAATCTACGATGATTTATGCACAACACTGCAGGGAAATCTGGAATATTACGTCCTGAAAGAGGCTAAAATTTACTATTGATTTCACAGCTCTCATAAACCATTGTTTTTATTGAAAAAACAATGTGGTCAAAATTTGACCAATTTAACAAATTTGTAATAAAGCCGTCGAATTTTAGGCCTGATCATCAAATTACCCACAAAGTTATCCACAGATATTGTGGATAACGCTAATTTTATAATAATGACAATAGCTTAACGTTTTCAAAACAGAATCAACTTCAAAATGCCTGGCCAAGTTAGCTATTACGATGTGTACATAAAACGAGTAACAAATCGCAATATATGTCTTTGACGAGACACCCCATGATATGTCGCGATTGAATGTAAATCATTTAGAGCCTAAAGACCGAAGTGTTACAGTAAGCCGATGAGTACCCGTGAGAATTTCATTGATAAAAAGCCTGCTCCATCGCGTATTTTACATATCGCCGTCCCCACTCCACTGCACCGTGGCTTTGACTACCTCGCCAACAGCAACACACCGGACACGCTAAACCCCGGAATACGTATCAAGATTCCATTTGGCCGCAAGCAGGTCATCGGTATTTTGCTTGAGCTTCGCGATCACTCGACAATCACCGCATCAAAACTAAAACCGATTATTTCAATAATCGACAAACATCCTGTATTAACCCCGGGTCTGTTAAAACTCGGGATCTGGGCTGCTGAATACTATCATCACCCAATAGGACAGGTGTTGGATTCAATGTTGCCTGCGTTATTAAGGCAGGGACATGCAGAAGCAACACACACCGAAAAAATCTGGTCACTGTCCGCCAGCGGTACGAAATATGATCCCGCCGAATTGAATAAAGCACCCAAGCAACAGGCTCTGCTTAAACACCTGCAGGCATATCCGGCCGGCATCGGTGTTCCACAGTTAGAAAAAACATTTACCCACTGGCGTGCACCAATAAAAGCACTGCTGGATAAAGGTTTATTGATACAAAAAACCGTTGCGATTGAAACGCCCAAAACACAAAAGGCATTAATACCCAAACCACAGCTCAACACCGCGCAACAACAAGCAGTGGATACTATCAACAAACAGGCACAGGCATTTCAGGTCTGGTTACTGGAAGGTGTCACCGGCAGCGGTAAAACCGAAGTGTATTTACGCCTCATTGAACAACAGCTTGCTGAAGGCCGACAGGTATTGGTACTGGTTCCAGAAATTGGTTTAACACCACAGCTCATTCAACGCTTCCAGGAGCGCTTCACCACCGATACTCTGGCAATACACTCTGCGATGAGTGATAGAGAACGACTAAACACCTGGATCTCGGCAAAACAGGGTAAAGCCCGAATCATCGTCGGTACCCGTTCAGCGATATTTATACCCTTTGCATCACTTGGAATGATTATTGTGGATGAAGAACATGATGGCTCTTTAAAGCAACAGGAAGGCTTCCGCTATCATGCACGCGATTTATCCGTGATGCGCGGACACGAACAGTGCATACCGGTTATTCTGGGCTCTGCGACACCCTCTCTGGAAAGTTTACAAAATGCGTTATCAAAGCGTTATAAACATCTGCAACTGCCCGAGCGTGCAGGCAATGCAAAACTCCCACGATTATCCGTTGTGGATGCAAGTCAAACGCCTGGCGGCCAGCCTATAACACATCAGTTAATCGCACGGATGCGCAAGCATCTTGAAGAGGGTAATCAGGTACTGATTTTTTTAAACCGGCGTGGATTCTCGCCCGTATTAATGTGCCATGATTGCGGCTGGACTGCCGAATGCCCGCGTTGCGACGCGCATATGACGCTGCACAAGTATGACAAGCTGCTACGTTGCCACCACTGTGAAGCAAGCAGCCCCATTCCGACACAATGCCCGGAATGCAAAAATCATGAACTGCACCCGCTTGGCAAAGGCACCGAACAGCTTGAAATGTTTTTGCAGTACACTTTTCCTGAACACCGGTTGTTGCGCATCGATAGAGACGCAACCCGTCGCAAAGGCACACTGGAAAAGCACCTTGCTGAAATTCACTCAGGTGAGGCCAAAATTTTGATTGGCACACAAATGCTTGCCAAAGGCCATCATTTTCCCGGTGTGACTTTAGTGGGCGTCTTGGGCACCGACCAGGGTTTATTTAGCGCGGATTTTCGCGGCCCGGAATATATGGCCCAGCTGATTACCCAGGTCGCAGGCCGGGCGGGCCGGGCAAACCGCGGTGGTGAAGTTATTATCGAAACACGCCACCCTGAACACCCGTTATTACAACTGTTGATTCAATCCGGTTACGATGCGTTTGCGCGTGCCCTACTCGCCGAACGCACAGAGGCCCAGCTACCGCCATTTACACGGCTTGCATTGTTTCGAGCAGAGTCAGTCAAGCCGGATCAGGCACTGGCATTTCTTCGCGACTTACGTGACGACATAATGCAGCCACAATCATCACTTGAAATTATGGGCCCAATACCGGCACCTATGGAACGTAGAGCAGGTCGCTATCGTGCTCAAATGCTGCTGCAATCCCAAGAACGTCATAACCTGCACCGCACTGTTGCCAAACTTATCGAAACCTGCCAGAAGCGACCTGAGTCACGCCGGGTGCGGTGGTCGGTCGACATCGACCCCTGTGATATGTTGTGAGCGGTCATACTAAATTATGGTATCGCGCATATCGGCTTGATAGCCCACTATCCGGTATAACATTGCGAAAACAGGGTTTATTCAGCACCAAAGCTTAAAAAGCAATATCTGCAGACTCATCCAAAAGTATGAGATCGCCTGAGCCCAAAAATTGATACAGTTGTCAGTCCCGAGATCACTGTTAACATTAGCGCATGCTTGATGCATTGAAGCAATTCCAACGCCAGTTTATGGCCCCATCGGATGCACGTGTTGCCGGCGAAGCTGTACGCTTCCTGTATCGAAACTTCTCGCCGATCGTCTTCGGTCTGCTGATACTGCCGTCATTAGTCATCTGGGTCCTTTGGGATCAGGTAAATCCCACCCATTTGATTTTCTGGGGTCTGTGCTCATACGCTCTTTTGTTTGTGCGCATCATGCAGATTCTAAGCTATTACCGGACTGATCCACCGAACTCAGAAGCTCATAAATGGGGTAACTACATTGCATTAACATCCTTTTTATCCGGATCGCTTTGGGGAATCGCGGCTATCGTGTTTTTTGTGCCCGACTCAACTGCACACCAGGTATTTATATTTACCGTGATAGTTACCCTGATTGCCGGCTCCGTAATGGTGACCAGCTATTGGCTACCAAGTTTTTTGGGGTTTATGCTCCCTTGTGTCAGCGGACTGATTATCAGCACTTCACTACGCGGAACACCCGAGTGGTTTATTCTGACCATATTGTTTTGTATTTTTACCGCAGTGTTGCTACAGGTCGGTTTTATATCGTACAAAAATTTTGTGAACGCGAGCCGGCTACATTTCGAAAATGTCGGACTCATTGAGATGTTGCGCGAACAAAAAACCAAAGCGGAGCATGCCAATCGCGCAAAAACCCAATTTTTGGCTTCGGCCAGCCATGACCTGCGCCAACCCGTGCATGCTCTGGCTCTATTTGCTGACGCTCTGAAATATGAGGTCACGACTCCCAAAGGGCAGTCCATCATGAACAGCCTGACCAAGTCAGTCGAATCGATTGACGAACTGCTGTCATCATTGCTGGATATCTCCAAACTTGATGCCGGTGTCGTGAAAGTAAACGCAGCGGAAATCAGACTAAAACCGATACTCGGCAAAATACGCAATGAATTTTCCAGTCAGGCAAATAATCTCAATATCGATTTCTCGGTACGTGATACCAATCTCGCGGTCAATTCCGATCCGGTATTACTGACCAATATAATACGCAACCTGGTCAGCAATGCTTTTCGTTACACGGAAAAAGGCAAAATCCTGGTTGCTGCGCGGAAGCTGGACAAAGAGGTCAGTATAGAGGTGTGGGATACGGGTATTGGTATCCCCGAGCAGGAACAGGAAAAAATATTCAGTGAGTTCTACCAGCTAAACAACCCGGAACGTGACCGGGGCAAAGGGTTGGGCCTTGGGCTCGCAATCTGTCAACGCCTGTGCCAACTCCTAAAGCATCAGTTATCACTGCGCTCAACACCAGGCAAAGGCACGGTTTTTAAAATTCGCGTGCCTTTGGTCAGCATCCGTTTCGATGAAACCACGGTTAGATTGTTTCCATCTGCACTAACTTCGCAAAATCAGGCTATTCTGGTCGTTGATGATGAAAAAGAAATATTGCATGCAATGCGCGTGGTGCTGGAATCATGGCGATACAATGTGCTGACCGCCAGTAACGGTGAAGAAGCCCTGAAGATTGTCGAAAGCGATTCGGTCTATAAACCCGACCTGATCATTTGTGATTACCGTTTACGCAATGACGAAACCGGCATTACGGTAATAGACCGGGTGCAATCGGCAATGCAGAAAAAAATCCCCGCCATTATTATGACCGGTGATATTGCCCCGGAGCGCATCCGTGAAGCGGAAGCAAGCGGCCATGCATTGGTACACAAACCCGTTAAACCCGCCGGCCTTTATACAACCCTGCAGAACCTGCTCGCGGCAGAGGTTTAACTGACTGCGCCAACTAGGCAGGCCCGGACTGCATATGTTTCAGCAGCCCCAGCTTTTCGGCTTCACGCACACAGGCAGTGCGATTATGTACACTCAGGGCGTCGAATAACCCTTGAATATGTGTTTTGATGGTATGCTCGCTTAGCCCCAGCCAGTCGGCAATTATTTTATTGGGGTGCCCCTGAGCCATCAGATAGAGCACATCCAGCTGGCGACCGGTGATCTTCAGCTGCCCGGCCGGTGACGCCTCCTGCCCACATCCCCGGGATGCGGCAACGATGCCTTCCCACTCCTCAGGCATATACGTCTTGCCATTTAGAGCATTTTTCAGCGCTTTGCGCAGCTCTTCCCGCGAACTTGATTTCAGCACATAGCCCTGTGCATCGGTTGCAATCATCTGCTGCGCGACCTGGACATCCTCAGAACCGGACACGACCAGTAAAGGCTGAGCATAGCCTTGGGAGCGGATAATTTTAAGTAATGCCCTGCCGTCGATATCCGGTAAGCCGATATCCATCAGAATCAGCTTTATATCCTCTGTTTCACCGAGGATTCTCAATGCCTCCTTGGCATTATTCGCACAGATAATTTCCGGACGGTTGACCAAATCAGCCAGAATGATACTTAGACCTTCAACAAAAAGCTGGTGATCCTCAATTATCAAAATTTTCATCTGCCCAATTCTCTTATTCGCGACTTTGTTAACCCAGAACCTATCTGATAATACCTACGACCGCATAACATTCTCAGACAGGTTGTACTATATCCGGACATTTTAACCAACACCATAGATAGAGCCAGTAGTTTTTTCCGCAACTTCATTTAAAATCGCATTCCATAGACACATGCCGGGCTACCCTTATATAGAGTATATAGCCTATTTTCGAAGTTCTGCAGCCGCTCCGCTTCCTGAAAAAGCCAATACCGGCCAGCCTTATGCCTGACAGAGCCGACCGTGATACAATCCGCCCTCCTTTACACAGCATCACTTTCTAAGATTGAAAACCAGCGTAGAAAAAGCCCTTCAATCCGCACTTCTGCATTTGCGGTCAACCGGTATTATCAAAGCCGGAACAGAGCTGCCAGTACCGCAGGTCACCCGTGCCAAAGACCCGGATCATGGCGACTTTGCAACAAATCTGGCATTAGTGCTGGCCAAATCATGCGGATATCCGCCACGGGAGTTGGCTGAAAAAATTGTCGCGGCGATCACCGATCAAGCGGAAATTCGTCAAATCAAAATCGCCGGACCCGGCTTTATCAATTTTTTCATCGATAAATCTGCAACCAATACCATCATTAGGCAAATTATCGAGCAAGGCACAGCTTTTGGTGAAAATCGCTTTGGCGCAGATCAAAAAGTCCTGATCGAATTCGTCTCCGCCAATCCAACCGGCCCATTACATGTCGGCCATGGCCGCGGCGCGGCTTATGGCGAAGCACTTGCGGATATCCTGTCAGCCTGTGGCTTTGCAGTCACACGCGAATATTATGTCAATGATGCCGGGCGCCAAATGGATATTTTGGCCGTCAGCATCTGGTTGCGTTACCTGCAGACAGTTCATAAATCGCTGCCATTTCCGAGCAATGGATACCAGGGAGACTATGTCACCGATATTGCGTCAAATCTCTATCGGCAATACCCCGACCGCCTGCTAAAAGAACCGGAAGAAGTGCTAAGCGACTTGCCCAAAGACGCACCCGACGGCGGAGATAAAGAGGCTTATATCGATGCAATCATTACCCGCTGCAAATCCTTACTGGCTGATGATTATGCGCTGGCCTTTAATGCCGGACTGCAGGCAATACTCGAGGATATTCGTGATGACCTGCTGGAATTTGGTATCGAATACCAAAGCTGGTTTTCAGAGCGGAGCCTGACTGATACCGGAAAAATAGCCGCCTGCCTGGAAACATTAAGAGAAGCCGGACATTTATACGAAAAAGAAGGCGCACTTTGGTTTGCCAGCAGTACTTTGGGAGATGAAAAAGACCGGGTTGTGATGCGCGAGAACGGCCAGCACACTTATTTTGCATCAGACATTGCCTACCATCTGGACAAAATTCAGCGTGGATATGACCGGATTATCAATGTATGGGGTGCAGACCATCATGGCTATATCCCGCGCGTTAATGCTGCATTGCGCGCTCTCACCGGTTCATCTGACAAACTTGAGGTTCTATTGGTTCAGTTTGCGACACTTTACCGGGGCCGGGAAAAAATCCAAATGTCCACACGCTCAGGCTCTTATGTCAGCCTGCGTGAATTGCGCAATGAAGTCAGTAACGATGCGGCAAGATTTTTCTATATTATGAGACGTTCTGAGCAGCACATGGACTTCGACCTGGAGCTGGCCAAGTCTCAAACGAATGAAAACCCGGTTTACTATATTCAATACGCCCATGCCCGTATCGCCAGTGTATTCAGGCAACTTGCGGAAAACAAACTTGAATTTTCGGTCGATACCGGTCTGGAAAACCTGCATATGCTGACAACCGAGCATGAGCAAAACCTAATACGCACCCTAAGCCGGTATGCCGATGTGCTGGAAAGTGCCGGACGACAACAGGAACCACATCAGTTAAGCTATTTCCTGCGTGAATTAGCGAATGACTTTCACAGCTATTACAATGCACATCAGTTTTTGGTCGAAAACGCAGAGTTGCGAAACGCCCGACTGGCACTAATCGCAGCAAGTCGTCAAATTTTAAAAAATGCGCTGACTTTGATCGGCCTGTCAGCACCGGAAAAAATGTAAACCACCATGACTGCCAAACAACAACACCCCAGTTGGGCATATATGCTTGCCGGTATTGCGATCGGGCTTTTTATTTCTTTTTTAATCTATCTACGCAACCTGCCGGCCCCGGTTCCGGAAGAGTTGCCGGCAACAGAGGCCCAGGCCGAAAAAAACAGCAACGGCCCTAAATTCGATTTTTATAAAATACTGCCGGAACTCGAAGTGGTGATTCCGGACCTGGAAGTCAAGGTTACACCTGCCGACAAAACAACACCTCCGCCTGCAGTCACGAACACAAAGAGCGAAAAAAAAGAACGCTTTGTTTTACAGGCCGGCTCTTTCGAACAGTTTCAGGAAGCCGATAAAATGAAAGCCACCCTGGCATTGCTGGGCATTGAAGCCGGCATACAAAAAGTAACTGTCGATAATAAGACCTGGCATCGGGTGCGTATAGGCCCTATGAATGACCGCAAAACCCTGAATAATATTCGGCAACAATTGCAGAAAAACAATATAAAAGCCATTGCACTTAAGATCAGCCACTGAACAGTTTAGACCGGATCCTGATCACCATTTACTGAGATTTCACCCGTTTACTGTTACTATCTGCTTTTAGGACCTATTTCATAATACCGCACGGTCGCGGGGTATTATGGGATAAGTTCTATTAGTAATTCCTGCAGAAAGAGCCCGACTTATGGTCAGAAAAATTATCGGTGAAGAAACAGCCGCCGGTATTGCCATACAGCCGAAATTTACCGACCCGGCTGATGAGCGCCGTTATCGCAAACAGCGTTTGGCTGCAGGTTTTCGCCTGTTTGCCTATTACGGTTTTACTGAAGGGATTGCCGGCCATATTTCAGTACGTGACCCTGAGCAGGCAGACCAGTTCTGGGTTAACCCTATTGGGTTACACTTCTCCAAAATCAAAACTTCCGACCTGATACTCATCAATCATGCCGGAGAAGTGATTGAAGGCAGCCGGGCGGTAAACGGCGCAGCTTTCACGATTCACTCCGGTATCCATCAGGCCCGACAAGACATAATAGCCGCTGCGCATGCACATTCTTTGTATGGAAAGACCTGGGCATCATTCGGACAACCCATTGCTCCCATTACGCAGGATGCCTGTGCTTTCTACGAAAACCTCGCAGTGTTTAGCGAATTTACCGGCGTGGTTATCGAAGCGGATGTCGGCAAACGCATGGCGGCAACATTAGGTGACAATATTGCGATGATTCTGCAAAATCATGGCCTGCTAACCGTCGGCCAGACTGTTGATGCGGCAATATATACATATTTACTGCTGGAACGTTGCTGCCAGTCGCAACTACTTGCTGAAGCCGCAGGCAAACCGAAACAAATCTCACATGAGGTCGCTATTAAAACGCGTGATTACATCGCCAGTAGCCATGCCTTATGGCAAAGCTTCCAGCCACTTTATAATTTTATTGTTAAAGCCCAGCCGGATCTGCTGGAATGATCCTGAAACTCAGAACAAACAGATACATCATCCAGCGCGCTTAACCTAAGACTGGGAGGGGGCCACATGTCTTTCGATCTAACACGCTGGTTGATGCAACCTTCACAATTGTCAGGCAACTCTGACCTGTTTCACTATGCCGGTTCGCAAGTGCCATTCAGGCACCGAACGCTTAAAATCATTCTCAAACTGACCTCCATGTTAAATTAAGCCCTGCCTTGCAACAATACAGCGAAAGTTATAGCAACCATCTCATTATTACCAAGGTAATAGCTCACTGCCTCCACTTATACTCTCCGGCATAATATTAAATACCTGCACATGTCCCGACCCGCAGCTTGTAGAAACCGCCGGCTTGCTTGTATGATTGCAGCAAATTAGGAGCCATTATGGATAACACTGTCTCTACCAGCACGATCCGGATTCTCACCGGCCTGGCCGCATTCGTTATTATCGTGGCCGCTATGCGCGCGGCAGAATCGCTGCTCGTCCCGTTTTTACTCGCCGGATTTATCGCCGTCATTGCGGCACCCCCCATGTTCTGGCTGGAAAACCGCAAGGTCCCGGCACCGCTGGCTATAGTGATCGTTATAGGCGCGGCTCTTATTATGGTGTTATTGATTGCGGCATTAATCGGCACCTCCCTGAACGACTTCACCCAACAATTGCCGCAATATCAAAACAAACTGAAATCCGAGGTGATTACAGTCATTCAATGGCTCGGTGGGTTTGGTATTCGCATTTCCAGCGATGAAATTCTGAACTATTTCGACCCGGGCAAAGCCATGCAACTGGCCTCAGGCGTTCTAAAAAGCCTGGGCGGTGTACTATCCAATGGGTTTTTAATTTTGCTAACCGTGATATTTATTCTGGCGGAGGCATCCAGTTTTCCAGGCAAGCTGCGCGCAATCCTTGGCCCCCGTTATTCATTAAACGGATTTGAGCAGTTTATGAATAATGTTAAAACCTATGTGGAAATCAAAACCATTGTAAGCCTGATAACCGGTGCACTGATTACTGTTTGGCTGACTATACTGGGCGTTGATCATGCCATCTTGTGGGGGATACTGGCATTTTTATTTAATTTTGTACCTACCATAGGCTCCATCATCGCAGCAATACCGGCTGTTCTACTGGCTTTGGTACAATTAGGCGTCGGCTCCGCATTGCTAACAGCACTGGGGTATATAGCGGTTAACATTGGTATCGGCAACGGCATAGAGCCACGTTTTATGGGCAAGGGACTGGGTCTTTCAACACTTGTTGTCTTTCTTTCATTGGTTTTCTGGGGCTGGATTCTCGGACCAATCGGCATGCTGTTGTCTGTGCCGTTAACAATGACTGCAAAAATTGCATTCGATAGTCGCGATGATACACGGTGGTTGGCGGTCCTGCTTGGCCCAGGCTCAACTGAAAGCAAAACCGAAGCCTGAAAATCAGCTCTTCGGTTTTTTCTTGCGGATATACAGCGTTCGGCTAACCTTTGCGATAAGCTCGCCATCTGCATCCTTAATTTCAGTATCAATCACTTTAAAAAATTTTTCACCATTCGCGGTGTTTTGCAATATTTCCTCAAGCATTGCATCAGTAACCTGAAATCTGGCGGTCACTTTGCTTTTGCCCGGCTTGATAAACTCAATGGAAGCCGCTTTATCCCAAACATAGTAACCACGACCTAAAATCTCCATCAGCATTAACATGTAAAACGGGTCTGTCATCGCAAACAGATTGCCGCCAAAATGGGTACCAACATAGTTTTTGTTATACCAGGTTACCGGCATCGCCACGACAATCTCTTTATGATCCCGGGCAACATACTCGACCCGAATACTGGAACCCCAGAAAGGCGGCCAGAATCGCATAAAATTTTCAAGCACCCATGGTTTCATCAACATTGACATTTAAGAATCCTCGACCGCCAACTTATACTGCCTGACAACACGATAACAGGTTTTGCCATTTTGTATAAAAGACGCCATTAAACAAAAATCATCGACCTGCCATTTAATCGGCACAAAACCAGGCTCTTTTAACAACTTTGAAGCTTTACGTTTCAAGGTGACATGCGGTTTAAAATCGCGGCGCTCCGGAGTATAACCGCAATACCGTAAACTGTTATTGAGCTGCTCAGCCAAAAAAAGCAATGCCGGCGAAGACTCACCAGGACCCACCCAAACGATTCGGGGCTTTTGAAAATACCCGAATACACTTAAGGTTAACTCAAACCGGGACGCACACACTTTGGCCGCAGCCGCCTCAAGGCAACCTTGATATTCCCGATCGGCACTGCCAATAAACGCCAAGGTTAAATGAAGGTTTACCGGATCACAAACCTCACCGGAACCGGATGAAATCAGCCCCGATAGTTGTGTCAGATGCTGCCTGACCTGAGGCCCCGGATACAAAGCAAAAAACAGGCGTAGCAGTTCGCTATTGGCAGGCACAGCAATTTTAAGACAGGTTTTAGCTGTTAATTGGCATACGGATCACGGTCTTTCGAATCCAATGCAATGCAGCTTTCCGCAAAAAAATCTGCTATCACCGGTGCAAAATGTTCCTTATCGATCAAAAAGGAATCATGGCCATTAATCGAGGACAGATAATGAAAATCCACGCTACGCCCGGCTTTACGCAGGCCATCGGCAATTTCAATCTGTTGCTCTATTGGAAATAGAATATCGGTCTCTACACCAATCACCAAGGCACGTTTGGTTTGTATCTTTGCCAAACCGGCATTTACCGAGCCCCCGTGTTCAGCAACATCAAACAAATCCATTGCCCTGGAAAGATACAGGTAACTGTTCGCATCAAAAATCGCCGCAAACTTGCAGGCGTTATGATTTAGATAAGACTCAACTTCGAACTCAACACCAAAAGGCTCCGTGGAACGGCGCTCAGGCGAGACCCGGGCCCGGTTAAACCGCTGACGCCACTCTTCAGATGCACGGTATGACAACAGGCCGAGCTTTCGGGCAACCAACATGCCCTGCACAGGTTCTTCACTGGCGGCGTAATAACCTTTATTCCAGGCCGGATCACTGCGCACAATCTCGCGCTGCAAAGATCTCACCGCTATTGTAAACGGCAATGCCCGGGCCGCAGCAGACACGGACACCAAATAATCAACTTCACCCGGGTATTGTAAGGCATAGGCCAATGAGGTCATGCCCCCCATAGAAGCACCAACAACAGCATGCAGATGATCGATACCGAGTTCCTGAATCGCATGATGACCGGCCTTGGCAACATCCTCAATGGTAATCTCCGGAAAATCCAGGTTATAGCTTTCGCCGGTATCCGGGTTTTCCGAGAGCGGCCCGGTGGAACCAAAACAGCCGCCGAGTGAATTAACACAAATCACAAAAAAACGATTGGTATCTATCGGTTTACCCGGGCCAATCATATATTCCCACCAACCGGGTGTCGGGTCCTCCGGTGATGAGCAGGCATGTGCATTCGGTGACAGGCCGGTGAATATCAACACCGCGTTGTCCTGATTCAGACTCAACTCACCCCAGCACTCATAAGCTATCGTGACCCCTTTTAAGCGGCCTCCGCTACGTAACATAAATTCATCACTGCCGTAATCTCCGGTCAATTCAACAAACCGGGTTGCCGGCGGTAATATACGCTCCTGCTGGCAGGGAGATTCAACCTTAGTCGCTGTATTTTGTTTCATAAATCAAACCTGAAAATTATATTATCCGGTATCACTGCCGGATCAAAACCACCCCAAAAAGCCTTTCATAATCCATAAGACTGCCATAAGCTGGCGAAGTATCGCAGATTCCTTTCCGGCGAATCAATCAATAGAATTGGCTAAGCGGAAATACTTTTTCACAGTCCAACGCGGGCTACCAATACCTCACCAACCGCTGCCATGCGATATTGCGGGGTTAATTCTAGACAAAACAGACAGTAATTCGTTCCACCCTCTGTTTCAAGCCGTGGCTTATGACCCGCTCAAAATCAGATCACACTCAGCCATTATCGGAAAAACCGCGATTCCGCAGCAAACCCACTGAAGATAATAGTTTGGACAAAAACCGGCGGATATCGTCCCCCACCAGATAAAGACAAGGCACCAATACCAGGGTCAGCGGCGTTGCAAACAATAAACCATAACCCAGCGCCAGCGCCATCGGCGCCATATTGGGGTCTTCGCCCCCGATACCATAAGCCAACGGCAACAGGCCCACAACCGTGGAGATAGTGGTAATCAATATTGCCCGCAAGCGATCGCCGGTGGCCTCTATAACCACATCGAACAATACCGGTTTGACCTGCTTATTGCGCAGCTCATTAATATGATTCACCAAGACCAACGCATCATTAACAACAACTCCCGACATTCCAATCATGCCGGTTACCGCAAGAAAACCCAATTGCTCGCCATGCAGCAGAAACGTAATAATCACACCCACCATACCGAAAGGTATTGTTAACAACACCAGTATAGGCTGCTGCAATGAATTGAATAGCAATATCAGCAATGCATAGATACCCAATATCGCAATCCCGAATGTTATGGACAGATCAATTTGCGCCTTTGCGGTTTCTTCCGCCTCACCTCCAACAATCAATCGTACTCCGGGATACGCCTCGAGCTCAGCAAATTTTTCCCGCAGCGATGCGGCGACCGACAGCGGGCTGGTTTTGGATTTATCAATGTCGCCGGTAATTTCAATTGCACGCTCACCATTGTAATGATTGTAATTTGCCATACCGGGAATAATTTCGAGCTCAGCAACCTGATCAAGTTGAATCAAACGCCCGGTTTTATTTGGCACTTTAAGAGACTGCAGGTGCGATAACGCACCAACATCAGATTTGCGCATGGTCACACGAAAATCAACATCCTCATCGCCATATCGAACATCGGTTACTATTTCACCATCAAACGCAACCCGTACATTACGCGCAACATCTTCAACGGTCAGCCCTGCCCGCGCCAACGCGGTATAATCAAGCACGATTCGAATACGCTGCTTACCCTCCCGGTCATCACGCTCGACATCCTGCACACCGTCATAAGCCTTAAGGAATTCAGTTATAGAGTCGGCCAACTGTTTGCGCAGCAGATCATCACCACCGACTACACGCACTTCAACCGGGTCTCCCACCGGCGGGCCGCCGGCCACCGCGCGAAACACAATCTCCTCAAACTCGCCCAACCGGCCGGTTTTTTCTTTTAGCTCCTCAATAATCATTTCCGCAGTGCGCACCCGGGTACTGTATGGCGTTAGATAAATACCTATAACAGCGGCATTTTCGCGGGTTGACGCACCAAAACCTCCATAAGTTCCGACTTTAGTGGTGAAAGACTCAAGCTCCTCAACCGGCAGAGCCTCGATGACTGCCTCAATCTCCCGAACTTTATCGGATGTTGCCTGCAGTGAATTTCCGATTGGCAACGTAACGTACACGGATATGCGTTCGGAAGCTTTTGTCGGAAACAATACAAACTCCATATATTGCTTTGCATAAAGCGTAGTACCAATCAACACAGCAACAAAAACCAAAACGACTAAATAACGCAGCTTCAATAACGGCTGCAGAATTTTCTTAAACCTGGCACGAATACCCTCAAAAAAGTTTTCACCGTGCGTAACATGCAATGCGTTACGGGATTTTAACGCCGGCGCCAGATGCGCAGGTAACGCAAGTGTGGACTCCACGATTGAAATAAACAAAGCCAGACTGATCACCAACGGAATGACATAAATAAATTTACCCATTGTTCCAGGCACAAAAAACATCGGTGCAAATGCGATAAACGTGGTCATAATTGTGGTCATCACCGGTTTAAAAACCCCAGTCACACCATTAACACTCGCCTCAAGCGGCGAATCACCCAATTCATAGCGACGGTAAATATTTTCAGAAACAATAATTGCATCATCCACGATAATACCGATCACAATCACCATCGCCATTAAGCTGATACCATCAAGATATGCCCCAAATAACGGCAACAGAAAAATTGTGCCGAGAATTGCGATCGGTATGCCCATCGCCACCCAGAAAGCCGCACGCAAATTCAAAAAAATCGAAAGCACCGCGGCCACAAACAGCAGACCGAGCAAACCGTTAAGCATCACAGTATCCAGACGGTTTTTTATATATTTGGACGAATCATTCGAATACAGCACCTCCACTCCGGACAGCAATCCCTGGCTCTCGGTTTCCACCATCGCTTTTATTGCATTCACGGTTCGAATAATATCCGCGGTCGAACTTTTATAAGCGACGAAAGAAATACCGTCACGGCCATTGATACGGGTTCTTATTTTTTCTTCTTCATAACCATCAATAACTTCACCAATATCACTTATCTTTACCACCGGCCCATAAAAAGTCGACTGCACTATTACATCTTCAACATCGGCAGGCTCCTCAAACTGTGACAAGGTCACAATGTTTTTTTCATCGGTATACGATTCCAATGTACCGCCGGTGGCCCGGATATTATGCGCACGAATCGCATTTATAATTTGTGGCAACGAAATCTCATATCTTTCCATTGCCTTTGGCAGCACTTCGATACGCACTTCGCGATCACGCAGCCCCTGGGGCTCAACTTTTGCAACGCCGGGTACGTTTTCCAGACGTTTTTGAAACCGGCGTGCCAGTTCGCGCAACTCCGGATACGGCATATCAGCGACCAAGCCAACTTCAACAATCGGAAAAACAGAGCTGTCAATTTCGGTAATCAGCGGTGATTCGCGCACCTCTGCCGGCAGGTCCGTAACCCGGTTAACCGCCTCGCGAATTTCATCTTTAACCTTATCCTTGTCTTTTATATCGGCTTCAAGCTGCACCCAGATCAAGGACGCGTTCTCACGCGAGAATGACAGATATTTTTTAACGCCGACAACCGTCTTGATTTCTTTTTCCAGTTTATTGGTGACATTCAGTTCAACATCTTCCGGCGATGCACCCGGATAGCTTGTGGAAATCAACATTTCATCCAGTGTTACATCCGGAAATATATCGCGCTTAATACGCGGCAACGTCGCCAGACCCAACGTAATAATCAAGCCGGTGATAATATATGCCAACAGATTTCGTTCGGCGAAAAACTGAAAAAAATTACGCATTGCTCTTTTGACAGTTACTGAACCAGATCACATTACACCCAATTGTTTTTTTATATGCTGACTGTCTTATTGCGACAGTTAATTTTTTAAACTTTTCGATACTATTTCATAAGTATCCCGGGACAAACCCGGGGTATTGAGAATGCGCTCAAGCTGCCCCTGCATTAAACTTCGATTAGGCTCAACCAAACGGCTGCATTGCGCAAAACCGCCGGCCAGCCTCGACGCAATTTGTGGATTAAGTGTGTCCATACGCAACACACAATCGGCCAAAAAAACATATCCCTCGCCGGCAGAATCATGAAACCGTACCGGATTGGACATACAGAACGCCCCCCATAATGCTCTGACCTTATTTGGATTTTTCATTGAAAACGCTTCATGCTCACTCAGAGCCCTGACCCTTTCAAGGGTATTGCTGCGTTTGGATGTCGCCTGAATGCTGAACCATTTATCCAATACCAAAGTATCCTGATGAAAGCGCTGATAAAAATCCTGCAATGCCGCTTCACCATGCTCACCGGGCAAACCAACCAACAACCCCAAAGCAACAAGGCGATCAGTCATATTATCGGCATTTTGATACTGCGACACACATCGCATAATCGCCTCGGCAGACTGTGTCTGCACCATATAAGCCAGGCATAAATTTCTAAGTCGCCTTCTGCCCATACTCGCGGGGTCAGTACGATAAGGCCCGGCTTCGCTCAGCTGCTCATAACAGCGCTCAAGTTGTGGATACAGTGCCTTTGCAATTTCTCCGAGTAAAAACTCACGAGCGGCATGTACCGCAGCAGCATCTATAGTATCAAGCTGCTCGGATAAATATTTCTCACCGGGCAACAACAATGCTTCCGCGAGTAGTGCCTGACGCTGCTCGGTACCGTGCAGTAAATCGGCACACGCACTTATAAATGCCGGAGCCGCCTGTAATGGCTGATTGGCCCGGTATGTCTCTATCAATTCCAATAGATTATTCAGCGCATACCGTTGTGCGGCCTCCCAACGACCAAAACTGTCCGCATCATGAACCATTAACAAGCGTAACGCCTGATCAGTATAAGGGTACTCCAGCTTCACCGGCGCTGAAAAGCCCCGCAATAAAGACGGCACAGGCTGTTCGGGAATATTTAAAAATGTAAATTCCTGTTCTTCCTGAGTAAGGTGCAATACCAGTGTATCCTGAGCCTGCTGCCCATCGGCGGTATATAACGGCAACTCGCGACCATCAGCTGCCAGCAAACCGACTGCCACCGGAACATGCATCGGCTGCTTACCTGCCTGCCCTGGCGTATCAGGACAATGCTGGTGAAAACTTAAGGTATAAGTCCCGGCGTGTTCATCATAATTGTCGCGCACGGTCAGGCGGGGAGTACCGGCCTGTGAGTACCAAAGCCGGAACTGCTTTAAATCCGCGTTATTGGCATCTTCCATGGCCGCAACAAAGTCTTCAATTGTTACTGCCTGGCCATCATGCCGTTCAAAGTACAGCGCTAATCCGTCTCGAAATCCCTTTTCACCGAGAATAGTCTGCTGCATGCGGATAACTTCCGCGCCTTTTTCGTACACGGTTACGGTATAGAAGTTATTAATTTCAATAAAAGATTCAGGGCGAACCGGATGCGCCATCGGACCGGCATCTTCGGCAAACTGCACGGTACGTAACATACGCACATCATCTATCCGCTTAACTGCTGCAGTACTCATGGCTGCGCTAAACTGCTGATCACGAAATACCGTCAAACCCTCTTTCAGGCTCAGCTGAAACCAATCCCGGCATGTAACCCGGTTGCCGGTCCAGTTATGAAAATACTCATGACCTATCACACCTTCTATTTGCTGATAATCAGTATCTGTGGCGGTATCCGGCCGGGCCAACACAAATTTTGAATTAAATATATTCAGCCCTTTGTTTTCCATCGCCCCCATATTGAAGTCATCAACTGCGACAATCATGTAAATATCCAAGTCATACTCAAGCCCGAAAGTCTGCTCATCCCAACGCATTGCATTTTTTAACGAATCCATTGCATGCCCGCACTTATCGGCATTATGGGGCTGCACAAAGATCTGCAGTAAAACCTCACGCCCTGAACGGGTTATAAACTTATCCTCTATAACCGATAACCGGCCTGCGACCAGTGCAAACAAATAGCAGGGCTTCGGAAATGGATCTTCCCAGCGGACAAAGTGACGGCCGTCATCCAATACGCCTGCCTCCACACGATTCCCATTGGACAGCAACACCGGATAAGCATTGCGATCCGCGCGAATCAGCGTGCTGAACCGCGCCATCACATCCGGCCGGTCAGGGTAATAGCTTATTTTCCGAAACCCTTCGGCCTCACATTGTGTGCAAAAATTTCCGCTGGAAACATACAGCCCTTCCAGAGTGGTATTTGCCGCCGGATTAATCAATACCTCGGTGCGCAAAGTAAAACTATCCGGCAATGAGTCTATACGCAGGCTGCTTTGATCAACGCTGTACCGCTCGGTCGAAACCGGCCGGCCGTCCAGCTCAATACTCACCAGTCGCAACTGTTCGCCATTCAACACCAGCCATCGGGAATCCGACCCGGCCGCCGGGTTACGGCGCACCTGCATAGTGCTTGTAACCCGGGTATTTTCGGGCTCCAGATCAAATTCCAGTTCAACCGCATCGATTAAAAATGCCGGAACTGCATAATCCTTTAAATATACTGCCTTGGGCGCTTCATTTTGCTGCATAAACTGACTCAATAATCCGTGTTGTTATTGGAAGCTCTGAATAAAACAGAATTTCCATATTTTAATACCGTATACTAAAGCGATTGCTGCCATATAACCGCCCGCGAGGGTATATGGTAACAGCATACCGGGAGAACGAGCGACGGCAATTTATGACCCAGCAAACAATCGTTTATTCAATTTTTTTAATTTTTTTCGGGGCCGCATGTCTGGCAACCCTGGCACTTTTTGCACGCCAGTCGATGTTGCTCGCTTATATTCTGGTGGGCATCCTGGCCGGGCCCTGGGGGTTACAATTGGTCGACGATCTGGAGTTGATCTCCCAAATTTCTCATGTCGGTATTATTTTCCTGTTATTTTTATTGGGCATGAACCTTGAACCTCAGGATCTCGCCCGCTTCTTTCAACAGACAACAGTTGTCACCCTAATAAGCTCTACTGTATTTTTTATCAGCGGCACCGGATTAAGCCTGTTATTCGGATTCACCGCGACAGAAGCAGTGATCATTGGTATCAGTATGATGTTTTCGAGCACCATTATCGGGCTCAAATTGCTACCCACCACTGCGCTGCACCATCAGCATATGGGCGAAATCATTGTCAGCATTTTATTGCTGCAGGATATTATCGCCATTATTGCGCTGCTCGGAATACAGAGCGCAGCATCCGCAGACTTTTCCTGGTGGCATTTGAGCAAAACCCTGATCGCGCTTCCGGCACTGGCCGGCGGATGTTTTCTGGTGTCACGTTACTGCCTGCAGGCCTTGTTGGCCCGTTTTGACCGTATCCAGGAATATATTTTTCTGGTGACTATCGGCTGGTGTCTGGCCGTTTCAGAATTGGCACATATATTAGGGCTCAGCTACGAAATCGGCGCTTTTATCGGCGGCGTCAGCCTGGCTATTAGCCCCATAGCCCGATTTATTACCGAAAGCCTGAAACCGTTAAGGGACTTCTTTCTGGTTATGTTTTTTTTCTCGCTGGGGGCCAGCTTCGATATCAGCCAGCTCGGTATACTGATTCTGCCGGCCGGTGCCATCGCCTGTACGATGCTGATTTTAAAACCGCTGACTTTCCGGGTACTTCTGCAAAGACAGGGTGAAAACAGAAGCTTTGCCGCTCAGACCGGAGCCCGGCTTGGGCACATCAGTGAATTTTCGTTGTTAATCGCGATAATGGCCCTGAATGCCGGATTAATTTCCGGACAGGCCGCCTACTTGATCCAAATAACAACATTGATCACTTTCGCAGTATCCTCCTACTATATCGGGTCACGATATCCGACACCGATCGCTGTGGACGATAATTTACGCAAAGATTAAGCTAGGGTATTAGCAAAAAATGGCAGAGGAGCACAATAATAGTGAAGCCAGGCACACAACCTTACTGCACTTTTCACAGAATGCGTCATTCCCATGGTGTTATTTCCCTGGCCACAACCTGCTCTGCACAAACCCAATTAACCGTTTGTTGAACAAGCACTTATCATAATATGCAGCAACCCGCTTCGACGACTCCTCGCCGGCAACCCATGAAGCCCGCCAAAACTGTGACCAGCCAGCCCCGCCTCAAGCTGCTGCTGGCAGTGAAAGGACGAATCGATAATATTGAGCTA
This sequence comes from Gammaproteobacteria bacterium, assembly GCA_028284675.1. Taxonomy (GTDB): domain Bacteria; phylum Pseudomonadota; class Gammaproteobacteria; order HTCC5015; family HTCC5015; genus JANQRI01. Next base: position 92,030 of record JANQRI010000011.1, on the reverse strand, counting down.
TCAAAACCGATAAAACTGTTCAAACAAGCCAAAATTGAGCTGACCAACCCAAGAACAGTCGAAGAACTTGTCAATTCACTGCCGTCACAAGAATATGATCTGGTTATTTGTGACCATCAGCTAATAACCAAGCGCAGTTTTACCCGCTTGGTGAAGCTTGGCCACAGCGAAACCGCCCCACCGTTGATCACATTTGCACATTCCGTCGATTCGGATAAACTCGAGCAGGCAAAAACGATACAAAGCTTATACACTTTTGTGGTCGAAGAGCTGGATTCAGCCAGACTCCATAAACTTATGAGCCTGGCATTACGATATGCGCTCCTAAACCAATCACAGTCCCGCCAGCCTGATTTGACAGATACCGGGCAATTTCAGGATACATACAGCTACTACACAAGCGTGCACCATAGCGGCCGGCTGCAAACCGATTGGATATCGGACTCTTTTCACACTGTCACCGGATACTCAAAAGCCGAAGTTAACCGGAAAGGCGGCTGGATATCCTTTGTTAGCGAAGAGGATCTACCCTCAATCAAGCAGTTTATTGCCACGTTAATGGCAAACAAATCCGGTTCTGTCACCTACCGGGTTAAAACCAAAAAAAACCAAACAATCTGGTTGGAAAGCGTGGGGCAGCCCAAATGGGATAAGCAGAAAAGCCGGGTGATTGCGGTAAACGGATATACACGCGATGTTACCGAGCGTGAACAGCTCAAACATACATTAAAAACTTTCAGCAACCAGCAGGCGGCAATTACCAAAATCGGCGAGCTTGCCGCAACCGCACCCCAGCAACTTTACAAAGAAACCACATTACTTATCACACAAAATCTCAGCGCATGGTTTTGTGAGATATTCCTTTTCAATGAAAATGCCGGGCGGGCAACTCTGGAGACAGCAACCGGTCTGGAGCCGGAAGCAACTGCCGATCTGCATTTGCCCATGGATAAAAATAACGAAGTTTCATATTTGCTTAATATAAAATCCGCATTTATATCCGACGACCTGCGCCGTGAAAAGCGTTTCAAGCCATCAACTCATTTACGCAAGCAAAAAGCTCTATCCGGTATTTGCGCCCCTTTAAAATCAGGTGACCGGATCCTCGGTATGCTTGCTGTGTACAGCAATCAAGCCCATGCTTTCAGCGATGATAATATGCATTTTGTGCAATCAATAGCGACTATGCTGGGCGTGCTTTCAAATCAACAGTCACACGAATTTCAACTTCGCAGTACCCGGGACGTTCTGGTCGAACAAACCCAGCAACTCGACAAAGAAGTCGAAAATACTTTATTTACGTCAAAAGGCCCGTCACATGATGATGATATTAGCGTTATCGTCAAAACCGCAAAAGAATTGCGCAGCCGTGACAAGATTTTATCGGCCATGTCCAAAGCCACACAGGCATTGATCGAAGCTCCGAACTGGCAAAACGCAATGAACAAAGCATTACAGGAGCTTGGGCATGCGGCTAATGTGAGCCGCGCCTATTTATTTATTAACCATACCGATTTGGCAGGCGACCAGCTTGCGAGTCTGAGTTTCGAGTGGGTGAACACTGGTATCGAACCGAGTATCAATAAACCCGCTTATAAAATGCTCTCTTTAACAAGGTCAGGGCTGACGCGCTTTGAAGAGATTCTGAGCCACGGCGGCGTGATTGTCGGCCAGATTGAGGACTTCGCTAAATCTGAACGTGCATACTTCAAGAAATTGAATGTCAAATCCACTGCCATCGTGCCTGTATCGGTGGAAAACAAATGGTGGGGATTTCTGGGGTTTGATGTTTGTGAACAGCAACGCGAATGGTCCTCTGCTGAGATTGATGCACTGCGCATCGCTGCTGGCACAATCGCAACGGCTTTGGAGCGCAGGCAAAACGAAAGCGCACTCCAGACTGTGCTTGAAGGAACTGCGGGAAAAGCAGGAGAAGACTACTTTCGCTCACTGCTGAAACACCTGGCTGGTATTTTCGAAGCCGATTTTTGTTTAATCGCAGAGGCAGCCGGAGATAACCGCTATAACGTACGCAACGCTCTACATAAAACAGAATTTCTATCACCATTTGAGTATCGCCAAAAGGGAGATGCTTTTACTGCCAATATGCAGGATGACATCATTCACTTCCCTAACGGTGTTTACAAAGCTTTCCCTGAAAACAAATGGCTCAAAAATAATAAGATTGAAGGCTATCTTGCAATCCCAATATTGGATAACGACAAAAATGTATTGGGCCATATTGCAGTCATGAGTACGAGACGCCTGGATATCAACATTCGCGAACGCCAGGTCTTGAAAATCTTCGCCGCCAGAGTGGGGGTGGAAATGGAGCGGCAGTCAATGGAAGCCGAAAACCGGCAATTGGCACGTATCTCTCTTGAAAACCCCAACATGGTGATGACTGCAGATTTAGACGGCCGTATTTTGTTTAGCAATCCGGCATGCACCAGAATGCAGGAAAGACTTGGGCTTAAGAACGTCGAAGTGCTGTTACCAGAGAACCATACAGAACTTATCAAAGAGACACTAAGCAATGAAAACCAAACCACGTCCACTGAACATACAATCAAAAACTTTAATATTCAGTGGAATTATTACCTGCAAAACGACCTTCAACGGGTGCAACTTTATGCAATCGATTTAACCCAGTATCGCCTGATAGAAAACCAGCTCCGCAAAGATGCTTTTCAAGATTACCTTACCGGTCTACCGAACCGGAATTTTTTCAACAAACTGCTGACACACGCAACTGAACGCACCACAAGACGCGATGACTACTCTTTTGCGGTGCTGTTTCTGGACCTGGATCGGTTTAAATATATTAATGACAGCCTGGGCCATGCCTATGGAGACAAGTTTCTCGAAACAGTCGCACAACTTCTGAAAAACTGCCTGCGCCCCGGAGATTATATCGCCCGCTTCGGCGGTGACGAGTTCGCAATACTGCTGGATGGCGTAACCGATGAACGCGAGGCAACAACAATCGCCGACCGAATTCAACAAACCTTGTCGAGACCCATATTACTGGATCAACATGAAACCTTCACGAGTGCAAGCATCGGTATCGTTCTAAGCACCCGCGGCTATAATAACCCTCAGGACATGCTGCGGGATGCCGACATCGCAATGTACAGTGCCAAGCAATCCGGCAAAGCCAAGTACACTGTTTTTGATGCGCGCATGCATGAAGATATGGTGCATGTGCTTAGATTGGAAACCGATCTCCGCAATGCATTAAAAAACAACGAACTCGTAGTTTACTATCAACCCATTTATTCAATCAGTGAGAAACGCATGGTGGGCATGGAAGCACTGGTACGCTGGTGCCACCCCCAAAAAGGCTTTTTGGAGCCGGATGATTTTGTTCCGCTTGCTGAAGAAATGAGTATCATCCGTGAAATTGATTACCTGGTTTTAAACGAAGCAACCAGGCAACTGAAAGACTGGCGTGAAAAATACACTGCCGCCGAGTCAATCAGGGTAAATGTAAACTTGTCTGCTGTGCATTTCAATACGATGGCTATTCTTGCTGAAATAGGCAATGTGCTAAAAGACAACCAGCTACCGAACGATGCACTCAGACTGGAGCTGACTGAAGGCGTTCTAATGAGCAACACCAGCCGTTCCGCTGAAATTTTTAAAGTGCTGAACAAGCTTGGCGTAAAAATCAGTATTGACGACTTTGGTGTGGGCTACTCGTCCTTAAGCAGACTGACCAAATTACCGGTTGATATGTTGAAAATTGATCGTGGCTTTGTTCAATCCATGATCGTTGATTCAACCAGCCTGAATATTACCCGGGCGATCATCGATCTCGCGCATGATTTAAATATGGAGGTGATCGCCGAAGGCGTGGAAACTCAGGGGCAATTCCAGATTCTGGGTCGAATGGGGTGTCACTATGCACAAGGCTATTACATCTCAAAGCCGCTGACAAAAGAAGAAACTGAAAAGTTCATAATAAACCCTCCAGAACTATCTTAAGATACATAATAAAAGTATCAGCACCCTCTAGCTCCGATACATCGCTTCGATCTCAGCCTGATATTTTTCCAGCAAACTGGTACGTTTTAGTTTTAAAGTCGGCGTAAGCAAACCATTTTCCACAGTCCATGGCTCCAGGGTCAAATACGCAAGCTTCACTTGTGCATAGCCAGGGAATTGTTTCAGCATACCCGCTATTCGCTCCAGCACACGATTCACAACATCAGCACGCATCAATGTTGCCGAGTCATCCGGGTTAACTCCGTACTCCTGGGCTATTTCCCCCCACACACTACGGTTTAAAACCGCTATCACACTTAAACATGGCCTGCTTTCACCAATCACCATGACCTGCTCGATCAGAGGGTCCAGTGCAATCGCCAATTCCATATCTGAAGGCGGCAGCTTTTCGCCGTTGCTCATCACAATAATTTCTTTGATACGGCCGGTAATATACAAAAACCCATCTTCATCCATTGTTGCCACATCACCGGTTTTCAACCAACCATCTTCGGTAAAAGCTGCCTGGGTAGCTTCGGGGTTATTCCAATACCCCAACATCACACACGCACTTTTAGTTTGAATTTCGCCTTCTTCAGAAATGCGCACCTGCACACTCGGCAATGGCCTGCCGATGCTACCGGGCTTGTTACCCACCGGCTGATTGACACTGATAACCGGGCTTGCCTCGGTTAAACCATAGCCCTGTAACAAAGTCAGCCCCATACTGGTAAATAAACGGTTTATATCCGGCTGCAACGGCGCACCGCCACAGATTGCAATCCTCACTCTACCTCCCAGCCTGGCCATAATTTTACTGCCAACCAGTTTATACATAATGGGCCACAGCAATAGCAATGGCGTCCAACCGCTTTCCTTTTGCTCATATTGAAAACGGCGCCACCCGACTTTATACGCAAGAGAAAACATGGCACGCTTAAAAAGCGGCTGGCTCGGTAACGATTCAACTATACGCCCATACACACGTTCATATATCCGCGGCACCGAGAGCAATACCGTCGGACGCACATGCAGCAGATCTTCAGGCAATAATGCAATCGACCGGCTAAATGCAACGATACCTGCCACCATAACCGGAACATAATAGCCAATGGTACGTTCCAGCGTATGAGACAACGGCAAAAAAGACAAAAAAACCTCATTCGCATGAAGGTCAACCATATGCGCCGAATCCCAGGCATTTGTCAGAATATTCCAATGTGAAAGCATGACCCCTTTGGGGTAGCCGGTGGTACCGGATGTATACACAATACTGGCCAACTCATCCTTATCAACTTCGACCGTCTGTAGCTCGCCTTCCACTCCAAACAGCCAGTCATTTAGATTGCTGAGCCTTGAGTCGCCCGGTTGGTCTTCCGCCTCGATTGGGTTGATACTCAAGATATGATTAACGCCAGGAAGCCCGTCACTGGCAGCCAGTAAATTTTGCCACTGATCTCGGCCTTCAACGATCAATAACTTAACGCCCGCATCAGCAATTATATACGCGGCATTCTCCGGACGGTCTTCAACATACAGTGGCACGGTGACTAAGCCCAAGCCCAGCGCAGACTGGTCAAACAGTATCCATTCACGGCTATTTCGCAGCATAACACCGACCCGGTCCCCTTTACTTAGTCCGGCTTTGAGCATCACCTGCTGCCATCTGCCAACCTCGTTGGCCATATCCCCCCATGTTGTTTCCACCCACCGCTGTCCGGCTGTATCGTAGTGCTGATATGCGATTAAACCTGCTGATCGCGATACCCGCTCGCGAAACAGGGCGGAGAGCGTTGTAGCTTCTTCAAGCGAAATAATATCGGCTTTGGACATAAGGACCCACCACAGGCTGCAAAAAATTTAAGATTAAAGACCATACAAAGATGTGATTGACGGAAACAACCACCAAATTAAACAAGCGAATCAAGCTAAAACCAGCTTCCAAACAGAGCCGGGATACATAACAACAACGTAAGCAGGTGTTTTTAAAGCTCAACACTGAGAGTTCCGGTAACATTTTAAAGAAATTACACAAGCACGACATATCCATTCAGCTCTGAATCGTTTTATATGCTATATCGGACCGAATACCATTTCCTTAAGCATGAGGCTCATGAAGAGCCTAATCAATTAAGAAAAAAGATGATAAAAAATGCATGATATGTCCCCACTCCATGTTTTCATAAGCTTCCACACCCCACCCGACTGGCCTACAGCTCAGAATAAATCAGCCTTCCTATAAATACAAATGGTATCGGAGGCAAATTTTTTTAATAATAATGCGACCTGGATAAAACCATCACTGAAAAATACCTGTTACAACAGAGAGCCTAATGTGACACCCGGCAAATTATACTATCAGCGCTGCGAGCAATTTAATCTAAATCCCGACAAGCAACAACAAAAAATTGTCGCTCACTTTGACCGTTTACACCATGAGCTGCTGTCCAGCACCGGCCAAAAACAGAGTTTCTGGAAATTCTGGCGAAAAGCACCTGCGCCGCTCAAAGGCATTTATTTGTGGGGAGATGTCGGCCGCGGCAAAACCATGTTAATGGATATTTTTTACGAAACCCTGCCCAAAAACGAAAAACTTCGGCAACACTTCCATCATTTCATGATGAGTGTTCATACCGAACTTAACTTGCTGAAAAATCAGCACAAGCCTTTGGACATCATTGCAACAAAAATTGCACAGCGTTGCCGGGTCCTATGCCTCGATGAGTTTCATATCAGTGACATCACCGATGCGATGCTTATGGATGGCCTGCTGAGATCTTTGTTTGCACAACATATTTGTATCGTTACAACATCCAATCAGATGCCCGACAACCTTTACAAAGACGGTTTACAGCGACAGCGTTTCCTGCCGGCTATAGCACTGATCAAACAGCATATGGAGACCACCCATCTTGACAACGATACGGACTATCGGCTTCAAACATTAAAAAAAGACGGTACTTATCATTTCCCGTTAAGTGAAAGCACCTCGCAGGCTATATGCAGAGCATTCGATGCACTTAGCAGCCATGAGAAATGGGCAAGCGAGAGTATTAATATCAATAACCGCACAATACCAGTACGCGGTCAGGCTGAAGGTGCTGTCTGGTTTGAGTTTGAGATACTTTGCAATTCTCCCCGCTCAAAAGAAGACTACATAGAAATCGCACGCGAGCATCACAGCGTTTTTATTTCAAACCTGATAAAAATGGATGACCAGCATAACGACGCCGCACGCCGCCTGCTAAACTTAATTGATGTATTTTATGATCACCGTGTAAAACTGATTATTTCGGCAGAAGTCCCAATCGAAAAAATATATTCGGGCAAACGCCTCGCATTTGAGTTTCAGCGCGCTGTCAGCCGGCTTATAGAAATGCAATCTGAGCACTATTTGTCACAACAACACATTTCATAGTGCGAAATCGGTATATTAACGAATAACTATTGCACCATTTTGTATCTTTGCTTGATTTTTTTCAGGTTATCAGCCATTCCCAAGCCAAGCAGCTGATCACAGTACTCCAAAATCGGCATGATGCTTTTAATCACAAACTCCGCCTGCTTGGTCGTAAGCTTTTGCTCCCGCCTCTTTAACATCGCAATAGCCTCATCAATGGATGCAATCGCTCCAGACCTGTCCGCTTTGGATTTGACAGCATCTGCGGTCTGCGGAACAACACAATCCCCCCCTTGCGCCAGCGCTTCTTTCAAGTGCCTCTCGGCTTCTACCATCAGCATATCGAAAGTTCGTTTTATTTCAGCCGGCAAAGCCGATATACCGATACTCACAGTGATTTCAAAAGTGTCCTCTTTATGCCGTATAACTTTTTGCCCTACTTTACTCCTGATGCGCTCGCCCATTTCAATCGCACCCTGCAGACCGGTATCTGCCAGCAATATTGCAAAACGGTCTTTTTCGATTCGGGCGACCGAATCTTCGAGGCGCACTTCAGAAGAAATATAACTACCAAGCTTCCTGACAATACCTTTCAAAAGAGGGCCGCCAACCTTCCCCCCCAGCTCGGCAAAATCATCCACTCCAATAATCAATAGTGCCAGATCTGCCCGGCGGCGATTAGCCAAGGACATATCCTGATTGCCGCGCTCTATAAAATAGGCTTTATTTGCAAGACGCGTAAGCGGATCCAGGGTGGCCAGCTTCGCATCACTCAATTCTCCCTTGTCACGCGGCTTTACATATGCAGACGCTTTTGAGCGTAAAAAAATCGAATCAAAAGGCTTGATTACATAATCGGTTGCACCGGCCTGCAAGGCAGATTTTGTTATCTCTGCATCATCTTCAGAAGCCGTGACTACAACCACGGGAAGCTTTTTGAGCTCTTCATCCTCTGCTGACCGAATACGCTCAAGCAAACCCTGGCCATCCAGATTCGGCATGCTTAAATCCGTGAAAACAGCACAAACCTCCTCATCCTGGCACAGTACTGCCCAGGCCTCCTCGCCGTCATTGGCCTCCACCAAGTCATATTCTTCAGCAAGAATGCGGGTAAAAGCCTTGCGCACAACTTTTGAGTCGTCGACAACGAGAACGCGCAGCTTATCTGTCATAAGAGTTCCTTAGGGCCTGTTACACGATAGTTAAAGCACCGTATCGCTGGCATTGGATTGCAGCTTTTCGTTAATCTGCTCAATAACATCCAATTTCATTTTCTCATCACAATATGCCAGCAAAGGTAATAATTTCACAAGCAACTCTTTAACACAATGATCAATTAATTTCCCCTGATTATTACGTAACATTTCAAGCGCCTCATCCACCGACGGCACATAATGACTGCTTTCATGCTCACCGGCCAAGCGCTGATATATATTTTCAGCCTCAATCTGGTTGCCCCCCATGTCCATTGCTTTTTTCAGCTCTGACCATGCCTGGCGCAATATCAGTTCAAATGACGAATACCGCTTGAGTTGTGGCGATGCCGCCCCGATACTGACCGTCACCCCGAAACGTTTTTCATTGTAACGGATGATCTTTTTTTTGATTTTTTGGTGAATGCGGCTTGCAGTCTCTAAAACCCCTTTGGGGTCTACGCCCAACAATAGCACACCAAAGGTTCCCTCATCCAGGCGCGCGACAATATCCTCAGCCCTGACCACTGATGTGATATAAGAGCCAATCTTTACCTGCAAACTCTCAATAACATAGGACTCATGCTCTTCACAAAGTAATTTAAACCTGTCGATATCAACCAGCAACACACCAAAACCTTCGTCGTGCCGTATTGCATAAGAAAGATTATTTGCGCCACGTAACATAAAATACGGTTCATTCGCCAACTGTGTTAAAGGGTCAACGGTGGCTGTTTCCGTATGTGGTTTTTTCTCAGCCCGGGGCTTGATATTTGCACTGGCACGCGCACGCAACAATTCAGGAATAAATGGTTTTCTAACCAGATCATTAACGCCCGACGCCAAAGACTCTTTTACATTTGCCAAATCATCAGCAGCCTCAGTCATCATCACAACAGGCAAAGAGCGAAGGCTCTCATCATCAGTGGAACGTATTCGTTTAAGCAGTTTCAAACCATCCAGCGAAGGCATGGTCAGATCTGTGAAAATCATTTTGATTTCTTTATCCGAGCTGATTAAAGTCCAGGCCTGCTCCCCATTCTCAGCCTCAACCACATCATACTCATCTGCGAGAATCTCACACATTTCCTTCCTTATTAACTGCGAATCATCCGCGATTAACAAGCGGGGTTTATGCATTTTTCACTCCTGAGCTAGTTTCTAAACACTTAACTTCTTTAACCGGCCTTCTCACTTACAGGGAACGAAGACCTCTGATAACCATTCAACACCCATAACGTTTGCCATTTATGCGTTACTTTACCTCTCGACATAAAACCAAAGCCTCGTGGACCTAAAACAGTGCATGCCATTAAGCAAAAATAGCTTCATTATGCTTATCAAAAGTAACCGGATAATAACATTGTCAGAACAAATATTAACGGCGCACCTAAGTAAAAACTCTAGCAATGCCATCCAATTATGTACCAACACTAAAACCGAAAATCACTGCGAAATGAGTTTTGCATATAGTGCACGGACTGAACAAATCCAGGGCCTGCTTACACTAATAGCATATATCCGTGGGACCGGGACCATTTTTTGCGCCCGGTAGCGTTATCATTCGCTCATGTGGAATAACCACACCACGCTCATTCTGCCTTGCCGGATCTGAAAACTTGCTCCGACAGCTGTATGCCATTAGTGCAAACAGACCCTAAGTCGGGTGTCGGCAAATTACTTATTTACTTTAGCCGGCCCGTCCGGCTCGCTTGCGCTCATGTTCCAATAAAAGTTTTTTCCTTATACGTACGGATCCAGGCGTGATCTCAACCAGTTCATCTTCATTTATAAAATCCAGTGCCTGCTCCAGGCTCATCCTGATCGGCGGAACCAGTAAAATATTCTCATCCGAACCGGCAGCCCGAATATTCGTCAGTTGCTTGGCTTTTAATGGGTTAACAACCAGGTCATTGGCGCGATTATTAATACCGATGACCATTCCCTCATAGACCTCATCACCAGGTCCAATCAGTAAACGACCACGTTCCTGCAAATTAAATAATGCATAGGCTAATGCCTTACCTTTGCTATTCGATATCAACACACCATTTTTTCTTTCCCCTATACTGCTTTTAACCCGAGGGCCATAATGATCAAATGCATGACAAACAATACCGGTCCCGGATGTCAGCGACAGGCATTCCGCCTGAAAACCGATAAGACCTCTCGACGGAATCATATAATCAAGCCGAACCCGGCCAGAGCCATCCGGTGCCATATGTAACAACTCGCCCTTACGGGTTCCGACAGCCTCCATCACGGCCCCTTGATAAGCCTCTTCCAAATCTATCGTTAGCTGTTCATAGGGCTCATGTAACTCATCATCAATCATCTGCATGATGACTTCAGGGCGCGACACTGCGAGCTCATAACCATCACGCCGCATATTTTCAATTAATATGCCTAAATGCAGCTCACCCCTGCCCGAGACTTTAAACTTATCCGGCTCATCACCTAACTCCACTCTTAACGCCACATTGTGGAGCAGTTCCTGCTGCAATCGCTCACTAATTTGCCGGCTGGTCAGAAATTTACCGTCACGCCCCGCAAACGGTGAAGTGTTCACCAGAAAATTCATACTGACTGTTGGCTCATCAACGTTAAGTGCCGGCAGCGCTTCCACGCAATCAGGCATACACAAGGTATCCGAAACCTTTAAATTATTAACGCCACTGAACATAATAATTTCACCGGCAGATGCCTCAGCCACCTCAACCCTTTCAAGTCCCTTAAAACCAAACAGCTGTAAAACCCGCGCCGAGCGCCGGGCACCATCCCGGTCAATAACCGTGACGGCACTATTACTGACAACCTTCCCCCGATTGATGCGTCCAACACCCATCACACCAATGTAATTATCGTAACTTAAGCTACTGACCTGCAGTTGAAATGCTCCCTGCTCATTCGCCTCCGGGGCTGGCACATGCTCAATCACAGCCTCGAACAACGGCTGCATATCACCATCATTCACATCAGGCCGTAAACCCGCATACCCTGATAACGCCGATGCATAGACCACCGGAAAATCCAGTTGCCTATCCGTTGCGCCAAGGCGGTCAAAAAGATCAAAAGTCTGATCCAACACCCAGTCGGGACGCGCACCGGGACGATCGATCTTATTGATCACAACAATGGGCCTAAACCCCTGGGCAAATGCTTTTTGCGTCACAAACCGGGTTTGCGGCATAGGCCCATCCACCGCATCCACCAGTATCAATACAGAATCAACCATCGACAATACACGCTCAACTTCCCCGCCGAAATCCGCATGGCCCGGAGTATCTACAATATTTATCCGGTACCCCTGCCAATCGATTGATGTATGTTTCGATAGAATAGTGATCCCTCGCTCACGCTCCAGATCATTCGAATCCATTACCCGGTCAGACACTTGTACATGCGATGCAAAAGTACCGGACTGCCTGAGCAGTTGATCAACCAAAGTCGTTTTACCATGATCAACATGGGCGATAATCGCAATATTTCTCAGCTTACGGCTCATAGGATTTCAAAAAAATTAAAATGGATTGTGAAAATGTTCGTCTTATATTGAATCAACATTAAAACCCAGGGACTCGATCCTTTTACGTTCGACATTATGCTGACAACGATAGGCGGAAAACGCCCTGCGCGCATAATAGTTACCCCGCATAAAATCGAAATACTCGGCAACCCGCCCTGGATTTTCAGCAAGTAGTTTTCGGAAGTATTGATCATCATGACTGATATCATAGGCATGCTTAACGACTGCCAATAAAACATCCCATCCTGCCAGTTGCGGCATTACATTTATTTCCGGGTGATCCGGAGGGCCCAAATGATAGCGCCATACAGCCGGCTCACCGAAATATTCACACATGGCCGTGTAAATCTGCTGCGTTGCATTCAGTTTGCTTTCTACTCCATAACCGGCAATATGGGGAGTGGCCAATTCAACCTTATCCACTAACTGCTGAGTGATTGCAGGCTCATGTTCCCAAACATCAAGCACCGCTGTCAGCCTGCCCTGTTGCAAAACCTCCAACAAAGCAGCATTGTCAATCACCGCCCCGCGCGCTGTGTTAATGAGTATCGCCCCGGGTTTTAATGCCTGCAAAAAATCGCGATTGACCATATGATACGTCGAATGTCTGCAATCCTTTGTCAACGGCACATGCAATGTGATGATATCGGCCTGCAAAATATCATCGAGGGAGACAAAGTCACGACCTTGCCGGCCACCAGACAGCAAAGGGTCATTGACAAGGCATTCAATACCCAGTTTCTCGAGAATATCCGCAAGCCGTGAACCAATATGCCCATAACCTATAATGCCGACTTTTTTATTTTCAAGATTAAAACCCTGTCTCTGGCTCAACACCAGCATCGCACTCAACACATACTCAGCCACCGAGCCAGCATTACTGCCCGGCGCATGGGCAAAACCGATCCGATTCGCGCCCAAATAAGCAGTATCAACATGATCAATACCGGTGGTTGCAGAACCTACAAATTTCACTGGGGAATTGCGCAATAATGCAGCATCAACCCGGGTCACTGATCTGACCAGCAACACATCGGCCCCTTTAAGATGCGTCTCATTTAGCTGCCGCCCACCGACCACCGTCACCTCACCAAACTGGGCAAAAGCCTGCTTTACCAAAGGAATATTTTGATCTGCAACTATATGCACGTGATATGTACGCGGAGTGTTACCAAACCGGGTTCACAAACCTTAACATCAGTTTGAACTTTAACCGGCAAAACCAGAATTTTATTTTGGCGAGACAACTATTAAAATACCTTTAAAAATGTGCAGTTTAATCTTCCAGGTAAGTATACCCGACCAGACCGTCCTGCAACTCAAGATAATACTGCTGCTTTTGAGCATCACTTAAACCGCTGCGTTCAAGCTTCAACTTATACTGAACCAACATCTGTTCCGTATCATAATGAACATATCTGAGCAGTTCATCAACCCGGTCACCCGGCAAAGGATCTTCAAGACGGTAACCACCATTCTTATCGACCACAACATTAATCGAGTCGGTATCACCAAACAAATTATGCATATCACCCAGAATTTCCTGATATGCGCCGACCAGAAAAATACCCAGACAATAATTTTGCGATAAATCAACCATATCGCCCGAAACCTGGGCCGGCAAAGTAGCACCAACCCGGCTGCTGTCGACATAAGCCGGTATTTGCCCGTCCGAATCACAGGTCAAATCATGCACAACCGCCCGGGTTGCAACCGGCCGGTTCAGACCGTCCAATGGCACAACCGGAAACAGCTGCCTGATTCCCCAAACATCCGGCACAGATTGAAAGACCGAAAAATTACAAAAGAACTTATCCGCCAGCCGCTGATTCAAATCATCCAGCAAGGAATGATCAGCACCCAGCTGCAACAAACGTATGCGTATCCGGCTATAACAATACACCGCCTGCTGCTCACAGGTTGCCCGCACCTGCAAGTTCAGCTGCCCGCTAATATAAGCAGCCTGCGCATCTGACAGTGCCGATTCAATTTGCTCCATCAAAGCAATCAGCTGTTCTGCACTCCGGCTATCTGAAACCTGTTCACCAAGACTATAAAGCCGCTGCAGATAGTCATTATCACTCTCTGCAGTCGAAACACTTGTATCAACACTCTCAATATCGACCACATTGGTGATTAGAACGGCATGATGCGCGGTCAAAGCCCGGCCGGATTCAGTAATAATTTCAGGATGCGGCAAACTACCCTTTTCACAAATAGCAGCAATTTCTGTAATCACAACATCCGCATAATCCTGTAATACATAGTTCATCGAAAACTCATGTGTCGACGCAGTGCCGGTATAATCAACACCCAAACCGCCTCCTACATCAATAGTGCCGATAACCACCCCCAGCACGTATAGTTCCTGATAAAAGCGCGCGGCTTCCCGCACACTGAGTCTGATATGCTGTAAATCCGCAACTTGTGAACCCATATGAAAATGCAGCAATTTTAGCGACGATAACCGGCCCATTGCTTTTAGCTTGTCTACCAGCTTCAATATTTGAGACGCAGACAAACCGAACTTGCTTTTCTCGCCCCCCGAGTTCTGCCAACGGCCTTTGGCGATTGAGGCCAGACGCACCCGCACCCCCAGGCATGGTTGTACATTCAACTCGCGCGCCTGCTCCATAATGAATTCCAGCTCATCAGGTTTTTCAATCACAATAAATACCCGCTTACCCAACTGCATACCAATCAATGCCAGACGGATATATTCGCGATCCTTGTAGCCGTTACATATGATCGTTTCATGATCGTCAACCGTGTTTTTATGGAAAGTCTGCGCTAAAACCGCCATTAACTCAGGCTTGCTGCCTGCTTCCAAACCCACCCGCCCGGGCTGGGCGCGTAAAATCTGCTGCACCACGCAGCATTGCTGATTGACTTTTATCGGATAAACAACCGTATAGTTGCCTTGATAATTCCGCCCGGAACGCGCCTGGTCAAAAGCGGCACTTAAACGCGCCACCCTGTCAGTCAATATATCCTGAAATCTTAGGAGTACCGGCAACCTCAGGCCTTGCTCTGCAATTGCCGGCAGCAGCTCCAACAAGGGCACTCCTGGGCCTCCGCGCTGCGGATAACACTCCAGCCTGCCGTCCTGCGCAACACCAAAATAACCCTCACTCCAGGCGTCAAAACCAAATAGTTTCTGTGTGTCTTTTATCGACCAGGTTTGCATGCTTTACTCTATTGACTTAATCAGCGGCGCTGGCATGATGCGCTCCGAACGGGCGGCATTTTAGCCGAAACCACCCGGTAAGCGTTAGCACGGTTTTACGGATAAAGGGCTTTAAATGCATGAAACCAAGTCATGAATGGTTTACTGAACAAGCACCCGAGCTGGGTTCGGCTTTTTCATTAAAAATCACTGAAAAGCTCCACGAGGAACAAACCCCTTATCAGCGACTGGAGATATATGCCACCCAGTCTTTCGGCCGGCTGATGGTGCTGGACGGGTTTATCATGCTGAGCGGCCTGGATAACTTTATTTACCATGAAATGCTCGCACACCCTGCTTTGTTTTCACACCCGGCTCCTGAAAACGTGGTTATTATCGGTGGCGGTGACTGCGGTACATTACAGGAAACCTTGAAACACAGCTGCGTAAAACAAGTATTTCAAATTGAGATTGACGAACAGGTCACACGTGCAGCCGAGAAATATTTTCCGGAACTGTGCAAATCCAATAACGACCCGCGTGCACAATTTGCTTTTGAAGACGGTATCGCCTGGATCAAAAACGCTGAGCCCGGTTCCATTGATCTGATTATCGTCGACAGCACCGACCCAATCGGCCCCGCCAAAGGATTGTTTCAGGAACCTTTTTATCGTGCCTGCTATCAGGCGCTGGGCAATCGGGGCCTGCTGGTACAGCAAAGCGAATCTCCATTGGCACATATGAATACCATTATTGCGCCCATGCATAAAACCATGCGCGCAGCGGATTTCAGCGATACCCAAACACTCTTTTTTCCTCTACCGGTTTACCCCAGTGGCTGGTGGTCGGCAACAATTGCAAGCAAAGACGATAAACTGACTTTTACGCGGGGAAAAGACGCAGTTAACACACCTCTCACTACACAGTATTACTCTGCAGATATACATAAAGCCGCACTGATACAGCCGCCATTCGTCAAAAAAGCATTGGCCAATACCTAGGGCCTGTTAACACTAATTGCAATATTTACTGACAGCCGCCTCAACATTTGCGATGGCCTGCGCTCTCTCCGCATCAGTAAAAATCTCACGTTCACCCTGTTTATTGGTTCGATAAAGGTAACCGGCCCGCTGGATTTCCTGTAATTCGCGTCTTGCATCGGCACATTTTTTTGCCGCTTCGGCACGCTTCTGTTCAGCTTCCTGCCGCTGTTGTTTTTTGCGCAGCCGCTCCTCACTCATCACCTGCAATACACGCCGCCGATATTGCTCCCTGCTGCCAGGGACCGGGGCAGTGGTAGCCGGTGAATCTATATTAATCTCCTGAGAATCACCGTCCGCCGGCTTATCACCATAGTGTACCTGGCCATGCTCATCCACCCACTTATAAGCCTGCTGCGCAGTACTCACACTCAGGCTGATGCAAACCAGGCAAATGGCAACTTTAATGATTAACGCCGGCATGAAATCAAGTGCTCTATTCCAAACAAGGTTGAAACGATGCACCAGATTAAATCAGTAAGCAAACAATTGCCAGATTCAGTTACTGAGAGCATAAGCTTTCAGAAAAACCGGGCAATTCATCAAAAACAATCCGGCCCGCGCAAAAAAAAACCCCCTGTCAATGGCAGGGGGTAAACTTTGACCTAGCGGAGGGGGAACCGCTAAATTAAAAACATATGTAACCTTTAAGCTTTTGAGGATGTGAACTCCGGGTAAGCTTCCAAGCCACATTCGCTCAGATCTACACCGTTGTATTCTTCCTCTTCGGTGACACGGATGCCAATTGTCGCTTTGAGTATCAACCAGACAATACTGCTCATCACGAAAGTCCACAAAAATATGGACAATACACCCATCGACTGGCCTAACAATGTGGCTGAATCCTCTCCAGTCTGGCTGACAGTAACCGCAAGTACACCCCAAATACCGACGGTCCCATGGGCCGAAATTGCACCAACCGGGTCATCGATCTTCAGTTTATCCAAAAATACGATTGAGAACACCACAAGCGCGCCGCCTATTGCACCAATACAGGTAGCCCATCCGGCGCCAGGTGATAAAGGATCTGCGGTTATGGCCACCAGACCGGCTATAGCTCCGTTCAGAGCCATTGTCAGATCAGCTTTGCCAAACATAAACCGGGCTACTGCAAGTGCGGCAATCACACCGCCGGCAGCGGCTGTGTTGGTATTTACAAAGACCTTAGCTACATTGTTTGCGCTTTCAAGACCTGAAACAGCCAACTCTGAACCACCGTTGAAGCCAAACCAGCCCAGCCACAGAATGAATGTACCCAACGTAGCAAGCGGCAGATTGGCGCCTGGAATCGCGTTTACAGAGCCATCACTGGCATACTTGCCTTTACGTGCACCTAAAAATATAACCCCGGCAAGTGCTGCAGCAGCCCCGCACAGGTGCACCGTACCTGAACCCGCGTAGTCGGAATATCCAAATGACTCACTTAAGAACCCTGAGCCCCAGTTCCAGAACCCTTGCACAGGGTATATAAAACCGGTCATTACAACTGCAAACAACAAAAATGCCCACAGCTTCATACGCTCAGCAACCGCGCCGGAAACAATCGACATCGCGGTAGCGACAAACACGACCTGAAAAAAGAAATCTGAAGAGCTTGAGTAATAGATATCCCCATCACTGGCAAGCATCTCTTCTAATGTATTGTCAGAGCCCAGCATAAAGTCTATACCGCTCCAGTATAAACTTGATGCCTCTGCAGGATACATTATGTTATATCCCATCAACATATACATAATGCAGGCTATTGCATAAAGCGCGACGTTTTTGGTCAATATCTCAGCGGTGTTCTTTGCTCTGACCAAGCCCGACTCAAGCATTGCAAATCCAGCGGCCATCCACATTACCAGCGCACCGGATATCAAAAAGTAAAATGTATCGAGCGCATATCTAAGTTCTAATACTGCGTCCATCATGTAAACCTCTTTGTTAATATTGGAAGTATCTAACTAAAGCGCATCCGCGCCACTCTCTCCTGTGCGAATCCTTATCGCTTGCTCGAGGCTTGACACAAAAATCTTGCCGTCACCGATCTTACCGGTTTTAGCCGACCCACCTATCGCCTCGATCACTTTTTCGACCATGTCACTGTCAATGGCTACTTCCAATTTAACCTTTGGCAAAAAATCCACTACGTACTCAGCGCCCCTGTATAACTCCGTGTGTCCCTTTTGGCGCCCGAATCCCTTCACCTCTGTTACCGTTACCCCCTGAACACCGATTTCGGAAAGCGCTTCCCTAACATCGTCAAGTTTGAACGGTTTGATGATTGCTGTTATGAGTTTCATATTTATTCTCCCCTGGAACCCTCGCCCTCCAGGTCTCTAAGATGAGGGCGAGATTTAATTCCAGTGTATTTGCAAAAAAAACGTGCTTATAAAATAACTCTAGAGTTCGAAGGTTTTGCTTACATCCACAAAGATATAGACATCATTGCCACCGGTTTCCGGATCAGTTGCACCGAAAGATACACTGACATCAACAGGACCGAGTTCACCACCGGCACTTACTTCCAGATAGTTGTAATCAGCAGCGGTTGAGATGTCATTCTCAAATACACCGTAAGTCGCGCTGAATACATCACCGCCGGCAGAGACTGCATAGAAATCATAATCTTCATCAGCTCCGTCAACACCACCGATGCTGATGTTTTCCGCAGTTGTGTATTCCACACTGATCGGACCAAAGCCCAGATACAGATTAACCTCTTCCTGCTTATTGCTGGTGTACTCGTAATTAAACGTTGTAAATGCAACACCTACAGAGAACCCCGCATCGGACTCCCAGTCATAACCGGCGTATACATCGTACTCAACCGTAGTGCCACTATCGCCACCATCATTAATAATCCAGGTGCCAACATAGAAGCCGCCCGTGCCATAATCCAGACCGACATAAGCACCCGCGTCACCCAGGTTTGCTCCACGAAAATAATAATCGGAAACAAAACCCGCATTCGCTGAAAGATCAGCATGGGCCGGAGCGGATATTGCCGCGATTCCAGCAAGCGTTACGGCCAAAGCAGTTTTCAATCGTTTGTACATTTATAATTACTCCTTGTAACTAAAGGATTTGAAAGACACGTCAACATGTGCACCCATCGTGCCAACCCTTTTATTAATATTAAAAACAAACACTTAGTGTTTTATGCGTGCAAAAACCTGCATTTTGCGCGCCAAAATAGTGCCTATCGCCCCATCATGGTGCGTCAAAATATTGCCGCTTTTACCCACACCAAATCCGCTACAATGCCAGGCACTTCATCTAACACCCGGATATACAGCCATGATCGACAGCAATACCCTGAATGACCTGACGGCCAAACTCAGCAAACTTGTGCCGCAAGACCTCAATATCCTTAAGGAAGACCTGGAAAAAAATATACGCGCGACACTACAGGCCGCGTTCCAAAAGCTGGACCTGGTAACCCGCGAAGAGTTTGATGTGCAGGCAGCATTGTTGGTACATACCCGTGAAAAACTGGAGCTATTGGAAAAACGAATCGCCCAGCTGGAAGCCCAAAATAAAGACTAGTCACAAGCTCACCGGCTTATTGCCGCACCGCAGGTGACCGCAAAACGACCAAACCGGTGCATCACAGGACCCGCCTGACGCAATAACATGATAAGTTTCTGCAAACCCTGTATCATCCTCATCACGATATCGTTTTTAAAACTATAACAACATCGTAATAGTGATGGGCTCATCAAATGTCGCTGGCAATTGCCTATAGTCGTGCACTGGCGGGAATTAATGCGCCGCTAGTCAGTGTGGAAGTGCACCTCAGCCGCGGGCTGCCCGCTTTCTCTCTGGTCGGCCTTCCGGAAATGGCTGTAAGAGAAAGCAAGGACAGAGTGCGCGCTGCTATTTTGAATACCGGCTTTGAGTTTCCGACACAAAAAATCACCGTTAATCTCGCACCCGCAGACCTTCCTAAAGAAGGCAGCCGTTTTGATCTCGCAATCGCACTGGGTATTCTGGCAGCCTCCGGGCAAATCCCAAGCAAAGAACTTCAGCAACACGAGTTTCTGGCTGAGCTCGCACTGGGAGGACAACTGCGTACAGCAAAAGGCTGCCTACCGGCCGCGTTACAATGCGGTGATGCAGACCGGTCACTTGTTATTTGCGATGGCAATGCCTCTGAAGCCACGCTGGCAGAAAATTGCAAGGTTCTGCCCGCTGCAACGCTTTCGATGGTGTGCGCACACCTGTCCGGTCAGTCTTTATTATTACCATACAAGTCGGAACACAAAGACCGCAAGCAAACCAGTTACCCGGTTGATATCAGCGAGGTTAGAGGGCAGCCGCAAGCCAAGCGGGCACTGGAAATTGCCGCCGCAGGCGAGCATAACTTATTAATGATCGGCCCGCCCGGAACCGGTAAAACTATGCTCGCCAGCCGCTTACCCACCATTCTGCCACCCATGCAACAACGCGAGGCTATTGAGAGTGCGGCTATTCTATCGGTGAGCAATGAAGAACTGGACATTACACACTGGGCACAGCGACCATTTCGAGCACCGCACCATACTGCATCGGCCGTCGCACTGGTCGGCGGCGGCTCAATCCCCAGGCCCGGCGAAATCTCGTTGGCTCATCACGGGGTGCTGTTTCTGGACGAACTCACCGAATATGACCGTCATGTACTGGACGTGCTGCGCGAGCCGATGGAAAAAGGCCGTATCATTATTTCAAGGGCCGCGCGTCAGGCTGAATTCCCGGCACAGTTTCAACTGATTGCGGCGATGAACCCCTGCCCTTGCGGATACCTGAGCGACCCAAGAACAGAGTGTCGCTGCTCAGCCGATCAAATCAAACGTTATCGCGCACGCATTTCCGGCCCGGTTCTGGACCGGGTTGATTTACATATCCATGTGCAGCGTATCCCCAGGGAAGAACTGCAAAACAATCAGTCTGCAGCTACAGAGAACAGCGCCACAGTAAGAGCACGTGTCGAAAACTGCCGCGAACACCAAATAGCCCGTTGCGGAACTCCAAATGCACGGATGAGTAATCAGCAGTTAGAGCAGCACTGCAAACTTACGGAGACAACTAAAACGCTGCTACACGAGGCAATCGAAAAACTGGGTTTGTCGGCCCGCGCTTACCATCGCATTTTAAAGGTTGCGCGCACAATTGCAGACCTGGAAGCAAGCACTAATATTAGTGACGCACATATCAGCGAAGCCATCAGTTACCGCGTACTCGACCGTCATTGAAAAGCCCCGGTTTAGACTATTACTAAAGTAATAGGCGGGTAACCACCTTAAGCGAAGGTTGTATTGTGACACCCCAGCTACGGTGTTACTTTAAGCCTCGACTTTTACATTAACTACAGCGAAGAGGCACTGGAAACATGGGCGGAGAAATCAGCGGTTTGGTCGGGGCATTGCAAAACCTGGACACCAGTCTGGACGATATGGCTACGATATCAGACAAATTGACCGGCTATCAGGTCAACTCCTCAGAGCTGTCAGATCAAAGCACATTACTAAAAGAGATGATCAAAAAAGCCGAAAGTATGCGTGACGATACCGACAACTCTGTCGAATAATCCGGCCGGCCATCACAGCAACCGATTCATAGTGTTAATCAATAAGCTCAACCGGCATAGCCAACGTGGGCACATCGCCGGTCAATCCCATCGCATGCCGCATAAAAAAACGCTTTAACAGTTCCGAGCGATCAACCGCCTGTAAGCCCCAGTTGCGTGCCGTTACCACCGGTGCAGCGGTGGCTCCAAACAAACGCTTTAACCCATCCAACGCCAGTCCCATCGACATATTTTCACCTTTGCGAAAACGCTGATAACGGCGCAACAGTTTTGCGCTTCCCAGGTCATGATTGTTTTTGAAAGCGTGACCGAGAAAGTCACTCAATTGAGCAACATCCATAAACCCCAGGTTAGCCCCCTGACCTGCCAATGGATGCACAACATGTGCCGCATCACCGACCAACGCCACTCTGGACGCAACATATTCATCAGCATGCTGATATTGCAGCGGGAACGCCTCTCGCGAACCACAGCCGGTAACTTCTCCCAACATGCCCCCGGAGGCTTCGGTCAATGCATCACAAAATTCACTTTCATTACAAGCCAGCAGGCTTTCGGCGTGCCCGGCCGTGGTTGACCAGACAATTGAGCAACTGCCATCAGACAATGGCAAAAATGCCACAGGACCCGAAGGCAAAAAACGCTGCCAGGCCGTTGCATTATGGGAACGGGAAGTACCGACAGTGCTTACTACCGCCTTCTGCTCATAACCCCATCCGCGAGTCCCCATACCTGCCAGCTCCCTTACCTTTGAAGCCGCCCCGTCTGCGCCAACCAACAGCTGCGCATGCAGTTGCCTGCCATCTGCAAAACCGACACTCACCTTTTCCTCTGAGACTTGCAAGCACTCCAACTGAGCCGGGGAAATAATATCCACATGAGCCAGCCGCTCAATTTGATTCAACAACTTGGTTTGTATCAGACTGTTTTCAACAATGTGACCCAAATGATCCAGTTGCAATGCCGCACTGTCAAAATGAATACCCGGGCCTCCGAGCGCATCCCGTACATGCATATGACTGTAAGCACAGACACGTTCTGTTGCAATGGCATCCCACACACCCAAATGCGTCAATAGATTCTGTGTTGCATGATTGATCGCGGACACGCGCAACTGATGCGGGCAACCTGGCACATACTGCTGCAATACGCGGCTTTCTATCAATGCAAGCGGGATACCCAGCCTGCCTAAGGCCAATGCAAGTGCGGCACCGGCCATGCCCGCGCCTACAATAAGTACCTGGTAATCTTTGGACTCATTCATACGGGCGGATACCCGATACGCGGCAATGGCCAGGCAGTCCCCATACTTTGCGTTGCAATAAAATGGCGCAACGGCGGCAGCAAATCCAGCAGCAATAAACCTTTGGCCCGGGCATGTGCCAACAGAGGCAAGCGACTCCCAAACAACCTGACCAAAGTATCGGTAAAGTACATCATGCGACGTTGATCCCGTTTGCGGGCCCGCTCATACTCCGCGAGTAATGCGGATTCACCGGGGTCAGCACATGCATCCTGTCGCAACAAACATTCTAATAATGCTGCGCTATCCCTTAACGCCAGATTAAATCCCTGACCCGCCACTGGGTGCAATGACTGGGCAGCATTGCCAATCAATACGGTTCTGGCGGCGATACGCGTCCGGCTATGAATCAAAGCCAAAGGAAAAGCCGCGCGCTTGCTGACCTGTAATAGCTTACCGAGCCGACAACCAAATTGTTGCTGCAAAGCCGCAAGAAACTCACGGTCACTCAAATCAAGTAAAGACTTTAAATCTTTGCTGCTGACTGTCCATACAATCGCGCAACGCGGATCATGTTGCTCAGAGGGGAAAAGCGGCAGAAACGCCAATGGACCGCTCTCTGTGAAACGCTCATAGGCAATATTGTTATGATGAAGTTGCGAGCTTACATTACAAACGATTGCACTTTGATCGTAATCGGAGCGTTTTGCTTCAATGCCAAGCATATCCCGCACACCGGACATCGCACCATCGGCCGCAATTAACAGCTTGGTATGTAAATGATGCTCGCCACCATTGTGCTCAATTATAAGCTCACTGGCTGCCGGACCGGGCTTAATCGCCCGCAATGATGCCGGCGCAAACAGCTTAACCTCACCAGACTGCAGATGCCGATACAAATGTGTGCTCAAACGGTTATTCTCTACCACGTAACCCAAAGCCGGCACACCCGCCTCAATGGCATCGATCCGGGTTACACCCAAACGCCCACGACTGGAAACATGAATATGTTTTATCGGTTCTGCGTATTTCACAATATCGCTCCATACACCAAAGCGCTCCAGGATACGGCGGCTGCCATACGATATTGCTGTGCTGCGTTCAGCATCCGTGCTCTCCTGGAAAGCAAGCGGCCTGGACTCGATCAAACCCACCCGATACTGGCTGTTACGCAAAACCGTTGCGATTGTTGCACCGACCATGCCACCGCCAACGATCAGAATATCGAATGGATCATCCATTCCTACCAAACCTCTGCAAACCGGGCACCCTCAACTCCAAACAGTTGATGTTATGCGTTGTTGGCAATATTAGAACCTATCTCATTGTGATCTTTCACTTTCATGCGTCGTTGTGCTCCTCCTCAAATGCAGGGCGCTACAGGCGCAAACTGCGTGTAAACTCGACTTTGTCTCCTGAGTCGTTCTAACTCCTCCATCCATGGAGTCGTCCGCTTTTCGTCGTCGCGCGTCTAGCCTGAAAGCAAAATCTTTAATTCTGAGATATATTCTAGAACCTATCTCAAAATTAAGCGAGCGCCGATGAAACGAGGCAAGAGCGAGTGAAAAAGCGGAGTTTATAGATAATAAATGAGCATTTTGAACGAGCTTTTAACGAAGTATCAGCAAGCGCAGCAATTTTGAGACAGGTTCTAGTTTCATTCAATTTTTTGAGATAAGTTCTAGCGCGCCATACAGGCTTCTATCTCCTTAACCGTCTTGGGCGCATCCTTGGACAGCACCTCATTACCGGCACGCGTGATCAACACATCATCCTCAATACGTATACCCATATTATGAAAAGATTTCGGCACCCCCCTGGCCGGGGAAATATACAGACCCGGCTCTATTGTCAGCGTCATACCGGGTTCCAGCAGGCGCCACTCAGTATCAACCTTATAATCACCGACATCATGCACATCCAAACCCAGCCAGTGACCGGTGCGATGCATATAAAATCGCCGAAATGCTCCATCTTTAATCAGCTTGCCGCGCGAGCCTTTCAACAGACCAAAACCAATCAAACTTTTTGTGAGTGACTTAACAGCCGCATCATGTGGATCATTCCAGTGATTACCGGGTATCGCTTTTTTTATCGCCGCTGACTGAGCCTCCAGAACCGCTTCATAAACCTCTTTCTGCAATGGGCTGAATCGGCCGTTGACCGGTATGGTCCGGGTGATGTCGGATGCATAACCATCATACTCAGTGCCGGCATCAATCAACAGCAGCTCACCATCCTGTAATTTATCTGCATTATCCGTGTAGTGCAGAATACATGCATTTGCACCACCACCCACGATGCTTGGGTAAGCCGGTTCACCGCCATGACTGTGAAATTCATACAGCAACTCCGCCTCTACCTGAAACTCCGTTTTCCCCGGCTCACACAAACGCATTACCCTTTTATGCGCTTTCGCTGAAATTTTTGCAGCTTTACGCATCAAACGTTGCTCATATTGAGTTTTGAAAAGCCGCATCTCATGCAGAAGAAACTCAAGCGAAACAAATTCAACCGGGGCCTTTACTCCTGAGCGACTGTTTTCACGCACGCGATTCACCCACCCCATCATGTGCTTATCAAACTCAGGGTACCTGCCCATCGTATAAAACACCTTGGTTTTATTCTCCAGTAAACCGGGCAGAATATCGTCCAGATCAGTCACCGGAAAAGAGTCATCCGCTTCATATGCCTCAACAGCACCGGCTTGACCTGCACGCCTCCCATGCCAGATTTCCTGCTGCGGATCACTTTCCCGACAGAATAAAATATATTCACCCCGATCACGTTCGGGAACCAATACAATAACCGCCTCTGGCTCTTTAAAACCGCTCAGATATAAAAAATCACTGTCCTGACGGTAAGAATAGTGGACATCGCGGTTACGAACCTTCTCGGGTGCAGCGGGAATCACCGCAATCGCCCCTGATCCCATTGCCCGCATTAACTGTCTTCGGCGTTTTACAAATTCACTCTTACTCATTAATGTAACCGTCAATATTCTGTGTTCGCTGACTCAGGTGAACCTGACCAATATAATGTATATATCCTGCTAGCAGTCATACAGCGCTTCTAAAAACCCAACACATAGCCGAAACACCCTGCTACACTGATTAATAAAGGCAGGCTATATTATCCGGGCAGCTCCGACCGGTGTGCCAGCAGTTGATGATACGCCTGCTGTTCCGGAATATTCGGATATATCGCCAGTATATGCAATTAGAGCCGCTCTAACACCTTGAATGATCTGACACAATGTTAAAAATACTGCCACTAACGGTTGACCCTGGCAGAACTGACGCATAAGATTTTGGCATGAGCGCAAAACTGCAGAAAAACCCCTCAATTGAACTGGAATCCCTGGAATCCCGGCTGGGAGAGCTGATTGCAGTATGTGAGCGGCTGAAAGATGAGAACAGATCTCTACAATCCCAAAAAGAGTCTCTGCTGGCTGACAAAGCCGCACTACTTGAGAAAAACCAGGTTGCCCGCAGCCGCGTGGAAGCCATGATTTCACGCCTGAAAGTCATGGAGAACTCTTAATGAGCAATAACCCAGTAGCGGTAACAGTCAACATCCTGGACCGGGAATATCAGGTTGCCTGCAAGGCGGGTGAAGAAGACGGCTTGCGATCATCAGCAAGATACCTTGATGGCAAGATGCGCGAAATACGCGACCGGGGCAACGTTATTGGTATTGATCGCATCGCTGTGATGGCTGCTTTGAATATTGCTCATGAGTGCCTGGAATTAAAACCGCTGCAGGAAGAACAAAATTCACTTGCTCAACGCATTATTACACTACAGCAACAAATATCCCAGGCAGTGCTCAGTGAAGACCCACAGCCTGAGTTAATTTAAAGAAGCAACCCGGACAATTTCGCACTTGCGGAAATACCGTAATCTTTGCTCTTTAAAGAAACCTCTACTGCTAGACTTTAATGTCAGCCCAAAGTCCCTTAAACTGATCAGAGAGCGTTCTCTGCGGTATTCGAGGACAGGTTGGGTAAACCCTTGAGCCTAATTTTATACCCCGGGGACTTCGTATGCAGTTTGGTGTGCAAGCCCGCCTTTGCAGCGGGAAGCCTGAAAACCTGGATATGCTTCCCCACCTGAACCTTTGGTTCAAGGTCGATAGCCTGTTACGGTACAAGCGGAGCACGCTCACCCACTTTCAGCTCAAACCGGCAACAGCCTGAAAAATGCCCGCTTCTGAAAATACTGCAGCAATAAGATCTTCAATGCGTGCAAAACGCCTTGAGTTACCTGCAAAAACTGCTGCGGAATTTGCCGTTGCCGCAGCACGCAGGATGATTAAACACTCCGCATACCAAAAGGCAAACAAAGTCGCCGCATATATCGCCGTCCGCGGGGAAATCACCCCTGATGCGATTGTTCACGATGCCTGGCAGTCCGGGAAATCCATATACATACCCGTGCTGACAGAAGATAAGCATTTACTTTTTACCGAATACACACATGAAACCCCTTTACGGCCCAACCGCTTCGGCATTCCCGAACCTGTCAGCACGACAGACCCTATTGAGGTTAAAAACCTTGATCTCGTTATTACCCCGTTGCTGGCTTTCGACCGTGACTGCAACCGGATTGGGATGGGCGCCGGCTATTATGACCGAACCTTCGCTGTTCACAACGCAAAACAAATGACGAAAGCAGGGCTTGCCTATGAGTTTCAGAAAACCGCTAAAATCGATGCGCAACCCTGGGATATCCGAATGGACTTTATCTGCACTGAGCAGAAAATTTATGAATACTCGGAAAGTGAGTAACGATATACCCTAACCATAAAAAACATCTGAAGGCATATAAGCCGGGAGAACATAAAATGAATTACTGGTTAATGAAATCAGAACCAGATACCTACAGCATCGAAGACTTAAAAAGAGCCAAAGTTGATCATTGGGATGGCGTTCGCAATTACCAGGCAAGAAATATGATGCGGGATCAAATGCGCAAAGGAGATCTGGTATTCTTCTATCACTCTAATTGCGAATCTCCCGGCATAGTTGGCATCATGATGATCCAAAAAGAAGGCTATCCGGATCACACTGCATTCGACTCTTCCAGCAAATACTTCGACCCCAAAAGCACACCCGAAGCACCTCGCTGGTATATGGTGGATGTAAAATACCGTCGCACGCTCAAACGCAACATAACCCTGCATGAGCTTAAAAACACTAAAGGCCTGGGTGACTTCGCTCTAACCCGCCGCGGTAACCGCTTATCTATAATGGCGGTCAGCAGCGCACAGTGGCAACGTATTCTTGAGTTGGAAAAAAATCCATAATAAACCGACATGCAAACACAGCACGATGCCCTCCACTAAGATCACTTACAGCCAAATCCAAAGCATGAAAGCAACTCTTCTGAGGTAAAAAACAATAATCAGGCAGATAAACCAAAAATGCTGTGCGCAGTTACCGACTACCATAAACCCTCTTCAACCGCTCAGCCTGGCAGATTTGGATATTCTGAAAATACACCTTTAACATCTAACTCAACCTCAGAGGCACTATTAAGCTGAGCACTTTTTCTATCCATTAACCCGCTTAACAGAGTCAAATTGACTGCAGCTTTCAAATTACTCATCAATACACAGCTTGATTTTCAATTTTAGTGACAAATATTGTCAATCAAGAAGCTATTTTTTAATGAGAACCACGCAAAAATAATTTCCAAAACAGTTTTCGCACCAAAAATCACCGCTTAAATTAAATTTTTTTATAAAAATCGCCGATAAAGTCCCGACAAGAGACTGCTGTAACGCTTGCTTTCAGATTTAATTGTCTTGCAGCCGCCCGGTAGTCGTTTTTTTAAGCAATACATGTTTCACGAGTGAAGCTTTAACTAAAAACATCTTTTTGAAGTAACAGGCATATCGAAATCAATCAAAAAGGTTCGATAATTGCCAAAAAAGTTCCTCAAAAAGAGTTTTTTTTAATAAATATACTAGAATTTTTTTTATTCTTGTTTATACTCACTCGCGGGCATTTAATACTCCGGAGGAAAAAGTAATGGCCGCAAAGAAGAAAACTGCCAAAAAGGCAACTACGAAGAAGAAGTTAGCGAAGCGGAAGACCGCTAAGAAGAAAGCAACAAAGAAAAAGGCTAAAAAGAAAGTAGCCAAGAAGAAAGCAAAGAAAAAAGCCAAGAAAAAGGCTAAAAAGAAAGTAGCCAAGAAGAAGGCTAAGAAAAAAGCCAAGAAAAAGGCTAAAAAGAAAGCCGCAAAGAAAAAAACAGCCAAAAAGAAGAAGTAACACCTTTTAGGTTGTAAGGGGAGCTTAAGCTCCCATTCAAAAAGGCCCGCTAACGCGGGTCTTTTTTATTGCAGAAATGAAAATCACATCATTTTCCGGCCACAAAACCCAACTTCTGCATTTAGAGCCCATACTATTAACACAATAATCCTGATTCGATCAAATCGGTCAACCACCAACTAAACAGAGCCTGGCTCTATGGATTTTAAGCCTCGCCAACGACCATACAGTCAATTTTCCTATAGAATCACCCCATTAGAACCACTCATTTTCTAAACTGACTATCGTGGTTCAAATACAGTGCCAACATACCAGTACACTTGATTGACGATACTTAAAGCAACCAGGCATCCAACAATGAAAACTGATGAAATGAAACGCGCGGCCGCCGAAGCTGCCTTAAAATATATCCCCGATGACAGTGTTATCGGTATCGGAACCGGCTCCACGACCAATTTCTTTATAGAATTGCTCGCTGATATAAAAAACCGCATTGAAGGAGCCGTTGCAAGTTCAGAGGCAAGCGCCACACTACTCAAACAATACAATATCCCGGTCTTGGATCTGAATTCAGCCGGTGACATACCAGTCTATGTGGACGGAGCTGATGAAATAAATCCGCACCTGCAGCTTATTAAAGGCGGTGGCGGAGCACTGACCCGTGAAAAAATTATTGCTGCAGCAAGCAAACAGTTTATATGTATCGCCGATCACTCCAAAGAAACCGATATCCTGGGAAGCTTTCCGCTGCCAGTTGAAGTTATACCCATGGCCAGAAGCTATGTAGCACGGCAAATTGTCAAATTAGGTGGAAACCCCGCATTAAGAGAAAACTATGTTACGGACAACCACAATATAATTCTGGATATACATAATCTACAAATCATGGAACCGATCTCACTGGAAAAAACCATCAATAATATTGCCGGAGTGGTTACTGTTGGGCTATTTGCATTACGACCTGCAGATATTGCTCTACTGGCTGGAAAAAACGGTGTAGAAATACGTAATGCCCCATGAGCATCTAATAAAAACCTTTACCCGCAAGCAGTGAGTACCGCAACCCACCTTGAGTATCGTGAAAACCACTGGATCGGCCGGTTCAGTGCGATGGCAAGCCCCTGTGAAATCCTTGCTGAAACCGAAGACCGCAAACTGGCTGCGAAACTACTGGATATTGTCAGCACAGAAGCATTACGCATCGAACAAAAATTCAGCCGCTATCGTGACGATAATATTCTACACAAAATCAATAGCAGCAACGGTAAGCCTGTGGAAGTTGATACAGAAACAGCACATTTGCTCGAATTTTCACAAACGTTATATACGTTGAGTGACAAGCTTTTCGATATTACTTCCGGGGTCCTGCGCGAGGCATGGAAATTCGACGGAAGCGATCGCATACCTGACCCGGAAAGCGTACTTAAAATATTGCCCCGCATCGGCTGGGATAAAGTCTCCTGGCAAAACCCTATACTGCAAATGCAAGACGGTATGCAAATTGATTTTGGCGGAATCGGTAAAGAGTATGCCGTTGACCGCACTATGCTGAAAATCAGATCGATTACAGATACCCCATGCCTGATTAACTTTGGCGGCGACCTGGCAATTACCAAGCCACGTGCAGGAAACAACGCCTGGCAAATCGGGATCGAATCAACACTGAACCCGGGACAAATCTCAGAACATTTAATACGGCTTTACCAGGGCGCTCTGGCCACCAGTGGCGATGTGAGGCGCTATCTTATAAAAGACGGGGTTCGCTATAGCCATATTCTTAACCCCCAAACAGGCTGGCCGATAGCCAACGCACCACATTCTGTAACAGTTGCCGCACAAACATGCACTGAAGCCGGAATGCTATCAACTTTGGGAATGCTTAAAGGAATCGATTGTGAGAGTTTTCTGGAAGACGAAGGGGTAAAATACTGGTGTACGCGATCAGCTGAAGATGCTTCGAATTGACCCGACAATTTTAAGTTATCGGGCCATTCCGAAACTATTACTCACTACAGTTGCCTATCGTGGTAAGTTTTATGCGGTGACATGCTACATCCTGTGCTGTTACCGATTAAACTCACCAACACCCCTATAGTGTTTTCCCACCATCCTCCCCGCTCGTTATTACGCCTCCACCTCCCTCCAGGGGGGCCAGCAGCCGGTTGTGCGCCCACGCACAATTTAAAACTGACCCTGAGCACCCTGCGGGTGTTTACACATAACCTACAAATCCCTGTATGATTTATTTGCTGGTAGTGCATAACTTCATTACTGAAGCGTAAGTCTATAGTAATCGAATTACGTGCGTTGTCATATCCAACAGAGGTACTACCACTTTATCCAACAGAGGTAATATCACTTTATCTTACTCTAGTCATACTACTATTATAAGAATTGTATGATATTGGCCATATCAGTGCACAATATAAGACTAAAGCGAATATCAGCCTGCTTATGACACAAAAATAATTATCAGGTACTGGAATAAGATGATAAATAAGGACACGGCCGTAATTTATCGCGCACAAACCACGGCCATAACGCTTTCAACCAGGACCGGATACAACGTCGCCGGGCACTGTTGATAAGATATTTTTTACTTTTTTACCGATCAGCTTGTTTTACTGGCTGCCGGATACCTCTTCACTGCCATCAATACGCGCTTTCAGAGCGGCTTTGAGCGCATCGATTTGTGTGGCTATACTGCCATCGACTATTCCGGTCGATGTCTCAAGAATAAATGTATCCGCGCTCAAATCGGAATCAGGAATCACCTGTATGGCTAATGGTCCCTGCCGGAACTCATCATTCAGCGTAGCCTCAACAGTATCAACAGAGTCAGCACCTACCCTTAAAGTCAGCCGCTGCTCGCTCTTTGCAGACTGTAATAACTTGCCGACAACGCGCCGGACTTTTTCAGCCTCATCAAAGTCTCCGATAATTTTCTCAACTGCCGCGATAACCACATCCACCACTTCGTTTTCCAGGTCGCCCAAAAAACCTATAGCTTTCTCAGTATTAGAAACGAGTTGTTTAAGCACATCAGTTTTTGCATGCTCCAACCCGTCCTGATACCCATATTCCTCTTCCATTTCATAGGCTTTACGGGCTTTTTCAGCCATATGCCGGGCCTGTTCCCGTGCTGATTTAAGCACATCACCTGCCTCACGGTAGGCGAGATATTCATCAGCGCCAATAATTTTCTGTCCTGGCGCTAGCTTAAACTCATCTTTCGTTAGATGAACAAAATGGTGCATGGCGTGGCTCTCACTTTCTCAGCTGATTTAAAGATGCAATGATCTGATCGACTCCGGATACCAGGTTTTCCAATGCTTTTGCCTTAGCCAAAGCCTCTTTGCTAACACCATTTTTGGACTTTGCATTGGATTGAGTCTGCTCGACCAGATGACGCACCTGAAGCTTTACTTTTTTCAAAGTATCGTTCAGTTCTTTATCTTTTACATTAGTATTCAGCAAAGCCTCCGCCCTGAAAGGGCTTTGAGTTGGCTTCGCAGAACGCGGTTTCAAAGAATTTATTGGCTTACTCATAACAACATACCTCTCTACTTACGTTTGTGTTACCTCTGTGAATACTTTGTTAAGCAGCTCTGCCGAGCTATTCGCATTTGGTGTCTTGACACGCATGGCCTCGTTAGCCCAGTGGCTCGGAAGCTTAAGCAGTACACGCTGCCTTAAAGCCGCCTGCAACTCAGCTATCACGACTCCCAGGCAGCGCATCCCGGACATCCAAATGCGTTCCGCCAGGCTACCCTGAGCAGGATCCATTTTGGGCAAAACCAGATTTTGCACCAGATAGGGCGCACGTTTTAACCCAAATACATAAGCATCTTCGCCAACCGTTTTCTTTATTGCGCGCACCTGACCACCACCGATACATTGCCGCAACTCATCAGTATGAAAACTAACACCGGTATAGCGTACTAACGTGAGCAAACTCAGCGAATCAAGTAATGCAATTCGCCCCACAGACTCCGGTAAGTCAAAAGCATAACTGTTACGGATCCCCAGTTGCTCCAGAATATATTGAGAGAGCCGATACTCCACGCGCTTACAAAAACGCAGGCGGTTAATCACACGCCCTCCGGAAAACTCATTCAGCCAGGACGCATGAATATAACGAATGGGTAGAAAATTAAACTCCAAGAGTTTGTGCATTGGAATCTGCCTCAATTTTCTCTTCTTCTTTAGAGCTCATTTTCATCAACGGGGAACCCACAGGCACCTGTGCGGTACTCTGTTCTTCCTGATCGGCTGTATCGGGCTGACGGCCACTTAACCAACGGATTCCAAAAAAACCTGCCACAGACAATAATATCCCCAGCAACAGAAGTTTTACGCTGCCTGGAATAACCGACTCATCCTCCATGCTGCCATTTGCCAACGCACCTACTTTACGCGACGGCAACATAACCACGGTTACCTTGTCATAACTCAGGCCCTCAATGCTTTTCTCCACGATCAGTTTTATATCCGCCTTGGCCTCTTCAAGACTTGAGTCAGGATGATATTTAATGAATACCGATGCTGAAGACGGCTTGATCACATCACCGAAAGGATTGTTCTCCGGCAACACAATATGCACCCGGGCGGTGATAACACCGTCAATCTGGCTGAGCGTTTCCTCGACATTCTGCGACAATGCGTAGATAAACCGGACACGCTCTTCCAAAGGAGACGATATCAAGCCCTCTTTCTTGAAAATATCCCCCATACTCTGATAGGCATCCCTGGGATACCCATGATCTTTAAGTATCTCTACCGCTCTGGACAACTCCCCCCGGTTAACCGTAAGCGCATAAAGATCATTCTTTAAAGGCACTTTGCCGGTCTCAATACCACTATGCATCAAGATCGATATCATCTCGTTAACATCTTTTTCCGTAAGACCTGAATACAACTCCTGTTTACAACCGGCCATAAAAAACAGCCCTATTACAAGTATCAGCCAGGCCGCAATCCGGCTTTTATGTGATTTAGTATGCATGTTTTTCATATTTGCTTTTTAGGACACACTTAAAACAGTATGCCTGTGACCTCCACTTAATAGCTGCGTTTAAAACAATAAATCACCGAACTACACTGACTCCATAATATTTAAGTCTGGGTAATAAGCCTGCGGGTGCCCTTAACAAGAGCCGTCGCAATAGAGCGGATCCATGACATCGATTCAATTCTCACGCTGAGCTCCAGCGCCTGCACCTCTAGCATATGCTGATACTCAAGGTTTTTATTCATCGACTGCTGAACGTGCTGCATCATCTCTTGCGTTGACATTGGGCCTTCAGTCATTCTTTCGGTCGCATCAATACCGGACTGCCCCATTTCCTTAACCATATCGGCCCATTCAACATAACGATTTCGAGCGGACTGCTCCTGATTCATCATCTGCTCCAGCGCAAATGTCAGCTTGGAGAGGTCATCTGAGCCGAAACCCTCCACTCCGATTGCTTCAAGCTTTTCGATCGCCACAGCCAACGATGACTCAAATGTCGATACATCCAGACGCTCTATTGCCGATATATCCAACTTTTCAGCATGTAAAACATCCTGGGTTTCGGAAACATCGAGTTTGTCGAAATCTTCATTAATGCCCTGCACAGCATTATTGTCTTGTATTTTCTCTGCCGACTCGGCGGCTTTAAGCCCCGATACTGCTTCAACAGATTCAACCATGGCCCCCTCCTTACTAATTCAAGGAATCACATATCAAAATGCATTAATTCAAAAATTTGCACTCTCCGTTTAACTGTAGAGTCAACACATAAGCCTCTTAGCGGTAAAATCTTAATTGCCGAGATAATAAACAGCTTCTACACTGTTTCTCGACAATACGATTTTGTCCGAAAGAATCGACTTAACCATATAACCGTTTGGCAACACCGAGCCCTCGAGATATTTAGCGCCGTCATCTGTTACAAGATAAGGCACATCTCCTATTCTTACGCTCTTGATTGCAAGCTCAATAACTTCACGGGTATCATGCACTTTCGATCTGATGACCGGCATGCCTCCGTATTTACCTTGAAACTGTTTTAATGTGGCGCGCCACTCATCAAGTTCCTGCGGCCCAAGCACACCATACACCGTTAGCTCACCGTCAGTACCGGTTTTAATGACCAACTTGTCATCAAGCTTGTGCTTATCAATATATTTCTGCAGCGAGCTACGCCGCGCCTCAATGTCCTGGACACCATCATCAACGATACCTTCCAGGCCGGGAATGTCTTTCAGTAAAGTTTCTCTTGCCTGAAGCCAGGCACTTTTATCCGCACTATAGCCATTGATGTCCAACTTACCATGAGGTTGATACTGTGCCTGTAAATGACCAAATCCAAGCACTTTAAGTATCGTGTCAGCTGAACGCTTCAGCTGTGTGCCGGTTCTGACTTTCAACGTCGCTTCCAAACCGATCTGCTGCAATGCCGATTGTAATTTAAGCTTATCCGCATTATTGGACACATAACCTTCAATCAGTACATTACCCTCGGTAATTGACGCAGCCCGCACACCTGAAAACTCCGGACTGTCCAGCACAGACTCAATCGTTTCCAATAACAAATAATCCGGCTCGTTCTTAACTTTAACGCTGGTGAAACTGAAAACTGCAGGCGTCAGACCCAGTGAAATACCCAGCAAAACCGCCGCAAACACCTGAACATATTTCAGTAGCCTGCTGGCACTCAGCCGCGAAAGCAATTGTTTAAATTTCTGCATAGCCGGATTGTTAGCTACCGGTTTACGGTTTGCCCCGGCCTTTTTATTGACCGGCAAACCATTAATACCAACATTCGCTAAAAACCCATTTAGATTTTTTTGCAATCTATCCAGCCACCCCATCGAACCAACAGGTTTAGGCGGATTATCCTCAGCCCGCGGAGCACGCGGTGCATCCAGATCAGCCTTACGCAATAAACTTGGAAAACGTATTTTCGACCAGTCCCCGTTTGGCTTACCCAATGCAAGATGAGTCGTGCCCAAAGTCAAGGTCTCATACTCACTGAGTGAAACCTCTGACTGCTCGTCCTGCACAAGAATCGGCACACCTTCGAGTAGAACGGGTTTCTGGCCGATGACCGAAACCGAGATCACATCCTTATCAATGGTTATGCGGGCGTGCTTGTCACCAATCATTTCGTCCTGAAGCACAATATCGCACTCCTGGCCGCGCCCTATTTCATATGTCCCGGGCTGAAGAAGGATCTCAGCCCCAATATGCGGGCCAGAGAATATTTTTAATAAATGTTTATTTTGTTGCCGGTTCATTGAGGTATCCGTGTATTGTTCTGACTGTTGTTCTGGAATGAAGACGACGCACCGAAAGCAACAGGCTTAGGTGCCTCATTCGCAGCAGCAGGAGCTGCGGAGCTTTTGTTCACACTATTCAGTGCCTGATCGGCCTGCTCCATTTGCATTTGCGCGGAAGGAAAAGCACTGAAAGCTCCCCCACCGCCAGCCTGGACCTCTATGATTTTTGCCCGGTTTGGTGCCTCAGCAGCATCGGAGCTGTAGTGAGTCACCCCGGCCTTGTCTGTCCACTTATATATCGTCTCTACAGAGCGAGAGCTGTCATCCAGAATTTTTGCCATCTGTGTAACCCGTTCGACAAAAGGTGCTGGACCCGATATATATATAAGCTTTTTATGATCAATGGACTGCCAGCCATACCGGTAGTCATCATCAATCACACCCAACTTATTAAGATGCGCTCTAAAGGCGGCGACCGACAATGATCTTAAACGTATTGTCGCTGCCTGAGTGTTCTCCAATCGATCTATATAGAGTCTATGACCATCGTAATACCACGCCAGGCCATATGCCTCTACAAGCTGTTGGAATATGGCTTTACGTGTCATATTCTCAAAGTTTGCACTGATGACATCCTGCACTGACTCACTCACTTCCACCGGAATACTTTCGCTGGCGGCAAGCCCGGTAAGAATATCTCTCAAGCTATCCTGCTTTGAATAGAGCGTGTATGGATGAGATGACCATTTGATATCGGCAGCCGATACCGTAATACAAGTCAATGCCAAAACCACCCCTGATAGAAACCGCAATTTGCTGTATTTCATAACTTGCATAAGCTCCACGCTACGTTTAATCTGAAGAATCCGCTCTGCTGGTTGCGGATTGGAAACGACGCGAAAAATAAGCTGAATTCACCTTAAAAATCGCGGGCGTCATGCTTTTACTTCAAACCCTAAAACCCATGAGTTTTGGGTTTCAATGTAACGGCAAATCTGTAGTCACCCACCGATGCCGGTATCCGACAATCTACCGTATCCCGCTTAATTTAAAATACGGTATTCGGTGTATTCATTTAGTCATATACCCTTCGGAAAGCTGTTACAACACATACAAACCTATATGATATCTTTGGAAAAACAGTGGATTACTATTTAGAATCAGTTAAAAACAGTGTGTTACATAACGATTCTAAATTGCTGACATGTGTACAAAATGTACCAACACACAATAAGACCCCCCTTGTAAGCATTGGTAATAGGCCTAAAGTCCTATCACTCATGCCGTATATTCCCAGCCCGTTAGTTTCGATAAGATCTTACTTAAGGTCAGTATTGCCTAGCTCTTATATATAGCCTTATTTATTTGAGCCGGCATTCTGGAACGATACGAAACCAAGTATATATTTTTAGTATAGACGGTCATTCAGCAGAGACTGTCAAAGCCTGAAACACAGCAAGAACAGCACCATCTCTTGCTTTATATATCCTGGTTTTTATTTGTTGGATATTCGCAAAAACGAGCACACATGCAAAATCAGACTCATCTTAATTTACTCAACGAGAGTTTGACTAGCAAGGGGGCCATATGAAACTTTCGGTTGTATTTTGGAATAACAGCTCGGACGCCAGCCTGATTAACTCACTACCCGAGGACATTGCACAATCCATTGCAATATTTGAAACAAAAGACTTCACTCGTGTACTGGAGATCCTGGACGAAAATCCAAATGTCGAGATGGTAATTACGACACTGCACCCTACAGATCTGCAGGCACTATTTCATATTCAACAACTTCAGCAACGTCATCCCGATGTTGCTTTAGTAGCAATCGTTGACACAATGCTGCGACTTTCAGCAGTAGTGCATTTATTACAGAGATTGATGGGCCAAATCGATGACGCTGAAGGTGCGGGTAAACGCCCCGGCATGCATCATCTTCCAAACATCAATCCACCACCGCAGCATATGCAACAAAATATGCAAATGCCACCCCAGTCCATGCCGCCGCAACGAATGATGCCGGACAATATGGGCTGGCCAATTCGCGGTAAAGATTTCAACAATATGGCATTACGCCTGACACCGCGTCAGCTGGATGTGCTGTATCTGATCATGCATGGCAAATCAAACAAAGAAATTGCCCGCATTCTGGAATTGTCCGAAGGCACTGTCAAAATTCATTGCATGGCTATATTCAAGCAGCTGGGAGTCACCAACCGCACCCAGGCCGCCATGCGGGCAGAACAGATGTTTCCAAAGTTGCGTGCACTTCAGGAAAAGCCTTCCGTTGCACAGCCACACGCAACCGCGCAATTTTTTGCCCACTCGTCAAATTATCGCTAGAGCCTGGGTTACATCATTTAAGCGTCAAAGCCGGCCTGATGGCCGGCTTTCACATATCCAGTCCCACCCAAGGCCATATATAACCAAAGCCTTATAAGACTTAAGGGCAATACCGGCGGCTGCCCGCTTGATCTAAAATAACACCATATTCGCGCACCCCCGGTCCGCTATTCGGATCTGGCAAATCCATGCAATAAAGCCGCCGGGCCCTTGCGATTCATACACACTTTCATGGCTACCGGGTGATACCGGTACTGCGACGATCACTAAGCGGGATTACAATGCACATCACACCTAATGCAAAAGTTTGCGAACTGTTTCTGACCGTTAACGAACTATCCAAAGCCGATACCAACAACACCGGCATTATTACTGCACAAAAGCTGCTCGCATATATTTGCAATAAAGCAAATATTTCCATGGATGCAGAAATGCCGTTAAAAGAAATAGACCGGCTTGCCAAGCGTTTTCTGGTAACCGTGAAGAACGAATTGCATAATCCTCTGGTAAGCTCTACCGTCAATGCATTCGTTGTACTGGAACTCAACAGAGAAGCGCTGAACCCCGCCACCGCGCCTGAACCGGCCAAGAGAATGCGTCAGTTTGCATCAGCATTGAACAGGTTTTTAGCAGAGCTGGATACCGCCTTGTTGGAAGGCAATAGCGACAATGCACTCATCGCGCTGGAAACATTGAACCGGATGTCCGGCACGATTGACGGTTTTTTACCGGTTAAAATACCGATGCAATGTACGCAGCTTGAAGAACCCGTCAGTTCCCAAAGCACAGAAGAACTTGCCAGGGTCGTTGCCCGGGCACAAAACGGCTAATCGATGGTGGCTTACTGCCTGTAAAAAGCTATTTGGATTTGCCCTGATTCGCAACCGAATCCATCAAGCGCTTGAGCTCTTCAGGGTCACTCAGGTATTCACTCTTGAGCGGTCGTAAGGCCGCATCCAGCTCATAGACAAGAGGCACACCTGTGGGAATATTAAGCTTCAAAACTTCGTCATTAGACAGATTATCAAGATACTTGACCATTGCTCTCAAACTGTTGCCGTGCGCAGCGATTAACACACGCTTACCGGCGCGAATCTGCGGCACAATTGCATCATGCCAGTACGGTAGAACACGCTCAATCGTATCCTTCAGGCTTTCAGACTGAGGCAGCACTCTTTCATCCAGGCCGGCATAGCGCTTGTCAAACCCAGGAAAGCGCTCATCATCACGGTCCATTGCCGGTGGTGGAACATCGAAACTGCGTCGCCAGATAAGGACCTGTTCTTCTCCATGTTTCTCCGCAGTTTCAGCTTTATTCAAACCCTGTAAAGCCCCGTAATGGCGCTCATTGAGTCGCCAATGGCGCGTCACAGGAATATACATTTGATCCATTTCGGTCAGTACCGTCCACAAAGTGCGGATCGCACGTTTCAATACAGAGGTGAACGCGACATCGAACTCATAACCCTGCTCTTTTAAACGCCGTCCGGCGGCGATGGCTTCCTGCTGACCCTTTTCCGATAAATCAACATCATACCAACCGGTAAAACGGTTCTCTTTATTCCACAGGCTCTCACCGTGGCGAATCAATACTAACTTGTAAATGGCTTTTCTCCTATTCAGGTGATTTGTCGCGCAACCGGCGCACTATAGCACTAGTACCGGCCTTCGCACCAGTAACGCGGCTCGCGGGGTATTATGAGATAAACTCTATACTAATTTGTCTCAAAAACAGCCGTCTAATGGTCTGCTTCGGTCGTTGCAGAGCGGTGACGCAATAATAACCTCGAC
This sequence comes from Gammaproteobacteria bacterium, assembly GCA_028284675.1. Lineage (GTDB taxonomy): Bacteria > Pseudomonadota > Gammaproteobacteria > HTCC5015 > HTCC5015 > JANQRI01. Next base: position 51,244 of record JANQRI010000011.1, on the reverse strand, counting down.
GCGATGATGCCGCACTCGTACAACAACCACATTGGGATCGCCAGTAATATTTGTGAAATCACATCCGGCGGCGTCAGGAACATACCAATCACAAAAACTGCAACGATTACATAAGGTCGTTTCTCAGCCAGAGCCTGCGGAGTGGTGAAGCCGACGGCAACCAGTAATACTGCCGCAACCGGTATTTCAAACGCGATACCAAATGCCAGAAACAGCGCGACCACAAAATCAAGGTAGCGACTGATATCAGTCATTACCGAGATTCCCTCAGGTGCTATACCGATAATAAAACCGAATACGATTGGGAAAACCACAAAATAAGCGAACGCCACTCCCAAATAAAACAGCAGGGTGCTGGACACCAACAAAGGCACAACCAAGCGTTTTTCATGACGATACAACCCGGGCGCGACAAATGCCCATACATGATAAAGCGAGTAAGGCACGGTAATAAATACCGCAAGCAACAGCGCCAGCTTAAACGGAATCAGAAAGGGTGAGATAACATCAATCGCAATCATTGAGCTGCCATCAGGAAGATGACTCAATAACGGTTCAGCCAATAATGTGTACAGCTCATTGGCGAAAGGTAACAAACAGATTAATACCAGTGCGATACCGGCAACAATACGCAGTAAACGATCCCGCAATTCGACCAGATGTGAAATAAACCCGGTCTGTTCTTCGCCCCCTTTAGGATCCGCGCTCATCTTTATCTACATCGGCCTGCTTCGAGACATTACTATCCGGATCCAGAAGCCCTGCCTCAATATCACGCTGTGTATCAGTCACAATTTTCTTTAAATCATCGAAGTCGCGGCGCTGTTCCCGAAGTCCATTACGGATCTCATAGTTATGCAATTCATTTTCAATTTCTATCTTTGCGCTACTGATCACACGCTGCAGTTTACCCACCCAAAGCCCGGCCTCATAAGCCAGTTTGGGTAAACGCTGCGGCCCAACCACAAGCAATGCCACGAGTGCAATTAAGCCCAGTTCCCAAAATCCGATATCAAACACCGTACGTTCCTAAGAGCTGCTCGAAAAAACCGGATAACTCACTTTTACTCCGATTTTTCCTGCTTCCGGACTTCCGCATCAATCACCTTGCCGCTATCGAGGTTCGACTGCTCTGCGCCCTGACCGTCATCTTCTTTGACCGCCTTGCGAAAGCTTTTGAGCGCACCGCCCAAATCCGAACCCACATTGCGCAATTTCTTGGTGCCGAATAACAGAATCACAATCACCAAAATCAGTATAAGTGACCCAGGACCAATACCACTTAGCATATCAAACTCCTAAAACCTGAAGTGAAGACATTATCCACGAGACTGCTTTTCCTGCAAACCGGAAACACCAAAACGCCGCTGCAACTCCCGGATAACCGCCTCCGGACTTAAGCCATGGTGAGCCAGCATAACCATCGAATGAAACCATAAATCAGCAGTTTCATGAATCAATTGCTCTGCGCTGCCGTTGTGTGCGGCAATAATGGTTTCCACTGCCTCCTCACCGATTTTTTTTGATATAGCTTCAGACCCTTTCGCATACAGGCCCGCTACATATGAACTCTCCGGAGCAGCCGACTTGCGCTCCTCCAGAATCCTGGCAATAGCAGACAATACTTCTGAGGCAGCAGACGATGATTCTTCTGAAGCAACCAAACTCAACCCCTTTTGACCCGGTTCGGAAAAATTCTCATTTCATAATATGGCGATAGAAAGAACAGCTGTAGTCCGTGGATAGCTATAAAACATCATTAAACAGGCCAGTTCGGCAACAAACGCAACATATGGTTCAACGCCTTCTGTCCAATATATGAGTTTATCACAGGCGTACCTCAATACCCTCCGACCGTAGGTATTCTTTGGCCTCAGTCACACTATATTCACAAAAATGAAAAATACTGGCCGCAAGCACTGCATCAGCACCCGCCTGCTGAATCGCCTCAGCCAGGTGCGCCAAACTGCCGGCACCACCGGATGCAATCACCGGAACCCGCACAGCCTCGCTGATAGCAGCAGTAAGACCCAGATCGAAACCATCTTTGGTTCCATCACGATCCATGCTTGTCAGCAGTATTTCACCGGCGCCATATCCAACCATTTTTTGTGCCCAGGTAACCGCATCCAATCCGGTTGGCGTACGGCCCCCATGTGTAAAAACCTCCCACCGGGGCACAGGCGCATCAGCCACCTGCTTTGCATCGATCGCCAACACGATGCATTGAGAGCCGACACGATCGGCAGCCTCTTTGATCAGCTCGGGGTTTAATACTGCGGCAGTATTGATCGCAACTTTATCCGCGCCGGCATTCAGCATTCGCCGTATATCATCAAATGAACGTATGCCACCGCCAACTGTCAGCGGGATAAATACCTGTTCCGCAACCTGCGCGACCACATTCTCCATCGTGTCACGGCCTTCCACACTGGCGGTAATATCCAGGAACGTCAGCTCATCCGCACCTTCTTTATCATAACGGCGGGCAATTTCAACAGGGTTACCGGCATCGCGAATATCGACAAACTTAACACCTTTCACGACCCGGCCGTTATCAACATCCAGGCAGGGAATAATTCGCTTGGCCAAAGACATGGCAGATTATGCAGTGGTCTGTTTAATTGAATTTAAATGTCGTTACGGTTTTTGAAACCGCTTACTCTTCAGGTTTTTTTGTTTCCGTACTTCTTCATCACTTCGGCAAGATCAATATCCCCTTCATAAAGCGCGCGACCGATAATCACCCCAACAACACCTTCCTCCTCCACTTTTGCCAGTGCGGCAATATCATCCATGCTGCTGACGCCTCCGGACGCAATCACCGGGACCCGAATCGACTGCGCAAGTGCAGCTGTGGACTCCACATTCACACCAGAAAGCATACCGTCGCGGGTAATATCCGTGTACACAATCGCATCAACACCATCGCGCTCAAAATGCTGCGCCATATCAATAACATCATGGTTTGATAACTTGCTCCAACCGTCAATCGCAACTTTTCCGTCCTTCGCATCCAGCCCGACAATCACATGCCCTGGAAACGATAAGCATAAATCATTAACAAAATGCGGCTCACTCACTGCTTTCGTGCCGATAATGACATAATTCACCCCGGCATCCAGATACTCCTGCACAGTATCTTCATCGCGTATGCCGCCGCCGACCTGAATATCCAGATTAGGGAATTCCTCTACTATAGAGTGAATTACATCGGAGTTACGTGGCTTACCGGCCATAGCCCCATCAAGATCGATCACATGCAGCCTTTCGGCACCGGCGTTAACCCACCGCTCAACCATTTTCAGCGGGTTATCGGAAAATATGGTGTTATCCTCCATACGTCCTTGCCGTAAGCGCACACATTTGCCTTCTTTCAAATCTATCGCTGGAATTATTAACACTGTTTTGACCTTTTTTGAGCTTCGCCTGTTTCGGGCAATTCAGCACGCCCCATCCCAATTTACAAAATTCTGCAGCAACTGCAAACCATTAGCAGCACTTTTTTCCGGATGGAATTGCACTGCAAAGATATTTTCACGGCTAACAGCAGAAGCGAAATCCATGCCATAGCCCGTTACCCCGGTAATTACATCGACCGATGCCGGATTAACATAATAGCTGTGTACAAAATAAAATCGAGCCTTATCAGGAATATCTTGCCATAAAGTATGCACTTTAACCTGGCAAACCTCATTCCAGCCCATATGCGGGATCTTGTACTCCGGTCTCTGCAACTCAGGCTGACTTCCGAAAAACTCGACTTTGCCAGGCAAAAAGTCCAGACACTCAACATTCCCATTTTCCTCACTGGCAGTCAGCAATACCTGTAAGCCCATGCAAACACCCAGGAACGGTTTGTTGCGAGCTGCTTCCAACACCGCTTCGGTCAACTCATGACGCTGTAATGCAGCCATACACTCTGCCGCCGCACCCTGCCCTGGAAAAACAACCCGGTCCGCATCCCGAATCTCCGAACTTTCAGAGGTTAGAAGCACGCGTGAAGACCGATCACTGACATGCTCCAGTGCCTTTACGACTGAGCGCAAATTACCCATTCCATAATCAATAACAGCAATGGTTTTCATCCGATTCGCATAGAAAAAACCAGGGTAAACATCCGTTTATGTTTAACAGCCCAGTTTAGGTTACGCCACTCCATTCAACTTTTTGAAAAGCTCAGATAACTGACGCAGTACATTTACCATCTATAAACTTCCTTTCGTGGATGGCACCACTCCGGACATACGCGGATCAGGCTCAGCCGCCGCTCTAATCGCACGACCAAATGCTTTGAAAACCGTTTCCGCAATGTGATGAGCATTATTGCCCTGCAAATTATCAATATGCAAAGTAACCATCGCGTGATTAACAAAGCCCTGAAAAAACTCATGCAACAAATCGATATCAAAATCACCAACCCGGGCCCGTGGATAAGTTACACGATACTCAAGCCCCGGACGCCCTGAAAAATCCACAACGACACGCGATAAAGCCTCGTCCAAAGGCACATAGGCATGCCCATAACGACGTATTCCGGTTTTATCGCCCAATGCTTTACTAAAAGCCTGCCCAATGGTGATACCCACATCCTCGACTGTATGGTGTGCGTCAATCTGCAGATCACCGCGTGCGATGACTTTCAAATCCAGCATGCCATGCCTGGCAACCTGATCAAGCATATGCTCCAAAAACGGCAAGCCGGTATCAAATTCACCATGCCCGCCACCATCAATATCCAGATTCACCTGAATCTGAGTTTCTTTGGTATCGCGGTTAATCCGGGCGGTTCGCGCAGACAATCTCAGTCTCCATTAACATCCAATTAAACCTGCATTATTAATAAAACATACACAGGGCCATTTTCCGCTGTAGCATACACTTTAAATTACCGGCTAAAAAGAGCAGATTCACCGCAAGCACAAACCGCTTATGCAAAACACTTAAACAAGCCGCTTATCTGAACATGCTCAACGAGCAGCCGTACCAGTCACTTGCAACCAGAAGGTAACCGGCCCGTCATTTACCAGCCCAACCTGCATATCAGCTCCGAAACGCCCTGTTGCAACTTCAAGCCCTTTCTCCCGAAGCTCAGTCACGACACTCTCAAACAATGCCTGCCCAAGATCGGGCGCTGCTGCCGACTGAAAACCCGGGCGCATTCCCTTTGTTGTGTCAGCGGCCAACGTAAACTGGGGCACAATTAACATTCCGCCACCAATATCGCTGACACTCAGATTCATCTTGCCCTGCTGATCCGCAAAAACACGGTAGCCGGCAATACGCTCAGACAGACGCACCGCATCAGCAACAGTATCGTGCTTTTCCACGCCCAGTAAAACCAGCAGGCCCCGGTCAATTTTTCCAATAAGCTCTCCGTCAACGCTAACTGAGGCCTCACTCACCCGTTGCAGCAAACCGATCATCCGAACCGCAACAGCATCTCATCCGCCGCCTCCACAAGTGCCTCCGTAATTCCCGGCTCAGTTGCCGCATGGCCCGCATTCTCAATGATCTGCAACGCGGCTTTACGCCACTCACTGTTAAGTGCCCAGGCCTGGGTAAGCGGGCACACCATATCGTGTCTGCCATGCACTATGATCGCGGGAATATCGGTAATCCGGGAAAGGTTGGCAATAATTTGATTCTCTTGCAGAAAACACGCATTCACAAAATAATGATTTTCAATTCTTGCCAAAGCCAACGCAACATCGGTATTCGCAAAATGCTCGATAAGATTTTTGTCCGGGTTTAGCGAAGCGGCTGTCGCCTCCCAAACCGCCCAGGCTTTTGCGGCAGGAACATAGACGGACGGATCATCACTCATCAGCAACGAATGGTATGCGGTCAGCATATCAGTGCGCAAAGCTTCAGGCACCGGCGCAATAAATTGCTCCCAGGCATCCGGATAGACTTCACTCGCACCGTATTGATAAAACCAGCGGATATCCTGATCCCGGCATAAAAAAACACCCCGTAAAATCATCGCCAGAACCGTACCCGGAAAAGCCTGCGCATAGATCAATGCCAAAGCAGCGCCCCAGGAGCCGCCAAATAAAACCCACCGCTCAACACCCAGATGCCGGCGAATACACTCAATGTCTTCCAGCAGATCACGGCTGGTATTGTTGCTTACATCAGCATGAGGGGTCGATTGCCCGCAACCACGCTGATCAAACAAAATAATTCGATAACGTTGGGGGTTAAAGAAGCGTCGATGATATGGACTCGATCCACCGCCGGGGCCGCCATGCAAGAACAACACGGCCAAACCATCCGGGTTTCCCGACTCCTCCACGTAAAGCTGATGCCCGTGACCTACCGTAAGCTGATGTACACGATAAGGCATAATTTCGGGATATAAACAGGCTGAGCTCATGCCGACTCTGCCGCCTAAACCTGAAACAAAAACATCAAAAAAAGACTTTCCATCACCAACCCAGCACTTTATGCTTCTACAAGCTTCGATTCCCGCACACTTTACTAGCGGTACCGCTTTCAAAATATCCTACAAACCATTCATTAAATTGTAGGACGTATCCTACAAAGTCTTCAGACACTGCCAATATATTATCAAGCGAGATAATGCGACTCTATATGTGGCTTAAATGGATATTAGGCTAGAGCAGATGGAACTCACAGGGATTGATCAGGAACCCCAATAGGAATGGGGATAAATCATCGGAAGATTTTAGCAGGAAGCAAGAGGATGCTCAACGTCACCTAAATAGCCAGGATGGTTATTTAGCAAGCCCCGGCAAGTTTTACTTGTCGGGGCTTCTATATTTGGAGCCCTTCTAAAACGTTCACAGAGCGCTGTCATTCATCATTGCCAATCAATTTGTAGATAAAGCACCTAATTGATTGACTATTTCCCGATATCAGTGCAGCCCTCCACATTTGTTGTAATATATACATTGAATGGTCGCGTCGCGATGATATGCTTGCGGACTTACAACAAATGCAGCTGGCCTCACTAATATCCGGTATAGGGAAGCTGGAGTTCATTGTTAGTGCGGAGCCACTGTCAATATAAAAATTGATCATTCACACGACAATAAGAACTCTATGAACACCACCGAAAATATACAAGAACTAACTCAGGCACTCGCAGGCCTGGGAGATCGCATATCAAAAATCGCCGACCTGGTAGGTGGCAAAAAAAACCTTGCCAGATCAATCGGTATTTCAGAATCTCAACTCTATCGCTACATTGCCGGTGACAGCCAACCGACAGTCGAGCCGCTTGCCGCAATCGCCAAATGCGGCAATGTGCACCTTGACTGGCTGGTGCTTGGTGAAGGCCCAACCGGAATCTCTGCAGAGATCAATGACCTCAAAGGGATCTATTCCACTAAACAGGAATACATCAGCATTCCGGAGTATAAAGAGGAAGATGTTGAGCTTGAAAACAAGCCCGTCGGAAGCCTTGGCCGATTGTCATTCAATCATTTCTGGCTGCTGAAATCAGGTCTTGATCCACAAAACCTGCGGCTGATCAGGGCACACGGAGATTCGATGTCACCCACCATCAAAGATTCTGATTTATTGATGATCGATATCAGCCAGACTGCTTTCAATGGCGATGCGGTTTACATACTCAGACTGGACAGCAATGGATTAGTCGCAAAAAGGCTGCAGCAATCCGTCGACAAAGGACTGTATCTGGTTAACGATAATTCCGCGTATCGCGAACAGCATATACCGGACGCGCAAAAAGAAGCGCTTGATATTATCGGCAAGGTTGTCTGGTCGGCCGGCTTACTCTAGCCGGCCACCAGGCCACTCAGGAACGCCAAAAGTCCGGTGTCAGCAGGACCAGCAATGTAAAAATCTCAAGGCGGCCCAACAGCATCGCCATCGACAAAACCCACTTGGAAAAATCATTTAAACCGGAATAGTTATCGCCAACCTCACCCAGCCCCGGACCCAGATTATTCAAGCAGGCTGCGACCGCGGAAAAGGCGGTGACCTGATCCAGGCCGGTCATCATCAGCAACAACATCATAATACTGAACACGGCAACATACGCTGAGAAAAAGCCCCAAACCGCCTCTACAATTCGATCACTTAGCGGCAGCTTGCCGATTTTGACATTCAGGTAAGCCCTGGGATGCACCAGACGCTTAAGTTCACGCAGCCCCTGCTTTAGCAACAATAAAAACCGCACAACTTTTATGCCGCCCCCGGTTGACCCGGAACAGCCACCAATAAAGCTGACAAATATCAGCATGACCGGCAAAAAACCCGGCCACTGATAGTAACTGGCCGTGGTGAAACCCGTCGTTGTTCCGATCGAAACAGCCTGAAAAATTCCATGCCAGAAAGCAGTCGTAAAATCCTCGTCGATATGATTTAGCCACAAAAAAGCAACTGCAACCAATGCGGTAATCGACAATAAAATCAAGTAGGCACGCATCTCCGGGTCCTCTGCATAAGGCCTGAAGCTTAAGCGCCTGACAACCAGAAAGTGCAAGCCAAAATTAATACCGGCCAGCAACATAAAAACCACACAAATCATTTCAATCAAATGACTTTTAAAATGCCCGATACTGGCATCGTGTGTTGAAAAACCGCCTATCGCAACCGTGGAAAACGCATGACCTATTGCGTCAAAAGCACTCATGCCGGCCAGCCAATAAGCCAGTGCGCAGGCAACCGTCAACCCCAAATAAATAAACCACAGTGCTTTTGCTGTCTCCGCAATACGGGGAGTCAGCTTGGTATCCTTTACCGGGCCGGGCGTTTCGGCACGATACAGCTGCATCCCACCAATACCCAACATTGGCAAAATCGCCACCGCCAAAACGATAATGCCCATACCACCAAACCATTGCAGCATTTGCCGGTAAAACAATATCGACTCAGGCAAACTGTCCAACCCCACAATCACCGTCGCCCCGGTGGTCGTCAGACCCGACATGGATTCAAAGAGTGCATCGGTAAATGACAGCTGCGTATCTTCCGACAGCCAAAACGGTATTGCCCCGAAAACACCCAGCATCGCCCAAAAAAATACGACCACCACAAAGCCATCGCGCAAACGCAGATCATCAGTGCAATTACGCGCCGGCAACCACAGAACCAGCCCGGTTAACACAGTAATCACCGTCGCTAAGACAAAGGACTGCATTGCACTATCAGCGTATATCAGTGACACCAACATCGGCGGGCACAGCATGCTCAGACTGAACAAAATCAGCAGAATCCCAAATAGGCGCTGTACCGCTTTAATATTCAAAACCGATCCCCGATATCAATCCGAACCGACAGTCCGACCCAAAGAAGCCTGCCGAAAACCCCAACATAACAGCCGTCTAAATAAAACCAACATCAACCTGAAACAGGCTTTCCACCTCACGCATACATTGCTTGTCTGCAAGAAACATAATGACATGATCTTCAGGCTGGATAACCACATCTTTCTCAAGAATAAAAACCTGATCACCACGAACTACCGCACCAATATTGCTCTGTGCCGGCAATTCCAGCTCATCGACCACACGGCCAACCACTTTGGAGGTTTTCTCATCACCATGCGCAACCGCTTCTATCGCTTCAGCCGCACCATGACGCAGAGAATGCGCTGCAACCACATCACCGCGGCGTACATGCGCCAGCAAAGCACCAATAGTTGCCTGCCGGGGTGAAATCACCACATCAATATCACCGCCCTCAATCAGATCAACATAGGCCAGACGATTTATAATACACATCACTTTGTTGGCACCCATGCGTTTGGCAAGCATCGCCGACAAAATATTCGCCTCGTCGTTATTCGTAACCGCACAAAACACATCCATTTTATCCACGTTCTCTTCGTGGAGAAGCTCTTCATCGGCCACATCGCCATGCAGCACAATGGTCTTATTCAAACGCTCAGAGAGATATTTAATGCGGTCCTTATTATGCTCAATCAACTTGACCTGGTAATTGCATTCCAGCGTTTTGGCCAAACGCGCACCGATATTACCGCCACCGGCCAGCATCACACGCTTCACGGGTTTATCCAGCTGCCGCATCTCGCTGAGTACCGCCTTAATATCCTTCTTGCTTGCCAGAAAAAAAACATTATCATCAACCCCAACCACCGTATCACCGGTCGGCATAATGACCTTACCCTGCCGGTAAATCGCCACCACCTTGGTTCGGATACCGGGCATATGCTGCTTTAAGGTCCGCAGCTTGTGCCCGACCAGCGGAGCCCCCGGATACGTTTTTACCGCAACCAGCTGCAGCTTGCCGTTGGCAAAATCCAGTACCTGTAATGCCCCCTGAAACTCAATTAACCTTTCAATGTGGTTGGTCAGAATCTGCTCAGGGCTGATCAGCACATCGATAGGTGTCGCAAGGCGATCGAACAACTGCGGCTCAGACTGGTATTGCGAAGCCCGGACACGGGCGATTTTGGTCGGCACGCGAAATAATGTATAGGCAACCTGACAGGCAACCATATTGGTCTCATCACTGGAGGTGACCGCGATCAGCATATCCGCATCCTCGGCACCTGCCTGACGCAGCACTGTCGGGTGCGAACCCATGCCTAAAACCGTTTTGATATCCAGGCGATCCTGCAACTCACGCAAGCGATAACCGTCAATATCCACCACGGTAACATCGCTACCTTCACCTGATAATATATTCGCAATCGAAGTCCCGACTGCACCGGCGCCCAGAATAACTATTTTCATTTGTTTTTAAGCCGCGTTAAGGACTCGTTCACACCGTTTGATCACGTTTATTGTATCCATTACACCCAACGGCATTATAACGCCTACGCCCTACAACGCACTGCTTTAACACAGGGTTTTTTGCAAACCCGCATAAAAAAACCCATCCATGTCATTCACCCCGGTCAAAACCTGATAGCCATCACCTGACTTTTCCGCGACCGGCAGATCCAGGGAAACTGAACGGGCATCTTGGGTGTGTTGCAGAAAGCGCGCGACCGGCTCAGTGTTTTCAGCCGCAAACACCGAGCAGGTGCAATACAACAACATGCCGCCCGGCGCTAAAGTGGGCCAAAGCGCTGCTAATAATGTCATTTGCATATCAAGCAGTGCAGAAATATCCGCTTCCCTTTTGAGTATTTTAATATCCGGGTGCCGGCGAATCACCCCGGAAGCTGAACAAGGCGCATCCAATAAAATACGTTGAAACAGCTTACCGCTCCACCATTGATCAACATCTGCGGCATCTACAGCCTGCAGTGAAACCTTATTTAAATCCACACCGGCACGGTATAGATTCTGTTCGATCAGCTTCCCACGCTGCGAATCAATTTCCAATGCAACCAGTTCGCCCAATAACGGCTGGTGCTGCAACAAATGCAAGGACTTACCACCCGGCGCCGCACAGGCATCCAGCACATAATCCCAGGGTTGCGGGTCCAACAGAGCGGCAGCATATTGGGCTGCGGCATCCTGTACTGAAACCAAGCCCTGATCAAACCCCGGCAATATCGCCACATCACAAGGCGCCTGTAACTGCAAAGCCGTAGCGGAACCGGTTACCGGCTGTGCCTGCAAACCGGCATTTAACAACTGCTCTAAATACGCTTCACGGCTGATCACGCCGGTATTAACGCGCAACGTCATCGGCGCCTGAGTGTTGTTTGCATTCAGCAAAGACTCCCAATGCGAAGGCCAATCCTGTGCAACACGCTGAATAATCCAGTCAGGGCTTGCATATTTCGCGCTTTGTGTGTCCATCAGCTCTGCCGACAACGCATCACGACGACGAATAAAATTTCGTAACACCGCATTAACCAGCTTTTTAGCCCACAGTTTGCCAAGCTGTTCAGCCGCATTTACCGACTCATCGACCACCGCATAATCCGGCGCACGTTGATCATGAAGCTGATACAAACCGATAATGATAAGAACCCGCAAATCCTCATCGCGCTGCCGCAACGGCCGTTCCAGCAACAACCCCAAAAAAGCATGCAACCGAAAATACCAACGCAATACACCGAAACATAAAGCCTGCACAAACGCGCGATCACGGGACGATAAACGCTGTTTCACCGTATCGCTGAGTGCTGTGTTTAGAGATTTGCCCTTTAGAACAGCGCATATCACCTGCGCTGCAACCAGCCTCGGATTTAAAGCCGCCCCGGCTGCGGTTTTTGCGGTCATCCGAGACGACAGCCTGTTAAATCATTCGCATTCACAAAGTCCGCTGCATTGAGCACTTTACCGCCCGGCAATTGCAACTGCTGTATACGCAGCCCGCCGCTGCCGGTCGCAACATCAATACCATCCCGGCCGGCAGCCAGAACCTGGCCTGGCTCAGCCGACGGCACATCCTTAAGTAGCGCGGCCTGCCATACCCTCATCACTTTATCCCCCCAACGGCATTGCGCGACCGGCCAGGGATTAAATGCCAGCACCTGACGCAGCAAATCCACGGCGGGCTTGTGCCAGTCCAGCCATGCTTCTTTTTTATCGAGTTTTTGTGCGTATGTTGCGTCTTGTTCAGCCTGTGGAACCACCGGTAACTGCCCGGCCAGCAACGCCGGCAGATTTTTTTTCAGCAGATCCGCCCCGGTTTCGGCAAGCCGGTCATGCAGCACTTGTGCATTCTGTTCCGGATCAATGTCCAAAACCTGCGTCGCAAGCATATCCCCGGTATCCAGCCCTTTATCCATTTGCATTAAAGTGATACCGGTTTGACGGTCACCGGCCAGTATCGCCCGCTGGATCGGCGCCGCACCGCGCCAGCGAGGCAATAATGAAGCATGAAGATTGACACAACCCAGCCGCGGTATAGACAGCACCGGCGCCGGTAAAATCAGGCCATACGCAGCAACAATCATTAGATCCGGCGCATAGGAAGCAAGATGCTGCTGTGCTTCCGGTGATTTAAGGGAATCCGGCTGCTCGATAGCCGGTATGGACCCATGCTCCATTTTCTCAACCAGCTGCTTAACCGGGCTCGACGCCAACCTGCGCCCCCGCCCGGCCGGTCGGTCGGGTTGCGTATAAACCGCCACCACGTTGTAGCCGGACTCCAGCAACATCTGTAAAGCGGGCACCGCAAAATCAGGGGTACCGGCATATACAAGTCTGTTAGCCGAAATCATCGGAGATAAAATTTATTCAGTACGTCAGGCGGAATGGCCCGGTTTAGGGGCTGGCATGATCCGGGTCCGGTTTGGAGGCCCCAAATCGTCTTACCGGCCGCCCCCGGCGTTGGGTTTTTTCAAGTTTTTTCTGGATACGTTGTCGCTTCAGCGTGGAAAGGTAATCGACAAACAGGTTACCGTTCAAATGGTCAATTTCATGCTGTATACAAACCGAAAAACGCCCGTCCGCCTCCAGTTCCAGGGGTTTGCCATGATAATCCAGTGCCTTGACCTTAATACGCCCGGCCCTCTCAACCATCTCGTAAAACCCGGGTACGGATAAACACCCCTCCTCACTTTCCACTTTATCTTCAGTCTCGACAATCTCCGGATTGATCAGACAAATCGGGTCCGAACGGTCCTCTGAGACGTCCACCACAATTATCCGCTTATGGACGTTCACCTGGATTGCAGCCAAACCAATGCCGGACGATGCGTACATCGTCTCAAACATATCGTCAACTAATTGACGAATTTCATCCGTGACTTCCTCAACCGGCTCACAGATCTGCCGAAGACGTTTATCCGGGAAACATAAAATATCGAGAACTGCCATAAATCTGCTCGTGTAATTTTACAAATATGTCTGCTAAAAGTATGATGCGATGGATTATTTTCGCAAAAAGCCTGAAAATTAACAAATTAGTTTGACCACAGATGATAGCTTCTGTTCTCGAAAAACGCATGAGGGTTGGAAATGCATAAACTGGTAAAACTCACTGGACTCCGCTGGTATTGCACGATTTTCGCTATTTTCCTCTGCGCCTGTTCCGGCAAAAACGTCAAAGAAACGGACGACTACGGGTTCGAGGACGCAGAAGACGAGGCCCCTACGCAGTTTGAGGAACCGGTCGTTCAGGCACCGGCAGCCACCGCCCCACCGGAGCGCCCGCCGGTCAGAGTGGCATTGCGTGAAGATGTCCCCAGCAGCTACACCGTTAAAAAAGGCGATACTTTGTGGGATATTTCCAGTTTGTTCTTACGCGATCCCTGGCTGTGGCCCGAAATCTGGTATTTCAACCCGCAGATCGACAACCCGCATCTTATTTATCCCGGCGATATACTGACATTGGTCTACGTTGACGGTAAGCCGCAGTTGCGGCTGTCCCGTGACGATGGGGTTACCCGGGTGATTCAACCCAGTGTTCCGGGCGGTATCAAAACCATTAAACTGTCGCCGAAAATCCGTGAGGAAAGCCTGGCCAAAGCGATACCGACAATCCCGGTCAGTGCGATCGAACCCTTCCTGATCCAGCCGCGCATCGTGACCAAAGAAGAACTTGAAGCGGCACCTTATATTATCAGCAGCCTGGATCAGCATTTAGTCAGCGCAACCGGCAACACCGTGTATGCACGTAACTTAGAGAATGCAGAAGACGTACGCTACAATATTTTTCGCCCTGGCCGGGTATTCAGAGACCCCAAAACCAACCGGGTTCTCGGATACGAAACAACCCTGGTCAGCGAAGCCAAGCTCGTTAATGCCGGCGACCCGGCAACCATGATATTAACCCGCAGCATACGCGAAACCCTGAATGGAGACCGGATATTACCGGCCGAAAAAGGCAGAATCAGTTACAACTTCCTGCCCAAAGCACCCGAAACCACAATCAACGGCCAGATTATCGCGCTGGTCGATGCGATTTCGCACAGTGCGCAGCGCCAGGTCGTCGTGCTGAACCTGGGCGAGCAACAGGGTGTGGAAGTCGGCACCGTACTGGCTATTGATCAGGCCGGCGCCGAGGTTCGCGACCCTTTCGCACGCAAAGGCTTCAATAAAGTCAAACTGCCTGACGCCAGAGCCGGCTTATTGATGATATTCAGGGTATTTGACAAGGTCAGCTATGGCCTGATTATGGATTCCACCCGCACAGTGCATGTGAACGACATAGTGCGCAACCCAACACCGGCGCCGATATTATCCGATTAAAGAGCCGGGTTCAGCCGGCCACAACCCGATAATGACCGGGCCACTGATACACTGGCTGAAATTGCATCATGCACCCGGCCTGGGTCCGGCCGGGGTACAGAAATTACTGAAGCAATTTGGCAACGCGGGTAAAACCTGCGACGCCGGCCAATCGGCTTTGCTCGCAGCCGGCGCCCCGGAACAAGCCATCGAATTCCTGACGCAAACCGAGCCGGGTGAATCCATCGAAGCCGAACTGCGCTGGGCCGAGCAACCCGGCCATCATATTGTCACATTCAGTGATAACGATTATCCGTCATTACTCAAAAACATCTCCGACCCACCCTGCGTATTGTATATCCGCGGCAATAAGCAACTGCTCTCAGAACCGCAACTGGCCATTGTCGGCAGCCGTAACCCAACACATGGCGGGCAGGAAACGGCCTATCGATTTGCAGAACATCTGAGCAAAGCCGGGCTATTGATTACCAGTGGTCTTGCGACCGGTATTGATTCAGCCGCACACCGGGGTGCATTAGCGGCATCCGCACCGACAATCGCGGTAATGGCCACCGGAGCTGACCATATCTATCCGTCCGGCAACACCAGGCTTGCAGAACAAATCCTGCAACAAGGCGCGCTGATAACCGAAATGCCGCTCGGCACGCGCGCACTGCCCCGGCTGTTTCCACGCCGCAACCGGATCATCAGCGGCCTGAGTCTGGGAACACTGGTGGTTGAAGCCGCGCTACGTAGCGGTTCACTAATCTCCGCCAGACTCGCCTCGGAACAGGCACGGGAAGTCTTTGCAATACCCGGTTCCATTCACAATCCATTGGCGCGTGGCTGTCATCAGCTGCTTAAAAGCGGCGCCAAACTGGTTGAGTCCGTGCAGGATATTCTCGAAGAACTGGCACCCCAACTGCACGGGCTGATCGCCGATGACGCAATACAGCCGCAGCCCGAATCAACCGGCAGCACGCTGGATCGTGAATATCAGGACCTGCTGAATGTGATTGATTATGCGCCGCTATCGGTCGACCATATTGTCGAACGCAGTGGTTTATCGGCCCAGGAAGTCGCATCGATGCTGCTGATCCTGGAATTGAAAGGATATATCAGGACCGAACCGGGCGGTTGCTACAACCGGGTAAAATAGCCAAAAACAGCCAATTATCGGCAAAACACTTTTGTTTTTTGCGGATTGGCCGACATTTTTCGAGCCTGGGGTTAAATTTTTATTTGCCTGAACCCGGCATTTTGTGCAATTAATAAAAGACCGAGCCGGATCACTGTATTAACGGAATTGTAAAACACTATGAGCAAGAACCTGGTTATTGTTGAATCACCCGCCAAGTCGAAGACAATCAAAAAGTACCTCGGCAAGGACTTTGAAGTCATGGCTTCCTACGGCCATGTGCGTGATTTAATTCCCAAAGAAGGCGCGGTCGACACCGAGCATAACTTTGAGATGAAATACCAGGCGATCGAAAAAAACGAAAAACATATTGATGCAATTAAAAAAGCCATCAGCAAAGCACAAGCACTTTATCTCGCAACTGACCCCGACCGCGAAGGCGAGGCGATTTCCTGGCATCTGAAAGAATTGCTGGATGAAGAAAAACTACTGGTGGAAAAACCGGTCTACCGGGTGGTCTTTCACCAGATCACCAAAAAAGCGGTTAACGATGCCATTGCAAATCCACGCGAATTATCCGGCGACCTGATCAATGCCCAACAGGCCCGACGCGCGCTGGACTATCTGGTTGGATTCAACCTCTCGCCATTATTGTGGAAAAAAATCCGCCGGGGGCTTTCTGCCGGCCGTGTGCAAAGCCCGGCATTACGCCTAATTGTTGAACGTGAATTGGAAATCCGCGCATTCAAACCGCGCGAATACTGGACAGTAGAAGCTGACCTGAAAAAAAGCCGCCGCCAGTTCGGTGCAAAGCTCAGCGTACTCGGTGGCGAGAAAGTCAAACAGTTCACAATCACTGACGAAAAAATCGCAACCAAAACCCGCACCGGCTTGCTTGATTCGGCAGACGGCAATCTGACCGTCACAAAAATTGAAAAGAAACAGCGCAAGCGTAACCCATCACCGCCGTTTACCACATCCACATTACAGCAGGAAGCGGTACGTAAGCTCGGCTTCTCTGCATCACGCACAATGCGTGTTGCCCAGCAACTTTATGAAGGTGTCGATATCGGTAGTGGCGCGGTCGGCCTGATAACCTATATGCGGACCGACTCAGTTACACTCGCTCCGGAAGCACTGACTGAAATTCGTGAGCTGATCGCCGAGCGTTACGGCGAAGAGAATGTTCCGAAAGAGCCGCGCGTCTACAAAACCAAATCCAAAAATGCCCAGGAAGCGCATGAGGCGGTTCGCCCGACATCCGCGGTAAACCATCCTGACGATATCAAAAAACACCTGAGTGCGGATCAATTCAAACTCTACAATCTGATCTGGAAACGCACGATCGCCTGCCAGATGATCCATGCCACGATGGACACCGTCGCAGTAGATCTGGCCGCATCTGATAAAGATACGTTCCGTGCAAACGGCTCAACCATAAAACACCCGGGGTTTATGGCGGTATACCAGGAAGGTCAGGATGACAGCAAAGCCGATGACGATGAAAAACTCCTGCCGCCGTTAAAAGAAGGCGAAAAAATCAAATTAATCGATATCCGCGCGGAACAGCATTTCACCGAACCGCCGCCACGTTACAGTGAAGCATCACTCGTAAAGAGCCTGGAAGAATTCGGTATCGGCAGACCGTCAACCTATGCATCAATTATCTCCACATTACAGGCGCGTGAATATGTGGAAATGGACGCGAAGCGCTTTATTCCGACCGATGTCGGCGAGGTGGTGAATAAGTTTCTGACCAACTACTTCACCAAATATGTCGATTATGATTTCACCGCGGCACTGGAAGACACCCTGGATGCCATCTCCCGCGGTGAAAAAAACTGGGTTCCGGTGATGAAAGAATTCTGGTCACCGTTTAAAGGGTTGGTCGACAAAACCGAAACCGATGTGTCGCGCAAAGACGTGACGTCAGAAAGCCTGGACGAGAAATGCCCGACATGTGAAAAACCGCTGGAAATCAAACTCGGACGACGCGGTAAATTCGTCGGCTGTACCGGCTACCCGGATTGCGACTATACACGCAACATCGGCGAAGACCAGGATGACGAACCCGAAATTCTCGAAGACCGTAAATGCCCGGACTGCGGTGCCGATTTAATTATCAAAAGCGGTCGCTACGGTAAATTCATCGGCTGCTCCAGCTATCCGGACTGCAAACATATCGAACCGCTGAAAAAACCGGCCGACACCAAAGTACAATGCCCGGAATGCCAGGAAGGCACCATTCTCGAACGCCGCTCTCGACGCGGTAAAGTTTTCTATTCATGCTCGCGCTATCCGGATTGCAAATACGCAATCTGGAATTTTCCAGTCGCCAAAGCCTGTCCGGAATGTCAGTGGCCGATCACCATGATAAAAACCACCAAGCGCCGCGGCACCGAACGCATCTGCCCACAGGAAAGCTGTAACTTTACCGAACCGGCAGAAGACCTGAAACCCGATAACAGCGCCGCGTGACTGATATTTACCAGCAAGCCGCCGCCCAACTGCGGGCGGGTGGTATCGTCGCCTATCCAACCGAAGCGGTTTTCGGGCTGGGCTGTGACCCATTAAACGAAGCCGCAATCACACAACTGCTGTCGTTAAAACAACGCCCCAAACACAAAGGCCTGATCCTGATTGCCGGAGCACTGTCACAGTTCGGCAACTACATCGACCTGGAATCGCTGCCAAATTATCCGGCGGTGCAAAACAGCTGGCCGGGACCAAATACCTGGTTACTGCCCTGTTTAAGCTCTGTGCCGGACTGGTTGACCGGAGATCATGATACGCTTGCACTCAGGCTGACCGCCTGCAAACCGGTCATCGCATTATGCGAGGCATTCGGCGGCGCAATCGTATCGACCAGCGCCAACCTCAGCGGACAACCACCGGCATTGACAGCCGATGAAGTCAATCAAACACTCAGTGACCGAATTGCGTATACTGTTGAAGGTAACACCGACGGGCTCACGCAGGTCACGCCGATCCGCGATGCACGTTCCGGCCGCCAAATTCGTTAAACCATTCCCAAAGGCAGCATTATGTTCGAACGCAAAATCACCGACCGGATCACTGTCAGGCTCACTGTGCCCCAGTTCGCTCAGGGCCTATTTGATGTACTTGATAAAAACCGTGCAAATCTTGCCAAGTGGTTGATTCAAACACCGCAAATCAAAACCGTAAACGAAATGGGTGAAACAATTATCGGCGAACTTCGAAAATTTGCAGTCGGCCAGGGTTTACATCAAACTATTTTCTATGAAGGCAGAGTGGCGGGTGCAGCCGGTTTCAACATGATCGATACAAAAAACAATGTCGCCTATATCTTCATCTGGCTGGATGAAGCGTATCGCGGCAAAGGCATCGCGAAAGCCTGCTGGCAAGATCTGATCGCGCTCGGCTTCCAGTATTTTCCGATTAACAAAATTCAGGGTGAATGCATACCCTCCAATGAATCCAGCGCAGCGCTGTTAACCAAGTTCGGATTTAAAAAGGAAGGGGTATTACGCGATATTCTGAAGCGTAATAATGAGCACCTGGATCATGCAGTTTACGGGCTGCTACGCTCAGAGTACGTTGCACAACAAAATACACAAGCCAGATGAACAAACCTGATATTGAAACCGTTGAAAACTACCTGCAAACATTACAGCAGGATATTTGCACACAACTGGAAGCTATCGACGGCAAGGCAACATTCAAAGAGGAACAATGGACCCGCGCGGAAGGCGGCGGTGGACGCAGCCGGGTAATCGAGGCAGGCCGTGTTTTTGAAAAAGGCGGGGTAAACTACTCACATATCAGCGGTGAACAAATGCCGGCCGCAGCCAGCGCGCACCGCCCGGAGCTGGCAGGCAGCCGTTTTCAGGCACTTGGGGTATCCATCGTGATACACCCGCGCAACCCATTCGTGCCGACATCGCATGCAAACGTGCGTTTCTTTATTGCCGAAAACGACTCACGCCCACCGTTATGGTGGTTCGGCGGCGGTTATGACCTGACCCCATATTACGGATTCGAAGAAGACTGTGTGCACTGGCACCACACCGCACAGCAAGCCTGCGAACCGTTCGGCGACGATGTCTATCCGCGCTTCAAACAATGGTGCGACCGTTATTTTTTTCTGAAACACCGCAATGAACCGCGCGGTATCGGCGGTTTGTTTTTTGACGATTTAAACGAATGGGAATTCGAGCAATGCTTTGCGTTTATGCGCAGCGTTGGCGATAGCTATATGAAAGCATATGCACCGATCGTTGAACGCCGCTGCGATACTGAATACAGCGACGCACAACGCGAGTTTCAACTGTACCGTCGCGGTCGTTATGTTGAATTTAATCTGGTATACGATCGTGGGACTTTGTTCGGTTTGCAATCCGGCGGCCGTACCGAGTCAATATTAATGTCATTGCCGCCCGAAGTGCAGTGGCGATACAACTGGCATCCCGAACCCGGTACACCTGAAGCAAAACTGTACAGTGATTTTTTACAGCCAAAAGACTGGCTGAACGATAAACAATGATAATGGTTTTATATTGACTTGCTCGCGCAAACCCCTTAGTATCGTACGGAAACTCCGTACATTTGGTAATCATTATGGATTCTATTAGCGTCAACCAATTTAGAGACAATCTAAAATCCTTTATAGAGCAAGTGGTTAGCCGTCACACACCCCTTAAGGTGACACGCCGTTCTGGAGAAGCCTTTATTGTTATTAGCGCCGAAGACTGGGAACGGGAACAAGAAACATTATATGTAATGCAAAATCAGGGTTTAATGAAACAAATTGCTGGATCGCTGGACACTCATAACAAAGGGACCGGATACAAACCTGACGAGAGGGAAATAAATGAGATCACTGGTGTTTGAAGGTGACACCTGGGCTAAATACGAAGAACTAAGAGAAAAAGATAAAAAATTACACAAAGCTTTTTGCAAATTAATCAAAGAAATGCTCCGCTCTAACGATCCGTCTTCGGGTTTAGGTAAGCCGGAACCACTAAGACACAATTTAACAGGGCTGTGGTCAAAACGTATTTCTCAAAAAGATCGTGTCATCTATAAATTTGATGATGAATCCATTTATATTTTTGCAATCGGCGGACACTATGATGACCTCACACCATAACGCTTAGCTGACTTGCTTGATCGATACAGACATGAACACAACTAGGGCCTTAATTGGCCTGATAGTATTTGGTATTAAATCACCGCTTTAAGAATATGCTCCCGCCATTTTTGCGGCCCGCTGTGATGGACAGACTCACCATTGACATCGACCGCGACAGTGACCGGCATATCCTCAACTTCAAATTCATGGATCGCTTCCATACCCAGCTCTTCGAATGCAACAACTTTGGATTTGCGAATCGCCTTGGATACCAGGTAAGCCGCGCCGCCAACCGCGATTAAATAAACCGCCTTGTGTTGCTTGATCACATCGATCGCGCCATCACCACGCTCAGCCTTGCCGATCATACCGATCAAACCGGTTTCACCCAGCATCGCTGCAGTGAACTTATCCATTCGGGTTGCAGTCGTCGGGCCCGCCGGGCCCACCACTTCATCACGCACCGGATCGACCGGACCCACGTAATAAATAAAGCGGTTGGTAAAATCCACCGGTAAATCCTCACCTTTCTGAATCAGATCAACCAGCCGTTTATGCGCAGCATCACGCCCGGTCAGCATTTTGCCGCTCAACAACAATGTTTGCCCGGGACGCCATGTTGCAATCTCATCCCGCGTGACGGAACCCAGATTCACCCTTTTAACATTCTCGCCAATCTCCCAGCTGATCTCGGGCCAATCCTCCAGCTTCGGTGCCTGCAGATTTGCCGGGCCGGAACCGTCGAGCACAAAATGCGCATGCCGGGTTGCCGCGCAATTCGGAATCATTGCCACCGGTTTGTTCGCCGCATGGGTCGGATAATCCCGGATTTTAATATCAAGCACGGTGGTCAACCCGCCCAAACCCTGCGCACCGATACCCAGTGCGTTAACCTTCTCAAACAACTCCAGTCGTAATTCCTCCAGCGCATTTTCAGGGCCACGATCAATCAGCGCCTGGATATCAATCGATTCCATGCAGGCCTCTTTCGCCAGCACCATTGCTTTCTCCGCAGTCCCGCCAATACCGATACCCAGAATACCGGGCGGACACCAGCCCGCGCCCATCTTCGGCACGGTCTCGACAACCCAGTCGACAATGCTGTCCGAAGGGTTCAGCATTACAAATTTGGATTTTGCCTCCGAACCGCCGCCCTTTGCCGCAACCGTGACATCAACCGTATCACCGGGTACAACTTCCATATGAATCACCGCCGGAGTATTGTCTTTGGTATTGCGCCGCTTGCCGGCCGGATCGGCCAGTATCGATGCACGCAACACATTATCCGGATGCAAATACGCGCGGCGCACGCCCTCGTTAACCATCTCTTCAACACTCAATGACGCATCCCACTGCACCTGCATACCGATTTTTAAAAACACGGTCACAATGCCGGTGTCCTGACAGATCGGTCGCCGCCCCATCGCACACATTCTGGAGTTGATCAGAATTTGCGCCATTGCATCTTTCGCGGCAGTGCTCTCCTCTCGCTGGTAAGCCGCATGCACCGCATCGATAAAATCTTTCGGGTGATAATAAGAAATATACTGCAGCGCATCACTGATGCTTTGAATAAAATCATCTTGCCGGATCGGCATTGTCTCAATCTCCTGTATGGGACACAGCACTGTATATACCATAAAACGGCAGACGTGGTTTTATCTGTATGCTATCGGAACAGGCACAGACGCCCAATGCTTGGGGGCAATGCTTAGTTAGAGTGTTTTCAATAATGCGCCCGCGATCTGTGGGCCGGGGGGGGGGGGGAAGACTACAGAGATTCAAGAAATTCCTGCAGTAAGTCATGACTCTTGCCGCCGAAATGCTCGAAACGCATGCTGACCCGGTATTTATCCTGAGCCAGGCGCTGCATACCGACCACTTTGGTCATTAATGTGAGCATCCTGTGTTCACCACTTTCCATCGGCACCTTGAAACGCGCGGTAAACTGCTTGCCGGTTGCCGGCATCGCGAGTTCGCCATTGGAGGTCAGATGCTGGGCGGCCCACTGGTCACACTCAAAATGCCATCCGGCAATAGACACATCGGTGGTCTGAAACTGCATCGGCAGGCAATCGGAGCTGATCAGCTGCACCCGCAAACTAATACGGTAACGCATATAGTGCCTGCGCTCGTTACCGCCTTGGCTCACATCAACATCATCATTAATCAGTGCTGGGGAGGTATCCACCGTTTCGCTCTTGCCTGCTTGAACCATTTTCTGCCGAAGAAAATACCTTACTCAAAGCCGGAAATTTATATTGAGATCCGAATCACATTCCTGGCCTCTCGCAATTTTTCAGCCGAAAAGTTATGCTGCGGGAATACCGGAGTTAACAACTATGAATAACCACTCTTTTCCCGGGGGCTTCCCGGGCAAGCGAATGCGGCGAATGCGCTGCGACGATTTTTCCCGGCGCCTGATGCAGGAACACCATCTCAGGCCCAGCGATTTGATTTACCCGGTATTTGTGCTGAATGAGGCCAAACAGCGGGAAAAAATACTCTCCATGCCCGATATTGAGCGTGTCGGCCGCGAACCATTGCTGCAGGAGGCCGAGCAACTGCTGAAGCTGGGTGTTTCTGCGATTGCCATTTTTCCGGTCACACCGGCCGACCTGAAAAGCGAAGATGCGCGCGAAGCGTATAACCCGGACGGCATCACCCAGCAAACCGTGCGCCTGCTAAAATCCCGCTTCCCTGAGCTCGGCGTAATCACCGATGTTGCGCTGGACCCCTTCACCAGCCACGGTCAGGACGGCCTGCTCGACGATAAAGGTTATGTACTCAACGATGAAACGGTTGAAGTGCTGGTCAAGCAGGCGCTTTCACATGCCGATGCCGGCGCCGACATTGTTGCCCCTTCGGATATGATGGATGGCCGCATAGGCCGGATTCGCGAAGCTCTGGAGTCTCATAACCACACCAACACCCGCATCCTCGCCTACTCCTCCAAATATGCCTCAAGCTATTACGGACCATTCAGGGATGCGGTCGGGTCATCCGCCAACCTGGGTAACAGCAGCAAACACAGCTACCAAATGGACCCGGCCAACACCGACGAAGCACTTTGGGAAACCGCTTTGGATCTGCAGGAAGGTGCCGATATCGTTATGGTAAAGCCCGGCATGCCGTACCTGGATGTGGTCCGCAGAATTAAAGACACTTTCAAAGCACCCACATTTGTTTATCAGGTCAGCGGTGAATACACCATGATACACACCGCATCGCAGGGCGGATTTTTAAACGAACGCAGTTGTGTGCTTGAAGCGCTGTTAAGTATGAAGCGGGCCGGGGCGGACGGCATTTTTACTTACTACGCCAAGCAGGCAGCCGGTTGGTTAAAAGAAAATAATGGATAAGTATGCGGTTATCGGTTCACCGATAAAACACAGCCTGTCGCCCGAAATTCACCGGATGTTTGCCGCGCAAACCGGACAGGAACTCGAATACACTGCGATTGAAGTCACAATCGATACGTTGTTCGACAGCATTAACCGGCTGGCGCGCGAAGGCTACAAGGGTTTGAATATTACCGTACCCTTAAAAGGCATTGCCTGGGACATGGCCGACAACTGTAACGAAGCCAGCAACCGCGCGCAGGCGGTCAACACCCTGAAGTTTGAAGCCGACGGCCGGCGTTGCGGTTTTAACACCGACGGCATTGGTTTTTTACGTGACCTGACCGTCAACCATAATGTTGAACTGCAGGATAAAGACATCCTGATTCTCGGTGCCGGCGGTGCGGTCAGAGGAATACTCGCGCCGTTAATCGGCACTCGCCCGCGCAGTCTGACCATCGCGAATCGTACTGTTGAAAAATGCGAACTGCTGGCAGAAAAATTTTCCGATCTGGCCGAGATTGCCGCTTGCGGGTATCCGGCACTGGAGGGTAAACAATTCGATATTATTATCAACGGCACCGCAGCAGGCCTGCACAATGAAGTACCGCCGTTACCGGACAATATTCTGCGTACCGCCGGTGTCAGCTACGATATGATGTACGGCAAAGAACCCACTGCGTTCGTAAAATGGGGACAACAACAAAACGCCGCACTCGCGCTGGACGGTCTTGGCATGTTGGTCGAACAGGCCGCCGAAGCATTCAAAATCTGGCGTAATGTCAGCCCGAATACTGCAGAAGTGATAACCGCGTTAAGAGCCCCCTGAACACCCGCTATTACTTTCGGCCTATTACTTATGGTATAGCCAGACTTATTTTAATTATGCAAAACACGCCGTTAATATTTGTTTTGCATAAAATTACAATAATCAGCTCATCAAAAACGCGGCGCTAACAGTACTACTTATTGCGTATATAATTCATTTAGCGTTTATGTTAAATTTATTCCACAGCAAACGAACAAACCATTGACCGCCGCTCAGGCACACAAGTCGGTTTGTTTCTTAAGGGGCAAAGCAGAGTTAAGAGTCAACATCGCGCATATGATGCGGCGGTGGCAGCTTGTTTTTAACTTGAGCTTTAGGAGCGACCCTTATGAGCATTGCCGAATCAGGAATAGCGTGGTACCTGTCATACTCAGGCAGTGAAGACACTTTCAACAACCTCAGCGAAAGTGTTATTGAGGGAATTCTTAATCGTAACACCTACGAAGATCTGATTGACGAAGTCGATGAGCAACTCACCGACCTGCCGGGCAACCTAGACAATGTGACCGGCACAATCGAAACTCCCGACTCCGAAAATTCAATCGTATTGCTCGGCGAAGCCGATTCCGAAGTTACCATTGACGAATCAATCGAATCCGAAATTCTGCAACTTGCCGAAGACATTGGTCTGATCGAAGAAACAGAGACCGTTGAAGATCTGGAGGAGTTGCTGGTCACACAGCCGGAAAATGAAACCGAAACAGTTCTGACTGATCCGGAATCCGAGACCGAAACAAACCAAACCGGCCAGCCGGAAAACGAAACCGAAACAGTGCTAACTGATCCGGATTCCGAACCCGAAACAAATCAAACCAGCCAGCCGGAAGAACAAACCACCGAACCGGTGATCAGTGATGAAACATCCAATGAAAATATACCGGTAACCGGCCGGGAAGAAACCGATGAAACCGAAAACGATGAAATCCATATCGAATTCGAAGCACCGGACCTGGTCGCACAGGATCTCAGTGAACTGGTCGTTGATGACGCAGTCGCTGCACTTGACGTTGACGCCATTGTTGCCGAAACCGTTGAAGAGATTCTGACTGAAATCGTCCATCAAAGTGCTGATGCAGCAGCCCAGCTGCCGGGTACAGATGAAGACGAAACACAAACCACTATCGATATAGACACTATCGTTGACCGTGTAGCGGACGATATTTTTGAAGAAGCCGATATTGTCGACGAACAGCTTGAGGCAACATCCATTGACGAGCTGAGCGAAGATGCGGAAATCGCGATTATCGACACGGAAAAACAAGAGCAGCTCATCAGCTACACCAAAGAAGAAGTTAAAAACCTGATTGAGTCAATCGCGATGACCGTATTACAGGGTCGCAATGATCAGGAATTTAACTACACCCCGGTGGATATGGAAAACAAACATCTGATCCGCCTGTACGATGGTGATGAAAACACAAATCTATTTTTTAACCTGGCCTCGGTGATCAGTGAAATGCATGAAGCCAAGCTGCATGATGCGCAGATTAACTCCGGTTATTTCAGGGTCAGCCGGCTCGCAACCAGCGACCAGGTACACGGTCCTGCTGTCGACATGACGGCACTGGTTGCACAATCCAACGAGGCACGTAAAGAACGCGATGATGAGCGGGCCGAGCACAAAGCCAAGCTTGTCGAGGATCAACGCATAGCGGAACTTAACAACAGACGATACAACTAGGGAGGAAGTGTTCAAAACGATTCTGCGGGACGGGTATGGGCTGTACGTCCATGGATTTTTGAACCAAACAGAATGACAGAGGTATCCACACAAAATACAGGACTCCCGGTAATTGAGTCCCCCAACCTGCAAGAGTTTTCCAACTCTGTGGCGCTGTCTTTTAAAAACAGAGCCTCGTTTCATGCCGATCAGGATAAGGAAACCGAAAAACCGGATATCAGCCAAGATACAGATCAAACCCTGAGCACAAGTCCCGGCCATGAGTTCGCGCATATCCCGCCGCGCTGGGCAAATGCAAACGACTATCAACAGTTCGTCAGCTATGGCAATGTTTCCGACCTGGAAGAAATTCAGCCGGTATCGGGCGATTTGATCGATGAGATCAGCAGTTCATTTCACGAAACTGAATCACAGGATCAAGGCATTTTGGATCTACTCGATGAAAAAGACCTGAAACTGTTTAATGATTTATTGAGCATCGGCTTGCTCCAGTCGGACCCAATAACCGGCATCAAAAGCAATCACGATAATTTTAGGGTGTCAGCGGACCCGCATGACAGCACCCGACTCAAAATCGGCATAGACAGCAACAGCAATAAAACCATGGCCGATATTCTGACAAATCCCGCCCATGTTTGGAGCCCGCCTCCAAACAGCAACGACGACCTATTGCACTTTCCGAATATGGTCGCCGGTTACGAACCCAGTTCGTATACTATAAGAATAAATCATGAGGTCTAAAATGCGCAATGCATTTACTCGCCAATAAAACAAAGCGGCAACCGGTTCCTCCGGTTGTCGCTTTGTTATTTTTCATAAGCGCTCAAAAAATTCTCCAAACCTTTCACCCGGTACCGCTTTCCTAAACAAACGGCCTTGCGCATCTTATTGTGCCTACCGGCAAAAAAGAATCTGATTTTTTTGCCAGAACAACATCCATCACGCTACACTCGATAGCACTCTATAAACTGACAACGGCACATAAGCCGGCAAACCTGATGTGAGAGGAACCGACATGCCTTACATTAATGTAAAACTGACACCTGAAGGTTTAACCCCGCAAATAAAAGAAACACTGATCGCGGACTTTACCGACATACTGGCCAAACGCCTAAACAAAAACCCGGCAACAACCATCGTGATCATCGAAGAGGTCGAGACCGACAACTGGGGAATCGGCGGCCACAGTGTTACCCGGATCAGGGAAGGCAATTAACACACATGAACCAATTGGGTTTCGATACTTTTTTTGTTAACCTGCTAAACTATAAATTCAACCAGGGTGACCGCGATGAGCAATACACCGGACTACGATGCAATTAAAAACAAACAACAAGTCACCTGGGGTTCCGGAGATTACAGCCGCATAGGCGTAACCCTGCAGATCAGCGGCGAACTATTATGCGAAGCCATGGACCTGCATGCCGGGCAAACCGTATTGGATGTGGCCGCCGGTAACGGCAATGCCAGCCTGGCCGCGGCCAGACGTTTCTGCAAAGTAACCTCCACCGATTATGTGCCCGAACTGCTTGAGCAATCCAAACAACGCGCAAACGCCGACGGGCTGCCGATTGAGTACCAGCAGGCCGATGCGGAAAACCTGCCGTTTGCAGATAACCAGTTTGATAATGTGGTCTCAACATTCGGTGTTATGTTCACACCGAATCAGGCACGCAGTGCCGCAGAACTGATCCGGGTCTGCAAACCCGACGGCAAAATCGGTCTGGCAAACTGGACGCCCTCCGGTTTCATCGGTCAGCTGTTTAAAACCATCAGCCAATATGTCAGCCCGCCGCCCGGCGTGCAGTCACCGGCCGCATGGGGCACAACCGCGTTTTACGAAACACATTTCAAACCGCATTGCGCAAATATAAAATCCGAATCGCAGATGTTTGTATTCCGCTATCCATCACCGCAACACTGGCTGAATCTTTTCAAAACCTATTACGGTCCGGTACTAAAAACCTTCGAAGCGCTCGATGATGCAAATCGTGAAAAACTCACTGCCGATATACTGGATTTAATTAACACCCTGAACCAGGCCAATGACGGCACCATCGTCGTTCCGTCCGAATACATGGAAACCGTGATAACCAAATAAACCCATTGTTATCGGTAAGCAGGATTTTCAAAATCAAATCTGCAACCCGCATCCCATTCTGATCTTTGGTTGCCATGCGCGGGAATACCGCCGGCATCTTTAAGCATGCGCGCCATATGCATAAGGTTCCATGTCATAAATGTAGTATTGCGGTTGGTAAAATCATTTTCCGGACCTCCCGAACCTTCATCCAGATAAGACGGCCCGGGCCCTGCTTCACCCAGCCATGCGGCATCCGCCTGCGGCGGAATCACATAACCAAGATGCTGCAGTGAATACAAAATATTCATTGCACAATGCTTTGCACCATCTTCATTGCCGGTCACCAAACAACCACCCACTTTTCCATAATCCGCATACTGACCTTCACTGTTAAGCAGATGGGAATTTGCATACAGCCTTTCAATCAACTGAGTACAAACCGATGTTTTTTCACCGAGCCAGATAGCCGTACCGATAATCACCATATCAGCAGCCTTCACTTTCTCGTAAAT
The DNA here is from genome assembly GCA_028284675.1 of Gammaproteobacteria bacterium. GTDB lineage: Bacteria > Pseudomonadota > Gammaproteobacteria > HTCC5015 > HTCC5015 > JANQRI01. The sequence goes on along the minus strand of JANQRI010000011.1, from coordinate 21,512 downwards.
TTCAGGCCAGTCATCTTTATCCCAACCATGCTCGGTCATATCACCCCAAACACCAAAAGCAATATCGTGATCGACCAGCCGCACTTCATCCACATGAATTTTGTTTTTCTGTAAAATAGTTTTACTGATTTGCCACAAACCCTCTGTGTGCGATTTTTCCGGTGATTTTTTTAATGTTGTGTTTAAAAAAATGGCACGCAAATCAGAAAAATCCCATCGGCTGGATGAACACATCGCTTCTTGTTTCTCGTTTAATTTCATTTTTTGCTCCTGATTCGGGGACTGTTACCGTCTGATCGAAAAAAAGCGCTTCACTCAACTCAAAAATTTCATAATTAAAAGATGCTACAACGTAAAAAAACTTATATCAACACAAATTATACAAGGGAGTGAATCAAAATAGAAATAACTGAATAACAAAAACTTTTTGACAAAGACATTAAGGGTATTCCCCCAAACATAACCGCCGGGTAAAAACGCATGCTTGAACAATATGAGTGACTAAAGCATATTTACATCACTTCGAAAAAAACCAAGCATAAACATCATAACGCATGATCTAAATACCAGCTTCATAAATATTTCATAAAAAAATAACCTCACGTTAATGGGTAGGTAACGCCTCGATATGTAAATTCTCGTAATTCAATATCGTCGGTCGCGCAACCCGGAAGCGTTATAAACAACCGTGGTGTGCACGACATTTTCCTAATCCAGAGTACCAACGTGAGGCAAATGGATCATGAAGAATCGTATTTCAAGTCACTCTGATAACGAAGCAATTCACAACGAGAAAGAGAACATTCCATCCAACACATCGGGCAACCGTCCATTCAGCGATGTGTTAAAAGTTAACCAGACACGCCGCAACGTATTGGTCGGCAGCCTGGCCACCGCCGCCACCACATTTATTGCGCCGAAAGCATTTGCATTTGGCTGGCCGCAGGACAAGCCCAGCCACAAATACCCGGGCAAAAAAGGCCTGGTCGGCTTTGAACCGCTCAGCATCGAAGATGCGATCATCGACAATACCGTGCCGAGTATTGCTTCCGAATATCAATACCAGGTATTGATTCCGTGGGGCACACCGATAGAGCCGGGTGCCACCGAAGCCTATGACGGCAACCCCTTCACACGCCCGACCTCCGAACAGGCCTGCCGGCAAATCGGTATCGGTCACGACGGCATGTGGTTTTTTCCACACCGGGGCCGCCACCGGTTTGACCGTTACGGTTTTTATTACAGCAACCGCAAAGGCATGCTTTGCATCAATCATGAATTCGGCAGAAACAACCACGTGCTCGGCAAAGACGCACCGGAAAGCCTGGAAGATGTACGCTTATCACAAAACGTTCATGGTGTATCCGTGGTTGCGCTCAAAAGCAATTACAACGGCCAGTGGCGCGTTGTTAAAAGCCCGAACAGTCGCCGCATCACCGTGAATACCCCGGTTGAATTTTCCGGTCCGGCAGCCAAATCAAAACTGCTGCAAAACCCCAACGGCAACACAGCGCTGGGCACCGTTAACAACTGCGGCTCAGGCCCGACTCCGTGGGGCACATACCTGACCTGCGAGGAAAACTTCAACGGTTATTTTGGTGCAACCGAAGGTGAAATATTCAATGATAGCCGCACCGAAGAGCAGCTGCGTTACGGCTTTGATTTCGACGGCTTTAACTACGGCTGGGAATTTTTTGATAAGCGCTTCGATCTTTCCGATCCCGATTATATCAATGAATCAAACCGCTTCGGCTGGGTTGTGGAAATCGACCCTCATGACGGCACACAGAAGCCGGTTAAACGCACTGCCCTTGGTCGCTTCAAGCACGAAGCCATCGCGATTGCAGAAAGCTCAACCGGTCAAATCGCAGCTTACATGGGTGACGATCAACGCTTCGACTACTGCTACAAATATGTTTCAGACAAACCGTGGAAGCAGGCGATCAAAGAAGGCAAAAGCCCGCTGGATGAAGGCAGACTGTTTGTGGCCCGTTTCGATGATGACGGCACCGGTGAATGGCTTGAGCTCACAATCAATAACCCGATATTGGCCGAGCGTTTTTACGATCAGGGTGAACTGTTAATCTATGCCCGTATCGCCGCTGACCTGCTTGGCGCAACACCAATGGACCGCCCGGAATGGACCACCATCGGCAAAGACGGTGAAATCTACTGGACATTGACCAACAACAGCAACCGTACCGAGCCGAATGCGGCCAACCCGGAAGCACCTAATAACGACGGCCATATCATCCGCATGAAAGACGATTATCTGGGCACTTACTTCAAGTGGGAGATTTTTATTCTGGCATCATCGACCCGCGAAACCGAAGGCGTGTTCACTGATCCCGATGCGGCCTATGCCGATCCGTTTGGCCGTTTATTTATCGGCACCGACGGCGGTCAACCGGACGGCCTGCAGGACCAGCTTGTGGTGTTTGATACCACTGCGGAAAACCCGGAACCGAAACGTTTGTTAACCGGTGTTAACAGCGACGAAATCACCGGCTATACCGTAACGCCTGATTTTCGTACCGCGTTTATTAATATACAACACCCGGGCAACGGTAATCCGGAGAGCACCAACTTTCCGGCACCGACAGACGGTGTCACCATTCCCCGTGATTGTACTTTGGTTATTACGCGCAAAGATGGTGGGATAATCGGATCTTAGTTTCATCACTATAATCTGTAAAATCACAGGGGCACTTCCTTACAGTGCCTCTGTGGTTCAGGGCTTTATAAATAACCTTCTCTCACCCATGTGTTTTTGAATGCTTATCAGCACCCAAAGCGCAACATCACAAAAGCGCTGACATACAGCTTTTTATTTACATATTTAATACTTTAAACCCAGGCCTTTTTTATTCTAAACAAATAGAACACTGAAGAGCTGTGCTTAAATTAATGCACACCTAAAGTAATAGTATAGAAATAGTTTTTATAGCTTTTGCTGTATATATTTTTGATTCGAATCGCGTAGAATTTAACACTACATTCAGATTAGTATTTATCTATGCACATCGGGGGCGCCAGATGACATCAATTGACAGCATACCGTCTGTTGACACTCAACAACAGCTTACAACAAGCGTTCTTACAGACCCATACTCAAAACAATGGTCCATAGTCCTGGCTCAAAAAATAAATATCATTGAAGAAACCCCAGATGCAAAAATTAAAGACGGGGATCATACACACACAACACCAGAATCATTATTTGAGAACGTTATTTATAACGGAACAAAATTAAATACAGAGTTCTTAAAAACAGATCAAGAACAGACATCTGCAAAACAACTGTATCAAGATAAATGGATGAAAATTTTAGAAGCCGGAAAAAACGCACAAACTAAAATATTAAAAACCTTCGGCAAATACATTGCAGATTCGAATATTTCTCCGCTCAATTTCAAATTACACCAAAACCTTGATGCACGTGACAAAAATGCTATCGGCTTATACTGGGACAAATCTCCAGAAAGCATCAGTTATGATGCAGAAGCTATAAAAGACATGAGCACAGCAGACATCAATAGAATAACCTATCACGAGCTTATGCATGTTTACTCCAAAGCTTTTATGAACAATGTAAATAACATTCTGTACTCCAGCCCCATATACAAAAAAGGTGACTCAGGCACTATAGCTGATCAAGCTCAGGCGGCGGTTGACTACCAAATAAGGGAGGTACTCATTGAAGGCGGCGCTGAGTATTACCTGGAAGCATTCAAAAATGAATTTCCAACAGCAACATTCGACAACACTCCATACCGAACTTTTAACCTTCATGAAAATTTTGGAGATATAGTCGAAAAGGTCGGTAAAGAAGTCGCAATGAAAGCATTTTTTGGCAATGATCCGGTCGCCACAGAGAAAATGATTAATGCCTATAAAGAAATATTAGCTAACGAGCCACCACCTAACTTAGACGGTTTTATAGACAACGATACAGCTAACTAATAACTTCATCCGCAATTTTTCGTATGATATTCACCACTAACCTCTGATACAGTCTTCAGTTTAATCATTAAACACACTCAATAAACAGCAACATCGCAAAAGCGCCGGCAATACGGCGCTTTTGTTTTTTGACTATCCGCAAACCTTCTTTAGAAACTAAAGGCCAAAGACAAACGGGCGTTTATCGGCTCACCTGTGGTGATATTGTCATTGCTGTGCGCATCCGGGAAATATTCCTCGTCGAGCAGATTCTCCACATTCAACTGCAGTGTCATCGATCCGCTCACATTATAAAAAACAGCCGCATCGACACGCGTGAAGCTCGGAACCTCAACTGAATTATCTTCGCGCACAAAGAAACTATCCTGGTAAGTGGCACCGAAACCCAAACCTAACCTGTCATTTAATTGAAAGTTATGCCAAACTGAAAACATATTTTCAGGTGTCTGACGCGTTTTATTGCCGTCGTTACCGCCGCCGTCTGCACTTTTAACTTCGCCATCCAGATAAGCATAGCCGGCGGTAATCCACCATGTGTCGCTTAAATTACCCGCCAGCTGAATTTCAAAGCCGGAAGTTTCAGAACCCTCAATTACAATGACCTGCGCCGGATCTTCCGGATCAACCGAGGTAAAACTTTCACGCTCCAAATCGAAAAAAGCTGTTGTCAGACTCAGGCCCGGATTAATATCCCATTTCAGACCCACTTCCTGATTCTCGAAAAACTGCGGACGCGTGCTTTCTGTATCAAGGTCCAGTGTCAAAAACTGATCACCGGATCGCGGCAAAAAGGTTTCACTGTAACTGGCATAGAACGATATATTGTCCGCAGGTTTATAAATAAATCCTAAACGCGGTGTAACTTCCTCATCGACCCGGCTGAAACTGCCGTCAACCGCATCACCGTCGTTTTGCTCGATAAAATCAAACACATCAATATCAAACTCGTCATAACGAAAACCCAGTATCACTTTAAAATGATCCGTCAGCGCAACCTGATCCTGCAGATAAAAAGACGTGAATTGCACTTCTGATTCACGATCGCGCGACAGATCGTTAATCGCAAAACTGGGAATCACCAAAGGATCTGTGAACGGGATAAAAAGCTGATCATCACCGTTTGCGGCAAAAACATTATCCAAGCGCGCATTGGCGGTTTCCTGATTACCGAATTCGGCACCGATCAGCAATGTGTGTCCGATCGAACCGGTGGTAAACTCACCGATCAGATTAGCCTGAAGGATAAGGTTTTCACGTTCAGTCGTATCACGGTAACCGTCTAACTCCACTTCAGGAAACGTACCATTGGTGACTACAACTTCTTCACTTGGGTAAATATTCTGATATAGCTTGTCATAATCCGCATGCTGTGCAGTAATATTTCCACGCAGCGTATCTGAAAAATCATGGTCAATACGGGCCTGCAGAATATGCGCCTCTAATGTCGTGAAATTCGCATCGGGCGAACCAAAGAATGTGTCTTCAAAACCTTCCAGCGGTACATCAGGGCCACCATCCACATTTCGCGACGGCACACCACGATCGACAACGCGATCGTCATCAAGATACTCATAAGAAAACGTACCGGTCGTCGACGGGCTAAATTCAACTTTCAGTGTCGGGTTAACCGCATAGCTGGTGCCGTCATAAAAATCTCTGTGATTTTCAAGCTCCTGGTAATAAGCATTAACACGAAACGCAACACTGTCTCCGGCAGCAATATTCGCATCAGCCGCCAGTGAATAGGCACCAAACGTATCGATGCTGGTGTTTAACGTTCCAAACCGGTCACCGGTTTGCGGTTTCTTGATCACACGGTTAATCACACCACCACCGCCACCGCGGCCAAACAACAATGCATTGGAACCGCGCAGCACTTCAACCTGCTCAACATTATAAAGCGGCCGGTAATACTGAACATCATCACGAATGCCGTCGATAAAGAAATCTGCAGTCGTCTGGACGCCACGGATAATAATCGCATCCCGGTGCCCTTCTCCCTGACTGATCGACAACCCGGGGGTATATCGCAGCACATCACCAAAATTCTGGAAGGCCTGCTGTTGGATCTGCTCATTTGAGAGAATCGACAGACTTTGCGGTACATTAATTACCGGTGTGGGTGTTTTAACTGAATTCAGTTTATCGATAGACAAATACTGCCCTATGACAGTGATTTCATCGGCTGTCTGCTGCGCGACGACAACGCCTGGAAGCAGCGCTGCCGACAGTAATGCCGACAAAGCCGGAATGGGGTTTTTCAAAAGCATACTTCACCTCTGTAATTATTATGAGATGCTTTTTACCAGAAACGTAAATGAGAATCAATATTATTTATATATATTAATAATAATTATTCTCATTTTTGGTTACACGCAAATGACGCTTTGGAAATCCAGCAGACCGGCATAAAAACGACCCTGCGGGCCGCCCGCCCTGATGAAAATTCTGCGCCGGCGGTTTTACAACTCGATCATCACCAACACACCACTGGCAGATACCGTTAAACCACCTGTACTTTCAGCCAATGCAGAAAACCAAGGCTGTTTCGCGACTGGTCATATCGGATCGGGGTTATTTTTATGCATATCATCAAAATCAGGATGCGCTTTGCTGCTATCAGCAATAGCTATGAACTTGCACCGCGTGCCGGCAAGCGTGAAAGTATCGGTAACGCTGGTCTCGAAGAAATTCTTCCAGTATTTGTATCGTGCCTGACAATGACTTAACCGGGGCATCACAAAAGATAAGATTCCCAGCCTTCAACAGCAATTACTGTGTTTATTAAATAAAAAGATCACCGGTTACGACACCGGACCCTGAACACCCTGATGTCCGGCCCCGGACATGCCCCGCCCCATTCTTAGCCGCAATGTAATACCTGGGTATATTTCAAAAGCCCGGATCAATTTCGAATGAATAGACCTGTAAATTGATTACAATCAAGTGGCCACACAATACTCTTTGTTATTATCTTCAGACATTCTGTTGCCGGAACCGGAAATATTCCGAACGCAATAAGATAGTTACTAAATCCTTTTATTATACCCGGGAGAGTTCATGTATATAATGATAAAACCTTTAACGGTTGCTGTTCTGATTGTCGGCAGCCTTATTTTGCAGCCTGTATTAGCCTACGAAGGTGGTGATTTCATCCTTCGTGTTGGATTGGCCAGCGTACAGCCCAACGATGACTCGGACCCCCTCGCGCTAAATGGAGCGGAGTTATCAACCTTGGGCCTGGGTTTGCCTGTAACAGAATTACAAGTCGAAGATGACACACAAATAGGCATTACATTCACCTATATGTTCAATTCCAACTGGGGCCTGGGAGTACTGGCATCAACCCCGTTTGAACATGATATTAGAGCAGACGCACTGAGTGTTGCAGCAGGCTCAACCGAGCACCTGCCGCCAACGTTCACTGTGCAGTATTTTCCGATGGCCGCCGATTCCGAAATACAGCCTTATGTCGGTGCGGGGCTTAACTACACAACATTTTTCAGCGAAGAGGTTGATAACCAGCTGAATACGGCCTTAGCCGGGCTGGGGGCCACCGGTAATGCCGACCTGTCATTAGACGACTCATTCGGCCTGGCTCTTGAAGCAGGATTTGACTATAAACTCAATGAGCACTGGTTATTTAACGCGGCAGTTTGGTACATCAATATCGAAACGTCAGCCGAAATCAATGTACCGGGGCTCGGTCAAATTACGACAGATGTGACTATCGACCCATGGGTTTATATGATCTCCGCCGGATACCTGTTTTAACTGGATAACCAAACATTCATCCGAACTTGAGCGGCATTAAAACGTCAGTGTTTTTAGTGTCTGCTCAACTTCAACACTCAAACTGACTTAACACCGGCCGGTTTTGGATCATCAGGCCAGACCTCAAGCATATCGGTCATGACTCATCGCCTTCCTCATCAGGCAGCCGGCGTGATACCGACTCGCCGGCAGCCTTGGGTCAGTCAGTCCCTGCTCGATTTTGGAAATATGACTCTGTGGAAGTCCGGGCCTGCTTCCCAGCTCAGACTGTTTAAGACCTATTTCCCGGCAGGCACACTGGCCTCCCAAACCATGGCCTTACTCCGCATTCAACGACCAGTCATACTCGTAATGAATGTTGCCGGAATAGCCTTTTAACAGCTCCGCTGTTTCCGCGTCGACATGCCCGGCAAGTGTATTCAGCAGCTGCGTTTCATCAGTGCCGAAATCCTGTTGATACCAATTAAAAATACTTGAAAGTGTCAGCTGCCCCGAGTCAAACCGCAAACCTCTGAGGTGTGTCAGATATTCCGCCGTACCGCGATTTAATAATGCCTCCGTATTCTCCGCGGTAAATGCAATATCCAGCAAGTTCGGGCAACCGATGCTGGCACAATTAACCGCGAAATGAATACGATAATCCTGCCAGATCGGCCGCAGGATATTGTGCTCAATATTATTTAAACTGAGCTCCTTACCCGCAATCGTGATCACAATATCATCCCACGGGCCGGCAGTGGGTGAACCCAATTGTCGAATTGAGTCGAGCGGATAGTTCGCCACAATCAGCTGCACCGTCAGCGCATTGTATAAATTAACCCAGTATGCGAACTGCTCTGACCGCGCATATTCACGCGGGTCCAATGCCGCCAGGTCATTAATATATTGCGTAAGCAAATCCGGACCGTCATCCTGCAAACCGCCATAATCAAATCGGTTCACACCCGACGGATGCTCTGCAATCAAATACTCCTCAAGCAACTCCTGCCACAGCCGGTGATCGATAGTGCTGATATTATTATCATCAGCCTGATTCCAAAACGGGTCAAGCTGCGCTTTAGGTGCAGACGGCCAAAACAATACCGCCGCCACCGCAACAACAGCCACCAACACAGCAATCACTATCAATATTTTAATTTTCTTTGTCATCGTATTGATCAACGCTTAATCATTATTTGGTAGACGGAAATATATTCGCCATCCAGCCTGCGACTGTGGTTTTATGCTGCGTGAATTTTTCCTGCCACCACAACTGCGCAATCATCCCGAAAATACCGAGTGCGGCACCGATCACACCGGTAACCGTTCCGCTGATCTTCGAATGACCGATACGCTTTAAACTCATCACCGGCACTTCAGTCACCACCAGCCCGCGTTGAATGGCCTTGACCTGCATTTCCACGGTCCAACCAAACGCCTTATCATTCATCGCCAGCATTTGCAGTGCTTTAAAACGAATCGCCCTAAACGGACCCAAATCACTGACCGGTTGCTTCCAAAGCCAGCTGATCAAACGGGTGGCCAGCTTATTGCCGATAGACTGCTGCGGCGTTAACGCACCGGGTTCCTGAAAACCCAGGTCTCTGGAACCAATCACCAAATCCGCACCCTGATCGATGGATTCGAGCAAGCGATCGATTTCATTCACACAAACAGAACGATCCGCATCGACAAACACCACGACATCGGGCTCAGATAATGCCTGCATGGCTTTCAGACAAGCCGCACCATAACCCTTCGCAGATTCGTATACCACACGCGCACCGGCCCGGGCCGCCTGCTGATCCGTCGCATCCGTAGAGCCGTTATCACAAACAACAATATCATCGATTAACGGCTGGCCTTTGTCGTTGGATAATGCTTTGAGTTCCCGTACCACTAATGCGATACTTTGCTCCTCGTTTAATGCAGGAATAACCACTGCGATCGTCATTTGTTGATACATTCTGTTTGCCTTTTAAAATCCTGCCAGGTTACCTATTAAACGACATCGGAATACAATTTGGATGCACAATATACAAAAATAAAAGATCACCTTCTGTTAATCACCGCAGGTTTACTCTCGGCACTGCTGTACGCATCACTCTCCATCACATCAAAAAGCGACGGTGACGTCGGTGTATTCCAGCTATGGCTGGTCAGCGGCGCCTGCGCATTGCTCTGCTTTTTTATTTGGAATCATTACCGCTTAAAGCAAGCCGCCATACCGGTTCTCTACATTCTGCTGTTCTCAATACTGTTCCGCGCATTAGGTATCGGCGCCTTTCCCATCCTGGAAGATGATTTTTACCGCTTTCTCTGGGACGGCTATAGGTTTGTCGAACACGGCAACCCCTACGGCATTCCACCGGCGGCATTTTTCGATAAAGCCATCGACCCAGACTTGGAAACCATCCTGGGCCAAATCAACAATCCCGAAATCGCAACAATCTATGGCCCGGTGAACCAATACCTGTTTGCACTCAGCTACTTAATCGCACCGGGCAAAATCTGGCCACTGCAACTGCTGTTTGCACTGGCCGACATCGGCATTATTTTATTACTCTTCAAACTTGCAAAGCCGAACAATGTATTACTGTATGCCTGGTGCCCGCTGGTGATCAAAGAATTTGCATTTACCGCACACCCGGATGTAATCGGTGTCGTATTCATGATCGCAGCCTGGTATTGCGGTAAACAATCACGCATCAGCACAGCAGCCATATTAATTGCACTAGCGGCCGGCGCTAAAATTTTTGCAATCATCGTAGCGCCTTTCTTACTCAGGTTTAATATTAAAGCCTGGCTTATATTCCTGGCCACCGTGCTACTCATTGCGTTGCCATTCGGCATAAACACCGCCTGGTTACCTGACGGCTTAAAAGCAATGAGCGGCAACTGGTTCTTCAACGCGCCTTTATATCTATTACTGCAACAACTATTTTCATTCGCCGGCATAAAAATATTCTTAACCGTACTGTTTGCAGTGCTGTGGCTATACTATTTTTACAGCACCGTAAAAACCAAGAACAGATACGATTTTCGCGGCGACTGGGTATTCGGTGTATTCTTTATCTGCTCATCCACACTCAACCCATGGTATCTGGTCTGGCTGCTGCCGTTCGCAACCGTATGGCCAAGCCGCTGGGCATGGACAGCATCCGTCAGCGTACTGCTAGCTTACGGTATCGGGCTAAACCTGCCGGCCGATAACAACGAAATCAAACTGGGCCCCTACGATATACCGCCAACCATACTGGCACTCGAATTTCTCGCGATAGCGATTGCATTACTGTTCGACGTCAAAGCCTGGCGCAAAAACCCCAGACAAACCTAAAAAACCTTATCGCCTTAAACCCAGGCGGTAACGCTTATTCAGGTAATAAACCACATAATACGTATTATCGTTGCCGAGTCTGCTGAGAATTTGCTCTTCAGGCTTATTGCAGTCATACAAATTAGCCATCAGTTCCTGATAAGTTCGGCCTTTATAAGCTTTCAATGAGCTCTTTTTAACCTTAATTTTCTCCTGACCATTCGCCACACAGTACTTAATCCGGCCAATACCCTTTTGACGACCACTATAAATAGCCTTTCCATAATCATAATTAGGATCAGCCGGCGCAGCTTGCCTGGGGGCGCCAAAACCACCACCGGACCCCGAGGCCGAAGCCAGCGAATAAAACAAAAACAACGAAACAGCCATTACGGCCTTAACAACAACCAAATCAAATCTTTTTATATTCAGCATCATTAAACCATTGTCCATGTTGTAAAAAAATCAGAAATTTAATTACCTTACGCCGACAATCCGGTTTTGGATGCCCGCTACAGACAAATCATTAATTACGCTTTATTTATGATTATTCTAAAAGCCGAAGCTATTCATGCACTCGACTAACGGGGGTATACATATGAAAAAATTTAAATTGCCCATGAATGGACAAAATACAGGCTTGCCTTACCACATGGATGGGAGATAAAGCACACCTAAGGGAGCTCTAGATATATCCAGCTTATTCTTAATTTAGGCTACACACCTAATTATTTGAGATTTTTTCTTATTTAACACGGCAACTGAAAATCAATAGTTCACAATTAGCACTGTTGATTCTAGCACATGTTTTTCACAATGATTACTGATTGCTAACTTTTTTGAGTCAATCATAAATACTAAATATGCTCAGGAAAAATTGCCATCCTATATAAAAACCATTACTTTACAATAGAGTCTTTATTTCTTGTGGCTGAACAGCTACAGGGCCTTTAGCACTAAAGGCTAATTCACATTTAACTTCCATCTCAGACTTTAACACTTTTACACCCCATTTTGAGCCTGGGCAAATTATATTATCTGGATAACCCGTTATCTCGATAAATGCATAGCCTTTTTTTACTGAAATTACTTTCCCTAAGACAGCGTACGGCTTACTCATATCGTTAAAGTCTTTAGGCTTAAAATGAGCACTTCTACTCTCTTCATTCGAAAAATTCTGCTTTTGGGTTTCAGAAAATACATTCTCAGCATCTGTGAAACGCCCCTCAAGAAAATAAAGCCCCCCCAAGAAAGAGATAAACCTAGGATCCTTATAACCTTGAAGAGTTGACAAATTTAAAACAGCTATTGCCTCCGATATCAGCTTCCCAGCCCCCAACAAAGATTTTGCATACTCTATAGCAACTCTAAAATCTTCAGGATTGTTAGTAAAAACAGGCTGAAGAATTGAGCAAGCCATATCATATTCTTGTTGTTTTCTATAAACCTTACCTAATATAAATCTTGCTTTGTCCCCGGTATTAGAAGCTTGAATTGCATTCGCTAACGCTCTAACTTGGCTTGGGTTATCACCAATAAAATCTGAAATTTTTGATGACAATATCCATAACTCTTCTTTGTTAGACGCCTTCTTAAGAGCTTCTGAAATTTGAGACTCTGCTTTAGCCATATAATCATTAGCTTCATCAGCGTCATGACTTTTAATATATTTTGCCCAACCAAAATAAAGCTCTGCTAAACCATGTAGACAATACTCATCATTACTTTTTATACCTAACCCATAATTAAATGCTGCCTCACTTTGACTTAACCGTTTACGCGCAATATCAACACTATCAGAATTAAACGCAATATCTGCTAAGATTTTACCTTTGGTATGATATAAAATCCTTTTTGAATCAATATTAATCGCTTTATCAATTTGATTGAGCGCCAAATCAAACTTCTTCTCACGAGATAACATTCTAGCGTAATGCTGCCAAATATATGCATTAGCTGGATCTTTTCTGCATGCCGTTTCGAAAAATTTCACCTTGCCATCAAAATCACTGATTGAGTCAATAAGATTATCCGAAAGAATAAAATTTTCAAATGCATCTTTATCTGACTTAAAATTCAAATTCAGTAATTCTAGGGAGCGCTGCAAAAACATATCTCTCATACTTTTCTCACCGCACCTCTCCCAAATTATTTCCGCAATTTTTCTATGCCTAGGCCTTACACCATATACACCCAAACTAATATTAATTTCTTCAGTGATAATGACCCCATCCAAGTATTGATTCATAACAGGGTGGAGATCTGACTCATCAATCTCACATAGCTCAGCAAGCAGTCTCGTTCTCAGAAGACTACCGTATTGATAAAAACAGGAAACTATCAGATATATTTTCTGTGAAATTTCATCTCCTATATTTCTGTACTCACCTTCAAGTATTGCATCAAATGCATGCCCCTCAGTAGCTTCTCGCATTGTTACTAATAGCTCTTTCCCTAGTTTTGTTTTAATAGCAGCAACGCGCAGCTCATGGCTAAGTGGCTCTAAAACCCCCAAGCTACCATTTTTCTCTAAAAAATCTAAAAGCTCTCCAATTTCGTTTTCACTAAGCTGTTCAAGATTAAACTCTTTACCTAAGCGCCCACCGCCAAGCTGCAACCATTCATTTTTTCTACTACCTAAAACAAATAATAAATGCTTTTTTCCATCTCTATATTTATGCACAACTTCTTGTATTTTTTCTTTGTAACTTGATGCATTATCAATAAAAAAAATACATGTACTTGGCAAAGAATTTATAGAAAACTCAATATCGCCTTCACCTAAGCTAGCGCTCTCTCTTAAAAAGAATACATACCCCGCTTTATCTTTCACTAATCTAACAGCAAGCGACATAAGAAACGTTGTAGTACCATAACCCGCCGGCTCCATGAGAGATATTACAGAAGGACGTTCTTTCGAGCTAGTTATGTACTCTAAGCACTCATCATAAACACTGTCTTCAATATCTCTTTTAAAAAAATTATCATGGCTTACTAAAGCCCAATTAGGTTTATCTCCTTTTAGAAACGCTTGAATATTTTGACCTTCGTCAAACGGAGCTTGATTGACATACACCCAGGAATTAAATAACCGTAGAACGGCTGCTGGACATTCATCAAAGTTCACATGGAAGTCACTAGGTATATTTTCTCGATACTTGCCAAGGTTATCGATATTTTCTTGCGCATTTATACTAGATTTTAGACTTTTCACGAAACCAGCCAAATCCAAATCTATAGTAGTAACACCAGAATCCTTGAGGACAGTTTTCTCAAGCTCATCTGTATTAGGAGCGACCCTATATGAATTTGGTATTTCTTTAGGTGAAAACTCATCTTGCAATTCAGTAATTAGAGCGTTCCAATTAGGGTCTTTATTTGAATAGCCCACATATAAAATGGTAGAAATTGCAGCGTCTCTTTTTAGAAGTTCAAAAAGCATGCGCCTTTTTTCTTTATATGTGATGTAATCTTGGGTAGTAATTACAATATTGCTTTTACGAACCCCATACAGCGTTCCATGCAAATGAATAATTGGCACTTCTAGCCGTTGATCATAATCAATAATATCTTGAGATAAGGAATAAATTATAGGATTTCGTATTGGATTACTATTTAAAGAAAATGATTTTTCTATACCTTCATCAAAGTTAGTAGTATAAATAGAACGCCAATTTAGAGAAAGCAACCATTGTAAATATTCATCTGGCTCAGCATTAGACAATCTTTTATGAAGATAACTCTCTAATTCTTTTCTACCCTTTTGAATTTCAATTACTTTAGATACTAACTTTAGGTCATAGTTACCATTCGGATCTATATCAAATTTTTCACACAGTTCTTGAGCCAAACCCAAACCAACAGGAAGTGGTTTACCATTTGTTACTAAATGCTCTCCTATTCCTGCACCAAGGAACAAGACACACTTACCGCTTTCTATAGCCTGCTGTAAACTTAGTGGGATTTGTTCCATTTTTTCCTATCTTTTAATTAAATCAGATTGCTTTTTACATCTAGCTATAGACAAACCCAGACACTCCTAATACCGTTTTACTTTAGAAAATCATCTATTTTTAAATTAAATGCTTTGGTGATTTTATATAGCTGCCAGAGCGAAACGATGGATGTTGGATCTTGCTCCATACGCTGATACTGCCGAAGAGACAGCTCAAATTCTGTCATGTCTTCCTGAGTATAGCCATGCTCTTCCCTTAATTCTTTGATTTTTTTGCACAACTTTTCCTGAAGGCGGGAAAACTCTTTGTAGTAGGCGGATTTTGGGTCAGGACGCTGCATTATGATGGAAATTCCCCTTGATTTATACCGCCAAGCTTGGCATATTCGCATGCATACGAACACGCCAGGCTTGGCTAGTTAATGCATGGAATAAACCTTATGAAGAACAACGAAAACCATAAAATACCCCCAATCCCCCTAATTGCCGACAACACCTCTAATAACGTGGGATATCGGGATACTCTGGATCGTGTTGTGGATGTGATGAAACTGCTGACTGAGCTGGATTTATCCCGGGGCCTGTCACCCGGCGCGGAAAATGGGTTGTTTTGGGTGCAGTTGATGCTGATTGACTCGCTGCGTTATGTCAGCAAGGAACTTAAACCTGACTCACCGGAAAACGAAGTTAAAAACCAATAAATGACCTGATCGCCGCTGCACATTCTTCCGGCCTGGACTGCAACAACACATGAGGGGCATCCACTTCTCGCACGGTGGCATTGGGCAGGCCCTGCACTAACTCTCTGCTGAGGTGTTGGCTCACCACTTTATCCTGCAACGCCTGCAAGTACAGCACCGGCAACTCGATACGTGGCAGTAGAGGCCGTAAATCGATACCCGCCAATACTTTGAGCCGTGATTTGATGGTGTCGGCCGGCATTGAGCGGGCAACGGATACGACTTTTGCAATCAGCACCGGATCGGATTCTTTATTAAAGCAGTATGCTTTCAGCATTCTGGTTTGCACGGGGCCGTGTTGAAAAAACAAGGATGGCACAAACCGGGATAGCCGGGTCAGGAATCGAAACGGACTGACCGCAAACGTTGCGCATAACACTGCACACCGAATTCGCTCGGGATAACGGGCCATTAATGCCAATGCCACAGGGCCTGAAAAAGACTCTGCAATTAATACTGCACCTTTATCGGGCAATTGTTTGGCAACTGACGCTACATAGTCATCGAATATTTGCTCGTCCTGATAGCGAATAACAACTGCATCTATACCCAAAAACGCCTGTAAGGGCGCAAACAACTCCCCGGTGCCATCGAAACCGGGCATTAGAAAAACTGCGCTATTCTGAGCATTCATCATTAACTGTATTTATTTGGCTTTATTACCGGCTGCCACCTATCATTTTTTCAGGTTTTTAAAAATACTTTTAAATATTTAAAACTTAGTGACTTTTATTATCTGCTATAGAAAACAAATCCTTTGCAGCTCTATATTTATGATGCACTTATGCCCGGCACTCAGTCACTTTAATCAGATGAATTTAGGCAGCCGGTTTCTTTGACAGCCCCCAGCGTTGTTTATTTTTTTCAACCTCCTCATTGGTCGGTTTTGGTTTTTCCTCAATAACAGGCACTGCAAATTCATCAGGTGTTTCCCTGGTGATTGTATTCAACACAATGTCCGAATTAAATATTTCGGGTACTTCGTCTTCCCGATAAATAGCTTCCCATGGACATTCGGGTACACACACCCCGCAACCAATACAATCAACCGGATCGATAAATAATTGGTTAGGCAACTCAGAAGGTTTATCGCTTGGTTGATGCTGCAAAATACAATCCACAGGACATACTTTGAGACAATCTCCATCAACGCAGTCCTGGCATAAACGTGTAATAACATAATTCATTTTTATATCTCTTTATAATATTTTTAATTAGCCCTAAATCTTGTTCCCTGTTCATCTAATGTACCGCTAAGTAACACAGACTCATTGCGGGTTAACTGAAAACCCAATGCATGTTCACCTGGTAATGATTTGGAAAGCTGCAACTCTGTTGCAGCCAGATCATTTGCCAAACGGATAAGCTGCTTTAAATACAACGCTTCATCACGGCTTAACCTGGAAAGCCCGGCTTGTTTTACATTCGAAACTTGCAAACGCCCGGCAGGCACCCTGCCCGTACCCCCGCATGTAGGGCAACTACGCCCAAGCGCATCCCGCAAAGCGGTTTCCACAAAGCTTGTTTGATTCGGCAAATACTTTAACGCCTGCGCCAAATCGTTAGGCAACCTGAATGTTACTCGTGTTTTCATGTACAGCATTTTGCTGTACATTTTGATTCATGTCAACCAATTCCTCAAAAATATTGTTGATGATTGCATTTTTTCATTTTGCTGTTATTCTTTATTCGCAAATCGCGAATAACAAATATATTTAAAACTATATGCTCAAACCACAAGACATTGTTGTGCTGATGAAAATCTTCAGCAAAGGAGCTAAATCCTGGGCACAAGGCTCACTTGCTGTGGAGTTGAGTATGAGTGCTTCGGAGGTCAATGCCGGCATTAAGCGACTGCTCGCAGCAGGCCTTGTCCGTCTGACCAACCATGGCGTCAAACCGGTAAAAGCAGCTGCCGAAGAGTTCTTGGTTCACGGCCTCAGATATGTGTTTCCGGCAGAGCGAGGTGAACCCACCCGTGGCATACCTACCGCTCATGCAGCTGATATTTTCAAAGGGGAATTTGCCCTCACAGATCAGCCGCCACCTGTGTGGCCTTACCCAAAGGGTGATGTTCCAGGCTATGCATTTAAGCCGCTATATCGAAGTGTCCCGGCTGCAGTAATAAAAGACGGCGCATTATATGATTATTTAGCGATACTCGATGTATTGCGAAGCAACAGCGCCAGAGACCGGCAAGTTGCTAAAAAAATGTTGAAACAAAAATTGAGTACTTATGAGTAATAAAGCGTTACTGCTGGCGGTATGCCGTGAAATTGCACCCATGTTGGACCGATTGGTATTGGTCGGTGGTTGTGCAACTGAGCTATTAATTACTGACACCGCAGTAAACCGAATTCGCCCGACACAAGACGTGGATATGATTGTCGAAGTGTTAAGCTTAGGCGATTACTATCAATTGGAAGAGCAACTTAAATCGTTTGGCTTTTCTCAAACCGCGGACGACCAGGGTGTTATCTGCCGCTGGACAAAAGCATCGCTACGATTAGATTTAATGCCGACCGATGGGAAAATATTAGGGTTTTCCAATCGTTGGTATCCACTTGCCAGCAGTACTGCGAATAAATTTTTACTGGGCGAATTATCAATTAATTTGATTACTGCTCCAGTATTTATTGCGACTAAGCTTGAGGCATTCTATCAACGGGGTAACGCAGATTTTTTATCCAGCCATGATTTGGAAGATTTAATTTCGGTGATTGATGGGCACAGCAACATCGTAGAAGCAATTAGCCATTGCCCGGAACAAGTCCGTAATTTTTTGATCGTTGAATTCAGGAAACTCATTGCCGAGAGTGATTTTGAAGACGCATTGCAAGGGCATTTGCCTCCTGACTCTGCCAGCCAAGCCCGGTTTCCATTGCTGTTAAACAAGCTACGATCTATCACTCAGCTATAGCCCCTCACTATTTACCACCTGTCATAATGCACCATTCCGAGCGTTAAGGTTCAACGGCTGCTGTTAACGACCGGACGGGCAACGCACATGTGTTGTCCATTTGCCGTCTGTCAGAAATTTTATCGTGTTTTTATCGATCACTTCGTACTTCGGATCATTGTAAATCGTTGTATTCGCACGATAGGTTCCTTCGGCAAAGCAGCCGCCCGGGCCACAGAATGATATGTAATATTCTCTTTCATTCGCAGCCCCGACAGCCCAGCCCCAGGGCTCTTTGCAATCTTCATATTTATAGAAACCTGACAGGGGATGGGACTTTGACGGCACCGCATTTTTCTCTACATGCCAGTTTGTTTCTGAGTTTACATCAGTATATTTGGCATAAATCCATAGCGCTATAAAAGCCAACACCATAAGCCCTATTATGCCCAGGGTTATTCGCACCAGTATCTTCATTATTTTCATGCGATTTATCGCCGGTTTTCGCCCGATATCATGCCGCGTTCGACTCTTAAGAATTGATTTAGAATGCCGATAATAAGTGAGTTTACCGATTCCGGGAATAAATAAACAGGACGTTAATTTTAGGAGCTGACAGGCATGATAGTTTCCGGGTTTTTGGCGAAGATTAAGATTCGAAATCAGATTTTGTTGCTTTTGAGCCTCCCCATACTGGGCCTGATATTTTTCGCGGGCAACAACTTACAACGAAAAATTCAGACTGAGTACGAAAGCCGGGGTGTAATCGAACTGTCCAGGCTCGCGGCCTATACCAGTGCGCTGCTGCATGAGCAACAAAAAGAACGTGGGGCAACAGCCGGGTTTATTGGCTCGAACGGGCAAAAATTTGTTGCGACCCTGCGTAACCAACGCCCTGAAACAGATAAGCGGAAACAGGACCTGAAAGATTTTTTAAGTGATTTTGACGCGAGTAAATTTGGCAAAGAGCTCTCCACCAAGCTAAACAAACTTGAAACGGGTATTGCCAAAATGCCTGATATACGCAACCAGGTGGACAACCTGTCAATCAACGTGGGTGGGGCGCTTAAATACTATACGGGCCTAAACACAGATATTTTGGATTTGATCGGCATTATGCTTAAAATTCCGTCCAAAGCTGAAAGCGCAACTGAAATTTCCGCTTATGTTAATTTTTTGCAATCCAAAGAGCGAGCCGGTATCGAACGCGCGGTCGGTTCATATGGTTTCACCAATGGCTTTAATTACGACACTTTAGCCAGGCTGACTTCCCTGATTGCAATACAAGACACTTACATGAAGATTTTTAAAACTTACGCCGACCGAAGCCACATCAATTTTTACAATAAAACACTCAGTGGCCGCGCGATTGATGAAGTTGAAAGAATGCGGGCAATCGCTTTTAAAAGCCTTGATTCAAATGACTATAAAAATGTTGAAGCAAGCTATTGGTTCGACACGATGACGAAAAAAATCAATCTTTTAAAACAGGTAGAAGATAGTCTTTCCGAATCTATTTTACAAAAAGCTCAAGAAAGAAATGCGGCAGCAAAAAACATCAAGTATGTTTATATCGCCGCTTTAATTGTAGGTACAACCATCTTGACTTTATTTAGCTGGTCTATTATCAGAAACCTGGTTAACAGTATTAAATACCTCACCGAGAGCCTGACTAAATTGGCAGACAATGATACTGCGGTAACCATTCGCTTTACCGGCTATCGTAACCAAATTGGCCATATGGCTAGAGCAATTGAAATATTAAAAGAGGGTTTGATACGCAAGCAGGAACTTGAAGAAGAGCAAATACAAAACCGTGCAAACGAACAGAAACGCCGAAGGGAGGAGCGCCAAAGAGTTATGAATGAGCTGGCCGACTCATTAGAAGGGACAATTTCCGGCGCAATTACTAAAGTGTTTGATACTGCGGAAGGCTTAAGCCGGGCTTCAAACGAAATGAGCACTGCTACTGCAAGTGCCAATCAAAAATCATTTGAAGTGGCATCAACTTCCGGTGAAACCTCTGCGAATGTGCAAACAGTGGCCGGGGCTACTGAAGAAATGACCGCCTCCATTCGTGAAATAGCACAACAAATTACCAAGTCCAAACAGGTCGTTGAATCAGCAGTAGACCAGGCTGAGTCTGCTGATAATTCTGCTCAAACTTTATCCAAGGCCGTTGACTCGATCGGTGAAGTAACCGAGCTTATTAATGATATAACCGATAAAATCAATATGCTGGCACTGAATGCCACGATTGAGTCGGCCCGTGCCGGAGAGGCCGGCAAAGGTTTTGCGGTTGTTGCCAATGAGGTTAAAGATCTTGCCAACCAAACATCCACTGCAACGAAAGATATTGCAAGGGAAATTGCCAATATTCAGGCAATATCCAACGATGTGATTTCCGTGATGCAAAAAATGCGTGAGGCTATCAGTAGCATTAACGAGTATTCCTCCAGTATCGCCACTGCAGTTGAAGAGCAGTCGGCCGTAACCAATGAAATCTCTATGAATATGATGTCTGCATCTGACGGGGTTCAGTTAATCAGCAACCACATTGAGGATGTTAAGGAAGCCGCGAAGCTGGCCGACTCATCAGCCAGTGAAGTACTGAATGCATCGCAGCTGTTAAGTGAGCAGGCGACTTTGCTGGAAAGCGAGTCACGCAGTTTTATTGATGGTATTCGTAAAGCTTCTTAACACTCAATCACAATTATGTTATTCCTGCGTAGGCAGGAATCCAGGTTCAACTGCCACACCAATCACGACTATGTCATTCCTGCGCAGGCACACTGGTGTCCGGGGAAACTCATAGCAGCAAAGCAAGCTGCTGGTTAGCCACCTGCTGGATTTGATATTTTCGCCGCTTATAGCGGGAGTAGAGTG